>CAWDSD010000017.1:0-962677 GCA_963804935.1 uncultured Actinomycetes bacterium
GAAAGTCCAGGCCGGGGAGGACGTCGAGTTCGCGATCGCGGTCGACAAGCTCCACGTCTTCGATCCTGAGACCGAGCTGAACCTAACCGCCCCGAGCTAACGACGTCCTAGCCGTTGGAGATAGCATCGAGAGCAGACACAGGGGTCTAACTAGGAGGAGGATTCGAGTGATGCGACGGAAATCGCTGATTGCGTCGGCCGTCGCACTTGCCGTTATCGCCGCCGGATTGACGGCGACAGCGATCAGTGCAAAACCGACGAAACGAAGTGCCAATTCCATCGAGGTTCTCTCGCTCTGGGGCGGAAGCGAGAAGGACGCGTTTTTGAAGGTAACTGACGCCTTTACGAAGGCGACGGGCATCAAGGTCAACTACACCTCGGCTCGTGACTTCATCCCGGAGATCCGGACGCGGCTCGCAGCCGGTAATCCGCCGGAAATCGGGATCCTGCCGAGGCCGGGCTATATCACGACACTCGCGAAGCAGGGCGCGCTGAAGCCGCTCTCGACGCTCGGTCTCAGCAATGCGTACATGAAGGGCAACTACTCGGCCGGCTGGTTGAAGCTGGGTAGCTCGGGCGGGAAGCTCTACGGCGTCCCGGCCAAGGCCAACTCGAAGAGCGTCATCTGGTACAAGCCCAACTCGTTCAAGAAGTACGACTTCAAGGTCCCGAAGACGTGGGCGCAGCTGCTTGCGATCACGAAGAAGTACAAGGCGAAGGGTCTGACACCGTGGGCCGTCGGCGCCGGTCCGAGCCAGAGCCAATGGACCCTCACCGACTGGTTCGAGAACATCTACGCCCGGACGGCTGGGCCGGCGAAGTACCAGGCCCTCTTCACCGGCAAGCTGAAGTTCACCGATCCGTCGGTCGCGAACGCGGCGAGGATCATGACCCAGATCATCAACAACAAGTACGTCTTGAACGGCGTGCAAGGTGTCCTGGGACAGAGCTTCGTCGGCGGGATCGGCGATGTCTTCGGCACCAGTGCGAAGGCGCAGCTCTACTTCGAGGGCGGTTTCGTCGGCGGTATCGCAACGCAGCAGGTGAACACGAACCTGAAAGCGGGCACGACGATCGGCGACTTCCCGTGGCCGACGATCAAGGCATCGCTGGACCATCCGGTCGTCGGTGCTGCCGACTTCGCAGCGGCCTTCAAGGACACGCCCGAGGTTCGACAGTTCCTCAAGTACATCTCAACCGGCCCCGCCGGAAGGATCTGGGTGTCCACCGGAGCGGTGACCTCGCCGAACAAGAAGGTGCCGGCGAGCTCTTACCCGACCAAGCTGGTCCGCGCCGAGGTCGTTCAGCTGGCAACGGCTAAGACCTTCCTGTTCGACGGCTCCGACCTGCTACCGGGAGCGTTCGGTGACACGTGGGGCTTCGCGCTCCAGGACGTGATCCAGCACCCCGGCAACATCAAGAGCATCCTGTCCACCTTCCAGAACAAGATCCAGGGCCAGTTCTAAGGCCCGTTCGAGTTGGAGTTGGCGGCGCCCCGTGACGGGCGCCGCCAACTCTGTTTGACTGCGGACGAATGAGCACGCAGCCGCTCCCCACCCCGGTTGCCGCCCCGCCTCCGATCGAAGGGCAGGGCGTGACAACCCGCTCGATCTTTGGACGCTTCCAGGGGTTGTTGTTCGTGTTACCGGCGATCGTCGCGCTTGGTCTCTTCCTCGTCTATCCCGCCTATTACACGATTCGCCTGGCGTTTTACGAGGGGAGCTTCAACTTCGGCTTCGAGCACTACCTCGGTCTGAAGAACTTCAAAGATCTTCTTACAAACGATCCCGACTTCCTCGATACGAGCAAGTTCCACGGGTTCAACATCGTCCAAGAGCTCCTCTACAAGAGCGACGGCGGCGCGTTGGTGAACAACATCCACTGGGTCATCTTCTACATCGGCTTCGCACTTGTAATCGGTTTGAGCCTCGCCGTTCTGGCCGTGCGAGTCCGCTACGAGCGGGCCGTCAAGACGGCGATCTTCATACCGATGGCGATCTCCGCGACTGCCGTCGGGATCATCTGGCTCTTCGTCTACAGCCCGAACCCCGACACGGGCGTCCTCAACGCGACCATCAACGCCTTCGACAGCGGCTTCCACCCCATCGCTTGGCTCGGTCGTCCGAACCTCGTCAACTATTGCCTGATCTTCGCGTACGTCTGGGCGTCGGTCGGCTTCGTGATGGTCGTACTCTCCGCCGCGATCAAGGGGATTCCGGCGGAGATCATGGAAGCGGCGCGTGTGGACGGCGCCGGTGAATGGAACATCTTCCGGCGCATCATGTTTCCGATGCTGAGCCTGCCTCTCTCCGTCGTGACGATCTGGCTCTTTGTCAACGTGATCAAGGTCTTCGACATCATTTACGTCATGACCGGCGGCGGCCCGGGCACGTCCAGTCGCGTGATCGCCTTCACCATGTACGAGGAGACGTTCCTGAACGGCCGGCCCGGCTACGGCGCCGCCGTCGCTGTAATCATGCTCGTGATCATCGCGCCGGTCATGGTGCTGAACGTCCGCCGGTTCCGCAGCGAGCGAGTCGTGGCCTGATGGCGACCGTCGAACAGGCTGTTCCCATCAGCGCGCAGACGCGCAGCGAGCGCTTCGTCCGTTTCCTCACCCGCTCACCGATCCACATCGGGCTGATCGCAGTCGCCTTGATCTGGCTCGTCCCGACGGTTGGGCTCGGGATCACATCGTTCCGCAAGCCGAACGACATCGCCTCGAGCGGTTGGTGGCACGGACTCACGCAGTGGGACTGGACGTTGCACAACTACGGCTCGGTCATCCACGCCACCGGAATGGGCCATGCCTGGGTGAACAGCCTGATCATCACGATCCCTGCGACGCTCCTGCCGCTCACACTCGGCGCTCTGGCGGCGTTCGGATTCGCTTGGGTGCCCTTCCCGTTCCGCGACACGCTCTTCCTGGCCATCATCGCACTGATGGTGGTGCCGATCCAGACCTCGCTCGTTCCGTTGCTGAAACTGTTCCGCGAGTGGCACCTCAACACGCCCCACTTCGGCATCAGTGCCTTTGCGTTCCTCGGTATCTGGCTCGCACACACCGCCTTCGGACTGCCCCTCGCGATCTTCCTCTTGAGGAACTTCTTCATCACTCTTCCGAAGGATCTGATCGAGGCAGCCCGCATGGACGGCGCGTCGAATCTCGCCATCTTCCGACGGATCGTCGTGCCCCTGTCCGTGCCTGCACTAGCGTCGTTCGCGATCTTTCAGTTCCTCTGGGTCTGGAACGACCTCCTGATGGCCTTGGTCTTCCTTGCAGGTCAGCCGGACAAGGCACCTATGACCGTGCGCATCCCATACCTCCTCTCCACGTATGGCCAGGAGTACAACCTGCTGAGCGCCGCTTCGTTCCTGTTGATGATCGTCCCTCTGATCGTGTTCTTCTCGTTGCAGCGCTACTTCGTGCAGGGCCTGCTCGCAGGCTCCGTGAAGACCTGAGCGTTTTTCTCGTTCCGCACACGCACTGGGACCGGGAGTGGTACCGGCCCTTCCAGTCGTTTCGGATCTCGCTGGTCGAGGTCGTCGACGAGCTGCTCGACCGGCTCGAGGCCGACGAGACGCTCAGCTTCACCCTGGACGGTCAGCTCGCAACGGTGGACGACTACGTCGAGATCCGTCCGGAGTCGGAGGAGCGGATTCGCTCGCTCGTCGAGGCCGGCCGCCTCGCACTCGGCCCGTGGCAGACGTTGATGGACGAGTTCCTCGTCGACGGCGAGACGACACTGCGCAATCTCGAAGCGGGGATGCGCCGCGCGGAGCAGCTCGGCGGCGCGATGCGCGTCGGCTATCTGCCCGACATGTTCGGGCACGTGGCGCAGATGCCGCAGATCCTCCGGGCGGTCGGGATCGACACGGCGGTCGTCTGGCGCGGAGTCCCGGCCGCGGTCGACTTCCACCGCTTCGTCTGGGAGGGGATCGACGGATCCTCGGTGGTCGCGGAGTACCTGCCCGGCGGATACGGCAATGCCGCGTACATCTTCGACGTCCCGGGCCCGGTCGATCTCCGCCCGTTCGAGGAGCGCTTCCGTCACTGGTTCGGGAGCGATCCGGTGTTGGGCATGGTCGGGACCGACCACAAGCCGCTCGTGCACGAGTTTTCGGCGCGTGTCCCAGACGGAGCGACGGTCGGCACGGTCGGCGAGTACCTCGCGGACGCCGCGCCGGACGGTCTCTTCCTATGGCGCGGTGAGCTGCGTTCCGCCGCGCGCGCGAACCTGCTCCCCGGCGTCATCTCGGCCCGCATCGACCTCAAGGCGGCGTGTGCCCGCGCGGAACGGTGGCTCGAGCGCTACGCCGAGCCGTTGCAGGCGCTCTACGGCGGCACCGACATGCCCGAGCCGTTTCTCGCCCAGGCGTGGACGCGCATGTTCCAGAACTCGGCGCACGACTCGATCTGCGGTTGTTCCACCGACGACGTCTCGGCGCAGGTGCTGGCGCGCTACGCCGAGGCGGAGCACATCGGCCGCGAGCTCGCGCAGCGCGCGGTTGCGCAGATTGCCGCGGAGGTTCCCCGCGGCGCCTTCGCGATCGTGAATCCGTCGCCGCGGGAGCGCACCGACCTCGTCGAGCTCGAGGTCGTCGTCCCGGATGAGTGGGAGGCGGTCGAGTTGGAGCTTCCGGATGGCACGCGCCTGCCGACACAGGAAGTACGCCGCGAGCCGTCGTTCGAATGGGAGACGAAGCTCGCCGGCGCAGACGTGGCGACGGTGATCGCACGCCGCCTGCACGGCCGCGAGATCTTCGGGCGGATCGTGAACGGCTTCCGGATCGAGGAGCGTGAGGCGATCCTTCAGGTGGGTGACGAGCCGGACCCCGAGTTCCTCGACGTCGAGCAGCTCGTCGGCGAGCTCAGCCTTGCGACCGCGGAGGGTGAGTGGACGCTGCGCGTCGTCGCCCAACCGAAGCGGACGATCGTCGCGGCCGTTCCGGCGCCACCGCTGGGTTGGACCAGTGTCCGTCCCGTACGTGTGCCAGGGACAGTCCCTGGCACGTGTCCGAACGTGGACGTGTCGAGCCTCACCCGCATCGTCCGCGGGAAGGACGTCGGTGACAGTTACAACTACGCAGCGCCCGCGGACGACGTCCTCGTCGACGTTCCGACAGAGGAACGACTCGAGCGCGTCGAGGACGGGCCGCTCCGCAGGGTCGACGTGCTGCACCGAACCTACGTCGTGGGACGACCGGAGCGTCGAGACGCGGACGCGCTTCGAGCAGCGGGCCGGCGAGTCGTTCGTCCGCGTCCGGCTGGAGCTCGACAACACCTGCGACGACCAGCGGGTGCGCGTGCACGTGCCACTGCTCGAGCCTGCGGAGAGCTCGCATGCCGAGGGTCAGTTCGCGGTGGTCGAGCGCAGTCTCGAGGTGGAAGGCGGCCACGGCGAGGTCGCCGTCCCGACGTTTCCGGCCTCCGGCTTCGTCGCCGCCGGCGGAATCGCGCTCCTCCTCGACCACGTCACCGAGTACGAGGTGGTCGGAGACGAGCTCGCGCTGACCGCGTTGCGCTCGATCGGTTACATCAGCCTCAACGGGAACCCGTCGCGCGAAGAGCCCGCCGGCCCCGAGATCCCGATCCCGGCGGCACAACTCCGCGGCCCCCGTTCCTTCTCGTTCGCGTACTACCCGAGCGCCGACTCGATCGCCGAACACGCCGAGGCGTACCGCTATCCCTTCCTGACGGCTCCGGGAACGGCGCACTCGACGGAGTTGCGCACGCACTCGGGCCCTGCGCTGGACGGCAGCCCGGAGGTCGTCCTCACCGCGTTGCAACCGGAGCTGGCGCGGCTCGTCAACGAAAGCGCCGAGCCTCAGAAGGTCCGTTTCGCAAGGCGAGGAGCTCGAACTGCGTCCTTGGGAAATTCGGACGATCCCTTTTTGAACCGGTAACGGCTTAACACGCGATACGCAAACTCCGGCCAACGCGCGACGTCACAACCGTCAATGCGGCTTGTGTTTCTGTGCCTCGTGGCGTGGCTCGTGCTTGCCCTCGCCGCCCTTGCGTCCGGCGGGGTGGGCGGCGACAGCGGGCGGCCGAGCAGCCCGGCGCATGTGATCGCCGACTAGCGCTTCGTCACGACGAAGTCGCTCTGGCCGATCAGCGGGCCGTACTTGTGCGCCGTGCGCTTCCCGATACCGGGGTACACGTACCAGCGATAACGGCCCTTGGCGAGCGTTCGATGCTTGCCGTTGAACGTCCAGGACTTCTTCATCCTGAACCGCGGCTGGAGCGGCCAGGTCGTCAACACCTTCCGCCCGCTGACCGCCACTGAAGCGACACGGCGGAAGGCCTTGCCGGATACGCCGTAGAAAACCTGGAGGTTGTAGTACGACGCTCCGGCGACCGGCCGCCACGCGAGCAGCGGCGGACTCTTGAGGACAGTGCCTCGCGCCGGGGAGTAGAGCTTGGCGCCCGGCACGATGGTGACCGAATCTGAGGCCTTGTTGCCGGCCTCGTCGAATGCGTTGATCGAGTAGATGTACTTGACCTTGTTCGTCAGGCCGGTGTCCTCAAAGCTCGAGGCGAGGCCCTTGAAGACTGCCGATGGGTCTGCGCCGGCCGTGCCCGGCGTTCGGTCGATCTCGATCGCCTTCGTGTCCGGCGATGCCGTCCACGTCAGCGTGGCAGTGCCGTCGTCCCAGTCGAACCCGAGGTTCGTGATGGTCGGCGGAGTCGAGTCGTACTTGAACGCCGGTGACGTGCCGCTGACGCGGTTGCCTGCCCTGTCCGTGCAGGTGCCGTTGACGGTCGTGCTCGAAGTATCCGGCCCGGAGTAGGAGGTATCCGTGCACGAGCTGATGCCCGAGCCGCTGTCGGTTCCGTGGAACGTCACGTGGACGGCGTGGTTGTACCAACCGTTGCTGTCCGCCGGACGGTCGAGCGTCACTCTGTCGATGGACGGCGCCGACGCGTCGTAGTTCACCGAGGTACCGGCACTACCGCTGTTGCCGGCGTTGTCCGTGCAGCTCGCCGCCACCGATCCGCTCCCGCCGATCGTGCCGGAGTTGCAGGAAGCGATGCCCGAGAGGTTGTCACTCCCGGATGCATGGAAGTCGACCGGATGGTTGTACCAGCCGTTCGAGTCCGGCCCACGCGAAAGCGAGAGACCCACGGCCGGCGGCGTCGCGTCGTACTTGATCGGCCCGAAGCTTGCGGGTGCGCTGACGTTCCCAGCATTGTCGGTACAAGTTCCGGCGAAGGAAGCACTTGCAGTGTCAGGGCCACCGTAGGTGGTCGAGTTGCAACCAGCGAGACCCGATGTCGCGTCCGAGCCGTTGAAGTTGATTCCTACCGGATGGTTGTACCACCCGTTCGAGTCGGGACCGCGCGTCGGGGACGCGCCGGTCACCGTCGGAGGAGTCGCGTCCCGCTTGACATCGAAAGCGGCTGTCGCCTGGGTTGGAGGCGTTCCGCCGTAACTCACCACACAATTGAAATGGCGAATCATGTCCGAGCTGATCGTCTGGGTATCGCAGCCGCTTGTCGACGTGACGCCCGTGGGATCCCAAGCAAAGGCGACCGTGATGTTGATCTTGTACCAGCCAGGCGAGCACGTACCCCCATTGCATGTGACGGTCAGGGGAGCGGCACTCGCGGCGGAAGCGAAGATCAGCAGCGGTAGGCAGACGAGGAACAGCACGAGCGGATAACGCCAGCTCACGCTTCACCCACCGGACGTGCGATCCGCATCGTCAGCATCAGCAGTGACAACCCGGCGAGCGCGAGCACGGCGAATGAGCTCCCCGCGAGCCAGAGGTAGCGGTCGTGCCCATTGCTAACGGGCACGAGCGGACGCTGGGCCCCCGCAACGATCGCGTGAAGCGGGGCGAGGTTCACCTTGAACGGCGGCGAGACGGTTCGGCTCCTGGCCGCGTGCGTTCGCTTTTTCTGAACTGCCTTCGTCTGGTGTTTGGTCGCGTGCCGCGGCGAGGCGACCTGGGCCGGAGGAACTGCGGCGGGGGGTACATAGTGCGTGGTCGGCGCCGACCTCACGGCCGGGGTGACGGAACGAGCCGCAGGCTTCGGTTTGGTCGTCCGCGCCGCTGGACTGTACGGGTCCGGAGGCGGTGCGTCTGTCGTGGTCGTCACCCCGGGAACTGGCGGCGCGTCGTCGGCAACCGCAGGAGCCGCGCTCCACAGTGCGGTTGCGACGACGACGCACGCCGCCAGGCGAAGCGCAACAACCGACGCGCCGCGACGCCTCGCGCGCGAAAACGGCCGTTGCTCCTTGTGACGCCGAGGCGTCAGCAGCATCCACAGGCCGCGCTTCGCTAACAGGGCCGCCCCAAGGGCCCAACGCGGTCGCCGCAGTAACGATCTTCTTCGCCGAGGAGCCGTGTTCACGAACTCCTCCTCCCCGTTCGCGATCGCTACCCGCACGGAAGGTACTCCTGTCTTTCATGGATTGCAATGCCGATTGTTAGGCCGCCCCGCCGTGTCGCTCGAGCGCCGGCACCGGAGCCGTTCCCGTGATCACCGCTCCGATTCCCGGGAGATACGTCTCCATTGCGATCCCGTTCGCGCGCACGACCCTCTTCAGCGCCGCGGCGTCGAGCCCGTCGACGTGTCGCTGAAGGGCTGTCTTGTAGCGGACTTCACCGTCCGCAAAGTCGAGCTCGAAGTTCCCCGCCGCAAGCCCGTAATTCGCCCGGGTCAAGAACTCCGAGACCTCGGAGCGGCGCTCCTCGGGGACCCGAAACGGGCAGACCGAGTAGAGAAGGATCAGGTCATGCTCCTCGACGACCTGTGCGTAGAACTTCCAGCGGCCGAGCATGCCGGACAGCTCGCTGAACAGCACGGGAGCGCCCCGGACATCGGAGAACGGCCAGCCGTTCTCGCGGAAAAGAGTCCGGAGGTCGGCGAGCAGCGCGCCTGCAACGGGGCCGCCTGAAGACGAAGTCCCTTCCGACGTGGTCTTCGAGAGAGCAATCAGGTCGTCACGAAATTTCTCCGATCCTTTCCACGCCCTACCTGGAACAGACCGGGGCCGGCGGCCGGCGCGGAACCAGAGACCGGCTCCACAACTCGCGCAGCGCCGCAGAGCGGACCGGCCGCTCGGCCAGAGCCGAAACTCGAGCTCGCGTGATCCGCAGGCCGGACAGCGAAGGTCGTCCGACGAAGCCCAGGGAGGCAGGGCACTCACGGGCTCGACAACCCCCCAGGCAAGGTCTGCCGTTGCCAAAGAGACGTCGAATACCGTCTCGTGTCGTACGTACCCGCTCTCGGCGGCTCTCGCGATCAGGGCAGCGGTCGCCCTCACGCGCGCGGCCGTCTCTGCGTCCTCGCTGCGTTTCCCGGCCAGAGCTCGAAGGGCCTCGAACACCGAGCGAGCTGCGAGAACATCCGCGTCCTTTCCGATACGTCGCAGGTCACGCGGCTTCAGCTCGAAGAACAGCCGCGGGCCTCGTCGTGTGTCCAGAAAGCTTGCGGCGATCCACAGCATTCCGCCGGAGCTCTCCTCCGAGGCGCAACTCATCGCCGGCGAAGTCACCGTCGCCCAGCGACCGGACGAGCGCTCGTGCGCGCTCGCGTCCGAGTGAGGAGATGACGGTCGCCGCGAGATGGGCAAAGCCGACGAGCTCGGCCTGCTGCTTCAGCTCGCCCTCGGCATTGGTCTCGACCGTCACACCGGCGAAGTTGTCGTCGGAGAACGTGATCTCGAGTGTGGTCTGAATCATGGTCTAGGCACTTGGCGAAGACGATCCGGGGCGACCGCTCTGCGGCGGGACGGCCGCCCCGGTCTTTAGCGCCTCACGGCGCTTCGTCTTTGGAGCGTCTTCGTTAGTAGGTCATCACCTCGCCTCTCGGCTTATGCCCGTACGAGAGGATGAACGGGACGTCGCTGTTCAGCAGGTACTGCTTCGCCCACGCGTCCGCGTCGGCGTCCTGCTTCGTCTTGCCCTTCTGCCAGACGTTCTGCGACTGCCCGTGGCCACCGCAGCCGTACCAGCAGCTGAAGCTGCCGGCGGTCTGCTTTGGCGTCGCCGTCTGCGTCGTCGTGCTCGAGTTCGGCGCGTTCGCAGTGGCGTGGTTCGTCGCCGTCTGGTTGGCAGCGCTCGAGCCGCCGTAGACGTTGCCCCCGGAGATGTTCAGGGGAGTGTTGGCGTTGACCGCGTCCTGCTTGGCCTTGGCGTCGGCGTCGGCGTCCTGCTTGGTCTTGGACGACTGGTCGACGTTCTGACTCTGGCCGTTACCGCCGCAGCCGTACCAGCAGCTCGTGCTGCCGGCCGTCTGCGTCGGGGTTGCGGTCTGCTTCGTCTTGCTCGAGTTCGACGCATCCGCAGTCCCGGTGTTCGTCAGCGTCTGATTCGCAGCGCTGGATCCACCGTTCACGTTGCCTCCGGCGATGTTCACCGGCACGTTGGCGTTGACTGCGTCCTGCTTGGCCTTGGCGTCGGCGTCGGCGTCCTGCTTGGTCTTGGACGACTGGTCGACGTTCTGACTCTGGCCGTTACCGCCGCAGCCGTACCAGCAGCTCGTGCTGCCGGCCGTCTGCGTCGGGGTTGCGGTCTGCTTCGTCTTGCTCGAGTTCGACGCATCCGCAGTCCCGGTGTTCGTCAGCGTCTGATTCGCAGCGCTGGATCCACCGTAGACGTTGCCTCCGGCGATGTTCACCGGCACGTTGGCGTTGACTGCGTCCTGCTTGGCCTTGGCGTCGGCGTCGGCGTCCTGCTTGGTCTTGGACGACTGGTCGACGTTCTGACTCTGGCCGTTACCGCCACAGCCGTACCAGCAGCTCGTGCTGCCGGCCGTCTGCGTCGGGGTTGCGGTCTGCTTCGTCTTGCTCGAGTTCGACGCATCCGCAGTCCCGGTGTTCGTCAGCGTCTGATTCGCAGCGCTGGATCCACCGTTCACGTTGCCTCCGGCGATGCTCACGGGAACGTTCGCGTTGACCGCGTTCTGCTTGGCCTTGGCGTCGGCGTCAGCGTCCTGCTTCGTCTTGGACGACTGGTCGACGTTCTGACTCTGGCCGTTACCGCCACAGCCGTACCAGCAGCTCGTGCTGCCGGCGGTCTGCTTCGGGGTTGCGGTCTGCGTGGTCGTGCTGTCGTTCGAGGCGTCGGCCGTGGCGGTGTTGGTCGCCGTTTGGTTGGCCGCGCTCGAGCCACTGTTCACGTTGCCTCCGGCGATGCTCACGGGAACGTTGGCGTTGACGACGTCCTGCTTGGCCTTCGCGTCGGCGTCGGCGTCCTGCTTGGTCTTGGCCGACTGGTCGACGTTCTGACTCTGGCCGTTACCACCACATCCCGAGTTGCAGCTGGAGCTGCCGCCCGTCTGTGTGGGAGTTGCGGTCTGAGTCGTGTTGCTCGTGTTGTCAGCGGTGGAGTCGGCGGTGTTCGTGGCCGTCTGGTTGGCCGCGCTCGACCCGCCGAGCACGTTCCCGCCCGCGATTGAGATGGGGACGTTCGCGTTGACTGCGTTCTGCTTCGCCAGCGCATCTGCATCGGCGTCCTGCGTCGTCTTCGCCGACTGATCGATGTTCTGACTTTGCCCCGCACCACCACAGCCGGCCGTGCAGCTGGAGCTGCCGCCGGTCTGCGTCGGGGTCGCGGTCTGCGCGGTCGTGCTCGTGTTCGACGCATCAGCGGTCCCAGTGTTCGTGGCCGTCTGATTCGCCGCGCTCGAGCCCGGGGCCGGTGCGAGAATCGTGCCGCCGTAGGTGTAACCGGTCGGCAAGCTCGCATCCGACGCCGTCTGCCCCGCCGTCCCCGTTGCCGGCGCACCTTGCAGCGTCCCGGCCAGTTGGCCGAGAAGCTGGTTGGCGCCCGGCGGCGGAGGATCACCGGCGGCGGCCGAAGCCGTCCCCACCCACGCGGCCAGGGCAATCAGTGCGATGCCCACCGCAATGAGATGGCGTTTCATGGTTTCGAATGTCTCCTTTTCTTGTTGTCGTTGCGATCCGTTTTTGCCGGGGCGCACCGGAGCACCGCGGCAAGGTCCGACGGGACGAAGCTGTCCGTCGGACTCGCCGGGGCTAGCCCGGGCGCTCGAGTCGCAAGACGACGCTCAGCAGCCGCCGGATGGCCGCCGAGCGATGGCGACGAGCCCACCAAGGGGCCGTCAAGAAAAACGGAACGAGCAAAGCTGCGAAGGCCCAGAGCGAGACCCCCGGCGCGCCGTTTCCGGCTGCGCCGAGCAAGGACGACTCCTGGGGCCCGGGATTACGCGGTTCCTGTGGCCCGCGCCGACCGGTGTCGCGCACGTCACGTCGTCCACTCTCCGAGCGGATCGACCCGGACTCGGCCGAAGTGCCGCTCGATGATGCCGCGAGCCAGGTAGCGCGGGCGGTCCCGCGAGACAAGTCGAGCGAGGTCGCGCGGCTTTTGCCGCACGAGCGGCTCCCGGCGTCCTGGTCGACGATCTGCACCTGGCTGCCTTCGCCGGCCTGGACCTGCACTGCACTCTGCGAGATTGCACTCGAGCCGCTGTTCGTCGAGCTCGAGGACGAGTGACTCTCTCCTGAACCTCCGGTCGACTCCGCGTCCACCCACTGCGTGGTCGGCGCTTCCTGGCGGATCACCTGAACCTGACTTCCTTCGACTCCGCCGTGCTGGATCTGAGTGGCCGACTGCGTGACCTCGCTCACGTTCGACGCCTGCGCGGCCGCCGACGAGATCGAGGTGGCGCCGGTGCCCCCCTGAATGGAGGTGGCTTGCGCGGTCGCAGTCTGCGTCGTGGGTGCGCTCTGTTCGAGTACCTGTGTCTGGGTGCCTCCCCCCACCTGGGTGGGGCCCGACGACGGGCGTCCGCCGGCGTCCTGCTCTTGAACGGCCGACTGCGTCACGTGGTTCGTGTTGCCGGCGGATGCCGTCGCGGTCGAGCTGTCTGCCCCCACGACCTCGCCGGCCGCAGGGGAGCTCGCCGGCGAGGTTTCGGGGTCGTTGGGAATCCAGACCTGAATCAACGTTCCGATCGCCCCCGAGCCATTCGGATCGGGTGCGGCGGGATCGATCGTCACACTGGCGTTCGTCGGAGAGCCCTGTACCGAGGTCGCCGTCGCACCGGCCGTCTGAACAGTCGGCGCGCTCTGCGCAGCACCCTGCGACTGGCCGCTCCCCGGGCCGCTGCCGCTCTGAAGCTGGCTCGCAGCCTGATCGACCGCGTTCGAGTTCGCGGCTCCCGCCGTCGACTGCACGGAGTTCGTCTGGGTGACCGGCCCTTCGTCGCCCGGGCTCTTGTTCCGGATCACGATGTTCGCGTTCAGCGGGTTGACCTGCGTCGAGGTCGCCGTCGACTGGGAGCTCTGCGTCGTCGGCGCGCTCTGACTCGAAGACTGAGACTGGCCTGCAGCCGATCCCGCTCCGTTCTGGGATTGACCAGATCCCTGGGAGAGGCTGTTCGTGTTTCCGGCGTCGGCGTTTGCCTGTGAGCTGTTCGTCTGAGCCACCGGGCCGTCGTTTCCGGGGGAGTCGAGCCGGATGACCACGTTGACGTTCGTCGGTGCGAGCTGCGTCGAGTTTGCGCTCGCGTTCGCAGCCTGCTCTGTCGGCGCGCTCTGCCGGGTCGACTGCGACTGGCCGCCCGCCGACTGCGGCGCGCTCGCCTGCTGGGTCTGAGTGCTCTGTTGCGTCGTGTTGTTGGTGTTGGCGGCCGTGCTCGAGGCCGCGGCGTGATTTTCCTGGCCGGACGAGCCCCCGGCCGAAGCGTTGGTCGAACTCTGCTGGGAGACCGAGGCCGCGTTGGCCGTCTGCTCGGTCGGTGCGCTCTGAGTGACCGTCTGCGACTGCGCGCCGTTGGTGCCGGTCTGGGTCTCCGTGCTGGTCTGGCTCGTGTTGCTGACGTTTTGCGCGGTTGCGGTCGCGCCGTTTGAGCTCGTTTGCGCGCCGGAGCCCGGATCCTCACCCGCTGCGGCGGCGTTGCCGGCGTGCAGGCCCGCTCCAACGAGCACGACACACGCCAGTAGCGCGAAGCGACACCGCCCCCTCCCCATGGGCTTCACGATGGCCTTTCCACCTGTCCGTCGGTAGACCCCGGGTGGCGGGTCTTCCATCCCCCCGATGAGGTGGGTCTACCATCACCGCTATGGCCGCTCGCGTTCTCGTGGTCGAGCCGAACCGGATCGTCCGGCGCGGTATCTGCGCGGAACTGGTTGCGAGCGGCGCGAGCGTGGTCGCCGAGGCAGAGAGCGGGACGGAGGCCGTTGCCACGGCAGTCGAGCATCAGCCCGACGTCGTGCTGCTGGACTCCAGGCTCCCCGACGGCTCCGGGGCCGAGGTCTGCGCGGCGATTCTGAAACGACAGCCGGGAACCGCGGTCATCGTGCTGTCGGCCGAGCGCGACGAGAGAGCTGTCGAAGCGGCGCTCGACTCCGGTGCGCGCGGCTTCCTCGTCACTGATGCGGATGACCTCGATCTGGGACGAGCAATCGAGCGGGTGCTTGCAGGCGAAAGCGTGATCGATCCACGCGCTGCGGCCGTGCTGATCGATGCGCGCAGAACGGAGGAACCGAAGCTGAGCGGCCAGGAGCTGAGCGTTGTTCGACTCGTCGCCGAGGGTCTGACGAATCCTGAGGTCGGCGAGCGCCTGCACCTGAGCAGGCACACGGTGAAGGAGTACCTCAGCCATGCGATGCGAAAGCTCGACGCGGGCAACCGCATCGAGGCAGTCCGGAAGGCTGCTGCGCTCGGTCTGATCGACGGAGTCGGTCCTTCACCGGCGGATCCCGCGTCGAGCCCTGACACGGTCGTCTACAACGACGAAGGCGGACCGATTCTCAGCTCCGAGCTGAGGGTCACACCCTTCAAGGTCGACAAGCTCGAAAGATCCCGGGAACCGCACGACGACTCGACTAATCGCGATACCTGATCGCGTTCGTCGATTCGTCCTTCGACGCTGCGCCCGCCCTCCGCGAGAAGCCCTTGCTCCGCAGGCGCGCCGAGAGCCCGAAGGCGACCGCCGGCAGCCACATGGTCAGCGAACCGGCCGCCGAGAGACCGAAAGCCGTGGCGCCGGCCAGCAGCACCGCGAAGACGAGGAGCCAGGCATCGCCGCGACCAGCTGAACCACGTGAAGAGACCGGAACGTTCGCTAAGGTTGCCCAGCGGCGGCGCCGCCAGTGCTAGACGGAACTGCCGCGGCTCCACGGAAGTGACCGACGAGGGCTCAGCGCGGGTGGGAACATCGCCACGTGGCGCCGGCTCGGGCCGAGTCACGGCAGCCTGCCGCGAAGTGGACGCAGGAGCGGCAGCCACAGTCGTAGCCGCCCGGCTCGTGCTCACCTGCGACCAACCTTCGGTATCGCCACCTGCGTCCTGTCCGGCCGTCGTGAGCGGCGATGCGGCACGACCGTCTGTACCACCACGCGGACGCGCGACGGCCGGTGCTGTCGTCGGCTCCTCGGGAGGCTGGGGTTGGCTCGGCGAAACGTCTGCAGGCTCCGGTGCGGCCGTCGAGTCCGGAGCGGAAACCGCAGGCGTGACGGCACCGGCTGCAGCGCATCCGGTCTCGACCGGAGCCGGTTCGCACGCCGCGTCGCTTTGATACTGCCCGTCTGCCTGCTGATACTGGCCCTCACTCGGCGTGGAAACGGCGCATTCAGGAAGTGCCGGAACCGCCTCGACCGGAGGGATCTCTGTGCTGCAGTACGCGATCCACTCGCAATTCCAATCGCTGTTATGAGCACCAGCTTCGGAACAGATTGGCGCACTATCTGTGGACAGATCAGCGCAATTCGTTCCGTAATTGGTACCGCTGCCGGCGCTCTCACCGTTCGTCTCCTCAGGGCTGTCGGGCGCGGGAGGTGAGACTGGCGGTTCGTTTTCGGAGCGCGCCGCGTGGTCGACTGTCGCGCGGCGCTCGGAGGACGGCTGATACTGCGGTGTGACGCTGTGATACTGCCCCGGCGTTCTGCGTGAGAGCCCCGGATCAGGGGACGCGCGACGAACGTGCGCTTGCACGACAGCAGGGAGTGATATCGCTCCGGATTGCGTCGTAGCTTCCGCCGGCGACACTGCGTCGTCCACCGAGGGGAGCTCATTTGCAGGGTTTTCGCTGGTCACCGGCTCCGGAGGCGCAGCGATCGGCACTGCAGGAGCGGACGCCGGAACGATCACGTCGGGCACCGCTGCCGCATCGACATCGGCAATGACAACGGCTGCCGATCGATCGATCCGCAACGGCGGTGTCGAGCTCGTCTTGAGGTTCTCGTCCGCACGCGCAGGCGCAGCAAAGGCAATCGCGGCGAGCGCAGCAACGAGCAGCAGGGCGAGCCCTCCCCAGCTTCCCGTTGGCCCTCGCGAATGTTGCCTTCCTCCCACCAGTTCTCCGTGCGAAGACGAGACCATCGAAGAAACAAGTACCCAATGTTCGTTGCGTGCACCCGCGCGATTTGAAAATGCATTTGGAAATGTCTACAGTGGCGGCGAGAGAAATGACGATCGTTGCGGCGGAACGGTTGGCTCGCTCGTGCAACTCGTCAGCGGAGTTGCTACGCGCGTATCGGGAGGAGGGGGACCTCTCCGCTCGAGAACGCCTGATCGAGGCGTACATCCCGTTGGTCGTGTCGATCGCCCGGCCGTATGCGAACCGCGGCGAGCGTCTCGAGGATCTCGTGCAGGTGGGCTCGATCGGCCTCATCAAGGCGGTCGATCGTTTCGAGCGCGACCGGGAAGTCGAGTTCGCCGCGTTCGCGATCCCGAACATCCTCGGTGAGATCAAGCGGCACCTGCGCGATCGCTGCGGTGCGATGCGGATACCTCGGCGTTACCAGGAGGCGAGCGTCCGCGTGCGCACGACCCGTACCGAGCTCACCGCCGACCTGTGCCGAGACCCGACGTCGTCGGAGCTTGCTGCTGCAGCGGAGCTCGACCAGGACGAGCTTGCCGAAACGCTGCGTGCGGAACAGGCACGGGCGCCGCTCACGCTTGCAGATGCGTCGAATGCCGCCGGGCCGCAGAACGACTTCGACGCCACCGATGATCGCCTCGCCATCGAAAGCGGCCTGCGCTCGCTCGACCCCCGTGAACGCCAGGCGTTGGGCTTTCGCTACTTCGGCGATCTCCAGCAAAGCGAGATCGCAGCGCGGCTCGGCGTCTCGCAGACGCACACATCGAGGCTGATCGCCTCCGGACTGGCCAAGCTTCACGACGATTTCGAGGGAGATTTGCGTTGTGCGGGCGACGAGAAGCCCGTAAACTCGTGGCATGGCGACTCCAGAAGCCGTCGGGGAAGCGCCGCAGGAAGACGCCGCCGCGAAGCCGCGTCAACGGTCGGCGAGAAATAGCGGGCGCCTGCTGCTGCGCATGCCCGCCGGCCTCCACGAGGAGCTCGCGCGTGCTGCGGACCGCAGCGGCATCAGCCTCAACCAGTTCATCACCAACGTGCTCGCCGGCGCGGTGGGCTGGGGACGACCCTCAAGCGCAGCTGCCGGGTCTTCGAAGCGGCGACCTCAGACGCTGACGATCCTGCTCGCCCTGAACCTGCTGCTCGTTGCGGCGGCAGCCGCGGCTGCGATTGCGTTCCTCGTGGCGGCCTGGCTGAACTGAAGCTCGAGCGGACCTAGCGCCGACGCCGCCAGAACCCGGCCCGCGATTCGTCGGGACCGTCCTCACCCAGTGCCCGGGCAGCGGCAACCAGGTCGTCGCCGCGAAGCGTCATCAGCTCCGACCGCTCGAGGTCTGCGAGCTCACCGCCCTGCACGCCGGCCAGCCGTAGCGCCTGCGCATTGAGCGCCTGCTCGAACAACGTGCGGGCAAAGCGCGCGTTTCCGAAGCCCTCGCCGCGCGCGGCGCGACCGAGAATCTGGCGCAGCGCCTCGACGGCGTCCTCGTCGAGCGAATACTCGTACTCCGCCCCGAGCTTCCGCGTGATCTCCACGAGATCGGGAGTCGAATAGTCGGGAAACGTGATCTCGCGCGAGAAGCGCGAGCGCAGTCCGGGGTTCGATTGCAGGAACCGATGCATCAGGCGCGGATAGCCGGCCACGATCACGACGAGACGGTGCCGGTAGTCCTCCATCCGCTTGAGGAGCGTCTCGATCGCTTCCGGCCCGAAGTCCTGGCGTTCGTCTCCAGGCGCGAGCGCGTACGCCTCGTCGATGAAGAGGACGCCGTCGAGCGCGCGCCGGATCACCCGGTCGGTCTTGATCGCCGTCATGCCGACGTACTGCCCGACGAGCCCGGCCCGGTCGACCTCGACGAGATGGCCGCGGCTCAGCAAGCCCATCGCTCGGTACATCTCCGCGAGCAGCCGCGCGACCGTGGTCTTGCCCGTCCCTGGATTCCCGAGGAACACGAGATGCTGCGAGGTCGCAACCTCCGGGAGCCCGTGCCGCTGGCGCTCGGCCTGAACCTGCAGAAAGGCGACCAGCGCCCGCACCTGCTCCTTCACCGTCTCGAGCCCGACGAGGGCGTCGAGCTCGGCCTGGAGCTCAGGCATTGTCCGCGCAGGCTCCGGTCGCCGGAGCTGATCCGAGATCCATTCCGCCGGATCGCCGCCGCCCGTCGTCTGGGACAGCCGCTCGCCGAGCACCTTCAGGCCCCGGGCGACATCTTCGAGTGGTTTTCGTGCCACACGGTGATTCTGCCCATACGCATAGGCCTCAAGCTCCGGGGGAACCTAGGTTCCCCCAGGCCCCCTCCCTGGTCCGCTTCGCGGACAGGCCGCGCTGCGGCCCCCTCACGTGGGGGATTAGGCCTCAAGTCCGCGGGAGGTCGGCACGATTAGTTAACCTGGTTAACGAAATGCCAGCCGTCGCGTCAGATCCCACAGTCCTCGCAAACCGCCTTCGCCCGGTTCTCCTGCACCTGAACCGGCAGCTCCGGCGGGAGGTCCACTCGCTCGGGGTCACGGGCGGCCAGGTCGCGCTCCTCGTTCAGATCAAGGTCCGACCGGGAATCGGGGTGCGCGAGCTCGCCGCCCTCGAGCGCATGTCCGTGCCCGGGATGTCGAAGTTCGTCACCCGGCTCGAGGAAGCAGGGCTCGTCGGCCGAGCGCCCGTCGAGGGCGATCAGCGCCGCGTCGGCCTGACGCTGACGGCCGCAGGCCACAAGGTGCTGCGCTCCGTGAAGTCGAAGCGCACGGCGTGGCTGTCGGCGCGGCTGCGCTCGCTCGATCCGGAAGAGCTCGACGCGATCGACGCGGCGATCGAGCCGCTTACCCATCTGCTCGCGGGAGACGAAGCTTGACGGCAGCCATTCTCCGGGCAGGCGCCCGCACGTTCTCAAGCGTCCGTAAGCACCGCAACTACCGCCTCTTCTTCGCCGGCCAGGTCATCTCCAACACGGGGACCTGGATGCAGCGCGTCGCGCAGGCGTGGCTCATCCTCTCGCTGACGCACTCGCCGGTCGCGGTCGGAATCCTGGCGCTCTGCCAGTTCATGCCGTTCACGCTCTTCAGCCTGATCGCGGGAGTCATCGTCGACCGGCTCGACTCGTGGCGGACGGTGATCGGAACTCAGATCACGCAGATGGTGCTCGCCTCGACGATGGCGGTTCTCGCTCTCACGGGAGTCGTGCAGCCGTGGCAGGTCTACGTCATCGCCGCGCTGATGGGGCTCGTCCAGGTGCTCGACGCTCCTTCCCGCCAGTCGCTGACCTTCCGGATGGTAGGCCCGGCTGAGCTGCCGAACGCGATCAGTCTCAACTCCGGGCTCTTCAACGGCGCACGCATCTTCGGCCCGGCGCTGGCAGGCGTCCTGATCGCCACGACCGGCACGGGTATCTGCTTCGCGCTCAACGCGGTCAGCTACGTGGCCGTCATCGCCGGGCTGCTGCTGATGCGGCCTTCGGAGTTCCACGCGGTCGAGCGCCGCGAGCGGCCGAGAACGCTCCTGGCGGGCCTCAAGGAAGGCATCTCCTACGCACGGCACGAGGAGCAGATCGCGCTGATGCTCGTCCTCGTCTTCGTCATGAGCACCTTCTGCCTCAACTTCAACGTGCTGCTACCGGTGCTGGCGAAGCACACGCTCCACGCCGGCCCGCAGACCTTCGGCATTTTGTCGGCGGTCTTCGGAGTGGGCGCACTGATCGGCGCGCTCGTGTCTGCACACGTGAGCCGTGCCACCGTCGGAACGACCGCGCTCGGCAGCGGCGGCTTCGCTCTCAGCGAGCTTTTGATCGCACCCCTGCACTCCACCGTCCTCATCGCCCTACTCCTGTTCCTCGGGGGAATCTGCTTCACGACGTGGTCGTCGAACTCGAACTCGCTCATCCAGCTCGCAGCGCCAGACCACCTTCGCGGCCGGTTGATCGGCATCTACTTCTTCGCGTTTGCCGGCACCGGCACTCTGGGCGGAATTCTCTCCGGCTGGCTCGCAGCGGCCGGCGGGACGGAGCTCGCATTCACGGTCGCCGGCGTCGCCGGCTTGTCTGTCTCGTTGTTCGTGTGGCTTCGCTCTCGCGGCGGCGTCCTCGTCCACGAGCGAGCGGCCGAAGAGCGGCTCGCTGCTTAACGAAATCCTTGCGGGAGCGACACGGCTCCCACACACCCAGCGGGAATAACGGGAGCACTGGTTTCGCAACAGGGGGGAATACTGATGAAACGCAGGCTCGGACTCGCGATCGCGGCTTCGCTGGCGCTCGCCGCAGGAATCGCCGTTGGTGCCCAGCATCATGGGAGCACCGCCCAGGCGGCCGCAGCTCCCCAGCGCCCCAACGTCCTCGTCCTGGAAACGGATGACCAGACCCTCGCGGAGATGGCCGTGCTTCCGAACGTCCGCCGCCTGATCGGTGATCAGGGCGTGACGTTCGACAACAACTTCGATTCGTTCTCGCTCTGCTGCCCGTCGCGCGCAACCTTCCTGACGGGCCAGTACTCGCACAACAACAACGTCCGCGGAAACGCGCCGCCGCAGGGTGGCTACCAGGCACTCGACAAGTCGAACACGCTCGCGGTCTGGCTGCAGCGGGGCGGGTACTACACGGTTCACCTCGGCAAGTTCCTGAACGGCTACGGCCGCCAGAACCCGACGGAGATCCCACCGGGCTGGAGCGAGTGGCACGGATCCGTCGACCCGACGACCTACCGGTACTACAACTACACGCTGAACGAAGGCGGAACGCTGCACACGTTCTGTGCCACCCCGCAGCCGTCGTGTTACCAGACCGACGTCTACCGGGACAAGGCAAACGAGATCATCAAGCGCCGGGCGACTCAGGGACCGTTCTTCCTCTGGGTCGCATTTCTCGGAGATCACTCCGGCACGCCCCGCGAGCCCGACGATCCGCCTCAGCTCGGCACCCCCGTTCCCGCACCGCGGCACCACGACGCGTTGAAGGGGACACCGCTGCCAAAGCCGCCGAGCTTCAACGAGGCCGACGTCTCCGACAAGCCGCAGGTGATCAGGCGCCGGCCGCTGCTGAACGCGCGCCGGATCGCGGCGATCCAGGAGAACTGGCAGCAGCGCCGCGAGACGCTGATGTCGGTGGACGAAGCGATCTCGTCGATCGTCGAGACGCTCCGGCAGACCGGCGAGCTCGACAACACGTTGATTCTCTTCACGTCCGACAACGGCTTCTTCCACGGAGAGCACCGCGTCGCGAACGGCAAGGTGCTCTGGTACGAGCCGTCCATCCACCTGCCGCTCCTGATGCGCTGGACCGCGAACAAGTCGCTGCCGCGCGGCGTCCACCGGAGCCAGCTGACGATGAACGTCGACGACGCCGAGACGATCCTCGACGCCGCGAACGTGCGGGCCGGTCGTACCGAGGACGGCGTGTCGCTCCTTTCCTTCTGGCACGACCGGGGCAAGGAGATCGGCCGCGACGTCCTACTCGACAACTCTCCAGGTGCGGGCCACTTCGACGGGATCCGGACTCAGCACTACAAGTACGCGGAGTACGCGAACGGCGACCGCGAGCTCTACGACCTGCGCAAGGATCCAGACGAGCTTCAGAGTCAGCACGCGAATCCCGCTTACGACGCGTTGAAAGCGTCGCTCGCTGCGCGGCTGCACAACCTCGTCTCGTGCTCGGGCGCAAGCTGCCGGGCGCGCCCGGCCGTGAGCTTCACGGCCGCTCGCCGGGGCCACTGCGGCGTCGTGACGGCAACGGCCTCCGGGCCGGGCGTCCAGTCGGCGACGTTCCTGGTGAACGGCCGGCAGATGCTGACGGACAGCCGGTCACCGTTCCGCGCACGGTTGGTGGTGAAGAAGCGCTCCACGATCCGTGTCCGCGTGAGCGTCGCCTTCGACCGGTTCGTGACGCTCGACCGCACTGTGCGCGCCTGCGGCTAGCCAAGTTCGGTCCGGAGGGGGCCGAAGACGGAGCCCGTTGTCTCCCAGCGGGCTCCGTCACCTCTGATGTCGTAGAGCTCGGCGTCGTCGGTGTAGAGCCGGGTCACGCCCGGGGATCCTAAGTCGCATCGTTAGGCTGCGAAGCCCAGTGGCAGGCAAGCGACAGCACTACAACGTGACGCTCGCGATCCTCACGTTGGCCGGGATCGCGTTCGCGCTGCAGCAGACGATGGTCATCCCTGCTCTACCGACCCTGCAGCGGGACCTGCACACGACGACGACGTGGGTCACCTGGGTCTTGACGGTTTTCTTGCTCGTCGCGTCGGTTGCAACGCCGATCCTCGGCAAGCTCGGCGACCAGTACGGCAAGGAACGCCTGCTTGTGATCTCGCTCGCGATCTTCTTCGTCGGCTCGGTCGGCGCGGCTGCCGCGTGGAACATCTGGTCGCTGATCGCCTGGCGCGCCGTGCAGGGCGCCGGCGCAGCTGTCTTTCCCTTGAGCTATGGGATCATCCGCGATGAGTTCCCCCGCGAGAAGGTCGGCGTCGCGATCGGGCTCGTGTCGGCCGTCTTCGGGATCGGTGGAGGCTTCGGGATCGTGCTCTCCGGCGTGATCGTCGACAACGTCTCGTGGCGCTGGCTCTTCATCGTCGGCGCCGTCGGAATCGGCATCGCGATGGTGCTCGTGTACCTCTTCGTGCCCGAGTCACCGGTGAAGACACCGTCGCGCGTCGACTACGTCGGCGCAGTGCTCATGTCCGCCGGGTTGATCTCGCTGCTGGTTGCACTGACGGAAGGAGAAAGCTGGGGCTGGACGTCCGGCCGCACGCTGGGCCTCGGCGCCGCGGCACTCGTTTTCCTCGTCGCCTGGGGTTACGCGGAACTGCACGTCACAGAGCCGATGGTCGACATGCGGATGCTCGCCCGTCGGGAGATCCTGTTCACGAACATCACGGCCCTCATCGCCGGCTTCGCGATGTTCGGGACGTTCGTGCTCGTGCCGAACTTCGTCGAGACGGCGCACGGTCTCTCGGCGGCGGTACAGCGGGTGGTCGACTACGGCTTCGACGCGAGCGCGACGAAGGCAGGCCTCTATCTCCTGCCAAGCTCATTCGCACTGCTCTTCGCCGGACCAATCGCCGGGCTGATCGGGCGGCGGACCGGATTCAAATGGCCGCTCGCCGCGGGGATGCTTCTCGTCTCCATCTCCGCCGCGGGGCTTGCCGAGTGGCATGACAGGCCGTGGCAGATTCTCGCCGCGATGCTGATCCTCGGTGTCGGTGTGGGATTCGCCTTCGCGGCGATGGCGACGCTCATCACCGAGGCCGTGCGCCCAACGGAGACCGGAGTCGCCACGGGGATGAACACCGTCGCGCGCACGGTCGGCGGCGTCGTCGGCGGCCAGGTCGGTGCGGCCCTGCTCACCGCGCACACGATCCGGGGAACGAACATCCCCTCGGTGGACGGCTACACGACCGCTTTCGCGCTCGCGGCGATCGTCGCTCTCGTGGGTGCGGCCGTTGCTGTGTTCATCACCCCGCCGGTGCGACGCCGCGAACGACTTACGGTCGCCACCTCCGAAGCCGCCGATTAGAGTCGTCGCATGAACGAGGGCCTGCGGCTGCACCTCGCGCTCTGCACGGTGGCTGAACGCCTGGCTGCGGTGATGGAAGGGGCACGGTTCGAACGGCGAGACGGTTACGCCTTCGTCACCTTCCCGACGCTGCCGATCCCCTCGTTCAACGGGGTCTGGCCCGACGAGGACTCTGCCGCGACCGCGCTTCCCGACGCCCTCGCGGAGATCGAGGCCAACGGAATTGCACCGGGCGTCCTCATTCGGAACGAGGAAACGCCGGCCGTGGTCGCTACAGCCCGCGAGCTCGGGCTCACTGCGGTGGAGCGGATGCCGGGAATGGTCGCGAACGCCGGTGACCTGGTGGGACTCGCAGCGTCGGAGCTCGAGGTCGTCCACGTCAAATCCGCGGACGGGTTCGCTCAGGCACTGGCAATCGCGACAGAGGGATTCGGTGCGCCTGAGGGTTTCCTGACGCCGCTTTACATGCTCGAGGTCACGAGCCTGGACGGATACGAGTTGTTCCTCGGCCGAGTCGACGGTCGCGACGTGACCACGGCGGCGAGCTTTGTCGTCGATGACGACGTTGGGGTCTTCAATGTCGCGACACCCTCCCAGTACCGCGGTCGCGGCTACGGCGCAGCCATCACCGCTCATGCGGTGCACGAGGGCTTCGCAAACGGAGCCGAGCTGGCGTACCTCCAATCGAGCGCGCTCGGCGAATCGGTTTATCGACGTCTCGGGTTCCGCGAAGTCCTGAGGTACGACCTCCTCTCGCGCCGTGCCGAAGTCTCACCGACTTCTTAGATCCGTCTTCGGCTGCTCTTAAGAGCCAGGAGTTCCATTTGAGGAACACCACGACCGAAAGGAGGTCACACGTGTTCCGACCCAAGCACGCCGCTTTGCTCGCCACCGCCACGGCGTTGGCCCTAGGCGGCACGGGTGTAGCGATCGCCGCAAGCGGCGGAAGCTCGAGCTCCAAGTCGTCTGGCACTGCAACGACCGCACGACGACGACGCCACAGTCGAGCTCCTCGCATTGCGATCACGACAACGGCAACACCACGAACAACAGCACCTGAGCGAGCGACAGGACAGCCGGCGCCGAGTTGCGGGCGCCGGCTGTCGCTAGCTCGCTAGCTCATCATCTGGACGGCGACCTCGTAGAACTCGACTCCCGTCCGCGAGCCTCCGCCCCCCGGAGACATCGCATTCAGCGCCTCGTCGCCACGCTTCATCGCGTCTTCGCTGTCGAAGAGCGTGATCCCGATCGACTTCCCGCTCGAGCGGTCGACGAGCATCATCATCCCCGTTGCATCCTCGAGACCGGGTGGTCGGTTGCCGCTCTTGACGTCGTTACGAACCTGGTCGATCGTCTCGTCCAGCCCTTCGTCCATGTTGAAGCTTGCAACGCGTGCGTACATGGTGCCTCCTCTAGCTTGTCGCTACCCCGGCTGACCGCATTTCGTCCTCGGACATCTCGCGGACGTGCGTTCCGAAATACCACTCGTGTCCCTCCGGGTCGTGCACGAAGTAGTTCCGATCGCCGTAGAACTGGTCCTCCGGCTCCCGCGCGATCGTCGCGCCCGCTTGCTTTGCGTGCTCGTAGTGGGCATCGACGTCGTCGACGTACACGTAGATGCTCCCCGTCCTTCCTCCGAGCTCGTTGGGATTCTTGTAGTCGCCCTCCGGCGTGCCGAACATGATCACTCCGTCGCCGATGCTCACCTCGGCGTGGTTGATGCGGCCGTCGTCGCCGGTCAGGCGCATCTTCTCGGTGAAGCCGAACGCGCTCACGAGAAACTCGAGCGCTGCGTCTGAATCCTCGTACAGCAGATACGGCATCACGCGCGGATACCCCTGTGGTGGGTTCTGCGGCATGTCTCGCCCCCCTTCTGTTAGCTCGCTCCACAGCTTCCCAGCGCGGGCCGAAGGGGTCAACTCACAAGTGGACCTGAACCGCGTCCGGCGGCGCCCTAGGCCAGCGGCAGCGAGGTCAGCGCGAACACGCCGTGCTGCGGCGCGGCGAACGTGACGACCCCCGAAGCGTCAGTGGTGACGATCTTCGACGGGCCGACAACGCCGTCGCCGGCCTCGTTCCAGACTGCGAGGTGGAATTTCTGGGACGGTGGGAGACCTCCGAGCGTGTAGGGGACCTGCAGGTCCGAGGGCGCGTTGAGCTGCGCGCCCGCCGTGTCGAGGCCGACGATCGTGTGCTCGCCCTTCTTGCCGACGTAGGCCGCAAGGAGCCGTGACGTATCGGGAACGCTGTCGACGTTGACCGTGCGCCAGTCGCGCTTCACCGTCGACGTCAACAGGTGGACGAAGTTGTAGAGCGGATAGAGCGGCCAGCCGTTCGCAGGGCTCCCGATCATGAAGTACGCCTGCGTTCCGTTGTCGTATTTCCCGAAGTACGAGTCCCACTTGCTCGTCCCCATGTAGCCGAGCCGCGCGGCAAGGATGTCGAACCACGCGTGCTGGAAGGCGCTGATGTTCGTCTGCGTGATCGGCGTGCCGTCCTGCCAGACGCCCGGGTCGCCGGCGGGAAGATCGTTGAACTTGCGCAGGCCACGAACCCCGTATTCGGCGACGTACAGCGGCTTCCGGCCCGCCTCAGGCAGCGCGTCGACGATCGCCCGGACCTCGGTGAGCCGGTCGACGAGCTTCTGCGTGTCCCAGTAGTCCCAGAAGACGTGGATCGAGTACGCGTCGAGGATGTCGGCCATGTTCGTCGCCATGTACTGGAACCAGGCCTCCTGATCCGGCGCACCGACGTCGGGGCCGCGGACGAGATCCCCGCCCATGTACTTGACCTGGCCACGGATGCTCTGGATGTATGGGTCGAGGGCCCGGTACTGCGCCTCGTAGGCCTGCTTCGTGATCTTGGTGCGGTTGGGCTCGTTCTGGAGCGTGAGCCAGCGCAGGTTGGTGATGCCGCGGTTGCGAACGAGGTCGATCAGGACGTTCGCGAACTTCGGAATAGTCCCGTTCGCGACGTTCAGCGTCCCGCCCTGCCAGGTGATGTTGATCACCGTCCCCGTGCTCTGCGCGAGTTGGACGGTGCGGATGAACGACTGCATGCGGTCGGCATCGTTGAAGGCGGTCCCGTTGAAGAAGATGCGAGAGAACTCGGGATGGAGCGCACGCATCTTTCGTTCCATGTCGCCCACGTTGTCGTCGGTGACGCCGACGGACCGGGAGATCGCCGCGTAGACATGGTGGTTGAACTGGCCGCCGTAGCCGGCGAAGCTCTGCGCGAGCGTCGCCGACTCCTGCAGCCTGAACTCGGTTGTCTCGACGCTTGTGCGGCGGGTGTTGTTCTTGAGCGTCGTCTCGACGGGAGCCGAAGGCGTGACGGTGACCGTGAGCCGGATCCGGCCGAGCTGGGCCAGCGAGACCGGAACCTGCACCACCACGCGGCGCCGAGCGCCCACCGTCACGTTCTGCGTGGCCAGTGCAGTACCGCCTGCCGAGACGGTGACGATCGCCGCGAGCCCGACGTCCTTGGTGCGCTCCCGGACGATCGCGACGACGAAGAAAGGGCGTCCCAGCAGCACGGATCGGGCGGTGTAGGCGCGCGTGAGCACGAGGTCGGGCTTGAGGAGCGTCTTCGCCTGGCCGGCGAGGCTGATCTCCGCGCCGAACGAGACCGCGGCCTGGACACGCCGGAGCCGCGGAACTCGCCCGATCTTCACGGTGGCCACGCCGCCGGGCGCCGGAACGTCGCCGAAGGCGAGTGTCTTCGCGGGCGCGCCTTTGAACGGCAGAAGCTTGACCTGCCCGCTCAGAGACTCCGGAAGCACACAGTCCGGAACCTTCGCGGTGATCCGGATGACCAG
This sequence comes from uncultured Actinomycetes bacterium, assembly GCA_963804935.1. GTDB lineage: Bacteria > Actinomycetota > Thermoleophilia > Gaiellales > Gaiellaceae > 3-1-20CM-4-69-9. The sequence continues at coordinate 27,602 of CAWDSD010000017.1, forward strand.
GTCCGCGCGCGGCGGCCCCGTCAGGGACTGGAGCGCCAGCGAGTACGAAGAGGCGCCACAGGTCGGCGCGACCTGAGCCTGCGCGCCGGCCGGCTGCATGCCGAGGAGGCCCGCGGCGACTGCCACGGCGCACACGCCGACCCAGGTGCCTTTCAAGGCCATGACCCCCACCTTCGTCGCAACCCCTAACCGGCCTCTAATCGACACCAAGGGTTGCCGCACACGGCGCATGTGTCAAGGCTTCAAGGCTTGATCGTGCGACGATGCGCGGGTGGCCCCCAACGCGGAGAGATTCGTCAAGCGGGCGGCGGAGGCGAAGCGGAGCTCGAAGCGTGTCGAGCTGAAGGAAAGCTTCGACCCGAGCTCGAGCGGCGCCCAACTCGAGCTCGTCCGAGACGTTGCGGCGATGGCCAACTCTGGAGGAGGCGTCGTCGTCCTCGGTGGAGGCGACGTCGACGAGGAGTTGATCCACGAGCAGCTCGCCCGCTACGCGGAACCGGAGTTCGAGGCCTTCACGCTCGAGGAGGTGACGCGCGGCGGCCGTCCGGCGACGGCCGTGGTCGTCGAAGCCGCGGTCTCGCCCCTCGTGTTCACGCGGCAAGGACGCCACCGGAGCGCGGACGGAGGAGAGCACATCGCCTTCACGAGAGGCGGCCTCTACTTCCGCCACGGCGCGAAGAGCGAACCGGCGACCGGCGCGGACGTGCGCGATTTCATCAAGCGCCAGCTCGACGCGACGCGGTCACAGTGGCTCGCAAACATCCGCCAGGTGATGCACGCGCCCGACGGTGCCGAGGTTGCGGTGATCGAGACGGCCGAGCGAGACGAGCAAGGGCGGCCGACGTTGATCCGCTTGACGACCGACCCGCACGCGCCGCTGTACGGACAGGTCGACCCGGACCAGTCGCATCCGTATCGCCAGAAGGAAGTGATCCGAGAGGTGAACGCGAGGCTGGACGGCTACAAGGTCAACGCGTTCGACATTCTCAGCGTCCGGCGTGTGCACGCCATCAGCGAAGACACGAGGCCCGAGTTCGTCCATGTCCCGAAGTTCGGCTCACCGCAGTACAGCGATGCGTTCGTCGACTGGCTCATCGACGAGGACGAGCGTGATCCGGAGTTCTTTGCGAACGCGAAGGCGAAATATCTCGCGACGAGGCCGCGCCGGCGCGCGGGCACCACTCCGTAACCCAACCGCCGTAGCACAACGGATATCGTCGGAGTCACCGCGTCAGAGAGGAGAAGCAATGGCTGGAAAGCCCGTTCATTTCGAAATACCCGCGCAGGACACGAACCGCGCGCGCGAGTTCTACGGCAACCTCTTCGGCTGGCAGTGGGACTCGATGGAAGGACCGACCGAGTACCACATGACCCGGCTCGGCGAGGACACCGGCGCAGCCGTGTTTTCCGGAGACACGGGTGCGATCCGCATCTACTTCGAGGTCGATGACATCAACGCCGGCGCCGCACGCGTCAACGAGCTGGGAGGGAAGGCCGACGACCCGCAGCCGGTGCCCGGAATGGGCTGGTTCGCCACGGGAACCGACACGGAGGGAAACCCGATCGGTCTCTGGAAGACGGATTCCTCGGCCGGCTAGAGCGTCCAGGTATCGCCGGAGTGCAGGAGGGCGGCGATGTCGCCTTCCTGCTTCTCCCGCGCGGCGTTGAGCTGGTCGGCCATCAGCTCGTCGTAGACCGGGCGCTCGACGTCCCTGAAGACGCCGATCGGCGTCGTCCCCCACGTCGACTGCGTGAGCCGGCTGAGGGCGAACGCCGCACTCGGTTCCGCATGGTGCGAATCGTGGACGAGGAGCTCCGATTCGTCCGTCACGTCGACGACCTCGACACTTCCATCCGCGCGCTGCCGCACACCCCTTTCGCCGTCTTCACCGAATCGAATCGGCTTCCCGTGCTCGAGGTAGATGCGGTTCTCCTTGTTCTCGCGGACGAAGTCGAACGCGCCGTCGTTGTAGATGTTGCAGTTCTGGAAGATCTCGACGAACGCGCTGCCTTTGTGCGCGGCCGCGGCCCGCAGCACATCCGTCAGGTGCGCGCGGTCGGTGTCGATCGCGCGCGCGACGAACGAAGCCTCCGCCCCGATCGCCAGCGACAGCGGGTTGAACGGCCAGTCCAGGGAGCCCATCGGCGTCGACTTGGTGCGCGTGCCGAGCGGGCTCGTCGGCGAGTACTGCCCCTTCGTCAGCCCGTAGATCTCGTTGTTGAACATGAGGATCTTGACGTTCACGTTCCGCCGCAGCGCGTGGATCAGGTGGTTGCCGCCGATCGACAGCGAATCGCCGTCGCCGGTCACCACCCACACCGACAGGTCGGGCCTCGAGGTGGCGAGACCGGTCGCGATCGCGGGTGCGCGGCCGTGGATCGAGTGGATCCCGTAGGTCTCCATGTAGTACGGGAACCGCGCCGCGCAGCCAATGCCCGAGACGAAGACGATGTTCTCCTTCGGGATGTCGAGCTCCGGCATGAACGACTGCAGCGCGGCGAGGATCGCGTAGTCGCCGCAGCCCGGGCACCAGCGAACCTCCTGGTCGGTCTTGTAGTCCTTCGCGGTGAGCTTGCCGTTCGTGGCCACGTTTCGATGATAGACCGACGGCTAGGCTCCCCGCGTGACCGCTCTCCGAGGAAGCTGCCTCTGCGGCGGCGTGAAGTTCGAGGTCTCCGAGGCACCCGAGACGCTTCGCTACTGCCACTGCGCGAGCTGCAAGAAGCTCTCCGGCGGCACCGGCACGTTGAACGGACGCGTGCGCTCGACCTCGATCCGGATCCTCGAAGGCGCGGACCTGTTGGAGACCTTCGAGCCACCCGGAGGAAGCGCGAAGACGTTCTGCACGAGGTGCGGCTCGAATCTCTTCGGCGGCGGCTGGCCCAACTCGGAGATCTCGAGTGTGCGAGCGAGTGCCCTGGACGACGAGTTCGCCGCGCGCCCGAGCGCGCACATCTTCGTCAGATCCGTCGCTGCCTGGGAAACGCTGCCGGACGACGGTCTCGAGCGCTTCGAGACGACGCCGCCCGGCTAGGCGAGCGCCTGTCGCGCGGTTTCGACCGCTTCCCGTGCAAAGGCAATCGCAGCCTCGTTCTCCGGATCGCGGAGCCGAACCTCGAGCGCCTGCTCGAACAGCTCGACCGCCCGGCGATGGTCGCCGGCGTCGTAGTACGCCCAACCCAGGTTGTTGAGCAGCGGCCCCGCCCAATATGCCGCGTCGGGCCTGCGCTCGCCGAAGTCGAGCCCGCGCTGCGTCCAGTACTCGGTCGCGTCGAGGTTGTCGACGGAGATCGCGCACATGTGCAGCGCGTCGCCCGCGAGGAAGTCCTGACCGTCGTCGGAGGCGCGGGCGAAGGCCGCCTCGAAGAGCGGCAATGCCGCGGCCGGGTCGCCGCTCGAACGCAGCCTTCGGCCACGCTCGAGGTCGATCCGGACCTTTGCAACCTCGCTCGTGCCTGTGAGTGTCTCGGCTTCCTCGAGCAGCCGCTCACAAGCGTCGAAGTCGCTCCCGAAGACCTTCCACACGTGCAAGTTGCGTCAGGACCTCCGCGCGGCCCGAGTCCGACGTCTCACGGTCGAGCTGTTCGAGCAGACGCCGTTCGCTTCCATCGAGGTCGTCGAAGTCCCAGAACGGCCGAAGGCGATCCATCACGCCTCGATCGGCACGTGACCAGGCTCCGAGGCGACGCGGTCGAGCCAGGCATGGACCGCTGGGTACGGGTCGAGGTCGAAGCCGCCTTCCGGCGCCACGTGCGTGTACCCGTACAGAGCGATGTCCGCGAGCGAGTACCAGTCGCCGACGAGGTACTGCTGGCGCTCGAGGTGGCGCTCGAGCGCCCCGAGCGCGCGGTTGCCCGCCGCCATTCGTTCGGGAAGCCGGTCGGCGAAGGCTTCGGGCCTCCCGGAGTACGCGACCCAGAAGCGGACGACGGCGATCGAGGGCTCGAGGTCGTACTGCTCGAAGAACATCCACTGCAGAACCTGGGCACGCTCGTACGGGTCATCTGGAACGAATCTCGTGCCTTCGCCGAAGTACCAGAGGATCGCGCCCGACTCGCCGAGCGGCCGTCCGTCGTCGAGCACGAGCGTCGGCACGCGCAGTGACGGGTTCAGGCCGCCCAGGACCTCGGGCCGGTTCGAGCGGTCGACGACGTCCATCGTGCGTCGCTCGTACCGAATTCCGAGCAGCGCCAGCAGCAGGCGCACCTTGTAACAGTTGCCGGAGACCGGACTGTCGTACAGAAGCGTCAGGCGTCCACCATCGCGTCGATCGCGTCCGCGACCTCGCCGGCACGGAACGGAACGCCACGCACGAGGTTGAACCCGGTCGCATCGACGAGGAACTCGGCGCGAACGAGCTTTTGGAGCTGGCCCAGGTTGATCTCCGGGACGAGCACCTTCTCGTAGCCGCGCAGGACCTCACCGGTGTTGCGCGGGAACGGATTCAGGTGGCGCAGGTGTGCGTGCGCGACCTTCTTGCCACCGCCGCGCACGCGGCGCACCGCCGCCGCGACGGATCCATAGGTGCCGCCCCAGCTGAGCACGAGCGTGCCGGCGGCGTCGGGATCGTCCACCTCCAGCTCCGGGATGTCCTGCGCGATGCCGGCGACCTTTTGCGCGCGCAGCCGCACCATCAGGTCGTGGTTGTCCGGGTCGTAGCTGACGTTGCCGGTGACATCCTGCTTCTCGAGGCCACCGATGCGGTGTTCGAGGCCCGCCGTGCCGGGAATCGCCCAGGGCCGGGCCAGCGTCTTCTCGTCGCGCCGGTACGGCTGGAAGTCTTCGTCCGAGACCCCACCCGTCGCGAAGTGGGGGTCGATCGCCGGGATCGCGTCGACGTCGGGCAAGAGCCAGGGCTCGGAGCCGTTCGCCAGGTAGGCGTCCGAGAGCAGGAACACCGGCGTGCGGTACTTGATCGCGATGCGCGCCGCTTCCAGCGCTGCGTCGAAGCAGTCGCTCGGCGTCGCGGCGGCGATCACTGGGACGGGTGACTCGGAATTGCGGCCGAACATCACTCCGAGCAGGTCGGCCTGCTCGGGCTTCGTCGGCATACCGGTCGACGGGCCGGCCCGTTGGACGTCGACGATCACGAGCGGCAACTCGAGCGTGATGCCGAGCCCGATCGTCTCCTGCTTCAGCACGATGCCGGGACCGCTCGACGTCGACACGCCGAGTGAGCCACCGAAGCTCGCGCCGAGCGCCGCGCCGACCGCCGCGATCTCGTCCTCTGCCTGGAACGTGCGCACGCCGAAGTTCTTGTGCCGCGCGAGCTCCTCGAGGACGGACGATGCCGGGCGTGATCGGGTACGCGCCGAGGAAGAGCGGTAGCCCGGACTTCACGGAAGCGGCGATCAGTCCGTACGCGAGCGCCTGGTTTCCGGTGATGTTGCGGTAGAGGCCCGGCTTCAGCGCGGCAGGCTTCACCTCGTACTGCACGGCGAATGCCTCGGTCGTCTCGCCGAAGGCGTAGCCGGTCTGGAATGCCTTTACGTTCGCGGCCGCGATCTCGGGTCGCTTGGCGAACTTCGACTCGAGGAACGCGATCGTCCCCTCGGTCGGCCGGCCGTAGAGCCACGACATGAGCCCGAGCGCGAACATGTTCTTCGCACGCTCGGCCTCGCGCTTCGTGATCCCGTCGATCTCCTTCAGCGCCTCGATCGTCATCGAGGTCAGCGGGATCGCGTGCACCTCGTACGCCTCGAGCGAACCGTCCTCGATCGGATTGCCGTCGTAGCCGGCCTTCGTCAGGTTCCGGTCGGTGAAGGCATCGCTGTCGACGACGAGGATCCCACTCGGCGGGAGATCGTTGAGATTCGTCTTCAGGGCGGCCGGGTTCATGGCGACGAGCACGTTCGGCGCGTCGCCCGGCGTGAGGATGTCGTGGTCGGCGAAATGGAGCTGGAAGCCCGAGACGCCCGGAAGGGAGCCCGCCGGGGCCCGGATCTCCGCCGGAAAGTCCGGGTACGTGGCGAGGTCGTTCCCGAGCATGGCCGTCTCGGAGGTGAACCGGCCGCCGGTCAGCTGCATCCCGTCGCCGGAGTCCCCGGCGAACCGGATCACGACCGAATCGAGCTGCTCGACGGGCTTCGAGGCCACAGACGAGTTCTACACCCGGCGGAAAGGGACCTGCGCCAGGGACTGTCCCTGGAACATGGCTTTCGGCTCACCGCTCCGCATCGAGCTCGAGACCCAGCGCGGCGAAGTTGTAGAGCAGGAAGTACGCGAACGTCAGCGCGAGGGTGAAGAGGAACGTGACCGCGATCGCCTCCTGGTAGGCAAACGGGTCACGGGCGACCGTGTGCAGGATCCGCGGCAAGACGCTCGGGTGCTCGAGCGCGTCCCAGCTGTTCAGCCGCAGGAACCGGCCGAGATAGATCCCGAGTGAACCGAGGCCGATGGCGAAGACCGCGAAGATCCAGCCCGCGACCACGCCGCGCCACTGCCTCACGACCGTCTGCATCAGGTAGAGCGACGCGAAGCCGAGCAGGACGCCTAGCCACGCAAACGCAGCAATCGTGACCGCGTCGTACCAGTACGGGGACAGCGGGTCGTGTCGCAGATGGAGGAAGTCCGTGGCGATGTACGGCGCGTTCGGGAAGAAGAGCAGCCAGAGCCCACCGAGCACCAACAGCAGCGCCCCGCCGCGCCGGCGACGCCAGCGGTCGTAGACGAAGACCGCGAGCAGGAACGGAATCCACGCGAGAAAGAGGTTCCAGATCAGGTAGCGGGAGTTGCCGTTCCCCGTATGGATGTTCCGCACGACGACGAGGGCGACGCAGAAGAGCGACGCGACGAACAAGCCGGCGACCGTGAGGATCCGTCGGCGACTCGACTTCATTCCCGAACGGGTCACTCTGCTTCGGCGAGGAGCGCGCGCAGGTCGAGCGGCTCCGAAACCATCGACATGCTGCCATCTTCGGCGCGCGGCCACTCTTCCTCCGGCCGGTCGCGGTAGAGCTCGATCCCGTTGTCGTCCGGATCGCGCAGATAGATCGCCTCGCTCACGCCGTGGTCCGTAGCGCCGCCGATCGGGACACCCGCCTCGACCAGCTGCTTCAGGGCCTGCCCGAGCGCCTTGCGGTCCGGATAACGGATCGCGACGTGGTACAGGCCGGTCGTCCCTTGCGGCGGAGGTGACCCTCCTTTCGACTCCCATGTGTTCAGGCCAATGTGGTGGTGGTAACCACCGGCCGAGATGAAGGCGGCCTGGTCGCCGTAACGCTGCATCTCCTCGAAGCCGAGGATGTCGCGATAGAACCCGAGCGCACGGTCGATGTCGCTCACCTTCAGATGAACGTGGCCGATGTCCACGCGTGGATCGATCGCCATGCGATCGAGCGTAGCGTCTTCCGTCAGGCCGGTGTCGGCATCTCGCTGGCGAGCGACCGGGCGAGCCTGTCGAGCACGCCGGTGAGCTGCGCGTGATCCTCGGGAGACCAGTCTCGGACGAGCTCCTCGAGTGTCGCTCGGCGCACCGAGACGACCGCGTCGTAGGCGCGTCGCCCGTCCGGCGTGAAGCTGTAGGCACCGTGTGTCTCGTCCACGAGCCCGCGTCTCTCGAGCTCGCGCAACGCCCGATCCAGCCGGGCATCGTCGACCCCAGTCGCGGCCGTGACCGCCTCGGGCGTCGCCGGAGCGAGCTCTCCTAGCCGCGCAAGTGCCCAGATCTCTGTCGGCGAGAGGTCGATGCGAGCGTTGGCGCCGAGCTCTTCGTAGGCGCGCCAGCGCTCTTCACGCCGGGCGATCACGCTCAGCACGCGCTCGAGCTCCCGTTCCGAGTCGGCATTGCGCGGCGTCGCAAACGTCTCGCCCATTCCCTCCCCCTCGCTGGTGCGCTTCAACGGGACGTCGGGCAGGAACAAGGCCAGGACAAATCCCGCAAAGCTCACGACGGCCGCAACAGCGAAGACCGGCGACAGGGCCGCAGTCAGCGCGTGGACGTACGACGCGTGTACGTCAGGCGGCAGCGCACGAATCGTCGCGGGCGAGGTCGTCGTCGGAAGGTGAACGTTCGCCGGCAGACGCTGCGCGAGTTCCGTGTGCAACCTGTTCGCGAAGATGGCACCGAACAGGGAAACGCCGATCGAGCCGCCGATCGAGCGAAACATGGTCGACCCGGAGGTCGCGACGCCAAGATATTGGTAGTCCACAGCGTTCTGAACGGCGAGCACGAGCACCTGCATGACCATGCCGAGCCCGAGACCGAGCACGACCATGTCGAGGGCCGCCACCCAGAGGCTCGTCTCGATCCCGAGGCGCGACAGCAGCACCATCCCCACGGACACAACCGCGGTTCCGATGATCGGGAAGATCCTGTACTTCCCCCAGCGCGTGATCAGCTGCCCGCTGAGTATGGAAGTCACGAGCAGGCCGAGCATCAGCGGGGTCAACTGGAGCCCTGACCTCGTCGGGCTCACTCCCTTGACGATCTGCAGATACAGCGGCAGGTAGGTCACGGCGCCGAAGAGCGATAGACCGACGATGAACCCGACGGCGCTCGTCACCGCGAACGTGCGGTTCTTGAACAGCGACAACGGCAGGATCGGCTCCGGCACGCGCGATTCGACGAACACGAACGCCGTGAGCGCAAGAACTGCGAGCACGATCAACGCGACGATCCGCGTCGAGTTCCATGGCCACGTGGTGCCGCCGAGGCTCGTGAAGAGGACGACGGACGACAAACCACCGGCGAGCAGCGCCGCGCCGAGGTAGTCGATCTTGTGCTGCTTCGTCACAGCGCGTGAGCTGAGGGCGGCACCGATCACGATGAACGCGACCGCACCGACCGGCAGGTTGACGTAGAAGATCCACCGCCAGGAGAGGTTGTCGACGAAGAACCCGCCGAGCAGCGGCCCGATGATGGTCGAGACACCGAACGTGGCACCGAAGATGCCCTGGTAGCGGCCGCGGTCTCGCGGCGGGATGACGTCCCCGACGACGGCGATAGCGGTCACGATCAGGCCGCCGGCACCGAGGCCCTGCAAGGCCCGGAACCCGATCAGCTCGGCCATGTTCTGGCTCAACCCACACAGCGCCGAGCCGATGAGGAAGATCACGATCGCGGTCTGCAGGACGATCTTCCGCCCGTAGAGATCGCCGAACTTTCCGTAGAGCGGTCCCGACACCGTCGCGGCGAGGAGGTAGGCGGTCACGACCCAGGAGAGGTGCTGGAGCCCGCCCAGTTCGCCGACGATGGTCGGCAACGCAGTCGCGACGATCGTCTGATCGAGCGACGCAAGCAGGAAGACGAGGATCAGTGCGCCGAAGATCACCCGCACGCGTTGTTGCTGCGGCTCGGGAAGCTGCGCCGTCGCGCTCACTCCCTGAGGATAGGCACGGCCGTCAACGCGATGCCGGCCAGAGCCCACAGGCAATACCCCATCCAGGGATCACCGATAACGTCGGTCTGGACCGCGAGCACGAGCGCGGCGCCGAATGCCGACGCGATGCCGGCTGCGGCCCACCAGCCCGTCCGGCGCGCCCCGAGCACGAGGGCCGCAAAGGTCGCGAGCCCCCAGCCGATCCAAAGGAGCGCGCCGAGCAACCCCGTCTCTGCGCCGATCTCCGTGTAGTTCGACTCGCCGGCCTTGATCGCGGTACCGGTCCGCGAAGCGGTCTGGCCGGCGTTGCCGAGCCCGTATCCCTGCGGGTGGTGAACGACGGTGCGGATCCCTTCGCGGAGGCTGATCCAGTGGTTGTGGATCGAGGGCTCGTCAATGCTGCCGGCGTTTCCGCTCGCGCCGGGCGTCTGCTTCGCGATGTTGCGCTGCTCGACGAGATCCTGCTGCGTCCACTTTCCCGTCGGCGCGACATGCGGGAAGACGTGCACCCACGCGACGCTCACCGCGAGCGTGAGCACGGCCGCAGCAACCGGCCACCAACGCCGCGCGACGAACGCGAGCACGACGAAGCCTGCGGCCAGCGCAAGCAAAGACGACCGCGAGAACGTGAACAGCAATCCGGCGGCAACGACGGCGCAGAGTGGAATGAGGATGCGCATGCGCCGCAGAAAGGCAGCGGCAAGGAGGAGCGCCGTCACGAACATGTACGCACTTGCGAGCGGTCCGAGAAACGTCGAGACGAGCCGGCGGTAGAAGCCCGCGGTGTCGCCGCCGTTGTTGAAGACGAAGTTCTCGGGCAGCCCCCCGGTACCGTGGTAGTCGTAGCCGAGGTGCTTGTGGAAGTAGTCGACGACCGCAGAGTTACGCCACCAGGAGATCGGCACGAGGAAGTCGTCGAGGAGCCCGAGCACCGAAACCGCAGCCGCGGCGCCGAGGAGCGTCCAGACGAGGGGCACGAGCTCCTCGCGGCGAAGGACGACCGACCTGCCGACGAAGTACGCACCGACCGGAACGAGGTCGTGCTTGAGCGCGAGCCCGATCGCGCTGTGGTCGGCGGAGCCGTCGAGCCAGCTCTGGGGCAGCACCGCGTAGAGGCAGACGACCAGCCCGAACACCGCGGCGAGCACGTCGCCCGGGTGGATCGAAAAGGCGAGGCGCCGTGAACGGAACGCATCGAGCGAGACCCGCGCAAGGGCGACGCCGAGCAGGATCTCCTTCCAGGCCTGGAGGGCGGTCAGAGCGCCCCCACGTACTCCGGCGCCGTAGAGCGCCGCCATCACCGCGTTGTGCGCGGCCAGTCCGACCACCCACGCGTACAGCGCGGCTACCGGCCGCCGCCAGACCAGGATGACGCCCGGAACGAGCAACAGCCCATAAACGGCTAGCGCTAGCCCCGAAGCCATCAGGCGGGTAGTAAACCGGGCGGGACACGCAGCAGGCGTGCCCGCCTCTCAACTGGCAGTCAAGTCAGTCGCCCCAGGGATGCATGGCCGCCCCTCCTTCCCCTGTATCCGCAGAATGAGGTCTCATGTTGTCATGAGGAAGCGCCGATTGACTAGAGAACCTGCCGAAGAAGGAATTTGACTTATGTCCGAAAACTCCTAATGATCGTTCAAGTGCCCGAGGACAGCAGCAACACAGAGGGCGTCGGCGCGCGCCTGAAACGCCTCCGGATCCAGCGGGGGCTGTCTCAGCGCGACCTCTCGTCCCCCGGAGTCTCATACGCCTACATCTCCCGGATCGAGGCGGGTGCACGCACGCCGTCGGTCAAGGCGCTGCGGAAGCTCTCCCAGAAGCTCGGCGTCTCGGTCGAGTATCTGGAGACGGGCAGGGACATCCGCGAGGTCGACGACCGTGAGCTGAAGCTTTCGGAGGCAGACCTCCAGCTTCGCCTCGAGTCCGACACGGGCGCGGCCGAGAAGCTGCTCGAGGAAGTCCTCGCGGAGGCGAGCTCCGCAGGAGACCGCACCTCCGCCGGCCGCGCTGCGATCGGCCTCGGACTTGCAGCCGCGAACCGCGGCAATCATCTGGACGCCGTCGAGCGCCTGGAGGCGGCGCTCGAGTTCGAACGCGTCCCACCTCATCTCCGTCCCGACGTCTACTCGCAGCTCGGCCGCTCCTACGCGGCGCTGGGCGCGGCCGATCGGGCAGCGCGCCTTTTCGAGCAATGCCTCGCAGAGGTCGCCGAGGCAACGCCCGACGACGTCACGCTTCAGGTCCGGTACGCGACCTACTTGAGCTACGCACTGAGCGATGCAGGTGACTACGAGCGCGCCGTGGATGTGGTTCGCGATGCGCTCAGCCGAGCAGGTGAGTCGGTCGACGGGTACTCGCGCGTGCGGCTCTACTGGTCACTGGCCCGCGTGGCTGCCATCGAAGGGCGCTCGGCGGAGGCGCTCACTCAGATCCGCCGCGCGATGGCACTGCTCGAAGTGACCGACAACACGCTGCAGCTTGCACGCGGATATCTCCTCTCAGCCGGCATCGAGTCCCAGGAAGGGCGTCCCGAAGAGACCCGGGAACAACTCGAGATCGCAGAGCGACTTCTCGGCCCTGCGCCGGACCCGGGCGACCTCGGCATGCTTCGCATCGGCCAGTCCCGCCTGGCCTCCCTCGACGGCGACGGAGACGCTGCGGTCGAGCGCGCACGGGACGCGCTCGCGATCCTCGGCGACCTTCATGGGGCCGAGCTCGGGCAGGCGTGCTGGGCACTCGCGCGAGGCCTTGCGCTCAAGGGCGATGTCAGCGCTGCGGTCGACACCTACCGCCGCGCGGTCGATCTGCTGACGGTCCACGGCCGGCGATACAACGCGGGGCTTGCCTCACTCGACTGGGCCAATTTCCTGAAGCAGCAGGGCCGTGAAGATGAAGCGGAGCCGATCCTCCGCCGCGCGTACGATCTCGGTGTGACCGCCGAGACCGCCAGCAGCACGAGTTGAACCTCGAGCGGGTCGTTCGCCCCGCCGGCCCGTTCACGCTCGCCCTCTCCATAAAGCATGCGAGCGACGCGACGCGGCACGTCCGTGACGGGATGCTGACGACGACGCTGCGGATCGGCGAGCGCGTGGAGATCGGGTCCGCCTGTCAGACGCTCGACGGGAGCGTCGTGCTGCGCGCCGCCACCGAGGAAGGTCTCGAGCGGCTGCGCTTCGTGCTCGCACTCGACGCCGACCACACGGAGTTCCTGCGCCGCTTCGCGCGCGACCCGCTGATCGGGCAGGCGACGGTGCACTTCCAGGGAATGCGGCAGCTGCGAATGCCCACGGTGGCGCAAGCGCTGCTCCGCGCCTTCTGCGGCCAGTTGATCGAGTCGCGGCGCGCGCGGCAACTCGAGCGCATCATCGTCCGCGCCGTCGAACCGAGCGTCGAAGGCTCCGACCTGCACGCTCCGCCGTCGTGCACATCGCTCGCGCAGGCCGCACCGGTGAGGCTGCGCCAGCTGGGATTGCACGCAAGCCGCGCGGCCGCGCTGGTACGAATCTGCCGCTCGGTCGACCTCGAGCGGCTGCACCAACTCCCGACCGAGCAGGCGGCGCAGTTCATCGAGCGCCAGCGCGGCCTCGGACCATGGTCGGCGGGAGTCGTCTGCCTCGAAGGACTGGGTCGCCACGAGCGCGGTCTCGTCGGCGACCTCGGGCTGATCAAGCTGATGTCTCGCCTTCGCGGGCGCTGGGTCGAGGCTCACGAGACGGCCGAGTTGCTCGCGCCCTACGGCGAGTGGGCCGGCCTAGCGGGCCTCTACCTCGGGACGGCGTTCACGCACGGGCTGATTCCGCTCCCGGCCGAGCGACCCGAACGTTTCCCGCGGCCCGCGTACGCGTGATCGAGCTCGTCCTCGGCGACATCACCGAGCAGGACGTCGACGCGATCGTGAACGCGGCGAACCCGAGCCTGCTCGGCGGCGGCGGCGTCGACGGAGCGATCCACCGGGCGGGCGGCCCGGCGATCCTCGAAGAGTGTCGCGCGCTCGGTGGCTGCGAGCCGGGCGACGCAAAGGCCACTGGCGCAGGCGCGCTTCCCGCGCGGCACGTGATCCATGCAGTCGGACCGATCTGGCACGGCGGTGCGCTGGGAGAGCCCGAACTGCTCGCGTCGGTCTATCGGCGCGCGATCGAGCTCGCCGACGAACTGGGAGCAGTGACGGTCGCCTTCCCAGCGATCTCGACCGGTGCGTACGGATATCCGGTCGAACAGGCCGCGCCTGTCGCCATCAGGGCGACGCAGGAAGCACTCGCCGCGCACCCTTCGGTCATCGCCGCACGGTTCGTCTTCAGAGACGAGGCGACCCTCGGCAGCTACCGGGCCGCTCTGGATTCCTAGACTGCAGCATGGCTGCCAATCGGAAGATCGCGATCCTGGGCGCAGGCCGCATCGGCGAGTCGCTGCTCGCCGGGCTCCTGAGCTCCGGCTGGCGCAAGCCGGCCGACATCACGGTGACCGCACGGCGCGAGGAACGACTGAAGGAGGTCGTCGAACGTCACGGCGTCAAGGGCACGCTCTCGAACACGGAGGCCGTGGCCGGCGCAGGGCTCGTCGTGATCGCCGTCAAGCCCCAGGACTTCGACGTCCTCCTCGGCGAGATCGGCGGCCTGCTCAGCGCCGAGCAGACGGTCTTATCGGTCGCAGCGGCGATTCCCACTGCGCAGATCGAGGCACGACTTGCCCCGGGAGTGCCCGTCGTCCGGGCGATGCCGAATGCACCCGCGCTCGTGCACGAAGGAATCGCAGGGATCTGCGCCGGTGCGCACGCAGATGACGAGCACCTCGATGTCGCCGAGGAGGTGCTCACGCACCTCGGGGCAGTCGTGCGGGTGCCCGAGAACTACATGGATGCCGTCACCGCGGTCTCCGGCTCCGGTCCCGCGTACTTCGCGCTGCTCGCCGAAGCGATGATCGAGGCGGGGATCTTGCTGGGGCTCGGACGCGAGACCTCGACGCAGCTCGTCGTCCAGACGATGCTCGGCACGGCGAAGCTGCTGCGCGACGAGAAGATGCATCCGGTCGAGTTGCGCGAAGCGGTCACCTCGCCGGGCGGCACGACGATTCGCGCCATCCGCGAGCTCGAACAGGCAGGCGTGCGCGCCGCGTTCCTGAATGCCATTCAAGCGGCAATGGAGCGGTCCAAAGAATTAGCTGCCGGCGACTTGTGACCGACCTGGAGCTCGTCGTCGTCGACGACGCCGAGGCTGTCGCAGCCGCGGTCGCCGACCGGCTTGCAGAGGCTGCACGGCGCGGCGGACACATCTCGCTCACAGGCGGCAGGGCACCGGGGCTCGCGTACGAGGAGGCGGCGAAGCGCGAGCCCGACTGGAGCAACGTCGAGCTCTGGTGGAGCGACGAGCGCTGCGTGCCGCCAGACGACGAGCTGTCGAACTACGCGCTCGCGAAACGCACGCTGCTCGACAACCTCGGCTCGGCGCCGCGTTACGTTCACCGGATCAAGGGCGAGCTCGGCAAGGAGCGCGCGGCAGCCGACTACGAGCGCGAGCTCGGCGACACGCTGTTCGACCTCGCGCTGCTCGGCATCGGTCCGGACGGCCACGTCGCGTCACTGTTCCCGAATGCGCCGACACTGCAGGGGCGAAGACGAGTCCTACCTGCGGAACCGGGGCTCGACCCGTTCGTCGATCGCGTGACCCTCTCGATTCCGGCGCTGACCAGCGCACGCGTGATCGTCTTCGCGCTCGGCGGCGCCGAGAAGGCGGACGCGGCGCGCCGCGCATTCGCGGAGCCACCGAGCCCCGAGACCCCTGCCAGCCTCGTTCGGGCCACTAACGGAAGCACGACTGCAATCCTCGATCGCGCTGCTGCAGCCAAGTTGCCTGCTTGACAGACCGACTTCTATATGTAGAACTGCCCCCGGGGCAGACGAAGGGCGGGCCTACGTGCAAGAGACGACGCTGATCCTCGACAAGCCGGAACAGCTCAAGGCGCTCGGACATCCTTTGCGAGTGCGCGTCCTCGAGATGCTCGGCCAGGAAGGCGACTGGCAGCTTACGAACCGCGAGCTCGCGCAACGCCTCGGCGTCGATCCCGGTCACCTGCACTTCCATGTCCGCATGCTGCTGAAGGCAGGATTGATCGAGCTCGCCGACGCAAACGGCCGCGGACGCGAGAAGCCGTACCGCGCGGTCGCGAAGGTCTTTCGCATCGCTCCGGAGCTGCTCGCGGCCGGTGGCGCAAGCGACATCCAGGCGGCGATGATCAACCAGGTGCAGCGCGCGCACGGCCTCTACTCGGGGGACGGCACCTTCCGTAGCGCGCAGCTCGAGGTGAAGCTCAGCATCGAGGCTGCAGTCACGCTGATGGGGGAGTTCCTCGATTCAGCCCGCAACGGCGAGGACGACGACGCCGACAAGATCGTCCTCACCGTGTTCGCGCATCCTCCGGCGAACAAGGACTAGAGGCCTGATGTGAAATTCCGCCGGGCCGGATGACGCACCAGACACGGCGCCGGCCCAATTCACATCAACCCTCTAGCCCGGCAAGAGCGGCGAGCTGAGCTCGGCGGCCATGTTGCGCCGGCCTGCGAGTCTCTGCAGAACGATCACCGTGTCCGCGACGGGAAGATCCTCGAGGTAGTCCTCGCGCGTCTCGAACGATTCGAGGACCGTCTCGACCGCTTCGCTGTAGCCAGCCGGATCCTCCGCGGCGATGAACGCCAGCGCATCGCCGACGGCGGCGGGAAAGTCGTCGTGCGTGCGCAGCATGTCAGCGAGGACGCGCGCCTCCTCGTCGCGGGCAAGCACGAGCAGCGCCAGGGTCGCTGCGTACTGCCCGATCGGCGAATTCGCCTCAGCAGCGCCCTGCTCGAGCGTCCAGCGTGCATCCGTTTCCGCGGAGCTCCAGTCGTCGGCGAGGAGCCGCGCCTTGACGATCGCGATCGGCCGTCCCCAACTGTCCGGGGGCGCGAGCTCGAAGCTCTCGCGGTAGCGGTCGACCGCTTTGGCGAACCATTCCCCGGCGGAGCCCGTATTGCCGTTCATGAGCTCCGACAGACCTGCCCCCGAGGCAGCGTTCCCCATGCGTGCGAGCTGGCGCTGGCGGGCATCCTGATCCTCGGCGGCCGGCAGTCGCCCCTCCCCGTCCAGGTAGCGTTCCTGCTCCCGACGCACGTGCTGCTCCCAGGCCGGCACCGTCAGAGCTTATGAAAACGTCCTTCTACGATCTTCCACTCCTCGCTGCGCCCGGCAAGGTCTTCACGCCGCGGCCGTCGACCGAGCGCCTGGTCGATGAGGCGCTCGAGCGGATCGACGGCGTGCCGATGCGCGTCGCCGACGTCGGCACCGGTAGCGGGGCAGTCGCGATCGCCCTCGCGGTCAACCGCCCGGACGTCGAAGTGTGGGCGACCGACACGAGCCCGGCTGCCGTCGAGCTCGCCCGTGAGAACGCGCGCCTCCACGGCGTCGCGGACCGTGTCCACGTCCTGCAAGGCGATCTGCTCGAGCCGATCCCGCATCCGGTCGACCTGATCGTCGCGAACCTTCCATATTTGCCGGACGAGAAGCACGACCCGCGCTACGACGGAGACCCGCCCGAGGCCGTATATGCGCCCGGTGACGGGCTCGGGCCGTACCGGAGCCTCCTCGACGCCTGCCGTGACGGCAAGCTCGAGACCGGCGGCACGCTCCTGATCCAGTTTCACCAGAATCCGCTGGTAGCGGACTGCTGGCAGCTCGAGGACCTGCGCGAGCAGCTGGAATCCTCGGCGTACACTCGCTAACGATGCAGCGTCGGGAGGTCGTCTTCGTCGACGGCGTACGGACGGCGTTCGGCCGGGCCGGACCGCAGGGCATGTTCTGGAAGACGCGAGCCGACGACATGGCGGTCAAGGTCGTGCGCGAGTTGCTGCGTAGAAACCCTGAGATTCCGCCCGAGCGCATCGGCGACGTCATCTACGCGGCGACCGCACAGGTCGGCGATCAGGGCCTGACGCTCGGCCGCGATGTCGCGCTGCTCGCCGGGCTGCCGCAGACGGTGCCGGGCTTCGCGATCGACCGGATGTGCGCCGGCGCGCTCACCGCCGTCACGGCGGGCGCGGGCGAGATCGCGTACGGCGCCGCCGACATCGTGCTTGCCGGCGGGGTCGAGCACATGGGTCACCATCCGATGGGCGAGGACGTCGACTTCAATCCGCGCTTCGTCGCCGAACGTCTCGTCGACCCCACTGCGGTGACGATGGGCGCAACGGCGGAGAACCTGCACGATCGCTTTCCGCAGATCACGAGGGACGACGCGGATGTGTTCGCGGTCCGCTCGCAGCAGCGTGCGGCAGCAGCCTGGTCGAACGGCGTCATGCGCGACACGGTTGTGCCGATGAGCGTCTTCACCGAAGGCGGCTGGCAGATCGCCGAGCGCGACGAATTCCTGAGGCCGGACACCACGCTCGAGGCGCTCGCCTCATTGCGCACGCCGTTTCGGGCAGGCGGCCGCGTCACCGCCGGGAACTCCGCGGGGCTGACGGACGGCGCCACCGCCTGCTTTCTCGCCGCGGAGGAAACCGCCGCCGAGCTCGGGCTCGAGCCGAAGATGCGACTGGTCGGCTTCGCCTTTGCCGGCGTCGAGCCGGAGCTGATGGGCATCGGGCCGATTCCGGCGACCGAGCGTGTGCTCGCGCAAGCCGGCCTGACGCTCGACGACGTCGGCCTCTTCGAGCTGAACGAGCCCTTCGCCGTTCAGGTGCTCACCTGGTGCGACGCCCTCGGCGTCGATCCCGAGGACGCGCGCCTCAACCCGTACGGCGGCGCGATCGCCTGCGGGCATCCGCTCGCAGCGACGGGCGTGAGGCTGATGGCGCAGCTCGCGTACGGGTTCGGCGAGCGTCCCGATGTGCGCTACGGACTGACGGGGCTGTGCGTCGGGATGGGTATGGGCGCGGTTCTCTTGTGGGCGAACCTTGGCGCCGGTCACTGAGTTCAAGCTCGCGCGTGCGGGCGACGTCGCGCTCGTCACGATCGACAACGGCGAGGACTGGACGAAGCCGACGTTCTTCGGCCAGCAGGCGCTCGAGTCACTCGACCGGCTGTTGGGAGAGCTCGAAGGCTCGGACTACCGCGCGGCGGTGATCACCGGCAAGCCGTTCTTCTTCGCGGCAGGCGCCGACATCACCGAGTTCCCGGACATCACACGCGACCGTGCGATCGAAGGCGCACGTGCGGGACACGAGCTGTTCGGGCGCCTGCGCGCGCTGCCGTTCCCGACCGTCGCGGCGATCAACGGCGCATGTCTCGGCGGTGGCGTCGAGCTCGCCTTGCACTGCACGGCGCGCACGGTGTCGACTGCAGTTCGGCACTTCGCCTTTCCGGAGGTCTTCCTCGGCCTCTTTCCGGCGTGGGGCGGCACGCAGCTCCTGCCGCGGCTCGTTGGACCGGAGACGGCGATCAAGGTGATCGTCTCGAATCCGCTGCGCCAGAACCGCATGCTCACCGGTTCGCAGGTGGCCGAGCTCGGGATCGCCGATCGGCTCGTCGAGCCGGTGGAGTTCGTCGACGAATCTCTTGCGTTCGCGCGTGAGCTCGCGGCGCAGCCCCTCGAGCGGCCCGCGCCCGACTGGTCCGAAGCGGAAACGCTGTTTCGCCGCGCTCGCACCAACGTCGACGACACCGTCCACGCCGCAGCGCCGGCTCCGTACACCGCACTCGACCTGATCGAGGGCGCGGAGACCTGGACCGTCGAAGAGGGCTATAGCCGGGAGCGCGACGCAATCGGCGAGCTTCTGCCCGGACCGCAGGCCCAGGCATCGATCTATGCATTCGGGCTCGTCGAGCAGCGGGCGAAGAAGCATCCGGCTCGACCGACCGTCGCGCCGGTGAGAGTCGCCAAGGTCGGCGTCGTCGGCGCGGGCCTGATGGCACGCCAGATTGCGACCCTGTTCCTGCGCCGGCTCGAGCTACCGATCGTGATCAGAGACGTGAAGCAGGAGATCGTCGACGAAGCGCTCGCGGACATCAGGGCGGAAATCCACGGCCAGGTCGCCAGGGGCCGCTACGACGAGGGCAAGGCCCATTTCCTCGCGTCGCTCGTCTCCGGCAGCACCGACTACGACGGCTTCGCCGACTGCGACCTCGTGCTCGAAGCGGTGTTCGAGGAGCTCGTGATCAAGAAGCAGGTCTTCGCAGAGCTCGAAGAGGTTGTGGGCGACGAGTGCGTCCTCGCGACGAACACGTCCGCGCTGTCGATCACGGACATGGCAGCCGACCTGCGCCGTCCGGAACGCGTGGCCGGCATGCATTTCTTCAATCCAGTTGCACTGATGCCGCTGCTCGAAGTGGTGCGGGCGGTCGACACGAACGACGTCGCGCTCGCAACGGTGTGGGACGTCGGCGAGAAGCTGCGGAAGCGACCGATCCTCGTCAACGACGCCCCCGGCTTCGTCGTCAACCGCGTGCTGACCCGGATGACGCGCGTGATCATGGCCGCCGTCGAGCACGGCACACCGGTCGACGAGGTGGACGAGGCAGTCATGTCGCTCGGGATGCCGATGGCTCCGTCCGTGCTTCTGCAGATGGTCGGACCGCGCGTCGCCAACCACGTGTTGGAACGGATGCACGATGCGTTTCCCGAACGGTTCCCGCTCTCTCCCGCACTGGCCGCGCTCGCGGACGGCGGCGATCCGGTCGTCGTCGACGACTCACCGCGCACGCGGGAGCAGATCGTGGAGGACGTGCTGGACGCGGTCGCGGACGAGATCCATCTGCTGCTCGAGGAAGGGGTCGTCGCAGAGGCCGCCGACGTCGACACGGGGCTCCTCCTTGGCGCCGGCTGGCCCTTCTTTCTCGGCGGGATCACGAAGCACCTCGACCAGACAGGCAGGTCCGAGCGTCTGTTCGGTACTACATTTGCGGAGATGTCTACGGGAGCACCCGTCTAATGGCCCACGACGACTGGCGCGTCCGCGTCGAGCTACCGGACGAGAGCGGCGCCGAGGACTTCCTCGACCGGCTCGGACTGAGGCAGAGCGAGGCCGACGAACTGGCGGACGAGCTGCGCGCCCACCGGCTTGCCGTGTCTCAGGACGGCAACACGATCTTCGTGTACGCCTCGACCGGCATGCAGGCCGAGCAGGCTTCACGCGTCATCGAGAGCGAGCTGACCGACCAGGGCCTGACCCCGTCCCGGTTCGTCACCGAGCGCTGGCTGCACGACGACGAGCGCTGGGACGACGAGCCCGATCGGCCCGACGTCGAGGAGGAGCTGCTGGAGCGGGGCTACGCGCCGTGGGAGGTCCGGGTCGAGGCCGAAACCCGGCAAGAGGCCGCCGACCTGGCCGAGCGGCTCCGGAGCGAGGGCTACGACGTCTCCCGCACGTTCACCTACGTCATCGCGGGCGCTGGGAGCCGCGAGGAGGCCGTCGAGCTGGCCAAACGCGTCCACGGCGAGGTCGAGCCGGGCGGCGAGCTGGTCTACGAGGTGCAGCCCCAGAACCCCTTTGCCGTCTTCGGGGGTCTCGCCGGCTAGCCTCTCGACCGATATACTGGTCGAACGACGCCCGCCTTGGGGATTCGCGGGGTCGCCTTTTCTTACAAGCTGCAGCGCCTCAAGACGCTGCGTCCATGCAGGAGATCACAGAGCAGCCGACTACAGCGTCGGAGGCGACGGACGGCCTGACAGCCGACGCCCTCCGAGCCGAGGCCTGGGCCGGCGAGCCCTTCCTCCGGGAGGGTGAAGACGCCGCGAAGGTCCTCGCGCCTGGCACTTCCCGCCGGCGCGCGCTCGACGACGCCCTCAAGGAGATCGAGGGAGGACGCCGCACGCCCTCGTCTGCGTGGAAGGTCGAGTACGGCCTCATGCTCGGCCTCGAGCGCGTGCTCGCCGAGGAGAAGCCGCACCTCGCATCAGGCACGGAGTTGCGGCGCCATCAGGTCGACGCGCTGGCCGGGATGCTCACGGAGCTGATCGCCGCGCACGAGCGGGAGGCCGAGCTGAACGGCAACGGCGCTGCGGCCGAGGTCGCCGAAGGCGAGCCTGACCTGGAAGAGGAGGACGAGCCCGTCGACGAGTCGAGCGAGGACGTCCTCGACGAAGAGGTGGAGGAGGAGACTTACACGGGCCCGGATCCCGGCGCTGCACGTCGTTACCGGTTCCGCCACCCGACCGCATCCGGCAAGACGATCGCCGCAGCAGGCTTCGTCGAGGCTGCACG
This sequence comes from uncultured Actinomycetes bacterium, assembly GCA_963804935.1. Lineage (GTDB taxonomy): Bacteria > Actinomycetota > Thermoleophilia > Gaiellales > Gaiellaceae > 3-1-20CM-4-69-9. Next base: position 49,086 of record CAWDSD010000017.1, read on the forward strand.
CACCCTCGGCGTGCTGATCCTCACGCACCGCCGTCTGCTCGTCTCGCAGTTCCAACGTGACCTGACCGACGAGGGCTACGGGGAGCGCTTCGCGCCCGCGGTCGAACGTGGCAAGGAGCCGCTGACCGATACGAGCCCGCTGACGATCCAGACGTACGCATGGTTCGCACGCCACCAAGAGACCATCTCGCGCGAGACGTACCAGCTCGTCATCTGCGACGAGGCACACACTGCACTCGGCGAGAAGACGAGCGCAGCCATCCGTGCGTTCCCGGAGCCGCTTTACATCGGCATGACCGCGACCGAGCAGCTGATCGCGAAGCAGGTCTCGGATGTGTTCCCCGCGTCGGTCGACGACTTGCCGCTGCAGGATGCGGCGCGTCGCGGACTGATCGCACCGCTACGCGACCTGCGCGTCCCGCCGGTCGCCGCGATCAACCAGGTGCCGATCGTCGGTGGTGACTTCGACCAGGAGATCCTCGCGAAGACGCTCGATCACCAGGCCCTCAACCAGGCGGCTGCATCGCTCTACCGCGAACGGTTCGACAACACGCCCGGCATCGTCTATGCCGCCGGCGTCGACCATGCCTACAACCTGGCGAAAGAATTCCGCGCGGTCGGGCTCAAGGCCGAAGCGGTGTCCGGCCGAACGCCGCCCGTGCGGCTGGCGGAAACGCTCGCCGCCTACGAGCGCGGAGAGATCAACGTCCTCATCAACGCCATGCTGCTCGCGGAAGGGTGGAACTCCCCGCGCGCGACGGTCTGCATGCACCTTGCGCCGACAGCCTCGCGGCGCGTGTACCAGCAGCGAATCGGCCGCATCATGCGCACTCATCCCCGCAAGGAAGCAGGCATCGTCGTCGACTTCGTCCCGAAGGCCGCGACGCACAACGAACGCGTCGTCTCGCTGCATTCTCTGCTCGACGCGGACTTCTATCGCGAAGGCGCGCGGGTCACTCCCGCTCCGCGCCGGCGCGTGCAACGCCGTGCACGGCGCAAGCTGACGCCGGCGCCGTGGCTCGTCCCGGTCACACCCGACGTCAGGCGCCGGCTCGCCGTGATCACCCGCGAATGGCAGCGCGTCGACCCGAAGTACCTGGACGAGGACGAGCAGCGCTACTGGGCGACGATCGCCGGCCGTCAGATTCGATTCGACGAACGGGCGGCGTTCGTCGAGAAGCTGACCGCGCGCGGTGCCTCGAAGGCCTGCCTCGAGCAGTTCCTCGCAACGTGCGCCGCAGAGAATCCCAATCGGCGGCTGCGCATGATTGCACTGTCCGACAGAGTTTCGATGACGGTCGAGCGCGCGGACTTCGACGATCTCGTCACGCTCGTGACCCAGGCGCCCACGTGGGAGAAGGACCGCATGGGCGGGGTGCGCGTCCTCCTGCGGGCGATCGCGGAAGGAAAGGCCAATGCGCCCGACCAGATCCTGGCCCGCTGGACGTGGCGCCTGGCACGCGCGTCCCGGAAGCTGCAGGACCGGCGCGCGAGCGCGGACTTCCCGGAGGCGAAGCGGCTCCTCGGAGCGCTCGCCAACTCGCGAGGACACCGGCACGAGGAGAACGCAGCCAAGCTCGTGAACGCTTCGCTCGAGCTGCCGATCGCCGTCGGTGCCGCGCTGCTCGCCTCCGCCGAGGGCTATACGCCCCGCGCCACGCAGCTGATCGAGGCTGCGCGCGAGCGGCTCGGCACGGTGCAGGAAACCGCCGGGGCTCTGGCCGAGAATCTCCCGCAGCCGAAGCTCACGTCCGGACGCTCACGGCGACGGAAGCGGCGCAAGCGCAAGAAGAGCGGCACGCAGCCGCAAAACCAGCAGAACCAGCAGAAGCAGCAGGCTCAGCAGGCACAGGAGGGGCAGCAGCAGGAGCAGCCCGCGGAGGCGAAGAAGCCGAAGCCGCGGGCCAGGAAGAAACCTGCCCCCAAGGCAGCTGAGCAGGCACCGGCTGAAACGCCGGCGGCCTAGGACCGACTACACAGAGTGCTCATCCTCGTCCCGATCGCGTTCGCGGCGGGCGTCATCACGGCGTTCACGCCCTGCATCCTCCCGGTCCTGCCGATCGTCCTCGTCGGCGGCGTAGGAGGGGCAACGAAGCGACGCCCCTATGCCATCGCGGCCGGGCTCGTCACGACATTCACCGGCTTCCTGCTGGCCGGCGCCTGGCTCTGGAGCCTGATCGGAGTCAGCCCGAAGCACCAGATCAAGATCGGCGCGGCTCTCCTCCTCGTGCTCGCCGTGATCCTCGTCGTGCCGAAGGCGGGCGAGCTCGTCGAGCGGCCGTTCGCGTTCCTCACCCGCCGGCGCGCAGGCGACCTCGGCGGCGGCTTCCTGCTCGGGGCCAGCCTGGGCCTCGTGTTCATTCCCTGCGGCGGGCCTGTGCTTGCGACGCTGACGGCGAACGCCGCCACGAATCGAGTCGGCGGCTGGATCGTCGTGATCGCGATCGCCTACGCTCTCGGCGCCGCCCTGCCGATGTTCGCGATCGCACGCGGCAGCCGCGGCCTGGTCTCACGGTTCCGCCAGCATGCGCAGGCCGTTCGTGTGACCGGCGGAGTGCTGATGGCGGTATCGGCGCTCGTGATCTACCAGGGCTGGGCGGAGAGTCTTCAGACGAAGGTTCCCGGCTACGCGAACTGGGTGCAGAGCGCGATCGAAGGGAACTCGGCGGCGCAGAACGGGCTCGACCGCCTGGGAGGTCGGAGCAAGCAGGTGTTCGTCACCGGTGGTGAGCAGCTCGCGACCCGCGTCGAGAAGGTGCCGTTGAAGAACTACGGCTCCGCGCCGGACGTCCACGAGGTGTCCGCGTGGATCAACACGAAACCGCTCAGCCTTCCCGAGCTGCGCGGCAAGGTCGTGCTCGTCGACTTCTGGACCTACTCGTGCATCAACTGCCTGCGCACGCTTCCGTATCTGAAGGCCTGGGACGCGCGCTACCGCTCGAAGGGCCTCGTCATCCTCGGCGTGCACACGCCCGAGTTCTCGTTCGAGCACGATCTCGGCAACGTGCGCTCCGCCGTGAAGCGGCTCGGCATTCGCTATCCGGTCGCGCTCGACAACGCGTACGGCACCTGGAAGGCATACGGCAACAACTACTGGCCGGCCGACTACCTCGTCGACCAGGACGGACATGTCCGCGACGTGCACTTCGGTGAGGGCGACTACGCACAAACGGAGAGCGACATCCGTCTGCTACTTGCAGCGGGCAAGAACGAACATCTGCCCAAGGCAGGGCGCGACACGGATCTCACGCCGAAGGAGCTGCGGACGCCGGAGTCCTACCTCGGCTACCTGCGCATCGGGAACTACACGGGCTCGCCGCTCCGCACCGACCAGACCGCGGCGTACACCTTTCCGGCTTCGCTGACGCAAGACTCGTTCGCGTATGCGGGCCGGTGGCGCGTCGAAGGCGAGCGGATCGTCTCGGCCGCCGACGCACGCCTGCGGCTGCACTTCCAGGCGCGGTCGGTGCATCTCGTGCTCGGCGGGCACGGCCGCGTCGTGGTCAGGCTGAACGGGAAGCTGCAGCAGACGGTGCGGATCGACGGCGACCGGCTCTACACACTCCTGACGCAACCACAGGCGAAGGACGGCCTGCTCGAGCTGCAGTTCACTCCGGGCCTCTCGGCCTACGCGTTTACGTTCGGCTAGAGCTACGGCTGCTCGGAGGGGCCCTCGCGCTCGGGCCCGCCGTTGCCACGCTCGCGGTCGCGCAGAAACCGCGTCAGCTCCGCTGCGAGGGAGTCACCGGAGGGAAGCTGCTGCTCGTCGTCCAGCAGCTCGGCACGCTCCTCGAGCTCCTCGACGTAAGCGGCCGTCTCGTCGTCCGAGGCCACGGCTTCGCTCACCTGCTCGCTGTAGCGCTCCGACGCCTCCTCGAGCTCCGCGGTATCGATGCTCACACCGAGGATGTCGCTCAGTCTCTGGGTGAGCGCGAGCGCGGCACGCGGGCTCGGTGCGAGCGAGACGTAGTGCGGGACTGCGGCCCAGAGGCTGACGGACGGGATGCTCGCGCGGTTGCAGGCGTCGTGGAGGATCCCGACGATTCCCGTCGGACCCTCGTAGCGTGAACGCTGCAGGCCGAGTCGCTCGATCAGGTCCGGATCGGTCGCACCGCCCGTCACCGGCGAAGGCCGGGTGTGCGGCACGTCGGCGAGCAACGAGCCGAGGGTGATCATCATCTCCACGCCGAGATCCCGCGCGAGGTCGACGATCATCCCCGTGAAGGTCTTCCAGCGGAGGTTCGGCTCGATGCCGAGCAGCAGGACTGCGTCGCGGTCGAGGCCGGGAATCGAGGCATGGTAGAAGGCGTTCTCCGGCCACTCGATGTGCCGGGTCTGCCCCTCGACGAGCGAAACGTGCGGGCGGGTCGCCTGGAAGTCGTAGAAGTTCTCGGGCTCGATCTCCGCGAACCGGTCCGCCTCCCAGACCTTGGCGAGGTAGCCGCCCGCCAGCGAAGCGCCCTGGCCCCCGTCGTTCCAGCCACGGAATGCGGCGATCAGAACCGGCTCGCGCAGATTCGGCCGGTCGGTGATGCGAAGTTCGTCAGCGATGCACGAAGTCTACGTTCGGTCTGAAGAAGAGCGTCGCGAGGGCGACCGTGCCGATCCAAACCGTCGCGGCGAGAAAGACGTGCAGCAGGACGAGCCCCCAAGGGAGATGGGTGCGCCACTGCAGCTCCCCTAGGCCCATCTGGACGAGGAGCAGGACGAAGACGCCGACGCCGAACGCGAAGAGCCGAGGCGCGTGCTCCCGTCGCGCAGCGAGATAGCCGAGGCTGAACAGGAAGGTGAGCAGGAAGATGCCCACGGTCATGGCGTGCACGTAGACGACCGGCTGCAGGCGTCCGAACCGGTCGATCTTGTCCGCGGCACCCCCGCCCGAATGCGGTCCCGCGGCAGTCGCGAGCGAACCACTGACGATGAGGACGAATCCGGCGACGACGAAAGCGAAGCCGAGGCGGCGCAGCTCGAGCGGAACGAGTGGCTCCGTGCGGCCGACGACCGCAGAGCGCACCTCGAGCGCAAGCACGGTCGCAGCGGCAAGAAGCGCAATCGACAACAGTAGGTGCAGCATCACGATCGGCCAGCGCAGATCGCTCGCGATTGCCAGCAGGCCGATCGGCGCCTGCGCAAGCGTGCCGAGAAAGATTCCGAGCGCAAGCCGCGGTGCCCACCGCGGCAGTCCCGACGTGCGGCGAACCGCGAGCCAAACAAGCAGCGTGAGCGTGATCGTGATCGCGCCGACCAGACGGTTGCTGAACTCGACGAAGGCGTGAGCATTCTTCGCGGGAAGCGGATGCCCCTCTTCGCAGCCCGGCCAGTGACGACAGCCAAGCCCGCTGTCGGTCAACCGCACCGCTGCGCCGGTGCCGATGATCAGCCAGAGCGCGGCGAGCTGGGCGACCACGAACGGAAAGATCTGCGCAGGGCTGAGGACGATCGCCCGGAGCCGAGCGAGCGCCGTGGGCTGGGCGTTCACGGCTCCGAGTTTAGTGACGCGTCACAGCGGGTCGAGGATCGACGGATAGCCGTCGGCGCCGTCGAACGGCGTCGGCCTCGAGCCGAGGAAAAGCGGCCGGTCGGCGGCGTTCAGGAGCACCGGCATCATGTCCGGCCCGCGCAGGTGGCCGAAGATCCCGCCGGCGCAACTCGACTCACCGAACTCGCTCACGAGGTCTGCGCGAACTCCTGGTCCGGAGACGACGAAGGGGACCGGATCGCCCGAATGGATGACGTCCGGGGAGGCCGGAGTGGCGTGATCGCCGGTGATACACACGACTGCACGGTCCACCGGCAGATCGCGGACGACGCCGTCGAGCGTCTCGATCATCGCTCGCTTCTGGTTCGGGTCCTTCGTGTGTCCCGCTGCATCCGCGCTCTTCACATGACAGAACACGAACGTGTCACCGGCGTCGAGGCGCTCGTGGGCGAGCTCGATCCGGCCGCGCAGATCGGCAGCGGCGTCGTCCGTCTCGGGCTCTTCACGCGTGTCGAGCCCGACGGCCGTTCCAAGGCCACGTAGGAAGGCCGAGCTCGCAATGAACGTCCCGCGCAGCCCGTGGCGCTCCTCGAAGGTGGGCACGTCATGCGGGCGGCCCCACCACTTCAACGTGATCACGTTGAAGCGTTCGCCCTCGAGGCGCCGCATCACTTCGCGACTCCACGCCTCCGCCGCCCGTGCGGTCCGCTCCGCCTCGGGCACGAGCGCCTGGGGGCGCAGGACGGGATGCCGGTCGCGGAAGAATGCGTCGCTGTCCGTGACTCGCTCGTCCGCGGCTCCGGAGACGCGGAGGATCGCCTCACCGCGCCAGACATGCGCCAGCGAGAAGGTGAGGCCGTCGATCGTGATGCCGTCGCAGGCGCGAACGAGCCGCTCCGCCTCTTCCGCGTCGCGGTCCGGATCGGGGCGTCCGGTCAACCACCAGCCGTCTGCGCGCCGCTCCGCCGGCCGCAGCGCTGCATAGGCAAAGACCTGCTCGGCGTCCACGTCCTGCCCACGCCCGAGCGCCTCGAAGACGGCACGCCCGGGAAACTCGTCAGGCCTGTAACCGAACATCGACCAGTGCGCCACCTCGCTCGAAGGCGCGCGGCCGGGGCCGATCGCGTAGAGGACACCGTTCGATCCCGACGCGCACAACCGGTCGAGGTTCGGCGTGCGCGCAGCCTCGAGACCGCTCAAGCCTCCGAGCGACTCATGGGCGCGGTCGGCCAGACCATCGAGGAGCAGGACGACGATCGGGTGCACTCAGGCCGGTATTCGCTGCAGGGAGCGGATCACCCGGACGACGCCGGCGGGCACGAGCGCCTCCCACTCACCGCCCGACCGGAGAGCGTCGCGCACGTCCGTTCCGGAGATCTGCTTCTCGGCGCCCTCGTCGAGGATGACGACCTCGTACCCGGCCTCGCGCATCCGTTCGAGCTTCGTGCCGCCCCACTCGGAGAACAGCCGGAGGTACTGCGTCACGCGCGCGGGCACGTAGGCGCTCCAGAGCTCCGGTTCGTTGACGGGAAATGGGATCACGTGCGCGAGGATTCCCTCGTCCTTCGCGACCGCCTCGATCATCAGCAGGCGCTCGACGTAGGTGAACGGGTTCGACTCGGGGAGGTGACGCAGTGGATCGGTCGCTTCTTCCTTGATGCGCTGCGGATCGGGGTTCGTGATCCCGACGAACACCTCGTCGGATCGCTCCGCTGCGCCGCGCAGGTATTCGAGGTGTCCGTTGTGGAAGGGCTGAAAGCGCCCGTGAATCATCCCCGAGCTCACTCGACGATGACTCCGGCGCCCTCCTCGACGCGGCCGATCCTCCGGATGAACAGACGGCGGCCCGCGAATTCCGCCTCGAGTGCTGCGCCCCGCTCGGCCGGGAGCGACACGAGCAGCCCACCGGCGGTCTGCGGGTCGTAGCCGAGCGCCACGAGCGTCTCCGGCAACCCTTCCATCGTGAGATGACGTTCGGCGAAGTCGCGGTTCCGCGGGTCTCCGCTCGTCCGCACGCCTTTCCGCGCGACGTCGAGTGCACCGTCGATCGCCGGGAAGCGCTCAGACTCGAGCCGGATGCACACGCCGCTACGGTCGGCCACTTCGTGCGCATGGCCGAAGAGCCCGAAGCCTGTCACGTCGGTGACGGCGTTCGGCTCGAGGCCGCGCAGAACATCTGCTGCATCCTTGTTGAGGGTCCTCATCCAGCGAATCGCACGCTCGAGCTGCATGTCGCCCGCGTGACCTTTCTTGTACCCGGTCATGATCAGCCCTGTTCCGAGCGGCTTCGTGATGAAGACGGCGTCGCCGGGTTTCGCCCCGTTCTTCGGCCAGATCCCGTCGGGTCGCACGGTGCCGACCACGGCCAGCCCGTATTTCGGCTCGGCGTCACGGATCGTGTGACCGCCCGCGAGCAGTCCGCCCGCCGCACGTACTTGCTCGTCCGCAGCCGCGAAGACCTCGGCGAGCATCTCCATCGGCAGCTCTTCGGGGAAAGCTGCGATCGACAGTGCGAGGAGCGGCGTGCCACCCATCGCGAAGACGTCGTTGAGCGCGTTCGTCGCGGCGATCGCGCCGTAGTCGCCGGGGTCGTCGACAACCGGAGGAAAGAAGTCAAGCGTGAAGATGAGCGCACGCTCGTCGTCGAGGCGATACACCGCGGCGTCGTCCGCCGGTGCGAGGCCGACGAGCAGGTTCTCCGCCTCGGCAGGCACGAAACCCGCGAGCAGCTGCTCGAGGCGCGCCGCTGAATACTTCGCGGCGCAGCCTCCGCACGCTGCGAGGTCTGTGAGCTTGACGCGTCCTGTTTCGGTGTCCAAAGGAAGCCTCCCGAAGGGTGAACCGCGAAATGTAGGGGTCTCCGAGCCTTTCGTCTACAGAGTGACGACGGTTCCCCTTGTTACGTCGAGGTAACCCCGGATATTCCCGCTTCAGGAAAAGGCGGCGGCGCTGAGCGCCGCCGCCGTTCAGGGGAGAGGAGGAGCCTTCCGGTTCCCCCGCGCCAGAGTTCTTCGCCCTCGGCGCGGCACCTTCCGACTTGCAAAGATGGGTCCGTGGCCAGGGCCGCGCTCGTCACCGGGGGCTCGTCGGGGATCGGCCTCGCGATCGCCAGCATGTTGCGGGCAGAAAGCTTCGACCTGACGCTCGCCGCCCGGACGAAGACGAAGGTCGAGGCCGCGGCCTCCGAGCTCGGCGCGCACCCTGTCACCGCGGACGTCGCGAAGGAGGAGGACTGCCGCCGAATGGTCGACGAGCACCGTGAGCGACACGGCCGGCTCGATGTGCTCGTCAACTCCGCCGGCGTCGGCGTGGCCGGCGCGATCGACGAGCTCGAGCCGAAGAAGATCGACCTCCAGCTCGCCGTCAACCTGCGCGGGACGATGCTCGTCACGGCCGCCGCGCTGCCGCTTCTGCGCGAGACGAGCGGGCTCGTCGTCAACATCGCCTCGATCGCAGGAACCGGCCCGTCTCCGCAGCTGCCGGTCTACGGAGCGGCGAAGGCGGGAGTGATCCAGTTCACGAACACGCTGAACCGGGCCGAGGAGCAGCACGGCGTGCGTGCGACGGCGCTCAGCCCCGGCTTCGTCGATACGCCGATGACGGACTGGGCGCCCGTTCCGCCCGAGCAGATGATCCGTCCGGAGGATTGTGCCGAGGTGGTGCGCGCACTACTACGCCTGAGCCGGTACGCAAGATTGCCGCACGTCGTGATCGAGCGAGTCGCCGCCGGAGGATTCGGCGCTTAACTAGTCTTGAAAACGCGTCGGCTTCACGCGCTGGCGCGCGAGAAAGGTGTCGAGCGCCGCACGGTGGACGCGAAGCACGCGTCCTACACGCACCGCGTCCAAGCGCCCGTCGTGGATCAGGCGCCGGATCGTTTCCGGATGGACGCCGAGCTGATCGGCGACTTCCCGCACGCTCACGAGCGCCGAGGGGTCTTCGTTCATTGACGACACGATCCGCATCAACCCTTGCAGGTTCTTCGCACGCGCGCATGGGCCATCTGGGTCAATCGACGCCTGCCCTGAGGCCTAGCGTAGGGAACGCCGAATCGCATTCTGGAGCTCTCCCGTCGAGACCGAGCCCTCGAACTTCGCCTTGACGCGGCCGTCACGGCCGACGAGAAACGTCCACGGCTCCGAGGGAAGCCGCCACTGGCGCACCCACCGGTTCTGCCCTTGACGCGGATCGTTGTCCTTGTAGATCTCGACGTGGATGAAGCGGATTCCCGAGCCTTCGAAACGACGCCGCTCGTGCTCGACGACGTCGACGACCGGCCCGCAGGTGCGGCTCTCGCAGTAGCGCGGCGTCGCGAACGTCACGACGAAAGGAGCGTGGGCAGTAAGAGATTCGGCGATCGAGTAGCGGAGCAGTCCGCGGTCCGGAGGAACACGCGTTGTGAGCTTCGCGGTCTTACCGCCGGAGCTCGCAAGCGTCGGCGTGCGCGACGGGTAGGCGCGGTCGCCGACGACAGGGGTCGCCGAGCGGTGCCTCACGACGATGTCGTGGATGCCGCCGATCGCGACCTTCCCGATCGGCCGGGCAAGCACGTAGTACTTCCCGGCCACAGCCACCCGCACGTGTGCCACGTACAACGCCGGTACGTTCGCGCCCCTCGAGACGCCGGGCACCCCGACCGGCTCGAGCTTTGCAACGGTTTCCTGAAACGGCTTCGCGCGCAGAGAGCGCGCAATCCAGAATCGCGCCGTCGGCGGAGCGATCACGCGGCCGCGGTTGTCGACGACGAGAAAGGAGACGCGCACGTCGCCGGGGGAGTAATCGTTCGTGCCGGGAATCAACACCACAGCCTGCCCGGAGCTCTTCCAGAGTCCTTCGAGTGATCCCGTCCGAGGCGCGCCCTGCTCGGAACGGCTCGTCGATGAGCCACAGCCTGCCGTCAGCGCGGCAAGCGCGAGAACGGCGAGCAAAGCGCGCACGCTTCCACTCTAGATCTCCGCACCGTCGTGAGCCCCGAGGGGCAGGAACGCGAGGGCCGGCAGCAATGCAGCGGCGATGAGAATCGCGAAAACCGCGAAATAGATCAGGCGAGCTTTGGACACGTGGTCACCTCCTTTCGGAGCGTTGAGTTAGAAGCGAACGTCTTGTAGGGCGTCGGCGGCCTGGCGGTAGAGCCGAGCAGCTGCCCGATCGTCCCCGCGTCGTGTCGCCAGGTCCCCCTGGGCCACCCACGCAGACGCACGATGGCTCCCCGAAGAGAGTTGGTCGTATGCGCGTTCACCCGCCGCGAAGGCCTCTTCGGCCTCGTCGAGGCGATCCTGCTCGAGCAACGCGCGGCCCAGGACGAGCTGCGCGTTGCCGATCTCGCTGACCTCGTCGACCCGGTCGCCGAGCAGCCGGAGCGCATAGCGCGCTTGCTCCTCTGCGAGCGAGACGTCACCGGTTCGGAGGTGAACCTGGGCGATGCCGTTCACCGCGTGCGCCGCCTCGGCGTCGTTGCCGACTTCGAGGGCGATGCGGACTGCGTCCTTCAGGAAGTCCACCGCTTCCTCCGGGTGACCGAGCAGGAAGTTGATTCCACCGAGGTTGTTCAGCAGCCGGCCGAGATTGCCTCGATCGGAGAGCTCCTCGTACGCGGCCTTCGCCCGCTCGGCGTAGGAGCGCGCGAGTACCCAGTGGCCCTCTCGGTCGGCGATGATCGATGCCTGAAAATAGATGTCTGCCGCGGTGCGCTTGTCGTTCAGCCCTTCGGCGAGCTCGAGCGCACGCTCGACGTCCTCCCGCGCGGCCTCGAGGTCCCGGCGGCGGCGGTAGCAGCGTGAGCGCCACGCAAGGATGTTCGAGCGAAGCTGGTCCGACGGGATCTCGGAGCGTTCCGCGAGCTTGAGCCCTTCGTCGAACAGCCCGATCGCCGTCTGGATGCTGTTCAGCTTGTAACGCGCCACGCCGAGCCGGAAGAGGACGTCTGCACGCTCGACGTCGGAGAACGTCGTGCGTTCGGTGAGCGCTCGGGCGCGCTCGAGCAACGCGATCGCCTCGCGAACTTCGCCGGCGCGCATGCGCACGGTCGCCTCGCCGGAAAGGGCGCGCGCCTCGAGCTCGGGCAGGCTGGTGGCCAGCACAGCGGCGCGGATCTTCTCGAACTCCTCGAGAGCCTCATCGTTTCGACGCGCCTCCAGCAAGGCGTCGGCGCGGGCAAGAGCAGCGTCGACCCGGCCGCGCTCGTCCGCGGAGATGCCGTTCGCGAGGAAGCCTGCGTCGACACCGAGCCGCTCCGCGAGCCAGAGGATCGTCTCTGGGGTCGGACGGGTCTTCCCACGCTCGATCTGGCTGACGTACTCCTTCGAGAAGCGGTCCCCGGCGAGGTCGGTCTGGGTCAGCGCCGCGGCAACCCGAAGCTGGCGTAGGCGCTCGCCGAGCCGAAGCCCGGCCTGAGCGGCAGAGGCTCGCTGCTGCTGCTGCTGACGAATGGCTGTCGAGTCAGACACGTGCGGCGTAGTAGTACTTCATGCTTCACCCAACTTCAACCTGTCCCTTCGGGCATCCCCCGAAAAGGTCATGTTTGGGCCTAAAACCGGTCAAGCAAGCCTAGCTCAAATCACTTGACCGAGCTACTTGACAGGCCCGGGGAACGCTCCTAGAGTGAGGCAATCTTGCAACCGAGCCAGACGCCAGGGTCGGCTGCAGGAGGCGCTTCACCAGGTGGACTCCAACCGGGGCGTGGCTGGGCCGCAGAGCCAAGTCCCGGAGAGACCGCCACACAGGGCGGAGTCGCCTAACAGGAATCGACCCCCGGAGCCGCAGCCGGGGGTCTTCCTCTTTCTAGGGCTCGTCGGCGAGAGCGACGCCGATTGATTCCGCCGCGCCCTCGCGGCGCGGCAGCGGCCGCACCGTCAGGACCGAGATGATCGCGCCCACGAGGACGAGCGCCGCGCCGACGTGAACCGCTCGGTGATAGCCGACCACGAACTGGTCAGTCCACAGCGGACTCGTCGGCAGGACGCTGACGCTCGTGGCCACAAGCGCGCCCATGATCGCGATCCCGAGCGATCCGCCGACCTGGCGCATGCTGTTGATCACCGCAGAGCCGACGCCGGCCTGCGCGACCGGAACGGAGCCCATCGCCGCAGCAGTCGTCGGCGCCATCGTGACCGCCATCCCGACGCCCCCCACGAGCAGGGCAGGAAGGATGTTCCAGAAGGATGAGCTGGCGTCGAGCGTCCCGAAGAGAAGGAGCGAGATCGCGAGCAGGGTCATCCCCGCTCCCATCAGCCATCGTGCTCCGACCCGATCCGAGAACCTGCCTGCCGCTGGAGCGACAAGGATGATCAGAACGGTCATCGGCAAGAACGTCGCGCCGGTCTCGATCGCGCTGTAGCCGAGGACGCGCTGGAGGAAGAGCGAGTTGTAGAAGAAGATTCCGAACAGCGCGAGCCCCACGAACAACATCGCGGCGTTGGCACCGGCGAACGTCGGATTCTTGAACAGTGAGAGATCGAGCATCGGCAGGCGCTGCCGCAGCTCGAGGAGGACGAACAGGATGAGAGACACCACTGCGATCGCGAACAAGGTGAGAACGCGTGTCGACGTCCAGGCGTGATCGTTCGTCTCGATCAGACCGTAGGTGAGGGCGAAGAGACCTACCCCCGAGGTGATCAGGCCGGGTAAGTCGAGTCTCTGCTCCTTCGACGTGTCCTTCGTCTCGTCGATGAAGAGCCGCGCCGCGATCACGCCGAGCACACCGACGGGAATGTTGATGAAGAAGATCCAGCTCCAGTTCACCTTCTCCGTCAGCAGGCCACCCACGATCGGGCCGATCGCGAGCGCAAGCGCGGAGACCCCCGCCCAGATGCCGATCGCAGTTCCTCGCTGCCGCGGCGGGAAGGTCGCTGTGATGATCGATAGCGTCGCCGGATTCATCAGTGCGGCGCCAACACCCTGCACGGTGCGCGCAGCGATGAGCGAGCTCGCCCCGCCCGCGAGGCCGCACCACAGTGAAGCGCCGGTGAAGACAACGAGGCCCGCGATGAAGATCGCCCGCCGCCCGAGCATGTCGGCGAGCTTCCCGCCGGTGAGAAGGAGCACGCCGAACGTGAGGGCGTAGGCGTTCACGACCCACTCGAGCTCCGAGATGCTGATGCCGAGGTCCTGCTGGATCGACGGCAGCGCCACGTTCACGACCGTGTTGTCGAGCATGATCATGAACAGTCCGACCGCGACTGCGACGAGTGTCCACCACTTGCGGTTCTCCGGCGTGAACAGTCGAGCACGCATCTCTGAGAGGTTAGAGCACGCTCCACGACCGACGTCGGGCGGCTACCCGTACGCTTCGCGCGTGTCCGACTTCATCTGGAGCCCGACCGGCGCGGACGTCGAGAGCGCGAACCTGACAAGGCTCGCACGCAAGCTCGGCGTCGAAGGTTACGTGGACCTCCACCGCATCTCGATCGAGGAGCCCGAGCGCTTCTGGCCCGCCCTGATAGAGGATCTCGGCCTCGAGTTCTCGGAGCCGTGGGAGCAGGTGGTGGACACCTCGCGCGGCGACGAGTGGGCAACCTGGTTCACCGGTGGGAAGCTCAACCTCGCCTGGAACTGCGTCCACAAGTGGGCGGCCGGGGAGCTCGCCGACGAGCAGGCGGCGATCTGGCACGGCGAGGACGGCTCACGGATGTCGCTGACGTGGGGCGAGCTGTCCGACGAGGTCTTTCGCCTGGCCGAAGGGCTTGCGTCGATCGGCATCGGTCCGGGAGACGCGGTCGGGATCTTCCTGCCGATGTCGCCGCAGGTTGCAATCGCATCGCACGCCTGCGCGCATCTCGGCGCAGTGCAGGTGCCGGTCTTCTCCGGCTTCGCTCCGCCTGCGATCGCCGCGCGGCTCGCCGACGCGAAGGCGAAGGCGCTGATCACGGCGGACGGCTCGCTTCGTCGCGGACAGGTCGTGCCGATGAAGCAGATCGCGGACGAGGCGCTCGAATCGTCACCAACGGTGACGCATACGGTCGTCTGGCGCCGGCTCGGACTGGACGACGTCCCGATGACGATCGGCCGCGACCGCTTCTGGGACGAGCTCACAGAGAAGACCTCGGGGGATCTGCCCCCGAAGCAGGTCGACTCCGAACATCCGTACCTGCTCGCGTACACGTCGGGCACGACCGGTAAGCCGAAAGGGGCGCTCCACGTCCAGGGCGGGTTCCTCGTGTCGATCGCACGCGAGGTTGCGTACCAGACGAACGTCAAGCCGGAAGACCGCATCCACTTCGCCACGGACATGGGTTGGATCATGGGACCGTGGACCGTCGTCGGCGGCGGCGCCTGCGGCGCGACGGTCGTCTACGCGGAGGGGGCGCCGGACTTTCCGGCGGACCGGATCTGGAAACTCGTCGAGTCCGAGCGTGTGACGATGCTCGGCGTCTCGCCGACCCTCGTGCGCGCGCTGATCCCGAAAGGCGATCCCGAGTCGGACATGTCGTCGCTGAAGGCCATGTGCACGACCGGCGAGCCGTGGAACAAGGACCCGTACCGCTGGCTCTTCGACAAGGTCGGGGGCGGCACGACGCCGATCGTGAACTGCTCCGGCGGCACCGAGGTCGGCGCCTGCTTTCTCACGACCTGCGTCACGGAGCCGATCAAGCCGGTCGCGCTCGGCTTTCCTGCGCTCGGCCAGGACATGGACGTGTACGGACCGGACGGCACCCCCGTGCGCGGCGAAGTCGGCGAGCTCGTCTGCAAACGACCCTGGCCGGGAATGACGCGCGGCATCTGGGGTGACGACGAGCGTTACCTCGACGCGTACTGGCGGCGCTTTCCAGGAGTCTGGACGCACGGCGACTGGGCTTCGATCGACGAGGACGGTTACTGGTACCTGCACGGCCGCTCCGACGACACGCTCAACATCGCCGGCAAGCGAATCGGCCCGGCTGAGCTCGAGTCGGCGGCCGTCGGTCACGGCGGCGTCGCCGAAGCGGCCGCGATCGGCGTCCCACACGACGTGAAAGGCGAGGTCGCCTGGATCTTCTGCGTGCTGAAGCCCGGCACCGAAGCGACCCCGGCGTGCGCGCTCGAGATCTCGACCGCGGTCACCGACGAGCTCGGAAAGGCGTTCAGGCCCGAGCGGATCGTGTTCGTGTCCGCCCTCCCAAAGACCCGGAGCGCCAAGATCGTGCGCCGGGCCGTGCGGGCGCGGGTCTTGGGCAAAGAGCAGGGAGATCTCTCCTCGCTCGAGAACCCGGAGGCCCTCGACGAGATCGGCGAGGCAGCCCGCCGGGCCTAGGTTTATATCTTTCGGCGGGTACGCGTGCGAAATACGAACGTGAATGTAAATTTGGCGGGAGGAATGCGCATGGTTTCCGCCAAACGGGCATCTAGTTGGTCGACCCGGTTATGGGAGTCGCCGTATCCCTCACCGCGATCGTGCTTGGCTTGGCCGCGCCAGCGGGAGCCGCTAGACAAGGCAGCGATTCCACAGCGTTGGCAGCCGTTGCGTCAGCCTGCGGCGGTGCAACGAGTGCCGCCGGAGACGAGCACTCGCGACTCGAAGCGATGTACTGCGGAATAAACGTCGTGCGCAGGAGCTTCGGACTTCATCTCGTCAGAGGCAATAGGCCGCTCAACCGGTCGTCGATCCTCAAGGCGGACGCAGTTCGGCGGTGCGGCTTCTCGCACACACCCTGCGGCATGTCGTTCACACGAACGTTCCAGAAGGCCGGTTATCTCCCAGCCCGCGCGTTCGGCGAGAACCTGGCCTGGGGGCAAGGAGAGCTCGGCTCACCCGTGCACACGCTGCAGCTGTGGCTGAACTCGCCCCCGCATCGCAAGAACCTCCTCGGGAGCAACTGGCGCGACCTGGGGATCGCCTACGAGCGCGGCCACATGTTCGGCCGGGACGGCGTGGCCCTCTGGGTCCTGCAGCTCGGCCGGCGTCACTAAGTTTTCGCCTCAGAGTCGCAAACAGCTAGACTGAGCCCGTGCGGCTGGCATTGGCCCAGATCAACCCGGTCGTCGGCGATCTCGAGGGGAACCGCGAGCTCATCCTTGAGCGGCTCTCCGAGGCCAGGTCGAACTCCGCCGACCTCGTCGTCTTCCCGGAGCTGGCCGTCACCGGGTACCCGCCTGAGGACCTCCTGCTCCGGCCCGGGTTCATTCGCGCCGCCGAGGAATCGGTCGAGCAGATCGCACTCGAGACGCGCGGCACGACAGTCCTCGTCGGGGCGCCGCACTTCGACCGGGATCTCTACAACGCGTGCTACGTCCTCTCGGGCGGTGAGGTCAAGGCGATTTACAGGAAGCGCTTCCTCCCGAACTACGGCGTCTTCGACGAGGACCGGTACTTCGCACCCGGTCGAGACCTCGTTCTCCTCGAGCACGGTAAGACGCTCATCGGCCCGACCGTCTGCGAAGACATGTGGCAGCCGGGGCCACCCGCGACGGATCTTGCGCTCGCCGGTGCGGAGTTGCTCGTCAACATCTCCGCCTCGCCGTTCTACGTCGGACGCGATCGTGAGCGAGAGGAGATGTTCGTCACACGCGCGCGCGACAACTCATGCTTCGTCGCGTTCTGCAACGCCGTAGGGGGACAGGACGAGCTGATCTTCGACGGGCACTCCGTCGTCATCGACGACGAAGGCAAGGTGATCGCCCGCGCACCCGGTTTCGAAGAGGCACTGCTGTTCGCCGACATCGAGCCGCAGGAAGTGATCGGCCGGCGCCTGCGTGACGTTCGGCGTCGCGCGCTGGCGCGCGAGCGCGAGACGATCCCGCCGGTGGACATCATCCACGTCGGCTCGCGCGGCCCTTCGCAGAATGGGAGCAAGGTCACCGTCGAAGTCGCCCCGTTCGTGGACGAGCTGGAGCAGATGCGAGGCGCGCTCGAGCTCGGGCTCGGCGACTACGTGAGGAAGAACGGCTTTCGCGAGGTCGTCGTCGGCGTCTCCGGCGGAATCGATTCCGCCGTGACCGCCGCACTCGCAGCGGAGGCGCTCGGGCCTGAGCGAGTGCAGTGCGTGTCGATGCCTTCACGGTATTCGTCGGAAGAGACGCGGTCCGATGCGCGACGGCTCGCCGAGAGCCTCGGCTGTCCGTTCAGAGAGATTCCGATCGGCACGATCGTCGACGGATTCGGCGACGCGCTCGCCGCTGCGTTCGAGGGGCGCGAGCCCGATCTCGCAGAGGAGAACATCCAGGCGCGTGCGCGCGGTGTGCTGCTCATGGCTCTCTCGAACAAGTTCGGCTGGATGCTGGTTGCGACCGGCAACAAGTCCGAGCTCTCGGTCGGCTACGCGACGCTTTACGGCGACATGGCGGGTGGCTTCGCGCTGCTGAAGGACGTGTACAAGACGGACGTCTTCCGACTCGCGCGCTACCTCAACGAAAGGTCTGGGCGGGAGCTGATCCCGAGGTCGATCATCGAGCGCGCCCCGAGCGCCGAGCTGCGTGACAACCAGCTGGACGAGGACTCACTCCCGCCGTACCCGAAGCTCGACGAAGTGCTCGAGCAGTACGTCGAGCACGATCGCACGCTCGAGGAGCTCTCAGCGGACGGCTTCGACCGCGACGTCGTCGAGCGCGCTGTCTCGATGGTCGACCGGGCGGAGTACAAGCGCCGTCAGGCGCCGCCGGGCGTGAAGATCCACCCGAAGGCGTTCGGCCGCGATCGCAGAACGCCGATCACGAACCGCTGGCGCGGCTAGACGCGGCCGCGAGCTGACGAAACCAGCGCAGGCGCTCGTCCCAGGGCACCGCAGCATTCGCCGGCGAAGTCGACGGCAGCACGAAGAGCTGAGTGTCGCCGAGCTTGCGCTCCTGCGCACCGAGCTCGGGCCGCTCGCCGAACGCTCCGCGGTACGCCTCCTTGCCGACGAAGCCGATCCAGGCCGGCCGGAGCTCGCTCGCAATTCCCGCCAGCCGGTCGGCTGCTCCCTCGAAGTCCGCCTTGCGCAGATCCCCCGAGCCCGGCGTGGTGCGGGACGCGGCGTTCGTGACGCCCACGCCGTACGCGGGAAGCTCGAACTGGTCGGCAGGCTCGAGCAGGCGCGGCGTGAACCCGGCAGCGTGCAAGAGCCGCCAGAAGTCGTTCCGCGGATTGGCAAAGTGCGCCGCCGCAGCTGCGGAGACGCGTCCAGGGTTGATGCCGCAGAAGAGCACCCGCAGCCCGGGCGCGAGAACGTCCGGGACGGCCGACTCAGGCTGCTTCGGGCTCGGCGAGCTCGGCGGGGTCACGCGCTTCGAGGAACTCCTCGAAGCGGACCCGCAAGGCCTCGCCTTCGATCCCGAGCTCGCGGCGCGCGCGGCGAGGCTCGAGTCTCACGATCCGGACGGTTTCGTCCCAACCGCCATAACACCGGGCATAACATTCGGCCTCGCTGAGGGGCCGCAGTCTTCGCATGACCGAACAGTACGCCGCCGTTCGGACGGTTCCTCCGCATGCCCGGGCAGGATAGGACTGTGGCAACCGGGGCGAAGGAATTCCGCTACGCCGTCGCGCTCGATCGGGCGGGCCGGGTCACGGCCAACGGGCACGCGCCGCTCGACCTCGACCCGTCGTGGACGCCGGAGCACCTGGTTCTTGCCGGCCTCGTGCGCTGCACCCTTCAGAGCCTGCGGTTCCACTCCGACCGCGAGGGGATCGACTTCGTCGCGAGCGCGGCTGTCTCGGGAACGGTGACGAAGCGCCCCGAAGACGGGCGTTACGCATTCGTCGACCTCGACGTCGAGCTCGATCTCGAGCTCGAGCCGGTGCCGCCGGGCGACGAGCTCGCCGCGCTGCTGGCGAAGGCCGAGCGGGACTGCTTCATCGGCGCCTCTCTGAAGCCCTCACCGCGCTACCGCTGGCGCGTGAACGGAACGGCGCTCTAGCTTCGCTCGAGCGGCGACATGGTCAGGCCGTAGTCGCGAAGCTGCTGCCAGTAGTGCTCGGCGACTTCCTTGTGCCCTGACCAGACGATCGCGCGACCGCTCGAGTGGATCCGGTCCGCAAACCGCAGACCTTGGTCGTACGACACCTCGGGCAGCGTCGACGCGAGCGCGCTGGCGACGCCCTGGAAGGTGTTGTGGTTGTCGTTCAGCACGATGACGTTCCACGGCGCACCGAGACCGGTGCCCGTTCCCTGGTCGATGCGCTCTTTCGTCGCCGGAGCCATACGCCAATCGTAGTAACGTCTAGAACGGTGTCCACCGTCACCTTCGACGTCGAGGCCGTGCGCGCGCGGTACTCGGCCCTGCGCCAGCCGCTTGCCTTCTTCGACGGCCCCGGCGGCACCCAGGTGCCGGACGACGTCATCGACGCTGTCGCGCGCTACTACCGCGAGTCGAATGCCAACGTGAGTGGCCCGTACGAGACGAGCCGGCGCACAGAGGCGCTCGTGACCCAGGCGCGTCTTAGGGCCGGAGAGTTCCTCGGCTGCGCTCCGGACGAGGCCATCTTCGGCGCGAACATGACGACGCTCGCATTCGCGCTCACGCGCACTGCCGGGCGCGAGTGGCGCGCAGGCGACGAGATCATCGTCACCAAGCTCGACCACGATGCAAACGTGTCGCCCTGGCTCGAGCTGGCCCACGACAAGCAGCTCGAAGTCCGCTTCGTCGACATCAACGACGACACGACGCTCGACCTCACAAGTCTGGAGCGTCAGCTGAGCGATCGCACGCGAGTCGTCGCTTTCCCCGTCGCGTCGAACGCAGTCGGGACGCTCTCGGACGTCCGCCGCATCGTCGAGCTCGCGCACGACGCCGGCGCGCTTGCGTGGGCCGACGCAGTCCACTACGGACCGCATGGGCCGATCGACGTCGGGGACTGGGGCGTCGACGTCCTGATCTGCTCGCCCTACAAGTTCTTCGGCCCCCACCTCGGCGTCGCCTTCGGGCGTGCGGACCTGCTCGAGAGCTGGCGTCCCTACAAGGTGCGGCCGGCGTCAGACACGCCGCTCGGCCACCGCTTCGAGACGGGAACGCTCCCGCACGAGCTGCTCGCGGGCTTCGTCGCCGCCGTGGAGTACATCGAGTCGATCGGCTGGGAGTCGATCCAGACGCACGAGCGCACGCTCGGCGAGCGCTTTCTCGCCGGCCTCCCGGACAAGGTCACGCTCTACGGGCTCCCGACGATGGAAGGCCGCGTTGCCACCTTCGCCTTCAACGTCGACGGCGTGCCGACGCGCGAGGCTGCGACGCGACTGGGCGACGCCGGCTTCGCGGTGTGGCAGGGGAACTACTACGCGGTCGAGGTGATGAAGCGCCTCGGCCTCGAAGACAGCGGCGGAGCCGTTCGAGCCGGCATCGTGCACTACAACACCGCCGACGAAGTCGACGGCCTGCTGGCCGCGATCTCCGCGCTCTAGCGGGCGCCGGCCCAGCGCGACTCTGCGCTGGCCCGCGCGAAGCTGCGTGCCGCGCGTTCGTCCACCGTCAGCACGATCGGGCCGTGAACGATCAGGTGCCTGTCGGCCCGCTCCTTGAGCAGATCGGTGTAGAAGCCGTGCACGAGCCACTCGCGTCCAGGCGCAACCGCGGTGCGCATGCGCAGCCGCACGAGCCCGGGTGCGAGCTCGTCGACCTCGTGGATGACGGGGCGCTGGACGAACGTCGTCGGGCCGACCGGCAGGATCGAGGACACGTGCTCGATGAGCACCTCGGCCGCCTCGCGGTTGCTGGCCACCAGCTCGACGTCGAACTCCTTGAGCCCGCCGGGCAACACCCGAACCGCGGGGATCTGCGAGTTGTGGATGTTGATCACCTCGCCGTCGAGTGAGCGGAGCTTCGTCCGTCGGAGCGAGACCTCCTCGACGATGCCCTGCAGCTCCATCGTCGGGATCGCGATCGTGTCGCCGACGGAGTACCACTTCTCCGTGAACATGCTGAAGCCGGCGATGATGTCGACGAGAACGCGCTGGGCCGAGAACGCGACGAGGATCAGCACGAACGATGCGCCGGCGATCGTGCCCAGCCGGTCGAGCCCTCCGGTCAGCTGGGCGGCGGCGAAGACCACGGCGAGCGCGAAGGCGATGTAGGCGATGCCCGTCCGGATGACGCCCACGGTCGTCTCGCGGCGCTTCAGCTCGATGATCTTGGCCCGGAGGTCGCCGGTGGGGGCGTGGTGCCTCTGGTCGTACCAGGTGAGCCCCCTGCGAGCGACGAGGGCGCTCAGGCGCGACACGGCCCAGGCGGCCGCGAACAGGAAGAGGATGGTGAGGGCGGTGAGCATCTGTTACAACCTTTCGTTGAATCGAAGGTATCGACAGGGTTCTCGCTGTCACAAGCCCGGCTCCGAATCTTTACCGCGACTTAACCTCATTGACTCCCGTCGAGCTCCTCCAGCGCCTGATCCGGTTCGACACGACGAACCCGCCCGGGAACGAAGCCGAGTGCGTCGAGTTCGTGCGCAGCCTGCTCGATGAGGCGGGGGTCGAGAGCCGGCTCTATGCAAAAGATCCGGCTCGCCCGAATCTCGTCGCACGCGTCGGCGGCAAGGGACAGAGTCGGCCGCTTCTGCTCCAGGGGCACGTCGACGTCGTCACGACCACGGGCCAGGCCTGGGCGCGACCGCCGTTCGGCGGCGATCTGGTCGGGGGAGAAGTTTGGGGACGCGGCGCCGTCGACATGAAGGGCGCCGTCGCGATGTACGTCTCGGCGTTCTTGCGTGCGGCGCGAGGCGAGCTCGAGCTGCCGGGAGACGTGGTCCTCGTCGTCCTCAGCGACGAGGAGAACGGCGGCGACTACGGCGCGAAGTTCCTCGTCGAGGAGCATCCCGAGCTCTTCACCGGCATCCAGCATGCGCTTGGAGAGGCGGGCGGGATCTCCCAGGAGATCGCGGGCAAGCGCTTCTACCCGATCCAGCTCGGCGAGAAGCAGATCTGCTGGCTGAAGGCAACGGTGCGCGGCCGCGGGGGCCACGGAGCGATGATCCACCGAGACGGGACGATGGCTCGTCTCGCGCAGATGCTGCGTGACCTCGACCGCAAGCCGCTCCCCATCCACGTGACGCCGATCGTCCGCGACATGATCGAGGCGATCGCCGCGGAGCTGCCGCGGCCGAAGCGAGACTTGATGCTGACGCTGCTCAAGCCGGGGGTCGCCGGTCGTGTGCTCCCCCGCCTCGGGCCGAAGCTCCGCCCGATCGAGACGCTGCTCCGCAACACCGTCAACGCAACGATCGTCCGCGGCGGGGAGAAGGTGAACGTCATTCCGGCAGAGATCGAGCTCGAGCTGGACGGCCGCCTGCTTCCCGGCTTCACGCCCGATCAGCTGATCGCGGAGCTCCACGGGAGCATCGGCGACGACATCGAGGTCGAGCTCGTCCGGCACGACCCCGGTCCCGCTGAGCCCGACCTCGGGCTCTTCGAGATGCTCAGCGGCGTGTTGCGGGAGCTCGATCCCGAAGGGATTCCGATGCCGCTGCTCCAGGGCGGCGTGACGGACGGCCGCTTCTTCTCGCAACTCGGCATCCAGACGTACGGCTTCATGCCGATGCGACTCCCGGAGGAGTTTCCCGTCCTCGAGATCGTCCACGCCGCCGACGAGCGCGTGCCTGCGGCGGCGATCGAGTTCGGGACCGAGGCGGTCTCCCGCGCGTTGCAACGTTTCTGAGGAACGCCGCAGGGATGTTCCCCTCGGTAGCATCGCAGCGGTGAGCACCTTCAACCTCGAGCGGCTCGACAACGGGCTGCGGATCCTGACCGCCCCGATGGACTCTGCGCAGTCGGTGACGTGCGCGATCATGCTCGCGGCCGGGTCGCGCTACGAGACCCCCGATACGAACGGCATCGCGCACTTCGCGGAGCACATGTTCTTCAAAGGGACGGAGCGACGGCCGACGGCCCGCGACATCTCCATGGAGATCGAC
This sequence comes from uncultured Actinomycetes bacterium, assembly GCA_963804935.1. Classification (GTDB taxonomy): domain Bacteria; phylum Actinomycetota; class Thermoleophilia; order Gaiellales; family Gaiellaceae; genus 3-1-20CM-4-69-9. The sequence continues at coordinate 72,353 of CAWDSD010000017.1, forward strand.
GCAATCGGCGGCGAGTTCAACGCTTTCACCGGCAAGGAGTACACGGGCTACTACGTCAAGTGCGCCGCGGAGTCGCGAGACGTCGCGCTCGACGTGCTCGTGGACATGCTCCGGCACTCCAAGTTCGACCCCGACGAGATCGAGCGTGAGAAAGGCGTGATCGTCGAGGAGATGAACATGTACTACGACACGCCGCGCGACTTCATCGGCGGCGTGTACGAGGAGCTCCTCTACGGCGACCAGCCGCTCGGTTGGGACATCATCGGCCGCAAGGAAACGATCCGGAACGCGAACCGCGACACGTTCAACGGCTATGTCGACCACTGGTACAGGCCGTCCCGCATGGTCCTCGGCGTCGGCGGGAAGATCGGCGACGATCTGCACGAGCGCGCACAGGAGCTGCTCGGCGACATGGCGGAGGCGGAGACCGGCCGGCCGGATCCGGTCAAGGTGGAACAGAACGACCACCCCCTCGTCAAGGTGCACACGAAGGCCTCGGACCAGGCGCACATCTGCCTCGGCGTCCACAGCTACCCGCTCGATCATCCGGACCGCTACGCGCTGCAGGTGCTCTCAACGGTGCTCGGCGGCGGCATGTCGTCACGCCTCTTCACCGAGGTTCGCGAGCGCCGCGGCCTCGCGTACTACGTCTACGGCCTCAACCACAGCTACACCGACGCAGGATCTCTCTACGCGCAGGCGGGAGTGGACATCAACCGCATCGACGATGCGGTGTCCACCGTGGCAGGCGAGTTGCAGAAGATCGCAACCGAGCCCGTTCCTTCGGACGAGCTCGAGAAAGCGAAGAGCTTCGCGAAGGGACGGTTCGTCTTGCAGCTCGAAACGTCGCAGGGACTGATCATGTTCGGCCTACGCCGCGAAGTCTTGGAGTCAAGGACGCCCGACCCGGAGGAGATCCTCGAGGCGATCGGCAAGGTGACCGCCGAAGATGTCAGTCGCGTCGCGCAGGACGTGATCGGGAAACAGGGTGTGAATCTCGCGGTGATCGGGCCGTTCGACGATCCCGCGCGCTTCGAGAAGCTGCTCGCCTAGCCGGTCAGTCCTCGCGGCTGTCGGTCGTCGCTCGGTCCCTGATCTCCTCGACCACCGCGGGATCGGCAAGCGTGGTCGTGTCGCCGAGGGTCCGCTTCTCGGCGACGTCACGCAGCAGACGCCGCATGATCTTGCCGCTCCGCGTCTTCGGCAACTCGGGCGTGAACACGATGTTCGCCGGCTTCGCGATCGGCCCGATCTTCTTGCCGACGTGGTTTCGCAGCTCCTCCAGCATCTCCAGTGAGCCTTCCTCGCCGCCCTTCAGGGTGACGTAGGCGACGATCGCCTGCCCTGTTCGCTCGTCGGCGCGGCCGCAGACCGCGGCTTCGGCGACCTTCTGGTGATCGACGAGCGCGCTCTCGACCTCGATCGTCGAGATGCGATGCCCGGAGATGTTCATGACGTCGTCGACCCGCCCGAGGAGCCAGTAGTCGCCGTCCTCGTCGATGCGCGCCCCGTCACCGGCGAAGTAGACGTTCTCGTACTTCGACCAGTACGTGTCGCGGAAACGCTGGTCGTCCTTGTAGATCCCGCGCAGCATCGCCGGCCACGGACGCTTCAGCACCAGGTAGCCGCCGCCGCCCGGGCCGACCTCCTCGCCGCTCTCGCTGTAGACCGCCGCCGCGACACCGGGGAACGGCTTCGTCGCCGAGCCGGGCTTCGTCGTCGTGACACCGGGAAGCGGCGTGATCATGATCATTCCCGTCTCCGTCTGCCACCAGGTGTCGACGATCGGCGTGCGGTTCCCGCCGATGTGCTCGCGGTACCAGATCCACGCCTCGGGATTGATCGGCTCCCCGACGCTGCCGAGGAGGCGCAGCGACGACAGGTCATGCCGCGCGGCATGTTCCGGCCCCCACTTCATGTGCGAGCGAATCGCCGTCGGCGCGGTGTAAAGGATGTCGACCTTGTAGCGCTCGATGATCTCCCACCAGCGCTCCGCGTTCGGATGGTTCGGAACACCCTCGAAGATCACGCTGGTCGTCGCATTCGCCAGCGGGCCGTAGACGATGTAGCTGTGGCCCGTGACCCAGCCGACGTCGGCCGCGCACCAGTACACCGAGTCGGGCTTGATGTCGAAGATGTAGTCGTGCGTCGTCGCGACGCCCACGAGGTAGCCCGCTGTCGTGTGCACGATTCCCTTTGGCTTCGCGGTCGTCCCTGACGTATAGAGCAGGTAGAGGAGATCCTCGGCGTCCATCGGCTCGCACGGAGCGGAGGCCGGGTCGTCGCTCTTGCCCTCCGTGAGCTCGTGCCACCAGACGTCGCGTCCCTCCTCGAATGCGACCTCGTCGCCGGTGCGGCGGTGCACCACAACCTTCTGCACCTTTGATGACTGAGCGACGGCTTCGTCCGCGTTGCGTTTGAGCGGCACCTTCTTGCCGGCGCGCCACCCCTCGTCCTGCGTGATCAGGAGCTCGCACTCCATGTCGTTGAGCCGGTCCGATAGCGCCTCGGAGGAGAAGCCGCCGAACACGACCGTGTGCGGCGCGCCGAGGCGCGCGCACGCCAGCATGGCGATCGGGAGCTCCGGGACCATGCTCATGTAGATCCCGACGGGCGTCCCTTTCTTCACGCCCAGCTCCTTGAGGGCGTTCGCGAAGCGGACGACGTCGCGCTGTAGATCGGCGAACGTAATCGTGCGTCGCTCGTCCTCGGGCTCACCTTCCCAGTAGTAAGCGACCTTGTCGCCCTTGCCGGCGTCGACGTGCCTGTCGACGCAGTTGAAGCAGACGTTCAGCTTGCCGCCGAGGTACCACCTGGCATACGGCGGCTCCCACTCGTAGAGCTTGGAGAAGGGCTCGAACCAGGTGACGCGCTCGCGGCCCTCCGTCTCCCAGAACTCCTCCCAGTCGCGCTCGTAGATGCCGGGCTGGGCGTTCGCCTGGCGCGCGAAGTCGGGATCCGGTTCGTACCGACGCTCCTCGAGGAGCATCGTGTCGATCGTGTTACTCAGTGGTTGGGTCGGTTCCATTGGTGGATGCCTGGGTCGCGAGCACCAAGCCACGGAAGGACGCAGGGAGCGTTCGGGCTGGACTGCCCGGGCGCGACCGAGGACGCCCCGTGGCGCCGCGTGATCGCGGGCCAGGCGCCGCCGAATGGGGCCGATCCAACCACTAGGGAGTGAGGTCGTACGGGTAATCCGTGATCACCTCGTAGCCGTCCTTCGTGACGAGGACGAGGTCCTCGAGACGGAGGCCGCCGTACCCGGAGCGGTAGAGCCCGGGCTCGATCGTGATCACGTCGCCGGGAACGAGATCCTGGCCGGTCCGGCCCATCGACGGCAGCTCGTGCACCTCCAGGCCGACGCCGTGGCCGAGACCGTGGAAGAACCCGTCCTCGAGCACCTCGCCGGGATCCTTGTTCAGCTGTGTCTTGTAGCCCGCGCCGTGGAAGATCTCGCAAACTCCTTCGTAGAGGGAGCGGCCGTTCACACCGGGCTTGACGCCGGCCGTCGAGGAGTCGAGCGCCTCCTTCACGAGCCGGTACCACTCCTTGACCTCGTCGGTCGGCTCGCCGACGACGTAGGTGCGCGTCATGTCCGCGTAGCACCCGGTTGCCTTGTCCTTCGGGAAGAGGTCGAACACGATCGGCTCGTTCGGCAGGATCTGGCCGGAGCCCTGGTCGTGTCCGACGGCCGCCTGCGGGCCGTGCGCGACAATCATGTCGCTGCCCTCCACCTCGTGGTCGGCGAAGACGTCTTCGATCACGCGCTTCAGCCGCTCGCTGGTGAGCGGTTTGCCGTCGACCTCGAGGCCGGCGCCGTTCGGCCGGGCGCGGCGCAGCAGCTCTCTTGAAGCGTCGAGCGCGGCCTCGCACGCCTTCTGCGCCTTCCGGATCCCTCGCAGCTCTGTCTCGTTCTTCGAGCGGCGGCGGTTGTCGAAAAGATCGCGGTCGACGACGAGCTCGATCCCGTTCGCGCGCAGGTGGTCGGCGAGCCCGAGCGGAAAGGTCTCCGGCACTGTCGCCTGCTCGATGCCGAGCTCTCGGCATCCTCGCAGCACGATCTCGTTCTGGATCTCCCAGCCCTGCAGGCCCTGTGAAAAGAGCTCGTCGGCGTTGAGTTGCTCGAGCGGGACGATCTCGAGCTCGGGAGCCTCCTCGCGAACCCTGGGGATCTCGAGGGCGTGCAGGACGACGACGCGCCGCTCGCCTTTCTCGACGTAGAGGAAGCCGTCGCCGACGGGAACCGGCACCTCGTGCCGGAGCTCCGGGTTGCGGACGCTGTCGCCGTAGATCAGGACGTCGGGCACGAGCGGATCCTAACGGCCCGGCTACTTCGGCCAGCTTCCAGGGGCTGTCCCTGGCACATGTCCGTTCGCGGAGCGAACGGAGGGGTGCATAGACTCCGAAGGGTGAACGACGCGCTGCAGCGTGCTCAGCTGCTGATGGCGCAGTGGGACGACGAGCTGCGCAAGGAGCTGCCCGAGGGCGCCGACATCTTCGACGCCCATACACACCTCGGCACGGACATCGACGGCATGGTCGGGCTCTACGACGAGCTCGAGCGCGGGATGAACAAGTACGGCATCTCGCGCTGCTTCATGTTCTGCCTCGACGAGCCGGACCGACATCCGGGATTCCAGGCTGGGAACGACCGGACGATCGCGTTCGCCGAGCGCTCGAACGGACGGATGATCCCGTTCGTCCGCCTCGACCTCGCCGAGGATCCGATCGGCGAGGCGACGCGAGTCATCGACCTCGGTGCGCGCGGGATCAAGCTCCATCCCCGCGCGCAGAAGTTCCTCCTGAACGACGACCGCCTCTCGCCGATCTTCGAGCTCGCGGCCGAGCGCAAGGTGCCGATCCTGATCCACGGGGGGCGCGGGCTCCCGCCGATCGCGGAGGACCTCGGACGGGTCGTCGACCGCTACCCCGACGCACAGCTGATCGTCGCGCACGCCGGCATCGCCGACCTCGCTGCGCTCGCCGACAGGCTGGGAGGCAAGGCCGGAGTCTTCTTCGACACGTCGGTCTGGAGCCCGCTCGACCTGCTCGGCCTCTACCGGCTCGTCGGCCCCGAGCAGGTGGTTTACGCGTCCGACTATCCCTACGGCCAGCAGCCGGCATCGCTGCTGATCGCCCTACGCACCGCGCGGCTGGCCCAGCTGAACGACGAGCAGGTTCGCGGAGTGCTTGCGGGCAATGCCAACCGCATCGCGAACGGCGAGCCTCCGATCGAGCCGTCGGCGCCGAAAGGCACAGACACCTTCTCGCAGCCGATCGCGCTCGCGCGCATCCACCAGTACCTCTCGATGGCAACGCCGCTTCTCTGGACCCGGCAGCAGGATCACGTCGGAGTCCTCGGCCTCGCTCTCAACGCCTGCGACGACCGCACCAACGGGCACCGTGGCGAGCTCGACCAGATTCGCGAGCTGCTGATCGCCGCGCAGGCGATGTGGTTGACCTTGCCCGAAGACGGGGATGAGAGGGACCGCATGGCGCACACCCGGGCGACTTTCAGGCTGATCCACCTCGCCGACATCGTGGCGGTGACCACCCCTGCCTGAGCTCAGCATCAACGGCGACCAGTATTCGGTTGACGCGCCGGTCGGGCGCTCACTCGCACAGGTCCTGCGCGAAGACCTCGGACTCACGGGTACGAAGATCGCGTGCGGCGAGGGACACTGCGGTGCGTGCACCGTCCAGCTCGACGGTGTCCCGACGCTCTCGTGTATCACGCTCGTGCACACGGTCGGCGATCGCGAGGTAACGACGATCGAAGGTCTCCGGGACCACCCGCTGATCGCTTCGTTCGTTCGCTCCGACGCCGTCCAGTGCGGGTTTTGCACGCCCGGGCAGGTCGTTTCGGCAGCTGCGCTGGTCGGTGCGAACCCAAGCCCGTCGCAGGACGAGATCCGGCACGCAATGTCCGGCAACATCTGTCGTTGCGGCACCTATCCGAAGATCGAGGAGGCCATCACCACGTGGCAAGACTGATCCGCACCGAAAAAGAAGTCGAGGGCCGCTACGAAGAAGTCTGGATCGTCGTCGACGAGGACGCGCTCGACCAGTGGCCGGCAGGACCTCTCACGACCGTCGGTCGAAGCGTTCCACGTGTGGACGGCACCGACAAAGCACGAGGCAACGCGCTGTTCACGGCCGACATCCAGCTTCCCGCGATGCTGCACGCGGCCGTCCTCAGGAGCCCATACGCCCGCGCGCGCGTCACGTCGATCGACCTCGAGCCTGCGCGGAGGGCGCCCGGCGTCCGGGCCGTGGTCGGGCCTCCAGACCTCGACGCGCTGACCGACGAGCCCGGGTACGCGGGCCATGCAGTGGCAGCGGTCGCCGCCGAGACCTTCGGGCAGGCCCAGGCAGCCCTCGAGCAGATCGAGGTGCAATGGGAAGTGCTCGAGCCGCTGCTCGATCCCGACGAGGCGGTGCGGCGGGAGTCCTTCGTCTCCGACGTCGCGCACTACGAGCGCGGCGACTTCGAACGTGGGATCGCCGAGGCCGACGTGGTCGTCGAGGCGGAGTACAGGACGCAAGTCGTGGTGCACAACTCGATGGAGACACACCAGGCCGTCTGTCACTGGGAGGACGGCGGGATCACGATCTACATCTCGACGCAGTACATCTGGGGCATCCGCAGCGCGATGGCGGACCACCTCGGCCTCGCGCCCGACAAGGTGCGCGTCGTATGTCATGCGATGGGCGGAGGCTTCGGGTCGAAGAACGGCCCCGGCGACTACACGCCGATCGCGGCCGAGCTCGCGAAGAGAACGGCGCGGCCGGTCAAGTGCGCGTTGACCCGGCGCGAGGAGAACGTCGCAGCGGGCAACCGCAACGCGACCATCCAGCGGCTGACCGCCGCGGCGAAATCCGACGGGACGCTCGTCGCGCTCGGCGGCGACTTCGTCAACGCCGTCGGCTTCTCCGGCTGGTCCGCCACGACCGAGGGGCCGATGAAGATGCTTTACGCGTGCGACAACGTGCGCACGACGCAGTACCCGGCGAAGCTCAACCTGCCGCCGATGGCCGCGTTCCGCGCTCCGGGGTTCGTCGAGGGCACGTTCGCGCTCGAGTGCCTCCTCGACGAGGTCGCCGCGAAGCTCGACATCGATCCGCTCGAGCTACGGCGTCGGAACTACGCCGACTCCGACCGCACGGACGACCGGCCGTTCTCGTCGAAGAACCTCGCCGAGTGCTACCGCCGCGCGGAGCCGCACTGGGCGAAGCGCGACGAGGTCCGTGCTCGCAGCAAGGGCCCGTGGAAGCATGGCATCGGTCTTGCCTCGCAGATCTGGTACGGAGGCGGTGGCCCACCCTCGTATGCGTGGATTCGCGTCGGCTCTCACGGTCATGCGCAGGTCGTCACGGCCATGCAGGACATCGGCACGGGGACGCGCACCGCGATGGCGCAGATCGCAGCCGAGGAGCTCGGGATTCCGTTCGAGCACGTGCAGGTCTCGCTCGGCGACTCCGCACGCGGCCCGTTCGCCTCGGTCTCCGCGGGCTCGTCGACCGTTCCGTCGATGGGGCCGGCGGTTCGGTCCGCCGCCGCGGATGCCAAGCGGCAGATCCTCGAGATCGCCGCGCAGCGGTTCCATCTCGAGGAGCGGGTGCTCGATCTCCGTGACGGGCAGATCGTCTCGGCGGACGGGGGCTCGTGGCCGCTCACCGAGGTCACCGGCCTGCTGGAGAGCGGCCAGATCCTCGGCAAGGGCGCGCGCGGGCCGAACCCCGCCGGCATGCAGGTGCTGACGTTCGGGGTTCAGGTCGCGGAGGTCGCGGTCGACGTCGAGACCGGCGAGGTTCGCGTCGACAAGGTCGTCGCAATTCACGATGTCGGCCGAGTGATCAACGCACTGGGCGCGCAGAGCCAGGTCGAGGGCGGGATCATCCAGGGGATCGGACACACGCTCTCCGAGGAACGCATCGTCGACCCGGCGACGGGCTCGATCCTCACGCAGACTCTCGACTCGTACCGGATGCCGACGATCGCGGATGTCCCCGAGATCGTCACCGACCTCGTCGACGTGCCGGATCCGCACCTGACGAACCTCGGCTCCAAGGGTCTCGGCGAGCCGCCGATCGTCCCGACCGCAGCGGCGATCGCCAATGCGATCCGCGATGCCACAGGCGCCGAGATCCGGTCACTTCCGATCACGCGCGAAGAGATGCTGCGCGCGCTGCACGAAGCCGAGGCTCGCGAGAAGGAGCGACGTGGAGCTCCTGCAGCCGTCTAGCACCGAACAGGCGACTGGGGCGCTCGGAAACGGCTCGCGCGCCCTCGCGGGAGGAACGGAGCTCGTCCCGCTGCTCCGCGACGGGCTGCTGAAGGCCGAGACGCTCGTGCACATCAGCCACGTCGTCCCACGCGGGATCGACGGAAATCGGATCGGCGCCGGTACGACGCTGGCTGAGCTCGAGGTGCATGCGCAGATCCCGCAGGTTCTCCGTGAGGCCGCCAGCAAGGCCGCGTCGCCGCAGTTGCGCTCGATGGGGACCGTCGGCGGAAACCTCCTGCAGGCAACGCGCTGCTGGTACTGGCGGCTCGGCTTCGACTGCTGGCTCCACGGCGGCGAGCGCTGCTTCGCGAAGGACGGCGCGCACCGCGAGCACGCGGTCTTCGGTAACGAGCAATGCGCATCAGCCCACCCGTCCGACATCGCCGCCGCACTCGTCGCTCTCGGGGCAACGTTGCGCACGACGCAGCGAGAGCTTGCGGTTGCAGATCTCTACCGGTTACCGACCGCGGAGAACCGCGACGTCACGATCCTTGCGCCGGACGAGCTGATTCTCGAGCTCGACGTCCCGCAGCCGGAAGCATCGACCTATCTGAAGGCGATGGACCGGAGGAAGTGGGCGTTCCCGATCGTCGGCGTCGCCGCTGCCCGATTTTCTGGCGAGGTTCGAATTGCGCTGGCCGGGGTGGCTCCGATCCCCTGGACGCTCGATTCCGCAACCGCTCTCGAGGACGCTACGCCTCTTCCCGGCACGGCCTACAAGGTCGAGATCGCCGGCGCCCTCGTCCGCCGCGCGCTTGCAGAGATAGCCGAACCAACCCGTTAGGGAGCGAAACAGTGCAGTACGTCGCTAACGTGACCGCGCTTTGGCGTACCTCACGCGGCTGCCGTTAGTCCTTGCCGTCCTGGCGCTCGCGGCCTGCGGCGGGGGCGGCAAGGAGACCGCGAAAAGCACACCGTGCCCGACGACGGGCAAGCAGGTCACGTTCCCGCTGCTCTCCAAGTCGAAGCCGTACACGGTCGACGTGTTGACGAACTTCGGCCCGTTCGACATCAGGCTGGACGTCGAAGACTCGCCCTGCACCACCTCGTCGTTCGCAGCGCTCGTGCGCAAGAAGTTCTTCGACGGCACGCGTTTCCACCGGATCGTGCCGGGATTCGTGATCCAGGGCGGCGATCCGACGGCGACCGGCCGTGGCGGCCCCGGTTACACGGTGAAGGACATTCCGCCGTCAAACTCGCTGTACACCAAAGGGGTGGTGGCGATGGCGAAGGCGCAGACCGAGCCTCGGGGCACGGCAGGCAGCCAGTTCTTCGTCGTCACCGCCGACGATGCCGGCCTACCGCCCGACTACGCGATCCTCGGCGTCGTCACGAAGGGCCTGCCGGTCGTCGAGAAGATCGGGCGACTGGGCAACCGGGCCACGGAGAAGCCGACGAAGAAGGTGGTCGTGCTCCGCATGCTCGTCACGCCGTAGCCTTTCGAACCATGATCACCGCCGTCGTGCTCGCCGCCGGAGCAGCGACTCGCTTCGGCTCGCCGAAGCAGGCCGTCCTGCTCGCGCCGGTGCTCGAACGTGTCCGCGCCAGCTCGTCGATCGACGACGTCGTGGTGGTGCTCGGCGCCCACGACGTCGACACGGATGCGACCACCGTGCACTGCCCCGAATGGGAGCGAGGGCCCGGAGCTTCGCTCAGGTGCGGGCTCGCCGCTCTGGGTGAGGACGTCGAGGCGGCAGTGGTCGTCCTCGGGGACGGGCCCGACCTCGATCCGCGGGCGATCGACCGGGTCGTCGACGCCTGGCGGCGTTGTGGCGACGACCGCGTGGCGGCCACCTACGGCGGCGTGCGCCTCCATCCGGTGCTGCTCGGCCGCGCTGCCTGGGAGAACGTGCCGGACGAGGGCCTGCGAGGCCTGCCCGCAGAGCTCGTGCCCTGTGACGACCTCAAATCTCCAGGAGACGTGGATTTTGCCGATGAATTGGAAGGATGGCCGCCCCGGAAAGAAGAATGAGACACGGTATGGAGCTCGTTCACCCGCTCGAGCCCGACGGCGAGGAATCTCCGCTCGCCCGCGCTCGCCTCCACCGGCAGCTGACCGTCGAGGAGACGGCGAAGCGCGCAGGAATCACAGCCGAGGAAGTGCGCTGGCTCGAGGAGGGCCGCGTGTACCGCTTTCCGAGACCCGACGATGCGCTGATCGCCACCGCGCTCTATTCGACGGCGCTCGGGCTCGAGAACCGCGAAGCTCGCGAGCTGGCCGGCCTGCCGGTCCCCCCGCAGCCGATCGAGCGCAACCCGATCCCGCGGCTGCTCGTGATCGGCGGTCTCGTGATCGCGCTCGCCGTGTTCGCAGCGCTGCTCTTCATACCGCGCTCGGGCGGAAAGGGCTCACAGACCGCGGCAGACATCCTCCCGCCGCCGTGGCGCGTCTCAGTGAACGTGCTGAACGGAAGCGGTGACATCAACTACACGCGGCAGGTCGCAAGCCGCATCGGCGCCTTCGGCTACACGATCAAGAAGGTCGGCCGCGCCGACAACTTCACGTATCCGCAGACCGCGGTGTACTTTCCACCGAAGTGCGACGGCGTCGCGCTCCGGCTCGCGAAGCAGATCGGCGTTGCGACGAAGCCCCTACCCGGCGGCACTGGCGCTTGTCAGCTCTACGTCATCGTCGGGCCGGCGCGCGGACCAGGCGAATAAGAGCGCCGCCGTGCCGGGCTTTGCCCGGCGCGGCCGACCGCGCTCTCGGAGATATCCCGGCGCGAGATCATCATGGCTCGCGCGCAGCGCGAGCCGGATCTCGCGACGTTCTATTGCAAGGGTGTGCGCAGGCCGGCGAGCTTGGTCTTGAGCTCGATGGTCATCGGCTCTTGGCCTGCCTTCCGCACGAACTGACGGAGCTTCTCCTCGAAGCGGTAGCGCTTCCTGCAGTACGTGCAATCGTCGAGGTGCGTCTCGGCTTCAGCGCGCTCCGTGTCGGTCAGGACGCGGTCCATGTACGGCTGCATCATCTCCTCGCAGTGCGCGCAAGGATCGTAAGCCGTCATTCTCCGTCGCCTCCGACAGCGGACTCGGCCATGGCCTGCTTCAGGATACGCCGGCCGCGGTGCAAGCGCGACATCACGGTGCCGATCGGGATGTCGAGGATCTGGGCAGCGTCGGCATACGTGAAGTCGCCGATGTCCACGAGGACGACGACGTCACGGAAGTCGTGCGGTACCTCGGAGAGAGCGCCGACGACGTCGTTCTGCGAGAGCCGCTCGACGACGCGGTCCTCGTCGCTGCCACCATCGCCTGTTGCCTCGAGCTTGTTGTAGAGGAAGTAGTCGCCTTCCTCGAGCGGCTGGAGGTCCGGTGTGCGCTGGATCTTGCGCCCACGATCGATGTTGAGGTTCGTGAGAATGCGGAGGAGCCAGGCGCGAAGGTTCGTCCCCGGCTGAAATGAGCGCCAGCTCCGGAATGCTCTTGCGTAGGTCTCTTGCATGAGGTCCTCCGCCTCTTCGCGGGAACCGACGAGGTGGCGGGCCACGCGATAGACCTGATCCGATAGTGCAAGAGCCTCCTCCTCGAAGCGCACGCGGTCGCGCGCTTCAGTTGCCAGTTGCCTAGCGTCGGGCTCCCGCGTCGTCTCGCTCATGCCGGGCCACCCTACCAAGGCGTTCCTGGCGTAAACGTACGGTTATCCCCCTGCATTCCGAGCGCATGAAATCCCGTGGAGAATCGGCGCGTCAGACCGCTTCGAGCTCGCGAAAGCCACCGCGGGCCATCGCCTCGAGCAATGCCTCCCGCGATGTCTGTGCGTCGTCCCAGGTCACCGTGACCTGACCCAGCAGGTTCGCGTTCGCGGCCTCCAGGCCTTCGTGGCCTTCGAGCATCTTCGCGAGCCTCATCACGCAGCGCTCGCAACGGACGCCGTTCACCTGAATGGTCTCGGTGACGAGTGGCACGCCGTTACGGTACCGCGCGTTCGACGAGGTCCGCGCAGACAGCGTGCAACCCGTTCGCACGGCCGACCTCGAGCTGCCTGTCGGCTTCGCAACTTCGGGGATCGAGGCCGTCGAGCGGGATCGGAAGCTCGCCGACCAGCTCGGCGACCGTGAGGGCCACGTTCCGATCGGGATGGATCAGCTTGCCGTGCGGACCGAAGCGTGATGCGGCCCAGCGGTTCTGGTCGTACACACCTCGCTCGCTCGGGTCGAACTCGCGCGGCGGAGCATCGAGCGCCCATTCGCAGAGCGCCCTGATGTAGCGCACCAGCGCCGCGGCGCTCTCGATCGACGTCGCCTGATCGGGAGTCCGAACCTCGAGGGTTCCGAAGCGTGGATGCAGACGGATGTCCCACCAGAAGCTCGTGTAGTCGCTCGCCACGCCGGACTCGGCCATCCGTTCGATGAACCGCTCCCACTCGGCGTAGTCGCGGAAGGCGGGCGGCGCACCATGGCGCGGCAGCAACCCCAGCACCTCCGCGCGAATCGAGAGCATGCCGGTGTCCCCGCCTTCGAAGTACGGGGAGTTCGCAGACAGAGCGAGCACGACCGGCAACCAGGGGATGATCGTCTCCATGACCCGGAACGCAGCCTCTGCGTCCGGCATCCCGACGTGGACGTGCAGGCCGCTGACACCCTGCCGCCGCGCGGACGGGCCCGCGTACTCGACGAACTCGCGGTAGCGATCGACCGGGGCGATCTCCTGTTCGGAAGGAATGCTGGTCGGATACGAACCGGCGGCCGCGACGTCGTAACCGTTTCGCTGGGCAATCTCGCGCGCTGCGCGCCGTAACTCGACCAGGCGCTCGATCGCCTCGTCCGCGCTCTCGCTCGTCTCCGTCGCGAGCTCGACGACCGATGCGTGCAGCTCGGTCTTCAGCGCGCCCGGCAGGCTGCGACCGGAGGCTCCTGCAACGAGAACCTCGACTGCGGGCACGAGCTGCAGCGTCTCCGCGTCGAGGATCCAGAGCTCTTCCTCGACGCCGACGGTCAAGGAGCGCCCGAAGTTCTGTTCGATCAACTCGCTCTGACGCCGTGGACCGGGCCGCCGGCCGCTTCCCACGCGTAGTAGGACGCACTCGGGCCGTACGAATGCTCGTACTCCAGGATGCGCGGGTTGCGACCAACCTCCTTCGCGCGCTGTGCGTGATGGAGGAGGTTCGGATCGTCCGCTTGCTCCCACACGAGGATCAGGTGAGCGGCGGTCATGAAGCCTGCGACAAATGTGCACCCGGCGGCAGGACAGGGGAAGGGATTCGTCCGGACGCAGAACCAGCCGCTGTGGTCTGCCTCCTCGCCGCGCCACAGCTCTTCCTGCCAGCTGAGCTCCCCCTCGGCGAAGACGGCGTGCCCCGGCTCGATGCGGCCCTGCTCCACCGCGAAAAGGCTACCCGTCTGGACCGAGCCTCTTTCGGGCACTCTAGGAGAGGGGTCCGGCAGCCTGCCCGCAGCCGCAGTCGGGCCAGGCGTGGGGCGCGCCTCGTCGCGCGCCCACCGGGCCCCTTTTGTAACGCGCGCGCTGCGCTACTCGCCGAGCCCGAGCCGCTCTGCGAGCCAGCCCGCCTGAGCCTGGCGTTCCTCGTCATACGCACCGGGACCGTCCCGCCACTCTGCGGCACGCGCTGCCGCGAAGCCCGCGATCGGGATACGACCCGTCGCCACGAAGCGATCGACGTCGCCGACGTAACCCGAGCCGACCGGCAGGAAGCCGACCCGTTCGCGTGTCCGTGCGGCGCAGAAGCGACCGAACTCGGCCGCGAGCCCGTCGTTCCAGCCTGTGACGCGCTGCACCAATCGTCCCCGCTCCGCGACGACCTTGCGTGCCTGTTCGTCGACCTCTCCGGCCAGCTCGATCTCCCAGAGCTCGGCGTGGATCCAGAGCGGCAGATCACGGATCCTGCAGGCGTGGATGCCCTGACGGCACGGATCGAGCCCGGCCGCGTCGACCCACTCGCCGACCGGCCAGTGAAAACCGGTGAAAGGCGCCACCGCACCCGGTGCGAGGAACTTGTAGGCGATCACGTCTCGCGCCACCCGCGGAATGCCTCGAGCAGCTTCTCCTGCGAGGTCAGCCGGTAGCTCGACGCGCACGCGGCCGGCGGCTTTGATCGTCCCGCGCATCTGGTCGAGGTAGTTCTGGCAACCGTCGCAGAAGACGAGATGCTCCTCGAAGCGTTCGCGGTCGTCCGAAAGCAGCGCGTCGTCGAGGTACGCCGTGACCAGCTCCACGACGTCTTGGCATGCCAGTTCTCGGTCCAGCCTCATCGCATGTACTCCTCGAGTGCGCTTCGCACCTTCGCCCTTGCGCGGTGCAGGAGCACACGTTGGTTTGTCTCCGTCAAGTCCAGGGCGTTACAAACCTCCTCGGAGGTGAAGCCCTGGACGTCCCGCATCGTGATCACGGCCCGTTGTGCCGGCGGCAGCTTGTCGATCGCACGCTCCACCACCTCGAGCGTCTCGTCGGCGAGCAGCCGGCCCTCCGGCGCCCACGCCTGCGGCGGAACCGCCCAGTGACCAGGGAAGCGCTCGCCCGAGCCGATGAAGCGGTCCGCGTCGACGGTCCCCTCGTCGCCGCCGTCGCCGAGCGAAGAGAACGGAACGCTCCGCGACTCGCGCACGCCTCGCGTCTTCGCCGTGTTGGCGACGATCCGGTAGAGCCACGTCTTGAGGGACGAGCGTCCCTCGAACCGCCCGATGCCTCTCAGCACGCCGACCCATGCCTCCTGCACGACGTCCTCCGCAACCGCGCGGCTCGAGACGTACATCTCGGCGACGCGCAGCATTCCCATCCCGTACATGCGCATGACGGCGGCGAAGGCTGCCTCGTCACCAGCGCGCAGCCCTTCGACGAGCAGTGCATCCTCCGGAGAGAGGAGTCGCGTCACCACGCGACTGTAACGCCGTCGTTCACGCCGAAGACAGGAGACAGATGACCGCCGACCACTATGACCTAGTCGTCCTCGGTGCCGGCTCGGCCGCCCGCGACGGCGCCGGTAAGGCAGCACGCGAGTTCGGTGCGCACGTTGCGCTCGTCGAGCACCGGCTGTGGGGCGGCTCGTGTCCGAACGTCGCCTGCCGCCCGACGAAGGCGTACGTCGTCGCGGCGGAGCTCATGCACGACGTGGGCGAGCACGCAGCGGAGCGTGGGATCGATCTGCCGGACCCGAAGCTCGACCTCGCGCGCACGCGCGCGTGGAAGGACTCGTTGCGCCGGGACCAGCAGAGCTGGGTGCAGGTGCTGACCGAAGCGGGCTACGGCGTCGTTCCGGGCACGGCGAGCTTCGTCGATGCGCAGACGGTGCGCGTCGGCGAACGCGAGCTGAGCGGCGAGAGGATCCTCGTCGCCACCGGCGGCCGCACGGCCGTCCCGCCGATTCCCGGGATCGAGAGCGTCGCGTGGCTCGACCATGTCAGCGCACTCGAGCTCGACGAAGTGCCGGAGTCGCTGCTCGTCGTCGGCGCGGGGCCTGTTGGGCTCGAGTTCGGGCAGATCTTCGCGCGCTTCGGCTCGCGCGTGACGATCGTGAACAGCGGCCCGCAGATCGCGGCACGTGCAGACCGAGAGGCGGCGAGCGAGCTGCAGGCGGCCCTCGAGGCCGAAGGAATCGAGATTGTCCTGAACGGCGGAGTGGACTCGCTCGCCTCGAGCCCGAGCGGGGGCGTCGAGGCGAAACTGGGCGACCGTCTCATCGACGTGTCGCATGTGCTCCTGGCCTCCGGGCGTATGCCGAACGTCGAGGAGCTGTCGGCCGAGACGATCGGGCTGGAGGTCGGCCGTGGCGGCATCGCGGTGGACGACCTGATGCGCACGAACGTCGCCGGGATCTGGGCCGCGGGAGACGTCGCTGCCGGGCCCTTGCTCACGCCGATCGCTCAGTACCAGGCGCGCATCGCGGTCGAGGACATGTTCGGGAACGGGTCACGGCGCGCCGACTATTCGGTGCTGCCGACGGCGATCTTCACCGACCCGGAGCTCGGCGGCGTCGGCCTCAGCGAGGCGGAGGCTTTGGAACAGGGGCACGACTTCGACGTCGTGACGCATCCATTGCCGTCGCTCACTCGAGCGCAGTACATACGCGCAAAGCACGGGATCTTCAAGATCGTCTTCGATCGCGAGAGTCGCCGTGTCCTCGGCGTGCACGTCGTCTCACGAGGAGCGAGCGACATCGTCGGCAGCCTCGCCCCCGCACTGAAGCTCGGCGTCACGGTCGACGACCTCGCGTACATGCATCACGTCTATCCGAGCTACAGCGAAGGCCTGAAAGCCGCCGCCGAGAAGGCCTTGAAAATCCCGACGAGCGCAGCGAAGTCCTAAACCCCTAACCCGAGAAAGTGCGCAGCACTTTCTCCGGGAATATGGCGAGAGGCCCGGGCAGGCGTTCGGGCCTCTCGCTCTGCGCTCCCGCGCGCCGTGCTGGCCTACGGCTCCGGCGGAAGCAGGCCCCCAGGGGTTCGGGGCCAGTCGGGACGGCGTCTTTCGAGCCTCACGGCTGCCGTCCAAGCTTGACGTTGAGATGCATCTGCTTCGAGTCGCGAACGACCACGAGGTCGATGTGGTCGCCGGGCTTCTTCGCTCCGATGAGATCGACGAGGGTCTCGATGGAAGGAACGGGCCTGCCATCGACCTTGACGATCACGTCGCCGCCCGCAGGCCAGCTCTCGCCCTCGACCGTGACCTGGTTCGTCGCCGCCTTGAGGCCGCCCTTGGCAGCGCCGCTGCCCGGCCGCACCGAGGCGACGAGGACGCCGCTTGTCACGGGGAGGTGGAAGAGGCGCCCGATGTTCGGCTGCAGCGTCTTCCCTTCGATCCCGAGGAACGGATGCTCGACCTTGCCGCGCTGGATCAGCCCGGCCACGACGTCCCTGACGGTGTTGACCGGGATCGCGAATCCGATGCCGACGTTGCCCTGGCTCTGGCCTCCGGTCTCGATCTGCGCGTTGACCCCGATCACCTGGCCTTGTGCGTTCAGCAGCGGGCCGCCCGAGTTGCCGTGGTTCAACGCGGCGTCCGTCTGGATCACGTGTGAGATCGAGAGCTGATTCGGCGCCTCGATCCGGCGCTGGACGGCGCTGACGATTCCCGAGGTAACAGAGCGGTCGAGGCCGAACGGGTTCCCGATTGCGATCACCTGGTCGCCGACCCGCACGAAGTCGGAGTTGCCGAGCGGGAGGGCCTTGAGCGCGCGCGACTTGACCTTGACCTGCAGCACCGCGATGTCAGTCGACGGATCGACCCCGACCACCTTCGCCTTGAAGCGCTCATTGTTCGAAAAGCTGACCTGGATCGTGCTCGCCCCACGAACGACGTGGTAATTCGTCACGACGTGGCCGGCCTTGTCGATGACGAAGCCGGAGCCGAGCGCACGCTGCGTCTGGCTCCCACCGAAGGAATTGCCGAAGAAATCGGTGGACTGCTGGACGCGTGACGTCGTTTCGATGTGCACCACTCCGGGAGCCGACGCCCGGTAGATCTCGTTGATCGACATCCGCTTGTCCTGCTGGAAGGCCGCCGGGGCCGGTGAGCTCGGCGCCACTTCCTCCCGGATGATCGTCGTGTGATCACCGAGCTTCCCCAACGCGGCCGCGCCGCCGAGCGCAAGGACGCCACCGAGCAAGGCAGTGGCGAGAAGCACGGCGGCGCGGCTCCCTAGGTGGAGGGTGCGATGCACAGCTCCGTTCTAGCGGCGACGGGCTTAACGCACGGTTGTGGTCCGTTAAGGCACGGTTAAGGCTCCTGGGCTTGTTTTGTCGGACGAGAATGTCCTAGACACAAACTCCAGGAAGGATGGGAAGCATGGCGAACGTCCTCTGCGTTCTCTACGACGATCCCGTCGACGGGTATCCGCCGGCATACGCGCGTGACGACGTCCCGAAGATCGAGAGCTACTACGACGGCCAGACCACGCCGACTCCCGAGGGAATCGACTTCACGCCGGGGGAGTTGCTCGGGAGCGTTTCGGGCGAGCTCGGGCTCCGGAAATTCCTCGAGGAGCGCGGGCACAAGCTCATCGTGACCTCCGACAAGGACGGGCCCGACTCGGTCTTCGAACGTGAGCTCCCGGACGCGGAGGTCGTGATCTCACAGCCCTTCTGGCCCGCGTATCTGACCGCGGAGCGAATCGCCAAGGCGCCGAACCTCAAGCTGGCGCTGACGGCCGGAATCGGGTCGGACCACGTCGACCTCCAGGCGGCGATCGACCGCGGGATCACGGTCACAGAGGTCACCTACTCCAACAGCATCAGCGTCTCCGAGCACGTGGTGATGGTGATCCTCACGCTCGTGCGCAACTACCTCCCCGCCCACCAGTGGGTTCTCGACGGAGGCTGGAACATCGCCGACTGCGTGTCTCGGTCCTACGACCTGGAGGGAATGCAGGTCGGAACCGTGGCCGCGGGGCGAATCGGCTCGGCCGTGCTGCGACGGCTGAAGCCGTTCGAAGTTGGGCTGCACTACACCGACAAGCACCGCCTTCCGACCGAGGTCGAGGAGGAGCTGGGCGTCACGTACCACCCGGACGTCGAGTCGCTGGTTCGTGTGTGCGACGTGGTGACGATCAATGCGCCGCTGCATCCGGAGACCGAGCACCTCTTCAACGACGAGTTGATCAGCAAGATGAAGCGCGGCGCATACATCGTGAACACTGCGCGCGGCAAAATCTGCGATCGAGATGCGATCGCGCGGGCGTGCGAGAGCGGACAACTCGCGGGCTACGCAGGCGACGTCTGGTTTCCCCAGCCCGCCCCGCAGGATCATCCCTGGCGGACGATGCCGCACCACGGCATGACTCCACACAACTCCGGCACGAGCCTTTCGGCCCAGACCCGGTATGCCGCCGGCGTTCGCGAAATCCTCGAGTGCTGGCTCGACGGCCGCCCGATCAGGGAGGAGTACCTGATCGTCGACGGCGGCAAGCTCGCCGGGGCCGGCGCCCATTCCTATAGCGCCGGCGATGCAACGGGCGGCTCGGAAGAGGCCGCGCGGTTTGGTGCCCGATGAGGTGACGCGGCGAAGCAGGGCAATTGGCCTCTTTAGCTCCGTCGCCGCGGTAGCCGTCGCTATGGCGGCCGGCCTCGCCGCGATGGCCGCGCGCCTGTCAGGGCCAGCCTGCAGTCACGAACTGACTGGAGCCGCAAAGAGCGGGCTTTTCCCTGGGTTTGGACCGCCTTTACACCGCTCTAAAGAGCGCTTCCTAGGGTAGGGGACGTCAAGTCGCCCAGAACCACAATCTAGAGGGGGAATCACCCATGAGTCTGATCAAGAGGTTCACGCCGTCGCCTGCAATGGTCATCGGCTGCCTCGCTCTGCTGCTGACACTCGGGGGCACCGGCTATGCGGCCAGCAAGGCGCTGCCGCGGAACAGCGTGGGGAGCATCCAGGTCAAGGACCACTCGCTGCTGGCACGTGACTTCAAGGCGGGGCAGCTCCCGCGCGGTGCAGCCGGTCCTGCAGGTCCTGCAGGGCCCGCCGGTCCGCAGGGCCCGGCCGGTCCCGCCGGCTCGAGTGGATCGTCGACCGTGAAGTGGGTGCTCGTCCGGCCCGACGGCGGCATCGCCGCTCAGTCCGGGGGTATCACGCTCTCGTCGCACACGACGGGGCGATACGTCCTCAACTTCGGCAGCACCGTGACGGGCAAGCCGATCATGGCTTCCGGCGGCTTCGCCGGCGACGGCGGCACGACCGACCGCGGTGAGACCGTGGCCGGACCGTGCGGTGCCGGCGCCGAGGGCGTCAACTGCGCGACCACGAACACGAACCAGGGAGTGATCGTCGAGACGCATAACCAGACTGGTGCGCTGGCGGACCACTCGTTCTACGTGACGGTCATCGGCTAACCACGACAAAGGCGGCCGCGGCTCTCTGAGTCGCGGCCGTTCCTTTCGCCACAATGGACCCGTGCGCGTCTCGGCCAAAGCGGATTACGCGCTGCGGGCGGTGATCGAGCTCGCAGCGTCCGGAGACGGCCCCGTCAAGGGCGAGCGGATCGCCCAGGCGCAGGAGATCCCGCTTAAGTTCCTCGAAAACATCCTCGGAGACCTCCGCCACGCCGGAGTCGTCCGTAGCCAGCGTGGCGTCGACGGCGGCTACTGGCTCGCGCGACCGGCGGAGGAGATCACGGTGGCCGAGGTGATCCGCGGCGTGGAGGGACCGATCGCGAACGTGCGTGGCGTCGGCCCCGAGCAGGTCGAATACGCGGGCTCGGCGGAACGCCTACGCGAAGTCTGGATCGCGGTGCGCGCGAACTTGCGCGCCGTTTTGGAGCAGGTCACGATCGCCGATCTGGCGCGCGGCGAGCTGCCGGTCTCGATCGAGGAGCTGGCGGCCGACCCGGACGCCTGGCAGCCGCACTAGTCCGCGAAGACGGTCTGCCGCATCGGGCGGACGTAGACGATCTGCCCCGCCTGCAGCTCCAGCCCTTCGACCTGTTCGCGGGTCAGTTGCGCGGAAAGCGTCTCGCCGTCGTCGCGCACGAGCTCGACGCGGACCTCGAAGCCGAGATGAACGAGGCGCTGCACCATCGCCTCCTGCGTGGAGCCGTTGGGCTCGAGCAGGAGTTCGACGTCATGTGGGCGGATGAACGTGTCACCCAGGCGGTTGACCGGGCCTACGAACGACATGACGAACTCGTTGGCGGGGTTGTCGTAGAGCTCGCGCGGCGGCGCCGTCTGCTCGATGCGACCGGCGTTCATGACGACGACGCAGTCCGCGACCTCCATCGCCTCTTCCTGGTCGTGCGTGACGATCACCGTCGTCGTGTGCGTCTCGTCGTGGAGCCGGCGAAGCCAGAGCCGCAGCTCCTTCCGTACGCGCGCATCGAGCGCGCCGAACGGCTCGTCGAGGAGCAGCACCTTCGGATCGACGGCAAGCGCGCGCGCCAGGCCCATCCGCTGCCGCTGCCCGCCGGAGAGCTGCGCGGGATAGCGGTCGCCGAGCCGCGCGAGCTGCACCAACTCGAGCAGCTCGGCTACGCGTTGCTTGACCTCGGCCCGCGGACGGCGGCGGATCTTCAACCCGAACGCGACGTTCTCCCAAACGGTCATGTGCTTGAACGCGGCGTAATGCTGGAAGACGAAGCCCACGCCTCGTTCCTGCGGAGCGACGCGCGTCACGTCCTCGCCCGCGAGGACGACCTTGCCCTCGTCAGGAGTCTCGAGCCCGGCGATCACGCGCAAGAGCGTCGACTTGCCGCTCCCGCTCGGGCCGAGGAGCGCCGTCAGCGACCCGCTGGGGACGTCGACGGAAACGCCGTCGAGAGCGGTGAAGTCACCGAAACGCTTCACGATCCCGCGCGCCTCGATCATCGGGTCTCCTCCTTCGGCTTCAGCGTCGTCATCAAGACCAGAGTGGACACCGCGATCAGCGCGAGCACGACTGCAGAAGCATAGGCACCGACCTCATCGAACGACTGGTAGCGGTCCTGCACGTACAGGGTCAAGGATTCGGTCTTGCCGGCCAGTCGGCCTGACACGACGCTCACCGCGCCGAACTCGCCGAGCGCCCGGGCAGTCGTGAGCACGACGCCGTACGCGGTCGCCCAGCGGATGGCCGGCCAGGTCACACGCGTGAACGTCTGAATCGTCGAGGCGCCCAGCGTCGCGGCCGCTTGCTCCTGCTCCGTCCCGATCTCGCGCAGGACCGGCACCACCTCTCGCACGACGAACGGCAGCGAGACGAAGATCGTGGCGAGCACCATCCCGGGGAGCGCGAACACGACGCCATGACCGCCGAGCCAGCCGCCACGCCCGTAGAGGATGAGGAGTGCCAGGCCGACGACGACCGGCGAGAGCGCCAGCGGGAGATCCACCACGGCGTTGAAGAGCCCCGCACCGGGGAAGCGATACCGGACGATCGACAGCGCGGCGAGGATGCCGAAGATCGTGTTGGCCGGCACGGCGATCGCCGTCAGGATCAGCGTCACCTTCAGCGCGTGCACGGCGTCCGGTGTGGTGACGGCGGCCCAGGCCGGGCCGAGTCCGTGCCGGAACGTTCGCCAGAAGACGTAGCCGAGCGGCGCAGCGAGTAGCGCGGCGATGTAGCCGAGCGCGGCGAAGCGGACGACGTACTTACCGATCATGTCGAGTCACCCAGCGGCGGAAACCGCCGATCGCGAGCAGCACCGCGAACGAGATGGCGAGGATGACGACCGACGCAGCAGCCGCGCCGCCGGCGTCACCGCTCTCGATTCGTCCGAACACGTAGACGGACACGACCTCCGTCTTGAACGGCAGGTTGCCCGAGATCAGCACGACGGAGCCGAACTCGCCGACTGCACGAGCGAATGCGAGCGCGACGCCCGAAAGAATCGCCGGCAGGATGTTCGGGAGAATCACTCGCCGGAACGTCGCCAGGCGCCCTGCGCCGAGTGACGCCGCCGCATCCTCCATCTCAGTGTCGAGCTCGAGCAACACCGGCTGGACGGTCCGCACGACGAACGGCAGCGTGACGAAGAGGAGCGCAACCAGGATCGCCCAGCGTGTGAAGGCGACGTTGACGCCTGTAGGCGACTTCGGCCCGTACAGAGCAAGCAGCGTCAGGCCGGCGACGATGGTCGGGAGCGCGAACGGGAGATCGACGAGCGCATTGACGAATCCCTGTCCCACGAAGCGGTCGCGCACGAGCGTCCAGGCGATCATCGTTCCCGCCACGGCGTTGACGAGCGCGACGACCATCGACACGCCGAGCGTGAGCTTGAGCGACGAAACGGCCTGAGCGCTCGCGACCGCGTCCCAGCCGTGCGCGCGCCAGGAGAGCGCCGCGAGCGGGAGGAGGACGATCACGCTCAGGTAGAGCGTGCTGAGACCGACGGCAAGGCCCGGCGCAGGTGAGCGCCGGGCCCTGGGCGACGGCAGCGCGGCGGCTCTAGCCGCCACCGGACCCCTGGATCTTCGCCATCACGCCGGTGTTTGGATCGAAGAACTTCTTCTCGACCTTCGCCCAGCCGCCGACGTACTTGATCGTGAAGAGCTGAGGCCGCGTGGGGAAGTTGAAGCCCTTGGCCGCGCTCGCGACGACCGGCCGATAGCCGTTCTGCGCAAAGATCCTTTGAGCAGTCGAGGTGCGCAGGAACTTCACGAACGCGTTCGCCTCGACCTTGTGCTTCGACGTCGAGGTGACGGCGATCGGGTTCTCGATCAGGATCGTCGCCTTCGGGATCACGAACTGGACAGGCTGGCCCTTCTTCTGCGCGAAGATCGCCTCGTTCTCGTACGCGAGGAAGACGTCACCGCGCCCGGCAAGAAACTGCACGAGGCCTTCGCGTGCACTCGTCGGTTGCGAGACGACGTGCTTCCACATCTTCCCGAGGTAGTCGACGGCCTGCTTCGGCGTCTTGCCCGAGCGGAGAGCGCCGCCGTACGCGGCCATCACGTTCCAGCGCGCGCCACCCGAGGTAAACGGGTTAGGCGTGATCACCTGCACGCCGGGCTTCAGGAGGTCGTTCCAGGTCTTGAGCTTCTTCGGGTTGCCGTCACGGACGATGAACACAACGACCGAGCGCGTCACCATGCCGTGGAACTTGTCCTTGTTCCAGCTCTTCGCGACCAGCTTCTTCTGGACGAGCGACGTGATGTCCGGTTCGAGCGAGAACGCGACGATGTCGGCGTCGAGCCCGGCGGCAACCGCCCGGCTCTGTTCGCCGGACGCCCCGTAGGACTGGGAGAAGGTGACGCCGTTCCCGGCTCCGGTCTTCTGGAAGGAAGAGATGAGCTGCCCGTAGGCGTCCTTGGGCGTCGAGTAGGCCACGAGCGTCAGCTTCGTGTCCTTCGAAGCGCCTGCGGCGAGGGCCGGAAGAAGCAGGGCTATCAACAAAGCTAGGCTAATTCGTCGCATGCGCTCCCCTTATTAGTCCACTGAATCGGTGGACAATAGGGACAAGCGCACACCACGTCAAATGGGAACCGCAGGCCGTTCCATACAATCGACGGCGTGAGCCCTTCCACCCTCAGCGCCGGCGGCGGCAGCCACGAGATCTTCCGGATCGAGGGCGCCGAACGGCTCCCCTACACGCTCCGGATCCTGCTCGAGAACGCGCTCCGACACGGCGAGGAGGCCGACGCCGAGGCGCTCAGGCGCTGGCAGCCCGAAGCAGAGCCGTCGGAGGAGATCTCGTTCCGCCCGGCACGCGTGCTTCTCCAGGACTTCACGGGGGTGCCGGCGGTCGTCGACCTGGCGGCGATGCGGAACGCGATGGCCGACCTCGGCGGTGACCCGACGCAGATCAACCCGCAGCTACCGGCCGAGCTCGTGATCGACCATTCGGTGCAGGTCGACGAGTACGCCACCGCGCGCGCGATGTTCCGTAACGCCGAGCTCGAGTTCCAGCGCAACCGCGAGCGCTACGCATTCCTGCGCTGGGGGCAGACCGCGTTCGACAACTTCAAGGTCGTCCCGCCGAACACCGGGATCGTCCACCAGGTCAACCTGGAGTTCCTCGCGCGGGTGATCGAGACCCGTGACGGACGTGCGTTTCCCGACACGCTCGTCGGCACGGATTCGCACACGACGATGGTCAACGGGCTCGGCGTGCTCGGCTGGGGCGTCGGCGGCATCGAAGCCGAGGCTGCGATGCTCGGCGAAGCGGTGTCGATGCTGATGCCGCAGGTCGTCGGGTTCAGGCTCACGGGCTCTCTCCCGGAAGGCGCCACCGCGACCGACCTCGTCCTCACGGTCACGCAGCAGCTGCGGAAGGCCGGTGTCGTGGGGAAGTTCGTCGAGTACTTCGGTCACGGCCTTGTCGGGCTGCCCCTCGCAGATCGCGCGACGATCGGGAACATGTCGCCCGAGTACGGCGCTACCTGTGGGTTCTTCCCCGTGGACGACGAGACGCTCAAGTACCTGCGCCTGACGGGACGCGACGAGCAACACGTCGCGCTCGTCGAGGCGTACTGCAAGGAGAACGCGCTGTGGCACGACCCGGACCACCAGCCCGAGTATTCGCAGGTGCTGGAGCTCGACCTTTCGCAGGTCGAGCCGTCGCTTGCAGGCCCGCGCCGGCCGCAGGACCGCGTCCCGCTGCGCGACGCCAAGGAATCCTTTCTCGGAGAGCTGGAGAGCTTCGGTGTCGACTACGGCAACGAGCACGACGAAGCGATGGCCGAGTCCTTTCCGGCGAGCGATACCCCGACGACCGTCGACCCCGGGCACGGCGCACCGCCGGGCATCAGTCGGATCGAGGTCAGCGCGGTCGCCGTCGCCGAGCGGCCGGGCCCCGTCAGTGCGGAGCTCGACGGCGAACAGTTCGAGCTCGACCACGGGTCGGTGGTGATCGCGGCGATCACCTCGTGCACGAACACGTCGAACCCGCAGGTGATGATCGGCGCCGGCCTGATGGCGAAGAAGGCGGTCGAGCGCGGTCTGCGGCGGAAGCCTTGGGTGAAGTCCAGCCTTGCCCCGGGCTCGAAGGTCGTGACGGAGTACTACGACCAGGCTGGTCTGACGAAATACCTCGACGAGCTGGGCTTCCAGACGGTCGGGTACGGCTGCACGACCTGCATCGGCAACTCAGGCCCGTTGCCGGAGCCGATCTCGAAGGCGGTCGTCGAGAGCGACCTCGTCGTGTGCTCGGTTCTCTCGGGGAACAGGAACTTCGAGGCGCGCATCCATCCCGAGGTGAAGGCGAACTACCTCGCGTCGCCGATGCTCGTCGTCGCGTACGCGCTTGCGGGCAGGATGGACGTCGACCTCATCGGTGAGCCGCTGGGGCAGGACCAGGACGGGAACGACGTCTACCTGCGCGATCTCTGGCCGACCGCGGACGAGATTCAGGAGACGATCACGCGCGCCGTCCGCGGCGAGATGTTCTCCCGGACCTACGCCGACGTCTTCACAGGAGATCCGGCGTGGCGCGAGCTGCCGATTCCCGAGGGCGACCTCTTCGCCTGGGATCCGGCGTCGACGTACGTGCGGCAGCCGCCGTACTTCGATGGGATGTCACGGGAGCCCGAGGCCGTCGAGGACGTCCACGGCGCGCGCTGCCTCGTCGTGCTCGGCGACTCGGTGACGACGGATCACATTTCTCCGGCCGGGTCGATCAGCCCCGGCTCTCCCGCCGGGAAGTACCTGGTGGAGCACGGTGTCGAACGGAAGGACTTCAACTCGTACGGGTCGAGGCGCGGCAACCACGAGGTGATGGTGCGCGGGACGTTCGCCAACGTGCGACTCAGGAATCTGATGGTCCCGGGGTCCGAGGGGACGGTGACGGTGCACGTGCCGAGCGGCGAGGAGCTGACGATCTACGACGCGTCCGAGCGCTACCTCGCGGAGGGAACGCCGCTGATCGTCATCGCGGGGAAGGAGTACGGCTCCGGCTCGTCGCGCGACTGGGCTGCCAAGGGCCCGAACCTCCTCGGTGTGCGGGCGGTGATCGCCGAGTCGTACGAGCGCATCCATCGTTCGAACCTGCTGATGATGGGGATTCTCCCGCTGCAGTTCCTCGACGGGGAAACACCGACGACACTGGGCCTGACCGGGCGCGAGGAGTTTGCCGTCGAGGGTGTCGACAACGGCAACGCTGACGAGGTCACCGTGCGCGCCGACGGCAAGGAGTTTCGCGCGCGGGTTCGCCTCGACACGCCGCGCGAGCGCGAATACTTCCAGCACGGCGGGATTCTCCCGTACGTGCTGAGACGTCTCCTCGATACGTGACCCGAACAGCTGGGGTCTGACCCCTGCCGTTCGGGACGTGGCTACGCGGCGCGGCCCTTCGACGCGTCGGTGAGGCCCCGGAAGCCCGCGGCCACGCGGGCGACGGCTTCCTCGTAGCGCTTCTTCGAGAGCTTCACGCCGTAGCCGTGCTTCGCCTGGGTCTCGACGACCCGGTCGATGAACTCCCTCGCCTGCCGATCCTCATCATCCGGCGTACCCGCCATGCGCTCAGTGTAGATCAGGCCAGAGACGGTCGACCACGAGCTCCGCGAACCAGACGTACCAGTACTGCTGGGAGAGCTTTCGTTCCGCCAGGTAGGTGCGCAGCCGGTCCGAGACTTCGAGCGCCGGCGTCAGCGTCGGGACGACATCGTCGGGCCTGACCTCGTTGCCCGACCCGCGCACGAACTTGCTCGTGTACGCGTAGGCGTCCTTCGCCATCGCCGTCCAGAGCTTCCGGTCTGTCTCGAACAGGTCCACGAGTCCGGCGTCGCCGAGGCGCTTGAGCTTGTTGAGGCTCAGCGCCAAAGCACGACCCTCGTCGTCGCGACCGCGGCCCACGCCGTCGCGGCGAGCACGAGCGCGAAGAGCGTCACGGCGAGGTCGCGCAAGGCGCGCTGCGGTGACAGCAACCACGCGAACGCCACGGCGACGTCGGCGAGAGCAACCAGGAAGGCGCTGAGGATCCAGCTCCCGGCGCGCCGGTAGCCCGCGGTGGCTGCGGCCGGCGTGTCGCCCGCAAAAGACTGGAACGCCGAGATCGACACTCCGAGGAAGACCAACAGCAGGCCCGCGAGGCCGGCCGCAGCCCCGAAAACGGCCGGAACGACATCCATCCGCTCACCGTAGCCAAGCCCTCGGAAGGCAGTTAAGGTCGCCATATGCGCCTGGGCAAGGACGGCAAGATCGAGCTGATCAAGCGGGTGCCGCTCTTCTCGAAGCTCTCGAAGAAAGGGCTCGAAGAGGTGGCGCAGATCGCCGACGAGCTCGACCTGCCGCAGGGCAAGGTGATGGCGGTCGAAGGCGACCGCGGCCGCGAGTTCTTCGTCCTGCTCGAGGGCGAGGCCGACGTGACGAAGGGCGACCGCAGCATCAACACGATGAAGGAAGGCGACTTCTTCGGCGAGATCGCGCTCGTGACGAAGATGCCTCGCACGGCGAACGTCACGGCGACCACTCCGGTGCGCGTGCTGGTCATCACCGAGCGCGACTTCGGCGCCTTGATCAAGCACTCGGATGAAGTCGGCCGTGCGGTCGCCGAAGCGCTCGCAGAGCGCATCGCCCCCGAACTACCTGTCTAGCCTCTTAGAGCGCGCCGAGCTCGGACGTGTCGTAGCCGAGCTTCTGCAGCTTCTGGATCGCTGTTCTTCCGTCCTCGACCGCCTGCGACTTGCCGACCTTGGCCAGCGCCTCGCGGGCCTTGACGATGCTCTCCCGCCGGGCGTCCTTCACCGGCTCGAGCTCGTCGGCCAGGTCGTGGAACGAGCCGGCCAGTAGCTTGTTGACGTCCTGGGTGTTCGCCGGCGGCTTCAGTCCGTTGAGCTTCTTCGAGGCGTCGCGCAGGTGCGTCTGGAAGTTGTCGACGGACTCGTTGAACGTCGCGATGTCGATCGACTTCCCGAGCTGGCTACCCGCCGCCGTGAGATCGGCGCCCACCGTCTGGATCTCCGTCTGGTACTCGGCCTTCGTGACGGTTTTCGGGCTGCTGCCGCAGCCGGCGAGGACGACCAGGAGGGCCGCGAGGCAGAGGCTGAAGGCTCGAACCGGGGTCATCGAGCCGGGTACCCTACCGAGGCCGGGGTGCGCTGCGGCTCGTTGAACGGCGCTGAGATCACACCCGTCGAACCTGATCTGGTTAGGACCAGCGAAGGGAGCGAACATTGCGGGACACACCACAGTGGGGAATCGAGCCGGTTCCGGATCGCCTGCGCGTCCTCGGCCTCATGGACACGACGCTGCTCTGGACGAACCTCGGCATCTCGTTGCTGGTGCTCGTTCTGCCCGCCTACTTCGATTTGCCGCTGCGCGACGCGCTCGCCGCGACGCTCGTCGGGGCGGTGATCGGGAACCTGATGCTCGCCGTTGCCGCGCTGATCGGCGCGGACGCGCGCGTGCCGGCGATGGTGCTGCAGCGGGCACCACTCGGACGCCGCGGCTCGTATCTCCCGACGGCGCTCAACATCCTGCAGTGTCTCGGCTGGGCGATCTTCGAGCTGATCGTGATCGCAACGGCGGCCGGCCTCCTCTGCGACAAGCTCTTCGGGTTCAAGGCGGTGTGGGCGTGGAAGCTCCTGTTCGGCGTCGTCGCGGCGGTGCTCGCACTCCTCGGGCCCGTGGGCTTCGTGCGCCGCTTCGTACGGAAGTTCGCGATCTGGGCGGTCCTTGCATCCGTGGTGTACCTCGCCTGGTGGATCGTCGACGGCGCAAATCTCGGCCGGAGCTGGACCGAAGGCGGGCACAAGGGGTCCTTCTGGCTCGCGGTCGACACCGTCGTCGCCGTCACCGTGTCCTGGGCGCCGCTCGTCGCGGACTACACACGTTTCTCGCGGGACCGGCGCAGCGCGTTCTACGGAGTCGGGATCGGCTACTTCCTGCCGACGCTCTTCCAGTTCGGCTTCGGTTCGATCCTCGTGCTGTCACGCGGGCTCGATCCGAGCAGGCCGGAATTGCTGCTGGTCGCGATCGCCGGGGGCGGGCTTGCGGCAGCGCTCGCACTGCTGGCGCTCACCGTCGACGAGACCGACGAGGCGTTCGCGAACGTCTACTCGGGTGCCGTCTCGACGCAGAACCTCTTCCCTCGGATTCCCCAGCGTGCCCTCATCGTCGGCGCGTCCGCGCTGGCAACTGCCGGCGCGCTTGCGATCGACATGCGGAGCTACCAACGGTTTCTGCTGCTGCTCGGCGCCGTCTTCGTGCCGCTCCTCGGAGTGCTGGTCGCGGATTGGTTGCTGGCCGGCGCGCACTACACCCGGGAGCACGTCTTCGACGGGCCGGCAGTACGTCCAGGCCCGATCGTCGCCTGGCTCGTCGGCTTCTTCGTCTACGAGTGGCTGTACCAGCCGGCCGATCTCGGCTTCTGGTCCCGCTGGATCGGCCACCTGCCGACGCCGTCGTACCAGATCGGCGCTTCGCTGCCGAGCTTCGCGGTCGCTTTTCTGCTGACCGCTCTCGCCGTAACGCTAGGCTCGCCGCGTGCCGCCGCTCGCCCTCGTCGGGAACCTCGCGCGCGACCGGGTTGACGGCAGCCCGCCGCGGATCGGCGGCGGGCCGTACTACGCGGCACGAGCCTGGCGCGGGCTCGGGTCGCGAGCGACGATCTACACCCGCTGCGGACCGGAAGAGCGGCTCGACTACGTCCGCAAGCTGACGGCTCTCGGACTGCCCGTCGTCTCGCTAGAGGGAAGCGACACTACCTCGTTCTCGTTTCACTACGAAGGCTCGGTGCGCATCATGACCGTCGAGCACCTCGGTAATCCCTGGACGCCCGCCGACGCCGAGATTCTGGCACCGGGCGCCTGGGTGCACGTCGCGCCGCTGCTGCGATCGGACTTCCCGACAGAAACGCTCGCCGCAATCGCGCGCGGCCGCCGCCTTTCGTTCGACGGCCAGGGTCTCGTCCGCGCCGCCGAGCTCGGCCCGCTCAAACTCGATGCGAACTTCGATCCCGCGCTGCTCGAGCACGTGCAGATCCTGAAGCTGGCCGAGGAGGAGGCCGAGGTGATCGGCGCCGTCGACAAGCTCGGTGTCCCGGAGGTGCTCGTCACGTACGGGGAGCGCGGCTCGCGCGTGTACTACAAGGGCCAGTCCGAGAAGGTGGGCGCCTGGCCGATCGCCACAGACCCGACCGGCTCCGGTGACGCCTTCTCCGCCGCCTACCTCGCGGGCAGGGCTCAGGGTCTTGCGCCGGTGTCGGCAGCACGGCAGGCAACGGGCGTCGTTGCGGCGTTGCTGACGGGCGCCATGACGTGATCGCTGCGGTTCGCACCGCGTCCGGCACGTACCTCGTCGACCTGGAGGCCGAGGAGGTGCTCGGTGCAGGCGAGGACTTCGAACCGGTGCGCATCAAAGTCGAGCTCCCACGCGTCGTCGCAGCGGCCGCCTCGGGTGCAACCATCGTCGCCGTCGTCGACCGGCGCCCACCGCTTGCCCTCTCGAACGACGCGGGCAGCACGTGGCGAGAGGCAGGCGGCGGCCTGCCCGCCGGCTTTGCGATCGCGATCGACGACGACAACCCCGACCTGATGCTGTTCGCTGCGCGCAACCGGCTCTACCTGTCGGAGAACGGCGGCGTCTTCTGGCGCTCGCTCGTGCCGGAGCTGCCGGAGATCCAGGCGGTCGCGTTTCTCTAGAGGCGGAACTCGCCGCGCGCGACGACGACGGCGGAGCCGCCGACCTCGACGCGCTCGATCTGCTCCGGTGTGCCGTCCACCCGGACGAAGAGCTTGGACGGGCGGCCGATCTCGGCGCCCTGTGACACCTCGACTTCTTCGCCGGTTTGGATGCGGCCGTGCCGCACGAGGTGGATGCCGAGCGGTCCGCACGCAGAGCCGGTCGCGGGATCCTCATCGACACCGCTCGTCGGCGCGAACATCCGTGTCTTCCAGTGCGTTCCCGAGCCGGCGAAGCAGTTGACCCCGAGCTCCGTCAGGCGCCCGAGCGCGCCGAAGTCGGGTTCGAGGGCCGCAACCTCTGCCTCGCTGCCGAGCTCCAGGAAGACGTGATGCGGTCCGAGGTCGTATTCCTCGACGGGCAGCTGCGAGCGCACACCGAGGAGCTCCTGCAGCTCTTCCGCCTGCGCGAACGGCTTCCAGTTCGGAATCGGCTGCTGCATCCGGCCGAACACGATGCGCGCGCCTTCTCGCTCGAGCGTGATGGGAATCACACCAGCGTCGGTCTCGAGCCGGATCTCCGTGAGCTGGAGCGGCGCGCCGAGAACGAACGCCGAGCCGAGAACGGGATGCCCGGCGAAGGGCAGCTCCACCTTCGGCGTGAAGATGCGGATCCGCGCGTGCCCGTCTGACTCCGGCGGCAACACGAAGACCGTCTCCGAGAAGTTCATCTCCCGTGCAAGCTTCAGCATCGTCTCGTCGTCGACGCCGCGACCGTCGGTGAAGACGGCCAGCTGGTTTCCGGTCAAGGCCTCGTCCGTGAAGACGTCCGCGACGACGTAGCGCAGTGTGGTCACAGGACGATCTCTACCATGGACGGGTGCCCGCGGCTGCGATCTCCGTCCACGGCCTGCGGAAGTCCTACGGTGACCACGAGGCGGTCCGCGAGATCAGCTTCGAGATCCCAGAGGGCCAGGTCTTCGGTCTCCTCGGCCCGAACGGCGCCGGCAAGACGACCACGATCGAGATTCTGGAGGGTTACCGGCCCCGCGACGCGGGTGAGGTCGACGTTCTGGGCTTCGATCCGGGACGAGCCGGCCCGGCCTTCAGAGAGCGGATCGGCGTGGTGCTGCAGCAGTCGCAGCTCTGGCCGACGATCACGGTCGCCGAGACGCACCGCATGTTCGCCGGGTACTACGACCGGCCGCGCGACGTCGACGAGGTGATCAAGCTCGTCGGCCTCGAGGAGAAGCGCGACGCGCGCGTGAAGACTCTTTCCGGCGGTCAGAAGCGCAGGCTCGACCTCGGAGTAGCGCTTGTCGGCGACCCGGACCTCGTCTTCCTCGACGAGCCGACCACCGGTTTCGATCCTGCGGCACGCCGTGCGGCGTGGGACATGATCCGGGCGCTGCGCTCGCTCGGCAAGACGATTCTGCTGACGACGCATTACCTCGACGAGGCCGAGCAGCTCGCGGACCGCGTCGCCGTCCTCCGCGAGGGCCGGATCATTCGTGAGGGAACCCCTGCGGAGCTCACCGGCGGGTCGAGCGAGACCGAGGTGCGTTACCGCCAGGACGGGCACGAGGTCGTGATCCATACAACAGAGCCGACCCGCCTCTTGCAGGAACTGACCGCGGCGGCGCTTGCCGAAGGCCGTGAGGTCGAAGGACTTCAGGTTCGCCGGCCCACACTCGAGGACGTGTATCTCTCGCTGACCGCGCCCGAGGAGCGATGAGGCTCTACCGCCGCCAGCTCAAGTGGGAGCAGCTCCTGTTCTGGCGCAGTCGCGAATCCGCGGTGTTCGTCTTCCTCTTTCCGCTGTTGCTGTTCACACTTCTGACAGCCGTCTACAACGGCCGCATCTACGGACGACCGGCGTCGTGGGCGCTGCTGGCAGGCATGCTCGGCTACGGCGCGGCGACCACGGCGTTCGCCGGGCTCGCGCTGATCATCGTCGCGCGCCGGGAGCTCGGGATTCTGAAGCGAATCCGTTCGACACCGCTACCGCCCGCGACGTATCTCGTCGCAGTCCTGACGTCGATCATGGTGGTGTTCGCGGTGCAGGCCGTGTCACTCTTCGTGCTCGGCAAGGTGCTGAAGTCGACGCCGTGGCCGCACAACGTGGTCTCGCTCGCTCTTGCCCTGGCGCTCGGGGCGGCGGTGTTCGCGGCTCTCGGGCTTGCCTTGACCGGCTTCATCCGCTCGCTGGAAGGGTCGTCCGCAATCGTCAACGTCATCGTGCTGCCGATGGCATTCCTGAGCGGCTCGTTCGGCCCGACCCGTCACTACCCGCAGGCATTGCGCGCGATCGGCGCCGTGCTGCCGCTGAAGCCCCTCATCGATCTCATCAATGGCATCTACCTCCACGGCCAGCAGATCTGGGACCGGCCACGGGCCGTGGCCATCCTCATAGCCTGGGGAATCTTCGGAATGGCCGTAGCCATACGAAAGTTCCGCTGGGAGCCGAGGGAGGGTTAGCTCTTTGGCGAGACGGTAATACGACTTTCAATGCAGGTCGAAAACGCCATCGCCTTCGCCGTCGACCAGGAGCCCGCCGGCCTCGAGCTTCGGATCAACTTCGGCGTCTTCGCCGGGCGCGACGCGACCTCCGCGGAGCTCGAGGAGCTCGGCAAGCTGCTCGTCTCCGAGGCGGGCGAGATCTCGATCGTCGGCGAAGAGCGGCACGAGCTGTCGGAGGACGCCGAGGTCGTCCTCCGTCAGGTGCGAGTCTCGGTCGCGCCGGACAACGTGCCGGACGACCGAGCGGAGCGCAGGAAGTTCTGCGAGCGCCTCGTCACGCTGGCGGAGATCTGGGCGCGCCAGTGCATCAGCGAGCGCCACGCCGAGCTGACCGACATCTAGCGAGCTCGTGCCGCGCGCAGCGCGAGGCCCGCGACGCGCGTCGGTCGGCCGGCTTTCGCGATCACGTCGTCGAGGGCGGCGGCGAATTCCTCCAGATCCTGTTCGGTCACGACGAGCGGCGGTAACCCCTTCAGCACGGGTAGGTCGTGCCCGGCCACCTGGCTGAGGATGTGGTGTTTCGTGAACAGCGGCACGACGACGAGCTGAGCGAAGAGACCGGCCTGCATCCGTTCCATCAGACGCCAGGCGACGCTGCCGGACTCCGGCTCGCCGAACTCCATCGCCCACATCAGCCCGAGCCCGCGCACCTCGCGCACGACCTCGTGCTCGTCGGCCAACGTGCGCGTCAGCTCGAGCAGGCGCGCACCGAGACGCGCAGACCGCTCGACGAGATCGGCGTCGTCGAGCTCGCGCAGGGTCGCGAGCCCCGCCGCCATCGCGAGGTCGTTCGGCGCAAATGTCGAGCCGTGGCTTACCGAATGCTCGAGCGAGTCGAACACGGCGTCGTACACGTGCTGTGACATGAGCAGACCGCCGACGGGGACGTAGCCGCCCGACAGCGACTTCGCCACCGTGACGAGGTCCGGCTCGAGCCCCCAGTGCTCGAAGGCGAAGAGCTTGCCCGTGCGGCCGAACCCGGTCTGCACCTCGTCGACGGCAAAGAGCGTGCCGTACCTCCGGCAGAGCTCCTGCGCGCCTTCCAGATAGCCGGACGGCGGGAGGTTCACTCCCTTTCCCTGCACGGGCTCGACGAGAAAGAGCGCGACATCCTCGGTGCGGAGCGCAACTTCGAGTGCGTCGAGGTCGCCGAACGAAACCCTCGAGAACCCAGGTAGGAGCGGGCCGAAGCGCTCGACGAAATGGCGATCGCCGCCCGCCGAGAGCGCGCCGAGCGTCAGCCCGTGGAAAGACTGCTCGGTCGAGACGACCCGCGACCGCCCGGTCGCCGCGCGTCCGAGCTTGAGCGCCGCCTCGACCGCCTCCGTGCCCGAGCTCGTGAAGAGGACTCGCGCCAGCCGTGCGGGCGTCCGTTTGAGCAGCTCTTCCGCGAGGAGGCCCGGCAACAGCGAGACGCCGAGCTGCACCGATCCGGGAGTGTCGAGCTCGAGCGTCTCGGTGAGCGCCGCCCGGATCCGGGGATTGTTCCGCCCGGCGTTGAACATCCCGAAGCCCCCGAGCATGTCGAGGAAGCGGTTCCCGTCCGAGTCGTAGAGGTACTGCCCTTCGGCGCGCGCCCACACGCGGTCGAAGCCGATCGTCTTCAACACCCGCATGAACTGCGGGTTGATCCCGCGCGCGTAGAGGTCGTAGTCCTCGCCGCCGCGAGCTTCCAAGAGCTCCCGGATCACGAGCGGAGCGTATCGCCCTGAAAACAGCGAGGGCCCCGCACTGCGGGGCCCTCGTTCCTTACGAAACGTCAGACATGCGCGCTACTTCCCGTGATCCTTGCCGCCACCGTTGCCGTGGCTTCCGCCACCGTGCGACTTGGCGCCGCCGCCGTGGCTCGACTTGCCGTGGTTCGACTTGCCGTGGCTCGACTTGGTGGTGTGGGTCGACGTGCTCTGGCTCGAAGCGCCGTGACTCGTCGTGTGCTGCGGCTTCAGCTTCTTCGGCTTCTTCGAGCCGTGACTACTGGTCGTCGTCGTACCGGTAGTCGTCGTCGAAGCCGTTGTCGCGGCCGCGGTCGTGGTCGTCGCACATGCGCCCATGCTGTCGCCGTGTGCCATGTGCGCGGGAACTGCGGGAGCCGCGATGTTGATCGTGTGCTCACCGCCGTTACCGGTCTTGTGGCAGACGTCCATCTTTTCCTGGCCGTTGCCGAAGTCCCCGCCGTCGGCTCGATCGCCGGTCGACGTGGTCTGGTTGGTTGTGCGTCGTCGACAGGGTCGTCGACGTCGTGCTCGAGGTGGTGTGTCCCTGGTCCGCGAAATCGTTCTCCCCGGACCTCGGACTCCGACTCCTGGTCGTCCGCGGACTGTCCTTCGCGGTCGCCGGTCGTCGTGGTCTGTGTCGAGGTCGTCTGGGACTCGGTCGTGCTCGTGGCCGGCTGGCTCTCGGTCGAGCCGGTCGTGACCTGCGCGAGGCCGACGCCTGCAGCGGCGGCGAACGCAAGTCCCACGAGCGCGCCGACGAGGGAACGGCGGGTCATGCGAGTCAGTCGTTTGCGCACTTGGAATCCCTTCGGGGCGTGGAGGGCTGGGGCCTACGTCTGGTCAGTCGCCATCGACGGCCGAAACTTGCGGCGCGCTCCCTCAGACGGGGGACTCCGGCCTGACCGGAGGCCTGCATGGGCAGCTAGCCCGGGCAGCCGGGACGTCCGTGCGGGAGTTGTCTAGCCTGCGCTCGTGCCGCATCAGAGCCAGGCATCTGCAATCGACCATCGCCATGCGCACGATGACCTCGATCGCGATGAGATCCATGACCACGGACACGGGGAGCACGGGCATGCGAGGAGCATCGCCCACGACGATCAACATGGACACTCGCACGGACTCGTAGATCCGTCGATCCTGCGATCACGAGCCGGCGTCAAGGCTGTCTCGCTCAGCCTCGCCGTTCTCACGGTCACCGCGTTCGCTCAGGCGTTCATCTACTACCGCACGTTGAGTGTTGCCCTGCTCGCAGATCTGATCCACAACTTCGGCGATGCTCTGACGGCGGTTCCCCTAGGAATCGCCTTTTACCTGCGGAGCGCGCGCGGGGAACGCCTGGGTGGGCTGGGAGTCGTGCTCGCAATCTTCATCAGCGCTCTTGTCGCGCTCGGTCAAACGATCGAGCGGTTCATCCACCCGAGGACGTTGTCGCAGCTCTGGCTCCTCGCATTTGCCGGCGTCATCGGGTTCATCGGAAACGAGATCGCTGCACAGCTACGCCTTCGTGCCGGGGCTCGGCTGAGGAGCGCCGCACTTGTCGCTGACGGCCGGCATGCACGCGTAGACGGCTTCGTCAGCCTCGGTGTCATCGCTTCAGCGGCGGTCGTGGCCCTCGGATTCCAGATCGCAGATCCGATCATCGGGCTCATCATCACCCTCGTGATCCTGCGCATCACTTGGCAGAGCTGGCAGACAATCCGCGGTGCTCAGATCGAGATCGACCACTTCGAGCATCACCGCCCGTGATGCCGAAGGTCGGACTCCTGTGGCGGGCCGAATGGGATCCGCCAGAAGGGCACGGCTCGCTCATCGAGTCCTGCAAGTTGCGCGAGATGTTCCGTTCGTTCGCGGCACTCGGCGTTCCTGCTCAGCCCGTCGTCTACTCCGATGAGGGAGCGGAGGCGGTGCGAGATCAGCTGCTCAGCCTCGACGGCGTACTCGTCTGGGTAAACCCGATCGAGCAGGGCCTCGACCGCACGAAGCTCGATGCCGTCCTGCGTGAGGTCGCCGATGCCGGCGTCTGGGTGAGCGCACACCCGGACGTGATCTTGAAGATGGCCACGAAACAGGTGCTCGTGGACACCAGACAGATGAGCTGGGGAACCGACACCAGGCTCTATCGGTCCGCTGCGGAGCTACGAGCGGATCTCCCCTCCCGGATAGCGGAACAGGCACCACTCGTCTTGAAACAGAACCGCGGCATGGGGGGCAACGGCGTCTGGAAGGTCGAGCCGAGACGCCTCGGGCGACGACACCACGCTTCGTGTGCAGCACGCCGTGCGGGACAGCGTCCCGGAGACGCTGTCGCTGGACGAGTTCGTAGCACGCTGCGAGCCCTACTTTGCCGGGAACGGGTTGATGGTGGCCCAGCCGTACCAGGCGCGCCTCGCGGAAGGGCTGATCCGCGTTTACATGACACACGATCAGGTCGTGGGATTCGCCCATCAGTACCCGCGCGGACTCTTGCCACCAGCCGACGCGTCCACGGCTAAGACGGCAAAGACGTTCGAGCTGCCGTCGGCAGCTGCTTACAGGGACCTGCGCAACCGCATGGAGTCGGAGTGGATGCCGGAGATGCAAGAGCTCCTGAGCCTCGACACTCACAGATTGCCCGTGATCTGGGACGCCGACTTCCTCTACGGGACGAAGACCACTTCGGAAGATGACGCATACGTGCTGTGTGAAATCAACGCCAGCTCCACCTTCGCCTTCCCAGAGCACGCCATGCCAACCGTTGCCAAGGCCGCAACCCAACGGATACAGGAGTGGAAGAGCCTCTAGCGTCTCGCCTGGCCCACGCAGTCGCGCCTCAGGCGAGCGGAACGAGCCGGGTTCCGGTCGCCTTGAAGGAGGCAAACGCGGTGCCGCCGCGTGCGAGCTCGAGCTTGTCGGCCGAGGATGCAGTGACTTCGGCCGTGATCGGGCCGATGCGGACGCGGACGCGGTTACCGACGGCAGCGACGGACCGGATTTCGCCCTGAATCAGGTTCATGGCGGAGTCGTGTTGCTGGAGGCGGCCGATCGAGACTTCCCACGGGTAGATGACGACGCCCACGTCACCTTCGCCCCATTCCGTTGAGTAAACGAGCTCACCGGTTTCGAGTTGGACGACGGTCATGTCGTCGTCGAGTCGACGAGCTTTACCTCGCAGCAGGTTGGCGCCGGTGAAGGAAGCGACGAAGGCGTCTGTCGGTCGGTCGACGAGCTCGCTGGGAGTTGCGAACTGGCGTAGGTGTCCGTCGACGATCACGCCGACCTGGTCGGCGAGTGCCGCGGCGTCCTCGAAGTCGTGGGTCACAAGGATGGTCGGGAGCGCAAGCTCCTGCAGGAGCTCTTGCAGTTCAGCGCGAACCGCACCCTTGGTGTGGGCGTCGAGCGCTGAAAGTGGTTCGTCGAGGAGAATCACTCCCGGACCGCGGGCGAGCGCGCGCGCGACGGCGACCCGTTGACGCTCGCCCCCGGAAAGCGCCGCCAGGCCTGGCATCGGCGAGGTGAGAGATGCGGAATCGTTCGAGGTACTCGTCGGCCCGCTCCTTGCCCGCGTAGGCCACGTTTTGCCGGACAGTGAGGTGCGGGAAGAGCGCGTATTCCTGGAAGACGAGGCCGACACGACGTTCGTCGGGCTTCCGAAAGAGCCGCCGGTCGGTGTCCAGCCAGACGTCGTCACCGAGCGCGATCCGGCCACGTGGCGGCCGCACGAGCCCCGCGATGGCTCTGAGCACCGAGGTCTTACCCGCACCCGATGGCCCGACCAGGGCGACGGTGCGGTCGACCTCGAGCCCTAGCTCCAGCTCAAACGAGCGAAGCGGGAGGGTGAAATCTGCTCGGAGGGTTGCCATAGAGAGGTCAGCTTGAGGGAGATCAGCACCGCCGCGCTGATCAGGACGAGCAGGGCGCTGATCGCGAGCGTGACGTCGAAGTTGACCTCGAACTCGGCGTAGATCGCCAACGGCAAGGTCTGCGTCACCTTCTGGAGACTGCCGGCGAACATGATCGTGGCACCGAACTCACCCAGTCCTCGCGCGAACGCGAGTGCCTCTCCCGCGGCAAGACCACCCCGGGACAGCGGGAGAATGACGCGGAAGAACGTGCGCGCGGGGCCCGCACCAAGAGTGCGTGAAGCGGCGACGAGGTTGGGGTCGATCGCCTCGAAGGCCGCGATCGCCTGGCGGATGTAAAGAGGGCTGGCGACGAACGCGACTGCGATCGTGACCGCGGTTTGCGTGAACGGGATCGTGATCCCCGCCGCATTGAGACTCGATCCGAGGAGCCCGGCCCGGCCGAACGCCGCAAGCAAGCCGATGCCGGCGACCGCGGGAGGAAGCACGAGCGGCAACTCGACGAGCGTGACGCAGAGCGAGCGGCCGGGGAAGCGCCGGCTGGCGAGCAGGTATGCCGTCGGCGTGCCGAAGAGCAGGATGAGCGCCTGTGCGATCAACGTCGTCTTGAAGCTGACGATGAGGGCGTCGGTCACAACCGGGTTGGAGAGTTGGTCGATCAGCCGACCCGGCGGGACGTGGACGAAGATCGCCAGGATCGGCAAAGCCAGGAATGCCAGGGCCACGACCGCGGCGAGGAAATACAAGAAGGCGAGCAGAGCTTTGCGCATGGTCTGCTCGCCCTGAGCGCTCTAGCGGCCCGACTTCGCCTTCGGGAGCGGGAGGAAGCCGGCGCCGATCATCTTCTTCTGGCCGGCTTTGCTCAGCACTTCCTTGATGAACCGCTGCGCAGCCGCCTTGTTTCCACTCGCGGAGACGACGGCAAGCGCGTAGGTCACCTTCGGCTGCGCCCACGCCGGGATCTTGAACACCCGCACCTTGCCCGGCACCGTGCGAGCGTCTGTCGAGTAGACGAAACCGGCATCCGCCTCGTCCAAGGCCACCTTCGAAAGCACGCTGCGAACGTCGGACTCGCGGCTGACGACGTTCGACAGCACGCTGGTCAGCCCCATCTGCTTCAGCACCTGCAGCGTGTAGCTCCCAACCGGAACCGCCGGGGCAGCGATCACGAGCTTGACGCCCGGCTTCCTGAGGTCGTAGACGCTATGGATGCCGGCCGGATTCGAGGTCGGCACGACGAGCACGAGCCGGTTGCGGGTGAACACGAGCGGCTTCTGCACGAGCTTCTTCGCGAACAGCTGCGCAGGAATCGTCGTGTTCGCGGAGGCGAACACATCGGCCGGAGCGCCCTGCGTGATCTGCGCAGCAAGAGTGCTCGACGCGCCGAAGGAGTACTTCGGGCCCGAATCGATCTTCGGGAAGACGTCGGTCAACGACGCGGCCGCGTAGACGGTGATTCCGGTGACACGCGTCGATGCGTACGTGCCGGTGCGCGCGGCCGCTCCGGTCGCCGCAAGCAGCGAGCAGAGAAAGGCGCAGAGCGCCGCAAGAGCCACGGCGTGCCTAGGCGTCATCAGTGCTCGACCATGACGGATGTTGCCTTGATCACCGCAACAATGTGGTTGCCCGGTTTGATCTCGAGCTCTGCAACCGAGTCCGCGGTGACGATCGCGGTCAGCACTGCCGGCTCGGTCACCACCATTTCGACCTGAGCAATCAGGCCGTCGACCTTCACCTCGCGGACGATGCCGCTGAAGCGATTGCGAGCGCTCATGTGGCGCTTGGTGTCGTCGCCACGCAGCCGGTCGATCTCCTTCGCGGTCACGATCCTGCGGTTGCTCGAATCGCGCTTCGTCTTGATCCGACCCTGGCGATCCCAGCGGCGCAGCGTGTCCAGGCTGATCCCCAGCGTCTGGGCCGCCTCACTTGCGCTGTAAAACTCTCTCGGCATACCTCAGCCCTCGCTAGCTCGTGAACACATCGAGTGCGTTCGAGGCCTCGTCGATCGTGAGGGGCCTCGGCAGGGCGATCCCGATCGGACTGCGCCCGGACAGACGCATGAAGGCACTTAGGTGCTCAGCTTCATTTGCCGCGATCTGCGCCACCGGCTGCTTGAGCGCATTCGTCTGCAGGCCCTCAACGGCACCCAGATATGCGCCCATGAACGCGGCCTCGAGCCTCACGCCGAGCTTCGCGATCGACGACCTCGAGGCGAACGATCCCTTTGAATAGGAGAAGTCGAAGTCCGACGCGACCGCGGGTGTCTGCCCGGCGCCGCTCAAGATCTCGGACATCTTGTCGTAGTGCGCCCGCTCGTTGAGACGCGCCCGCTTCAAGGATCCCAAGGCATCCCCGCGAAGCCGCTTCGATGCAATTGCCCGCGCGTAGAAATCCAAGCTCAGCAACTCAGCACCGACCAACAACCGAGCGTAGGCAAGGTCGCCGTCCGGAACTGTGTCAGCAGCTGCAGCGGAATCGACCAGCGATCCGGCAAGCGAGCCCGTCAGCAAGAGGGCCGCGCCGCCCTTGGCGCCCCGCGAGATCAGTTGACCCCTACTGACCCGCGCCGTCATGCGGGGCGCCTCGGCTCGGAGGTCGTCCTCGATGCCTGGGCAATGCCTATGAGCGTCGCCATGAGGGGCAACCTACCAACCCGGGGGCGCTCGGCCAAGAACAAACGCTTCGACCTGGCTGGGTCGGAGGCAGCACAGGCGTGGCCGGAACCAGCCATAAGTATCTGCTTGCAACGGTTCGAGTTGGCTTGGCTATGCGGGTCGGGGGCAAGATTCCTCGTTCGAGTCGTCTCCTTTGTCCACAGAGGCACGTCCGTGCTAGGGCGTGGCCGCCCGGGGCGGCCTGGTCGTTCCACGCGGCCGCGGCCGTCGTCCTCGAGGGTCGTGCTCGCCGGCGGCTAGAGCTGGATACGCACTGCTTCGAGGACGCTAATGCCGATCAAGCGCAACCTCCCCGGGGCGCAGGCGAAGAGCGGTGATCTTGAACTGCGGAAACGAGGCGACGACTACTCAAAACGCCTTCACCGGCGTATGCTCGCCCGAGTGGCCCGCGCCTGGACCGTTGCACGGCTCGGGGCCGCCGTAGCGTGCGGCCTCCTGCTTGCTGGCATCCTCGGAGCCTGCGGCGGCACGAAGACCGTCACGAAGACGGTGACGGTCGTCGGAACCGTCCCAAACGGCGGAGCGACCTCGGTCAACGTCAGCGTCGCCGCGGGCGCGCACGACTTCGCACAGTTCGCTTGCGCCCAGTGTCACGGTGAGCGCGGGCGCGGCGGCGTGTCCGCGGACGTCCCCGCCCTCAACGTGATTGGGAAGCAGCTAACCGTCGCACAGCTGAAACAGATCATCAACCACGGCCTCGGTGAATCGGCCAACCCGAAGAAGCCATACATGCCCGTCTGGGGGCAGGTGATCTCGACGCACCAGGTCGGCGATCTCGTCGCCTACATCCGCGCCGGCCTACCGGCGGTGCCAGGAGCGACGCCGGCGCCTCGTGATCACACGGCAAGGCCAGGCGGTCGAGGGCGCGCTTCTCTACCAACGCTACGGCTGCGTCAACTGTCACGGCCCGAACGGGCTTGGTGGCGTGCCCAACCCGCAGTCGCCGGACAAGGCGATCCCTGCGCTGTCCGGGGCCGATTTCTTCAAGGAGTTCAACACCGACGAGAAGATCATCGAGATAATCAGGACTGGCAGCGTCCTCGGACGAGCGCCAATCGTCTCGATGCCTCATTGGGGCGGCATCATCCCCGACTCGCAACTGCAGGCGCTTGTCGCCTACATTAAGACTCTGAAGACGGGGTAGCTCAGTTGCGTTCCTAAGTAGGAACCAGCTCGCGGCTTTTCGAGGCCGGCCCGGATGCGTTGCTGCCCACATGCGTTGCCACAAACGTCCGCATCATCCGTTGCGTCGATCAGCCCAGCGGGACCTTCGACGCTCAAGATCAGTACTTTGCCGCGCCCAGGTTGCAACGTTCGCGGACGTCCCGCAAGGCCGCCGGCGCTATTGCTTCGCCTAACGAAAGGAG
Source organism: uncultured Actinomycetes bacterium (assembly GCA_963804935.1). GTDB lineage: Bacteria > Actinomycetota > Thermoleophilia > Gaiellales > Gaiellaceae > 3-1-20CM-4-69-9. The sequence continues at coordinate 115,673 of CAWDSD010000017.1, forward strand.
CAGTCCTGTCCGCCAAGGGTCTTCGCAGCCGTCCGCACGAGTACGCCGTTGTCTGGCGCACTGGCGACGGCCCGACCTCCAGCGGCAGGCTCGAACTCGGCGACGATGACCTGGTCCTGCACGGGTCGGGCGAACCCGATGGGCTCCGGATCCCGTTCGACGAGCTCTCGTCGGTGGAGACCGGACGCGGTGCGGCAGAACGGATCAACGGCGACAAGTCGCTCGTGCTCGAGCGACCCTCCTGCGAGCGAGTGCTTGTCGCCGCCCTGGGCGGGGCGGGCCTGCTCGGCGAGCTCACCGATCTGCTCGCGCGGCTCCGGGCGAAACGGGCGGCGCGGGCCTGCGTTGCCGTCGTTGTGCCGATCAAGCGCGGCACCGCCGAGGCGGCCCGGCGACTGGTCGAGGAGGGGCCGCCCTTCGAGGTTGAGCGCTTGGGGCTCGAGCGACACCAGGTTTTTGTCAGCGAGCGCGAGGTCGTCTTCTTCTTCGAAGGCGACAGCGCAACCGCCGCCGTCGACGCGCTCTCACGCAACCCACGAGTGCTGAACGCGGCGGTGCGCTGGCGCGGGATTCTTGCCGGTCGACCGCGGCTCGCCGAGGAGCGCTTCGGCTGGACCCGGTCAACCTAACGAAGAGCCGTCAGCGCTATCTCCGGCGGGCAGTCGTCAGAACCCGAGGCCGATCGCGGTCCGCCCACGTGCCTGACGCGTCGCCTGGCGCAGGCCGAGCATCCCGACCGGGCGTTCGTGCTCGATGACCGGCAGGTGGTGGAAGCCGTACTCGGTCATCAATGTCACCGCCGTCTCGATCGGGGTGGCGGCTGAGACGGCGACGGGCTCAGCGGTCATCCACTCGCGAACACGTGCCTCGCTCGGGTGGACGCGACCCGCGAACGCGCGCAAGAGGTCGCGTGAGGTGAGGATCCCGATCAGCCGCCCGTAGTCGGCGACGAGCGCCGAACCAAGATCGCCTGCCCGCATCTTCTCGGCGACCTCCCCGAGCGTGTCCTCGGGGGCAACGACGAGCGGTTCGGTCGACATGATCTCGCCCACCGTGGCACCACCCTCAGCTTCAGCATCGGGCGCTGCCTCCAAGCGCACCGTCGCCAACTCCTGGACCTTGGCAACGTCGAGCTCGATCTCGACCGGCACGGCGCCAGGAGCGGCGGGCGCCTCGGGCGGGCTCTCGACGCCGGCGAAGGAGCCGAGGAAGGGCGCCAGGTAGCGGCCGACGATCTTCGCCGGCGGCCACCAGAGCGGCTCGGGACTGGCCTCCGAGACATCGCCCCCGCCGCCCGTGAGTTCGTGCCTCAGATAGCGCGGCTGCCGTCCCGTCAGCAGCAACCCACGCAGCACCGGCCGGAAGGGCTGCGGCGTGAGGTCTGCGCCGGCGTTGGCCGCGATCATCTCGGCGGCCGCGTCTGCCTGCTGGGCAGCGATTCCGCCCTGCTTGACCGGGAAGCTGGTGATGTCGCCGGCCGCGAACACGTCCGCAAGACCGTGCACCTGACCGTGCGCATCGACCGAGAGGAACCCCTCGATCGTCTGCGGCAGGCCGTCGATCCGCGGCCCACGCAGCCGTGGCAGTGCGACGACGCGGTCGGCCGCGATCGATCCGTCGGGGACGAGGCGCAGCTCCCCCTCCACCAACTCGACCGGGGCGGAGCCCGTCCGAAGGGCGATTCCCCGCTCCTCCAGCAGCTGCCGCACCGCCTCGCTCCCGGCCTGCCCGAACAGCTGCAGCGGCGCCTCCTCCGGGGTAACGAGCGACAGCTCGACGTCAGAGAGCTCACGCTCGGCGAGATATGCCGCGGTCATCAGGGCAAGCTCGTAGATCGGGAGCGACCAAACCGCTCCCCAGGGCACGACGAAAGCGACCCGCCCAACCTGACCGGCGACCATCTCCGCGAGCAGCGTGCGGATGCGCTCGGTGTCGGCCGGGCCGCGGAAGGTCAGGGCTCCGGGGACGGCCGGGCTCGGTCCGGCTCCGCAGGCGACGAGCAGAACGTCGTATGGAACTGAGCTACCGACCGAGGTTCGGGCGACCCGGCTTCCGGCGTCGACGGCGGAGAGTGCCCCCGGCGAGAACGTGGCACCGGCGCCCGCAGCGAGCTCGGCCAGGTCGAAGTGCCTCACCTCGCCGAGACCGAACGGCTCGGCAACGGCGAGCGGCCGGTACCAAAACTCAGGCTCCGGCGCGACGATCTCGACACCGACGCGACCTTGCCCCAAATCCCGCAGGGCCAACGCGGCCTCGAGGGCCGCAACGCCCCCGCCGGCAATCAGTACCCGCGTCGCCACCTCAACCATCTCCTCCCGAGCAGCTTCAGGCGACGATAACACTCCACCGGCTGATCCAAGCCGTCACGCGCGCACCTCAAGCTAACCCCCCATGCGCGAGCGGAGATCGCTGACCTGCCGGCTCGTAAAGCCGAACGGTGCGGTCCGCAACCTCGGATCCGTTCACTTCTTCCTGGACGGAAACACGTGCTAGGCGTCTTCGGATCAGGCACGGGCATCGTGTGGAGCGTCGATCCCGCCGCCTGGCCAGCCAAAGCCTGCAGCATCGCCCATCGCAACCTCACGCCTGGTGAATGGACGGAGTTCCTCGGTCACCGGGAGTACCACCACTTGTGTCCCTAGCCGGCGCGAAGCCGTGCGTTTCGCGAATGAGACGGACAAGATTTCGGCTGCCCGCCGCTGGGCTACGCTGCCGCCACGAGCCCCCGTAGCTCAGTGGATAGAGCAGCGGTTTCCTAAACCGCGTGCGCTGGTTCGATTCCGGCCGGGGGCATTGACGGGAGCCCTTTCCGGAAGCGGTCTGCGGCCTTTTAGGCGGCAGGCCGAGCGGTCAAGTCTTTCGTGAATCCGCGCCGGGATTGCTCGGGTGCTGGTGTTATTGCTCGCGCTCGCGCAGGAGTTGTTCGAGTCCGGCGCGTAGGGCGGCGTATTTGCGCGGCCCAAGCTCGCTGGCCCAGCGCCGCTCGAGCGTGACGATCGCCCGGCGCGAGGCGTCGAAGACCTTCAGCGCTTCGGGCGTGTACTGGATGATCTTTGCGCGGCCGTCGGCGGGGTCGGGCAGGCGGGCGAGCGACACCGTGAGCTCCTCGACGTCGCTCTCGTCGCCCAGCTCGGTAGGATCGCGGCGTGAACCAGGCGGCTCGCGCCAAGACGGCCGTCGCGCGTGCTGTCACGGTCGAGCCGTAGGCGCACCGCGGTCATGCACCGGGCGCACGCCGAACTCTTGGGCGCCGCCAGGGCGGCGGCGTGAACGCGATCATCCTCAGCGTCTGAATACGCACGGAGGCGTGCCGCGGGGCTCAGGAGCTGACCCGGGAGCCTTACCGACGCCGAACTGCGACTGTTGCCGTTGCTTGCGACACATATGAACTTCCGGGAGATCGGCACCCGCCTCTACGTCTCGCGAAACACCGTTAAGACCCAGGCGATCTCGATCTATCGCAAGCTCGGCGCATCGAGCCGAAGCGAAGCGATTCACACGCCATCGAGCTTGATCTTGTGAGGCCGACACTTGGAGACGCCTCCCACACTTGAGCCCCGCGCGCAAGCGCGGTGGCGGCGCAAGCGGATATGCGGATTTAGTTCAGCCACTTGACAAGATGGTTCAGTTTGTGAATTATATCGGACCATGACCACACGTACAGCATCCACACCCAAGTACCTGCTCCAAGAGCTCAACGCGCTCAACGCCGACGGGCTCGGCATCCACGGCGTGGTGGACGTCGAAGCGTCCGCCTTAGGCGAGATGCTGCGAGCCGAGACGATCGTGCAACCCGGCGGCGGCGGCGGACCGCTGCACCGCCACCGCTTCCAAGAAGAGCGTTTTGAGATCCTCGAAGGCGAGATCATCGGCCGCATCGGCCGCACCCGCCGACGGGTACGCGCCGGCGAGACATTCGTCGTCCCGCCCGACGCGCCCCACACCTTCGCCGTCGAAGCCGACTCGCGCAGATCTTCGTCTCGCCGACCGATACGAAGACGCAAACGCCTCCACGACGATCCCGAGCAGCGCTGCAGCAAGCGATCGCACGCCCGCTAGCCGCGCTCGCCCGCCGGCGCGGCTACAGCGCCGATCCCGCCGGCCTTGCGGAGCTCACCGCCCTGGTCGTCTCCGAAGAGCGATCCGCCGTGCCCAGCGGCGGATCGAAGGGTCGTGAAGAGCTTCGTATTTCCGTCTGATACGAACGCACGCCTCCACGTCTAGAACCGACCGGTGAACCGATACAGACCGACCGTCAGGATTCACCTGACGATGCTCTCCGTCTACCAGCCGTCAACCAGGACAGGCCGGAACCACGGCGGACTGAGCGGTACTCAGCGTACTCGATGCGCTTCGGAAGACGGACGGAGCGGACTCAGCGGACGCAGCGGTACTCCACGTGCACCAATCGAGCGGCTTCCTAAACCGCGTGCGCTGGTTCGATTCCGGCCGGGGGCACTCCCGCGACGCTCGGGGCGATCGTCTCCGAGCTGCAGTCGAACGCATCAATCAGTCCGTGCCGTCCTCCAAGGTAGTGACCACGGCCCGCGAGGTCTGGCCGGCAGTTGGGGCGTCTTGCTTGGCGCGTCGCACGGCTAGGGCGGCCACGACCGCCATGAGGGCAACGGCCGCGAGAATCCCGGCCGCATCGAGCACGACGCTGCTGCCTCCTTCTCCCGCCACCAGCAGGAGCGCGCTTCCGAAAATGGCGGTGACGAGAGCACCCGCCCCGAACGTGAGTAGCTGACGAGCTTGCAGGGTCCGGCTCGGACGAGCCGATAGAGGTTCGAGGAAGGTGAAAGCGAGTTCGGCGGCAGCGAAGAGCGCAGCTGCGACGAATGGAGCCCAGGGATCGACGGACTCCGAGCGAAGGGCCAGAAAAACGGCATAGGCCGCTCCCACGCCGACAAGCCCGACGGGCAGAATCGACGGCCATCCGCCCACCAGAGCCACGGTGGTGACGACGAGACCGGCGACGCCAACGGCGAGCACGATCGTGGGGAAGCGCTCGGTCGCGGTTGCCGCGTACACGACGATGCCGGCCAACAACGAGAGCGGCAACACCGCTCTGGTCAGGCGGAAGCCAATCTGCCGAAACGGTGGTATGCGCTCACCTCCTCGAGGGCCGCCGCCAAGGAGGAGTCTTCCTCCCAGACAGCGACGGGGATGCCGGCACGCGCGAAGCGGTCTCTTAGAGCCTCGCGTCGAAGCCGCCAAAGTCTGTCCGCCAGGACTTCCAGCTCGTCCTTCGGATCCTGCAGATAGGAGCTGGGAGAGACCTCGATGACAACAAGGTCGAAGCCTCGAGCACGGAGATCGAGGAGCGCACCGACGGCCCGATCGTCGAGCAGAGGAGTCAGCGCCACAACCAGCGCCTGCGGGGGAAGGGTGCGTCGAGGGATCACCGCGACATCGCGCCACGCGTAGCTCAGAAGAATCTGCGTATCAAGCATGGCATCGACGATTCGATAGAGCTGGCGATTCCCCGTTGAAGGAAGCAGCCAGTTCAACATGCCGCCGAAGCTGACGAAGCCGACGCGATCCTTCTGGCGGAGGTACCGGCCGACGAGGCTTGCCGCCGCACGCAGCGCGGGATCGAGCGTACTCCGACCGCCGCGGCGCGCCTCCGCGAAGACGTCCAGGAAGATGACGACGTCAGCGTTTCGCTCGGGATGGTGCTCGTTCACCCAGAGCTCGCCTCGCCGAGCGCTCGCGCGCCAGTTGACGTGGCGCACACGGTCGCCCGCAACGAACGGGCGCAGGTCGGCGAACTCGATTCCTTCCCCTCTTTGTCTTGCAACGTGATTCCCAGAAAACACCTGCGTTTCCCGGGGCCGCAGAAGTTGACGAATGGACTCCTCTCGGGGATAGACCTTTAGCGGCTGCCGGCAATCGAGAACGAGCTCATGGCGAAACATGCCGAACGCGTCATGGGTTCGCAGCTGAAGCCGGCCGAAGCCGTATGCGCCCCAGCGTGAACACTTCACTCGGACGTGATAGGCGGACTCCTCCCCGTCCCGCAGTCGAAGAAGGCGCGGATACTCCGGAGTCGTGACAAGAGCAGGAGGGATGTCAAGCAGGAGCTCGACTCGCTCGGCCCCTTTCGCCACCATGAGCTCGATCGTGGCGCCGATCTCTTCGCCTTCCAGGACGTGGTCACGTTCGAGCATCACCTTCGCGTCGAGCTCCGGGTCGCGAACGAGCAGCAAGCCGAGGCCCAACGAAATCGCGAAGGGCGCGGCAAGGACGACGAGCTCAGGAAGACCGGTCGCGAGCGCCGCCAGCAACCCCAACGCCGCTAGCCCCGCGTAAGCACCGATCTTCGGCGTCGGTGCACGGCTCAACGCGCCGGCAGACCTTCGGCCGCAGGTGTTGGCACGGTCTCGAGAACCTCGCGAACGACGTCCTCCGGCCGGATGCGCTGAACCCAGAGCTCCGGCCGCAGCATCAATCGGTGGGACAAAGCGGGGCCTGCAACCGCCTTCACATCCTCAGGGGTGACGAAGTCACGGCCTTCGAGCACCGCCCTACACCGGGAGAGCTTGAGCAACGCCAGCGAGCCACGTGGGCTTGCACCAACCTGGACTCGCCGGCTCGTTCGTGTCCCAGTCACGACGTCGACGACGTACCTGCCGATCGGCTCGGTCACGTGCACTTGCTCGATTGCCTCCTGCATCTCGACGAGTCCGGGACGGTCGATCACCGCATCCAGCTGAATCTCGTCGGTTGCCCGCTCGAGCCGCCTCTCCAGGAGAGTCCACTCGTCGTCGCGGCTCGGGTATCCGAAGTTGACGCGCAGCAGGAAACGATCGAGTTGAGCTTCCGGGAGCGGATATGTCCCCTCATACTCGATCGGATTCTGTGTGGCTATCACGAGGAAAGGAGCGTCGAGCCGGATCGTTTCTCCCTCGATCGTCACCTGCCGCTCCTGCATGGCCTCGAGCAGGGCCGCCTGCGTCTTCGGGGGTGCGCGATTGATCTCGTCGCCGAGAAGGAGATTCGTGAAGATAGGGCCTCGCCGAAACTCGAAATCGCCGGTGCGTTGGTTGTAGACCGACGACCCAGTTACGTCGGATGGCATCAGATCTGGTGTGAATTGGATCCGCGAGAACTCGATGTCGAGAACCTGAGCAAACGAGCGGGCGGTGAGAGTCTTCGCGAGACCAGGGAAGTCCTCGATGAGGACATGACCGTCGCCGAGGAATGCGAGGAGTACCAATGCGAGGGCATCTCGTTTGCCTACAACCGCACGCTCGACTTCCTCGAGAATCCGATTCGCGCGCTCGGCAACTTCCTGCACCGTCAACATCTCAAAGGCTTTCGAGCGCCGCGATGACCTCGCGCAGGTAAACGAGCGAGGGGCCTCGTGCCAGCCGGTCCTTGGGTTTGGGACGGCGCGGATCGATCAGCTCCCACACCGGCTCGCCGACGAGATCGCGTGCTCGCTGAGGTTCGGCCGTCAGGTCGACGCCATACCGGGCTCGGAGCCGGTACGAGGCGATCTCCCTTAGCAGCGGGCAAAGCCGGACGTGTAGATGGAATTCGCTTGCCATCGAGAGGTGGAGGTCGTCCGTGAGGGCAAGCGCGCCCGTGTCGGGCGGGCAGACCCGCAATCTCCCCGCGGTCGTGTCGTACGCCGAGGGACGATCCGAGCGAACCTTCGCGCGTGTGATACGAACGAGTGCCAGCAGAAGCACGGCTCCGATCGCGAGGAGGTATGCCTCGACGAGCAGCCCCCGCATCCCGCTACTGAGGAGCGCCGCCGCTCCGATCCCGGCGGTCACGATCAGACCGAGCTTCAGCGCGCGAAGCCCGATGTCGTTCACGCGGCTGCGCTCTCTTCCGGGATCAGGTCATTGCGAACATTCAAGAGCGCCACGATGGCATCCTCCTTCATTTCCCCGTCGATCTCGTGACGACTGAACTTCGCATACTCGAAAAGGTGGGTGAGCGAACGGACAGCATCGGACCGCACCTCCAGAGTTTCGAGGATACGGCTCAGGTATTCGAGTGGCGCTTCGGACGGGACCCGCCCAAAGCCATGCGAACGAAGCGCGCTCTCCATGCTCGCGTAGCTCGCGATCACCGCGACGCGTGGATCGCCCTCGCCACGGAGGTCCTCGATCGCCGAGTCGATCGTCTGAACGAGTTCATCCTCGACTCTCTGCTCGTCAGGACCGGGTGGACTCCTCCGACGGACAAGGATCAGAACGACTCCGAGTAGCACGAGTCCGGCTAGTCCGGCGGCAAGCTGCCACTGAAATCGCGCCGGACGAACTCGCCCGTCTCTGAGGCTCGATCCGGCTCCGGGTGTGTCTGCCTGCCCCTGTTTCGTGCGGGCCTTTGCACCGAGTTGTTGGTGTGAGTAATGCCCATGCCTGATGGCCCAAGACCCGAACGCCGTCACGATCAGGCAGAGCACCATGACCAAGATGAAGTTGCGCAACCAGTGCGACTCCCGAGGCACACCGAGCGGGCGTCGCTTAGCGAAAAGAACAACGAACCCGACGATCGCCAGGACGTAGGCGATTTCGAGCAGAGTGACGAAACTGTCTTGAAGCGTCACGGGCACCGGTCGCGCAGCGACACCTCCGTGCCGAACCGGATGACCACCTCGGGCCGCGAAGGTGATGACGGTGAGGAGACCCAGGATGCCGACCGTCAGGACGCCCGCCTTCACAGTCCGATTCACGGCGAAAGCTTATGCCGTGTCCGTCAGAAGGTTGTCCCGGCGGCATCTCGACCGTCGGGAACGTGGGCTCGAGGAGACCCGGTCGGTCGGTAGGATCACGTGGACGATTTAGCCTCTCGATCTTGACGAATTGCCGTTCCTAGCCCGCGACGGGCGGAGTGAACACGCGGAGTCGCTGATGCGCTTCGGGATCCTCCACACGAAGACGGTCGCGGGCGGGCCGTCGCTAGATCGCGCGAACTCCCGGTACGTGCTCCTCGAGAAAGGCGAGTGTCTTCCGCACCTGACGGACTCGTTCGTCGGTGTCGAAGGGCGAGTGACCGGTCGCGAAGACGTAGGCCTCGTGCGGATGGTTCCGCGCCGCAAGCCGCTCGACATACACCATGGCCTGCCGATAGGGACAGCGACTGTCGTTCCTGCCGATCAGGAAGAGGACGGGGGCGCGGACCTCATCGACGAAGTTGATCGGGTTCCGATCGCGCATCAGCTCGGGAACGTCACGCGGTTCTCCTCCGAGCAGCGCTCGATCGTAGGCCTGGAGCAGCGGCGAAAGTTCCTCGTACCCGGCCTCGTAATCTCCCACCGGAACACCCGCGATGCCGCAACGCCACAGGTCCGGATGCTTTCCGAGCTCGAGGAGCGTCACGTAACCGCCCCACGAGTAGCCCGCGATCACTGCGCGCTCCGCATCTGCGACCCTGCGCTCGACCAGATCCTGAAGGCCCGCGTTCACGTCCTCGAGCTCCGGGCCGCCGATGTTTCCGATGAGCGTGTCACGCCACTCGGGCCCGTATCCCGTCGAGCCGCGGTAGTTGACCATGGCGACTGCGAATCCCGCGTCGACGTACGCCTGCACCTCCGGCTGCCAGCGGTCGCTGTCGAGCCAGGTCGGGCCTCCGTGCACGAACATGAGCACGGGGAACGGGCCTCCTGAGTCGTCCGGCGTGACGTAGAAGCCGTGCACCCGGTCTCCGTGAGGATTTGTGAAGTGCCACGTCTCGTAAGGCCGGCCTTCGAGCGGCTCTTCGTCGCCGAGCTTCAGCGGCTCGGCGCCGCTGTCGTCACGAATAACGCGCTGCCGTCCTCCCTGCTCGTGAAGGAACCACACGCGTCCGTCAGGCCGCACGCGTGCATCGGAAATGACGCCCGGCTCCGTCGCTATCTCGCGCTGTTCTCCGGTCTGCAGCTCGTAACGAAACAGCTCGTCCCTGCCCTCGTGCAGTCTCTTCAAGAGCAGGGCCGAGCCATCCGGCCACCAGCCCTCGGCGGTGATGTCTCCCGTGAGGTCGAGCTCGAGGTCGTGACGCTCGCTCGTTTCGAGGTTCCAGAGTGCGGGACGCAACTCCCCTTCACGTTCGTGCTCGATCACAAGGACCTGCTCGCCGGGAACGGGAGACCAGCACTTCGCAGCCAAAGCAAGTCCCTGATCCGACTGTTCGCCCACGGTCGCTCCGGAGCGTGCGTCGATCACGCGCAACGCGGGGTGGATCAGGTCGCCGTGCTCCGCGTGCTCGAGGCAGAGCAGCGAGCCGTCGGCCGACAACCCGCTCTCGCTGAAGCCGCGACCGTTCCAGTTTCCGACGTGCAGCGCTTCGTTCGAGCGGTAAAGCTCTGTCGGCGGGCCGCCTGCCAACGAGACGTACACGGCGAAGCCGTCACGATTGCTGAGCCCGAGCGCGACGACACCCGGCGCCTGCGCCAGGCCTTCGTTCCACCCGTTCGGAATGGTCGGGAAGAGGGGTCGCGTCTCGCCACCTGCGAAGGCCTGCGCGAGCCAGCGGCCGGCTTCGTCGCCGGTGTCGTCTGCGAACCAGAAGACCTCCCGGCCATCGAGTGAAGGCGTGCCGTCCGTCACCCCGACCGGCTCTGTTGTGACCTGGCGCCGCTCCCCTGTTGCCGGGTCCCACGCGAACACCTGCCAGACGCCTGCCTCGTTCGATGCGTAGACACAGCGATCCGGCACGTCGGGCGCCCAGGTGGGGAGAAACGAGATCGGCGCGCGGAAGCGGCGCTCCCAGAGTGAAAGTGTTTTCTGTGCGACGGCCACCCGGTCAGCCTAATGCAGTGGCCTCTACAGACTCGAGGTCATCGAGGCTCGGCGCGTTGCGGATCACGGTGTTGGGGTGCACCCCAGGCTAGAAGGCGGGCGGATGAGACGGCCATGCCGGTCAAGAGAGTCCCGAAGGCAAATAAAGATGCAGCCACGACGCATCTGGTCGGCGCCTACGTTCGCTGGGGACACCCTGATCTGGGTACGACGGACTACCCTTGCGCCGTGACCGGTTGGGAGACATCGGAGCGCGTACGTCGAGTCCAGAGCCGAGCGTCGCCTCCAGGCCGCAGACTCCTGCGAGGTACGCGACGACGTCCGTGAGCGCAATGGGCGAGTGCGCGTGGACACCCAGCGCGGAGTCACCATCGCGGGGAGGCGGTCGACGAGAGCGACGATCGTCTCGAACGCGGCGCTCCCGCGACCGACGACCATCGCGGCGCGCAACGTCGTCACCGGGACGGATGTGGAGGCCAGGCGATCACCCGTCTCCCGACGGCTGCGTAGGCGAGCTGAGCGATCGGCGGAGTCGTCACCAAGCTCACCGAGGTAGACGAGCTGTTTCACACCGGCGCTCTCGGCCGCCAGCGCGGTCGTCTCCGCGGCTCGGAGATCCAGCTCCTCGAAGTCGGAGCTTCCAAGGGAGTGGACGAGGTAATAGGCGACCTCGCATCCCTCGAGCCATGTGCAACGGAATCGGCTGAGTCGCGTCCGCGGTCTTCCAGACAACGCCCGAGGGCGATAGCAGGCTGATCGTCGACGTCGAGGGGTACCTGCCGCGGCTCGCCGCCCGCGCGGGCGCGCCGCAATGGACCGGGATGCTCTACGCGAAAGGGCAGAGCCCCTTCCATGCCGCGGTCAGCCTCCGCTACTTCGAGCTTCTGCTGCGGAGCGAGGACTCGTGAACGTGACCGTCTTCGGCGCAACCGGCGTCGTCGGACGGGCGCTCGTGCCGCTGCTGGCAGAGCACGAGCTGACCTCGGTCTCGCGCACCGCGCGCGACGAGCCCGGCGTCCGCTGGCTGGTCGCCGACGCAGCGAGCGGCGACGGCGTCGCCGCGGCCCTGGAAGGTGCGGACGTGGTCTACTACCTCGTCCACTCCCTCGGCGCCCAGAACTTCGAGGAGCAGGATCGCGCGGCGGCGGAGACGGTCGCGCGCGAGGCGACGAACGCAGGCGTACGGCAGATCGTCTACCTCGGCGGGCTCGGCGCCGACGACCCCGACGCGTCACCGCATCTGCGCAGCCGCCGCGAGACCGGAGAGAGGCTCGCGGCCTGGTCGAAAGCGGCGTACCGGTCATGGTGACCCCGAGCTGGGTCTCGACGCCGACGCAGCCGATCGCGCTCGACGACGTCGGCCGCTAGCCTGGCCGGCAGTCTGCGGCGACGAAGCTCACCTACGGCGAGGCGCCGCTAACGACACGGCGCGCGGCCCGAGGTGATGACGTACGGCAAGGGAGTGGCGCCTACGTCCATGCAAAGGACCGCGCCGACGGCTCGAACAGCACCTTCCTCGTCGAGCACGACGCTGGACTGCCCGCCTACCAGGCGTTCCTGCTGCACGAAAAGACGTTGCGGGCCGCGAACTCCACCTCGCCGGTGCCGGTGCGCAAGGAAGCGGGCCACTTTGCACCGCCGCCTCCCTCACACGAGCGGAGAGCGTTGCGCTGAACGCCCTCAGGGCAGGCTTCGCACCGGGATCGAGCCCCGATGCAACGAGAGTCGCCGTCACGGCTGCTGTCACCCAAGCGTTCGAAACCGCTCCGTGCGCAGGGCTCGAGTACGCGGGCGAGCAGGCGCGTTTCGTCTATGCCGGCCGGAAGCCGTCGTCGACCCTGATGCCCGGTGCGCGAACCTGACCCATGCACTGGCTGAACAACCTGACGCCGGGGCGCATGTCCGTCGGCGCGCGGCCCTCGCGAAGGGCGTACGCAATCGCCGATCGCGCGCGACGAGCGGATCCGGAAGCTGTTGCCGCTCGAGCTCACGCCGTTCGACGAGGCGGCGAGGCGGGCGCTGGCGTGAAGCAGCACGGGCACCTCACCGGTCCGGTAGTCGAAGATCCCCTCGACGCACACGCTCCCAGCAGCCGCCGCACGAGCGCGCGCCGATCGAGGCGAGGAAGAGCCGGTAGCTGCGGTCGTCCTGCTCTTCACCCTGGTAGCGCTGGATGTTGGGCTCCAGAGCGACTGGAACATCGTAGGTCAGGAAGTGGAGTGCGAGAAGGTAGGAATGAATCCGGTCCCTGCGTTCACAATCTGGTCGAAGAGGATCGACAGGGAGCACGCGTAAGAGCACCGCCGAACGCGGGTACTCTTGAAGGATGCAACGACGCCTCTGGCTCCTGGCGTGCCTCGGTGCAGTCCTCACTGGAGCCCTGGCGTCCACGCTGTCTGCGGCCACGCCCTCGCTCTCCGTCTCACCGGCATCCGTGCGCGCCGGTGGCACCGTTCGGCTGAGCGGCTCCGCCGACGGCTGCACGGCCGGGAGCAACGCCTTTCTGCTCTCACGGGCGTTCGTGCGCCGGCACGAGTTCGCCGGCGTCCCCGCTGTCCTCGCCAGGGTGCACCCGGGTGGCGGCTTCAGGGTCTGGACGACGATCCCGCGCTCGCGCAGGCCCGGCCGCTACGTCATCACAGGCCGGTGCGGCGGTGGCAACCTCGGCTTCGCCGTCTCGCTGCGAGTGAGGAGCCGGGCTTGATGGAGACCGCGATCCTCACGCTCCTCGAGCAGAACAACTCACTCGGTTTCGAGCAGATCGCCCTGTATCTCGACGAGCCGCCCGAGCAGGTCCGTAGCGCTCTGACGGCACTGCGCAGGCGCCGCTTCGTCGACGTTCTCGGCGTCAGCGAGGTCGTCGGCCACACGACGGCGGCCTGTCGCTTACTGGCGGCTGACCGAGCTCGGCCAAACAGAGCTCGCTCGTTTGCGGTCGCGTTAACGAAACGGGCCAAGGTTGAACCACACCGGCCGGTAGGCGAGAGTCCCAGCCGATGTTCATGCAGCTCCTGGCCAACGGCCTCGTCACGGGCTCGGTGATCGCGCTCGCCGCGGCGGGCGTCTCGATCGTCTACGGGATCCTCCGGCTCGTCAACTTCGCCTACGGCGACTACATGACCTTCGGCGCCTTCACGGCCGTCTACTTCAACGTGACGCTCGAGCTGCCGATCGTCATCGCCACGGTGCTCGCGATGCTGGCAACTGCGCTCCTGTCGGTCGCGTTCGAGCTCGTGCTCTGGAAACCGCTGCGCGCACGCAACGCCGGCTTCATGAGCCTCTTCCTCGTCTCCGTCGGGCTCGCGCTCGTGCTCAGGCACGTGATCTACCTCGTTGCGGGGCCGCAGTCCCGGACCTACACCGTCGACCCGTACAAGGTCTACGTCATCGGGAGCGCAAGACTCTCCGGGGCGCAGGGCATCGCGATCGTGGTCGCGGCAGTCGGGATCGTGCTCGTCGGCATACTCATCGCGCGCACCGGCGTGGGCCGGATGATGCGCGCCCTCGCCGACGATCTTCCGCTCGCAGCGGTCGCAGGTGTGCGCACGAGTCGTGTCATCCTCGCCGCCTGGGTCGTCTCGGGCCTGCTTGCCGGTCTCGCCGGCGTCCTCGCGGGGCTCGTGCAGACTTCCTTCGACCCACAGCTCGGCTTCACACTGCTGCTACCGATTTTCGCCGCAGTCATTCTCGGCGGCATCGGCAACGTGTACGGGGCACTGGTCGGAGGTCTCACGCTTGGTCTGGTGATGGAGCTGTCGACGTGGCCCGAGCTCCACGGCGGCGTCGACCCCACCTACAAACCGGTCGTCGCGTTCGGCGCTCTCATTCTTGTCCTCCTTCTCCGTCCGCAGGGCCTCTTCGGAAGAGCACGGGTCGTTTGAGCACGATCGCCAGCTTCGGGTTCTGGTCCTTCGTCGGCATCGTGGCGGGCATCTACACGCTCTTCGCGCTCGGGGTGCAGGTGCAGTTCGGCTACGCGGGGCTCCTCAACTTCGGCCAGGTCGCGTTCATGGGCATCGGCGCGTACACGATGGCGATCCTCGTGGTGAAGGAGGACCTGAACATGTGGCTCGCCGCGGGCTGCGGGATCGTGCTCGCGATCCTCGCGGCATTGCTGCTCGGCCTCCCGACGCTGCGCCTGCGGGCGGACTACTTCGCGATCACGACGATCGCCTTCAGCGAGATCCTCCGCTACGTCGCGACGAACGAGGACCGCCTCACCGGCGGCTCGCAGGGAACGATCAACCTGGCCGGGATCGGCCAGGCGTCTCAGTACGACGGCGCCTGGCAGAGCTTCCTCGGCAAGGTGGAACGCAATCTCCACGTCGAGCAGCGACGCGGCGATGCTGATCCTTGTCTGGACGGTGGCGCTGCTCGCGGTCGCCGCCGTGACGCTGCTGATGCGGACTCCCTGGGGCCGGGTGCTGAAGTCGATCCGCGAGGACGAAGACGCGGCGACCTCGCTCGGCAAGAACGTGTTCCTCTACAAGCTGCAGGCGCTCGCGCTCGGAGCTGCCCTCGGCGCGCTGGCCGGGGTCTTCTATGCGTGGCAGTTCAGCTTCTTCAGCCCGGACGACTTCGCGCCGCTGATCACCTTCTTCGCCTGGATGATCGTCATCCTGGGCGGGCTCGGCCGTGCGTGGACCGTGCCGGTGGGGGCGGTCGTGTTCGGCGTCATCTTCGCCGGCACGCGCTTCTTCGACTTTCCGCCCTTCTCGCTGCTCGACTCGACGGAACGCGCCTATGTGCGCTTGATCGTGATCGGGCTCGTGATCATCGGGCTGATGCTCTTCCGGCCGCAAGGAATCTTCGGCAGCCGGAAGGAGATGGTCCTGGAATGAGCACAGCGATTCTCGAGGTACGCGACGTCGTGCGCACGTTCGGCGGCCTCCGCGCTGTCGACGAGGCGTCGTTTCACGTGGACGAGGGGTCGATCACCGCATTGATCGGGCCCAACGGCGCCGGTAAGTCGACCTTGTTCAACGTCATCTCCGGCTTCCTCTCCGCCGAGCGAGGAACGGTGCAGTTCGAAGGCCGCCGCATCGATCGCGCGCCGGCGCACCGCATCGCGCAACGGGGCCTGGTGCGAACGTTCCAGGTACCACGTGCGCTCACCCGCATGTCGGTCCTCGACAACGTCCTCCTCGCGGCAACCCGTCATCCGGGCGAGCGGCTGAACGGGCTCGTGCTACAGCCTGGGAGCGTGCGCTCGCGCGAGCGAAGGGCACGCGAGCGTGCGGCCGAGCTGCTCGCGATCTTCCGACTCGACACCCACGCCGGTGAATACGCAGGCGTTCTCTCCGGCGGTCAGCGCAAGCTCCTCGACTTCGCCCGCGTGCTGATGGCGGAGCCACGGCTGGTTCTGCTCGACGAGCCGATGGCCGGCGTCAACCCGGCACTCGGGCGCCAGCTCGTCGAGCACGTGCTGCGACTACGCACCGAGACGGGAATGACGTTCCTCTTCGTCGAGCACGATCTCGACATCGTCATGGAGGCGAGCGACCGCGTGATCGTCATGAACGAAGGCCGGGTGATCGCCAGCGGCACTCCCGCGGAGGTGCGGGGCGACCAGCGCGTCGTCGACGCGTATCTGGGAACGGCGCGAGCGACGTGAACAAGCCGCTGCTCGAGGTTGCAGACGTCGAGGCCGGCTACGGCGAAGCGCTCGTGCTGCGCGGCGTGTCGCTCACCGCGTTCGAAGCCGAGCTCGTGGCGATCATCGGCCCGAACGGCGCCGGCAAGTCGACGCTCCTGAAGGTGATCTACGGCCTTCTTCGACCGACTTCCGGCCAGGTCCGCTACCGAACGGACGACGTCACGGGAGTGCGCCCGGAGCGGTTGACGCGCCTCGGGCTCAACTACGTGCCGCAGCTCGGGAATGTCTTTCCGAGCCTGTCCATCGCCGAAAACCTGCTCGTCGGCAGCGTCTCGCTGCCACGGACCGAACGACGGCCGGCCGTGGACGACATGTACGCACAGTTTCCACTGCTCGCAGAGCGGCGTCGCCAACGGGCGGGCACGCTCTCGGGCGGCCAGCGCAAGCTGCTCGCGATCGCGCGCGCACTCGTGACGCGGCCGCGCGCGCTTCTCCTCGACGAACCTTCGGCAGGGCTTTCACCGCAGGCCGTGGAGCTCGTGTTCGACCAGCTCGCCGAGGTGAAGCGGCGCGGGATCGCAATCGTGATGGTCGAGCAAAATGCCCGGCGCGCGCTTTCGCTGGCCGATCGTGGCTACGTGCTCGACATGGGCCGCAACGCCTACGAGGGAACCGGCCGGTCGCTCCTGGACGACCCGAAGGTGACGGACCTCTACCTCGGCTCGACGATTGCGTCGAGCTCGACCTCGACGAGCGCGCCCTCGGGGATCAACCCGCCGACGTAGTACGTCGTGTTGGCCGGATCGACGCCCGCGAACGCTTCGGCGTGCGCACGCGCGGCGTCCTTCCAGTCGCAATCCGGCGCCAGCAGCAGACGCGTGCGAACGACGTCGTCACGCACCGCGCCGAGCTCGGCTGCGGCGTCGAGCGCCTTCTGGATCGCGGCCTGGGTCTGCAGAAACGAGTCGCCGGGATGCAGGACTCGTCCCTCGGCGAGCGGCGCTGTCCCACTGACCGCGATGTGCGGTCCGTACCGCACCGCGCGGGAATAGGCGGCGACTTCGCCGAAGCCGCCGCCGTCCCTGACTCGTTCCCGCACTACGGCTTGAAGGTGATCGTTCTCTGCGTGGTGATCGCGCCGTTCGCGTACTTCCAGATCTCGTACACGGCCGACCCCGGATCGCCGTTCTTGTCCCAGTCGATCGGGCCCCACGCGCCCTCGTAGTTGATGTCCTTGCCGGCGAGGAGGAGCTTGACCGCCTGGTCGAGCTTCCTGTACGTCACCTTCTTGCCGGGAGGACCGGACACTGCTCGGAGCTGCGTCTTGAGCTTCGGCCCGGCTGCCGAGCAGGCTTTCACCGCCGCAAGGAAGGCGAGGTTGGCCGCGTCGAACGCCGTCCCCTCGAAGCCGGTGTACGGCTTCGCCCCCTTGACCACGCGCTTCCAGAGCGCATCGAAGGCTGCTCGTGCAGGTGCTCCCTCGGACGTGGCCGCCGTGCCGCGCAGACCCTCAGCCGGCGCGCCGAGCCCCTTCAGGACGTCTTCGTTCCGCAGGGCCTCCGTCATGAGCGTGCGCGAGGCCTGCCACTTTCCCGTCCGGACGAGCGACGGCGCGAACTTCGCGAAGGTCTCGGGGAAGTCAATGATCACGTACCCCGCGGGGCTGCCGCTGACGAGCCGGCCCGCCTCTGTGTCGTAGTTCGCCTGATCCGGGTTCCAGCGAAGCGTCTGCCCCACCTTGCCGCCGAGCTTCTTGTACTGCGCGACGAACAGCTGCTCGAGCGCGGTGCCGAACGCGTCGTTTCGCGCGCCGACGTTGACGACCTTGCCTTTTCCGAAGGCGCCGATCGCCGCCTGCGCGAGCACACGTCCCTGCAGGTAGTCCGACGGATACACGCGCCACAGATAGCCGTTGTCCTTGATGCCCGTGATCTGCGGAGCGCTCGAGGTCGGGCTGATGTCGACGACGTGGTTCGGAATCGCAACGGACTGCGCCATCGGAATCGTTGCGCCCGACGCCATCTCGCCGATGATCACGCTCACATGGTTCGCCTTGACGAGCTTCGTGGCCGCCTCGACTGAGGCTGCCGCCTGCGTCTGCCCGTCCTCTGACGCGACGAGCTTGACCGACATCTTCGACAGCTTCAGGCGCTTGAGCGTCGCGTTGTCCATGTCGACCGCGAGCTTCACGGCGCGGTCGAGATTCGCGCCGTAGGCCGCGAGGCCGCCGGTGAACGGCAGGACGTCGCCGATCCGAAGCTGGAACGAGCAATTCTTCTGAGCCGCGGTCGTCGACGCGGTTCCGCCGGTGACCCCGGCCACGGCCGCGACAGCGGCCAACAGTAGTGCGGCCCCCACCGCCTTCCGCCAGTTCTTCACGGCAGCCTCCTCAGTCGGTAACGCGCGGTCGCGCGGTCTCGATCATCCGCCCAAACGAGACGCGATGCAAGGGTGGAAGCGGCGGGCGGAGCCTCATATGCTGGCTCCGGCATGACGGAAATGCGGCTCTACGACCTGCGCGTCACCGTCGAGCGGATCGAAGGACGTTCGGTCTGCGGGCTCGAGGTCGGCGACTACTTCGAGGTGACGGAGTCGAACCGGATCCGGATCCCGGAGGGCAAGCACTTCTGCATGTACGCGCTCCAGTCGGTCCTGCCCCTCCTGCCGGCGAAGCAGCGGCGGCTCCCGGATTCGGACTGGCTCGAGCAGGACTCCCTCGTCTGCTGCCCCGACCCCGATGAGCGGGTCGTGATGCGGATCGAGCGGATTGGCGAGCGTGTTCTGCGCACCGAAGACCTGACGTGAGCGAGGACGGGCGGCAGCTCGGGCTCGGGCTGCAGACGGACAAGAGTCCCGGCGATTACGGTCCGCTCGCGCGCATGGCCGAGGACGCCGGCTTCGACGTCGTCACGACCTTCAACGACCTCTGGTTCCAGCCGGCGCTGCCTGCGCTCCTCGAGATCGCCGCTGCGACGACGCGCGTACGAGTCGGGCCGTCGTGTCTCAACCCGTTCACGGTTCATCCCGTCGAGATCGCGGGCCAGACCGCCGTGCTCGACGCGACGTCGAACGGGCGGGCTTTCCTCGGGCTCGCGCGCGGGACCTGGTTGGAGCCGCTCGGTCTGGATCAATCGGATCCGGTCACCGCCATCCGCGAGACGTGGGAGATCGTGCGTCGCCTGCTGGCAGGGGACGACTCGGGCTTCACGGGTCGCAGGTTCTCGGTGCCACAAGGGCAGCGGCTTCGGTTCCCCATTCTGCGAGACGAGGTGCCGCTCCTCGTCGGCACGTGGGCTCCCCGACTCGCCGCCTTCGCCGGCGAGGAAGCTCACGAGCTGAAGGTCGGCGGCAGCGCGAATCCCGATGTCGTCCCGGTGTTGCGCGAGCGGATCGCGAATCCCGACGTCGGCATCGTGCTCGGTGCGGTGACTGTCGTCGACGACGACGGTGCACTCGCCCGGCGCATTGTGCGCCGCGAGGTCGCGATGTATCTCGCCGTCGTCGCGGAGCTCGATCCGACCGTCGAGGTCGACCCCGAGCTGATCGCACGGGTCCGCGAACACGTCGACGCCGGCGATCACGACGCCGCCGGCTCATTGATCCCGGACGACCTGCTCGACCGGTTCTCCTTCGCCGGGACACCGGACGAGGTTGCAGAACACGCCGAAGCTGTCTTCGCCGCGGGCGCCAGGCGCGTCGACTTCGGCACGCCACACGGAGCACCCGAGCGGCGAGGCGTCGAGCTGCTCTGTACCGGCGTCCTGCCGCGGCTCCGCGTCGCGGTCTAGACCACCTGCGGCTCGGGCACCAGGCGACCCTCGGCGAAGCGACCGGGGTCGAGGATGCCGAGCGCCTCGTCCTCTCGCCCCTCGAGCACGGCCTCGGCGATGATCCTTCCGACCGCGGGCGCGTGCATGAAGCCGTGACCGCTGAAGCCGGCGGCGACCCACACCCGGTCGCGCACGCGGCCGAGAATCGCCTGGTGATCGGGCGTCACGTCGTAGAGGCCTTCGACGAGCTGCGGAAGCGCGACGTAGACCAGCCGCGGTAGAAGCGCCTCGCGCGCCTCTCTTACCGTCGCACGCCACTGTTCCGAGTCCGTTTCCGGCTGACCGTGCGCGCCGAGATCGCTCGCGAGCAGACGACCGTCGGCAAGTTGCTTCGCTGCAAACCGGAGCTCGGCCGAGATGACGAGGGGCTCGAGCAGTCGCTCGGCGATCGGATCGCTGAAGAAGAGGTAGCGGGCTTCTGGATGGATGGGCAGCTCGGGGAGGAGACGTGGCGTGTCGACACCCGCCGCGATCACGACCGCCCCCGGCTCGAGCTCGTCTCCGCTCTGCAGTGTGACCACGCCGTCGTCGCCGACGGCCCGCACGTCTCCAAGTTGCACGTCCGCCAATGCTCCGAAGGCCTCGACGATCGACTGCGGCCGGTCGAAGTAACCGTCGTCGGCGCTCCACGCACCGCCGGCCACTGTTCCGACATCGAGACCGGGCACGAGCTCTGCAATCTCGGCGGGCGCCATGACGCGCGACGAGACGCCGAGGCTGTTCTGTAGTTGAACGTTCGTGCGCAGCTTGCCGAGCACGTCTTCCGAGTGCGCGAGGAAGAGGTAGCCGCACGCGCGGAATCCCGGATCGACTCGCATCTGCAACCGCTCCCGGACGTCGGCGTAGAAGTCCATGGACTCACGTGCGAGGGTGCAGTTGACGCGCGTGCCCCATTGCTGGCGTAGTCCGCCGGGCTGAACGCCCGAGGCTCCCGCGCCGATGCCGGCACGATCGAGCACGGTCACGGACGCGCCGCGCTGGTCGAGGTGGTAGGCGATCGACAGCCCGACGACACCTGCGCCGATGATCAGAACGTCGGGCTCGGCGGGCACGACGCGAGCCTAGACCGTCTGCAGTGCGTCCAGCTCGTCGAGGCTCGGCGCATTTCGGATCGACGGGCTCAGCGTTCCCCACAGCGCGAGCACGAGACCGAACACCGCGAAGACGGCGATCGCCGTGCGCTCCGACGCGTAGGTCAGGAGCACGCCCGCCGTCAGCGGGCCGAGCGGGGTGATGAGCTGCGAGATGGTGCTCCTGACGCTCTCGACCCGGCCGAGCAACCGGTCCGGGGTCATGGCGATCCGGTAGCCCTCGACAACCGAGTTCGTCACCGGGATCACCACCGCCACCGGGAGAATCGCTGCCGTCAGGACGTAGACATTCGGCCAGACGAGGAACACCGCGCAGCCGAGCCAGGCCCAGAGCTCCAAGCGTAGAATCGTCCGCATCGAGAAGGCGCGGCGGAAGAGGGGCGACGCCAGCGAGCCGAGCAGCAGGCAAGCGCCGAACGAGGCCGTGAGCAGGCCGATCTGACCGCCCGTCAGGCCCTGGCCCTTGCCGATGACGACGAGAGCAAAGAGCAGACCCGCCCCGGCGAAGTTGCCGAGCCCGTAGACGAACGCGCAGCTGCGGAGGAACGGCCGGTCCCAGAGAAAGTGGAAACCTTCGGCGACCTGCGTCCGAAGTCTTGCTGCGTCGACGGCCCGCTCCTCCTGGAACGGCGTCCGCATCGCCAGGATCGAAACGAACGAGAAGGCGTACGACACGGCGTCGAAGATGAACGGCACGGCGCGGCCGAGCCCGAAGAGCGCGCCCCCGATGGGCGGTCCCGCGAGCGTGACCGTCGCCTCACGCGCCCCGCGAGCTCCCACGGCCGTAGGCAGTTGACGTAGCGGCACGACGGCGCGCAGGGCGCCCGCCTGCGCGGTGCCGAAGAACGTCGACCCGGTCCCTTCGACGAACGCGACGATCGCAATCGGCCAGAACGCGTGCGGGTCGAGCACAACAGTGGCGACGAGGCCCGAGATCGCGAGTGCGCGGACGGCGTCCGCGGCGATCATGATGTGCTTGCGGTTCCAGCGGTCGGCTGCGATCCCGGCGAAGAGGCCGAAGAGCGCGGCGGGAAGGAGCCGCGCGAAGCTCACGAGCCCGGCCTTGGCGGGCGAGTGCGTCACGGCGAGGACGAGCAGCGGGTAAGCGATCGACGTCGATGCGGTGCCCAGGGTCGAAAGGAGCCGCCCCGTCTCGAGCAGCACGAAGTCGCGGTTTCGCCACAACGGAACCGTGCTCATTCGCCTAGCGTTTCACGCGTGTCGGAAGCGGAGGGCGACTCGGGGGAAGAGCCGCCCTCTCGGGGAGAGCGGGACCGAGGAGGCGGTGAGCCTCGTTGAGAACCTCGAGTTGCGGCACCCGGATCCCCGTAACGGTCCTCGCCTTGCCTCGGGATCGTCCCGAACCGGTCGGACGGCCTTTCGACAGGAGGCGCTCAGGCCAGGTGCACGAGAGTCGCGCCGTCGGCCGAGTCCGGTTCATAGCGCTCGACGAGCGCATGGTGGTCGAGCTCGCCCCTGACGGCCGCGCGAAGGACGCCGGCGCCGCGGCCGTGGACGACGTGCACCGTCTGCAGGCCGGCGAGAGCGGCGTCGTCCACGAGGGAGCGAACAGCCTCTCGCGCCTCCTGTGCCGTCGTACCGCGGACGTCGAGCTGATCGGAGACGTCGGCGCGCGAGGCGGCAACGACACGAACGGCCGGCTCTGTCTCCGCTGCCGACACTCGATGGCGGTCGGGCGCGAGCCGCGCGACCGGCACGCGCACACGCAGGCCGCCCGTACCGATCACCTCCGCCTCGTCGCCCTCGAGCGTCGCGATCGTGCCGCGAACGCCGAGCTCGAGCGCAGTCACCGGATCGCCAGGCGCGAACGGCGCAGTCGGCGTCAGCGGCTCGTCGAGCCGGCGCAACATCTCCTCCGTCTGTTGCACGAGCTCGACAGCGGCGCCGAGCCGCCGGTCCCGGTCTCGCTCCGCTGCGTTTGCCTCCGCGGAGACTCCGCGCTCCCGCTCATGGCGTCGGGCGGCGCGCAGCTCTTCGCGGAACCTCTGCAGCTCCTGCCGTGCCTCCTCGAGCTCGCGCCGCGCTTCGTCGACCGCCAGTTCGCGCTCGTGCGCCGCGGAGGCGCGGACCTTCTCGATCTCACCGGCAAGGAGCACTTCATGCTCGCGGGCGCGCTCCATCGCCTCGACCGCCTCGGCTTCACGACGCAGCGCGGCGTCATGCGCCTCGGCCGCAGCTGTCGCTGCCGCCTGCGCCTCTGCCAGGAGCGCCGCGACGCGCAACTGCTCGGGCGACACCCGGCTCCGCGCATCGGCAACCAGCTCGGCGTCGAGGCCGAGACGCTGGGCCATTCTCAGCGCCTGCGAGGTTCCCGGCCGGCCGAGCATGACCTCGTAGAGGGGTGCATAGGTCTCGGCGTCGAAGCCGGTGGCCGCGTTGGCTGCACCGTCCGTCGCGCTCGCCCACTCCTTGAGCTCGGGATAGTGCGTCGTCACGACCGTGAGCCTTGCCTGCGCGACGAGCCGAGCGACGAGTGACTGCGCTAGCGCGGATCCCTCCACAGGATCGGTTCCCGCTGCGAGCTCGTCGAGCAGGACGAGCGACCGCGCCGTCGCGGCCCGGAGGATCTCCACGATGTTCCGCAGATGACCGGAGAACGTCGAGAGGCTCATCTCGATGGACTGTTCGTCGCCGATGTCGGCGAGCACCCGGTCGAACACGGGCAGCTCGGCCGTGACCGCCGGCGGGCGCAGCCCGGATTGATGCAGCAGCGCCACAAGGCCGAGTGTCTTCAGCGCCACCGTCTTCCCGCCGGTGTTGGGCCCGCTGATGACGAGCGCGCGCATTTCGCCGAGATCGAGGTCGATCGGGACCGCCTCTGCAGGGTCGAGCAGGGGATGCCGCGTTCCGACCAGCCGGACCGCGTCGGTTGCGCGAACCTCCGCACCGCGCCAGCGTCGCGAGAGAACGGCGCGAGCGAGCGCAAGGTCGACCGCGCCGGTTGCCTCCACGAGCACCGCAAGAGCGGCGGCCTGCTCGCCGATCCGCGCCGAGAGCTCGCGGACGATCCGCTCGACCTCTTCCCGCTCGGCGCCCGCCGCCTCGGCGAGCTCGTTGTTGAGCTCGACGACTGCGAGCGGCTCGACGAAGAGCGTCTGCCCGGAGCTCGACGCGTCGTGCACGATCCCCGGCACCTTGCTGCGTGCGCCGATCTTCACGGCCAGCACCGGCCGTCCGCCGCGCTCGGTGATGAACGTCTCCTGCAGGAAATCGCGAAGCGAGCTCGAGCGGGCGAGCTTCGTCAGCTCCTCGACTGCTCGGTGACGTCCTTTGCGCAGCTCCGCGCGAAGCTTCCGCAGCAACGGAGATGCGTTGTCGCGCAAGTCGGAGCCGTCCTCCTCGACGGCGGAGTCGATCGCAGTTGCGACGGGCGCGAGCGCGGGATCGATCGGTTCGAGCAACGCGCGGAGCTGTTTCGCGGCGACGCTCGTGACCAACGCCTCTCGTGCGGCCAGCGCGACGTTCACGGACCTCGCGATCCGGTGCAGCTCGTCGATGCGCAAGCTGGCCCCGAGCGCAGCGCGCTCCGCAGCGTCACGCACGTCGTCGATTCCGCCGAGCGACGGCTCCGCGCTCTCGTCGTAGAGAGCGATTCCCTCGCTCGTCAATGTCTGCAGTCGCGCGACCTCATCTGCATTCGGTGACGGTTCGAGCGCGCGTGCAAGCGACGCACCATGCTCGGTTTCGGTAGCGGCCGCCAGCCGGCCGAGAATCGTCGGGAACTCGAGCACCTCGAGCGTATGCGCGTCCACACTTGGACGGTAGCGAGGTCCGGCCGTTCTTTAAAGACTCGTCGGGCCGGCTCCGAGTCGAGACACCGCGAAAGACACGACCTGCTCCGTGCCGAAACGCTGTTCGAGGGCCCTTGCGCAATCGTGTGCGGCGGACCGTCGCGCCCAGACGATCACGGTCGGCCCGGATCCGGAGAGCGTCGCGCCGAGCGCACCGTCGGGAAGCGCCCGCCGAACATCGGTCAGAAGCGTCGACCTGTACGGCTCGTGCAGCCGGTCGTCGAGTGCTGCGGCGAAGAGCTCCTCCGATCCCGAGGAGAGCGCTGCTCCGAGCAGTGCCGCCCGGCCGGCCGTGAACGCTGCATCGCCGTGCGTGACCTGTTCGGGGAGAGCGGCTCGTGACTCGGCGGTGAGCACGCGGGTTTCCGGAACGATTCCGATCGGCACCGCGGGAACGTCGTCGGCCACGCGGGCGATGCGGTTCTCCCATGTGAGGCAGACGCCCCCTGCCAGGGCCGCCGCGAGATTGTCGCCGTGACCTTCGAGGTCGAGCCCGGTCGCGAGCAGCGACTCGGGATCGGGATCGACGCCTGCAGCCAGCGCACCGGCAACCAGGCCGAGCGCGACAACTGCGGCACTCGAACCGAGGCCGCGCTCACGTGGAATGCGATCGACGAACTCGAAGCGGCGTCCCGGCAGGCGAAGCGAGGCGTGCGAACGCCTGGATGCCGAGATGCGATTCGTCGGCTGCGCCCTCGCCGTCGCTCACCTCCAACTCGTTCCACAGGTCGAGCGCCACGGCCGCGCAGTCGAAGCCCGGGCCGAGATTGGCGGTCGTCGCCGGTGCTCTGACGCTGATCGTCACCGGGCGGCGTCGGCGATCGCGTCCGGGTCTGGATCCACCGGCAGTGGCGGAGGAGTGAGACGCGTGACACTCTCCGGGTCCTTCAGGCCGTGACCGGTGATGACACAGACGACGCGGTGGCCCGACTCCCGCGGAAGCGTCATTGCCGCGGCGACCGAAGCAGCGGAGGCGGGCTCGCAGAAGACACCCTCCTCGTGGGCGAGGAGCCTCCAGGCCTCGATGATGGCGTCGTCGTCGAGCGCGACGACTGCACCGTTCGAGCGCTCCAGTGCCTGCTCGACTTCCTTTGCATGGACGGGATCCGCGATACGGATCGCCGAGGCGACCGTCGTTGCGCGGGAGGTCGATTCGCCGAGCACCAGCCGCGGCAGGCTCGCACCCGCTTCGTCGAAGCCCTTGAAGTACGCGCGCGTGTTGCCGCCGCCGCCATAAGGAAGCGTCAGCACGTCCGGCACGCCGAGCTCCTCGACGATCTCGAACGCCGCGGTCTTCTGTCCTTCGATCCGGTACGGGTTGAGGGAGTTGACGAGGGCATGCCTGCCACGCGCGGCAAGCTCTCGGGCTGCCGTCATCGCCTCGTCGAAGGAGCCGCGCACCTCGAGCACGCGCGCTCCGAGCGCCCGCGCCTGTGCCAGCTTGCCGAGCGCGACGGCGCCGGCCGGCTGCAGGATGAGCGCCGGCAGACCGGCGCGGGCCGCGTACGCCGCGGCGGACGCTGCCGTGTTGCCTGTCGAGGCACAGACGACCGCCTCGACACCCTCCTCGAGCGCTTTCGACAACGCGATCGTCATCCCGCGGTCCTTGAAGGAGCCGGTCGGATTCGCTCCCTCCCACTTCAGCCAGACCTCGCTCCCGAGGGCCTCGGACAGCCGTGGGGCCGGCAGCAGCGGCGTCGAGCCCTCGCCGAGGGAGATGATCGGTGTCTCGTTCGTGAGCGGGAGTCGCTCGCGGTAGCGCTCGGCCAGAGGTTGAGTCACGGGTCAGACGCCGCGGTCGTGGACGACGGGAAACACGTCAGGCGGGCGGAGGACTTCGTCCAGGCTCGCGATCTCGTCGAGTGCCGAGTCGACTCGACCGGCGGGTGCATCGTGAGTGACGAGATCGAGCGCGGCCGAGCCGTTGAGGAGGTTCTGGGTGAGGCGCGCGATCGACACACCCTGTCCGCCCAGCCGCTCGGCGACGTGCGCGAGCACGCCCGGGCGGTCGGCGACCTCGATGTGCACGTAGAACGGGGAGCGCAGATCTCCCGGCGGCAGCGTCTCGAGCGTTCGCCACGACGCGTCGTTCTGCAGGAAGCCGGTGCCCGTCGTGCCGATGACGCTGACCATGTCCGCGATCACCGCCGATGCCGTCTCGACGCCGCCTGCGCCGGGACCAGCGAGGGTGATCTCCCGAATTGCATCGCCCTGCAGCATCACGGCATTGAACGAGCCCTCGACGCTCGCAAGCGGATGGCGGCGGTCGATGAACGCAGGATGCACCCGAACGTCGACCGCACCGTCCTCGAGTGTCGCTGCACCGACGAGCCGGACGACCATCTCGAGCTGCTCAGCCGCCTGCACGTGCTGTGGCTGGATCCTGTCGATGCCCGAGTGGTTCACCGACTCGAGCCCGACCCGTGAGCCGAAGGCAACGGTGGCGAGAATCGCCATCTTCGCCGCGGCGTCGGCGCCCGAGATGTCGTCCGTCGGGTCGGCCTCCGCGTAGCCGAGACGCTGCGCCTCGGCGAGCGCGTCGGCAAACGACGAGCCGCGCTCCATCTCCGTGAGTATGAAGTTGGTCGTGCCGTTGACGATCCCGAGCACGCGATGCACGTTCGTGACGACGAGCGCCTCGCGCAGGACCTTGATGACGGGGATCGCCGCGCAGACCGACGCCTCGAAACGAAGCTGAACGCCCGCCTCCGATGCAGCCGCGAAGAGCTCGGCCCCACGCCGCGCGACGAGTTGCTTGTTCGCCGAGACGACGTGCTTGCGGGCACGCAGGAGATCCAACACGTAGTCCGCCGTCGGCTCGGTCCCGCCCATGACCTCCGCGACCACGGCGATCGCCGGGTCGTCGCGGATCGACTCGAAGTCCGTCGTGAGCACACCCTCTGTGCTCAGAGAATCCCGCCCGCGCCCGGGATCCCGGACGAGCGCCCGAACGACCCGAAGCCGGTGTCCCGTTGCACGCTCGATGTCGTCGGCGCCGTCCTCGAGCAACCGGTGCACGGCCGCGCCGACACTGCCGTAGCCGAGGAGCGCGACCGGGACGTCGACAGAATCGAGAGCCGCAGCCATCGGACGAGTTTGGGCGGATGGCCGCGAACTTGTCAACGAAACTGGCGAAACCCGAATCCTGCCTTCCCTCGATCAGGGGATAGGAGTCTCGGCGCAAACCCCTTAGCTTTGAGGAGCGGCAAGGGGAAGGACTGCGGTATGGCGAATTGGAGTGACGAGCCTTCTGCGCGCGCAGGCGCGAAAGTGTGCCTGGCGTGTGGCCGGCCGATCGAGGAGACCCTTTGGTGGGTCGGTTCGTTGCGTTGCCTCGAATGCCGGGACATCCGTCGCCCGCTCGACCCTTTGCTGGCGAAGGCGCCGGAGAAGACGGCCGCTCCGTTCATGAGCCCGACGACGCTGCTCGCGCAGCTCCGTGCGCGGGCTTCGGGTCGTCGAGCAGGCTGATACACCCTTTCGGGGGCTCTTTGCTTCCGCGGTCCCCTGCGATCCCTTTCCGCTGCTACCCTGCGGCAACGGGGTTGACAATCATGTCTTCCCGGTGAGATGAGCTTCTCGTTCCTCCTTCGGGTGTTTCGAGGTAGGCAAGTCTCGAACCCGTAAAGGAGTCGAACAACTTGACGCAACACACTTTCCGCGAGCTCGGCGTGTCCACGCCTATCGTCGACGCGCTCTCAGCTCGCTCGATTCACGAGCCGTTCCCGATCCAGGCTCTCGTCCTTCCGGACGCACTCGCGGGCATCGACGTGCTCGCGAAGTCGCCGACCGGGTCCGGCAAAACCCTCGCTTTCGCCGTGCCGATCGTCGAGCGAACGGTGGCGACCGACCCCAGGCCAACCGCCCTCGTGCTCGTTCCGACGCGCGAGCTCGCGGCGCAGGTCACCGCCGAGCTTCAGTCGCTTGCCCCGTCCAAGAAGCTGACCGTAGCCGCGGTCTACGGCGGCATGCCACTGAACGCTCAGGCCAAGCGCGCCAAGAGGGCTCACGTGCTCGTGGCCACGCCCGGACGGCTCGAAGACCTGGCGAACCGCCGGCTCGTCGATCTCTCGCACGTTCGCACGTTCGTCCTCGACGAGGCCGACCGGATGCTCGACATGGGCTTCCAGCCTCAGGTCGACCGCATCGTGCGCCGGCTGCCGCGCAACCGCCAGACGATGTTCTTTTCCGCCACGCTCGACGGCCCTGTCGGCGAGCTGGCACGCGCTTACACCAACAGCCCGGCCCGCTTTGAGGCCGAGCACGCCAACCAGCAGCCCAGTGAGATCGAGCACTCCTTCGTCTCGGTGACGCAGGACAGCAAGGTCGAGACGCTCGTCGAGCACATCCGCTCCACGGACGGGCTCACGCTCGTCTTCGTGCGGACGAAGCGCGGAGCCGACAAGCTCGTGCAGAAGCTCGGTCGGCAGAACGTTAGGGCGGTCGCGATGCATGGCGACATGTCGCAGAACGCGCGCGAGCGCGCGCTCTCCCAGTTCGAGAGCGGCAAGGTCTCGACGCTCGTCGCAACGGACGTCGCGGCACGCGGACTCGATCTCGACGACATCACGCACGTGATCAACTTCGACCCGCCGGGCGAGGACAAGGACTACGTCCACCGCACGGGCCGCACAGGCCGAGCAGGCCGAAGCGGCAAGGCGATCACCTTCGTCCTGCCCGAGCAACAGGCCGAGACGAGCCATGTCGCACGAAGGCTCGGACACACCGAGCAGTTCGAAGAGGCTGGCCTGCGTTCGGCGCGGCCCAAGCTGATGTACACGAGCCGCCGCGGCCGGCGCTCGAAGTGGTAAAGGCTTAGACCTTCGCCAACCCGCGCGCCTTGCGCGAGACCGCGCTCTGACGCTTCTGCGCAGAAAGCTCGGTCTTGCGCAGGCGCACGTTGGCCGGCGTCACCTCGACGCATTCGTCCTCACCGATGAACTCGAGCGCCTGTTCGAGTGACAACGACCGCGGTGGAATGAGCCTCACCAGCTCGTCGGAAGTGGACGAGCGCATGTTGGTGAGCTTCTTCTCCTTGGTCGGATTGACGTCGAGGTCTTCGGCCCGCGCGTTCTCGCCGACGACCATGCCCTCGTAGACCTCGACGCCGGGACCGATGAAAAGCTGGCCGCGCTCCTGCAGGTTGAAGAGCGCGAACGAGGTGGTCGGGCCGCGCCGGTCTGCGACGAGGCTCCCGGTTGGCCGCGTGCGGAACTCCCCTTGCCACGGCTCGTAGCCGTCGAACACGTGGTGGAGGATGCCGGTGCCGCGCGTCTCGGTCAGGAACTCGGTGCGGAAACCGATCAGCCCTCGCGCGGGCACGAGGTACTCGATTCGCACCCAGCCGGTCCCGTGGTTGACCATCTGCTCCAGGCGCCCCTTCCGAAGCGCGAGCAGCTGCGTGATCACACCCACATACTCCTCCGGCACGTCGATCGCCAGGCGCTCCACCGGCTCGTGGATCTTGCCGTCGATCTCCCGAGTGACGACCTCGGGCTTCCCGACAGTGAGCTCGAAACCCTCGCGGCGCATCAGCTCGACGAGGACCGCCAGCTGCAGCTCGCCGCGCCCTTGCACCTCCCATGCGTCAGGCCGTTCGGTCGGGAGCACGCGCAACGAGACGTTTCCGACCAACTCCTGCTGGAGCCGCCGGTCGATCATGCTCGCGGTCAGACGATCGCCGTCCTGACCGGCGAGCGGTGAGGTGTTGATGCCGATCGTCATCGCCAGGCTCGGCTCGTCCACCCCGATCACCGGCAGTGGGCGCGGATCGTCCGGATCGGCGAGCGTCTCGCCGATCGTCACCTCCGGGATGCCGGCAACAGCGACGATCTCACCGGGGCCCGCCTCCTCCGCCTCGACCCGGTCGAGCGCTTCGGTGACGTAGAGATCCGTGACCTTCGCGGGCTCGATCCGGCCGTCGGCGCGACACCACGCGACCTGCTGGCCCCTGCGAATCGTCCCCTGACGGACACGACAGAGTGCAAGCCGGCCGACGTAGGGCGACGCGTCGAGGTTCGTGACGTGCGCCTGCAGCGGATGTCCTTCTTCATAGGCGGGCGCAGGGATGTGCTCGAGTAGCGCGTCGAAGAGCGGCACGAGGTCGTCGGCGAGCTCGGTCGGATCGGGTCCGGCCTGGCCTGCTCTTGCATTCGTGTAGACGATCGGAAACTCGATCTGGCTCTCCTCTGCATCGAGGTCGAGGAAGAGCTCGTACACCTCGTTCACGACCTCGTCGATGCGCGCGTCGGGCCGGTCGACCTTGTTCACGACGAGAATCACCGGCAGCCGTGACTCGAGCGCCTTGCGCAGAACGAAGCGCGTCTGCGGCAGCGGCCCCTCGCTCGCATCGACGAGCAGCAGAACTCCGTCGACCATCGTGAGCGCCCGCTCGACCTCGCCGCCGAAGTCTGCGTGCCCGGGCGTGTCGACGATGTTGACCTTGACTCCCCGGTAGTCCACGGCGGTGTTCTTGGCGAGGATCGTGATGCCCTTCTCCCGCTCGAGATCCATCGAGTCCATCACCCGCTCGGCGACGTCCTGGTTCTCCCGGAAGGACCCGGACTGCCAGAGCATGGCGTCTACAAGGGTCGTCTTTCCGTGATCGACGTGGGCGACGATCGCCACGTCTCTGATGTCCTCGCGCAGGGGCATCCGCCGAGCGTAGCGACCGGCGCTAGAACCGAAGCCACTTTCGCTCCCTATGACGATCTGCCGCCTATGCACGTGATCGACGGGCGCGACGACATTCGTGAGCAGGTCGTCGCACTGACCTTCGACGACGGCCCATCTGAGTGGACCGGACAGATCCTGGAGCACCTCGCAGACCACGATGGACACGGAACCTTCTTCGCGCTCGGCTGCCTCGCCGCAGACGAGCAGCGGACCCCAACGTTGCGGCGCGTCGTCGAGAGCGGCTCCGAGGTCGGCAATCACACCTACTCACACCCGTCGCTACCGACGATCGGGGACGCGGAGATCCACGACGAGCTCGAGCGAGCAGGCACCGTGATCGAGGCCGCGACCGGCAGGACCTTGCGCTACTGGCGGCCGCCCTTCTTCCACGTCGACGAGCGTGTGCGCAACGCGGTCGCAGCATTCGGTCTCGAAGAGGTCGGCTGCTCGATGATGCCGTGGGACTGGGAGTGGGACTCCGAGCGCACAGTGGAGTTCGTGCTCGAGCGGCTCCGCCCCGGCTCGGTCGTCTGCATGCACGACGGCCGGCCGCCGGACGAACCGGCCGAGCTCAGCAGGCCGACGCGTGAAGCGACGGTGGAAGCGGTGGGCGTGATCCTGGAGGCGATGACCGCGCGCGGATTGCGCTCGGTCACGATCTCGGAGCTGCTAGCGGCCGACTGACAGGATCCGCGCGCGCCAGGAGCCGCGCGGCGCTTCGATCTCGACCTCTTCGCCGACCTTTCGCCCGAGCAGCGCCCTGCCGACCGGAGAGTCCGGCGAAACACCGCCGACGCTCGAGATCTCGACCTCCATCTTCTCGCCGTCCTCGTCCTCGATCTCGACGCGCGTCCCGACCGTGACCGTGTCACCGACGGCTGCGGCCTCGTCGATGATGACGGCTCGGTCGAGGCGGTCGCGCAGCATCGTGATGCGGCGCTCGAGCAGGCCCTGCTCGTTCTTGGCGGCGTGGTACTCGAAGTTCTCCGACAGATCGCCGAAGCTGCGCGCGGACGCGATCGCCTGCACTGCCTCTGCCCGCCGCGGGCCCTCGAGCTCCGCGAGCTCTGCCTCGAGCTGTTCCTTCTGAGCTTGAGTCAGCGGCTCTGGCTTGTCTGTCGCCACGGAGCGGAGGTTAGCGGCCCGGCCCGAACCGGTCCGGCTTTCGAGGCGAATCACCCACGCAATGGGCGCCGGCAGGTGGACGAAGGCCTTGACTCGGGGGGAATGGCTCCGTCTCTCCGGCTTCGGCTCGGCAATCGCGCTGCTGCACGTCGCAGGCTGGGGTCTCTTCCTCTACTACGTCGACCGCAGCCCTGCTCTTGCCGGGCTTGGGGTGCTGGCGTACACGTTCGGACTGCGGCACGCGTTCGACGCCGACCACATCGCGGCGATCGACAACACCACGCGAAAGATGCTGCAGCACGAGAAGCGGCCGCTCGGCGTGGGCTTCTTCTTCTCGCTCGGACACTCGACGATCGTCTTCGGCCTCGCGCTCGCCCTCGCGCTCGCCGCCAAGACGGTCAACTCGAGCATCCCGAGCTTCCAGAGCTGGGGCGGCTACGTCGGAACGAGCGTCTCGGGCACGTTCCTCTGGATCATCGGCATCCTCAACCTGCTCGTCCTGCTCGACATCCTGCGCATCTTCAAGGAGATGCGCCGCGGCTCCTACGACCGGGAGCGGCTCGAGCAGCGCCTCCTCGATCGTGGCTTCATGAACCGCTTCTTCATCGGCAAGCTGTTCCGCTTCGTCTCGAAGTCCTGGCACATGTATCCGCTCGGAATCCTCTTCGGGCTCGGCTTCGACACCGCTAGCGAAGTCGGGCTGCTCGCGCTCGCGGCCGGTGTCGCGACGCACCATGTTCCCTTCCTCGCCGTGATGTCGCTGCCGATTCTCTTCGCGGCGGGAATGAGCCTGATGGACACGATCGACGGAGCGTTCATGACCCAGGCGTACGGCTGGGCCTTCTCCAACCCGGTCCGCAAGGTCTACTACAACATCACCGTCACGAGCCTCTCGGTCGCGGTCGCGCTCCTCATCGGGACGGTCGAGCTGTTGCAGGTTCTCGCGCAGAAGCTCTCACTCGACACGGGTTTCTGGGGTTGGCTCGGCGGGCTCGACTTCGGCAACCTCGGCTACGGAGTCGTCGGGCTCTTCGTGCTCACCTGGGCCGTCTCGGTCGTCGTCTGGAAAGGCGGCCGGATCGAAGAACGGTGGGGTGCATTCGTTCGCGACTGAGCGGGTTACGGCAGGCGAGGCGACCAGAGCGCCGACAGCACGCCCGCCGCAAGCAGCAAGCCGGCCGCGGCGGCGAGGAAGCCGTACGTGATCTCGCTCTTGCCCGGCTTTCGTCCAAGCCGTGAACCAAGCTTCGAGTAGGCGGCCTGCAGCGACTTCGCGCTCTGCGCGGCGAAGAACTCGCCGCCCGTTCGGTCCGCGATCGCCTTCAGCGTCGCCGGGTCGGGAGGAACTGGCACGCGGCGGTCGCCGAACGGGTTCGGCCCGGGACCGCCACCGCCGAAGGTCAGAGTGCCGTTCGGCGTCCCGAGCGCGACGGTGTACACCGGGATTCCCGCGGCCCGCGCTCGCTCGGCGCCGTCGAGCGGTTCGAGGTCACCCCTTGTCTGGGCGCCGTCGGACAGGAAGAGAATCGACACGAGTCCTTTCGTCTGCGTATCCGGAGCTGCGGCAACCGCCGAGGCCAGGCTGCCGTTCTGCCCGCCGACCGCTTGCTGACCGAGCTTGACGGCCGCCGCGAGAGCGTCGCCGATAGCGGTGCCGCCGAAGCTCGGGAACCATTCGATCGTGTCGAGAGACTTCCGCACGAGGTCGTGGTCCGTCGTTGGCGGAGTTGCAACGGCGGGATCGCCGGCGAATGCGATCAACCCGACCTGAAGCCGGTTGGGCACGCGATCGAGGAAGGTGCGGACCGCGGCGGTGGCGGCGCCGATCCGGGTCGGCTTGACGTCCTTCGCCTCCATCGAGCGTGAGACGTCGAGAACGAGGATCACCGTCGCACGGTCTCGCGGCACGAGCGTCGTGTGTTGCGGGCGCGCCATTCCCACGCACAGCGCGGCGATGGCGAGCAGGAAGAGGGCAAGCGGAACAAGACGGCGGCGGAAGCGGCTGCCGACCACGCCGGCGAGGACGTCGAGGTTCGTGAACCGGATCGCATACTTCATCCGGCGGCGCTCAGCGAGCACGTACAGCGCGACCGCGAGCGGAATCACGAGTAGCGTCAGCAGGAGGATCGGCCGCTCGAAGCTCACGATCCGCCTCCGCAGAGCGCGCCGACCTGGACGACCGCTCGCACGCCCTGCACCGCTGCGCCGGACTGCACTCGAACCTCGACACGCTTGCCGCGAACCGTGCGCTTCGCCCGCACGCTCTCGATCAACGACTGGTCGGGCGCCTGCCGCGTGTAGAACGCGACGGCGTGCCAGGCGGAGATCAGCCGCTCACTCGCAGCGCACGCACTCACGGCGCGCACCGTTCCGGGGCGCAGCTGAACCGTGCGAACCCGACGGACCGTTGGCTCTCCCGGCGGAAAGACGGCCGAGGGCCGACGGTATGGAACCGGCCCCGACCCGCCGCCCGACGCGGGCAGGCAACCGAGATGGGGACGGAAGCTCGGACCGTGCGGCGTCGCGCCGGCGTACGTCGCCCCGAACAGCGCCGAGCGTGACGTCGTCACTCCCGGGTTCACGGGGCTCCCGAGGCGCCCGCCGAACTCGACGTCGATCGCGCGGTCTGTCAGCTCGGCGTCGAGCCCACCGATCACGAATCCGCGCGGACAGGAGAGCTGGAAGTCGACACGGGGACGAGGCGACACGCTGGAAGCAGGAACGACGACCCAGGGCCCGGCGACGCGGACGCACACCTGCAGGCCGCGGCACTCGTTCGTCGCGCCTGCTGGCGCCACACCGGCGGCAGCGGCCGTCGCCGCGAGAAGTGCCGCGCCGAGCAGCAGCCGCCTCAAGGCACTCTCCTGAACCAGAGCGAGGAGAGCGCGCCGCCGACGAGCAGGAACGCCGCCGAGCCGCCGGCGAAGAGGTCGGTGACTTCACGGGTTTCGCGCCGGTGCCCGAGCCGTGAGCCGAGCCGCTCGTGGATCTGGCTCAATCGCTTCTGGTCGGGTGCGGTGAAAAACTGCCCACCCGTCACCTGAGCGAGCGTCTTCAGGGTCTCGGGGCTCGGCGGCACGCGGAGCTGCGCCTGATAACCGCCCGCGATCGGCACGTTCACGACGCCGTCAGGCGTGCCGACCACCACCGAGTACACGGGTATGTGTAGACCCATTGCCTTGAGCGCCGCTGCCGCCGGCGATGTGCGGCCGCTCATCTGAGCGCCGTCGGAGATGACGAGCATCGCGGTCGGCGGAATCGTCCCGTCGGACGCGCGTTCCTGGCGCGCGAGCCGCACACCGAGCGCAACCGCGTCGCCGAGCGCCGTTCCCTCTCCCGGGCGTAGGGACCGCAGCGCGCTCACCACGAGCTCACGGTCCTCGGTGGGCGCCAACGCGAGGTATGGACGACCGGAGAAGCCGATCACGCCCACGCGGAATCGCTTCGGCAGCTCTGCGACGAACGCGTTCGCGGCATTCTCCGCAGCGCCGAGCCGTGACGGGCGCACGTCCTGCGCCTTCATCGACAGGGAAGTATCGATGGCGATGATCACGGTCGCCTCCTCGCGGCGGACGTCCACGCTCGCGTGCGGACGGGCGACGCCAACGACCAGTGCGGTCAGACCGACGAGCAGCAGTGCGAGCGGAAGATGCCGGCGCCAGCCGGGCGCGGCGGCGACGAGGTTCGGCAGGAGTGTCGGTGTGGTGAAACGCGCGGCGTAGTCGTCGCGGCGGCGCTCGCGCAACACGTACAGCGCGATCACCACCGGTACGACGACCAGTGCGATCAGCGCGAGCGGCCACTCGAAGGTCACCGGCGGCCGCCCCGGCGCAGGAAGACCGCAAACGAGCGAAGCCAATCTCCGGCGGTCGTGAGGACGACATGCCGCGCGCCTGCATGAGCAAGCAAACGTGCAAGCGCGGCACGCTCCTCCGCGGCCGCCGCCGCGAAGCGAGCCCGCAGCTTCTCGCTCCCGGTGTCCGCACGCAGCTGGCGCCCGGTCTCGGGATCGACCAGCCAGAGCACTCCAGCATTCGGGAGCTCCTGTTCACGTGGATCCCGGATCTCGACGGCCACGACCTCGTGCCTGCCGGCGAGCTCGAGCAAGGGCCTGCGCCAGTCCTGCGGCCCGCGGAAGTCGCTGACCACGATCACAACGGAGCGCTGTTGCGCAAGCGCGCCGGTCCGGCGGAGGGCTTCGCCGAGCGAGGTCACGCCGGCTCCATCGGCAACCGGTTCGTCTCTGAGCGCCGAGAGCAGACCGAGCAGGCCGAGCCTGCCCTGCCTCGGTGGCAGGGTCCGCGGGCTGTCGTCGCCGAAGGTCACGAGCCCGAGCCTGTTTCCTCTTCGCGTCGCGACGTGCCCGACCGCAATGGCTACACCCTCGGCCACGTCGGCCTTGCGGCGGTCAGCTGTGCCGAAGACCATCGACGCGGACGTGTCGAGAACGAGCCACGTGACGAGCACGCGCTCGGCCAGATGCACACGGACGTGCGGAACGTTGGTGCGCGCGGTCACGTTCCAGTCGATCCGGCGCACGTCGTCGCCGCCGGGAACGTACGGCCGCACCTGCGCGAGCTCGGTCCCCTCACCCAGCAGCGTGGCGCGATAGTCGCCCGCGAGCAGCCCTTCCACCCGGCGGCCGATGCTCACGTCGAGCGCCCGCAGCAGGGGCTCGGGCAGCGGCCCCGGCCCGGGCCGCGCGGGTGTCGGCTCGGAGCGGAGCAGTTGCCTCATGCGGCGCCGGACGAAGCGGCCAGGTCGGTCCTCGGCACCGGCACGGTCGCAAGGACCCTGTCGAGGATCACGTCCGGGGTGATCTCCTCGGCGAGCGCCTGATAGGTCAGGACGAGCCGATGGCGCAACGCGTCCTTCGAGAGTGCCTGCAGGTCCTCGGCCAGGACATAGTCGCGTCCGCGTACGAGCGCGAGCGCCCTTGACGACTGCACGAGGCTGATCGGCCCGCGCGGGCTCGCCCCGTAGGCGATGAATTCCTTCAAGCCCTCGATGCCGTACGCGAGCGGATCGCGGGTCGCGGTGGCGATCGCAACCGCGTAGCTGACGAGCGCGGGATCGACGTACACGTCGAACACCGCCTTCTGCAGCGAGCGCAGCTCCTCGAGCGAGAGCGCCTCGCGGAGCTCCGGCGCCTGGACGAGCTGGCGTTGCACGATCGTCAGCTCTTCGTCGTGCTCCGGGTAGTCGATCAGCACCTTGAGCATGAAGCGGTCGACCTGAGCCTCGGGCAGCGGATACGTCCCCTCGGACTCGATCGGGTTCTGCGTCGCCATCACGAGGAACGGGTCCGGCACGGGGTAGGTGGTATGGCCGATCGTGACCTGGCGCTCCTGCATCACCTCGAGCAGAGCGGACTGGACCTTCGCCGGCGCGCGGTTGATCTCGTCCGCGAGCAGGAAGTTGCAGAAGACGGGGCCGAGCTCGGTGTCGAACGCGCCCTCGCCGGGCCGATAGATGCGCGTGCCGACGAGATCGGACGGGACGAGATCGGGAGTGAACTGAATCCGGGAGAACGATCCACCGAGCACCCCTGCCGTCGTCTTGATCGTCAGGGTCTTCGCCAATCCGGGGACGCCCTCGATCAGGAGATGTCCCTGGGCGAGCAGGCAGACGAGGACCCGCTCGAGCATCTCGTCCTGACCCGCGATCACCCGCCGGATCTCGAAGAGCGCCTGCTCGAGCCGATCCTTGGCCTCGAGCGGCGAGGGCACGGGCAGGTCACTGGGCTCGGTCACGTCGTCTCCCTCCGTCGCGTATACAGAGTCATATACGAGAGCAGGAGAACCTAAGTTTCTCCTGAGATTGTGCGGGCCGACCTGGACCGCGTAGTCTTCTTTCCATGCCACGCTATGTCGTCGAACGCCTCTTCAGTGTGAAGCACGAGAACATGCCGCAGATCGGCAGCAAATCGAGGCGCATCCTCGTCGAGGAGATGCCCGAGATCGTCTGGGAGCACAGCCACGTCGTCCTCGACGACTCGGGCGGGGTGAAGACCTACTGCATCTACAGCGCCCCGAGCGAGGAAGCGGTCCGGAACCACGCCGAAGCACTCGCCGACCACATGGTCATCTCGGTCGCCGAGATCGCGGGCGACGTCACGCCCGAAGACTTCCCGCTTTAACCCGGCTCCGATTCCGGCCTCGAGTGCCGGACGAGCCGCTCCGCGTCAATGGCGTGATAGGCGGCCTGGGCGACGACGGCAAGCCGCTTGCCGATCTCGCGGCGGCGTTCGGGTGCGTCCTCGGGGACGAGCTCGAGCGCCTCGCTGTAGAGCCGGAACGCCTCGTCCTTCGCCCAGCCGCGGTTCGCCTGGTCCGCGCCCACGAGCAGGTATTCGACCGCCCGCTCCGGCTCGCCGGCCTCCCGCCAGTGGTGCGCGAGCGCAGGCGCGACGTCTCCTGCTTCGCCCGCAGCTCCCTCCAGGAACAGAGCAATTGCCCGGTGCCGTTTCGTGCGCAGCGCCCGCGGCAGGATCGAATACGCCACCTCGCGGATGAGCTGGTGCCTGAATGCGAATTGCTGCTCCCCCTGGAGGCGCGAGACGGGATCGCGCCGGATCAGGTCACGTCCCTCGAGTGAGTCGAGCGCTTCGAGTCTGGCCGGCCGGTCCTCGGCGTTGCTCATCAGGGCTCCGGACCAGAAGACCTTGCCGAACACCGACGCGTCGAGCACGACCTCGCGCTCGACCGGAGGCAGCGTGTCGAGCCTCGCGGCGATGATCCCTCGAATGCTGGAGGGAAGCTCGCCCGCGCTGGAGCGGCCTTCGACGAGAGACGTCGCCAACTCTTCGATGAAGAGCGGGTTCCCTTCCGCTTTCGCTGCGAGCTCGTTCGCAGTTCTCGCATCGGCACCCGCAGCGGCGAGCAGGCGTCTGCCGAGCTCTTCGGAGTGATCCTCGCCAAGACGCTCGAGTGGAAGTGCGACATAGGCGGGGAGGCCGCCTCCCCACGTGGGGCGCTCGGCGGAGAGCTCGGGACGCGCGAGCGTGAGGAGCATGAGGGGAACGTCGCGCACCCGCGAGGCAAGTGTCTCGAGCAGGTCGAGCATGCTCGACGCCGAGACGTGAATGTCGTCGAAGACGAGCACCGTCGGCCGATCGAGAGCGAGCGCCTCCACGAGCCGTCGCGCGGCGAAGAACAGCGTCTGTCGATCGCCGACGCCGCCGTCCTTGCCGACGCCGATCAACATCGCGATGTGGGCCGCGAGCTCGGCGGCATCCTCGTCGACAAGCGCAGCCATCGCAGCGTTCAGCTTCTCGCTCGCGGTGTCGTCCGTGTCGGTGTCGAACATGGCCGCCACCTGCTTCACCTGTGCGGCAAAGGCGCCGTAGGGGGTGACCTCTCCGTAGGGCAGCGACCGGCCGCGAATCACCCGCACCTCGGCTCCGTCGATCAGATCCACGAACTCGGCGGCCAGACGCGACTTCCCGATCCCAGCCGGGCCGAAGAGCGTGACGAGCTGTGGTCGCTTCTCGGAGACGACGTTCTCCCAGATCCCGACGAGCACGCCGAGCTCCGATGCACGACCGAGCATCGGCACCTTCCCCCTCCGCCGCTCGCCGGGCGAGAGTGTCGGGGCGAGAGCTCGCCAAACGCGGACCGGCAGCTGCTTGCCCTTCGCAACGACCTCGCCGGCCTCCTCGTAGTCGATGGCCGACCGCGTCGCCCGATATGTCTCTTCGCCGACGAGGATCCCGTTCACCGGCGCGGCTTCCTGCAGTCGCGAAGCGGTGTTGACGACGTCACCGGTCACCATCCCCTCGCCGTGCGCCGCGCTCGCGGACAACGACACGAGCGCCTCGCCCGTGTTGACGGCGATCCGCATCTGCAGGTCGAGGTCCGGATCGGCCTCGTTGAGCTCATGGACGGCCTCGCGGATCGCGACTGCCGCGCGCACTGCCCGCTCGGGATCGTCGCCGTAGGCAACCGGCGCTCCGAACACGGCCATGACCGCATCTCCGATGAACTTCTCGACCGTGCCGCCGAACGACTCGACCTCGTTCCGCACTCGAGCGAAGTACGGCGTGAGGATCGCGCGTACGTCCTCCGGATCGAGCCGCTCCGAGCGGGCAGTGAAGCCGACGAGGTCGGCGAAGAGCACGGTGACGACCTTCCGCTCCTCGGCGAGTCCGCTCTGGGCCGCCAGAGCAGCGCCGCATTCCGAGCAGAACTTCGCGAGCGGCGGGTTCTCCTGGCCGCAATTGGGACACGTAACCATCGGCAAAGCGTATGGGACTCGGACGGCGCCTAGGCCTGCGGCGCGCGTTTCTGCCGCCGGTACAGGACGAAGGCGGCGACCAGCGCGATCCCTGCCGTCGCGGCGGCTGCGATGGTGATGCGGTCCCTCGACGTG
The DNA here is from genome assembly GCA_963804935.1 of uncultured Actinomycetes bacterium. Classification (GTDB taxonomy): domain Bacteria; phylum Actinomycetota; class Thermoleophilia; order Gaiellales; family Gaiellaceae; genus 3-1-20CM-4-69-9. Next base: position 156,911 of record CAWDSD010000017.1, read on the forward strand.
GAGCCCCCGCCCCCTTGAGGGACCTTGAGGTGGTGCCCTTCGGCTGCGGCGAGCCGCTGCACGGCGACGATCGCGGCCTCGACCTCCTTCGTCGCGTTCCGCCCGGGAGGTGGAAGGTTCTTCAGCACCTGCGCAGCCTTGGGGTCAGGATCACCGTTCACCGAGGAGCCGTAGCCCTTCGGCATCACGACGAGCAGGCGGTCGCGATACACGAACGACAGCTCGAGCCCGAGGAACTCGGAGTACTTCTGAGGCTTGTTGAAGAGCGAGAACGCAGTGCCGAGATCCGAAGGGCTCATGATGATCGCGACTCTGATCCGATAGTGCTGCTTCTTCGCTTCCCTCAGCAGAGCGTCCAGCCGATTCACCTCCTTCTGGTCGATCGTCTGCGTGAACGGGAGGAAGACGCTCTGCGTCAGCAGATAGTCGCTCGCAGGATCGCCGTTCGCCCGCGCTACCGACGCCGAGAGCAGCGCTCCGGCGATCGCAGCGAGCAGCACGGCCCGCTTACCCAAGCGCATCCACTGCCAGAAGGATGACGACGATGCACGCTGCCACGCCCGCGGCGAGCGCGACGAGTGAGGCCAGGAGAATGAGCTGAACGTTTTTCATCCGGTTGTACGGTCGACGAACACGATTGTGAAGGGCTCCTGTCCGGCCGGCGTGATCTCGAACGACAGTCCCCAATGCCCGACCATGACGAGCGCAGGCGCGCTCCGCTCGTAGAGGCCCGGCTCCTTCTCCGCCATCACGTAGCTCTGGGTGCCCATCTCCATGTCGAGCATGGAGAAGCCGGCGATGACGTTGGCATGACTGACGGGCTTGCCGCCCTTCGTGATCTGCAAGGTGAACGCGTTCGGCGCAGCCGCCCGGTTCGGCGAGACGCGAAGCACGATGTGGTAGCCGTTCTTGTCGACGGTCTCGTTCACCGGGCCGGGGCCGACGTGACCGATCGCGCTGCCGGCAGCGGCCAGAGCTTTTGCCGGAGGTGGCAGGCTGGAGAGGACAGCGGCCGCGACGACCGCGGCCGCCACGAGCAGCGCTTCGCCGGAGACGAGCCGGCGCAGAAGCGTCGCCGCGCCGGGAGCGAGATCGGGACGCTCGTTGGCTGCAATCAGTCTCGGCCTCGTCCGGACCAGGTTCACCGCGGCGAGCATCAGCGCGGCGCTCAGCAGTCCGATCTTCACGAGGAGCGCCTGACCGTAGGACGTCTGCCAGAGGGACGCAAAGGTCGGCAGGTGCACGATCGACGCTCCGACACCCGAGCCGATCAGCGCGAGCACCGAGACGAAGGCGACATTCGAGAACCGAGGCACAGCGACCATCAGGCCGGCGACGCGGCGAGCTGCGGGGAGGCTCCACCAGAGCACGAGCAAGCCGATCAGCCCGCCGATCCAGAGTGAGCCGGCGACGAGGTGCAGCCAGTCGAGGGCCACGGACAGACCACGGGGGGACGTCTGCGCGGCGTGCCCCGACAGGCCCGGGACCAGCAACGTTGCGCCGGCCGCGAGCAGCGCACCCAAGGTTGCGAGCAGCTCGGCGACAGACCGCTGCTCCCGATCGGAGCGGTCGACCCAGAGCGCCAGCCCGGCCGCGACGGCGAACAAGGCGAACGTCAGCTCGAGGTCCAAGAAGCCCCGGCCGAACGCGGAGTCGCGCACGAGGGGTAAGACGTTGCCGAGATCGAAGCTCGAGCGCAGCGCAAACTCCGCCGTCGCCATCACGACGTACACCGGTGTTGCGAGCAAACCAACAACGACTGCCACGCCGAAGGCAATCGAGACCGCACGCAGACGCGTTCCGGCAACTCGTCGCACGACAGGCCGCGCGATCGCGACGCGCAGGAAGAACAGCCCGATCGCCGCCATCACGGAAAGGAACACGATCGCGCGGGCCGTGACGAGCGACGGCGTCGCGGCCGTCTCCGAGATCGAGGGCACCGGAAACTGCGGCGCGGGGCCGGGGTTCGGACCGACGGCGAAGGTGAAGGCACCGCGGACCGGATGGCCGTCGACCGAGATCACGCGCCAGTAGACGAGGTACCAGCCCTGGCTCGAGCGATGCAACGGAACGACGAGCGTCTTCGGATCGGATGCAGACCGGCGCGGTGGGCCGGCCGTCTGCTGCTTCCCCGCGGCGTCGGTCACCGAAACGATTGCGAATCGCGGCTCCACTGCCTCCGAGTAGGTCAGCAGCACGACCGCCGGCGGGCGGTTCACCACCGAGCTCGGCACAGGCGACGTGCGCACGAGCACCGCATGCGCCCAGGCGGCCGCGGGAAGCACGAGCGCTCCCGCGACCGCAACGAGCACAAGGGCGATGCGCGCGCGTCGACTCACGCCAGCGAGCGCCTCCCCGAACGCGCGACGAGGCTTGCCACCGCGACGACGAGGGCGACCACGCCGAGCGCGAGCGCGACGATTGCGAGGGTGTTGCTTCCGCCTCCCCCACCGAGCGAGGACCTGGCCTCGATCGAGGGCGCCGGGGTATCGGCTGACTCCGGTCCCGACCAGTCGACCACGGACCCGTCGGAGTAGGTCTGACGCACCTTGAAGGCGTACGTCTTCGCAGCGTCGGTCGAGGCGAGGAACTGGAAGAAGGCGTCCTCACCGGTCGGGACCTTTCCTCCGGTCCAGGTGACCTTCTGAACGACGGTCTCCTCTCCGGTACCGGTCGTCTGCTCTTGACGCTTCCAGCCCGGCGCCGGTGCGAACGAGTCGATCGAGAAGCCGCTCGGCGGGGTCAGCTCGACCTGCGTGGTGAAGGCATTTTCTTTCTCAGTAGGCACTGCCAGCGCGAAGACCTGTGCATTCTTGGCCAGCACGACAGCAGGGCTCACGTTCGCATGCCCAAACGCAGATGCGGCGAATGCGAGGCCGACCCCCGTCACCCCGAGCAAGATTGCGACACGCGTTCTGACGCGCAAGAGCGTCATCGATGGTTCTCCTTTCGGTTCGTGTGAACGACGTCAGGAGAAAGCCGGCGGCGCACGCGGAGCGCCCGCACCTGCGGACCAGAGTGCGTGGCGCACATCAGGTAGTACGCCTGAGACGAACGGCGTTCTGAGCAATGCTCGCGGCGGGAGCTCGCGCAACAACGCGAACGTTCGGCGCATCCAGACCGCGATGTGCCCTGCGGCGGCGATGATCGCTGCGGCGGCGAACGACAGGCCTGTCTCGATCGGAAGCAGATCGCGGTGGAGTGGCCCGAACACACACCGCAGCCCATGCCAGCCGAGCCCCGCCCGCCAATGGAGATAGGCCTCGACGAACCCGCCGGCGAAAGACGTGACGACCGCGAGCATGAGCGCGGCGCTGACAGCCCGTCCGACCCGGAAGGATCGCACCGGCGCGACGAGCGTGCGCCGTTCCAGCAGCGCGCGTTCGCGCACGGCAACGGAAGCAAGCCAGCAGACTGCGATCGCGAAGGAGGCCCCGAGCGCAAGCGCGACGAGCGTCAGCACAGGCAGGGCGGGCCCACCCGCCCGGTGCTCGAGGAGTCGAGCGGCCGGGCTCGGCGCGAGGGCATAGGCGATGGTGCGCGCGAGCAGGATGATCAGCGCAGCAGTACCGGCCCAGCCCACGGCTCTGAACATGCGACGGCTCATCGAACCTTCAGCGTAAAGGGAGCAGTCAGAACGTGGCCGTCCACCTTGCACTGCAGGAAGAGCCGCCATGTGCCCGGCACGGGAAGCAGGACGCCGACACGGAGCTGCCCGGGCCGGGTAGCGCTTCCCGTCACCCGCGTCGGGCCGAGCACGCTCGTGCAGCCCGTCATTCCCGGTGAGCAGACATGCGTGTGGAAGTAGTCCAGCGAGCCTGCTCGGAAGAAGATCGCGTGAGCGAGCGCTCCGAACCAGGGTGTGAACGGCGCCGGACTGCCGTTCGGCCGCGTGACTGTGATTTGCAGAAACGCCGGCTTGATGGCGCGCAGTACGGGTGGGTTGTGAAGTGTGAACCGATAGCCATCGACAACGACAGTAGGCCGAAACGCCGGCAGCGGTTTCGTCACTGCCTTGCCGGCCACGGTGATCGACCGGAAGAGCTGGAAGTTCCGGAGCGGTCCGCCGAGGTTCGGGTAGGCGTCGACGACCACGCGGTAACGGCCGGGGCTCGGGAAGGTCACGGTCTCGGCGATCCGTCCGTCCGACCCGACCGGTGGATGCCGGTGGATGATCGACTCGAGATCGCTCTTGACGATGATCAGGTGAACCCCTGTGTGCGGGCCGGCGCCCCTCTTGTAATTCGTCAGAGGCGAGCCGGAGGGCTGCTCGATCGCGAACGACAGGCGCTGTGGCTTGTTCGGAACGAACGTCTGCGGGGTGAAACCGGCGAGCCGGTAGGTCCGCGCAGCGCCGACCTGGATCTGGTTCGCCCCCGACGACCCGCAACCGGCGAGCAGCGCGGCGGCGAGCAGCAACAGAGCGAGCGCTTTCGTCAATGGATCAGCAGCACGAAGTCGAAGCTTGCGACCAGTGTCTTGTGTACCTCGGCGAGGTGCACGAGCAGGCGCTTGTCGAAGTACGGGTCGCGGTCGTTGTAGAGCGCGCCCGGAAAGTAGAGCTCTGTCGTCAGCGTCTGCCGACCCGGCGGCCGCACCTTGACGTGCATGTGGCGCGTGCGCCCCGGATACGGGCCGGGCAGGATCGTCTCGAGGTGATAGCGACCCCGCTCGTCCGTGAACTGGTGGCTGCGCAGACGAGTGCCCGTGTCGTCGTAGTGCCCGTTCGTGTCGGCCTGCCAGAAGTCGATCCGCGCACCCTTGACCGGCTTGCAGCTCGTGGACAGGACGAGCCCCTGAAGCGTGAGGCGAGTGCCCGAAAGACCTGCGAATACGACGTCGTGCCGAAGCGGAGATCGCCGGTAGTGGATCCCGCCGATCTGACCGGGAGTCTGCGGAAAGCCGGCGCAAGCACCTGGGGCTGAACGTGAGTCGGAAGCGGTGGCGGCTCCCAGCACGAGCGTCGCCGCGAGCACGACGACCTTGGCGCGTGCGTCCACGCCCTCATTGAAGCAATAGCTGTTCTGGTGCGGCTGATTGAATGACGTCGTGGCGACGGAAGTCCCGCCCGGCCTGCCAATCAGGCGTAACACGGTGATTCTCGCGGCCACGATGGCGGTGAACTCCGCTGTTCTCCAGCTGACCGCCGCGGTCTCGTCGCTCACCTTCGTGCTCGTCACCGGTGTCAGAGGACTGCTGGGCCTCGGGCCTGCGATCTTCCTCACCTCGTCGGGGCTCACGGCTGTCCCGGCCGGCCGGCTGATGGACCGCTTCGGCCGGGTGCCCGTGCTGACGGTCGGTTTCGCCCTCGGCTCCTGCGGCTGCCTGCTCACGGCGCTTGCAACGAGAACGGGTTCGACCGCGGCTCTGCTGCCCGGTTTTGCGTTCGTCGGGGCCTCGAGCGGGATCACATTGCTGACGCGCGCGGCCGCCGGAGACATGTACCCGCCCTCGCGACGCGCGCGCGGCATCTCGTATGTGCTCTTCGGATCGGTGTTCGGCGCGATCCTCGGCCCGACGGTCTTCGGTCCCCTCTTCGCGGGGAAGAAGCTCGAGGCCAGCGCGCTCACGGTCCCCTGGCTCGCCGCGGCGGGCATCGCGCTGGTCGCGCTCGTGCTCGTTCAGTTCGTTCGTCCCGACCCCAAGCGGATCGCCGAGCTGATCGCCGCGCACGGCGACCCGGATCCTGCGCCGCCGGCCCCGCCGGCGCCGCTCCGCGAACTCGTGCGGCGACCCGGTGTCCGCCCCGCGATGCTTGCGGCCCTCGCGAGCTTCGGAGTCATGGTCTCGGTGATGAACCTCACGGGCTACGTCGTCGTCGAGCACCACCACCACAGCCAGCATTCGGTGTTCCCGATCATCGGCGCGCATGTGTTCGGGATGTACGCGCTCGTCCTCGTGATCGGCACGCTGATCGACCGCGTCGGGCGGACTCCGGCGCTCGAGGTCGGGCTCGTGGTGATGGCCTTGTCGACGATCGCGCTGCTCTGGGTCTCGACCGTCTTCGCGACCGCGGTCCTGCTGCTCGGCCTCGGGCTCGGCTGGAACATCTCGTTCGTCGCGGCGACCGCACAGCTCGCCGACCGTACGAGCCCGACCGAGCGCGGGAAGCTGCTCGGGTTCAACGACCTGCTCGGCGCATTGTTCGGAGCGGGACTTGCGCTGCTGGGCGGCTACGCGCTCGATGCGATCGGCGTCGGCGCACTGGCGATCGGCGCAACCGCGATCGTCGCAACGCCCATCTTCCTGATCGCGCGAACGCAGGCAGGTCCCATCGTGCGCGAACCGGCATGACGGCGGCCACACGGATGGCGGCGGCGGCCGTCGCAGCCGGTGTCGTGCTGGCGGTCACGGGTTGCAGCAGCATCTCGAGCGCAGCAGGCCCGACCGCGCCGACAAGGCACTACCACTCCGAGCCTAATTTGAAGCCACCGCTTGTCCAGATCCTCAGGCGGACACGGCACACGACACCCGGTTACATCTTCATCGCGCCGAAGAAGGACGTCGTGCAGGCCGGACCACTGATCATCGACAACGACGGCCGGGTGGTCTGGTTCAGACCTCTGGACACACACGGAGTGACCGACTTTCGCGTGCAGCGCTACCTGGGGCGTCCGGTCCTGACGTGGTGGCACGGCAGGCCGGACAAGGGCGGCGGCGACAGTGGCTACACGATCTACGACAGCTCGTATCGCCTCGTCACCCACGTCCAGCCGGGCAACGGAATGGTCGGCGACATCCACGAGTTCAAGATCACCCCACGCAACACCGCGCTGATGACGACCTCCCGCGAGATTCGCGTGAAGGGAAGGAGGGTTCTCGAGGGCGGCCTGCAGGAAGTCGACATCAAGACAGGGCGTGTGCTTTTCGACTGGCGCAGCATCGACCACGTGCGGCTCGTCGAGTCGTACTACCACCTCCCGAGGGATCCCGGGCGCATCTTCGACTACTTCCACGTCAACTCCATCGAGATCGACCACGACGGGAACCTGCTCGTGTCCGCCCGGAACACGCACACGATCTACAAGATCAGCCGCCGCACTGGGGGGATCCTGTGGCGCCTCGGCGGCAAGCGGAGCGACTTCACGATGGGACGCGGAGCAAGCTTCGCGTGGCAACACGACGCCCGCAGACGGCCAGACGGCGACCTGACCCTCTTCGACAACTCTGCAGGGCCGCAGGTGCGGAGGCAGTCGCGGGGTCTCGTCCTGCATCTGGACATGAAGCACATGCGTGCCACGGTTGTGCGCACCTTCGTCCACCGGCCGCCGATCGTCGCCGTCGACCAGGGCAACCTGCAGCGGCTTGCCAACGGCCACTACTTCGTCGGCTGGGGTCACCAGTCGCGCTTCACGGAATTCGGGCCGCGCGGAACGATCCTCTTCGACGGGCGCTTCGGCCGCGGGCGCGTCGACTCCTACCGCGCCTATCGCTTCCGCTGGTCCGCCCGGCCCCGATACCGGCCCGTCGTCGCCGTGAGCGGGCGGTGGGCATACGTCAGCTGGAACGGAGCGACGGACGTGGTGCAATGGGAACTGGTCGCAGGTCCGCGGAAGAGTCAGCTCCGGCCCGTCCGCATCGTGGCGAAGAAAGGCTTCGAGACCCGGATACCCCTCCGCAGCGCTGCCGGGTGGATCGCGGTGCGCGCGCTCGACCGCCGGGGCCGTGCGCTCGGACGCACAGCCGCTGTGAGCCTCGACTGAGCCGTCTATGCTCTTGCGCGTGAGGCGGGCCCTCTTCACCCTGGCGGTGCTGTCAGTCCTGCTTGCAGGCTGCAGCGACTCGAAGAAAAGCCAGACGAGCGCAGCACAGACCCCGCCGCCTGCGACTGTCGCCGCGACGAAACCGCCACCGTCACGCACGTATCACTCCCGCCCTGATCTGAAGCCGCCGCTGGTGCAGATCCGCACCCCTGCCCACAACACTGCGCCCGGGTACATCTTCCTCGCCCCGAAGATGGTCGTCGCGCAGGCAGGCCCGATGATCATGGACAACCGCGGCGAGGTCGTCTGGTTCAAGCCGCTGAACACCCGCGGCGTCACGGACTTCCGCGTCCAGCACTATCTCGGCAAGCCCGTGTTGACCTGGTGGCGAGGTCACGTCTCGAATATGGGCGTCGGAGACGGGTGGTACGTCATCTACGACACCTCGTACCGGCCCGTTGCGGAGATCCGCCCCGGCAACGGCCTCGTCGGCGACGTCCACGAGTTTCTGATCACGAAGAACAACACCGCGGTGTTCACCGTCTACCACCGCCTGCCGGTCGATCTCTCGGCTGTAGGAGGCCCGAAAAAGGGGACGATCTGGGACGGAATCGTCCAGGAGGTCGACATCAAGAGCAAGCGGGTCCTCTTCGAGTGGCACAGCTACCCGCAGGTTGGAGTCGGGGAGTCCTACGCGCCGCCGCCGGCCGCTAAGGCCGGTGCAAAAGCCCCGCCGTACGACTACTTCCACATCAACTCGATCGCCGTGGAGCCGAACGGGAACTTCCTCGTGTCGGCTCGCAACACGCACACGATCTACGAGATCGATCGCAAGACGAAGAAGGTGCTCTGGCGGCTCGGCGGGAAGAAGAGCGACTTCAAGATGGGGAAGGGCACGAACTTCGAATGGCAGCACGACGCCCGCCGCCAGGCGAACGGCACGATCACGATCTTCGACAACGGCGCCGCACCGCCCGTCGAGAAGTTCTCGCGAATCCTTGTCCTACGCGCGAACCCGCAGACGAAGCAGGCGACGCTCGTGCGTGCCTACCACCATCCGAAGAAACTGCTGGCGCCGTTCGAAGGCAATGCGCAGTTCCTGCCGAACGGGAACATCTTCGTCGGCTGGGGTGCCCAGCCGTACGTCAGCGAGCTCGACAAAAACGGCAAGCTGCTCTTCGACGCGTACTTCGGTCACGGCAAGCCGCCGGGCGAGGACGCCGACACGTATCGCGCCTACCGCTTCGTCTGGCACGGCCGGCCGACGGACCGGCCGGTCGTCGTAGTCGCGAACGACACCGCCTATGCCAGCTGGAACGGTGCGACGGAAGTGGTGAAGTGGCAGGTACTCGCCGGTCCGGGCGCCGGACAGCTTAAGCCGGTTCAGACCGTGGCGAAGAACGGCTTCGAGACTCCGATCCGCCTCAGCAAGTCGGCCGCCTTCTACTCGGTGAAGGCACTCGACCGCAACGGGCGCGTCCTCGGAACCTCCGCTGCGGTCGCGCCGCAGCCCTAGCTGGCGCGGAGGACGCGGAGCCGGGTCAGTTCCCGGTCGCGCTCCTCGATGATCTCTTCGAGCCGGGCAACCTTCATCCGCAGAGTCTCGGTCGTCGTCACGAGCTCGATGAACGCGCGCTGGCGTTCCTTCAGAAGCGCCTCGACGCTGTGGAGCCTGTTCTCCGGGTCGTGGATGAGGACCGGTTCAGCTGCAGCAGGCGGTGGTACGGGTGCGGGGGCCGGCGCCGGGGCCGGTGGTTCAGGCACGGCGACAGGCGGGGCCGGCGCCGGGGCCGGTGGTTCGGGCACGGCGACAGGCGGGGCCGGCGCCGGTTCGGGAGGTCTCGCCGGAACGAATGTGGCGAGGACCGGAGCGGCGGCGGGAGGTACGGGTGCGGGCGGCGGTGGCGCGGGCGGGGCAGCGGGCTGCTCTGCCGCCGGCGGTGGTGAGGGAACGGCCTCGGCGGGAGGCTCGGCAGCAGGCGCAGCGGGGGCTTCGATGTCGAGGACCTGCTCGGCGATCGCCCGCGCCAGGGCCAGCCACGAGATCCGGCCGGTCTCGATCAGGATCTGACCCAGGCGAAGGCCGGTCCGCTCCTGTTCGGCGAGCGCCGCGGCGAGCTCGGCCTCCGAAATCTCGTTCTTTTCGACCAGGATCTGGCCGATCGGACGTCTCCGCATGGGAGTCCTTATCGGCAGGAATGGCCCTGGACGAAAGGGTCTCGCCGCAAGCCGTCAGCTGGGGCGGGAACGCCCCTGCTCGCGCTCCTCGACGAGGACCGTTTCGCTCGTATCCTCTTCGTCGGCTTCGGCCTCGTGCGGCTCGTCGAACCCTGCCTCCCAGGGATCCACGGACGGCACCGGGTCATTGGCGGAAAGCACCCGCACGTGGCGCGGGACGTCGGGCTCGGGGGCCGCGCCTTCGCCGTCTCGCCGGCGCTGCCACCAGTGGCGGCCGCCCGGGTCGTCCTGCCTTGCGGCCGGAGGGAGCTCCGGCTCCGGCTCGGGCTCTGGCTCCGGTTCGGCCACCGGCCCGGGCTCTGACGATTCTGCGACGAGGTCGTCTGCACGTGACGGCTCGCCGATGATCGTCATCGCGTCCGACGGTTCCTGCGCCTCTTCGAACGCCGTCCAGCCGAGCGAGTCGTGCTCGTCGGTGTCCTCGGCGCGCTGCGCCTCCACCACGGGATGGACGGCGGGGGCCGACGCGGCGGCCGGACGGACGAACGACATCTGCTCGCGCCCTGCGAGCCACTCGATCAGGCAGACGATCGCGAATGCGCCGGCCATCGCGACCACGATCGCCCACCAGGAGAGCTGGGCAACGCCGAGTGCGACGGCGACCACGACGAGAAACGCAACCTCTCCGCCGATCCGCCAGACGGCCGGCGGAACGCCCTCGCGCGGAGCTCGCATTCCGTAGCCGTACGACGGAGGTTGCGTCCATGATTGTTGTGTCCAGCCGGCGGCGCGCAGCGAGCGCAGATCGGCGCGCAGCGAAGCGGCGCTGCGGTGGAAAGAGTCCACGGCTTCGAGCGTCCGCAGCGCGGCATCGAGCTGGGCGGCATGGCGGTAGAACGAGTCGAAGGCAGCCCGGACGCTCTCCTGCTCGTAGCCCTGCTCGGCCACGGGGAGATCGTCGACGCGCGGAAGCGGCTCGCGTGCCGGGGTCTGAGGAGTGGGCCAGGCCTCGTGCTCCATTAGCAGGGGATTATGCGCTCTATCCCGCGGCTTCCGCACTTCTGAGACCCCGTACGGCCCAGACGCCGAAGCCGAGGGCCAGCCCAAAGCCGATCGCGAACGCCGCCAGTGCCAGCTCGGGCTCCCCGGAGATGAAGCCCCGGCCGGCCTCGAGGAGCGGCGTGACCGGGTTCACGGACGCGACGCCGTGGATCCATCCCTTCAACAGACCGAGCGGCACGTAGACCGGTGCGAAGAAGAGCAGGAGGAACACGGGCATCTGCATCACCGGTGCGGCTTGCTGCGTGCGCAAGCGCATCGCGACGCCCGCCGCCCACAACGCGCCCGCGAGGTTGAGCAGCAACGCGAGCGTGTAGAGGCCGAGCAGATCCACGCCGTTTCCTCCGATGTTCATCTGTGCCAGCAACGCGACAACGGTGACGACGCTCGCGACGGTGAGCCAGCGGACGAGCGCGGAGAACAAGTAGCCGAGCAGGATCCCACTGCGGTTGGGCGCGGCGAGCATCAGGCGGCGCATGAATCCGCTCTCGAAGTCGCGTGCGATGCCGAAACCCGTGAACACACCCGCGAACGCGGCGGACTGCAGCAAGACGAACACGAACTGGAAGGCTGTGTAGCCCGTCGGGAAGTCGAAGCCCGGCACCTGTGAGATGCGCGACAGGCCGCCCACGAATGCCGTGAAGAAGAAGAGCGGAAACGCGAGCGACGGAAGCAGGAACGCCGGGTTCGTGAAGAACATGTGCAGCACGCGCCACGACACGCCGCGTGCGACGGCGAGTGTGTCCTTCATGTTCGCTCCAGCCGTCGATAGAGCGCGTGCGCCGAGAGCGCGAACCCGACCAGGCTGAGCGCGCCTGCCGCCGCGAAGCCGAGCGCGAGCGCTTCCCAGTTCCAGCCCTCGATCACGAGCGAGCGCACCGCTTCGACGAGGTACGACACCGGATTGACCGTCGCGACCCAGCGGAACCAGTCGGCCTGGATCAGGTTGCGCGGCATATTCATCGACGAGAGGAACAGAAACACGAAGAAGACGGGAAAGAGCCCCTGCACCGCCTCTGTGGAACCGGTTCGCAGCGCCGCCCAGCTACCGAGCGCTGCGAAGCCGAGTGCGATCACGATCTCGAGCACGAGCAACATGAACGCACCGCCGACACCACTGGCGAGCCGCACCCCGAACGCATAGCCGACCGCGAGGTAGAAGACAGCCTGGATCACGGCGATCGTCATCAACCCGCCGAGCTGGCCGAGTAGCAAGACGATGCCGCGCACCGGCGTCAGCGCGAGCCGATTGAGGAATCCGGTCTGGATGTCGCGGGCGAACTCGACGTTCGCATTGATCGTCGCGAGCAGCGCGCCCTGGACGAACGGAACTGCGAGCGCGAAGGCGAGGAACGAGTCGGTCGGGAACCCGGGCAGGCGGGTTGCCGACTGGAGGCCGCCGGAGTTCACGGCCAGGAGCAGCATCGGAAAGACGAGCGGAAAGACGACGTTCGCGGGCTGGCGTGCGGTCCGGACGACCGCGCGGTGTCCGAGAGCGGCGGTCTGTAGAAGAGCGACGTTCAAACTTGCGCGGGCTCGGCTTCCAGTTCCTGGCCCTGCTCCTCTTCGTCACCTGAGCCCTCGAGGTGGCGGCCCGTCTTCGCCAGGAAGACGTCGTCGAGCGTCGGCTCGTGGATCTGCAGCTGCGACAGGACCACACCGTCGGCATCCAGGGCACGCACGATCTCGGTCAGGTTGCCGTTCGGCGACGACAACTGCACCGCGACGCTGCCGGGCCCGTAGCCGGTCGTCTGCTCGCCGAAGCGCTCAAGGACGGACGCGACGGCTTCGCGCTGAGCGGGGTCGGCGGGCACCGCCTCGACGGTCGACGACGAGATCTCAGACTTGAGCCTCTCCGGCGTCCCCTCGGCGACGATCGTGCCGTGGTCGATGATCCCGACGCGGTCGGCGAGGACATCCGCTTCTTCCAGGTACTGCGTCGTGAGGAAGACGGTCACGCCCTCCTCCTTCGCGAGCCGGCCGACCTCCACCCAGAGCGCGGTGCGGCTCTGCACATCGAGCCCGGTCGTTGGCTCGTCGAGAAAGAGAATGCGCGGCCGGTGCACGAGCGCGAGCGCAAGGTCGAGCCGGCGCTTCATCCCGCCGGAGTAGCCCTTGATCTTGCGGTCCGCAGCCTCCGTGAGACCGACACGTGTGAGCAGCTCGTCGCTCCGTCGCCGCCGCTCCTCGCCGGTGATGCCGTGCATCGTCGTCTGGAGCCGCAGATGCTCTCGTCCGGTCAGAAACGGATCGAGCGCGGCCTCCTGCAACGCAGCTCCGATCGCCTTCCGCACCTTCGGCCCTTCCTTGACAACGTCGAAGCCGGCGACGGTCGCCGTCCCCGCAGTCGGCGGGAGGAGCGTCGTGAGCATGTGCACGGTGGTGGACTTGCCGGCCCCGTTCGGGCCGAGGAACCCGTAGATCTCACCCGGCTCGACGCGCAGGTCGATGCCGTCGACGGCACGAGGTCCCTTCTTGAACTCCCGGACGAGCTCGTGCGCTTCGATGCTGTTGTCGCGCTCCACGAATCGGAGGCTACCCGCGAGAGAAGCTGCTACGCGGGCGAAAGCTCGCGGCGGAGCACTGCTGCGAGCGCGGTGAGCGCGACCCGTGTTTCGTCGAGCCGCGGCTCGCGCGTGGTGAGTCGCTGCAAGCCGAGACCCGGCAGGAGCACCACGCGCGCCAGACGCGGAACACTCTGCACGAGCTGCCAAAGCTCCATCGTCAGTGCGAGTGCGAGCACGGACACGACGACCGGCGTGAAGGCCGTCGCGGGCAGCGGCCACACACGCCCGCCGAGCACCGCGACCGGCATCATCAGCGCCGCGAAGTTGGTGCCGCAGCGAAGCGAGAAGCGTGACGGCGAAGCCGCGCCGTGCCAGGTCTCGCGCAGGCGCCGTTCCTCGAGCGCGGCGATCGCACGGTGCTCGGCGCCGTGCAGGTAGAGCGTGCGCCCCCGCAAGAGCCAGCCGAGCAGCGCCACCGTGGTGACGAGGCCGGCGATGAGCCCGATCCAACTCGGAGCGAACGCCAGCGCGAGCGGCGTGACGATCGCTGCGAGGAGGAAGATTCGCTCACGCTTGCGGGCGACGCCCTGCCGGCGAAAGAGCGGTGAGAGTGACGCGCTCAAGCGGACGAGACCGCGCGCAAGCGGAATCGCCCGGAGCGAATTCGGTGTTGACGGCATCGTGCCCTCACGCAGGCTGCCGTCGGTGCCGGCGAAGGCCCAGAAGCGCTCGCTGACGATGACGACTCCCTCGGCGCGGGCCATCCCGCCGAGGCGTGGGGCCCGAGGCGCGAGATCTCCCTGCTCGAGCAGGGCAAGTAAGGCGGCCTGGTCCACCTGACCATGATCGCCAGAGAGAGGCCGCCCGGCAAGTGCCAGGCGGCCTATTCAGAGCTTCGGATGGTCCTACGCGCCCTTTACCAGCGCCCGCGCGAGAAGAAGCCGAGCAGCGCGAGCACGAGAATCACAATCAGGATGATCCAGAGAATGCTCATGCGGTTTGACCCTCCCTTCGGGTGAGGTTGTCGACCTGCTCCGTTTTCACCATGGAGTAGCAACGAGAAACAACCCCCAGACGGATACGCGCGAAAAGTGACCGTCTCCAGTCACCCGGGTAGCTGTCGCCGCAGGTCGTCGGTCTTCGTTCACCGCTTCGTGGCCGGATCTTTGCCGTTCGTCGGCCCACTCGCCGTCGGGGCAGGCAACACTACGAGCGATGAGCAGCAATCTTCTGCTCTGCGAGCTACACGCGCATACGACCTGGAGCGACGGGCATCTGGCGCTCGGCGAGGTCGTCGATCTCTACGGGCGGAACGGCTTCGACGTGCTCTGCATCACCGACCATGCGGTTCGCCTGGACGACCCGATGCCTGCCGCAATCGATCCGTGGACCTGGCCCGCCTACGCGACGAGCGTACGAGCCGAGGCCGCGCGCGCAGCCCGGGACTACGGGCTCATCGTCCTCCTGGGTCTCGAGCTGACCGACAACCACCCGGATCCCGATCGGTCGGCACACGTGCTCGCGCTCGGCCTCGAGCACTTCGTGTCGATCGAATCCGGGCTCGTCGACGCCCTGGAGGAGGCCAACGACCAGGAGGCCGTGGTCGTCGCAGCGCACCCGTACGCCGACCACGACCGCTCGCCGCTCCGCCCGACGCGGCGGATCTGGCGCGAACGCGAGTCGCTCAAGAGCCTGATCCACCGCTACGAGGTCTTCAACCGGCGTGAGACGTTCGCCTGGGTCGCGGAAGACGGGCTACCACCGCTGGCAAGCGGCGATTTCCATCGTCCTGAGGACCTGTCGTCCTGGAAGACCCTCCTCCGTTGCGAGAAGGAGGCCGACGCAGTCCTGGATTGCCTCCGCTCGCCGTCCCGGGTCTATCTGACGCCGTTTGCCGCGGACGACCGGCTCGCCGTGCCGGTCGCTGCCTGATACAAGACTGTCTCAGGTCCGTAACCCACACCCGCGCGTTGGTGAGAAAGGATGGCACGTGGCTCGCGCTGAGGCGGCTTTGCTGACTGACGACGCGCGACTGCTCAATCGGGAGCTTTCCTGGCTCGACTACAACGCGCGCGTCCTCGCGCGTGCGTCGGACCCGGCTTTGCCCCTCCTCGAGCGGTCGCGGAGCTGCGCGTACTTCTCGTCCAACCTGGACGAGTTCTTCCAGGTTCGGGTCGCCGGCCTCATGGGGCAGGAAGAGGCCGGTCTGCTCGTGCGCTCTCCCGACGGACGAACCGCGCCTGAGACCCTCGCCGCAATCCGAGAGAAGACACTCGAGCTCACCGCCGCGCAGGCGAAACTCTGGAAGCGCGAGCTTCGTCCGGCTCTGGCCGACGCCGGCGTGATCGTCGGCGAGGTCGAGGACTGCAACCGCAAGGAACTCGAGGAGCTCGAGCAGCGCTTCTGGCGCGACATCTTCCCGATCCTCACGCCGCTCGCGGTCGGGCCGGGTCAGCCGTTTCCCTACATCTCACCTCTGTCTCTGAGCCTCGGCATCTTCGTTCGCGACCCGGACTCGGGCGAGGAGCGGTTTGCCCGCGTCAAGGTCCCCGAGTTGCTTCCGCGCTTCTTCTCGATCGGCACGCGCGGGCTCTTCCTTCCCCTCGAGCGCGTCATCCGGCACTTTCTGCCACGCCTGTTTCCCGGCATGGAGATCGTCGAGTGCTCCGCATTTCGCGTGACACGCGACGCGGACCTCGAAGTGTCGGACGAGGCAGACGACCTGCTCGAGGCGGTGCAGGACGAGCTGCGGCGACGGCGATTCGGCGACGTCGTGCGCGTCGAGGTCTCCGGCTCGGTCTCGGAGAGGATGCTCGAACGGCTCGAGCGCGGTCTGAGCGCCAGCACCGAGCAGATCTACCTGATCCCGGGCCTCCTCGACCTGGCTGAGCTGCAGGAGCTCGTCTCGATCGACCGCCCTGACCTCAAGGACGAGCCGTGGTATCCGGTCGTGCATCCGCGTTTCCTCGCGGCAGCCGACGCGGACGAGCTCTTCGCGGAAATCCGGCGCAGTGACATCCTCGTGCACCATCCGTTCGACTCGTTCGCCTCGAGCTACGAAGCGTTCCTGAAGGCAGCAGCGCGGGACCCTGCGGTGGTTGCACTGAAGACGGCGCTGTACAGGACGAGCGAGGACTCACCTGTGGTGCCGGCGCTGATCTACGCGACAGAACGTGGCAAGCAGAGCATGTCGCTGATCGAGTTGAAGGCCCGTTTCGACGAGAGTCGCAACATCGGCTGGTCCCGTTCGCTCGAACAGGCCGGCGTCCACGTCGTCTACGGCTTTCCGAACTTGAAGATCCACGCGAAGATGACGCTCATCGTCCGCCGGGAGGGAGGCGAGCTGCGGCGGTACGCGCACCTCGGCACCGGCAACTACAACATCACGACCGCGAAGGCATACGAGGACTACGGTCTGTTCACGGCCGATGCGGACATCACCGCAGACGTCGCGGATCTCTTCAACTATCTGAGTGGCTTCAGCCGGCCGCAGCCCTTCCGCAAGCTGCTCGTGGCCCCCTTCGGCCTGCGCGACGGAATGGTCGAGCACATTCGCGAGGTCCGTCGCGCGGCGGCGAACGGCAAGGAGGCGCGGATCCGGATCAAGGTGAACAGCCTCAACGACGAGGAGCTGATCGAGGAGCTCTACCGCGCATCACAAGAAGGGGTGACGATCGACATCGTTGCCCGCAGCATCTGCACGCTCCGACCGGGCGTGCCCGGACTGAGCGAGACGATCCGTGTCCGGAGCATTGTGGGCCGCTTCCTCGAACACAGCCGCATCTTCATCTTCGAAGCAGGTCAGAAGCGGGCGATCCTCATGGGCAGCGCGGACCTGATGCCGCGGAACCTCGATCACCGGATCGAGGTGCTCACCCCGGTCGAGGATGGGCGCGCGCAGCAGGAGCTCGTCCGTGCGTTCGACGTCCTCCTGGCCGACAATGCGTCCGCGTGGGAGATGAGCTCCGAAGGGCTCTGGATGAAGCTGCGTCCCAAGAAGGGCGATCGTGGCCGCCAGGCCCAGCAGGTGTTCATGCGGAGCGCCCGGGCGCGTGCCCGCCGCAGGGCCGCCTCGCTGCGGACGCGCTGATCTTGCAGCTGCTGCGTTTAATCGCCCCCAAACGGGCGACGACCGGTGGGATGGCCAGAATCGCCTACGTGCGGGTGGCAATCGTCGACGTGGGCGCCAACACGCTGCGCCTTCTGGTCGCCACGCGCGAGGAGGGCCGGCTGGTTGCGGTTCGTGAACAGCGTGTCCAGCTCAGCCTCGGTGAGGACATCGAGCACTCGGGCCGGATCGGCGAGCTAAAGCTCGCGGAGGCCGCGGCGATCGCAGGCGCTCATGTGCGTCGCGCGCGCAAGCTCGGCTGCGACCGGATCGACATCCTCGTGACTTCACCGGGACGACAGGCGGCCAATGGACGGGCGCTTGTTTCCCGACTGGCCGAGACGACCCGCGTCCCGACGCGCGTCCTCACGCCGGATGAGGAAGGCGAGCTGGCCTGGTACGGCGCCGTCGAAGCACTCGAAAGCGCACCGTCCGACCTGATCGCCGTCTGCGACATCGGCGGCGGCTCGACTCAAGTGGTGGTCGGCTCAGACTCGGGTGGCCCGGCCTGGGCGCGCTCCTTCGATCTCGGCTCCCTCCGTCTGACGCGGCGAGCACTTGGTGCGGCGCCGGCCTCACCCGAAGCCCTCGACGCAGCTCGAGCGGAAGTGAGCGCCGCGTTCGCCGAGCTGACACCGCCGCTGGCGCGAACGGCGATCGCGACCGGCGGAACAGCACGCGCGCTTCGCAAGGTTGTCGGGACGACACTCGACGCGGAGAGCCTGTCGTCAGCTGCGCGCAAGCTCGCCAAGCGCTCGACTCGCTCGATCGAGGAAACGTACGGAGTCGGTCAGGCGCGAGCGCAGACGCTGACCGCAGGGACGCTCATCCTCGGAGAGGTCCAGAGTCGACTCGGCGTGCCGCTCGAAATAGGCCGCGGCGGGATCCGCGAAGGGGCTGCGCTGATCGCGCTCGACGAGCTGGCCGAAGCGGTCGGCTAGGAACGGAACCGCTCGACGAGCTTCCCCTCGTCGTCGAGCACGAGCACTTCACCCTTCTTCTGCGAAACGCCGGAGATGGTCTCGCTGAGCCCGCCGTGAACGCAGAGGGCGGTCTGTTCTCCGACGAGGGAACGCACGAGCGTGGCGCCGGCTTCGCCTTGCTGCTCTTCGCTGAGCTCCTGGCGCACCTCGATGTCCAGCCCGCGAGAGCGTGCAAGCGGTTCGACCGTCTGCACGCAACGCACGGCCGGGCTGGACAGGACACGCGCGATCTCGTAGTCGCCGAGGAGCTCTGGGAGCCGCGAAGCCTGGTTTCGGCCCCGACCGTCGAGCGGCCGCAGACGGTCATCGCCCACCCAGTCGTCGCGGTCGCCGGCCGATGCATGGCGGATGAGCAGGAGCGTCATCGCCGGCTTTCGAGCGATCGCAGGACTGTCCAATCGCGCGAGTACGTCAGACGCTCTGAGGCCTGCTCGGGTGTCAACCACACGATCTCGTCCACCTCGTCGTTCGGTTCGAAGCTGCCCGAGCTCGGCTCGAGCTCCCAGTAGCGCACGGTCTTGTCGCGCAGTCTCGGATCTGTGTACCGGGTGCTCGGGAGCTCGCGGCCGAGCGTGCACGTGAGCCCCGTCTCCTCCTTCACCTCGCGAACGGCCGCCTCCTCGTCGCTTTCGCCGCCCTTGACCTTCCCTTTCGGAAACGTCCAGTCGTGGTACCTGGGGCGATGAACGAGCAGCACTTCGAGCGAACCGTCAGCTCGTCGACGCACGGGCACTCCGCCGGCGGCGCGGACCGTCCCCGTCAAGCTCAGAGCTTGCGTCCCTGACGGTCGAGCTTCTTCCAGGCCTTCGGTAGCGACTTGCGGGCTTTTCGGCGGCGCGTGTGCTGACGCTCGAGCAGCCTGCCCGCAACAAAGACCGCCTCCGAGTTCTTCGCTTTCGGAACGAACGCAGTCAGACGTTCCTCGGCAACGACGGCGTCCTGATGGTGGCCGACGACGTCCTGGAACGACCTCGCAGCCTCCGCGAACCGACGCGCCCGCTTACCGCCCGCAAGCTCGGCCGCGTAGCGCGCTCGTTTGCCGCGCTTGCGCACCTCGTGCAGGGCCTCGTCTGACGGCTTCTTCTTCAGCGCGCGGACCGCGCGGCGCAGTCGCCTGAAGTCTCGGCGGGCGAGCTTCTTCAGTGACTTGTCAACCCTGCGCACGCGAGGCGCGTTCGCCGCGCGTTCGAGCTCTTCCAGGACGGTCAGGTAACGAGGACTGTCGAGCGCTTTCACGAGACGCGTCTGCGCACGGCGCCGGTCGGCTTCGAGTTGGCGGATGATGGCGCTTCCGGGCTTACCGAGCTTCTTTGCGTCCTTCTGCAGCCCTTCGAGGAGAACGTCGAGATCGCGCGCCGGCGCAAGCTCTCCGCCGAGCCACTTGAGCTCGGCGCGCAGGCCGTCGACCCACGCCTTGTCGAGGAGAGGTCGGGCGGTGCGAAGAGCAGAGCGCGCACGACGGGTCGCGACGCGTAGTTGATGAACGCGCTCCGGCGACTCACCCAGCCGGGCACCCGGATCGTGAAGCGCGATCTCGTCCACCTGCTCTTTCAGATAGGTGCAGAGACGATCGAGCGCCGGCGCGCCGGTGCGCACCTTCTTCTGCTTCTTCGGCTTCGGCAGCTTCGGCCGCCAGTCCGCAACGAGGCTGATGACGCGCTGGCCGTCGAGCAGGGCGGTCTCGACGTCGTCGCCCTCACTGCGCGTTCGCGTTCTGGCGATCTCGACGAGCTCCCGACCAAGTAGTGGCGCGGCGAGCAAGCGCAGAATCTCAGTGGGTGGGGCGCCCGGCCCGCCGTCGGCTTCGCGTGTGGCCTGGCCGACGTCGAGCTCCCAGACACTCTTACCGTTCTCCATGCGGCGACGAAGGCTGATCCCGGCGCGGGAGAGGCGCCGGTCCTCCGTGTCGAGGTACGTCGCGGTGAAGATCCGGGAACCGTTTGCGGAGGCGCCAGTAGCCAAAGCGGTCTGATCGTAGCTCCGAAAAGCGGCTTGGGCGAGCGGCGGCTCAGAAGATCGCTTGAACCGGCCAGTAGAAGGCCGCGGCCACGGCGGCCGCGGCGGGGATCGTGAGGACCCAGGCGGCGACGATATTGCCGGCGACGCCCCAACGGACCGCCGAAAGGCGCTGGGTAGCACCGGCTCCGAGCACCGCACCCGAGATCACGTGCGTCGTCGACAGTGGATAGCCGGACCTCGTTGCGGCCCAGATCACCACACCGGCCGCGCTCTGAGCCGCGAATCCGCTCTCCGGCTCCATCTTGTACAGCCGCTGGCCGAGCGTGCGCATGATCCGCCAGCCGCCCACATACGTGCCGGCGGCAATCGCGAACCCGGCGGCGAACTTGACCCAGGTGGGAATCTCGAACGTCTCGAGGTTCCCGTTGGCGAACAGTGCGAGTGCGATCACGCCCATCGTCTTCTGCGCGTCGTTCGAACCATGCGTGAACGCGACGAATGTTCCGGACGCCAGCTGCCCCAGGCGAAATCCGCGGTTGCCGACGCCGCGGGTCAATCTCCGGAACACCCAGTAGATGACGACCAGCAACGCGAAAGCGGCACCGAATGCGAGCACGGGCGCGATCAGAGCAGGGATGACGATGTTGTGCGCGAGCCCGTGCCACAGAACCCCCTGCTCTCCGGACTGGACGAGCGCGGCGCCTACGAGGCCTCCAATCAGGGCGTGCGAGGAGCTCGAGGGAAGCCCGAACCACCAGGTGAGGAGATTCCAGGCGATAGCGCCGAGCAGCGCGGCGAGAATGGTCTTGGTGTTGATCAGGTCCGCGGCGACGATGCCCTGCCCGATCGTTGTCGCCACGGCGGTCGTGGCAAACGCACCCGCCAGGTTTGCTACGGAAGCCACCAGCACCGCAAGCCGCGGCGTGAGCGCCCGTGTCGACACCGAGGTTGCAATGGCGTTTGCGGTGTCGTGAAAGCCGTTCGTGAAGTCGAAGCCCAGCGCAACGACGATCACGACGACCAGCAGGACGTCGTTCATCTATCTGTTCTTGACCAGAATCGCCTCGAGGACGTCCGCCGCATTCTCGCAGGCGTCGACGGCTTCCTCGAGCTGCTCGTGGATGTCCTTCCAGCGGATGACGCTGATCGGATCCGCGCCCGCCGTGAACAGCTCGGCCACCGCGGCGCGGTTCAACCGGTCGCCTTCGTCCTCGAGATCGCGCAGGGCATACAGCTGGCTGCTCGAATCCTTGAATCCTTCGAGCAGCTCCACGGCTTCGTGCAATTTCTCGGCGCTGCGGAGGATCACCTGCGCCTGTTCCTTCGCCTTCGGGCGGATCGCTTCGACGGCGTAGCCGGCAATGTTGCCCGCGGCCTCGTCGATGTGGTCGCACACGTCGTCGATCGCTCCCGCGAGGAGGTAGATGTCGTCCCGGTCGAACGGCGTCACGAACGTCCGGTTGAGGAGGTCGACCACCTCGCGGGTGAGCCGGTCGCCTTCGTGCTCGAGCTCCTTCACCGCCCGCAAGTGCGATCCGTTCGCGGGGAACTCGTCGAGCATGTCGACCAGTTGGCGCGAGATGCCGATGGCATTGGCGGACGCACGCTCGAGGAGCCTGAAGAACTCCCGGTTCTGCGGGACCAGCGAGATACGTGCCACGGCGCTCCTCTCTCGGGTTGAGCGCGGAAGTCTGTCAGGCGTTGCGGTGGGACGGGTGAGACGCGTCCGTGAACTCGCGAAACTCGGCCGTGAGCAGGTAGGCGGTCTGCTCCCCGATATCGACGGCGTGGTCCCCGATCCGCTCCAGCGCCCTCGAGACGATCACCATCCGCAGCCCGTACTCACGCATCTCCGGATCACTGCCCAGTTCCAGGATTCGTTCGACGACCCGGCGATTGGCCCGGTCGATGAGCTCGTCGAGCTCGACCAGGGACTCGGCGCCCTCGAGGTCACGATCGCCGAAGGAGTCGAGGGCAATCCTGATCATCTCCTCGCAGCGCGAGCCCATCTCCTCGAACCCTTCGACGAAGCGCGGCCCGGGATCGACCTCGGGAACGAGCTTCGTGAGCTTTGCGATCGTCACGCAGTAGTCCGCCATCCGCTCGAGGTGCAGGTTCACGTGCAGGATCGCGAGCACGAGCCGCAGGTCGGTCGCGACCGGCGTCTGCCTGGCGAGCAGCAGCTGGATGCCCTCCTCGATGCGCACGTAGCGTTCGTCGACGTCGTCGTCGAAGGCGATCACCTCGTCGGCGAGCTCCTCGTCCCGCGTCTCGAGGGCTTTGATCGCACCGCGCAGAGCCCGGAGCACGAGCTCGCCCTCCTCCTGGAGCGTCGCCTCCAGAACGTCGAGATCCTGCTGGAAGGCCGTCCTCATCCGAATCGCCCGGTGACGTAGTCCTCGGTCCGTTTGTCGGCCGGATTCGTGAAGATCTTCGCGGTCCCGTCGTACTCGACGAGGACGCCCGTGCGCCGGTCTTCGTCGACATCGAGGCTGAAGAATGCCGTCATGTCGGCGACACGCGCGGCCTGCTGCATGTTGTGCGTGACGATCACGAGCGTGTAGTCGCGCTTCAGCTCGTGCATGAGCTCCTCGATGGCAGACGTTGCAATCGGATCGAGGGCGGAGGCCGGCTCGTCGAGGAGCAGGACGTCCGGCTCGACCGCGATCGCGCGTGCGATGCACAACCGCTGTTGCTGCCCACCCGAGAGGGACAGCGCGTTCTTCTTCAACCGGTCCTTCACCTCGTCCCAGAGAGCGGCGCCGCGCAGAGCCTTTTCGACTCGCCCGTCGAGGTCCTTCCTCATCCCGAGCACACGCGGCCCCCAGGCGACGTTGTCGTAGATCGACTTCGGGAACGGATTGGCCTTCTGGAAGACCATGCCGATGCGCCGCCGCACCTCGACCGGGTCGACGCCGGAGGCGTAGAGGTCGTCGCCCTGGTAGAGGATCTTGCCGTCGATCCTCGCGCCCGGCACGAGGTCGTTCATGCGGTTCAGGCAACGGATGAACGTGCTCTTGCCGCAGCCGGAGGGACCGATCACCGCCGTGATGACGTTCCTGTAGATCTCCAGGTCGACGTCGCTGATGGCAGGTTGCTTGCCGTAGCTGGCGGTCAGCTTCTGGATGTCGAAGACGACGTCGTTCTTCTCGATTGGCTCTGCGTCCTTCCGCGCCTGCGCGACGTCGATCACGGGGGTCATGGTAATGCCCTCGCTCATCCGACCAGCTTTCGACGACTCCGCGCGAGCAATGCCTTCGCGGCGAGGCTCGCGACCAGCACGAAGGCCATCAGGACGAGCGCTGCCGCCCAGGCCTGCTCGTGCAGGGCAGGGTCGGGCTGCTCGGAGTACGTGAAGATCAGGACCGGGATGTTCGGCAGCGGCTTCGTGACGTCGGTCTGAACGCTGTTGGCGAAGATCGAGCAGGTGAAGAGAAGGGGTGCCGTCTCCCCGGCCGCCCGCGCCACCGCCAGCACCGTGCCGGTCAGGATTCCCCCGACGCTCGACGGGAGGATCACGCCGAGAACCGTCCGCCACCGCCGCACCCCGAGCGCAAGGCTCGCTTCCCGGAGCGTCGAAGGCACGAGCAAGAGCACCTCCTGCGTCGTGCGGGCGACGAGCGGGAGCATGATGATCGCCAGCGCGAAGGCTCCGGCAATGCCGCTCTGCGTGTGGCCGATGACGAGCAGCGCGTAGACGAAGATCCCGATGACAATCGTCGGCAGGCCCGCAAGGACGTCGATCACGACCTGGATCGGAACCGCGACCCGCCGCGGCGCAAACTCGGTCAGATAGATGGCGGTCAGCACACCGACGGGTAGCGCCATGGCGCATGCCATCAGCACCAGCAGCACAGTCCCGACGATCGCGTTCGCGATGCCGCCGCCCGGCTGGCCGAAAAGCGCCTGCGGCTTGGTGAAGAAGTCCCAGCTGATCGCGCCCGCGGCCCGCTTCGCAACCGAGACGACGACGATCGCGAGCACAGCCACCGCGACGAGCGCCGCGACGGTCGCGATTACTTCCATCATGCGGTTGACGATCCGCCGGCGCCGGTACCGATTCACGACCGCGCTCCACGCAAAGGATCGAAACGGCGCACGATCACCTGAGCGACGAGGTTGGCAATCAGACCGAGCACGAGCAGGATCGCCGCGAGGTACAGGAGCGACGAGATCTCGAGGCCCGAGCCTGCTCCCTGGTAGCTCGAGGCGATCTTGCTCGCCAGAGTGTCCGCCGGCGGGAAGAGCGACGAGCCGATGCGCGTGCCGCCTCCGATCACCTGTGTCACCGCGATCGCCTCTCCCAGCGCGCGCCCGAGCCCGAGAATCACCGCCGCGGCGACTCCCGACCGCGTCGCCGGCAGGATGACCCCGCGCACCATCTCCCACCGCGTCGTGCCGAGCGCGAGGGCGCCCTCCTCGAGCTCACGGGGAACGCCCAGAAAGAGCTCACGGCTGATCGACGCGACGATCGGGACGATCATGATCGTGAGGATCACTGCGGCTGTGAACAGGCCCTGCCCGGTCTGCTGCGGGTCGCCGAAGAGCGGGATGAAACCAAGCGAGCTGTGCAGCCAAGGCTCGACGTGATGAGCGAGGAACGGGCCGAGCACGAGAATGCCCCACAGCCCGAGCACGACGCTCGGGATCGCGGCGAGTAGCTCGACGAGCGAGCCGACGACGCCGCGCACGCCACGCGGAGCGAGCTCGCTGAGGTAGAGGCCGATCGCGATGGCGAGCGGGGTCGCCAGGACGACCGCGACGAGCGAGGTCACGGCCGTCCCGTAGATGAACGGCAGCGCGCCGAAGACGTGCTTGACCGGATCCCAGGTCCGGCCGGTGATAAAAGCCGAGGCCGAATTGGTCGAACGCGGGGCCGGACAGCGCGAAGATCTTCCAGACGATCGCGCCGACGAGGACGAGACACGCGAGCGCGGCACCCAGCGTCAGGCCGTGGAGCGCAAGATCACCGAGCCGGCCGCGCAGCCTGTGGCGGCGGGCCTGCAAGGGGCTCGACGTCGGGACTGCGCTCACCGCGCGCGAGCGTACTGAGGTTTGCGGCTCCTGGAGCCACCGTTCACCAGGTTGTCACCAGTTCGCCACCACCGTTCTTCCCATGCGAGGAAGGAGCGCGGGCACGCTCGTCGCGACGTGAACCAAAAGACGAGAGGAGAAATCTTGACTCGCAGGACACTGGCCGTCCTAGCCGCACTCGGTGCGGCGCTCGTGCTCACCGCCGGAGCCGGCGCTCGGTCGTCTGCCGGATCGCTGACCGGAGCCGGGAGCTCGTTCGTGGCGCCGCTCGTGTCGGCGTGGATTCCGAAGGTCGACGCGGCGTTCGGCGTCAAGGTCACCTACGGACCGATCGGATCTGGCGGCGGCATCAACGCAATCACGAACCGAACGGTCGACTTCGGCGCCAGCGACGCGCCCCTCACGCCCGACCAGTTCGCGGCATGCAAGGGTTGCACCCAGATTCCCTGGGCTCTCTCCGCGACCTCGCTCGCCTACCGCGGCGATGGGATCCCGGACCACGTCAAGCTCGACGGCAGCGCCGTTGCCGGCATCTTCATGGGCCGGATCAAGAAGTGGAACGACCCGGCGCTGAAGAAGCTGAACAAGGGCAAGTCTTTGCCGGACCTCGACATCACGGTGATCCACCGCAGCGACAACAGCGGCACGACGTACAACCTGACGGAGTACCTGAACAGCGTCAGCCGACAGTGGAAGAGCGGTGTCGGCAAGGGCGTCGCCGTCAACTGGCCGACGGGTGTCGGTGCACGCGGTAGCTCGGGCGTCGCCGCAACGCTGAGCCAGACGAACGGCGGCATCACGTACGTCGACATCGCGTACGCGCTCAAGAGCCACTTCAAGGTCGCGGCCGTCAAGAACCGCGCCGGCGTGTTCCAGCTGCCGGGGCTTCGCGCGATCGCGGCAGCGGGAGCGACCATCCTCCGCGTCGCGCCCAACAACGGAGGGATCTCGATCGTCAATCCGGCGAAGCGGCAGCCACTCGCCTATCCCATCTGCACGTTCACGTACGTCATCGTGCCCACGAGCACGCCGAAGGCGAAGGAGCTGAAGCAGTTCATTCGCTGGGCAGTAACGAAGGGGCAAGCCTCCGGCCCGAAGCTGCTCTTCTCACCACTTCCGAAGGTCGTGCTGAACGCCTCGATCAAGACGCTCAACTCGGTGCACTCATAGAGAAGCTGCAGCGAATCCTTAGACCTTGACCAACACCGCCGGTCGCCTCCACTTCGCCGCCGGCGGCGGTGACGACGTGCTTCACGATCGCAAGACCGAGGCCCGTGCCCCTCGAGGCGCGGGCCCGGTCGCTGCGGTAGAAACGCTCGAAGAGCCGCGCGAGGTCGACCTCGTCGACTCCACGCCCGTCGTCGGTGGCTTCGAGCACGCCAGGCCGCGCCGACAGGGTGAGCGTCGAGCCGGCCCCCGCGTAGCGAATCGAGTTCTCCGCCAGGTTCTCGGCGACGATCTGCAGCATCCGTCGGCGCACCGGCAGCTCGACCGACGGATCGGCTTCGACCCGAATCGCAAGGTCCGCCCGCTCCGCGCTGTCGGCCAGCCGGTCCCGAACCTCCTCGAGAACCGGCAGCGCGCGTGTCGAGCCGAGTGCGACGACCTCGCGTCCGCTCTCGAGCTCGGAGAGGAAAAGCACGTCGTCGACGAGCTCCCGCATCTCCTCGACCTGGTCGCGCGCCTGGGCAAGCAGTGCCTCGCTGTCGGTATCGGGCAGCGACGCGGACTCGAGCAGCGCCAAGCAGCCGTGCCAGGGGCGTGCGCAGCTCGTGGGACACTGCTGCTGTGAAACCGACTCGAAGCTCCTCGTAGGCCCGTGCATCCTCCATCAGACACGAGTATGGCCAAGGTCCTGATCGTCGAGGACGACTCGGTGATCGCCGACGGGATGGCCCGGCATCTGGCCGCCGCCGGATTCGATCCCGTCGTCGTCGGTAAAGGCGACCAGGGCCTTGCGCGGCTCCGCTTCGAGCAGCCGGACGTGTGCGTCCTCGACCTGATGCTCCCGGGGCGCGACGGCTGGGACGTCATCCAGAGCGCGCGCGCCGAGGGAATCCCGACGCCGATCGTCGTGGTCAGCGCACGCGGCACCGAGCACGACCGTGTGCACGCCCTCGAGATCGGGGCTGACGACTACCTCGTCAAGCCCTTCTCGATGAACGAGCTCGTGGCACGGGTCCGCGCCGCGTCACGGCGGTCGCTACGGCGTAACGACTCGGCACGCGGCGAGCCGATCGAGATCGAGGAGCTCCGGATCGATCCGCGCGAGGTGCAGGCATTCGTCGACGGAGAGAGCGCAGAGCTCACACCGACCGAGTTCCGGCTCCTCTACCAGTTGGCCCTCGAGCGGGGGCGCGTGGTGACCCGCGACGAGCTGCTCCAGAAGATCTGGGGCCGCCGGGAGGCGCATCGCGACCGAACGGTGGACGTGTTCGTCCGGCGGCTGCGAGAGAAGATCGATCGACCCGCGCCGCGCCACACCTTCATCCAGACCCGCTACGGCGTGGGTTACCGGCTCGAGCCGGTCACAAAGGAGTAAGCGAGGCCACCGTCCGTCGCCCGCCCTCGTCGTAGACGAGGTCGACGGTCTCGTGCTTCCGGTAGGTGCCGGCGACCCCGAGCAGCATCGAGAGCCAGCGGATCGGGCCGAGACGACCCTCCTGGGCGAGGGCCCGGCGGAAGACGAGCTCGTCCCCGATGCGGTCGAAGTCGCGGCCGGGCTCCTGCCGCACGCCGTTCACGTACACCTCGTAACTATCTCCCGTGCCTGCGGGCAGCTGGACGCGCGAGTTGCCTTCCACGTCTCCTAAGGCACCGCTTGCGGTGCCGCCTCCAGGACGGGTGGGCTCTGCCCACGCGTCCGTCGGAAATCGCCGACCGACTCACTCGAACTCATCTCGCCACCATCTCCTAAGGCACCGCTTGCGGTGCCGCCTCCAGGACGGGTGGGCTCTGCCCACGCGTCCGTCGGAAATCGCCGACCGACTCACTTGAACTCATCTCGCCACCATCTCCTAAGGCACCGCTTGCGGTGCCGCCTCCAGGACGGGTGGGCTCTGCCCACCCGTCCGTCGGAAATCGCCGACCGACTCACTTGAACTCATCTCGCCACCATCTCGTAGGATGCCACCGCTCGTGAGGCGCAAGCTCTTCGTCTTGGTACTTGCTCTCGGCGCCGCGCTGGCGGTGGCTGCCGTCGCCTACGCGGGCAACGGTGGCTTCGCGCCCGTGACGCCGCATTCGCCCAACGCAAAGCGGATCGACGACACATACGTCTGGATCACGATCTTCACGGCAGTCGTCTTCGTCGTCGTCGAGAGCGCGCTGCTCCTGTTCATCTTCCGCTACCGCCGCCGGGGACGCCCGCGCGACGCGGAGGGCCCGCAGGTCCACGGCGCGACGCGCCTGGAGCTGATCTGGACCGCGATTCCCGTGATCATGCTCGCCGCGATCGTGGCGTTCGTCCTGTACGAGCTGCCCGGAATCCAGGACATCCCGAAAGCGAGGGCGGAGGGCGGCCCGCTGCAGGTGAGAATCGACGCGCACCAGTTCTACTGGCAGTTCACGTATCCGAACGGCGCCGTGTCGATCAACGATCTGCACGTGCCGGTCAACCGGGTCGTCCAGGTCAACATCCACTCGCAGGACGTCGACCACAGCTGGTGGATTCCGGCGCTGCAGGGCAAGTTCGACGCCATTCCCGGCAACCCGACGAAGACCTGGTTCAAGGCGGACCAGGTCGGCACGTATCGCGGACAGTGCGGAGAGTTCTGCGGCGTCTACCACGCGACGATGCGCGCAAGCGTGGTCGCGCAGAGCCAGAGCGAGTACGAGTCGTACCTCGCGTCACTCGCCAACCCGCTCGAGCTCGGCGGCCAGGAGTGGACAGGCGCCTGCGCGCAGTGTCACGCGCTGGACGGCTCCGGCGGGTACGGCCCCGCCATCAAGAACAACTCGACCCTGGTCCAGCCGGAGGGCCTGCGGACGCTGATCACCCAGGGGCTCAATCAGCGGGCGCCCGTCGCGAACTACATGCCGCCCGTGGCGCGCGGCTGGACTGACGCGCAGGTCAATGCGCTGCTCGCTTATCTGAAGGCGCGCGTCTACAAGGAGTCGGCGAGTGGCGGCTAGAGCCGAGCCGATCGCCCCGTACCGCCCCGACTGGCGCCGAGGCCGCGTGATGTCCTGGATCACGACGGTCGACCACAAGCGCATCGG
The DNA here is from genome assembly GCA_963804935.1 of uncultured Actinomycetes bacterium. Classification (GTDB taxonomy): domain Bacteria; phylum Actinomycetota; class Thermoleophilia; order Gaiellales; family Gaiellaceae; genus 3-1-20CM-4-69-9. Next base: position 186,663 of record CAWDSD010000017.1, read on the forward strand.
GATTCTCTACCTCGCCACCTCGCTCGTCTTCTTCACCGCCGGCGGCATCCTCGCGCTCCTCATGCGCTCTCAGCTCGCGACCGCGAATGAGAGCTTCATCACGAAGAACTCCTACAACGAGCTCTTCACGATCCACGGGACGACGATGATCTTCCTGTTCATCGTCCCGTTCTGGGCGGGATTGGCGAACTTCCTCGTGCCATTGATGATCGGCGCGCGAGACATGGCCTTCCCGCGGCTGAACGCCGCGTCGTACTGGTTCTTCCTCTTCGGCGGCATCGTCATGTTCATGAGCTTCCTCTCGAGCGGCGGCGCGGCGAAGTCCGGTTGGTACAGCTACCCGCCCGTCTCCGAGAAGTTCTTCTCGCCCGGCAGCGGACAGGACCTCTGGATCCTCTCGCTCCATCTCGTCGCGATCTCGTCGCTCCTCGGTGCGATCAACTTCATCTGCACGATCCACAACATGCGCGCGCCCGGAATGAGCTGGATGCGAATTCCGCTGTTCGTCTGGGCGATCGAGGTCTACTCGTTCCTGCTGGTGATCGTCCTGCCGGTGATCGGCGTCGGCCTGACGTTCCTGCTCCTCGATCGCCAGGCGGGAACGCACTTCTTCCTACCGCAGGAGGGTGGAAACGCCCTCCTCTACCAGCACCTGTTCTGGTTCTTCGGCCATCCCGAGGTCTACATCATCATCCTGCCGGCGATGGGCGTGATCTCCGAGGTCATTCCCGTCTTCTCGCGCAAGCCGATCTTCGGTTACAAGGCGATCGCCTTCTCGACGATCGCGATCGGCTTCTACTCGATGCTCGTCTGGGCGCACCACATGTTCAGCGTCGGGCTGCCGAGCTTTCTCAACGTCTTCTTCATGCTCTCGTCGATGGTGATCGCCGTCCCGACGGGCGTGAAGATCTTCAACTGGATCGCGACCACGTGGCGCGGCAACCTCATCTTCGACACGGCAATGCTCTGGGCGCTCGGATTCATCGCGCTGTTCACGATCGGCGGACTGTCCGGGATCTTCCTGGCCGCCTTCCCCGTGGACTGGCAGGTGACGGACACCTACTACGTCGTCGCGCACATGCACTACGTCCTCTTCAGCGGTGCGGTCTTCGGGGCGTTCGCCGCCCTTTTCTACTGGTGGCCGAAGATCTTCGGGCGAGTGCTGGACGAACGCCTGGGCAAGGCTCAGTTCTGGCTCGTGTTCATCGGCTTCAACCTCACGTTCTTCCCGCAGCACATGCTCGGGCTGATGGGTATGCCCCGCCGGGTCTACACCTACGACCGCCACGGGCTCTTCCAGGCCTACAACCTGATCTCGTCGATCGGATCGGGCATCATGGCGCTCGGCATCCTGCTTTTCTTCGTCAACGTCGTGAAGACCAGCCGCACCGGCCGTCGTGCGCCGAACGATCCGTGGCTCGGCGACACGCTCGAGTGGTACACGACGTCTCCACCGCCGGTGCTCAACTTCGACAGGGTCCCGTACGTCACGAGCGCGCGACCGCTCCGCGACCTGCGGCGCCGGATCGCCGGGCGAGCCAATGCCTAGGCCCGGTTCCTGGCTGCGGCTGACGGCGCTGTTCGCGGCGCTCGCCGTCCTGCTCGCAGTCGTGAGCGGCGCGGCCTCACTTGGTACCGCACACCGGCTGCTGGCGGCGCTGGCCCTTCCGCCTCTGCTCGCCCTCGTCGTCTCGGCGCTCACGTTTCATCGCCCCTTGCTCGTGCCCTCGCTCAGCGCGCTGTTCCTGTTCGGAATCGCGGCGCTCGTGACGGCTCCTGGGTTACACCTTGCATTTGCAGCGGTCGCCTTTGCCGCTGCGCTCGTCCTCGCCGTGGCGACCTATCGCGGCGAGGCGGCGCCCGCCGCGTCGTGGCGGGACTACGTCACCCTGACGAAGCCGCGCATCATGTCGTTGCTGCTCATCACCGGTCTCTGCGGCATGTTCGTCGCCGAGCGCGGCGTTCCGGCTGCGTCGCTGATCGTCGTGACCATGACAGGGCTCGCGCTCGCATGCGGCGGCGCGTCCGCTCTCAACCACGTCCTCGACCGCGACATCGACAAGCTGATGGGGACGCGCACCAGAGCACGGCCGCTGGCGGCGGAGCGTATGCCGCCGTCTCGCGCGCTCGAGTTCGGACTGACGCTGTCCGCGTTCAGCTTCGTCCTGCTCGCGTCGTTCGTGAACGTCCTCACCGCGACGCTGGCTCTCGTCGGCAACCTCTTCTACGTGCTCGTGTACACGCGCTGGCTGAAACGCTCGACGCCGCAGAACATCGTGATCGGCGGCGCCGCGGGAGCGGTCCCGCCGCTCGTCGGCTTCGCCGCGGTCACGGGGAATCTGACTCTGCCGGCGCTCTGGCTCTTCCTCATCGTCTTCCTGTGGACGCCGCCGCACTTCTGGGCGCTTGCGCTGCTGATCCGGCGCGACTACGAAGCGGCGCGGATTCCGATGCTGCCCGTCGTCCGCGGGGAGCGCGAGACGACACGGCAGATCCTTCTGTACGCGGTGGTGCTCGTGGCGGCCACCGTGTTCCCGGTCGTCTGGGGGCCACTCGGCTTCCTCTATCTCGGCGCGGCGCTTCTCCTCGGCGGCGCATTCCTCTGGCTCGCGCTCGCACTGCGCCGCGAAACGACACCACGCCGGGCGGCACTGCTCTTCCACTTCTCGCTGCTCTACCTCGCGCTGCTCTTCGCGGCGATGGCGGTCGACCCGCTGCTGTGATGACCGAGCCCACAGCCGACCCTGCACCGAGCACGACCGTGGCCCCCGTCGAACCTGTCGGGGAAGTCGCCCGCAAGAACGTCGCTCTCGCGCTCGCGCTGGTGGGCGTGGTTGTCCTGATCGTCCTCGGCACGATCGCGGTGTCGTTCATCTACCTGCACTACGACTGAGCCGCAGCTAAAGGAATCGCGTTCGGGCGCCGATCTGGCTCCTGATGATGCGGTCATCCCGTTTGCTGCTGCCGTTCGCCCTGGTCGTCCTGGCGGCGTCGCTCGCAGCCGGCGTGCCGCGGGCCGCGGCCACCGACCCGTTTCCGACCGGGCCCTCGACGCTCTCGAGTGAGCACTTCCAGGTTCACCTGAGCGGCGACATCGCCCTGCCCGACGGCGACAATCACCCAGGAGCACGCGGGAGACCTGCTCGGCATGGCCGAGCGCGCCTACGCCCTCTACAGCAGCTGGGGCTACACGACCCCGGTCCCGGACAGCGGCGACGGGCTCATCGACATCTCCGTCGACGACCTCGTCACAGGCTGCCTCACCTCCGGCTCGATCGGCATCGGCGTGCCGGTGCCGCTCGGCCGCTGGGACGCGCGTCATCACTCCGGTCGCCCCCGCCGGCGCCGGCCAGATCCATCTCAGTGCCGCGACAGGCGCTCAACTACCACATCGTCGCGCACGAGGTCTTTCACCTCTTCGAGGATGCGGTGCTTCCGCCCGACACCAACCAGTGGTTGCACGAAGGGCTCGCCGAATGGGCAGCGGTTCGCGCCGAGAACGCGATCGGCGATCTGGAGCAGAACCCCGACCGCACAATGGATTGCGTCGGTTCCGTGTGCGGCGACACCGAGTTCGATCGCAACGGCTACCCCGGGTGGATGCTCTTCGAGTATCTCGCCGAGCGTTTCGGCGACAGCACGGTCAAGTCGGTCCTCGACACATCCGCCGCCAGCCCCGCCCTCTCGGGAACGCAAGCCCTCTCCGCCGTCGTCCAGCCACTAGGCACGACGCTCGGGAAGTTCTTCGAGGACTACACGACCGCCCGCCTGACGGGGAACTTCACCTCGGCGCTCCTCGCCGGAGTGCTGCCGCAAACCCAGGGCTCGATCGTCGTGGGCTCCTCGAGCGGCGCAATCTCCCCGGTGACGCTCGCAGTCAACCACCTTGCCGTTCGTTATCTCGATCTCGCGCACGGTGCCGACACCGACACCGGGCCCTGTTACTCGGCGTCACTCGCTCTCAAGGTCGCGCTGCCGCGCAGGCGTCGCGTCGACGCCCTACTACTACGCGAACACGAAGGGCGCGACCGCCCAGCCGTTCTCGGTCTCAGGCAGCAGCGCCACGTTGACCGTCCCGTGGAACACGTGCGCGGCCAGCCCGCACGCGTACGTGTCGCTACCGAACGAGACGAACGACGCGGTGCCACCTGCATTGGACGGACGTGAGTTCACGGTCTCCGGAACGGTCACGGTGGACAAGTCGAAGCCCGCAAGCGCGAGCGAGCCGCCCGCAGGCGTGAAGGTCACCGGCCCGGTCATCCAGGCGCCGACAACCGATCCGGCACCGGATCTGACCGTGCACGCCCCGGAGCTCATCCGGGTCTCCTCGAAGACCCGGCTCCTGCGCTTCATCGTCTACTCGAACGGAAACGGAACGCTCAAAGCAACGCTCGGCTCGACCTGGCTCGGATCCGGAGGACTGCACGTCGGCAACAACGACATCCGCTTCGTGCTGCCGACGCAACTGCTCAAGAGCTTGCGCAAGACCAACACGCCGGCCAACGTCCTCACGCTCACGAGCTACTCGGCCGGCGGCACTCAGGGTGCCAGCTCCACACGCCGCGTCGCGATGGCGCCGGTGAAGAAGCCGCCGAAGCCGAAGCGCCGCAAGTAGCCAGTAAGGTCGGCCGATGGCGGCCGGCGGCATCTTCCTTGCGACTCCCGCCGCAACAGGCGAGGGCACGCGGCTCGCGGTCAAGGATCTGCTCGACACTGCAGGCCTGACGACGACGTACGGCTCGGCGATCTTCGTGGAGCACGTCCCGGCCACGAGTGCGGCATCCGTCCTCCTTGCCGAGGCGGCCGGATATGCGAACGTCGGCAAGACGAACTTGCACGAGTTCGCCTACGGGGTCACGTCGGAGAACGCACACTTCGGCACCGTCCCGAATCCCCTCGCTCCCGGCCGGATCGCCGGCGGCTCGTCCGGCGGTTCCGCTGCGGCACTCGCAGCGGGCCTCGCCGACGCTGCGCTCGGAACCGACTCCGGCGGCTCGATCCGCATTCCTGCAGCGTGCTGCGGCGTGGTCGGTTTCAAGCCGACCTTCGACCTCGTCTCGACCGCGGGCTGCTTTCCGCTCGCACCAAGCTTCGACCACGTCGGACCGATGGCGCGGAGCGTCACCGACTGCGCTGCGCTCCTCGAGGCGATCGCGCCGGAGTTCACAGCCGAGGAGGTCAGCTCGCTCGAAGACGTTGCCGTCGGCGTGGCCTGGCTCGAGGACGCCGATCCGCTCGTCGCCGAACGCGTCGCCGCTGCGGCGGCGCGATTTCCACGAAGCCGTGCGCTCGACTGGCCGCGACCACACATCGGCTCCCTCTTCATGCGTGAGGTCGCAGACGTGCATCGCGAGCTCTATGCCGAGCAGGGCGAGCTGTACGGGGAGGAGATCGCGGTCAAGATCGAGCGTTGTCTCGCCGTGTCCGACGGAGAAGCGGCACGCGCCGAGCAAGCGCGGGCCGAGTACGCCGACCGCTGCCTCGAGCTCCTCGACGGGCTCGACCTGCTGCTGACGCCGACACTGGCATGCGTCGCGCCGCCCACCGGAATCGGCGACCTCGCGCTGAGAGAGCGGCTGATCGCCAACACGCTGCCCTTCAACACGCTCGGCTGGCCTGCCCTGGCACTTCCCGCCGGGCCGGCCGAAGACGGCCTCCCGGCCTCCGTGCAACTGGTCGGCAGGCGCGGAGCCGACGCTCTCGTCCTCGCCGCAGGAACCCGCCTCGCCGCTCTCCTCCACTGACGGCCCGGGCATCCCTCGATCGAGGGACAGCAGGCGCACGGCGCCTGCCGACTACCAAAGAGGACCATGCGGACCCCTCTTCTTCTCGCCGTCTGTTTCGGCCTGCTCACACTCGCGCCTGCCGCCGAGGCGGCGAAGCCTGTTCGCCGCGCCGCACCGGCCAACCTGCACGGCTTCCTGCTGCGTGCTGACGAGCCTTCCGCCACGTCCTTCTCGCGCACACCTGCGTTCGCGTGGAATCCGGTACCCGGCGCGGTCCGCTACCAGTTCCAGCTGGCGACGAGCTCGACCTTTCGCGAAAACGGCATCGTCTACTCGACCGGCGCGCTGACGACTCCCGTCGCAGCACCGACCGTGATGCTGCCGTGGATCACAGGCAACCCGCACGGGCTCTTCGCGCGGGCCCGTGGCGTCACCGCTTCCGGGACCACTCCCTGGAGCAAGGTGTTCGGCTTCGACATGACGCCGGGCGCCCCGCCGAAGCCGCTCCCGGCGGCTCCGGGCCTGCTTCGGTGGGCGCCGGTCGAAGGAGCCGACGGCTACCAGGTCTGGTTCATCGACATCAACAATCCGACGCCGAAGATGGAGACGGTCTTCACGAACGTCCTCGACGAGCGCGAGTTCTACACCTTCCATCGCACTCCGGACTGGACGACGACCGTGCGCTGGCGAATCCGCGCGCTCCGCACCGACCGCACCGACGACAACAAGCAGACCCGCCAGAACGGACTGCCGGCCGTCGGCTACGGCCCCTGGAGCCCGGTGTACAGCTCGACCAATCCTCCGTATCAGGGCGGTCCGATCAAGCTCGGCCAGACGATCTCCGACGTCGTGTCGAGCGGCAATGCCTCTTCGCAAGCCCATCGCCTGATGCCCGCGTTCACCTTCAGCGGCGACCAGGCGATCAACGGGACGAGCAGCGAGCTCTTCCGCGTCTACGTGTTCACCGACCGGCAATGCCTCAACCGCGTGTTCACGAGTGCCGTGATCGGCGGCCCCGCATACGCGCCGCGTCCGTTCGGCCCGCTTGCGCTCCCCGCGCTCCCGAGCGCCCTCCCCGCGGCGCGCGCCTCGTACCTGCGTGACGGCTCCGAGCCCGACAGCTTCAGCTTCGACGGGCTCAAGGTTCTCTCGACAGAGCTGACGGCTCCCGCCACCCCGACGACGGCGGTGCCGTCCGATTCCGACTCCGATCCCGGCACGACCACCGCTCCCGCAGCGAGCCCTCAACAGATTCAGGTCGGAAGCGCCATCCTCGGCGCACCGGTCGACCTCTGGGACACGGACTGGCCGGGCAGCGGGTACTACTGGACGGTCATTCCGGTCGCCGCCGTCTCACCCGGCGCGCTGACCACGAGCACTGCGGCCGGCGCGGCGATCGGCGCCTCAGGCATCACCGTCGTGAGCGCGGTCGGCTTCTCGAGCGGGGATGTCGTTCAGCTGGGGAACGCCTCGAATCAGGAACCAGTCACCGTCGTCAGTGTCAGCGGCACGTCGCTGACGCTCTCCTCCCCGCTCAAGTTCGCACACGGCGCCGGCGAGCCGATCGTCCGCACCGGTGGGAACCTGCAGTACCAGGATCTCGAGCTGCCGCAGGACGTCTGCGCTCCTCCGTACAACCGCGTCGCCCGCTTCGGCAAGAACAGCGAGCCGTCGCTCACTGCTGCAGGCGAGCTGTTCGCATCTGGTCTCTCGACGAAGGGCACGCTCACCGCCGGTCAGTCGAGCCAGGCGTTCTACGGTGCGCCGCTCGTCGCCTGGACGCCCGCGCTCGGCGCCAGCGTGTACGAGGTGCAGTGGAGCAAGAAGGCTTATCCGTTCAAGCCCGAGCCGAATCCGCACAACGACAATGCACTCGGGACGCTCGCGCTCGGAACCTCGATGGTCCTGCCGCTGAAGCCCGGCACCTGGTACTACCGCGTGCGCGGGTTCAACTACGCACTGCCCACAGGTGCGCAGCAGATGTCGTGGTCGGATCCCGCGAGGATCGTCGTCGCGAAGCCAAAGTTCAAAATCGTCAAACCCGGCAAATAACTCGGCTCCGCACGAAAGCTTCGCTTTCGCTTGGGTTTAGGTACGGCGCTTCGCGCTTAACGTGCGCGGGCGAAGCCCACGCACTCTCATCGGCGGTCTCGCTGCGCGACTGTTCCCTTCCGTGCGGGCACGGGCGCTTCGCGGCCGCACCCGCATCAGTTCGCCTGCGGCTAAGCCCGGCTTCGCCTGGTCTTAGCCTCCGGCCTTGGTCGTTGATCTGGGCGAATCGCTACTGGATTCGTTGCAAGAACCTACGGCCTAGGCGTTCCACGGGCTTCGGTAGGAGCTTGCGCTGCTTCTTCACCGCGGTCGACCCGAGCCAGAACGCCGTCTTCACCCCGAGGACGTATCTGTTGCGGGCGCGATCGGCGAACGTGTTCTGCGCCACTCTCCGGGCGACCGTCGTCGACCCGACGACGAACCTCGCATCCTTGAACTTCGTCGAGCGGTAGATGGCGTGACCGACGACCTTGCGCGGTCCTGCGGTCCACGTCGTGTCGTGGAAGGCGACCCACCCACCGTCGATCACCTTGGGCACCCACTTTTCGAAGTCCTCCAGCACGAGGTCGTACTCGTGCGAGCCGTCGACGAACAGCAGCTCGATCGGCTCGTGAAAGTCGTCCGCGGCGGGCTGTGAGAGCGACGCGATCGGGTTGACGAGCTCCGTGATCCCGGCCCGGTCGACGTTCGCCTTGAAATCCCCGAAGCGGTAGTCGGCGTGCGGGTCGATCGCATAGATCGGCACAGACGCCCCTGCCAGCGAGCCGCGGCCGAGGCAGATCGTCGACTTGCCCTTCCACGAGCCGATCTCGACGATCACACCCTTACCCGTACACCCGCGCGCGAGCTCGTAGAGCGCCTCGCCTTCCTCGTCGGTCAACCAGCCGGGAACGTCCGCGATCAGCGGCTTGACCTGCTCGGTGAAGTCGCTCATCTCGAGGCTGAGCGTACGGCTTCTTCGTAGACGAGGTCGCGCTCGAACCGGTCGAGCTCCGCCGAAAGCAGGTCGGAGGGAGGCGGCGGCTCGCCGGGAGGGAACGGCGCCGGGTTGCCGTCGATCTCGACGCCCACGAGGTGATCGGAGTGCTCGTGCTCGAGCTCGACGTCGCGGCCGAGTCGCGAACGCAACCACCCGGCAAGCAGCTGCGCCTGGGCGGCTGTGCCCGAAACGCGAATGATCTTGACGTCCGCGATGCCCGGCCAGAGCGAGGCGAGCTGCCTGCGCCAGCGGCTCGTGCGCGCCCAGGCGATGTCGGAGACCACCACGCGGTCGAAGACGTCTACGAGCGGGCCATACGGGGCCGGCAGGTCCGGCCACTCCGTGCTGTCGACGATGAGCCGGTCGACGACGTCGACGAGGCTCCCGAACGAGTCCGAACCGAAGGAAGGGACGCCGCGCCAGCGCAGGAACACGGGCAGATCGGGTAGGAAAAGCGGCTGCACGACGCTCGCGGGCGCCGAGGCGCGTTTGCCCTTGAGGTGGATGTGAATCGTCTCGGCGCAGATCTGCCGGCCTTCGCCCGCCTGGAAGACGTCGACGTCGACCTCTGCCTCGAGCCCGTCCTCGGCGTCAGGCTCGGGGACGAGGACGATCGTCCGCGACGGGTGCCGCTCCGCAAGACCAGCGAGCACGTCGTCCGCTGCCTCGACCCACTCCGTCGGAACCCACGCTGTGTGCGTCATCACGCTCGTTCGCTGGTAGGGCATGTCTTCGCCCGGCGCGAGGCGCAGCGTTGCGACCTCGCGCTCGATCTCGCGGACCGACGCTAGCGGCGCCGCCATGCCCGCCCGTCTCGTTCCATCAGCCCGTCCGCCGCCGACGGCCCCCAGGTTCCAGCTGCATAGTTCGGGAACGCGGGCCGGTCGCGCGCCCAGGCCGCGACGATCGCGTCGACGAGAGCCCACTGCTCCTCGACCTCGTCGATCCGCGTGAAGAGCGTCGCGTCTCCGAGCATCGCGTCGAGGATCAGGCGCTCGTACGCCTCGGGCAGCCCCGTGCGAAACGCGCCGCCGTAGAGGAAGTCCATGTGCACGGTGCGAATCGTCATCCCCTGCCCCGGCACCTTGACGCCGATCGCAAGCGACACGCCTTCGTCGGGCTGGACGTGGACGATCAGCACGTTCGGCCTCAGCCGCTCGGCCGACAGCTCTTCGAACGGTGGGTGAGGCGCGCGCTTGAACTGGATCGCGATCGTCGTCTCACGGCGCGCGAGACGCTTTCCCGTGCGGACGTAGAACGGCGTGTCGGCCCAGCGCCAGTTGTCGACGTACAGCTTCGCGGCGACGTACGTCTCCGTCAGCGAGTTCGGGTCGACACCCGCCTCCTCGCGGTAGGCGGGCACCTCCTCGCCTTCGATGTAGCCGCGCCCGTACTGGCCGCGTACCACCGACTTCGGGCCCGGCGTGTGCATCGCGCGCAGCACTTTCACCTTCTCGTTGCGGACCGAGTCGGCCGTGAAGTCGATCGGCGGCTCCATGGCCGTGATCGCCACCAGCTGCAACATGTGGTTCTGGAAGATGTCGCGGATCGCGCCCGCCCGTTCGTAGTACTCGGCGCGACCCCCGATGCCCATGGTCTCGGCCACCGTGATCTGGACGTGATCCACGAACTGCCGGTTCCAGATCGGTTCGAAGATCCCGTTCGCAAACCGCAGGGCCATCATGTTCTGGACCGTTTCCTTGCCGAGGTAGTGGTCGATTCGGAAGACCTCGTTCTCGGCGAAGTGCGTCTCGAGCACCTTCTGCAGCTCTTTGGCCGACGCGAGATCGTGGCCGAACGGCTTCTCGATGATCAGTCGGGCCCAGCCCTGCGCAGAGCGGCGCTTGCCGACAGCCTTGACGACCGTCTCGAAGACGGCGGGCGGAGTCGCGAGGTAGTAGACGCGGTTGCCCCCCGTCTGGCGCTCTTCGTCGAGCTTGGTCAGCGTCGCCGCGAGGTTGTCCTCGCGCTCCTCGTCGGCGAAGTCCATGGCGACGTAGTGCATGCCTTCGGCAAGGGGCTCCCAGACGTCGTCACGGAAAGGATCGCGCGAGTGCTCCTGCACCGCGGCCTTCATCCGTTCCCTGAACTCGTCGTCCGTCTCTTCCGAGCGCGAGACGCCGACGACTGCGAAGTGCTCGGGCAGGAGGCCGCGGTAGGCGAGCGAGTAGAGCGCGGGGAATAGCTTGCGCTTCGTCAGGTCGCCGGACGCGCCGAAGATGACGAGGATGCAGGAGTCCGGCGCCCGCCGAACCTCCAGCCCTTCGAGCAGCGGGTTGTCCTGGAGCGGGGTGGTCGTCACGTCGTGCTCCGAGAAGACCTGTGGAATATCCGTGGCAGTTCCGTCACCAGGTCCGACACCGGGCTGGGCTCTGTCGGCCATGGGACGAAGCGTCACGCATCACCGCGGATCCTGGCCGGCCTTCGCGCTCTCGACTGCCTTGACCGCATGGCCGCCGAACTGGTTGCGGAGTGCGGCGGCGACTTTCGCGGAGAACTTGATGTCGTCGCGTGACGCGAAGCGTGCGAAGAGCGACGCTGCGATCACCGGCGCCGGAACGCTCTCGTTGATCGCCTCGTTGATCGTCCAGCGCCCTTCGCCCGAGTCCTCGACGTAAGGCGCGATGTCCTCGAGCTTCGAGCCGTGAGACTCGAATGCCGCGTGCAACAGCTCGAGCAGCCAGGAACGCACGACCGATCCGTTTCGCCAGATGCCCGAGACCTGAAGCGCATCGATGTCGTACTCGGAGTGACTCATGATCTCGAAACCCTCCGCATACGACTGCATGAGGCCGTACTCGATGCCGTTGTGGACCATCTTCACGAAGTGGCCCGCGCCTGATGGACCGACGTGCGCATAGCCGTCCTCCGGCGCAAGGGCCTCGAAGATCGGCTCGAGCCGCTGCACCGGCTCGTCGTCGCCGCCGACCATCAGGCAGAAGCCGATCTCGAGCCCCCAGATCCCTCCCGAGACGCCGGCATCGATGAAGTGGATGCCCTTGTGCTTCGCCTCGACATAACGCCGCTTCGAGTCACGGAAGTTCGAGTTGCCACCGTCCACGACGATGTCGCCCTCGTCCGCGATCTCGAGCAACTGCTTGAAGGTGTCCTCCGTGATCTTGCCGGCGGGGATCATCATCCAGAAAGCCCGCGGCGCCTCCAGCTGCTCCTTCAACTCTGCGAGCGATGCGGAGGTGCGCTCCGCGACGTTCGGGTCGTAGGTCTTCATGTCATGCCCGTGTTCGCTCAAGCGCTCGGTCATTCCGTGTCCCATGCGCCCGAGCCCGATCATTCCGAGCTGCATCAGAGGTCCTCCAGTCTGACTCGCACGATCTGCCGGCCACGTTCCCGCAGCGAGCGAAAGTCGCCTTCGGCCTGAGCGCGAATCAAACGCCCGAAGCCGAAGTCCTCGCCCGGGATCGGAATCTCTGCTCCTGTGTCGTCGACCACCTGGATGAACAGGCCCGTCGGCGGCCCACCCTTGTGCAGCTGGCCGGTCGAGTGGAGGTAGCGCGGGCCGAGCCCCTTCGTCACGACGCAGCTCGTCTCGTGAGCGCGGGCGACGAGCGGCTGGAGCTCGCGTTCGCGCGCCGGATCGATGAAGGCCTGGATCGCGACGTAGAACGGCGGCACCGCCGAGGCGAGCAGCTCGTCCAGTGAGCCCTGGGGCTCGAGCTTCGGATCGTCGCCCGACGCGAGCACCTCCTTCGTCTTGTCCTTCGCCGCCTGGACGTCCGGCTGGTCGAACGGGTTGATCTCGAGAATCGACCCGGCGACCGCGACCGCGAACTCCCAGCGGAAGAACTCGCCGCCGATCGCATACGAGTCCGCCAGATGAACCTCGGCGCCCTGGCGGTCCGGGCCGTCGAAGCTCTCGCCGGGCGCCGGGATCAGCCCTTTGCCCTGCTTGCCCGTCGACTCGGCGATCAGCTGCTCGGCCCAGAGGCCGAAGTTCCCGTCGGTCTCCTCGATGCACACCTTGTCACGGCCCTGCCGCCAGCCTTCGCCGAGCTCGAGGCCCAGTTGCAGCCCCGGGTTCGCGTCGCTCCGGCACGCCTCGGCCATCCGCTCAGCGTTCGTGAGCAGACGCTCGGCTTCGATGCCCATGAGAGCAGCAGGAACGATGCCGAAGGGCGACAGCGCCGAATACCGGCCGCCGATCGTCGGCTCGCCGTGGAACACGCGCATCCCCCGCTCCCCCGCGAGCTGCTCGAGTGTCGAGCCGGGATCGGTGACCACGATGAACTGCTCCGGATCGCCGGTCTGCTCCCAAAAGTAGGCGTAGTGCGACAGCGTCTCGAGCGTCGTCCCCGACTTCGAGGAGACGATGAACATCGTCTTCGCCAGATCGAGGGACTGCTCTGCATGTCGGATCATCGCCGGGTGCGTCGTGTCGAGCACGTGCAGCTGCTTCTTGCCGAACGTCCGCTTGAGGACCTCGGGCGCGAGCGACGAGCCGCCCATCCCGAGCAGGACGAACGTGTCGAATTTCGTGCACGCCTCCTGTGCGAACTCGGTGATCTCGCCGACGCGTTCCAGCACCCGCCGAGGCTCGTCGAGCCAACCGAGCCACTTGTCCTCGTCGGCGCCGGTCCAGACCGTCGCGTCGCGGGCCCAGATCCGCTCGACGAGCTTCTGTTGCGTCGCGACGCTCATCGGCACTCCCTCACGGGAGCGAGCTGAAGGCGAGCGAGGCTCAAGCCGGCGCCAGCTGCCCGCGCTTCGACCGGATTCCCTCCAGCAGCTCGTCGAACGAGTCCGCGAACTTCTGCACGCCCTCGCGTTCGAGCGTGTCGGTCACGTCCTCGTAGTCGATGCCGGCGGCGTGCAGATCCATGAACAGCTTCCGCGCGGCCCCGACGTCCTCTGGTCAAGGTCAGCGCGACCTCGCCGTGGTCCTGGAACGCGACCATCGTCTCCTCGGGCATCGTGTCCACCGTCTCCGGCCCGATCAGCTCCTCGACGTACATGACGTCTCGGTACTCGGGGTTCTTCGTCGACGTGGACGCCCAGAGGCAGCGCTGTTTCGTCGCGCCCTTCGCCTCGAGCGCTTCCCAGCGTGGGCCTGCGAAGACCTCCAGATAGTTCTGATACGCGAGCTTGGCGTTGGCGATCCCGAGCAAGCCCTTGAGCTTCGTCGCGTCCCCGCCGAGCTCGTCGAGTCGCTTGTCCGTCTCGGTGTCGACACGCGACACGAAGAAGCTCGCCACCGAATGCACCTGCTTCGGGTCGCCGCCACTCTCCACCAGCCGCTCGAGGCCGCGGAGGTACGCCTCCATCACTTCCTGGTGCCGTTCGAGCGAGAAGATCAGCGTGACGTTGATGTTCTTGCCGAGGGCGATCATCTCCTCGATCGCCCCGAGGCCGGGCTCGGTCGCCGGAATCTTCACGTAGAGGTTGGGCTTGTCGACCCAGTCGTGCAGGCGCTTGGCCTGCGCGATCGTGCCGTCGCGGTCGTAGGCGAGCGTCGGGTCGACCTCCCACGACACGTAACCGTCGAGACCCTCTCCCTTGTCCCAGACCTTCCGCAGCAGGTCGCACGCATCCGAGATGTCGTGCGAGGAGAGCTGCAGGAAGATCTCCTTCGGATCTTCCTCGCCCGTCTCGAGGATCTCTCTGAGCTGTTCGTCGTAGGCGTCGCCTTCAGCAATCGCCTTCTGGAAGATCGTCGGATTGGAAGTGACGCCGACGACCGCGTCCTCTTCCATCATCCGCGCGAGCTTTCCGCTCTTCAGCAGCTGGCGCGAGAGGTAGTCGATCCAGACGCTCTGGCCGAGCGCCGACAGCTTGTGCAAGTTCGAGTCAGGCATGGGCGGCATTCCTTTCAATGTCTTCGATCATCTGCAGTCGTTTCACATAACGCTCGTCGCCGTCGAACCGTGCCGCGAGAAAGGTCGTGATGAGATCGCGCGCGAGCGAGGGCCCGACGACCTCGGAGCCCAGGCAGAGCACGTTCATGTCGTCGTGCTCGACGCCCTGGTGGGCCGAATACACGTCGTGGCAGATCGCCGCGCGGATCCCAGGCAGCTTGGAGGCCGCGATCGAGGCCCCGACGCCGGAGCCGCAGACGAACACCCCACGCTCAGCGTCCCCACCGAGGACAGCCTCACCGATCTGGCGCGCCTTGTCGGGGTAGTCGATCCGCACGGCGTCCGTATCGGTTCCCAGGTCCACCACCGAATGCCCGGAGAGCGCCTCCAGCACAGCGTCACGCAGATGGACTCCGCGGTGGTCGAATGCGATCGCCACCTTCACGGTATGACCGTACCCGTAACGGCCGCACAGCAAGCGGGTTGCCTCCTAGAATGGCCGCGATGGAAGCGAAGGCGCTCCGGGAGCTCGGCCAGCAGTTCCGCGTCGATTCGATCCGCCCGGCGGCGGTTGCGAAGTCCGGGCATCCGACGTCCGGGATGTCGGCCGCCGACCTGATGGCCGTCCTGGTCGCGAATCACCTGCGCTACGACTTCGGCGATCCGAAGAACGCCGCCAACGACCGCCTGATCTTCTCGAAGGGCCACGCGTCGACCCTGTACTACGCGATCCTCCGCGCGGTCGGGGCGATCAGTGACGAGGAGCTCCTCACGTACCGCAAGTTCGGGAGCATCCTCGAAGGGCATCCGACGCCGATCATCCCGTGGGTCGACGTTGCGACGGGCTCTCTCGGCCAGGGCCTTCCGATCGGGGTCGGCATGGGCCTCGCCGCGAAATTCCTCGACCGGCTCCCATCGCACGTGTGGGTGCTCTGCGGAGACAGTGAGATGGCCGAGGGCTCGATGTGGGAGGCGTTCGAGCATGCGTCGCACTACGAGCTCGACAATCTGACTGCGATCATCGACGTCAACCGGCTCGGTCAGCGCGGCGAGACGATGATCGGGTGGAACACCGGCGTCTACGTCGAACGGGCACGCGCCTTCGGCTGGAACGCGATCGAGGTCGACGGTCACGAGGTCGAGGAGATCGACCGCGCCTACAAGCAGGCCGAGGAGACGAAGGGACGGCCGACCGTGATCGTCGCCCGCACGATCAAGGGCAAGGGTGTCAAGGCCGTCGAGGACAAGGAGGGCTGGCACGGCAAGCCGCTGGACGATCCAGATGCGGCGATCGAGGAGCTCGGAGGCATCCGAAACATCCACGTCGACGTCACCAAGCCGGACCCGGCGGAACCGCACACTTTCCCGAACAACCCACTGGAGCTACCCCGCTACGAGCTCGGCCAGGAAGTCGCGACGCGAAAGGCGTACGGCGAAGCGCTAGCGGCACTGGGGACAGCCCGAGGCGACGTCGTCGCGCTCGACGGCGAGGTCAGCAACTCGACGTTCGCCGAGATCTTCAAGCAGGCACACCCGGATCGGTTCTTCGAGATGTACATCGCCGAGCAGCAGCTGATCGCGGCGGCGGTCGGTCTGCACGCGCGAGGCTGGAATGCATTCGGGTCGACGTTCGCCGCTTTCTTCTCGCGCGCGTACGACTTCATCCGCATGGCGGCGATCAGCCGCGTCAACCTGCGGCTCGCGGGCTCGCACGCCGGTGTCTCGATCGGCGAGGACGGCCCGTCGCAGATGGCTCTCGAGGACATCGCGTCACTCAGGGCGATTCACTCCAGCGTCGTGCTCCATCCGTGCGACGCAAACCAGACTGCGAAGCTCGTCGCCGAGATGGCGGACACGGAAGGAATCGTCTTCCTTCGCACGCTGCGCCCGAACACGCCGGTCATCTACGGCCCGGACGAAGAGTTCGAAGTCGGCGGCAGCAAGGTGGTCAGGTCGTCCGAGAACGACAACGTCACGATCGTCGGCATCGGAGTCACCGTTCACGAGGCACTCGAAGCCGCTGCAACGCTCGACGAAGAAGGAATCAGCGCACGCGTGATCGACGCCTACTCGGTCAAGCCGATCGACGCGGACACGCTGCAGGCCGCCTCGGAGGCGACCGGCAGGATCATCACCGTCGAGGACCATTTCCCCGAGGGCGGGCTCGGCGATGCAGTGCTGGCCGCGCTCGCAGAGAAGGACGAGCACCCGCACGTGCTGAAGCTCGCGGTCCGCGAGATGCCTCGCTCGGGAAAGCCGGACGAGCTACTGAACGCCTACGGCATTGACGCAGAGCACATCGCGGAAGCCGCGCGTCAGCTCGTCGGCTCCGAAGTCACGACCTCGTAAAGCCGTCGCTGGCGCTCGCGCGCCTCGCGGAACGCCTCTGCCTTGCCGGGGCGAGGCCGGACAACGGGACCGAGTGGCGCCAACTCTGCCTCGACCCCGACTCGCCCGAGCGCGATTACGGCCGCTCCCCGGAGAGAAGCCTCCCGCACGGCTGACATCGTCACCGGCCGCCCGAGCGCGTCGGCCATGATCTGAACCCAGTCGGGATCCCCGACCAGGCCGCCGCCGGTGGCGACGATCTCCTCGACTCCCTGCAGGAGGTCGGCGATCTCGGCAAAGCGAAAGGCGACTCCCTCGAGGCCGGCCTGACGCAGGTCGAGCGGAGTCGTGTCGAAGGTCAGGCCGTGCACGGCCCCCTTTGCATGCTGGTGCCAGCCGGGGCTACGTTCACCACCGAGCAGCGTGAGAAACGTCAAGCCGTGTGAGCTCGGGTCCCGGTCTGCGAGCGATCCACTCGCGTCTCGAAGCGTCTCCTCGAGCCAGGCGTGGAGGTTGCCGCCGTCGGAAAGCGATCCCCCCTCGACCACGCGGGTGTCGTCAACCCAGTGCAGGAAGAGCCCTTCACGGGGCTGCGGGTGCTCCGTCTCGTACACCGCCCTCATTGCGCCCGAGGTGCCGACCATCAGGGCCGCGCGCTCGCGCGTCAGGCAGCCGGCGCCGACGTTGGAGCACGCACCGTCGAGGAGCGCCGGGTACCACCCGTCGACCGGTGTATCCGAGATCTCGGGCAGGCGCTCGGCGGTGAGGCCGAGCGTCTCGAGGAGCTCCGCATCCCACGCGCGTGTCTGAAGATCCACGAGCCCGGTGGCAGAGGCCATCGAGATGCCCGCTGCAACCTTGCGGCCGAGCAGCTGTTCGTAGAGGTAGTCGCAGAACGAGACGAAGCGCGTGGCGGAGCGAAACACGTCAGGCTGCTCCTGCGCGAGCCAGGCCAGCTTCGCCGGCCAGTAGCTCGTGTGGATCTGGCAGCCGGTGCGGGCATGCACCGCATCCCCATCGACGCGTCGTAAGAGGCTGTCTGCGGCGTCGGCCGAGCGCGTGTCCCTCCACGAGAGGACCGGCGTCAACGGCAGGCCCTGCCGATCGAGTGCCAGCAGGCTGTGGCCGAAGCAGGAAGTGCCAACCCCTTCCACTCCCTCGGCGCCTCCGGCTTCTGCGATCACCTCGCGGATGCGATCGACGAGCCGGTCGGGATCGACCTCCCCTTCGTACTCACGGCGCGCGGGCTCATCCGCTTCGGCGGCCCTTCCGTCGAAGCGGTGCGCGCGGACCGACGACGTGCCGACGTCGAGTGCGAGAACGATCGGAGAGGGCACCGGCCCGACGATAACGCGCTCGTTCGGAGGAACGGCGCCGACTACCCTCTGCGCAATGGCTGTCCTGATCGCATCCAGCCTCCGCAAGGAGTTCTCCGGGGATCCGCTGTTCGACGGCGTGTCGTTCAAGGTGGAGCGCCGCGACCGCGTGGCGCTGGCCGGGCCGAACGGGGCCGGCAAGACGACCCTTCTGCGCGCGCTGGTCGGCGAGACCAACCTCCAGGGCGGTGAGCTCGCCTTCCAGAAGGGAACCCGGGTCGCCCTGCACGACCAGCGCCCGCCGCTCGAGCGGCGTCTGACGCTGCGCGACTACGTGCTTTCCGGAGCCCGCGACCTGGTGGCGCTGGAGGAGGAGCTCCGGCGCCTCGAGCAGGTCATGGCGTCCGGGGATCACGGCGACGCCACGATCCGGCGCTACGGGGAGGCGCAGGCCCGGCTCGAGCACGCCGGCGGCTACGACTGGCGCGAGCGTGCGACGGCCGTCGTGCGCGGCCTCGGTTTCGCCGACGAGCACCTCGACCGACAGCTCGAGACGTTCTCGGGCGGGGAGCTCACGCGCGCGTCACTGGCGCGCGCGCTCGGCGGGGATCCCGATCTGCTCCTGCTCGACGAGCCGACGAACCATCTCGACGTCGAAAGCCTGGAGTGGCTCGAGCGCGAGCTCTCGTCACTCGACGCCGGGATCATGATCGTCGCGCACGACCGCTGGTTCCTCGAGGCGGTCACGAACGTCGTGCTCGAGCTCGACGCCGGACGCTCGACGTACTTCAAGGGACCCTGGCACGCCTGGCGCCTCGAGAAGGCGTCGCGCCTCCACGCCGCCTCGAAGGCCGCCGAGCGGGTCGGTCGCGACATCGAGCGACTGGAGCGATTCGTCGCGCGCTTTCGCGCCTCCAGCGAGAAGATGGCCCGCAAGGCGCAGGTCAAGCTCACCCAGATCGAACGGCTCGAGAAGGAGCGTTCGAAGTCGAAGGCCGAGATCGATCTGCTCACGCGGCGGACGAGGAGTCTCGGCTTCGAGTTCCTGAAGCCGGCACGCAGCGGCCGGACCGTGCTCGAGGCGGAGGGTCTCGAGGTCCGGATCGGCGATCGCGTCCTCCTCGACGGAGCAAGCTTCGCAATCGAGCGCGGCGAGCACGTCGCACTCGTCGGGCCGAACGGATCCGGCAAGACCACGCTGCTCGAGACGATTCTCGGGCGCCGCGAAGCAGACGGCGGCTCGGTCCGCCTCGGTCACGGCGTCGAGGCGGCCTATTTCTCGCAGCAGGAGATGGAGCTCGACACTCGGGGCTCGGTGCTGCAATGCGTGCAGCGGGCGACCGGACTGCAACGGCCCGACGCGCAGAAGCTGCTCGGCCGTTTCCTCTTCTCCGGCTGGACCGAGCACGAGAAGCCCGTCGTCGCACTGTCCGGAGGTGAGCGGCGCAGGCTTGCGCTCGCGCTCGTGGTCGCCTCCGGGGCGAACTTCCTGGTCGTCGACGAACCGACGAACCATCTCGACCTGGAAAGCCGGGAGGCGCTCGAAGCGGCGCTCGAGGCGTTCCCGGGGACCGTGCTGCTCGTCTCACACGACCGCGCACTGCTGGACGCCGTCGCCGAACGCACGCTTGCAATCGAGGACAGGCGCCTCAACTCGTACGACGGCGGCTGGGCGGAGTACGTCCGCCAGCGTGAGGCGCGCCGAGTGGCGGCAATACCTCCGCCCGAGCCGAAGGCCGCGCCGAAGGTGCGCAAGGTAGCGACGACGAAAGTGAAGGGCCCGTCGGAGCTCGAGCGAATCGAGGCGGAGATCGCAGCGGGCGAGCAAACCGTGGCCGAGCTCGAGCGGCAACTCGCCGAGGACTGGAACGACGTCGAGACGCTTGCTCGACACCGTCGCGCCCGCGACGAGCTGCAGGCGCTGCTCCAACAATGGGAGCGACTCTTCGAACGGGCGCACACGTGACCGAGGAATCGACGCCGAGCCGCATGACCGGCCTCGGCGAGGCGCTCCTGCGCTTCGCACTGGTCTGCGTGGCCGTCGCAGTTGGGCTCGGGCTGCTCGCGGCGCTGATCGCGTTCGCCACCGGTCACCGCGTTTCGAACGCGATCGCCGTGGCGTATTACCTCGTCGGCTGCATCCTCGTCCTGATCGGCGTCTTCCCCAGCGGCGGCTTCTCCCTCGTGCGAGGAACGATGACGAAGCGACGCCCGACCGGTGCGCGGCAGGATCCCACCTTCATCATCGGCGCGGTCCTGATCGCGCTCGGCGTTCTCGCCGACCTCTACTCCTTCTAGAGAGAACGATCAGCCTTCGAGCGTCGCGATCAGCGCCTCGGCGACGACCTTGAGCGGACGGCCGGAGATCTGACTCGCCTTGCGGAGCCGCGCGAACGCGTCCCCCTCGGACAGGCCTTCCTTCTCCATCAACAGTCCCTTCGCGCGCTCGATCGCCTTGCGAGCAGCGAGCGCGTCGGCGAGGGACTCCGCCTCCTCTCGCAGTGCGACGAGCTCTTCGTGACGCGCGCGCGCGGTGCGAATCGCCGGGAGGAGGTCCTGCTCACGGAACGGCTTGACGAGGTACCCGAAGACGCCGGCCTCCGCCGCACGCTGCACGAGCTCGTCCTGCCCGTAGGCGGTGAGCATCACGATCGGGATCGGGCGCTCGTCGAGGATGCGCCGGGCGGCCTCGATCCCGTCGAGCTTCGGCATCTTGACGTCCAGAAGGGCCAGGTCAGGGCGCTCGGAGCGGGCCAGGAGGACGGCTTCCTCGCCGTCGCGGGCCTCGGCGCAGACCTCGAAACCGGCGTGCTCGAGCAGGGCCCGGAGGTCGAGCCGGATGATCGTCTCGTCTTCGGCAACCAGGATCCTCAACTTTGGGTGAGTCTGGCGGAAAACGCTCAGCCGAGGGATAGGGGCCGGGGTGCTCCGGAACGATTCCTCAAGTGCGGCCCCATGTCTGACCACGAATACAGCACCCCGAAGCCCCTCGTCCTTCGCGTGGAGATCTCCGCGGAGCAGGCAGCCTCGCTCGCGCCTCTCCTCGGGGCGGCGACAGAGCATGTCGGGATCCGACCGGTTTCCGACGTGGCAGCCGTTTCCGACGTGGCGGCCGATGCCCGCGTGACGGAGCTGAAGCGGCTCGAGACCGATCTCGACCAGCGCGAGGCCGAGTTCGAAGCCGACGTCCAGTTTCGCGAGGACCGGATCGAGCGCTGGCGCACCGAACTCGAGGAGCTCGAGCAGACGCTAGAGCGACGCGAACGCGACCTCGTCAGCTACGTCGACCAGCTTCAGGGCGTCATGTCCGGAAGCGACAACGCAGCCTGGTGGTCCCGCCCCGCCGGCGGCGACGGCGGCGTTAGGTGAGCCGCGCCTCGTACTGCCTGTCGTAGTACTCGCGGTAGCCGCTCGAGCGCTTGATCGGCTCCCACCAGTCACGATTGTCGCGGTACCAGTCGATGGTGGCGCGAACGCCCTCGTCCCAGCTGCGCCGAGGTTGCCAGCCGAGTGACCGGATCTTCGTCGTCTCGAGCGAGTAGCGGCGGTCGTGGCCGGCGCGGTCCTCGACGTGGCGCACAAGTGCGTTGTCCGCGCCGAGCTGTTCGACGATGAGACGCGTGAGCTCGACGTTCTCGTGCTCCTCTCCCGCACCGACGTTGTAGACCTCGCCTGCTTCACCCTGCCGAAGGACGAGCTCGATCGCGGCGCAGTGGTCGTCGACGTGCAGCCAGTCGCGCACCTGGCGGCCGTCGCCGTAGAGCGGTAGCGGCTGTCCGTCCAGGGCGTTCGTGACGAAGAGCGGCAGCACCTTCTCCGGATACTGGTTCGGGCCGTAGGTGTTCGAGCCGCGTGTGATCGACGCGTTGACGCCGAACGTCCGAACCGCCGCCAGCACCTGCAGATCGCCACCCGCCTTGGACGCGCTGTACGGGCTCGACGGGCGGAGCGGGTCGTCCTCGCGCGACGACCAGCCCGGCTCGACATCGCCGTAGACCTCGTCGGTGGAGACCTGGACGAACCGGGCGCTCTGCTGCTCCGCCGCCTGGAGGAGGACGAGCGTTCCGAGCACGTCCGTCCGCACGAAGTCCTCGGGGCCGAGGATCGACCGGTCGACGTGGGTCTCGGCGGCGAAGTTGACGATCGCATCGAGCGCGCCGACCTGGTCGACGTCCTCTCGGACCGCGATGTCGCCGCGGCGGCAGTCGACCTCCCCGGGCAGGTTCGCCGGGTTGCCGGCGTAGGTGAACTTGTCGAGCACCACGATGTCCTCGCCGGCTGCGAGCATCCGCTTGACGAAGTGCGAGCCGATGAACCCCGCACCCCCGGTCACGAGAAGGCGCACGGCGCCACGGTATAGACTTCATCCGTCAGCAAGGCAATGGAGCCTTGGGCGCGACGTCCGCGCCTGAGGCTTTTCGCATTTCAAGGGAGGATTCATGGCGCAGGTCGAGACGAAGAACAGAGCCACGTCGAGCGAGGACTCGCGCAAGCGAACGCTCGCTCGGATCGAGAAGGAGGGCATCGAGTTCGTCCTCCTCTGGTTCACGGACATCGAGGGACACCTCAAGAGCTTCGCCGTCACACCAAGCGAGATCGAGGCGGCGCTCGACGACGGGATGGGCTTCGACGGCTCCTCCATCACCGGCTTCAACGCGATCGAGGAGTCGGACATGGTCGCGATCCCCGATCCCGAGACCTTCCAGCTGATGCCGTGGAAGCAGGGGGAGACGAAGGTTGCGCGGATGATCTGCGACATCGTCACGCCCGACGGCAAGCCGTACGAAGGCGATCCCCGCTACGTCCTGCGCCGCGCTCTCGATCGCATGGCCTCCCTCGGCTTCGACACCTTCAACGTCGGCCCCGAGCTCGAGTACTTCCTCTTCCGCGACGACAAGGGAACGGAGACGCTCGACGAGGGCGGCTACTTCGCGATGACGACGCTGGACGCGGCGAGTGAGCTGCGCCAGGAGACCGTCCGCGCACTCGAGGGGATGGGAATCCCGATCGAGTACGTGCACCACGAGGTCGGGCCGTCGCAGCACGAGATCGACATGCGGTTCTCGGAGGCGCTCTCGATGGCGGACCACACGGTCACGTACCGCCTGATCGTCAAGGAGATCGCGAAGAAGGCGGGCTACCACGCGACCTTCATGCCGAAGCCGATCTTCGGCGAGAACGGGTCCGGGATGCACACGCACCAGTCGCTCTTCAAGGACGGACGGAACGCGTTTTTCGACGGAGAAGACGAGTGGAACCTCTCGGACGCAGGGAAGGCGTTCATCGCCGGCCAGCTTCGCCACGCGCGGGAGATCAGCGCGGTCTTCGCGCAGTGGGTGAACTCCTACAAGCGGCTCGTTCCCGGGTACGAAGCTCCCGTGTACGTCGCCTGGTCGCGGCGGAATCGCTCGGCCCTGATCCGGATCCCGCTCTACAAGCCCGGCGCCGAGCAGGCAACACGGGCGGAGATCCGCTGTCCCGATCCGGCCTGCAACCCGTACCTCACGTTCGCAACCCTTCTGCACGCGGGCCTCGAGGGGATCGAGCAGGGGTACGAGCTCCCGGATCCGATGGAGACGAACCTCTATCACCTGACCCCGGAACAGCGGAAGGAGCGGGGCATCGTCTCGCTCCCGGAGACCCTGGGCGAGGCGATCGACGCACTGGCCGAGTCGGACCTGGCGCGAAAGGCGCTCGGACCTCACATCTTCGACCGCTACGTCGAGCTCAAGCGAGGCGAGTGGGACGACTACCGCGTCCAGCTGACGGACTGGGAGCTCAAGAAGTACCTCGCCGTTCTCTAATCAGGATCGGGGCCGATAAGAACTTGTAGCCACTTCGAGAAAGAGAGAGAATGACGGCTGATCTCGTGAGCTCTGCGGCCTACGAGATCCAACTGACGGCCGACTGCGAGCTGCTGCATTCATGCGCAGCTCGTGGTCGTAAAACGGGGGAAACCAGGTTTCCCCCGTTGGCCCCCTTCTTCTGGGGGTCGACGAGGCGAGCGGTTGGTAGCGCTCCCGGCGTGACGCGGTCACGCCTCCGCGCGCGGGTTGGCGCGTCACCCAGACGGTTCTGAAAGGCGGCTGGTTTAGAGGAACCGGCGGATTGTCTCGCGGGCTACTCGGAGGCCGACGACTTTGCTCGCGCGGTCGACGTCGGCGATCGTGTCGGCGGGGACCAGGCGGCGATGGCGTGAGAAGAAGCCTGCGCGGACCGCGAGGGCGTCTGGCACGTCCGGCAGCGTGCCGTACATCGGACACTCGACCTTGCCGATCACGCGGCCGCGGTTGTCGGCCACGAGGAAACCCGCTGTGTCTACGAGATTCAGAGGGAGTGCGGACATGGTCCGAACCTATTCCCCGTCTGCAAGGAAAATCCCCTCTGCGGCGTAAGGGTTGTGTAAAGGGCCGTCAATCCGGTTTCGTGGTCATCGCCCACATCGCGACGAACAGGGCGATCAGATAGAGCCCTGAGATCGCCGCAACGGCTCTGACAGGCCAGCGACGCTCCGGCCGGCGCGCGCCCCACCACGCGATCAGTGCCATGACTACGAGCAGGACGAGGCCGGCGTCGCCGACGATGAACCCGACTCCCAGCCAGGCCGGGTCGCCCGGGACGTTTTCTCGAGAGTCGATCCACTGCCCGGCAAAGCGCATCAAGACCCACGCTGGAAGCACGAGAAAGCCAATCGTCCGAACGAGGAGTCTCCGCAAGGCTGGAGCGCGAACGGCGATCAGTACGGTCGCACCGATCGCGCCCACGAGCACGGTGGCGCCGAGCACGTGCAGGAAGAGCGGCAGGTTCCAGCTGTCGGGCCGGACGAGTGCGACCATCATGTTCCCGGCTTCCAGATCATCAGCGCGAGGATCACGAGGATCACGATGCCGCTGCCCCAGCTGAGCGCGAGCCACACCGGATCGCGGAGGCGCGCCGTCAGCTCCGCGCTGGGTGCGTCGCCCTCGGCGGCCAGCCGCTCTGCCAGCTCCCGCGTCTTCCTTTCGCGGCCGCCGCCGATCCCACCGAGCGCATTCGCGAGGACCCAGAGGATGAGTGCCAGCACGATCCACGTCTGACCCCACCCGTACCCGACATGGTGGACGAGCGAGAGCCCGAACACGAGGGTGAGCACCATTCCGATACCGATCGACGCCACGCCCACCCGCGCGAACTTGAAGAGCAGAGCGATCTCGCTCGGACGCTCCCGGCGCAGGGCCGCGAAGTTGAAGACTCCGGCCAACACGGCGCCGCCCAGGACGAGGAACGCCCCGAGCACATGGAGGAATAGCAGCCAGTCGGAGGTGTCCACGGCCAGTAGCCTAAGACTTCCTGTGGACGTACGAGCGCGTCACCTGCGCCTGCTCACCGAGACCATCGCCGCCGTCAACTCGACGCTCGACCTCGAAGAGGTGCTCGACCTCGTCGCTCGCAAGGTCGCCGACGCTCTTCGCACCGAGGCGTGCTTCGTCTACCTGTACGACGAGCGGGCCAACGAGCTCATCCTGCGCGCCACGTACGGGACGCGAGTCGAGGAGATGACGAAGCGACCCCGTTTGCGGCCCGGCGAAGGGATCACCGGCACCGCTGCGGCGGACCGGGCCCCGGTGATGATCCCGTCGCAGGCCCACCTCGACCCGCGCTTCAAGCAGTTCACGAATCTCCCCGAGGACGACTACGAGTCGATCCTTGCGGTGCCGATCCTCGCGCGCGAACAACTCGCCGGCGCACTCAACGTGCGCACACTCGAGCCGCGCGAGTTCACCCAGGACGAGATCGAGCTACTGGTGGCGATCGCCGACCAGGTCGCCCAGACGATCCAGCATGCCCAGCTCTACGCACAGGCCCAGAGCCGGGTCGCCGAGCTGGAGGCGCTCGCGAAGATCTCCGAGGCGGTCTCGGAGTCGCTCTATCTCGAAGAGTCGCTGGAGGCGATCGTGAAGACGACGATGGAAGCGGTGGGCGCGACCGGTGCGGCGCTCGTGCTCGAGGATGGCAACATCGCGTGGCCCGAGGGGCGGCCGGGGGCGCACAACGTCCGTCTGCCCCTCCGCTGGAAGCGGCGCCAGATCGGCGAGCTCGTCTGCGACCGCGACACACCGTTCACCGACGAGGAGCGCGCGTTGCTCGCGTCGATCGCACATCACGCCGCGGTCGCGCTGGAGCACGGGCGGGCGGTGATGCGAGGCGTCCTCGCGCAAGAGATCCACCACCGCGTCAAGAACAATCTCCAAACGGTTGCATCGCTCCTCCGCCTGCAAGCGCGAGCGCCGGGCACCGACCCGAGAAAAGCCCTCGAGGATTCCGTGAATCGCATCCTCGCAATCGCAGCCGTGCATGAAGTCCTGACGGAGCAGCGCGAAGAGGTCGTCGAGCTCCGTGAGCTACTCGAGCGGCTGCGCGCAATGCTCGTGCAGGGCCTTGCGGCCGGAAAGGAAGTCCATGCAGAGCTCGCGTCGGTCTCGATCGCAGGCAACCGGGCAACCGCCCTGGCGTTGGTCTTCAGCGAGCTTCTGCAAAACGCCCTGGAACACGGCGGCAACAGCGTGAGGATCGAGCTCGCCCAAAACAACGGCCAGGCACTCCTGGTCATCGCAGACGACGGCAAGGGAATCGAAGGCGATGCAACAGGCACGGGCCTTTCAATCGTGCGAGCCCTGGTCCGAGATGAACTACAAGGCCGCCTACAGCTCAGCAGCAAGAACGAAATGCGAGCCGAAGTAACGTTCCCAACCTAAGCGCTCCGCACGAAAGCTTCGCTTTCGCTTGGGTTTAGGTACGGCGCTTCGCGCTCAACGTGCGTGGGCGGAGCCCACGCACTCTCATCGGTGGTGTCGTTACGCGACTGTTCCCTTCCGTGCGGGCACGGGCGCTTCGCGGCCGCACCCGCATCAGTTCGCCTCCGGCTAAGCCCGGCTCCTCCTGGTCTTAGCCTCCGGCCTTGGTGGTCTGCCGGTCGGGCGGTTCTTTCAGCATTGTTCGCGCAGCTGATCGATGGGGTCGCGCTGACCCTGGATCGACTCTGAGCGGTCGAGCAGATCGAGGACGCCGGCGCAGCTGCCGAGGTGGACGCGGGTCGAAGCGAGGTTGTAGTCCGCATACGCTTCGGTGAGGGAGTTCGTCCCCTGCAAACTCTGCACGGCACGCTCGAGCAGCGGCAATGCTCCCGCGTAGTCGCCGGCCTGCATCTTCCGGAACCCGGCGTCGTTCAGTGCCGCTCCGCTCGCGCCGGACGACGGCGTCGCTGAAGACGACGGCGTCGCTGAAGTCGGCGCTGTCGCCTTCGTGACGGTGATCTGCTTCTCGACCGTCGTGATCCGACCCTGCGTCGTCACCCGTTGCACACGCGTGACCACCGTGGGAGACGCGCCGTCGCCGTTGGTCAAGAGGTAAGCGAGGACGGCACCGCCGACGGCTCCGAGCAGGAGGAGCAGGGCGAGGAGCGGCCACGCGCCGCGCGAGCGGACCGGTGGGTAGCCGACGCTGTGGTCGCGGTGGAGCGACCGCGTCGCCTCCGTCGGCGGCGGTGCGGGAACGAGGATCGGCTGTGCGCGCGTCGGCCCTGCCGCATCGGCGAACGCTCCTCGTAGTGCAGCGACGAACTCGTCGGCCGTGTCGTAGCGTTCGGCAGGATCCTTCGCGAGCGCCTTGGTGAAGACCGGATCGAGCTCGCAGGGAAGGCGGCTCTGCTCGCACACGGACGGAATCGGCGCATTGACGTGCGCAGCCGCTTCGGCCGTGGGGCTCTCCGACTCGAACGGACGTCTACCGGTCAACAGCTCCCAGGCAACGATCGCCAATGCGTAGCGATCGCTCGCCGGCCCGGCGCGCTCACCCCTCGCCTGTTCGGGAGACAGGTATCCGGCAGTGCCGAGCACCGTTCCGGTCATCGTCAGCGAGTGCATCCCCGCGGCGCTCGCAATGCCGAAGTCGGCGACGTGAACGTGTCCTTCCGCGTCGAGCAACAGATTTGCCGGCTTGACGTCTCTGTGCACGACGCCTTCACGATGTGCGACGTCGAGCGCGCGAGCGGCTTCCTCGAGCCACGTGAAGACCTGTCCGGGCGGTCGGGCGCCCTCGGCGCGAAGGAGGTCGTCGAGCGATCCGCCGCCGAGATGTTCCATGACGATGTACGGACGTCCGTTGTGCTCGCCGACGTCGAAGATCGTGACGGTGTTCGGCTCACCGGAGAGGCGGGCGGCGGCCAACGCCTCCCGCGTGAACCGCTCGCGGACCGAGTCGTCCTGCGCGTAGCGATCGGCGAGAACCTTGATCGCCACGACGCGGCCGAGCACCGAGTCGGTGGCGGAGTAGATATCGCCCATGCCACCATGCCCGATCCGTTCGGGGCCGTGGTAGCGCGGCGGAAGGATGTGGATCTGAACGGTCACGGCGCTAGTTCAACGAGTTTTCCCCCGTCATGGTCGCGCAAACGATGAGATGAGCGTTCCGTAAAGAAAAGGGCTGCTCATGAAGCCCTTTGCTAGCCTCGGACGCGTCCTTCCGGGGGTCAGGTCGATGCGTCGAACTCTCCTACTCGTCTCCGTGCTGTTGCTCGTCGCCGGTTCGGCGGCGCATGCGCGTTCGAGCGCACAGCCCGTTCCACAAGGCGCAGCGACGTTCGTCGTCACCGGCCACGGCTGGGGCCACGGAGTCGGGCTGAGCCAGTGGGGTGCCTACGGCTACGCCCAGAAGGGCTTCGACTACGAGAAGATCGTGCTGCACTACTTCCCCGGGACGGAGCTCGGCGACGCACCCGTATCGCGCGTGCGAGTGCTGCTCACGAGCGGCGTCAAGACACTCACCGTCAACTCAACCGTGGACTTCAAGGTACGAGACGGAAGCGGTGTCGTCCACACACTCTCGGCCGGGGCCTATCCGCTGACAACCGCGCTGAAGCTGCGCGTCGACGGCCAGCCGAAAGCCACCGCACTTCCCGGACCGCTGCTCTTCCAGCCGGGCAGCGCCGCCCTGGCGCTGAAGCACCGCTATCGCGGCTCGATCCAGATCGACGTGAGCGCGGGCAAGCTGCGTGCAATCAACATGGTCGGCCTCGAGCAGTACCTCTACGGCGTCGTCCCGTCGGAGATGCCGTACACCTGGGCCCCCGAAGCGCTGAAGGCGCAGGCGATCGCCGCCCGCTCGTATGCGCTCGCGACGCGGCGCACCGGCGCCTTCGATCTGTATCCCGACACGCGCAGCCAGGTGTACCTAGGGATCGAGCACGAGAAGCCTTCGACGAACGCCGCCGTGAACGCGACCGCCGGCCAGGTCGTCCTCTACGACGGTCAAGTCGCGAAGACGTACTTCTTCTCGAGCTCGGGCGGGCGAACCGCGTCCGCCGAAGACGTCTGGGGTGAGCCGGTTCCGTACCTGGTCTCCGTCCCCGATCCCTACGACTCGATCTCGCCGCATCACGACTGGGGCCCGTTCGTCTTCACCGGGGCCAAGCTCGCGAAGATGCTGAAGATGAAGGGCCAGGTCGTCGACCTCCAGCCGGAGCTGAACTCCTCCGGTCGGATCAAGGTGCTGAACGTGATCGGAACAAAAGGCACCCTCGCCGTGCCCGGCGCTGTCCTGCGGACGAAAATGGGACTGCGCTCTACCTGGTTCAGTGTCGGCGTCCTCTCGCTGGCCGGTCCGACACAGACGGTGGTGTTCGGCGGACGTGCCAAGCTCATCGGCGTCGCGCGTGGGCTTACGCAGGCGGTGCTGCAGCAGCGTCAGGCAGGAACCTGGACGGATGTCAGCTCGGTGAAGGCAGACAAGGACGGAGCCGTCAGCGTGCTCGTGAAACCTTCGGTCACGACGCAGTACCGGCTCGCCAGCGGAAAGGTGCTGGCAGCCTCGGTGCGCGTACCCGTCGCGCCGCTCACCCGCTTCTATCCGGTCAGGACGCAGACGCAGCTCCGCGGTTACGTGCGGCCGGGCTCGCTGGCGGGCACGACTGTCCTGCTCCAGAAGCAGCAAGGTGCCGCGTGGCCGACCGTCGCACAGACGACGGTGGGTGCAGACGGGGACTTTGTCGCAGCGCTGCAGCTCACGACCGGCGTCTACCGCGCCCGGGTCAATTCGGGACACGGCTTCGTGGTCGGCTTCTCGCCGGTCGTTCAGGTCACCACCCCGTGAAAACAGCGGTATTCGCGGCCCTGGCGCTTCTCCTGGCGCCGACGGCCGCAGCCCTGCCCGTACGCAGCGGGTTCTTCCCGAGCGACCCACTCGCGCCGAAGCAGTACTACCTGACACAGGACCACGCGTTCGACGCGTTCCAGGCGGACCTGCCGGTGCTCAATCCCGTCCGCGTGGCGATCATCGACTCGGGGCTCGACGGCGGCCACCCGGAGTTTCCAAGGTCGCGAATCTGGCCGCAGGCCAGGAGCTGGGTCGGTGGGAGCGCGCTCACCGACGAGGAAGGACACGGCACCTTCGTCGCCGGGATGATCGGCGCCGCCCTGAACAACAACGAAGGCATCGCCGGAATCGGGTTTCCGGCGCAACTGGTGATCGCGAAGATCGCGCGCCCTGATCAATCGATCGACGTGCGCGACGAGGCCGAGGCGATCCGGTGGGCCGTCGACGCCGGTGCACGGGTGATCAACCTCTCGATCGGCGGCCTCCGCGATCCGTTCCACCCACGCCGGGACACGTTCTCCAAGGTCGAGGCGAGCGCGATCAACTACGCGGTCAGCCGCGGCGCGGTGCTCGTCGCGGCTGTCGGCAACTCGGACGAGGCGCCGCAGTCTCCCTGGCCCTTCGCGAGCTATCCGGCGGCGCTCCCCCACGTCATCGGAGTGAGCGCGCTCACTCCGACCGGCAACGTGCCGCAATTCTCCGACCGCGACCGCATCTACAACGACATCTCCGCGCCGGGCCAGGAGATCTACTCGACCCTGCCGCGCGCGCTGACGGCGATCCAC
This sequence comes from uncultured Actinomycetes bacterium, assembly GCA_963804935.1. Lineage (GTDB taxonomy): Bacteria > Actinomycetota > Thermoleophilia > Gaiellales > Gaiellaceae > 3-1-20CM-4-69-9. The sequence goes on from CAWDSD010000017.1 coordinate 217,788, forward strand.
CCGCTCTGCCAGAACCAGGGCTACTCCGACTGCGGCCCGGACGACTTCCGCCATGCGGCCGGAACGTCGTTCGCAGCGCCCCAGGTCACCGCCGCGGCCGCGATCCTGTTCGCGCTCCGCCCGAGTCTCCAACCGGACCAGGTGATCAACATCCTCGAGCGCAGCTCGACGGACGTGAATGCGTCGAACGGCTGCAAGCAATGCCCACTGCTGCGGGACACGTTCAGCGGTTGGGGCCGGCTGGACATCGCGAAGGCGATCGCTGCCCTCGACGGCGTTCTGCCACCCCCGGACCGGCTCGAGCCGAACGACGACGCCGGGGGAAGCGCCGCCAGGCTCGGCACCCGCGTCACCTCGGTGAAGGCGACGATCGACTTCTGGGACGACCAGATCGACGTCTACCGGATTTCGGTTCGCAAGGGCCAGAAGGTCAAGCTCGTCCTGAACGGCCCCGAGGGATCGACCTCGAACCTCTTGCTCTGGAAGCCGGGGACGAAGCATGTCAACGACTTGCGCGCGCAACACCTCCGCGCCGCCCAGGCGATCGGGCCGGGCCTGACCCACGCGATCGGCTACAGGGCGCCGGCAAGCGGGTTCTACTACGCCGAGGTGAAGTTGACCGCTCGCGGCTTCGGGCCGTACGAGCTGACGATCACGCGGCGCTAGAGGAGCTCTTCGGAAGGGACGTCGCGCAGCACTCGCGCAGGGTTCCCCACGACGACGGCCTGTGACGGGACGTCCTTCACCACCACTGCGCCGGCGCCCACGAATGCCTCGACTCCGATTTCTACGGCCGGACAGATCACGGCGCCGGCTCCGACACGCGCACCACGCCTGATCGTCGGGCCCTTACGTAGCGCGTGTCGCTTCTCGGTCCGGCCCATGAAGTTGTCGTTCGTAGTGATCACCCGCGGCGCGATGAAGACGTCCTCCTCGAGGGTCGAGTACGCCGTCACGTAGGCATCCGCCTGGATCTTCGTGCGATCGCCGACGGTGGTGTCGTTCTCGACGAGCGACCCGCGTCCGATCACGACGTCGTCACCCACGTGGCAGCGTTCCCGGACGCACGCCTGGTCACCGATGATCGCGCGCGCACCGATTCTGGTACCAGCAAACACAATCGCTCCCGTGGAAACGACAGTTCCGGCACCCAGCTCGAGCGGCGGCAGCTCCTCCTGCTTCGTAGTCGAACGTGGGCCAAGCGTCGGTTGCTTCCCGACGACGGCGTAGTCGAGGATCTTGCAGCCGTCCCCGAGCACCGTCCCCGGATAGACGATCGCGGTCTCGGCGACCTCAGAGCTCATCGGCTGCCGTTCGACCGATGAGCGGGGGAAGGGGCGTAAGGGGAAACCGGGAGGTTTCCCCTTCTTCTCCTCGGCCCACGCGGCGATCTCAGCGGCGCGGGGCCGAGGCCACACCTAAAGAAGGGAGCTCGTGAGGGAAACATGGTTTCCCTCACGGGAGCGGGCCGAAGGCGAGCGACCTTCAAGCCGTGACGGTTTCCAGGGAGGCCTGGAGCTGATCGAGAGCGCGGACGACGAGAATCGCATCGCGCGCAGCTTTGTGCGGAGCGCCCTCCCCGGCCACCAGGCGCAAGAAGTGCTCGCACTCACGTCGGAGCGGCTCTGTTGCATCGACAGTTGGGCTGTAGATGTCACCCGTGCGGGTGCGCCAATTGTCGTAAACCGTGATCTTCCGTTGGGGCTCCATGTCGTCGAACACCGCCATCCTCTCGTTGCCGACAACGGTGATTCGCCGAATCTTGTGAGGATCCAGCCACGACAAGTGCATGTGCGCCATCTTCCCGGATGGAAAGCGCAGATAGCAGAAGACGACATCCTCGACCCCTTTGCTCAGGAAAGCGTTGCCGTGCGCTCGCACTTCGACCGGCTCCTCTTCGATCAGGTAGAGCAAGACAGAGAGGTCGTGCACGCCAAGCGACCAGAGTGCGTTCTCGTTCGTCCTGAATGTTCCGAGGTTCTGCCGATTGCCGTACACATAGAGCACCTCGCCGAGCTCTCCTGAGTCGACGATCTCCTTCAGCTTCTGGACGCCCGGGTGGTAGAGCAGCAGGTGGCCCGGCATCAAGACCAAGTCGCGTTCCTCGGCCAACTCGCAGAGCTCTTCGATCTCCGCTCCGCGCATTGCCGGCGGCTTCTCCACGAACACGTGCTTGCCGGCGTCGAGTGCGCGCCGCGCGAGCTCGTAGTGCGTCGGCACAGGCGTAGCGACGACAACTGCCTCCACCGAGTCATCCGCGAGCACGTCGCCGAAGCTCGAGGTCACGCGCGCCGCCGGATACGACTGAGCCGCCTGGGCGCGGCGCTCCTCGTCGACATCGCAAAGCCAAACGAGGTCCGCGAGCCGGTCGAAGTTGCGAGCGAGGTTCTTTCCCCACTGTCCCAGTCCGACCTGACCGACGCGTGTCACAGTTTCCAGACTTTCTCGTGATTCGACCCGTTCCTGCCGGTGGCGTTGCGGAGATCGACCACGACCTGGGCGCGGTCGACCAGATCGTCGTAGTCGATCGAGGTGTGCGCCGTCACGATCACCACGCAGTCATAGCTCTCCGGTGCGTAATCGACCGAGCGCAGGCCGTCGAACTCGGCGACGTGCGGGTCGTGATACGCGACGTCCGCGCCGGCCTTCTGCAGGAGCCCGACGATCTTTTCCGCCGGAGACTCCCGCACGTCGTCGATGTCCGCCTTGTACGCGACGCCGAGGACGAGAATGCGCGAGCCCTTGAGCGACTTCTGCGCGCCGTGGTTCAGCGCCTGCGAGATGAGCGAGCGGCAGAAGTACGGCATGTTCGCATTGACCTTGCCGGCCAGGTCGATGAACTCGGTGTAGAAGTCGAACTCGCGCGCCTTCCACGTGAGATAGAAGGGGTCGATCGGGATGCAGTGTCCGCCGAGCCCGGGGCCTGGCTTAAAGCTCATGAAGCCGAACGGCTTCGTCTCCGCGGCCTCGATGACCTCCCACACGTCGAGATCCATTCGCTCGCAGAGCTGCGCGAGTTCGTTCACGAGCGCGATGTTGACGGCGCGGAAGATGTTCTCGAGCAGCTTCGTCATCTCGGCCGTCTCCGGCGAGGAGAGAGGAACGACGATGTCGACTGCAGCGCGGTAGAACTCCGCCGCGCGCTCGGTGCACGCCGGTGTGAGACCACCGACGACCTTCGGCGTGTTCTTCGTCGTCCAGTCCGTGCGCCCCGGGTCGACGCGCTCGGGCGAGAAAGCGAGATGGAAGTCCTCGCCGGCCTTGAGCCCGCTCCGCTCGAGGATCGGCTGCAGACATTCGCGAGTCGTCCCCGGGTAGGTCGTGGACTCGAGCACCACGAGCTGACCTTTGCGCAGACGCGGCGCGATCTCGGCCACCGCACCCTTGACGATGGACAGGTCCGGCTCGCGCTGGCTCGAGAGCGGCGTCGGCAGTGCGATCAGGATCGCGTCGACCTCCTTCAGCGCGTCGTAGTCCGTCGTGGCCGACACGCGCCCCGAATCGACGAGCGGCTTGAGCGCGTCCGACGTGACGTCGGGAATGTGGCTTGCTCCCCGATTGATGCCGTCGACGACCTCACGATCCACGTCGACCAGAAGGACGACCTTGCCCGCGTCCGCAAAGACCCGCGCAAGCGGCATCCCCACGTACCCCGCACCGATGATGGCCACGTCTGCTCCCATGCGCGCAAAGGCTACTCAGGCCAGCTGTGACGGCGGTGAGACTGCTCTTCGCCGGCGCTACACTTGGCCCCCGCTTCCAGGGCCGTTAGCTCAGCTGGTAGAGCAGGGGACTCTTAATCCCAAGGTCGCAGGTTCGATCCCTGCACGGCCCATTTGCCGATCGAACTCCGGCGCAGGCAAAGCCGGCATCGGCGGCGGAGGGGAATGAGGGGGTTTCCCCGCGAACAGACCGGAGTAAAGTCAGAGTTCGCCCAACCCCGGGGGGTTTTCTTGGCGACTCACGTCGAACGCGAATTTCTGGACGAAGCCGAGCGGCAATTCGCCGAGGATCTCGAGCGGCTGCGGTTGCTGCTCGAGGCGTCCTCGACGCTCCTCGGCTCTCTCAACGTCGACGCGATGCTGCCGCAGGTGCTCGACCTCGCCTCCCGCACGCTCGCGGCGGACGCCTACGCCTTGTGGCAGTACGACCCGGCGACAGAGACGTGGCGTGTCGGCGCGGATGCGGGGCTCTCGGACGGCTACGTCGACACCGCGATGGCGGCGATTCGCGGGAACACGGCCGCCGTGTCGCTCGACGCGCCGATCGTCGCCGAGGACATCGCGACCACCGACTGGCTCACGCCGGAGCACCGCAAGGCCCATGCCGACGAGGGAACCCATTCGATGATGGCGCTCCCGCTCCACTACAGGGAGGAGGTTCTCGGGACGCTCACCTTCTACTACCGGAGCCCACGCACGTTCACCGAAGCGGAGAAGAGCTCCGCGTCGCTGCTCGCAAACCTCGCGGCGGCGGCGATCGGGACCGCCGGGCTCTACCAGGACCAAAGGCAGCGGGCCGAGGACCAGAAATTCGTCGCGGAGGCGAGCGAGCTGCTCGCGTCGTCGCTCGACTACGAGATGACGCTCGCCAATCTCGCCAAGCTGGCCGTCCCCCACTTCGCCGACTGGTGCACGATCGACGTGGTCGGAGACGAAGGGTCGATCGAACGCCTCACCGTCGCGCATGTCGACCCCGGGAAGGTCCAGTGGGCCCACGAGCTCGCCGAGAAGTACCCCCCGGACCCCCAGGCCCCGTACGGCGTCCCGAACGTCATCCGGACCGGGCAGCCCGAGCTGTTCGCGGAGATACCGGCGGAGCTGCTGCGCGAAGCGACCGCGGACACTCCCGAGCTCCTGGAGACGCTCGAGGAGCTGGGTCTCAGGTCCTCCATGTGTGTGCCGCTCGTCGCCCGGCAGCGCACGCTCGGCGCGATCACCTTCGTCTCGGCGGAAAGCGGCCGGCGCTACAGCGAGGCCGATCTGGCGACGGCGCAGGACCTCGCCCGGCGGGCGGCGATCTCGATCGACAATGCGCGGCTCTTCCGCGACGCCCAGGCCTCACGAAAGCACGCGCAGGAATCGCTGGCTGTCGTCGACGCCGTCTTCGCCGCCGCACCGGTCGGCCTCGCCTTCATGGACACGAACTTCCGTTACGTCCGTGTGAACCAGGCCCTCGCCGCCCTGAACGGCCTACCGGTCGAAGAACACTTCGGCCGGACTCTCCGCGACGTGCTCGGAGACACGCTGGCCGACGAGATCGAGCCGCTGCACACCCAGGTCCTCGAGACGAGCGAGCCGATCCTCGATCTCCACGTCCAGCGCGCACTGCCGGGTAACCCGACCGAGATTCGTAACTGGCTCGTCAGCTACTACCCGGTCTTCGACGTCGGCGACCACAAGATGGGCGTCGGTGTTGTCATCACCGACGTCTCCGAACGCGAGCAGGCGCGCGCCGCCGCCGAGCGGACTGGGGCACGGCTGTCGGTGCTCGCGGAAGCGAGCCAGACGCTTGCCTCGTCGCTTGACTACGAATCGACGCTCGCGAGCCTTGCCTCCCTCCTCGTGCCGCGGTTCGCGGATTGGTACGCGGTCGACATCCTCGACGACGACGGGCGCTTCCGCCGCCTTGCAGTCGTTCACAAGGATCCCGCGAAGGCCGTCTGGGCCGACAAGTCGCGCGACCTCTATCCACCGGACCTCGAGGAAGCCGAGGGAACGGGCCGCGCAGCCCGGACCGGCGACGCGGTGCTCTACCGAACGATCTCCGACGAGCTGCTCGCCACCTCGACCAAGGATCCCTCGCACTACGAGATCCTGCACGAGCTCGGGATGGCGTCGGCGATGGTCGTGCCGCTCACCGCCGCGGGTCGCACGTTCGGCGGGCTGATGCTCGTCTCTGCCGACCCGGAACGTCTCTACAACGAGGACGACCTCGAATTCGCCAAGCACCTCGGCCGCCGCGCCGCGGTCGCCGTCGACAACGCGCGGCTCTATCGGGCCGCCGAGGAACGGGCACAGGCGGCGATCGTCGTCGAGCACGTGGCCGACGGAGTGCTACTGGTCGATCTCGCCGGAATCATCCGCCTCTGGAACCCCGCCGCCGAACAGATCACCGGGCTCACGGCTGTCGAGACCGTCGGCAAGAGCGCAACCCAGGTGTTCTCCGGCTGGGACCACATCACCCAGCTGCTCGACAGCGCGGAGCTGCGGCCGCAGACCCAACCAGTCGAGATCAACGGGCGCGAGCTCTGGCTCTCGATCACCCGCGTCGGGTTCGAAAGCGGAACGGTCTTCGCCTTCCGCGACCTCACCTCCGAGCGGGCCGTCGAGACGTTGAAGTCGGACTTCGTCTCGACCGTCTCGCACGAGCTACGCACGCCGCTCGCGGCGATCTACGGCGCCGCTCTGACACTCAGGCGTGAGGACGTCCCGCTCAGCGAGCCGCAGCGAAGCGGTCTGCTCGAGGTGATCGCGAGCGAGTCCGACCGGCTGGCGCGGATCGTGAATGACATCCTCTGGGCGAGCAGGCTCGAATCGGGGACCATGCAGACGACGATCGAGACGTGCGACGGGGTCGAGCTGGCGCGCAGCGTGATCGCCACCGCAGAGCACTACATTCCGCCGGGAATCAAGCTCGAGCTCAAAGCGCCGAGGAAGACCCCGCTGATCGCCGCGGATCCCGACAAGGCGCGCCAGGTCTTGACGAACCTCGTCGACAACGCCGTCAAGTACTCGCCGGACGGCGGCAAGGTACGCATCGAGGTCACGCTGGAAGGCTCGCGCATGCGCTTCGCCGTGCAGGACAACGGCCTCGGAGTGCCGCCGGCCGAACACCGCCGGATCTTCGAGAAGTTCTACCGCCTCGACCCGGACTTGACCCGGGGAGTCGGCGGCACCGGCCTCGGCCTGTACATCAGCCGCGAGCTGCTCGCGCGGATGGGCGGTCGCATCTGGGTCGAGTCGAGCGGGAGCGGCGGCTCGACCTTCGTGGCCGAGCTGCCACTCGCGAGCCGCTAGTAATCGTCGCGTGCCCGTGCGAGAGTTCCCGATATGGCAGTCGTCTGGACCAAGGTTCCCGAGGATGAGACGGGAGACGGCGTGGAAACCGAGGCGCACGGCGCTGTCGACGAGACCTTCGCGTCACGAAGGCTCCGGCGCTGGCTCAAGGGAATGTTCGGCGGAGACCCTGCACCAGAAGAGCCGCCCAGCCGCGAGACCGAGGACTAGCCTCAAACGCAACGAGACGGCCCGCCGGCCGCCTCGCCACGACTCTTCTCCCTAGACGGGCGGACCGACCGGGGGGCCTTCGTCCACGTAGGTCCGGCGGCGCGTCGTCCAGTAACCCGGACCTGCCCAGGACTGCCAGAACATCAGGGCCAGCAAGACGCTCACGAGCCCGACACCCATCAGGATCCAGCCGACGGTGTGAACGTCGACAGCGCCCGAGGTCGCGTTGACCGCGAACGCCAGGATGGCGCCCACCGCGATCAGGAAGATTCCTACTCCGAGTCCCATTTAGCCTCCTTGGTGATTTCACGCACCAAGTGCCCACGCGGCCCGCGTCGGAAACCGCTGCACCGTCCCCGTTCCGTCAAGTAGATTCGCGGGCGTCAGTGCGTAGGGGCTCGATCGTCCAGCTAATAGTGATCGGCGTCCTGGCCGGCGCCGTCGCGTCTGCCGTCGCGCTGATACCGAACTGGCTACCCACCCCGGCGTCGCGCGAGGCGGGTCGCATCGATTTCGTCTTCTGGTTCGTGACCGGGATCTGCATCTTTGTCTTCTCGATCGTCGCCGCCGTGACGATCTATGCGGTCTGGAAGTTCAGAGCCAAGCCCGATGACGATTCCGACGGGCCCCCGATTCACGGACACACCGGGCTCGAGATCGTCTGGACGGCGATCCCGGCCCTGCTTGTCACGGCAATCGCGATCGTCAGCGCGATCGTTCTCGCGAAGGACGACGCCGCCGGGGCGAATCCGCTCCGGGTGAACGTCTACGCGCAGCAGTTCTTCTGGAGCTACACGTACCCCGGCTACGGGAACAAGCCCTCGGTGATCCTGCGTCTTCCCGTCAACCGCTCTGTGGTGCTGACGATGCACGCGAAGGACGTCCTCCATTCGTTCTGGGTGCCGGAGTTCCGTCAGAAGCAGGACCTCGTGCCCGGCCTCACCCCGACACTCCACATCACGCCGAACAAGGTCGGGACCTATCCGGTCATCTGTACCGAGCTTTGCGGGCTCGGACATGCTCTGATGCGCTCGCGTGTAGTCGTGATGCAACCGGTCGCATTCGAGCGCTGGGCAACGAGGAAGGGGCCATGACGAGCATCGCCGAGCACGAGCGAGACCCCGTCCAGCACGGGCCGCCGCGTCCGCCGGGCGGATTGCGGCGCCTGCTCTACCCGGGCTTCCTCCGCGCCGCGTGGATGGCGCCGCTCTTCTTCGGGATCGGCTGCGGCATCGTCGTCCTCTCCCGCTGGTGGGGCGGTTGGCACCCGATCTGGTTCGGCGAGATCATCGTGCTCGTCGGCGCGCTCACCGCCGCCCCGGTCGGGTTCCTCGCGGGGATCGGCGCCTTCGACTACTGGGTGCGCTACGCGATCGGGTCGCCGACGGAGCCCGAGGATCACTCCGGACACGGCGCGTACAGCTGGAAGGACTACTTCCGCGTCAACACCGACCACAAGGTGATCGGGATGCAGTACCTGGCGACGACGATCTTCTTCTTCCTTGCGGGCGGCCTCCTCGCGATGCTCGTGCGGGCGGAGCTCGCGAAGCCGGGGATGCAGTTCTTCGACAACCAGACCTACAACGGCCTCTTCTCGGTCCACGCCTCGCTGATGATCTTCCTGTTCGTCATCCCGGCGTTCGCGGGGCTGGCGAACTTCGTCGTTCCGCTGATGCTGGGCGCACCCGACATGGCGTTCCCGCGGCTGAACGCGCTCTCCTATTGGCTGCTGCCGATCGCGGGGATCATGATGCTGTCGAGCTTCGCCGCCCCCGGCGGAGCGTTCGCAGCGGGCTGGACGGGTTACGCGCCCCTTTCGATCCACCAGCCCATGGGGACGATCTTCTTCAACATGGGCGTCCAGTGGGCGGGCGCGAGCTCGATCATGACCGCGCTCAACTTCCTGGTCACGATCATCACCATGCGCGCGCCGGGAATGACCTTCTGGCGCATGCCGCTCCTCGTCTGGGCGAACTTCACGACCTCACTGCTCGTCGTGATCGCGACGCCGTTCATCGCAGGCTCGCAGTTCTTCGTGATGTTCGACAAGGTGATGCACACGCACTTCTTCGATGTTGCGGGGGGTGGTTACCCGCTCGGGTACCAGCACATCTTCTGGTTCTACTCGCACCCCGCCGTCTACATCATGATGCTGCCCGGCTTCGGCATCGCCTCCGAGGTGATCTCCGTCTTTTCGCGGAAACCGATCTTCGGCTACAGGCTGATGGCGTTGTCGCTGATGGCGATCCTCGTGCTCGGCTTCTCGGTTTGGGCCCACCACATGTTCGTCTCGGGTATGGCGCCCTGGCTTCGCGTCCCGATGATGATCACGACCCTGATGATCGCCGTTCCGACCGGAATCAAGGTGTTCTCCTGGCTCGCCACGATCTGGGAAGGGAAGATCAATTTTGCTACGCCCATGCTCTGGGCGGTCGGCTTCGTGTCGATGTTCGTGATCGGCGGCCTTTCGGGGATCTATCTCGGGGCGGTACCGATCGACATCCACACGAGCGACACGTACTTCGTCGTCGCGCACATCCACTACGTGCTGTTCGGCGGATCGCTCTTCACGATCTTCGCCGGGATCTACTACTGGTTCCCGAAGATGACCGGCCGCCAGTACAACGAGAAGCTCGGGAAGCTGCACTTCTGGCTGACGTTCGTCGGGTTCAACCTGACGTTCTTCCCGATGCACCTGATCGGCACGCAGGGCATGCCCCGGCGCGTCTCCGACTACGCGCCGCAGTTCGGCAACTGGAACCTCTTCATCTCGATCGCGTCGTTTGCGCTCGGAGCGTCGACGATTGTCTTCCTCTACAACATGGTCACGAGCATGCGCCGTGGCGCACCGGCAGAGAGCAACCCATGGCGCGCACTGACGCTCGAGTGGCAGGTCTCCTCGCCCCCGCCGATCTTCAACTTCGACGAGATCCCGCAGGTCGTCGGCAACCCGTACGAGTACGGCGTGCCGGGCGCGCGCCACGCCGTCCTGAACGGCGATCGAGCGGCCACCGAGACCGAAGTGAGGAGCCACTGATGCACCTGCTCGTCATCGCGAACGAGACCGTCACGGGGCGCAAGCTCATCGAAGCAGTCGAGCGCCGGAAGGAGGCGGGAGACCTCCAGGTGACAGTGGTGGCTCCGGTCAGCCAGCCGACACGCGGCTACGTCGTCTACGAGGACACGCGTCGGGCGGCGGCCCGGAGACGGCTCGACCGAACCCTGACGCTCCTTCGAGACGCGGGGATCCCCGCGCACGGCTTCGTCGTGGAGAGCGATCCGGTGACGGCGGTTCGCGATGCTCTCGCGCAGCTCGAACCTCCGGTGGACGAGATCATCCTCGCGACACACCCGCACCAGAAATCAGGCTGGCTCCGCAAGAACGTCGTGGACCGGATTCGCGAAACTGCCGGTTCCGTTCCGGTCGAGCACGTGGTCGTGGACCTGACGGCGGAGACGGGTGCCAAGAACGTCCTGGTGCTGGCGAACGAGACCGTGGTCGGAAAGGCCTTGCTCGACCGAATCCGCGAGCGCAATGCCCGCGGCAGTGCGAGCTTCCTGATCATCTCTCCGCAGAGCGATCCGAGCCAGGCCGAGCACCCGGAGGCGGAACGCCGACTCAAGCGAGCCCTGGCCGAGTTGCGCAGCGAGGGGATCGACGCGCACGGCCAGATAGCGCAGCCCGACCCGTTTTCGGCTGCGCTCGATGCGGTTCAGGGGGAGCGTGTCGACGAGATCATCGTCTCGACGTTCGCTCCGTCGAGATCTCCATGGCTCAGAAAGAACCTCGTGCAGCGCTTGCACGACGAGACGAAGCTCCCGGTCGAGCACATCGTCTTTCAGTCGGATCAGGTCGAGGAAGGAGCTAGGGCCTAGTGTCAGCGCACGCCGAAGCCCATCACGGGCCGCCGATCGCGAACCAGAGCTCCCGTGTCAATGCGTCGATCCTCGGGATGCTGCTCTTCATCGCGTCGGAGATCATGCTCTTCGGCGCGTTCTTCACGGCGTACTTCTTCGTCCGCGTCGTCAACGGCATCGAGTGGCCGCAGCCCCCATTCGAGCTGCCGGTATTCGTCGCCGGCGTGAACACCGCGATCCTCGTCACCTCGAGCTTCACGATGCACTGGGCGCTCCAGTCGATCAAGCGCGGCAACCGCGCAGGACTGCAGGCGGGGCTTCTGCTCACCTTCCTGATGGGCCTCGTCTTCCTGGTGACCCAGGCGCGGGAGTACTCGCGCGTCGGCTTTGCTCCCCACAACGGCGCGTTCGGGACGATCTTCTACTGCCTCACCGGCCTGCATGGAGCGCACGTCTTCGTCGGGCTCTCGATCCTCCTGTTCATGACGATCCGGGCCTTCCGGGGCCATTTCTCCCCGGAGCACCACCACGGTGTGGAGATCGGAGGGATCTACTGGCACTTCGTGGACGTAATGTGGATTGTCGTGTACTCAACCGTCTACCTGCTCTGACGTGATCTCTCATTCCTTGCCGCTTGCGCGTACGAACGCTGTCGCCGGCGGAGCCGAGCTTGGCTCGGCGGGAGCCACAGGAACGCTCGACCGTAAGACCGCGTGGAGGAGGGGGCACACGGGGGAACCAGGGGTTCACCCGTGATTAATCCGCTCCGAAGTGAAGCTGAGGCGTTCAGGTTCCTGATCGCTTCGATCGTCTACTTCGGAGTGATCGTCGTCGCCTCCGTCACGGGTGGGAAGTGGGTCGGGCTCGGTGTGTTCGTGGCGGTGAGCGCCGTGGCCGTCGGCTGGTGGCTGCACGCACGGCGGGACGAACGCGTCACGAAGACGGTCGCTCGCCCGCATGCACCCGGCGAGCGGCGCATCCTCGTGATCGCGAACGAAACCGTCGCCGGCCACACTCTGCGCTCGATGATTCTCGAGAAGAGCCTCGACGTCCGCGAAGAGGTGCTGGTCGTCACGCCTGCGCTGAACTCGCCGCTCAAGCACTGGGTCTCGGACGAGGACGGTGCGCGCGCCGAGGCGCAGGACCGGCTCGACCGAAGCCTCGAGCAACTCGCCGACGCGGGCGTCCAGGCACGCGGCGAGATCGGCGACGGCGATCCTCTCCAGGCGATCGAGGACGCCTTGAGGACCTTTGGCGCGGACGAGATCATCATCTCGACGCACCCCGAGGGCCGCTCGCCCTGGTTCGAACGGGGCGTCGTGGACAAGGCGCGCGAGCGTTTCGCGGTCCCGATCACGCACGTCGTGGTCGATCTCGAGCGCGAAAATCCGGCTCAGGCTACGCCTGAGCCATGATGATTTTCGCGCGGTCCTCGCCCTAGTTCGTTCGAGGCCGCTGGTACCGCTCACCTCGGATACAAGATCAACTGCGTACAACGAAAGAGGGCGAGAACCTTGTCTGCGTCGTCCTCAACGGTCGCATCCCAAATCTGAGTCGTTCGTCCACCGTGAACCAGCGTCGACTCGCACGAGAGCGTGCCGTCGAGCGCCGTCCCGAGGAAGTTCGTCTTCAGCTCGATCGTCGTGAAGCCTGTGGCGCCTTCAGGAAGCGAGGCGATGCAGCCGTAACCGCAAGAGGAGTCCGCGAGAGCGACGACGGTACCGGCATGGAGGTACCCGTTCGGCGCGAGTAGCTCCTCGCGTAACGGCAGCCGCATCCGAACGTGTCCCGCCTCGATCTCCTCGACCTCAATCCCGATCAGTCCGGGAAGGCGCCCCTCTCCGAGCTGGCGGAATGCGTCGAGATCAGTCAACGCCAGCCGGCGCCGTGGCGGGCTTCGCCCGGCGCGGCTGGGTCGCGACGGCATCTGACGTGCGGCTTGAAGTCATCATGGCGAGCGCGAAGCGCGAGCCGGAGTTCAAGCCGTTCACTTGCCGGCGTGTTCGGCCACGTATTTCGCGACGGCGTTGATCTGGGCGTCGGTGAGAACGCCCTTGAAGGCCGGCATGATGCCGCCGCCCTTGATCACCTGGTTCTTGACGATCGGGAAGGGAGGCATCAGCTGGTCGAGGTTCGGTCCCTGGGTTCCGGTCGTCCCCGCGTCCTTCAGCGTGTGGCAGCCGCCGCACTTGGTGATGAAGATCTGCTTCCCGTTCGTTCCGGTGATGACCTGAGCCTCAAAGCCCTGTTTCCCGACGTTGGCCGCGACGTACGCGGAGACGTCGATCGCGTCCTGTCCCGTGACCAGGTTGGCCGGCATGTTCGCCTTGAGGAAGTTCGGATTGTTCTGAGCGAGTGGATACTGGCCCGGGAACTTGATCTGGTCATGGACGATGTCGAGGATCGTCGACTCCTTGAATCCCTCGGAACGTGCCTCGGCAAACGAGGCGTCGAGGTTCGGGCCGATCGTGGCGGTCGAGCCGGCGGCCGCCATCGTGTGGCAGCCGGCACACGTGTCCTTGAAGACCTGACGCCCGTTCTGCAGGTCGGCCGAGGCGGAGCTCACCGAACCCCCCGTCCCGCATGCCGACACCAGAAGGACGACAGCCACCCCCCCGGCGGCGGCTGAGAGTCTGCGCAGCAAGGCCTACGCGGGAGGAGTTTCGGCCGACTTCACGTTGGACACGGCCTCGTCGCGGGTCGGGTAGATCGTGAAGACGCGGTCGAGACCGGTGATCTCGAAGATCTTCGTGATGTTCCGGTCGCTGCAGACAAGCGAGAGCTGGCCGTCGTTCGTGCGGAGCCGCTTCACGCCGCCGACGAGGACGCCGAGCGTCGTGGAGTCGATGAACGTCGTGTTGCTGAAGTCGACGACGACCTGCTTGCCGCCCTGGCCGATCACCTCGAGCAGCTGCTGCTTGAACTCCGGTGCCGTGTAGAGATCGACCTCGCCGGCGAGCGAGATCACGTAGGCGTCGTTCCCCAGCTGCTCGGTCTTGATGTCGAAGTTCATCGGACCCCCGTGGCTTGTCTCGGCGGGCGTCTTCCCGTCCGCGCGGAGTCTAACCTCAGCCGCCCGCAGCCTGAGCCGTCTGCTGGAGGGTCTTGATCCGCTCGCGAATCTGCGCGGCTGTCGAAGGATCCAGCTTGAATTTGAGCAGTCGCTCGTAGGCGTCGATCGCGACAGTCGTCTGGCGGAGGGTATCCGCGGCCTGGGCGAGTGAGAAGAGAGCCTGCTGATCGGTCGGCTGCAGCCTGACGAGCGCCTTGTAGGTCCCGACCGCCCTCGTCGCCGCCGTCTGGTACTTGATCGAGGCCTGCTGCAGCTGCCCCCCGGCCTTCGTCGAAAGCGCCTGCTCGATCGGATTCTGGCCGATCGCCTGCCCGAGCTTCCCCGACTGGGATGGCACGAACGCCGAACCGATGCCGGCCTCCGACTGGGCGAGCGAGGCGAGCTGCGCATCGCGGAAGAAGCGGTCCGCCTGGCCGAGCTCGAGCTGGCCGAGATGCCGGAGGGCCGCGACGTCTTGCGGCCGCAGGCGCACGTACTCGTTCCAGGAGGTGATCGCCTCGTCGATTTGGCCGTGTTTCTCGAGGGCGTCCGCGAGCTGACGCCGCGCCACCGGGCTGAATGGGCGCTGCTGAACCTCTTTCTGGGCCTCGGAGACCGAGGTGCCGGATCCGCCCTGGTTGCCGAACGCATCGCGCACGAGCTGCCCGATGTCGAGCCCACCGGACCCGACGCCCAGGAAGATGAAGCCGCCGCCGAAGACGAAGATGAGAAAGACGAACGCCCACTTCGCCTGATTGCGCAGGCGAGGGAAGAACATCGTGTTCTCGGCTATGCGCGCGGAGCCGCTAGCGGGCTTGCGGCCGGCTGGGCGAGCATTACGCGCCTCGCGCTGCGAGCGGCGGCGGTCAGCTCGTGCCAATTCATCCCTCCCTTCCTGTAGCGGACTTCCCCGTCGACGTACGTCGCAAGCACTCGATCGGGCGACCCGCCGAACACCACTGCCCCGGCGGGGTCCTCCCAGGGTAGATACGAGGAGCCCTCGAGGGAAACCACAGCGAGGTCGGCCCGCTTCCCCGGGACGAGCGAACCGGTCTCCGAATCGAGCCCCAGGGCCCGCGCAGAGCCGAGCGTCCCGAGCTCGAGCGCCTCGGCCGGCGTGAGGACGTCAGGCCGGGCCGCCCGCGCTCTCGCGGAGAGAACCACTGACCTGAGCTCCTCGAAGAAGTCGAACGAGGGTGCCGAAGCCGGGCTGTCAGTACCCACGCCGACGTTCGCACCGGCCGCGCGGAGCTCGGCCAGCGGCGCGACGCCGCAGCCGAGCGCAGCGTTCGACCTGGGACAGTGGGCGACGCCCGTGCCGGTCGCGGCCAGGAGGCCGATCTCGTCATCCTCGAGGACGACGCAGTGCGCCGCAACGAGGTCTGGTCCGAGTAGGTCGTGCTCGGCGAGCAGTCGCGTGCCCGTCGCTCCCGGCACGTCGACGAGCAGATCCTTGTAAGCGCCCCACGCGCCTTCGCCGGTCAGGAGGTACGCGACCTCGGAACGGCTCTCGGAGATGTGCGTCGCGATCGGCAAGCCGAGCCCTGCGCACGCCTCGTAGACGTCGAGCGACACCGAGTACGGAGCGTGAGGAGAGACGCCCGGGCGCACGCGCTCGGAGAACGCGTCGCTCACGCGGTCGCGAATCTCGGCGAAGCGTGCGAGCGCGGCGCCGGGATCGGAACCGAAGACCTCGATGTAGACCGTCGCCCGCAGGCCCAGCTCGGCGCACGCAATCGCCGTGGCGCCGCTAAAGCTGCAATCACCGACGGTGGTCACACCCGACGCGAGACACTCCGCCGCGCCGAGCTTCGCGATGTCGACGAACTCGTCCCACCCGATCCGTGCCTTGCGCTGGATGTGCAGGGCGATCCACTCCGAGAAGTCGCCGAGCCCGTCACCGAAGCCGCCGTAGACGGCGTACTCGAGGTGCGAGTGCGCGTTGACGAAGCCTGGGATGATCACGGAGTCGTCGTAGCGCGTGCCCTCCCCGAGCTCTTCGGCGGTGCCGACTGCGGCGATCCGGCCAGCCTCGATCGCGACCGCGCCGTCCTCGATCGGCGGGCCCTCGATCGGCAGGACCCAGTCAGCGGAGACGACCCGGTTCACGGTTCGGTAAGGCTAGCCGCTTCAGCCTGCGGCTCAGCTTGCGGCGCCCGTCGCTCCATCAGCACGGCGAGCCAGATCGAGGCCTCGTACAGCAGAACGAGCGGAATGCCTTCCATCGTCGTCGTCACCGGGTCGATTCCGGGAAGCAGCACGGCGATTACCGCGACGATGAAGTAGCCGATCCGGCGGTTGCTGCGTAGCGTCTTCGTCGAGATGACGTCGAGACGCACCAGCGCCAGGAGGAAGATCGGCAACTCGAAGACGAGCCCGACCGCGAACAAGACGGTGAGCACGAACGAGTAGTAGTCCTTCGCCCTGATCAGGATCTGGAACTGGTTCTGGTCGAAGTTCGTCAGGAAGTGGATCGCCTGCGGCAGCACGAGGAAGTAGCCGAATGCAACGCCGACGACGAGCAGAACGGTGGCGAGAGCGACGAAGGTCAAGACGAGACGCTCGGCGTGGGGCTCCACTGCAGGCGCGAGAAAACTCCAGAGCTGCCACAGGACGACGGGCAGCGCCAGCGCGAAGCCGGCCATGAGACTGACCTTCATCGCAGTGAGGAAAGGCTCGGCGACACCGAGCGTCACAGGCTTGCCCCGGTCCGCGGGCAGAGGAGCGTTCAGCCAGTGCAGAAGGTGCCGGTGGAAGACGAACGCGATCGCAAAGCCGACGACGAGCGCGCCGAGTGAAACGAAGATGCGCGCGCGCAACTCGTCGAGGTGCTCGACGAGCGTCGCCTCCTCACCGCTTCGGAGGCGCCGCGGTAGGCGCTTCACGGGCTAGACGGGGTCGCGCTCGCGCGCAGGGACCGTCGTGTCGCTCGTCGTCGGCCTCGGCAGCTCGGCAGGCTCGTCGTCGACATCCTTGCCGCTGACGGAGTCCTTGAACTCACGCATACCACGACCCATCGAACGCCCGATCTCGGGCAGCCGCTTGGCGCCGAAGAGCAAGAGCGCGAGCAGCAGAAGCAGGATGATCTCCCAAGGGCCGACGTTGGGCATGCCTTCAGGGTAGCGGTTTGCGAGGGCTGGGTGGGCTCCGATCGCCCTGGATGGGTGATCCACCCGGGCCTGGTCGAGGCGGGACCGACATTGGGTACGATAGGAGCTACTAGCTGGCCGCCCAGGCCGCTTTCTACCTAGGGACTGGATGTCACGAACTTGGCGCTTCTAGAGCTGAAGAATCTGCACGTCGCCCTCGAGGACGGCACCGAGATCGTCAAGGGCGTCGACCTGGCAGTGGACCCGAACGAGGTGCACGCCGTGATGGGGCCGAACGGCTCCGGGAAGTCCACCCTCGCGTATGCCCTCATGGGCCACCCCGGCTACCGGATCACCGACGGCGACGTCCTGCTCGACGGCGAGAGCATCCTCGAGCTCGAGGCAGACGAGCGCGCGCAGCGCGGCCTCTTCCTCGCGTTCCAGTACCCGCACGCCGTCCCCGGCGTGACGGTCACGAGCTTTCTGCGCAGCGCGATCAACTCGATCCGCAAGGCGAAGAACGGCGGCGAGGACGATCCGATCCCGATTCCCGAGTTCCGCAAGGAGATCTTCGCGCAGATGGACCGGCTCAAGGTTTCGCGCGAGCTCGCATCTCGCTACCTCAACGACGGCTTCTCGGGTGGCGAGAAGAAGCGCGTCGAGATCCTCCAGATGGCAATGCTGAAGCCGCGGATCGCGGTGCTCGACGAAACCGATTCGGGGCTCGACATCGACGCGCTCCGCGTCGTCGCGGGCGGCGTGAAGGAGCTCGTCGGGCCGGAGATGGGCGCCCTGGTGATCACCCATTACCAGCGGATCCTCGACTACATCACCCCCGATTTCGTCCACGTGTTCATCGATGGGCGTATCGTGGAAGAAGGAGGGCCTGAGCTCGCACACAAGCTCGAGGCCGAAGGGTACGAGCGCTACGGAAAGGCAGCCTGATGGCGACCGAGACCGAGACAGTCCAGGGAATCCGCGAGGAGTACAAGTACGGCTTCTCGAACCCGGACGAGGCGAAGGACTACTTCTTCAAGTCCGGCCGCGGCATCTCCCACGAGGTCGTCGAGGCGATCGCGGAGCACAAGAACGAGCCCGACTGGATGCGCAAGTTCCGCCACAAGTCGCTCGACTACTTCCTCGCGCGGGACCTGCCGCAGTGGGGCGGCAACCTGAACGACATCGACTTCGAGAACATCTACTACTACATCCGCCCGACCGAGAAGCAGGCGGAGCGCTGGGAGGACTTGCCGGCGGAGATCCTCGACACCTGGGACAAGCTCGGGATCCCGGAGGCGGAGAAGAAGTACCTCGCAGGCGTCGGCGCGCAGTACGAGTCCGAGGTCGTCTACCACAAGCTCCAGGAGAACCTCGAGAAGCAGGGCGTGCTCTTCCTCGACATGGACTCCGGCCTGCGTGAGCACGAGGAGCTCGTCAAGCAGTACTTCGGCACGATCATCCCGCAGAACGACAACAAGTTCGCCGCACTGAACTCGGCCGTGTGGTCGGGCGGCTCGTTCATCTACGTGCCATCCGGCGTCGAGATCGAGATGCCGCTCCAGGCCTACTTCCGGATCAACGCCGAGAACATGGGTCAGTTCGAGCGCACGCTGATCATCGTCGACGAGGGCGCGTACGTGCACTACGTCGAAGGCTGCACCGCGCCGATCTACTCCACCGACTCGCTGCACAGCGCGGTCGTGGAGATCATCGTCAAGAAGGACGCGCGTTGCCGCTACACGACGATCCAGAACTGGTCGAACAACGTCTACAACCTCGTCACGAAGCGTGCCGTCGCCTACGAGGGCGCGACCATGGAGTGGGTCGACGGCAACCTCGGGTCGAAGCTGACCATGAAGTACCCGGCGATCTGGCTGCTCGGTGAGCGCGCACACGGCGAGGTCCTGTCGATCGCATTCGCCGGCAAGGGCCAGCACCAGGACGCAGGCGGCAAGGCCGTCCACGTCGCGCCGAACACGACGTCCGTGATCACGTCGAAGTCGATCTCGAAGAACGGCGGGCGCGCCGGCTACCGCGGCCTGCTCGAGGTGGCGAAGGGCGCCAAGGGCTCGAAGTCCAAGGTGGTCT
Source organism: uncultured Actinomycetes bacterium (assembly GCA_963804935.1). Taxonomy (GTDB): domain Bacteria; phylum Actinomycetota; class Thermoleophilia; order Gaiellales; family Gaiellaceae; genus 3-1-20CM-4-69-9. The sequence continues at coordinate 237,104 of CAWDSD010000017.1, forward strand.
GCGACGCGCTCATCCTCGACGAGGAGTCGCGCTCCGACACGTACCCGTACATGAAGATCGACGAGAACGAAGTCGACATCGGACACGAGGCGACGGTCTCGAAGATCGGCGAGGAGCAGCTCTTCTACCTGATGTCGCGCGGCCTCTCCGAGTCGGAAGCATCCGCGCTGATCGTCTCCGGCTTCGTCGAGCCGATCACGAAGGAACTGCCGCTCGAGTACGCCGTCGAGATGAACCGGCTCATCCAGCTGCAAATGGAGGGATCCGTCGGTTGATCGACGCGGAACGCGTCGACTTCATCGGCGTCCCTGTTAAGAACCTCGAGCGCGCTGACGAGTTCTACGGCAAGACGCTCGGCCTGCGGCGCAGCCCGCACTCGAGCGCGCGCTGGGTGGAGTACGAGACCGGAAACGTCACGCTCGCGCTGATCTCGCCCGAGGCAATGGGCCCGGATTTCAAGCCCCAGCCGCACTCGATGCCCATCGCCCTCCGGGTTGCCGACGTGGAGGAAGCGAAGCGGAAGCTCGAGGCGGCGGGCGTCGAGTTTCGCGACACGATCGACTCGGGCGTCTGCCTCATCGCCGACTTCAAGGATCCCGACGGCAATGCGCTGATGCTGCATCACCGTTACGCCCCGTACCCCGACGATTCGACGCCCTGATGCGCACCGAAGCACTCGAGTCCTATCGCGCACTACCCCTTCCCGGCACGACGGAGGAGCACTGGCGCTTCACGGACCTCAAGGACTTCGACCCCGACTCCTTCGGACACGTTCCAGGGACAGTCACCTGGCACAGGTCCGGCCGGGACGATGCTCGAGCTCGACGTGGCGGGTCTCGCCACGATCACCGAGGCCGGCATCGAGATCGAGCGGGCGCCCGAGGGAATCACCTTTGTGCCGCTGACCGAGGAGCACGAGCGCCTCTTCTCGCTCGTCGGTTGGGACGAGAAGTTCGCCGCGCACAACGCGGCGGTCTGGAAGCACGGCTTGCTCGTCGTCGTCCCAAAGGGCGTCGAGCTCGAGAAGCCGCTCTACGTGCGCGTGACGAACTCGACCGAAGGCGGCTCGCTCTTCTGGCGCCTGCTCGTCGTCGCCGAAGAGGGAGCCCGCTTCACGCTCGTCGAGGAGGTCTCCTCCACGAGTCCGGACCTCCACTCGTACACGAACACGGCGCAGGAGTTCTTCCTCGAGCAGGGCTCGAAGTTCGAGTACGTCTCGATCCAGAACCTGTCACAGGAGACCTGGCACTTCGCCACGCACCACGCACAGGTCGGCCGCGACGCCGAGCTCGACTGGGTGGCCGGCGGCTTCGGCTCGAAGAAGGGGAAGGTTCGCATCCAGAACGACCTCGCCGGCGAAGGCGCTACTTCCCGTGTCACCGGTGCGTACTTCACGGACGGTGACCAGCATCTCGACTACGACACGTTCCAGGAGCACATCGCGCCGAACACGACGTCCGACTTTGCCTTCAAGGGCGCGCTCCGCGACACGTCCACCGCGGTGTGGCGGGGAATGATCCGCGTGGAGAAGGGCGCCCAGAAGACGAACGCGTACCAGGAGAACCGCAACCTCATGCTGTCGCCGACGACGCACGCCGTTCCGATCCCCGGGCTCGAGATCCTCGCGAACGACGTCCGCTGCACCCACGGCGCAACAGTCAGCCGCGTCGACCGCGAAGAGCTTTTCTATGCGATGGCCCGCGGCCTCTCCCGCGGAGACGCGGAGCGGCTGATCGTACGCGGCTTCTTCCAGGACATCCTGGACCGCATCGAGTTCGAGGCCGTTCGGGATTCGCTCGCCGCGGCTCTCGAAGCCCGCATCCCTCAGGGCTAGCTTCCCGCCGCCGAGAGGCGCATACTCCGGGCGTGGCTCGCGCCCCGCTCTACGCGGCGGCACTCCTGCTCGCGACGCTCGTCGTCCAGTCTGCCGGCGCCGTCGTCAAGGGCAACGAGCGCGTGCTCATGGTTCTGGCGACCTCCGGGTCGAGGCCCTACACGGTTGCCGAGGTCGAGCGCACGGCCGGTCAGGCCGCCAACTACTTCGACAATGCGTCCTTCGGGAAGGTGAAGCTGCAGATCGACGTGACGCCGTGGCTCGCGGCGTTCACCGCCAATCCCGGCTGCGGCGGCACCACGAACCGCAGCCTCGAAGGCGTCGTCGCCCCCGCGAAGGTCGCCGCCGGACGCGCAGGGTTCGACCCGGCTCACTACGACGACGTCATCTACGCGATCGCCGACAGCCATTGCGGCTTCCACGGGGCGACATGGGGTCACGAGGTGATGCTGACGCGGCAGCCGAACCTCCAGCTCGTCGTCCACGAGCTCGGCCACGCCTTCGGGCTCGGTCATGCGCAGGCGTCGGACTGCATCACCGTTGCAGGCGTGTGCGGCATCGACGAGACGGGAGACCCGTTCGACCCGATGGGCAGCGGCGACCTCGACTTCAGCGCCTACGAAAAGGTGACCCTCGGGTGGATCCGCGACCAGCCGCACGTGACGGCCGCGAAGCGCTACGTCCTCGCGCCGCCGACGACGGAATCCACGCTCGCCCAGAGCCTGATCGTCGACACGGAACAGGGCTCGTGGTGGATCGAGTACCGCTCGCAGCCGTTCCGAGGGCTGCTCTTCCGGTTCATCGACAATCGCGTCATCCCATCGCCGTTCGCGGAATCGTCGATTCTGATGCGCAAGCTGACGAAGGCCAAGCGACCGTGGCTCGCAAAGGGCGAGTCGTACAGGATTCCCGGCTCCTTCCGGGTGACCCTCATGAAGGCGGCGGCAGGCCGCGCCGAGGTCCGCTTCCGCTAGGAACCCCCGGGTACGATGACCGGGTGGCCGTGACGGCGCAGACGAAGTTGAACGCGGAGAAGCTCCGCGCGGATTTCCCGATCTTCGACCAGGAGATCCGGGGCAAGCGGCTCGCCTACCTCGACTCTGCGGTGAGCTCGCACAAGCCTCGGCAAGTGCTGGACAAGCTCCGCACGTTCTACGAGACCCAGTACGCGAACGTCCATCGCGGCGTCTACACGCTCTCGGAGGTGGCCACCGCCGAATACGAAGGCGCGCGCGAGAAGGTCGCGCGCCTCGTGAACGCACCGGAGCCACGCGAGCTGATCTTCACCCACGGCGCAACCGAGAGCATCAACCTCGTCGCCTACGCCTGGGGCCTCGACAATCTCGGGCCCGGCGACGTCGTCCTCGTCACGGAGCTCGAGCACCATTCGAACTTCGTGCCCTGGCAGTACATCGCCAAGCGGACCGGAGCAGCCTTCAAGGCGATCCCCCTCGACGACCACGGGGAGCTCAGGCTCGACTCGCTCGAGGAGCTCGCGCGCACCGGGAACATCAAGGTGGTCGCCAACAATCTCGTGTCGAACGCGCTGGGAACGATCAATCCGGTGGAACGACTCACCGCGTGGGCGCACGAGCAGGGCGCGATCATGGTCGTCGACGCCGCGCAGGCCGCACCGCACCACGAGATCGACGTCCAGCAGCTCGACTGTGACTTCCTCGCCTTCTCGTCGCACAAGATGTGCGGCCCGACGAGCGTCGGCGCTCTCTGGGGACGCGCCGAGCTGCTCGAGTCGATGGCGCCGTTCAACCTCGGCGGCCACATGATCCGGTCGGTGAAGCTCGAGGAGACGACCTGGGGTCAGCTGCCCTACAAGTTCGAGGCCGGCACACAGCCGATCGCGGAAGCAGTCGGCTTCGGCGCAGCAGTGGACTACGTCACCGACGTCGGCATCGCCGCGATCGAGGAGCACGAGCGCGAGCTGCTCGTCTATGCGCTCGAGCGCCTCGCGAACGTGCCCGGCTTCGTCGGCTACGGTCCCCCGCCGGACCGCCGCGCCGGGATCATCTCGTTCAACATCGAAGGCATCCACCCGCACGACGTCGCGCAGGTCCTCGACATGGAAGGCGTCGCGATCCGCGCCGGCCATCACTGCTGCCAGCCGCTGATGTCGAAGCTGGGCGTTGCGGCGACGAACCGCGCGAGCTTCTACCTCTACACGATCCGCGAGGAGATCGACCGCCTCGTCGAAGGGCTCCACAAGACCCATAAGCTTCTGGACGTGAAAAGTGCTGCGCACTTTCCACGGGTGATGGAGAGACCTTCGCTACGCTCGGTGAAGCATGAGTGAATTCGACCAGATGTACAGAGAAGTGATCCTCGATCACTACAAGAACCCGCGCGGGCACGGCGAGCTCGAGGGAGCCGACGCGCACGCCGAGGGTCAGAACCCGCTCTGCGGCGACGAGGTCTCGATCTTCGTCGTCTTCGGCGAGGACGGCGACACGATCGACGAGGTGAAGTTCTCGGGCCGGGGCTGCGCGATCTCGCAGGCTGCGACGTCCATGCTGATGGAGATGGTCCAGGGCCGGAGCGCGACGGCCGTGGCGACGCTTCCACGCGAAGAGCTGCTCGACGAGATCGGAATCCCCCTGACGCCCGTCCGGCTCAAGTGCGCCCTGCTCGGACTGTCGACGCTGAAGCTTGCTCTGCACAAGGCCAAAGGCACACCGCTCCCGGAAGAGTGGGCCGGGGCCTCCAGCGACCTCGACCTCAAGTAGCGGGTGGCCGAGCTCGACGTCTGCCCGGTCGAGGAGCTTCCACCCTGCTCGGTCAAGATCGTCTACACCGGCGCGATCGCCGTCGGCGTCTACAACCTCAACGGCGAGTACTACGCACTCGAGGACCGTTGCTCGCACGACGACGGTCCCCTGTGCGAGGGCGACTTCGACTGCGACGACGGCGTCGCGATCTGCCCTCGACACGGAGCGAACATCGACATCCGCACTGGGCGCGCCCTGAGCCTGCCGGCCGTCGAGCCGGTGGCGACGTTCCCCGTCCGGGTCGACGACGGGATGATCAAGGTCAAGCTTGTCTGAACCGACGCGTTGCTGGACGTCGAGCGACCCGCTGTACAACGCGTACCACGACGAGGAATGGGGCCGGCCCGTCACCGACGAACGGGGGCTGCTCGAACGGTTCTGCCTCGAAGGCTTTCAGTCCGGACTGTCCTGGCTGACGATCCTCCGGAAGCGGGAGAACTTCCGGGCGGCGTTCGCCGACTTCGAGCCCGAGCGCGTCGCGCGCTTCGGCAAGCGCGACGTCGAACGGCTGTTAAAGGATGCAGGCATCGTGCGCCACCGCGGCAAGATCGAGGCGGCGATCGCCAACGCCCACGGGACACTCGCTCTCCGTGAAGCCGGAACGTCACTCGAAGAAGTCGTCTGGTCCCACCGCGCGAAAGCGAAGCGTCCGCCCAAGACCCTGCGGGACCTTCCGGCGACGACCCCGGAGTCGGTCGCGCTCTCGAAGGAGCTGAAGCGAAACGGATTCCGTTTCGTCGGCCCGACGACCGTGTACGCCGCGATGCAGGCGTGCGGCGTCGTCAACGACCACATCGCCGCCTGCTACGTGCGCGCCGCCGTCCAGCGGGACATCGAGGCTAGGGTCGGCTGATGCTCGACGAGCGCGTGCGGAGCGTCCTGCAGCGGCTGGAAGCCGAGGACGCGGCCGAACGCGAGCGCGGCCTGTCGGCGGCCGAACGCTCACGCGCCGTCGCTCGGACGACCGGCCAGTTCCTCTTCGCACTGGTCGCGCCGCAACTGGACTGCGAGGTGCTGGAGGTCGGCGGCTCACGCGGCTACTCGACGATCTGGCTCGCCGCGGGCGTGCGGTCCCTCGGCGGACGCGTGCTCTCGCTCGAGCACGACCCGGCCAAGGTCGAAGCCTGGCGCGCGAACATCGCGGAGGCGGGGCTCGAGGAGTGGGCCGATCTGGTCGAGGGCGACGCTGCCGAGACGATTCCCGGAATCGACGACGTGTTCGACGTCGTCTTCCTCGACGCCGAGAAGGAGGACTACGAGCAGCTCTTCCAGGCGGCCCGCGAGAAGCTCGAGCCGGGCGCCCTGGTCGTCGCCGACAACGTCCTCTCGCACGAGGAGACCCTCGGCTCGTACTCGCGGGCCCGCCAGAAGGACCCCTCACTGGAGTCGGTGACCGTGCCCCTCGACCGAGGCCTCGAGCTCTCCGTGATCCTCCGCGCCGCCTGATACATTTGCGCTAACCGCGGAAAGGAGGTGGTCCGAGAGTGGAGATTTCCAGTACGGGCAGTGGAGGTACCAGCGGGTAGAGGTGTGTCCCCGGACCTACGGGGAATCGCCTAGCCAGCGTGGGGGACGACGCGTTACGCGCCGCCCGGCCATGTAACTCTCGGGCCGAGGCAGGAAGCGCCTCTACTAATCCACCGCTGGTAACCGGATCGGGGGCCGCTCACGCGGCCCCCTTTCTTTTCCGGTTTCGTCGCTACGTAGTGCGCCGTGTGCCGACGGAGAACCGCTTGGTCAAGCGGCCCGGCGGAGCTGATCGTCGAGCGGGAGGAGCGGTAGCGCGAAGGCCCGCACCGCCTCGTCGCCGGAGACCACGTTGTCTCCGTACTCGAGCATCTTGAGGAGGTCGCGTGTGAGCGGGATGTCTCCAGGTAGCCGCTCGGTCACGATCGCGTTGATCCTCATCAGCCCGACGGGGACGTGGACGCTCGGGCGCCTCAGGCCGAGCACGCGCTTCAACCGCTCCCAAAACTCGTTCCAGGTGACGGCGTCGCGCCCGCCGAGCTCGAACAGCCTTCCCGTGACGTCTTCTTTCCGCGTGGCCTCCGTGAAGATCCTGGCCAGGTCGTCGGCCCAGATCGGCTGGATCCGCTGGTGGCCGCTCCCGATGATCGGCGTCACCGGTGCGAGCTTCGCGAGCTTGACGAAGGTGGGCAGGATCCCGCCGTCGGGACCGAAGACGAAGCTCGGCCGGAAGATCACGAACGGGATGCCCGAGTTTTGGACCTGCTGCTCGTTCTCCCACTTCGCCCAGTAGTAGGGGACGAGCTCCCTGGTCTCCTCGCTCGTACCGAGGGCGCTCATGTGGACGAACCGGCCGACCCCTGCGTCGCGCGCAGCCGAGAGCAGATCGCGTGTGCCGTCGACCATGATCCGCTGGAACTGCTCGCGCGGGCCTTGCCGGATCGCAACGAGATGGACGATCGTGTCGACTCCTGCGACCGCCCGGCGCAGGCTCTCCTCATCCGTGACGTCGCCCTCGGCGAGCTCGCAGCCCCACCCGGTCAGCTTCGTGGCCTTGCGCGGATCCCGGACGAGGCAGCGCACGGGCAGGTCACGGCCACGCAGCTCGTGGACGACGTGGCCACCCACGAAGCCGGTGCCCCCCGTGACGAGGATCAACCGGCTGTTTCCTTCTGGAAATTCTGCCAGTACCTCGACGGGGTCGGGCCGCGCTGTCCCTGGTACTTCGAGCCGATCCCACCGGTCCCGTACGGCGTCTCGGCCGCCTCCGTCAGCTGGACGAACGAGATCTGGCCGATCTTCATCTCCGGGTAGATCGTCACCGGCAGGTTCGCGACGTTCGACAGCTCGAGCGTCACGTGCCCGTCCCAACCCGGGTCGATGAAGCCGGCCGTCGAGTGGATCAGGAGGCCGAGCCGCCCGAGCGAGCTCTTCCCTTCGAGCCTCGCGACGAGATCGTCCGGGAGCCGGATGCGCTCCAGCGTGGAACCGAGAACGAACTCGCCGGGATGGAGGATGAAGGGGGTTCCGTTCTCGACCTCGACGAGCTCGGTCAGGTCTTCCTGCTGCTCGCGAACGTCGATATAGGGGTAGCGGTTGTTGTGGAAAACCCGGAAATAGCGGTCGACGCGAACGTCGACGCTCGAAGGCTGGAGCAGGGAATCGTCGTAAGGATCGATCTCGATGCGGCCTTCCTCCAGGCAACGCGCGATCGTCCGATCTGAGAGGACCATGGGGCCGATTCTACGGCCGAGCAGCCTCTGTTAGTTTTCCACACCTTGCCGACCCGGTATGTCCTCCAGCCCGTCGATCCGAATTCACGCCGCAAGATTCGGCGGGCCGAAGCGCAGCAGCGACGCCACCGGCGGCGGCTGATCGCAGTCGGCGCGCTCCTGGCGCTGATCGCGTCCGGCGTCGTCGGCGCGGTGATCGCAACGCACATCCACGGGCACAAGACGGTCCGCGCCGCCGCGAGAGCGCCGCAGTCACCGAAGCCGCAGCTGCTCCAACCGCGACCCCTGCCTCAAGAGGTGCGCGGCGTCCACGTGACGATGGCCCTTGCCGGGCTCACCGGCAAGATCGACCAGTACGTCGCGATGAAGTCGGCGGGGCTCAACGCGATCGAGCTCGACGTCAAGGACGAGAACGGCGAGGTCGGGTTCCCGGTCAACGTTCCGCTTGCGAAGAAGGTCGGCTCCGCGAGGCCCTACTACGACGCTCAACGCGTCGTCGCCAAGATCCACGCCGCGGGTCTCTATCTGATCGGGCGTGTGGTCACCTTCGAGGATCCCGTCCTCTCGACGGGCGCGCCCCAGTTGGCGATCCGCCGCGCCGATGGCTCGCGCTGGGTGAACAGCGCCGGGCTCGGGTGGACGAACCCCTACGACAAACGAGTCTGGAAGTACAACGTCGACATCGCCGCCCAGGCGGCGAAGCTCGGCTTCGACGAGATCCAGTTCGACTATGTGCGCTTCCCGAGCGACGGCGACCTCTCTCAGATCCGCTACCCGGGCGTGCATGCGCAACCGATGGGCTGGACGATTCCGATGTTCGCCAAATACGCGAGCTCGCGGCTCAAGCCGCTCGGGGTCCGAGTCTCGGTCGACGTCTTCGGGCTGTCCGCGACGAGGAACCTCGGCATCGGTCAGTTCCCACGCCGGATCGCTCCCTACGTCGACGCCATCTATCCGATGGTGTACCCGTCCCACTACGTGTCCGGCGAATACAACATCATCGATCCGGATTCACGGCCCGGGACGACTGTGGCCTACTCGCTTCGAGACTTCCGCACCGCGGTGCGAGGCCGCAAGACGAAGCTGATTCCCTGGCTCCAGGACTTCTCGCTGCGCCGGACCTACACGCTCGCCGACGTGCAGGACCAGATCCAGGCAGCCCGGCTAGAGCATACGAAGGGCTTCATGCTCTGGAACGCAGAAGGCCTCTACACGGTCAAGGCGCTCCACACGCCGGCTTTCCGCTAGCCACTGAAACCTTTCTATACAGCTATGCAAGGTGGCCGCCGGCTGCGCTATCGTCAGCCCTGATGGCGGCGACCAAGGCGATCGAGCTCCACACCAAGATCCCCGGCCCGCGCTCGCAGGAGATCCTCGAGCGCAAGGGGCGCGTGATCGCGGACCCCCTCTCGATCTACCTGCCGGTCGTGATCGAGCACGGCGAGGGCGCGACTCTCACGGACGTCGACGGCAACACGTTCATCGACTTCACCGGCGGAGTCGGCTGTCTCAACGTCGGGCATGCTCACCCGCAGGTCGTCGAAGCGGTGCAGGAGCAGGCGGCGAAGTTCTTCCACACCGACTTCACGATCCTGCCGTACGAGGTGTACGTGACGCTCTCCGAGCGGCTCGTCGCCACCGCCCCGATCTCCGGGCCGGTGAAGGCGGCGTTCTTCAACGCCGGAGCGGAGGCGGTCGAGAACGCGGTCAAGTTCGCGCGCGCCTACACGAAGCGGCCCGCAGTGATCGGTTTCGAGGGAGGCTTCCACGGCCGCACGCTGCTGGCGCTGACGCTCACCTCGAAGACGCATCCGTACAAGGCAGGTCTCGGGCCGTTCGCCCCGGAGGTCTACCGCCTTCCGTACGCCCAGGACTACCGCGGCCCGAGCGCCGCCGATGCGCTCGCGGCGCTCGAACGAGCGCTGATCACCACCGTCCCGGCCGAGAGTGTCGCCGCGATCGTGATCGAGCCCGTCCAGGGTGAGGGCGGCTTCGTCGTCGCGCCGCCCGAGTTCCTGGAAGGCGTTCGCCGCATCTGCGACGACAACGGAATCGTGCTCGTCATCGACGAAGTGCAGACGGGCTACGGCAGGACGGGAAAGATGTGGGGGATCGAGCACTACGACGTCGAGCCCGATCTGATCACCGTCGCGAAGTCGATCGCAGCCGGCCTCCCGCTCTCCGCCGTGATCGGCAGAGCGGAGATCATGGACGCGCCGGGCGACTCGGCGATCGGCGGAACGTACGTCGGCAACCCCGTCGCCCAGGCAGCCGCTCTCGCGGTCCTCGACGTCTTCGAGGAGGAGAGCCTCGTGGAACGAGCCGGCCAGATCGGCAACACCATCCGGAGTCGCATGGAAGCGTGGCAGCAGCGCTGGGATGCGATCGGCGACGTGCGCGGCCTGGGAGCGATGCTCGCAATCGAGCTCGTCCACGACCGCGACACGAAGGACCCGGCACCCGAGCTGGCGACGAAGGTCGTCGAGGCTGCCTCCGAGCGGGGGCTGCTGCTCCTCAAGTCCGGGATCTACTCGAACTGCATCCGGGTGCTCGTACCGCTTGTCATCTCCGACGCCGAGCTGGACGAGGCGCTCGGCGTCTGGGAAGACGCCCTCGGGACGGCGCTTCGGTAGTCAGGTTCGGAGGCCCCGGCGCCGATAAGGGCGCTATGGCCGGATACCTGATCGCCGCCGCCGCCTTCGCGTTGCCCCTCGTCTTCGGTGCGAGCGGCCTCGGCCGCCCCCGGCTCGTGTTGACGGGAGGCGTGCTCCTGGCGTTGGGCTCGGTTGTGGCCCTGAGTGCACGGCAAGTCGAGGACGGGCACGGCCACAAGCTCGTCCCGCTCTGGTTCCTCGTCGGCCTCGTGGCGCTCCTCTACGGGATCTGGTGCGGAGGCCTGTGGGTGGGTCTGAGGCTCCGCCGGGCGCGCGCCAACTGATCCCAGGCTTGCCGGCCGTGGAGGGTGGGTAGCTTTCGCCCGTGGTCGGAAAGACGATCGCAGGACGATACGAGCTGGAGGAGGTCGTCGGCCACGGCGGCATGTCCAGCGTCTACCGGGCTCACGACTCGCTCCTCGAGCGCTACGTGGCGTTGAAGATCCTGCACGAGCAGTACAACGAGGACGACGACTTCGTCGAGCGCTTCAAGCGTGAGGCTCGCTCCGTGGCGCAGCTCCAGCACCCGAGCATCGTCACGGTGATCGACCGGGGTGAGGAAGAAGGCCGCCAGTACATCGTCTTCGAGTACATCGACGGCGAGAACCTCAAGGAGTTCGTCGTCCGCAAAGGACGTCTCGAGGTGCGCGAGGCGCTCGACATCGCCGTCGACATCGCGCGTGCGCTCGCGTTCGCCCACGAGCACGGCCTCATCCACCGGGACGTGAAGCCGCAGAACGTGCTGCTGAACGGTGACGGCCGTGCAAAGGTCACGGACTTCGGCATCGCGCGCTCACTCGACGTGGAGCACGGTGTCACGCAGACGGGAACCGTGCTCGGAACGTCGAACTACATCGCCCCGGAGCAGGCGAGCGGCCAGCCGGTCGACGTGCACACCGACGTGTACTCGCTCGGAGTCGTGCTCTACGAGCTACTGACCGGCGACGTCCCGTTTCCGGGGGAAAGCTTCGTCGCGGTCGCGATGAAGCACGTCCAGGAGCCGCCCCCGAATGTCCTGGACGTCCGCGGCGACGTGCCGCTTCGCGTTGCGGCGGCGATCGACCGGGCGCTCGAGAAGGATCCGGCACAGCGCTTTCCGACCATGGATGCATTCGCGGCCGAGCTCGAGGCCTGTCTCGCCGAGCTCGACCGGGGTGAAGACGGCGACGCCACGGTGGTCATCCCCGCCGCGAAGCGTCTGGGCCCGCCGAAGCGGCGCAAGGCCGGCTCGCGTCTACCGATTTTCATCGGGTCGCTTGGAGCACTCGCAATCGCAGCCGTCGTGGTCGGCTTGCTGACGGTCGGAGACAAGGGCAACGCAATCCCCGTCGGCACACAGATCCCGATCGCCGGCGTCGGAGCGTTCGACCCGTTCGGCGACGCCACCGAGCACGACGCCGCCGCGATCAACGCCACGGACGGCGACCGTTCGACCTACTGGTCGACCGAGACCTACAACGACGGGCTCGAACGGGTCAAGAAAGGCGTCGGCATGGTGCTCGACGCCCACGGCGCGACCCAGGTGTCGCGCATCACAGTCGTGACCGACACCCCGGGCTTCACCGCCGAGATCCGCGCGACGAACATCCAGGGCACATTGGGGCAGCTCGTCTCGGAGAAGCGCGCCGTCGCGAGGACGACGCGGTTCGCGATCGACGAGTCGGCGCCGAAGCGCTACTACCTCATCTGGATCACGAAGCTCGCGCCGGACGGCCACTTCGCGCACGTCAACGAAGTTCGCGCCTTCGGGAAGGGTTAGAACTCGAGCTTCGCGCGGCGCTCGTGCCGCTCGAGGGCGAGCTCGATCAGGCGACGAAGCAACTCGTCGTACGGAATGCCGGACGCGTCGAACAGCTTGGCGTAGACGCTCGTCGAGGTGAAGCCCGGAATGGTGTTCAACTCGTTGACGACGACCTGGTCGCCGTCGACGACGAAGCAGTCGACGCGGGCCATCCCCTCGCACTCGGTCACGCGAAACGACTCGACCGCGACCCGCTGCACCTGCTCGACCACGCTGTCGGGGAGGTCAGGCGGGATGACGAGGTCCATGCCGCCCTCGTCGTACTTCGAGGAGTAGTCGTACCACTCGTGTCCGAGCGGGACGATCTGGCCGGGGATGGACGCGACCGGCTCGCGGTTGCCGAGCACGCCGACTTCGACCTCGATCCCGTCGAGGAACTCCTCCACGAGCACCTTGTCGTCGTGGCGGAATGCCAGCAGCACCGCCTCGGCGAGCTCGCCCTCGTCGTGGGCCTTCGTGATCCCGACCGAAGAGCCGAGCCGGGCCGGCTTGACGAAGCAGGGGAACCCGAAGGGGTTCTGCACCGGATCTCCCTCGCGGAGGGCGATGTGCCGTGCGACGGGAAGCCCGCTGTCCCGCAGCACCTTCTTGAAGAGGTCCTTGTCCATGCAGAGAGCCGAAGCCGCGACGCCGGCGCCGACGTACGGGACACCGGCGAGCTCGAGCAGTCCCTGCACGGTGCCGTCCTCCCCGAACGGGCCGTGCAGGATCGGCAGCACGACGTCGACGGCGCCCAGAGTGGCCGGGGCGTTCGCCGCGGGGACGGGCAGCGTCTCCGCGATCGAGCCGTCCTCTCCGGTGCCGAGCTCCCAGCGGCCGTCGCGACCGATCGCCACCGTGACGACGTCGTAGCGCTCGGGATCGAGCGACTCGAGCACCGAACGGGCAGAGGCAAGCGAGATGTCGTGCTCGGACGAGCGACCGCCCGCCAGGATGGCGACGCGGGTGCGCGGCATTACGGAGGGCCGGGGGTCGTGGGCGCGTCGAACTTGCCGACGGCGATCGTCACCACCTTGCCCGGCGCCGCCTGGGTTCCGCCGGGCGGATCCTGGGTCTGGACGATCCCGTCCTGGCTCGGGTCTGTGACCGGCTGGGTGACGATGTGCACTCCGAAGCCTGAAGCCTTCAGCTGGGCCTGGGCGTCGTTCTGCGAGAGCGTGGTCACATCCGGAACCATGGACGTCGCCGGCCCCTTGGAAACCGTCAGGTTGATTGTCGCTGCCGGGGGCTGGAGAGTCCCTGCGCCGGGGCTCATGTCGATGACCGTGTCCTTCGGCTGATCCGACTTCACGTCCGTCCGCCTGACGGCGAATCCTTTCGCCTGGAGGATCGAGCTCGCGGTCTCGTAGGTCGAGCCGACGACATTCGGAACCGCGACAGGTGTGGGCCCCTTCGAGACGTTCAGCTTGATGCTCGTGCCTTCCGCGACCGAAGCCCCTGACTTCGGCGACTGGGAGATCACCTGGCCCTGTGGCTTGTCCGACTCGACTTGCACCGTCTTCCCTTTCAGACTTGCGTCCTGCAGGTCCGACAGCGCGCGGTCCTGTTGCTCTCCCACAACGTTGGGAACCTCCGTCTTCGGCGGGCCGGTCGAGACGTAGATCGTGACGAAGTTGTTCTTGGGAATGTGGTCTCCGGGGTTCGGAGTCTGGGAGATGACGAAGGTCTCATCGACGGTCGTGCTCGGCTGTCGCACGACGTTCGGCTTCAACCCCTTTGCGCGAATCTTCGGAACCGCATCGGCCTCGCGGATCCCGCGATAGTCCCCGACGGCCACCGTCTTCGAGCCGCTGAGCTGATCCTGAATCTGCGAGTAGAGGAAGTACCCGCCGACGAGCGCGGCCGTAACGAACAGCAACGCGACGATCCAGGGCCAGATCGCCCGACGCGGCGGCTCGTCGTAGTCGTAGTACGCCGCGGGTGGTGCGTACGGCGCAGGCGGGCGCGGCGCGTGCGACGTGATCGCCGTCACTTCTGCTGGAGGGCGCGAGATGATCGCCGTCGCCGCTTCCTCGGTGACCGGCGAGATCGCCACGCCGCGATTGATTCGCCGCAGGTCCGCGTCCATCTCCTCGGCGCTCTGATAGCGCTCGGACGGATCCTTCGCCAGAGCGCGCATCACGACCATGTCCAGATCCCTCGGAACATCTGCGCGCTTGGCCGAAGGAGGCTCCGGCACGGTCGAGAGGTGCTTCATCGCGATCTCGACCGGCGTGTCGCCGCTGAACGGCACGACGCCGGTGAGCAACTCGTAGAGCACCACGCCGACGGAATAGAGATCCGAGGTCTGGTCGACCGACGCGCCCTTCGCCTGCTCCGGCGACAGGTATTGCGCCGTCCCGATGATCGAGCCGGCCTCGGTCATCTGACTCGCGCCTGCGCGCGCGATGCCGAAGTCCGTCACCTTCAAGCGTCCCTCACCGTCGACGAGCACGTTGTGCGGCTTGATGTCGCGGTGCACGATGCCATGGCGGTGTGCGAAGCGCAGCGCGGCGAGAATCTGCCGCGCGTAGTCGACTGCGAGATGGATCGGCGCCGGTCCGCGCGCGACGATCAGCTCCTTGAGCGAGCGCCCGTCGAGATACTCCATCGCGATGTAGTAGGTGCCCTCCGCCTCGCCGCGGTCGTAGATGGAGACGATGTTCGGATGGGAGAGACTGGCGGCGTTCTTCGCCTCGCGGCGGAAGCGCTCGACGAACTGGTCGTCGCCCGCATGGCGATCGTTCAGGATCTTGATCGCGACCCGGCGGCCGAGGACTTCGTCCTCGGCGAGGTAGACGTTCGCCATCCCGCCCATGCCAAGCTTGCGCACGATTCGGTAGCGCCCGTCGAAGAGGGTATTGATCAGGGTGTCGGAAACCGCCATCGGGGCCTATTCAGAGTAGGGATTCGCCCCTACCGCAGTAGCGCCTCCATCACCTGTTTGGCGATCGGCGCAGAAATCGTCCCACCGAAGCCGTTCAGCTGATTCTCCACCACAACGGCGATGGCGACCCGCGGTGCGTTCGCGGGCGCGAAGGCCGCGAACCACGTCGTGTGGATGTTGCCGCGCCCAACCTCGGCGGTGCCGGTCTTCCCTGCGACGCTGATACCCGGGATCTGCGCTGCGGTGCCGGTCCCGCCGGTGACGACGAGCTCCATCATCCGCGTGAGCTCGTCGGCCGTCTGCCGCTTGATCGGTTGGCCAAGCTGGTCGGGCTTCAGGTGCGTGATCGTCTTACCGCTCGGCGAGATGACGCGCTCGATCAGCTGCGGTCGCATGGTCCGGCCGTGATTGCCGATCGCCGCCGCGACCATCGCCATCTGCAACGGCGTCACCGCGAGGCGTTCCTGTCCGAACGCGAGGCGGCCGGGATCGACCTGCGTGTCAGGGTGCTTCGGATCGAACAATCGTCCGTGGTCGTACAACCCGCTCTCGGCGCGTTCGCCCTCCGGCGTCTCGAGCGGCGGCAGCGAGTAGAAGCCGAAGCGCTTCGCGTAGTCGAGCACGACGCCGGCGCCGAGCGTCTTGCCGACGTTGCAGAACACCGAGTTGATCGAGTGCTCGAAGCCGGTCGACAGGTCGACGTTGCCGAACGTCTCGGGCGCCTCGGGGTTACCTGCGTTCCGCACCCGCTTGCCGTACTCCTCGCAGTAACCCGGATCGTAGAAGGGCGACGCGGGCGTGAACCGGCCGGTGTCGAGCGCGGCTGCGGCCGTGACCATCTTGAAGGTCGAGCCGGGCGGATACTTACCGGCGGTCGCGCGGTTCAGGAGCGGAGCGCCACAGGGAAGGTTCGTCCGCGTCGCGAGGCCGAAGCGCTTCTCGACCAGGTTCGGGTTGTAGGTCGGGCTCGTCGCCATCACGAGCACGCGGCCCGTTGTCGGATCCAGCGCGACAACGGCTCCGCACTTGCCGCGCAGGAGTCGCAATGCGAGTGCCTGCGCCTCGGGCCGGATCGTCAACACGAGGTTGTTCCCGGTGACCGTCGTGCCTTTCAGCTTGTCGAGCGCGGAACGAAAGACCGTATCGAGGTTGGCATTCGAGCCGGTGAGAAAGTCGTTGTACGACTGCTCGAGGCCGGTTCGGTTCCGCGACTGCGTCGAGTAGCCGACGACGTCGGAGAAGAGCGGCCCCGTCGGGTAGCGGCGGAAGTACAGCGTCTGGCCGCCGACCTTCTTGGTCACGTTCGTCGCGAGGAGCGTGCGACCGTCTGACGCGTAGATCTTGCCGCGCTTGATCGTGAACTGCGCGACCAGCTGGATCTCGTTGTCCTGCCGGTTCGCGAGCCCCGCGTTCGCCCACGTCTGCCAGTACGTGGTTGCGACGATCAGCGCGGCGAGCAGGACGAGCGCGGCGATGCCGACGTGCGAGACCTGCTTGTTCACCGCAACGCCTCACGGTTCGCACGGTTCGAGATCAGGAGCAGCCCGGCTAAGAGCAGGAAGTTGGCGACGACGCTCGAGCCGCCGTAGGAGACGAACGGCAGCGTGATCCCGGTGAGCGGAATCAAGCGCAGGATTCCGCCGACGATGATGAACGTCTGCAACGCGAAGCCGAATGTCAGACCCGCGGCGGCGAGCTTCGAGAAGCCGTCTTGTGCGAGCAACGCGATCCGCATACCGCGCAGCACGAAGATCATGTAGACGAGCAGCAGAGCCGCGACCCCGATCAGTCCGAGCTCCTGTGCGAGCGCCGAGTAGATGAAGTCCGTGTTCAGGTCCGGGATGATCGGGGCGCCGCTCGTCGTCGCGAACGTGCCCTTGCCGAGACCGGTGCCGCCAAATTGCCCGTTGCCGATCGAGTAGAGCGACTTCACGAGCTGGAAGCTCTGGCAGTTCTGGCGCAGCGCCGGGCCGCCTGAAAGCGGGCAGTAGACCTTGTGCACCGTCCAGGGGTGAAGCCAGATCGTCACGCGGTCCTGAACGTGCGGCGTGACCTTCCACACCCCGACCGCGCCGATCAGGAAGAGGCCGAGGCCGACGGCCACGTAGCCGATGCGCGCGGTCGCGACGTAGAGCATCGCCAGGAAGATCCCGAAGTAGAGAAGCCCGCCGCCGAGGTCGCGGGTCTCGAGCAGGACGAGGATTGCGAACAGCCAGATCACGAGCAGTGGCCCCCAGTCCTTCAGCCGTCCCTGTGCAAGCACCTCCCGCTTCTCGCGCATGTAGCCGGCGAGGAAGACGATCAGCATGATCTTCGCGAGCTCGCCGGGCTGGAACCGCAGCGCGCCGAAGTGAACCCAGAGGCGCGCGCCGTTCACGGTCAGCCCGATCACCGGCAGGATCGGCAGCAGCAGCAGCCCGATCGCCGTGAAGCCGAAGAGGTACTTGTACGTCTCGAGGCGCCGGTAGTCCCGTCGCAGCAGCAAGAGCGTCGCGGCGAAGAGCGCGACCGCGACGACGATCCAGATGGCCTGCCTGAATGCATCGCCGGGCCTGAGCCGGTAGATCTCCGTCAGTCCCATCGCCGTCAGCAGGGCGGCAATCGGCAGCAGGTACGGATCCGCGAACGGGACCGTGTAGCGCGTGACGAGGTGCGCGGCGATGTACAACGCGAAGAAGAAGCCGGCATACGTCAGTGACGCCGTGGAAACGATGTCCTGCCCGGCGATGTAGACGCTGGCGAACCCGATCGCCGTCAGGACGCCCACGACGATCAGGAACGCGAGCTCCCTGTTGCGCATGCTCAGTCTCAGCGTAAGAACCTCAGGTAGAGCGCCAACGCAACGCCGGCCACGATCAGAAGCAGCGCGAGCCAGGCGAGGACCCGACGACGAAGATGGCGTCGGCGCACCGCGCGTTCTCGCCGTTCCGTCGCTTTGAGCTCGGCCTGGATCTCCTCCGCGGAGATGACGGCTGTGTCGACCGCCGGAACGGCATCCGCTTCGGTGAGCGTGTCCTCGTCGTCAGGGGTCGCGCCGGCGAACACGTGCTCGCGAGTCTCGCCGTCATGCGCAAGCGGCTCTGCCGCGATCTCGAAGGCGACCACGGTGATGTTGTCCTCTCCGCCGCCCCTATTCGCCGCCTGCACGAGTGCGCGGAGGGCCTTGTTCATGTCACCGCGGTGACTCTCGACGAGGTCGAGGATGGCCCCGTTCGACACCATCGTCGTCAGGCCGTCGGAGCAGAGCAGGAAGACGTCGCCGATCTCCGCCGCGATCGTGAACGTGTCGACGTCCACGTCGGGATCGGTGCCGAGGGCGCGCGTGATCACGGAGCGCTGCGGATGGCTCTCCGCTTCCTCGGGCGAGAGCTTGCCGCTCCGCATCAGCTCGGCGACGAGTGAGTGGTCCTCGGTCAGCTGCTCCATCGCGCCGGCGCGGATCAGGTACGCGCGCGAGTCACCTACATGCCCGAAGGCGACCTGCCCGTTCTCGACGAGCGCAACGGTCATCGTCGTCCCCATGCCGGAGGCGCTCGGGTCGCGGTTCGAGCGGTCGTACACGCGCCGATTGGCCTCCTGGATCAGGGCGACGATCCGCTGCTCTCCCCCCTCGTCCGCGCCGCTCTCCTTCAGCGCCGCGGCCGCGAGCCGCGAGGCAACCTCGCCGGCCTGCGCGCCCCCCATCCCGTCGGCGACCGCGAAGAGCGGGGGCTCGACGACGTAGGCGTCCTCGTTGCGACGGCGCTTGCGACCGGGATCGGTGACTGCACCGACGTGGCCCAGAGAGCTCATCGGGCGGTCTCCGTCCGATGAGCGTGGGAAGGGGCACAGGGGGAAACCGAGAGGTTTCCCCTCTCGTTCTCCTCGGCCCACGCGGCGATCTGAGCGGCGCGGGGGTTGAGGCGATCCCTAAAGAAGGAAGCTCGAAGGCGAGCGACGCTCATTCGTACCTCAGGTCGGTTTCCCCGACCCGGACGACGTCGCCCTGCGCGAGACGCCGCGGGCGGTCGAGCCTCGCGCCGTTCAGGAACGTGCCGTTCGTCGAGCCGAGATCCTGAACCCAGACGCCGTCCTGCCGCGGCTCGAAGCGCGCGTGGCGCGCAGACGCATACTCGTCCGTCGCGATCGGGATGTCGTTCTGATTGCCACGGCCGATCGTCAGCTGTGCCGAGTTGAGCTCGAAGCCCTCGCCGTCCTGAAGATCCGCGCTCTTGACGACGACGAGGCGGCCGGTGACCGGGCCGGGTCTGGTCGCGCGCACGCCGGCAGCTGCGGACGGAGCGAGGATGAAGCTCTCCTGCGGGAGCCGCAGATCACGGCTCGCAGTCCGCACGATCCGCCAGATGAACAGGTAGAGCAGAACGAGGAACGCGATCTTGAGGACGAGCAACAGCTCGTCGACCGCGACCGAGTCGAAGACCATCATCCCGATTCCCGGCCGAACGTCACCTCGGTCGACCCGACGGTGATCGTGTCGCCGTCGCTGAGCTTTGCGCGCTTGACGCGCCGGCCGTTGACCTCCACGCCGTTCGTCGACCCGAGGTCGACGATCCAGTACGTCGCACCCTCCTGGCGCAGCTCGGCGTGGCGCCGGGACACGTTGGTGTCGGAGAGCTGGATGTCGCACTCGCGCGAACGGCCGATGACGACGCGGCGCTGCTTCACCTCGTAACGGGTGCCGTCGAAGCTCAGCGTCACGAGCTCCGCCTCGACTCCGAGCTCCTCCGCGCTGACCGCCTGCGTCGGCGGCTGCGCGGCTTTCGGCTTGTAGATCATCGTCGACCCGGGCTCGACGGTTCCGGCCGGCTCGCCTGCAGCGGCGCTCCGGTCCGGTTGCACCATCCGCGTCGCGATGCCGAACTCGCCGACGTCGAGATCCGCGTCGGTCTCCATCAGGACACGCACGGGCGAGAGCAAGGCGTAGTTCTCGCGACGAGAGTGCTCGGAGAGGTAGTCCTGGAGCTCGCCCTTCAGGTTGTCCTCGTAGCCCGAGAACTGCTCCCGGTCGTCAGGGGAGAGGTAGACCGTGTACTCGTTCGGGACGTAGACGCGCGAGACCGAGATCGTCTTGTGCTCGTCCATCTCCTTGGCGAGCTTGCGCGCCAGCTCGACCGGCTGGACGTTCGTCCTGAAAGCACGGCCGAAGATGCCCTCGAAGAGGGACTCGATCTTCTGTTCGATAGCGCGAAGGACCATGGGCAGGGAGCTACCCCGGCAAGCGATGCTAACGCACCGCTACCGCCAGACAGGTCGCCCAAACGGCCACGACAAGCGGCGCGACGGCCACTCCGGGGGCGAGGAGCACGCCTCCGACCACGAATGCGGCACCGAGAGCGGCGATTCCCCAGAGCCCGCGGGAGCGAGCGAGCGGGAGCAGGGCAGCGACACCTGCAAGCACCAGGGTCTCGACGGCGAGGGCCGGATGGGCGACGAGGGCAGCCCAGAGGGCGGAGACGACCCCGAACGGGTCGCCGCTCGCGGCGATTCCGAGATCCGGCGGAGCGGCACCGTCGAACGGGAGCGGGACACCGCGGATTCCGGCAACGACCCCCGCCACGAGGACGGCCGCCGCCGCCTGGAGCGCGCGCCGGCCAGGAGACCGGACGGAAAGAGCCGCCAGCGGGAAGAGGGCGAGTGCGGAGATCGGCGCCAGCAGTGCGCCGAGGGAGAAGAGCAGCCCGCGTTCGGGCTCGCGCCACATCACCGCGAGGAGCCCTGCGGCCAGGCACCCGTAGACGACGGCGAGGCCGAGCGCGATGTTCCCGAGCGGCAGGACGGGCACGGCGAGCGCGAAAGCGAGCCCGAGCCGCGCGTCGAGGAGCGTGGCAGCCGCGGCGAGCCCGCCGAGCCCGAGCGACCAGCCGGCGGGGAAGAACGGGAGCACCCATGCCGTCCAGCCCGCCACGAGGGCGGCGAGGACGGCGGGCACGAGCCGAGGCACCGCGGCCGGAACAGCCAGGGTCAGACCCCCGCCCTTACGGACGCGTCGCTTCCGGCCGCCGAGCCGGAGCGCGCCCGCAAGCGCCGCTGCACTCGGCCGCCGAGCCGGATCGAGGTCGAGGGCGCGGTTGACGGCGGCGATGATCGGCTTCGGCAGGTCGGGACGTAGCGTCTCGAGGCCGGGAGCGCCATCCTCGATCGCGCGGGCGGTCTCGAGGAGCGAGCTCCGCCAGAAGGGATGGCGTCCGGCGAGTGCCTCCCAGAGCATCACGCCGACCGCCCAGATGTCGGCGGCCTCGGTGGTGAGCGCGCCGGCAAGGCGTTCCGGCGCGATGTAGGCGAGCGTTCCGGGAACGTCGCCCTGGGCGGTCAGGGTCTCGGCCTCCTGGATCTGGGCGAGGCCGAAGTCGAGCACCTTCGCGTGAACCCCGCGGCCCTCTGCCAGCAGAACGTTGGACGGCTTGACGTCACGGTGGACGATCCCGCGCCCGTGAGCGTGCGCCAGGGCCTCGAGGACCTGGGCCGAAGCCTCGATCGCCGACGCGTCGTCGAGCTCGCCGCTTCGCAAGGCCTCGCGGAAGGTGCGACCCGGGACGTACTCGTAGGCGATGTAGACGTGCTGCGAGTCGCGGCCGAAACCGTAGGCGCGCTGGCACGAAGGATGACGGAGGCGCGCGGCCGCCTCGGCCTCTCGCTCGGCTCGGGACGCCGCCTTTCCCTCCCGCGGCACGATCTTCAGGGCCACGTCGAGCCCGTTCTGCTCGTCGCGGGCGAGCCAGACCGAGCCGGAACCGCCGCTCCCCAGAGGCCTCAGCGGCCGGTAGCGGCCGAGAACGAGGTCGCTCTGGACAAGGGCTGAGGCTGCGTTCGACACGACTCTCCAGGGTTGGCGGGGGCGCGGACAAGTCCTTCACCCCGGGAACGGGGGAGGTACGGGTTAGAGTGAACGCCGCTTCGGCTGTGATGATCTAGCTGGCGGGCCCCTATGACCGAGCGCGACTCAGACATCGAGTTCGACTTCTTCGACGAGCCGGAGACCGAGGAGGCGACGGAGCGCGTACGCACGCCCCGGCGGCCACCGCCCGGCGGTCCACGCCGCCCACCCCGCACGCCTCAGGGGCTGATCCCCATGCTCCGTCTGGCCGGCCTGATCGCCTTCCTGATCCTCGCGGCCGTCCTGCTCGTCGTCGGCATTCGCAGCTGCGCCTCGAGCAGCAAGCACGACAAGTACGACGCCTACATCCAGGACGTCCGCGCGATCGCACAGCGATCCGATCAGATCGGCAAGCTCCTGAACCAGTCGCTGTCTGCGACCGGCATCAAGGAGACCGACCTCGAGTCGAAGATCAGCGGGCTCGCAGTTCAGCAGCAGCAAGTGGTCGCACAAGCCACGCAGCTCAACCCACCGGGACCGCTCCGCGTGGAGGACGCGCACCTGATCGAAGTGCTGGAGCTGCGCGCGAGCGGGCTGAGCCGGCTGGCCGACGCCTTCCGCCTGACGGCGACCGCGAAGGATGCGAACACCTCCGGCCGCCTGATCGCCAATCAGGCGCGGCTCCTCGCGGCGAGCGACGTGAACTGGGACTTCTACTTCAGGGAGCCGACACGCCTCGAGCTCGCCCACCAGGGCATCACCGACATCGGCACCGTTCCCGACTCGAACATCTTCTCGAATCCCGATCTCGCGAGCACCCAGGCGATGGCCGACGTCTGGCGCCGTGTGCACGGAGCCGCGACCGGCGGCACACCCAGCGGCAAGCACGGCAGCGCGCTCGTGTCCGTCACGGCTCTGCCGGACGGGAAGAGGCTCAAGCCAGGTGCCCCGGCGAGCGACAACGAGATCACTGCGTCGACCGACCTTGCGTTCCAGGTCGCCGTCTTGAACTCGGGCAACTTCCAGGAGACGAACGTCGGCGTCACGTTGACGATCCAGAAGTCACCGAAGTCAATCGTCAAGCGAATGAAGATCGACGTCATCAACACAGGTCAGACGAAGACGGTGACGTTCACGAACATCGACATCAACGGCCTGTTCGGTCTTCCGACGACCGTGAAGGTCGACGTCGAGCCGGTGCCGGGCGAGACGACGGTGTCGAACAACACCGCCGAATACAAGGTCATCTTCTCCCTCGGGGGTTAGCCGATTTCCCTGACGACCGCGGAATGGATCGCGATCGCAGCCTGCGCAGTCGCGTCGCTCGCGCTGATCGTGGCTGTGCTCGCGTGGTGGAAGCTGCAGAGGGTCCGCGCGGCACAACGTGTCCTGCTCGGAGGCGGCAAGGAGGATCTGGTCGACTTCGCGGTCTCGCTGCAGGGCCGGATCGACGACCTGCACCGGGCAGTGGACGAGATTGCCGCGGGCCTCTCGCGGGTCGACCGCCGGGTCGACACCGCGGTCTCGAAGACCTCACTCGTCCGCTACGACGCCTATGAAGGAGCCGGAGGCCAGCAGTCGGCCTCGATCGCGCTCCTCGACGCCGGGCGAAGCGGTGTCGTGCTCAGCGCGATCCAGGGCCGGGACTACGCTCGGATCTACGTGAAGGAGCTCGATCACGGCCGTCCTTCAGTGGCTCTCTCCCCGGAGGAACAGGAGGCCGTCGAACGGGCAATGGCGAGCTAGAGGCCCGATCTGAAATTCGCATCAGCCCTCTGGAGCCTGTCCCTCAGCTACATTTCGGGCCAGATGCAGCAGGTTCTGGTTTTGAACGCAAGTTTCGAGCCGCTGAATGTGACATCCGTGCGGCGTGCCCACGTGCTCGTGTTCAAGGGAAAGGCCGAGGTGATCGAGAAGCTCGACCAGCCGCTGCACTCTGCGACCGACACGTATCCGTGGCCGCACGTGATCAGGCTCGTCGCCTACGTCCGCGTGCCACGTGCCGTGCAGCGAAAGATCTCACGACGGGCGCTCTTCGCCCGCGACGGGTGGCGTTGCGTCTACTGCGGCACGACCGCGGGGCGGCTGACGCTCGACCACGTGATCCCGAGATCGAGAGGCGGCGAGTCGGTCTGGGAGAACGTCGTCACGGCGTGCGCGCCGTGCAACCATCAGAAGGGAAACCGGACGCTCGAGGAGGCGCGGATGGAGCTCGTGCATCCGCCGAAGGCGCCGGCCCCTGTGCTCTTCATCCGCCTGGCCGCACCGAAGATCCCGAACGGCTGGCAGCCGTACCTCGCGCACTTCGGCAGCGCAGCGACGTCGACCGCCTAGCTTCGCTCGACCGGCAGGCCGAGCTGCTCCCACTCGCTCCATGAGCCGGGGTAGAGCTTGCCCTCGCGACCGGCGAGGTGCAGGCGGTGCAGGAGAACGGACGCCGTGACCCCGGAGCCGCAATAAGCGACGAGCTCGCCCTCCGGTAGCTCCGGGGGCGTTTCGTTCCACGGTGCGTTGAGGGCGCCCGGAATTCGCCCGGGGATCTTGTCGATCGGATTCGGCTCGCCGCGCCAGCGCGGCGCGAGCCGCGCGTCCACCACGACGAGCTCCCCGCGGCGGCGCTCGAGCTCGCCGGCCTCGATCGTGTCGTCGTCACGCGGGCGGAGCGTGAAGACGGCAGGCTCGATCTCCTCGTCGCCGGTCGTGAGCGGGCCGTGCCAGCCGTCGAGCTCGATGACGGCGCAGGCGTCGTGACCGAAGTGGCGCAGCAGCCACCACAGACGTTCGGCGCCGCCCATGTTGCCGTAGGCGACGACGAAGACGCCGTCACCGATGCCCGCCCGGCCGGCCGCGCGCGCGAACTCCTCCGGATCGGGGAGCGGATGTCTGCCTCGCGCTCCCGCCGGCGAAGAGAGGTCGGTGTCGACGTCGAGGAAGCTCGCACCCGGAATGTGACCGTCGAGATAGAGGTCGCGGCCGCGGTCCGGTTTCCCGAGCTCCCAGCGACAATCGACGAACTGGTACTTCATCTAGACGCGCGAGAAGATAGCCCTTGCCGTCATCCGGCGGCTCTACTAGTCTCGGGCGCTCGATGGTACGCACGCCGACGAGCAGCATCACCCTCTTTACGCTCGGCCTGCGCGTCCTTACGCGCTAGCCGGCGTTTCGTTCCTCCGCCGACGCCGGCTAGGTCGCAACAGCAGGCGGGAAGTCCACACTCGAACCAGGGGTGCACGCCGTGCAACCGTCAACCGATCACTTCCGCCGCGAACGTGACGCCTGCGGCATCGGCTTCCTCGCCGATGCGAGCGGCCGTGCTTCGCGCACGATCGTCGACGGGCTGCTCGAAGGGCTGGCGCGGATGCGCCATCGCGGCGCGGTCGGCGCCGATCGTCTGACCGGTGACGGCGCAGGCCTCCTCCTTCCACTCCCCCGCGCTCTGATTCCCGGGCCCTGGTGCGGTCTCGCAATGGTCTTCCTTCGAGACGAAGCAGCCCGCGCCGCGATCGAGGAGGCCTGCGTGGCCGAGGGACTCGGGCTTGGCGGCTGGCGGTCGGTCCCGACGGTGCCTGCCGTGCTGGGCGAGCAGGCGCGGGCCTCGATGCCGCGGATCGAGCAGCTGGTCCTCCTCCAGCCACTCGGTGTCTCGCTCGACGAGGCAGAAGCATGTGCTTATCGCGCTCGCAGGCGCGTGCAGCAAGAGCCGGGCGCGTACATCGCTTCGCTCTCGTTCCGCACCGTCACCTACAAGGCGCTCTGCGCCGCCGACCAGCTCGAAGCCTTCTACCCCGACCTGCGCGATCCGGCGCTCGCGGTGCCGTTCGGAATCTTCCATCAGCGCTTTTCGACCAACACGGCACCGTCCTGGGAGCGCGCGCAACCACTCCGTCTGCTCTGCCACAACGGAGAGATCAACTCGATCGACGGAAACGTCGCCTGGATGCGGGCACGGGGGCACGTCCTCGAGGAGGACGGCTCGGACTCGACGCTGTTGGACAACGCACTCGAGCTGCTGGTCCGCGGCGGCAGAGACATTCGCCACTCGGCGGCGATGCTGATCCCGGAGGCGGTCGACGCGGATCCCGAGCTCGACGAGCGGGTCCGAAGCTTCTACCGCTACCACTCGACTCTGCTCGAACCGTGGGACGGCCCTGCCGGTGTCGTCTTCACAGACGGGCGCGTGGTCGGCGCGACCCTCGACCGCAACGGCCTGCGCCCACTCCGCTACGCCGTCGCCGACGACCGTCTCGTCGCCTGCGCTTCGGAGGCGGGAGCCCTCTCTCTTCCCGCAGGGGCCGAGATCAGGCGCGGCCGGCTCGGCCCGGGCCAGATGCTCGTCGTCGATCCGGCCGTCGGAATCGAGGAGAGCCCGGCCGTGAAGCAGAGGCTCGCCCGGAAGCGGCCGTACACCCGGTGGCTTCGCGCCACCGTGCAGCCGCTCGAAGCAGGTGTGCCGGTGAGCCCGCCGACGGAGAGCTTGACCGCGCGCCAGGCCGCGGCCGGCTACACCCGAGAGGATCTATCCCTCCTTCTCCGCCCGTCGGCGGCCACCGGCCACGAGCCGACCTCCTCGATGGGAGACGACACCGCGCTGCCGCCGCTCGCAGGACGCGCGCGCCCCGTGACGTCGTATCTCCGTCAACGCTTCGCGCAGGTCACGAACCCCCCGATCGACCACCTTCGTGAGCGCTCGGTCATGTCGCTTCGGACGCTGCTCGGTGCCCGAGCACCGCTGGTCGGCGAGCATCCCCGCTCGGCACGGCTGCTCGAGCTCGAAAGTTTCTTCCTCTTTCCGTCCGCGGTGTCCGCGCTCGCCCGGCGGGCGCTCGTGCTCGCGGCCACCTTCGACGAGCGCGAGGGGCTCCAGCGGGCATGCCTGCGACTGGGCAGAAGAAGCACTGAGACGCCGTCAAAGCCTGATCGTCCTCGACGACCGAGGGGTTGGGATGTCCGTTCCGCCGGTGCTGGGCGTGGGCGCCGTCCACCAGCGGCTCGTCGCCGCCGGCGTGCGAACGACGACATCGATCGTCGTCATCAGCGACGAGCCGCGCGAGGCGCACGACTTCGCCTGCCTGATCGGCTACGGCGCGGACGCCGTGTGTCCACGGCTCGCACTCGAGACCGTGGCGGCACTCGCGTCCGACGACAAGCTCGGTGGCGACCACCCGTCGCCAACGGAGGCGCAGCTGCGCTTCCGCGAGTCGGTCGAGGACGGCGTGCTGAAGATCCTCTCGAAGATGGGCATCGCGGACATCGCGTCGTATCGAGGGGCGCAGCTCTTCGAAGCACTCGGCCTGGCGCGCGACGTCGTCGACCTCTGCCTGACCGGAACCCCGTCCGAGATCGGGGGCATCGGTTTCGCCGAGCTCGAGCGTGAAGCTCTCCTCCGCAGGGCGCACGCGCCGCAGCTCGAGAATCCCGGTTACGTCAAGTACCGCAAGGGCGGCGAGCCGCATGCGACGACCCCGCCGGTCGTCGACGCGCTGCAGCGGGCGGCGCACGCTCTCCGGCGCCGTGACTACGACAGATTCGCGGATCTCGTCAACACACGCCCGCCGCTCGAGCTCCGCGATCTCCTCGAGCTCGCGCCGACCGGCGAGCCGCTGAACGTAGAAGAGGTCGAGCCCGTCGAGACGATCGTCCGCCGCTTCTCCAGCGGTGCGATGTCCCACGGGTCGCTCTCGGCCGAGGCCCACGAAACCGTGGCGATCGCCTTCAACCGGCTCGGAGCTCGTTCGAACTCCGGCGAAGGCGGCGAGGATCCGGCTCGCTTCCGCACCGAGCGCAATTCGCGGATCAAGCAAGTTGCGTCGGCGAGGTTCGGCGTCACGCCCGAGTACCTGGCATACGCCGACGAGCTGCAGATCAAGATCGCGCAGGGCTCGAAGCCCGGCGAGGGCGGACAACTGCCCGGACACAAGGTGACCGACGAGATCGCGCGGCTCAGACACACGCAGCCCGGTGTCGAGCTGATCTCGCCGCCGCCGCACCATGACATCTACTCGATCGAAGATCTCGCGCAGCTCGTCTTCGACCTCAAGCAAGCGAACCCGGTCGCCGCGGTTTCGGTCAAGCTCGTCGCGTCGGCGGGGGTCGGCCTCGTCGCAGCGGGAGTGGCGAAAGCGCTGGCCGACGTCATCCACATCGCCGGCGCCGACGGCGGGACCGGCGCGAGCCCACTCGCCTCGATCAAACACGCGGGAGTGCCGTGGGAGCTCGGCCTGACGGAGACGCAGCGCACTCTCGTCGAGAGCGGCCTCCGCGGGCGCGTGCGCCTCCGCGCCGACGGCGGGCTCAAGACCGGGCGTGACGTGATGGTCGCCGCACTCCTGGGCGCCGACGAGGTGGCGTTCGGCACTGCCCTGCTGATTGCGGAGGGCTGCCTGATGGTCCGTTCGTGCCATCTCGACACCTGCCCGATCGGAATCGCGACCCAGAGGCCCGAGCTGCGCTCCAAGTTCACCGCGACCCCGGAGGCGGTCCAGGGGTACCTGCTCTTCGTCGCGGAGGAAGTCCGCCGGTACCTCGCAGCCCTCGGCCTGCGGACCTTCGCCGAGGCCGTCGGCCGCGCCGACCTGCTGCGCCGACGCGAGACGAACGAGCGACGGAGCAGCTCTCTCGACCTGCGCAGGCTCACAGACGCTCGCCCGGGGGGATTCACCGGCGAAGCACAGCCCTGCGCCGACGGCGGAGAGCTCGGTCAGCGACTGGCCGGCGACGCCGCCGCAGCGCTCGAGGAGGATCGTCTCGTCGAGCTGCGCTATTCGATCGGGAACCGGGACCGAACGGTCGGTGCCCGACTCGGTGTCGAAATCGGCCGGCGATTTGGAGCCGGCCTTCCGCCCGGCCGCGTGCGAGCGCGACTCGAAGGGTCTGCCGGACAGAGCTTCGGTGCCTTCCTGGCCGCCGGCGTGGAGCTCGAAGTGGTCGGCGAGGCGAACGATTGCGTCGGCAAGGGGATGAGCGGCGGTCGGATCGTCGTGTTGCCTCCTTGCGGCGATGCCGGCGACCCGGTCCTGCTCGGCAACGCGGCGCTTTACGGCGCGACCGGCGGAGAACTGTTCTCGAGCGGGCGTGCAGGCGAGCGTTTCGCGGTGCGCAACTCTGGCGCGACGGCGGTCGTCGAGGGCGTCGGCGACCACGCGTGCGAGTACATGACAGGCGGGAGGGTGGTCGTGCTCGGGGAGGTCGGATTGAATGCCGGCGCGGGAATGAGCGGCGGCGAGCTCTACGTCCTCGATGCAGCCGGCCGACTTCCGCTTCACCTCAACACGCAGCTCGTCGTTGCGGAACGTTACGCCGGAGAGGAACTACGAGCCTTGCTCGAAGCCCACGTTCGCCACACAGGGTCGGCTAGGGCCGTCGCCATCCTCGAGCGTTGGCACGACGCCGAGCAGCTCTTCTGGCGAGTCCTTCCTCGAACACTCGAGGGCGCCGCTGAGCGCGACGCCCTCGAAGTCGCGTCCGCCTAGCCGGGCGCCGGCTCGGGCGCGGCGCCGGGCACGACGGGAGCAGGTGCCGTGCGCGCGTGCCCGTGCGAAAGGCCGAGATGACCGTGGGCCTCGGTCCCGTAGCCGCCGGGAACCGGGATGTAGAACTCGGGGTAGCCCCACATGCCGTGTTCCGAGACGTCGAGACCAGCCGTCTCCGTTTCCGTCTCGACACGGATCCCCCACACTCGCTTCATCACCCACAGCGAGCCGAAGCACGCGGAGAACGTGAACGCGCCTACGGTGACGAGGCCGAGCGCCTGGACGCCGAGCTGATGGAACGAGCCCGTGTAGACGAGGCCGCCCGTTCCGGTGTTGAGGTTCGCGGCAAGGGCCGGCACGGCAAACAGGCCGGTCGCAAGCGTTCCCCAGACGCCTGACATCCCGTGCACGGCGACTGCGCCGATGGGATCGTCGATGCCGATCCGCTCGACGAACAGGACGCCTGCGACGGCGATCCAGCCCGATACTGCGCCGATCACGATCGCGGCCCACGGCGCCACGAAACCCGAGGCGGCCGTGATCGCGACGAGCGCGGCGAGGACGCCGTTCAGCATCATCGAGATGTCGGGCTTGCGCAGGATCCACCAGGCGCTCGCGAGGCCGCCGACTGCGCCGGCTGCAGCCGCGATGTTCGTCGTCAGCGCGACGTAGCCGAAGTAGCCGATGCGATCGCCGGTGACGACACCCAACGTCGAGCCCGGGTTGAATCCGAACCAACCGAACCAGAGGATGATCGTCCCGAGGACGGCGTACGGCATGTTGTGCCCCGGAATCGGGTTCGCACGTCCGTCACGACCGAACTTCCCGATCCGTGGCCCGAGCAGGAGCGCGCCGGCGAGTGCGGCGAGTGCGCCTTGGTAATGCACCACCGTGGAGCCGGCAAAGTCCTGCATGCCCTTGCCGAACAAGCCAGCCGCCTGACGTGCCAGATCCAGTGCGAGGTCACCGAGTAGATGAGCGTGAAGACGACGCCGAAGGCCGGGTAGACCCACAGCTTCGCCCTCTCGGCCATTGCACCCCAAACGATCGCGAGCGAGACGCCCGCGAAGACGACCTCGAAGAGATAGCCGCTGGCGGCAGGGATGCCGGTGAAGAACGAATAGGGCGCCTGGCCGATCGCGAGCAGCTCATTGCTGGAGGGGAAGAAGCCGCTCGTGCCGATGAAGCTGTTGCCGTCTCCGAAGGCGATCCCGAAGCCGACTGCGTAGTAGACGAGCGAGCAGACGGCGAAAATCAGGACGTTCTTGCCGGCGATGTGCGCCGCGTTCTTCATTCGCGTCAGCCCGGCCTCGAGGAAGGCGAAGCCGGCCTGCATGAACATCACAAGGATCGCCGCGAGGACGACCCAGATCGTGTTCGCCGCGATCAGTAGATCCTTGTTGGGCATTTAGGCTTCCACCTCCTTCTCGAGCTTGGTGCCCGTCCGGTTGTGCGTGACGTTGTCGACCGTCGACGTCCACACCAGGCCGTCGCCGGATTCGTTGCCGCTGCGTGCAGAGTCCGCGATCGCCTCGACGACTGCATCAGCGAGCTCGTCCTCGACGACGAACGTGAGGTGCGCCTTGGGCAGGAACCGCGACTCGAAGATGCGCCCGCGGTACTCGTGGGTAACGCCTCGCTGACGTCCATGACCGATGGCCTCGATCACCGTTACGCCTATATGTCCTGTCGCGTGCTCGACCGCGTCGATCACTGTCTCCACGCGCTCGCGGATCACCACCGCTTCGACCTTGGTCACGAAATCACCTCACTTCGTCGCTCGAGGAACACGGTGTCCCGCCAGATCCCATCTCGTCTTGCAACGCGCTCTCG
This sequence comes from uncultured Actinomycetes bacterium, assembly GCA_963804935.1. Lineage (GTDB taxonomy): Bacteria > Actinomycetota > Thermoleophilia > Gaiellales > Gaiellaceae > 3-1-20CM-4-69-9. The sequence continues at coordinate 268,355 of CAWDSD010000017.1, forward strand.
TGTTCCGACGACGCGAAACCCACAGCGCTCGTGCAGTGCCAGCGAGGCGCGGTTCTCCGGGAAGATCGAGGTCTGGATCGTCCAGATCCCCGCTCGCTCCGCGCCGGCGATCAGCGCCTCCAACAGCGCTCGGCCGATCCCGAGGCCACGCGCACCCTGCGCGACGTAGATGCTGTTCTCGACGACGCCGGCGTAGCAGCGCCGCGTCGACGCCGGCGAGAGCGCGGCCCACCCGACCACTTCACCCAGGAGGTCGGCGACGAGCCGGTGCCCGCGCAGGTGGGCCGCATCCCACTCTGCCCACGACGGCACCTCCGTCTGGAAGGTCGCGAGCCCGGCTCGCATCCCGTCCCAGTAGATGCCCGCGACGGCCTCCCAGTCATCGGGCTGGAGCGGCCGGAGCTCGACCGACGGGGGTTCGGCGAGCGTGTCCGTCGGTCGGGCTCCCAGCTCCAGCACAGCAGCTAGCAGTCGTAGTAGAGGGAGAACTCCGCGGGATGCGGGCGGAGCCGCACGACGTCCGCCTCGTTCTCGCGCTTGTAGTCGATCCAGGTGCGGATCACGTCCTCGCTGAAGACACCGCCGGCCGTCAGGAACTCGTGATCGTGCTCGAGCGCCTCGAGCGCTTCCGCAAGCGAGCCCGGCACCTGCGCGACACCGCGGTCCTCCTCGAAGAGATCCCAGTCCGCCGGTTCGCCGGCATCGAGGCCCTTCTGGATTCCGTCGAGCCCGGCCATCAGCATCGCCGAGAACGCGAGATACGGATTCGCCGCGGCATCGGGGCAGCGGAACTCGATCCGCTTCGCCTTCGGCGAGTCCGAATACATCGGAATGCGGATGCAAGCGCTGCGGTTTCGCATCGAATAGACGAGGTTCACCGGCGCCTCGTACCCGGGCACGAGCCGTCGGTACGAGTTCGTCGTCGGAGCACAGAACGCCAGCAGCGCGGGAGCGTGCGCCAGCAGTCCGCCGATGTACGCGCGGGACAGCTGCGACAGCCCTGCGTAGCCGGACTTGTCCGACATCAGCGGCGTCCCTTCCTTCCACAGCGACTGATGCGTGTGCATACCGGAGCCGTTGTCGCCGAAGATCGGCTTCGGCATGAACGTCACCGACTTGCCGGCGGCGCGGGCGACGTTCTTGACGACGTACTTGTAGGTCATGACCTGATCGGCCATGCGCGTCAGCGGCTGGTAGCGGAGGTCGATCTCGCACTGGCCGCCCGACGCGACCTCGTGGTGATGGAACTCGCACGGGATCCCGAGCCGTTCGAGCGTCAGCACCATCCGAGTGCGCAGGTCGTGCAGCGTGTCGTGCGGCGCGGGCGGGAAGTAACCCTCCTTCTCGCGCACCGTGTACCCAAGCCCGGGCTTGCCGGAGTTCCAGTGACCTTCAGCCGAATCGACCGAGTAGTGGGAGCGGTTCGGGCCGAGCTCGTACGAGACCTCGTCGAAGATGAAGAACTCGCACTCGGGGCCCATGAATGCCGTGTCCGCTATGCCCGTGGAGCGGAGATACTCCTCTGCCTTCCTCGCGATGCGGCGTGGATCCTTCGCGTACGGCTGCTTGGTGATCGGATCGGCGATCTCGCAGATGAGCGACAGCGTCGGCGCCTCGGTGAACGGATCGAGGATCGCCGAAGCCGCGTCCGGCATCAGCAGCATGTCCGACTCCGAGATCCCCTGCCAGCCGCGAATCGACGAACCGTCGAAGCCGAGCCCGTCGTCGAACGCGGACTCGTCGAACGCCCGGATCGGCAGCGTCATGTGCTGCCAGGTCCCGAGCAGGTCGCAGAACTTCAGGTCGACCATCTGGGCGGTCGTCTCGCGTGCCCACTCGAGCGCCTCGCGCGCGTCCGGGGCGGTCGCCTGCCCGTTCGCCAGGTAGTGCTTCGTCTCTTCCGCTGACATGCCGCTCCTTCCAAATCGGGACCACAAAAAAAGAGCCCAGGACTCGCTGAGTCCTGAGGCTCCATTGCCTCGGCGCCCGCCTTCGGCGGCGGACGACCTGACTTCACCCTAGTGGTCGCAGCGGATGGAGGTCAAGCCCCGTAGAGGGCGGCAACCTCGCCCGCGGCCGTTGCGACCCGCTCCCTCAGCTCGGCCGGCTCGAGCACCTCCGCGTCGGGACCGAACTTGAGCAGCTCGCGAAAGGCTTCGTCGAGGTTCTCGAAGCCCACGACGTAAACGCCGTCCTCGCCGTGAAGCTCACCGGGGAGGAAGCGGCGGACGAGCTCGCTCGCGCGGATCTTCACCTCGACCTGCGGGCGTGACGCCTCGAAGCTCCGCGACCATTCGTCCCAGTACGACGCGAGCTCGAAGCCCTCCGGCCGCTCGAAGCCCTCCTCTCGCACCCGCACCGAGGCGAAGCGCGAGACGCGGTAGACGCGCATGCCGGCACTGCGATGCGCGACGAGGTACCAGGCACCCCCCTTGAGCACGAGGCCGAGTGGATCGAGCGTGCGCTGCACGACCCGGCTTCCCTCGCGGTAGCGCGCCCTCAACCGCCGGCCCTGCCAGGTCGCGGCTGCGATCGTCGGCAGGTGCGGGACGGTGTCTTCGGCGCGGAACCAGCCGCGGGTGTCCAGATGGAAGTACCGCTCCGCGCGGCTCGCCCGCTCCTGCAGGTCCGGCGGCAGCGCGGACAGGACCTTCAGACGGGCGTTCGTGAGCACACCGCCGAGGCCGAGCTCGGCCGCCGGCGCGGGCGCGACGAACAACGCCTCCGCCTCGGCCGCCGTGAGCCCCGTGAGCTTCGTCCGGTAGCCACCGGACAGCCGATAGCCGCCTGCGGGCCCACGCAGCGCCTCGACCGGAACGCCGGCGGCTCCGAGCGACTCGACGTCGCGGTGAATCGTCCGGATCGAGACCCCGAAGTGCGCGGCGAGCTCGGCCGCGGTGAGCTGCCCCCGCAGCTGCAGGAGGAGAAGGAGCGAAACCAGCCGCGTTGCCCGCATCGAGCGGGAACATACATGACAGAACCTGGCATGTATATGCCGTAAACTCGCCGGCATGAGCGAAGACCCGACGACAACCGAGGAGGCCAAATCGCCGGAGCTCGAGCGGGAAGAGCGCCGCCTCGAACGCCTCCGCCTCGTCGCGCACGTCTGGGCGCCCGACGAGCGTTACGACGATCCCGACCCTGATCCACCGGCCGCCGCTTGACGAACGTCTTCCGCAGCGATTGGGATGCGACGGACGACTGGTCGGGCGGCGGAGCGAAGTCGAAGCGTCTCGTCGAGCGCGGAACGCAGCTCGGCGCGAGCCTCTACGAGCTCGGGCCGGGCAACTCTGTCGTCTACCACTTCCATCACGGCTCGGAGGAGCTGCTGATCGTGCTGAGCGGACGCCCCACACTTCGCACACCGGAGGGCGAGCGTCAGGTCGCCGAGGGCGAAGTCGTGCACTTCCCGCTCGGTCCAGACGGCGCACACGGCCTGCGAAACGACAGCGAGGACGTCGTCCGCTTTGTCGTCGCCGGAATTCGTGTCTCACCCGAGGTCGTCGAGTATCCGGACCTCGACAAGATCACCGCGCAGGCACGAACGAGCTCACAGAGCGGCGAGCCGCTCTTCGTGATCCACGACCTCGACCAGGGCGACGCTTGACACGGCTGCTACGGTCTTTGTCGATGCTGCTCCACTTCGGCTGATTCCGCACGTCCCGTGGGCCGCCTGCGCTAGCAGGTGTCTTGCGCGTACCCGTGTTCCGCCGAATTCGTAGGAGCCTCACATGTTCGCAGTAGAAGTCGACAACTTGCGCAAGGAGTTCTTCCGCCGCGATGCGACGCGGACCCACCTGCGCAAGAGGCGGAAGCGCGTCGCGGCGCTCGAGGACGTGACCTTCACGATGGAGCGCGGCGAGTGCGTCGCCATCCTGGGCCAGAACGGCTCGGGCAAGTCAACGCTGGTCCGGCTGCTCTCGACGCTGCTCCTCCCCGAGGCGGCAGCGCGCCGATCTTCGGCCACGACGTCGTCAAGGAGTCGCGCGCCGTGCAGCGGCTCGTGAACCGTGTCTCGGTCGAGGCGTCGTTCTTCAAGAAGATGTCGTCGGAGGAGAACCTCTCGTACGCGGCGCGGTTCTACGGCATGGGCCCGGCGAGACGCGCGAAGAAGATCCCGAGATCCTGGAGCGCGTCGGCTTCCCGATCGGACCGACAGCACGAGGCGATGGAGCACCTGTCCCGCGGCATGCAGCAGAAGGTCGCCCTTGCACGCGCGCTGCTGACGTCACCCGTCCTGCTGCTCCTCGACGAGCCAACGACCGGGCTCGACCCGCGCTCGAAGCTCGAGGTGCAGGAGTTCATCCGGGACGTGCGGACGACGCACGACGCGACGATCCTGCTCTGCACGCACGACCTGCCGCGAGGCAGAGGTCCTCGTCGGACCGGTCGGCATCCTCGATCGCGGCAAGCTGATCACACTCGATCCGACGGAGGAGCTGAAGGAGCAGTACAGAGGCCGACACGCTCGAGGACGCTTTCTTCTCGGCAACCGGCCGGTCGTTTCGAGGAGGAAGACGAAGATGCAGAAAGAGGTGTGTTCGCATGAGCGTCGTCCCGGGCCGCAACTCGTCGCTGCGCCACGAGTTCGCGGCCTCGTTCGCGGGCATGGTCGAGCGCAACTGGTACCTGATCAAGCGCTACGCCTGGTGGGAGCTCGCGTTCTTCTTCTGGACGCTGCGAACACGCTCACGATCGTCTTCATCGCGAAGGGGTCAACGCGGACGGCGGCCAGATCGACATCAACCGGCGACGACGATCCTGCTGATCGGAGCGGTGATCTGGTCGTATCTCGGCCTCATCTTCGAGTTGCTGATCGAGACGGTCGCGTGGGAGCGCTGGGAGGGAACGATCGAGTACACGTTCATGGCGCCGCTCCCCGTGCGATGCACCTGCTCGGCATCGGCATCTTCGCCGTCGCTCTACGGCATCGTTCGCAGCGTCGGTCGTCTTCGTCGTCGATCGCCGCTGTTCTTCGGGCTGCACATGCCGAACGCGAACTTCGTCGCGGCGGCGATCGTGCTGATCGCGTCGCGTCGGTCTCGTTCGTGGGCATCGGGATGATGACGTCCGTCCTTCCTCTCGATCTCACCGGAGAAGGGGACACAGCTCGGCTACGTCGCGCAAGGGCTGATGCTCGTGGTCCGGCGTCTACTACCCGGTCTCGGTGCTGCCCGAGTGGATGCAGTGGCTGTCGAAGATTCTCACCTGCGACGTACGCGCTGCGCGGCGACCGGTCGGCGATCCTCGACGGTGCGAGCATCGTGCCGTCTGGGGCGACATCTGGCCGATGGTGATCATCGGTGTCATCTCGGTCCCACTCGGCGTCTGGGTCTTCCGCCGCGGCGAGCTGTACGCAAAGAAGCACGGCAAGTTGAAGCGGTCCGGCTAAATACCGCCGGCTAGCTCAAGCGATCAGGTTGAGGCAGGCGCGCAGGCCCTCCCGCCAGTGCGGGAGGGCCGGCGCCGCCTTCTCGCTTCGCAACACCGAGTACGCAGGCCGCGCGGCTGGGCGGCCGAGCTCTGCGCTCGAGATCCGACGCACACGCGTGTCGAGGCCCGCTTCTTCGAAGATCCCCTCGGCGAATTCGGCCCACGTCGCCTCGCCCTCCGCTGCGAGGTGCCAGATCCCGAAGGGCCGGTCGAGGAGCTCACGCGTCGCTTCGGCGAGGTGCCCCACGTAGGTCGGAGACGTGCGCTGGTCGTCCACGACCGCGACCTCGTCACGTTCACGCGCCAGGTCGAGCATCGCCCGCACGAAGTTGTTCCCGGTCGGGCCGTAGAGCCCCGAGCTGCGAACGATCCACGCGCTGTCGCCGGCGGCGCCCTCGCCGTACACCTTCGTGCGACCGTAGGCCGAGAGCGGATTCGGCGGGTCGGACTCGACGTACGGCTCACCCTTGCCGCCGTCGAAGACGTAGTCGGTCGAGAAGTACACGAGGGGAACGCCGAGCTCCGCCACGTGCCGCGTGCCGCCGACGTTGACCGCGGCAGCCTCCTGCGGGTCGTCTTCCGCGCCGTCGACGTCCGTCCAGGCCGCCGCGTGCAGCACGACGTCAGGTGGCTCGAGCGGCGGCGGCGGAAATGTCACGTCCCACTCCGCACGTCCCAGTGCAACCGCACCGGGGAACTCGGTCGCCAGCGCGCGGCCGAGCTGGCCGCCGGCGCCGGTGATCAGGATTCGCTGGTCTGGTCTCGTTCGGACAGGATCGGCGATGTCGTGCTCCAGAGATGGGCCACACGTGGGTCGTTCCACGGCAGCTGGTGCTCGTCGGGATCGGCGGCGTCGTACTCCTCGGTGACGTGGTAGAGCATCAGCACGTCGGTCAACGCCTCGAAGCCGTGCGCCAGATTGCCGGGCACGTAAACGGCCGCGAAGTTGCCGTCCCCGATGTCCTCGGTGAAAGTCTCGCCCGTGTCACGGTCGAGCGCCACCACTCGCGCCTTGCCCTGCAGGCAGACGAAGAGGTCGTCCTGCCCACGCTCGTGGTAGTGCAGCCCCCGAATCGTCCCTTTGCGAGAGAAGGAGACGTTCGTCTGCCGGATCGGCTTCGGCAGGAGGCTCGTGCGGGCGATCTCCGTCAGCCAGCCACGCTCGTCCTCGAAGCGGCGCAGTGGAGTCGGCCGCAGGCGGTCGGACGTGAAATGGGGCCTCCGCACGCGTTCGATCACCTCGTAGTACGCGTCGATCGACTCGCCGGCGTCGCCCCAGTAGCCCTCGAAGACGTCGAACTCGAGCGTCCCCGCGCGGACGTAATGGTTGTTCACGTCGGTGATCTCCAGCTCGCCGCGCCCGGAGGGCTCGAGCTCGGCGATCACGTCGAACACGTCCGCCCCATAGCAGTAGAGCCCGGTGACAGCGAAGAGACCCGGAGGATCCACCGGCTTCTCGACGATTTCGGCGATCCGTCCGTCCTCGATGCGCGGCACGCCCAGGTGGCGCAGGTGCTCCCTCTCCCGGACGTGTGCCAGGAGGACGCGGGCGCCGTCTCGTTGTTCCCCGAAGTTCCGGATGGTCTGGGTGATCGGGCCGCCGAAGATGTTGTCCGCGAGCATGACGACGACCCGGTCGCCGGCGCTGAAGTCCCGGGCGAGCCCGAGCGCCTCGGCGATGCCGCCGGCGCGCTCCTGCTTGCCGTACGCGAGCCCGTCGCCGAGCAGGCCGTGGAAATCCTTCACGTGGTCGCCGCCCGTGACGACCATCAGCTCCGTGACACCGGCCTCGCGGAGCGCGTCGATCGCGTGCATGACCATCGGGCGGTCGTCCACCGGCAGGAGGTGCTTGTTCGTGATCCGGGTGAGCGGATCGAGACGCGAGCCGGTTCCACCGGCGAGGACGACGCCCTTCATGGCGGAGGCGATGCTAGTGCCCTGCGGGCCTCGGGCGGGCGGGAAGCCACCGCCGGCCACGAGCCGGGCCGCCCACGTCTCAACCCCCTCCTCCCGGGGTACCCTGAGCACGGTGGAAAAGCGCCGACGCGAACTGGAAAACGCCGCCGAGGAGATCGAGCAGCTCTTCGCCGACCTGTGGCAGGTCTTCCCGTTCTCACGAGGGATGCGGCGCGGTTACAGGCCCGAGGCCGACGTCTACCGCACGGAAAACCCGCCCGCCCTCACCGTGGTCGTCGAGCTGCCCGGGGTCGACCCGAACGAGGTCAAGGTGATCGCATCGCCCCAGGCGCTCCTGATCGCCGGTGAGCGCCGGCGCCCCAAGGAATGCGGGCAGTACCAGCAGCTGGAGATCGAGTACGGCCCGTTCCAGCGCCAGGTGACGCTCGCAGAAGACGTCGACCCGGAGCAGGCAACGGCGACGTACGAGCGTGGCTTCCTCACGATCAAGCTGCCCATCGCTCCGAAGCCCGCTCCCGCCGAGCGCATCGCGATCGTGGTGACGTCCCGATGAGCGACGTGCTGACGGACACGCTGACCGAGGAGCGCCAGGAAGAGATCGTCTTCCCCGCGACGCTGCCGGTCTTGCCGCTGAAGGACACGGTTGTCTTCCCGGAAGCCGTGACGCCGCTCGCGATCGGACAGGAGCGCTCGATCAAGCTCGTCGAGGACGTCGTCTCGGGCGACCGCCTGCTCGCGCTCGTCACCGTGAAGGACTCCGAGGCCGACCAGCCCGGGTGGGACGACCTCAACGAGGTCGGCACAGCCGCGGTCATCCACAAGATGATCAAGGTTCCCGACGGGACGCTGCGCATCCTCGTCCAGGGACTCAAACGCAGCAAGCTCGACCGCCAGGTGCAGACCGATCCGTATCTCGTCGGCGAGTTCGTCGAGTTGCCGGACGAAGTGCCCGAGACCCCTGAGGTCGAAGCGCTCACGCGCAACGTCCAGAACCTCTTCGCCCGCGTCATCGGCCTCGTTCCCTATCTCCCCGAAGAGCTGCAGATCGCGGCGGCGAACGTCGACGATCCGAGCGCGCTCTGCAATCTCGTCGCCTCGACGCTGCGCCTGAAGACCGACGAGAAACAGCGCCTGCTCGAGCTCACGAACGTCGAAACGCGGCTGCGGGAGATCTCGGCGATCCTGAACCGCGAGCTCGAGGTGTTCGAGCTCGGCTCGAAGATCCAGTCGCAGGTTCAGGAGGAGATGGAGAAGGGCCAACGCGAGTTCTTCCTCCGCCAGCAGATGAAGGCGATTCAGGACGAGCTCGGCGAGAGCGACCCCGAAGCGGCCGAGCTCGCCGAGCTGCGCTCGACCTTCGAGGCGATGGAGCTGCCGGAAGACGTGCGCAAGGTCGTCGACCGTGAGCTCGGGCGGCTCGAGAGGCTCCCCACGGCCGCGGCGGAGTACGGCGTCATCCGGACGTACCTCGACTGGATCGCCTCCCTCCCCTGGGACAAGACGACGGTGGACAACCTCGACCTCGACAACGCGAAGGCGGTGCTCGACGAGGACCACTTCGACCTCGAGAAGGTGAAGGAGCGGATCCTCGAGCACCTCGCGGTCTCGAAGCTGAAGAACGACACCTCCGGTCCGATCCTCTGCTTCGTCGGTCCGCCCGGTGTCGGCAAGACGTCGCTCGGACAGTCGATCGCACGCGCCCTCGGACGAAAGTTCGCCCGGCTCTCAGTCGGCGGTGTGCGCGACGAGTCGGAGATCCGCGGCCACCGCCGCACGTACATCGGCGCGATGCCGGGCACGATCATCCGCCACCTGCGCGACGCAGAGTCGATGAATCCGGTGATGCTGATCGACGAGATCGACAAGATGGGCGCGGACTACCGGGGGGATCCGGCGAGCGCGATGCTCGAGGTCCTCGACCCGGAGCAGAACAAGAACTTCCGCGACCACTACCTCGACCTGCCGTTCGACCTCTCGAAGACGCTCTTCATCTGCACCGCGAACACGCTCGACACGATCCCGTCGCCGCTGCTCGATCGCATGGACGTCATCTCGCTGTCGGGCTACACCGAGGACGAGAAGTTCGGCATCGCGAAGCGCTACCTCGTCCCGAAGCAGCTCGAAGCGCACGGGCTTGACCTCGAGCAGATCTCGTTCTCGGACAGGGCACTGCGGCTGATCATCCGCGCCTACACGCGAGAAGCAGGTGTCCGAAACCTCGAGCGCCGACTCGGCGACGTGTTGCGCAAGGCGGCGCGACAGATCGCCGAGGGCAAGCTGCGCGCCAAGAAGCTCCGCATCGACGAGCGGCGCGTGCGTTCCTGGCTCGGCCCACGTCGCTACGAAGGTGAGGTGCGCAAGCGCACCTCCGAGCCGGGAGTCGCCACGGGTCTCGCGTTCACCGCGGTCGGCGGCGACGTGCTGTTCTTCGAAGCGACGGCGTATCCCGGCAAGGGAAGGCTGACCATCACCGGCCAGCTCGGCGACGTGATGCAGGAGTCCGCGCAGGCGGCGCTGTCGTGGGTGCGCGCGCATGCCCAGCAGCTGGGCCTCGACCCGACCTGGTTCCAGGAGAACGACATCCACCTCCACGTTCCGGCGGGCGCGGTCCCGAAGGACGGGCCCTCCGCAGGGATCACGATGGCGACTGCGATCGCGTCGCTCGTCCGCAACCAGCCCGTCTCCGAGGACGTCGGGATGACCGGCGAGATCACGCTCACCGGCCAGGTGCTCCCGATCGGCGGTATTCGCGAGAAGTCGCTCGCCGCGCAGCGGGCGGGCCTCAAGCGAATCATCCTTCCGCGCGACAACGAGCCCGATCTGGCAGAGCTACCCCCCGAGACGAAGAAGGAGCTCGAGTTCGTCCTCGTCGACACGATCGACGAGGTCTTCGAGGCCGCCTTCGACGGCAAGGGCACCGGCCGCCCGAGCGAGCGTCAGGTCAACCTGAAGGTCGCGAGCAGCCCGTCGCAGGCGCGCGTGTCGCCGCCGCGTTCGTAGCGGCAGAGCAACAAGTACTCGGTCTTTCCGCGTAGCACGAAGGCAAAGCGCTCGACGAGCTGCTTGCCGTCACGGGCGTACGCGACCTCGTAGCGCCTCGCCCGCAGGCCCGCCACCGCCACGGTGGCCCGATCTGCCACGGTTCCCTGCTGCTGTTGCGCCAGCGTGTCCGCAGCGTGGTCGAGCTCGGGCAGAACCCTGTTCCAGAGGGCGGGCCGAAACGCCCGCACGAGCGGGAACCGCGTCACCGACACGAGCTGAGTGCCGCGCGCGGCCTGCACCTCGGCCCCCTTTCGGGTGACCGTCCAGCCGCCGGGTGCAGCAAAGAAGTAGCCTGACCCCTGGACGGTCTGCTCCTTTGCTTTCGCGCCACCACAGCCGGCAGCGAGGAGCAGGGCCCCGACCACGAGAGCCGCCTGTTTGCGAGGATTCGGGACGGGTACGAAACGGCTGGCAAACCAGCGAAAGGACACGAGAAGCATGGCCAACACGAGAGACAAGGTATTGGACCGGGCGGGAGGCGCGAGGCCGTACATCGAGCGCGCCCTCCAGGACGAGGATCTCCGCGACAACGTGCGGAACGCCTTCGAGTCTGCCCGTGAGGTCTACAACGAGCTCATCGGCGGCCGCGGCGCGATCCCGGTCGCGACTCGCGTCGCAACCGACAAGGACATTCAGGACCGGCTGAGGGAAGCCCTCGACGAGCTGCGCGAAGCGGCGGATCGCGTGCAGGGCAAGAAGGACCACGGCACGCGCAACGCGTTGCTGCTGATCACGGGCATCGCGCTCGGGCTCCTCTTCAACCCCGTGTCGGGCGGACAGACGCGCAAGTGGGTCTCCGACAAGGTCTTCGGTCCGAGCGACGACTTCACGTACCAGGGGAACTCGACGCCGAGCCCGAACTAGCTCTTACTTCGGCTTCTTCTTCGAGCTGAAGTTGTCGCCCTTCACGACGAGGGGCCTGATCGCACGCTGCAAGGAGCCTGGGACGAGCCCGTCCGCGGTCGAGATGTCGGTCGCGGCGAGCAGGATCGCCCCGGGCTTCGGCGCGTTCCCGAGTGAATGCAGCGGTGCCCATGCGTCGCCGCCCGCAAAGCTGACGTCCTGAAGGTGCTTCCACGCGAGCAAGTACGAGGTCGGGTTCACGGCGCCGTCGTAACCGAGGCCGAGCAACCCCACGGGATGGACCTCGAAGTGGAGATGGAACGGCGTTCCCTGCGCGTCCCCCGTGTTGCCGACGAAGCCGATCACATCTCCTGCGTTCACCTTGCTCCCGTTGACTGCGAGCGGCGAGAAGGCGGAGAGGTGCGCGTAGTAGAAGAGGTTTCCCTGTCCGTCGCGTAACCAGAGCCGGTTCCCGCCGATCTTGTTCCAGCCGACGGAGAAGACCGTCCCGGACGCGACCGCCAGCAGCGGTGCACCGAGCGGGGCGAAGATGTCGTCGCCGTGATGCCAGCCGCTCGATATGTCGCCGCGCGACGCTCCGAACGTGTCCGTGAACGATGACGGTCCGTACACGGGGAACACGTAACCGCCCGCGGTGAGCTTCGGCGTCACCGCCGGCGGCTGGCGCACCGGCGGGAAGCCCGGCGACGGCTCGGGCGCCCGCGACGAGGACTTCGTGCCCCTCACCTTCGGAGCCTTCGGCACCGTCAGCGTCGGTTCCGGTGGTGCGGCCTGAGCGGCGACCTCCGCGTAGCCGACGAGGATCGTCGTACCTGCGACCAGTCCGCCGTGGTCGGCCGTGAGCCTGATCTCGAGAGCGGTGACGCTGCCGCGATAGCCGGTTGCGGGCGTGCCGCTCGCACCGCCGGCCACCGTCGTCAGCGAGCCCCAGTCCCCGAGCTGCAGCGCGTTGCCCGTCACCGGTGCGCCGAGCGCGACGAGCCCGGTCACGGCCGAGCCGGAGATGTCTCCCTTCGCCGCGCCCGCGCGAGCCTCCGCGTGAGCCTGCGCGACGACGCTCGTCGCAGTGATCTCGCCGCCGAAGATGTTGAGGTTCGAGACCTCCGCCGAGGCGGTCGCGTTCGCCGAGGGCCCTGCGACGGCGGAGGCGCTCGCGTTGGCGGACCCGGTCGTGACGATGTGGTTGTAGTCGAACGTGCCGCTGAAGACGACCGAGTCCTCCGGAGCCGAGACGGTCGGGGTCTCCGCGCCCGGCTGATCCGGGACGACCACCCGGATCCCGTAGGCACGCGCAGTCGCTCCCGACGCCTGATCGTGTTGCCAGCCGGCATCGGCGGCAGCAGCGGTCAGCAGCAGGAGGGCAAGGAGGAAGGCGACGGAAGCGCGCTTCACAAGCTCCCCATTATGCAGCCTCTCCGGTCGTCGCAGGGCCCGGGGCGGCCTCCGCGGGACTGGAGGTTCCGTCCTAGCCGAGGCCTCGCCGCAGCGACTTCGCCGGCAGGCGCGCGCCGAACACCTCTTCGGCGTTGGCATTCAGGTTCCGGGTGTCGATCCACATCGGATGGGCCATCCCACCGCGCGCCGCGAGACCGGTGTAGCCGCCGTAACCGCCGGAATCGCCATAGCCGTAGATCCTGGCGTCCTCCCAGAGGACCTGGACGTTGGCTGAAGCGCGGGCGGGCCTCACCGGTGTCGCCCACCGCCGCCCGTCGGCCGAGACCGTGCACGAGAACCAGGCCGTCGCGCGCTTCGAGTCACCGCGGGTGTCGTAGAAGCACGCCCACAGATCCGACGTCACCGGATCGACTGCCGACACGGGCCAGAACTGATCGGACTTCTTCGGATCGGCCGGGCCGGCGCGGCCTCGCCAGAGCGGGCGCAACGCCCGATCGAAGACGGCGACGTCCACGTCCTGCGTCGTGTCGGGACCAACGACCCCGTACGTGAGGAAGACACGCTGCTTCGAGACGGCGAGCGTCGGATTCGGACCGAGGCAGCGCACGGCCTGTTGCGGAAGGACGAACTTCCCGAAGACGATGCAGGTGGCGGCGATGTTTCCCGGCAGCGGCGCCGCCTGCCGAACCGCGAAGTGGCGGCCGGTATCGGTCGACCGGCCGATCCACAGTCCGTCTCTTGCATCGACCCCGGCGATATAGAGATCGTCGCCCTGACCGGCCGCGGCGATGGTGACGAGCTGCGGCTGGTCGAGTGACCGGTCCACCACCTGCGGCTCGGACCACGTCTTGCCGCCGTCCGTGCTCGAGCTCACGACCGTCGTCTGGTACTTGGACTCGAGCAGACGGGACCACGCGACGTAGACACGACCCTTGGAGTCGACCGTGAGCGCAGGCTTGTCGTCGTACCCGAACTTCGTCGCCGGGCGCGTGACACGCCGGGTCAGCCAACCGCCCTTCGGCCCCGAACGGGACGCCACGATGAGATACGGGGTCAGGTCAGGCCCCGGCGTGCAGATCGACTTCTCGGTGAACGCAACGTACTGCCGTCCGTTCGGGGCGATCGCCACCGCCGGATCTCCCAAGGAGCACGTGTTCGGGTTGTACATCGGTCCTGCCTTCGTCGACCACGTCCGTCCGCCGTTCACTGAGGTGAAGACGCGAATCTGCGGCGCGACGGTCTCGTTCGCAGCGGCGACGAGGTTGCCAGACCTCGACGGATCGACGGCGACGGCGACCTCGGTCTGGATCCCCGACGAGCGGGAGACGTCCTGGACTCGCGTGCCCGCGGTCTGCCACGGGCTCTTCGCGTTGTGCACCGTGGTCAGGTAGATCGTCACACCTGCGACCACCATGAGCACGAGGATCACGGCACCCTCGATCGAGAGCTTCCGCGCGTTCGAGAGCTTCCGCACGTCGGATTAGACGACGAAAACCCGGAAAAGATCAGTCGCCGGCGAGCTGCTTACGGGCAAATTCCCGGAAACGGTCGCGCACACCCTCGTCGGGGCCGAGCGGCTCCTCGTCTGCGTACCTGGGATCGGCAGCAATCTCCTCGGCGACCGCTTTGACCTCCCGGCGCAGGGCATCGTGGTGCTTCGGGTCTCGCAACAGCGCTTCGACCCAGGTGTCGTTGGCGTCCTCGGCGCCGAGCTCCTGCTCGAACAGGAGCTCGCCCAGCAGGATGCCGACGCGAATGTAGGCGAACGTCCGGAAGGCGAGGACGCGGTGCGGCGAGCCGACCAGGCGGTCGATCTCAGGATCCTCGGCCTGGATCCGCGCGACGATGTCGCCGACAGGCTCGTCGACGAGCGGCAGCCAGACTTCCTCGGGTCCTGCCATGTGGACAGGATAGGTCAGGACTCGCGCTGACGCGCTCGCCATGCGATCTGCGCCGCAACCAGGACGAGCAATCCGGCGAAAAGGCGGCGGAGAGTCGCGTCGGGCAGCGACACCGCGAGGGCGACGCCTCCCTGGGCGGCCGCCGCGGCTGCGATCCCGAGCACGGCTGCAGCACGCCAGCGAACGTTGCCGTAACGCGCCTGCCGCCACGTCCCGACGAGCACCGTCGGGATGATCGCGAGGAGCGACGTTCCAAGCGCCTCGTGATGACCGAGCCCGAGTGCGATCAGCGTCGGCACGAAGAGAAGCCCGCCGCCGATGCCGAACATCCCGGCGAGCACGCCCGCGACGAGCCCGAGTGCAATGGCGAGCGCGTAGGTCACTTGACGAACAACCAGACGGCGACGGCAAACATGAAAGCGGCGAAGGACAACTCGATCGTGCGCGTCTGCAGACGTTGCTGCAGTGCCGTCGCGCCCGCGACCGACACCGCCGCCGGCAGACCGACGAGAGCCGCGTAGCCGACGTTGACGTCACCGTGGATCGCGTAGGCGATCACGCCGGAGACTGCGGTGATTCCGATCGCCGCGAGCGACGTCGCCGTCGCGGCTCGAGAGTCCCAGCCGCAGAAGAGCAGCAGCGGCACGATCACGATGCCGCCCCCGACCCCGAACAGCGCACTGAAGAAGCCCGCCACGAGGCCGATGAGGACGAGCCGCACGCGCCTATTCTTGCAGCGTGGATCTGATCGACCGGCTCGCCGAGGATCCTGCGCAGGCGGGGCTCTTCTTCGACGTCGACGGCGTGCTCGCACCGATCGTCGCGCGGCCGCAGGATGCGCGAGTCCCGGACGAGACCGGCGCCGAGCTTCAACGGCTGAACGAACGCTATGCGCTCGTCGCTTGCATCTCAGGTCGTGCCGGCGACGAAGCACGACGGATCGTCGGCGTTCCGGAGCTCATCTACGTCGGCAACCACGGGCTGGAGCTCGACGGCGAGGCGGCCGAGTGGGGCGGACGGCTGCAGCAGTTCCTCGCGGAGGCGGGCTGGCCCGCGACGGAGAACAAGGGGTTGACTGCATCTCTCCACTACCGCGGCGCAGAGGACGAAGATGCCGCTCGCTCGACGCTCGAACACGTGAAGCTGCGCGCGGAAGAACAGGGCTTCGTCGCCCGCTTCGGGCGCAAGGTGCTCGAGGTGCTGCCGCCGCTGGACGTTCACAAGGGAACCGCCGTGCGACAACTGCTCGGCGAGCGGAACCTCCGGCGCGCGCTCTACGCCGGCGACGACACGACCGATCTCGACGGCTTCCGAGCGCTCGACGGCCTCGACCTGTCGGTTCGGATCGCCGTCGTGTCGGAGGAAGGCCCGGCAGAGTTACGTGAGGCCGCCGACCTGACGCTTGCAGGACCCGAAGAAGTCCCTGAGCTCCTGCGGCGGCTCTAGCCCGGAATTCGTTCTTCGGTCTCCGCGTCGAACAGCAGCAGCTTGTCGCGCGGAACCGTGAGCTTCAGTTCCTGGCCGGCGCTCACCTGCTCCTCGATCGGGAGCTTTGCCTGAATCGCGGTGTCCTTGCGGGTCAGATGCACGAGTTGCTCGTCGCCGAGATACTCCACGACCTCGACGCGCGCGTCGAAGTCCATGCCGTCCGGCCGGCCGTTGCCGAGGTCGATGTGCTCGGGCCGAAAACCAGCGATCCGACCGTTTCCGCCGGCCCCGTCCAGGACCTCGGCGGGCACGAGGTTCATGGCGGGGGAACCGATGAAGCCGGCGACAAACAGATTCCGCGGCTCGCGGTAGAGCTCCTCGGGCGGCCCGACCTGCTGCAGCACACCGAGCTTCATGACGGCGATGCGATCGCCCATCGTCATCGCCTCCACCTGATCGTGCGTGACATAGATGGTCGTCGTCCCGAGTGTCTGCTGCAGCTTCAGGATCTCGGCGCGGGTCTGCACGCGGAGCTGCGCATCCAGGTTCGACAGTGGTTCGTCCATCAGAAAGGCTGCCGGATCGCGCACGATCGCTCGTCCGAGCGCAACACGCTGTCGCTGGCCACCCGACAACTGCTTGGGCTTGCGCTTGATCAGCGCATCGAGATCCAGGATGTTGGCTGCTCTCTTGACGCGACTGTCTATCTCCTTCTTCGGCACCCTCTGGTTCCGCAGGCCGAACGCGAGGTTTTCGTACACCGTCATGTGCGGGTAGAGCGCATAGGACTGGAAGACCATGGCGATGTCGCGGTGCTGCGGAGCGACATTGTTGACAACGCGGTCGCCGACGAGGATGCGCCCGTCGGACACCTTCTCCAGGCCGGCAAGCATGCGCAGGGCCGTGGTCTTGCCGCAGCCGGACGGGCCGACGAGCACCATGAACTCACCGTCCGCTACCTCGAGCCGAAGGTCCTTGACCGCGGCGGCGTCTCCGAAGGTCTTCGTGACGTGGTCGTACGTAACGCTTGCCATGAGCTCAGGCCTCTCTCGCTGGGTTCTTCGGCAGCGCGAAATGGGCGGAAACCAGGAACGAGTACGAGATCGTCAGGGTCAGGAACGGCAAGATCGCCGCCGCGACGCCCACGACGTTCACGAGCAAGAGAGCGAGTGCAAGCCCGAGGAAGCCGAGCGGCCGGCGTGCGACCGCGAGCGCCGCGTCACGGGCCACCGCACGCAGGGGGCGTCCCACCTCGAAGACGGCGAGAGGCCAGAGGGCGAGCTGGAAGACGCCGAACATGAGCAGGAGGTAGAGGCTAAAGGCCTGCAAGCGGCCAGGCCCAGGTTCCCGCCCGTGCGTAGAAGGGGACAACGACGGCCCCGGCCGCCACGGCGATCGCAAGCGCGGCGCCCAGCACGATTCCGTGACGCCAGTGCCGGCGCAGCCCGTTGCTGCAGTTCCACCAGCCGGAGGTCCTCCGTCTGGCGCGAGAGTCACCACACAGTGCATGACCGCCGCCGAGGACGGGGCCGATCAGGACGGCCAGAACGATCGCGGAACGCATGGCCAGGCTCGCGAAGCACGACCGCGAGCACGACGGCGCCCAAGAGCACGTTCAGCACCATCAGCCTCCACGCCTGGTGATAGAGGTCGTTCGCCGCAACACCGAGTGCACGCCGCAGAGTCATCCCTTCACCCCCGCCGAGGCGACGCCGGCGACGAAGTACCGCTGGAAGACGACGAAGATCAAGAGGATCGGGCAGGATGGCGATGACGCTTGCCGCCATGAGCGGCGGCCACATCGTCAGGTAAGCGGAGTGGAAGGCGGCAATACCGATTGGAATCGTGAACTCGCTCTTGTCCTGCAGCAACACGGCCGGCCAGAACAAGCGCGTTCCACGTCCCCTGGAACATGAGAATCCCGACCGCTGCAAGCGCGGGCCCGGCCAGCGGCAGCATCACCTTCCGGTACGTCTTGAAGTAGCCCGCAGCGTCGAGCTTCGCCGCCTCCTCGAGGTCACGAGGAATCGTGAGGAAGTACTGACGCATCAGGAACAGGCTCGTGGCGGAGACGAGCTGGATCAGGATCACACCGTTGCGGTTGATAAAGGATCGCATCGTGCCAACCGAGGTGCCCGACCCAGGCCGGAATCCAGTTGACGAGCATCAGGTAGATCGGGACGAGCCGTAGCTGGTCCGGGATCATCAGCGTCCCGAGCACGAGCATGAAGAGCACCTCGCGGCCGGGGAACTTGAGCCGGGCGAACGCGTAGCCACCAAGCGACGCGAGGCACGAGGTTCGAGAGAGTGACCGCGCCGGCGATGATCGCGCTGTTCAGTGCGTAACGGCCGAAGTTGAAGGTGTGGAACGCCTCGTGGTAGCCGCTCGTGGTCCAGTGACGCGGAAGCAACGAGAAGCCGGCGACGGTGTCGGCAATCGTTCTGAACGACGTCGACACGCTCCAGAGGAACGGAATCGCGAAGAGCAGCGCCACCGCGAACAAGATGAAGTACACGACGACCGTGCGGATCCGCTCTACCCGCTCGCGGCCCGGAATGCCCGTTGGCGCCGCGGTCCCTTGGGCCAGTCCCTCGAGCGCGAGCTCCTCCGCAGCGACCCGCGGGACCGGCGGCAGCTCTTCCGTGCTCATCAGGCGACCTCGGCCTTGCCGAAGAGGAGTCGCTGGATCACGGTCACCGTGAAGATGAAAGCGAAGAGGACGACGCCGACCGCCGCGCCGTACCCGAACTTGATGTTGGCGATTGCCTGGTTGTAGAGGTAGAGCACCACTGTGAGCGTCGAGTAGTTGGGGCCGCCGGACGCGCCTCCGATGAGAAACGACTGGTCGAACATCTGCAAGGCACCGATGATCGAGACGACGGCGACGAAGAAGTGGGCCGGTTTGAGTAACGGGAACGTGATCTTCCGGAAGGTCCGCCAGGCCCCCGCCCCGTCGATCGCGGCCGCCTCGTAGACGTCAATGGGTATCGCCTGCAGGGCGGCGAGGTAGAAGATCATGATCGTGCCCGAGGTCGTCCAGGCGTTCAGGCCGATGATCGCCGGCAGCGCGGTGCTCTCCTGCGCGAACCAGGCGTTGTTGTGGTGATAGCCGAGATGGTCGAGGATCGTGTTGAAGAGGCCGTCGGAAGCGAGGATGTAGGTCGCGATCGCGGCGACCGCCGCCGACGCTGCAAGCGACGGGAAGTAGAACGCGGCGCGGAAGAACGTCCTGAAGCCGGATCGCCTGGTTGACGACGACTGCGAGCGCAAGACCGAGAGCCATCTGCAGAGGGACGACGATCACCGTGTAGACGAGCGTGTTGCGCACGGCGTGGCTCCAGAAGACGCTGTCGTGGTAGAGCGTCCTGTAGTTGTCCCAGCCGACGAACGGCCCTTTGAAGATCTGCCAGTCGTAGCGGCTGATGTAGAAGGCGTAGCCGATCGGAAAGATGAAGAAGAGCAGGAAGAACGCCATCGGCAGCGCGACGAAGCCGTAGCCCACCAGCGCCTCACGCGTCCGCTCCGATCCCAGTCCACCGCCGACGCGCCGTCGTTTCGCCACTGCGACTGCCATGCCCCTCCTTCTGCGGAGCGCTCCCCCGCACGCCCGGAACGGCGCGCGGGGGAAACGACTTCCAACTATCTCAGGCTTACCGCGCTGCCGCGGCGATCTTCACGAGCATCGCGTTCACCGACTCCTTGCCGGCGATGACCGCTGTCAGCTCGTTGTTCGCCACGTCGTTCCAGACGTGGCGGAACCCAACCTGGTTCCCCCAGCCGTGCACCGAGGCGGGGTACCTGATGAATGCGCCGCGACCGGGGACCGCATGCACGTCCGTGCGGGTCGGCAACGCGAGTCCAAGCGAGATCCACTGCTGCATGCCCTGCTTGCCGACGAGGTACTTCAGGAGCTCCCACGCCGCCGGCTTGTTCTTCGAGTCCTTCGCCATCGAGTACGACACGGTGAAGGCGAGATTGCCGTGCTTCTTCAGCATCGGCATCGGCGCGGTCGTGAACTTCACGTCCGGGAAGGTCGCCATCGTCGGGAACATCCAGTTGCCCTCGAAGGCAAACGCCGCGCGCTCCTTGCCGAACGCCTCGCCGCACCAGCCCGAGCCGGTCTGCGAGGGTTGCGCCGCGAGGCCGGACTTGAGCAGCCCGACGTAGTAGTTCGCCGCGACCCGGAACGGGGGTGTGGTGGCGCTCTTGCACTGACCGTTGCCTCCGGCCTGGTAGACGAAGGGCATCAGCCTTGCCCAGTCGGCGCTGAGACAGATCGGCTTGCCACCCGGGACGGTGATCTCTCGACGCAACGCGCCTCAGCTGCGCCCACGTCTTCGGGATCGGGTTGTTCCCCAGCAACCGAGTGTTGACCTCCATTCCCAGCGAGGACCAGTCCTTCGGGAACCCGTAGTAATGGCCCTGGTACTTGAACGTGTTCAGCAGGTTCTTGTAGAACGGCTTCGTCCTGAACTTCGACGCCTTGACGTACGAGTCGAGGTTCTGCAGCACTCCTTGCCGCACCCAGTCGGCGAAGTCGGCCGCATCGACATAGAACACATCCGCCGGCTTCCGCGCTGCGAACTTCGCGAGCATGGCGGCCTGGTAGTCACCGGTGATCGAGGTGTAGTCGACCTTGATGTTCGGGTGCGACGCCTCGAAGTCGCTGACCACCTTCGAGAGCTTCGTTTCCTCGGCCGGCGAGACCTGCCACCCGTTCAGCGTGACGGTCCCCGACGGCGCGGCCGACGCTCCTGCGCCGGACACCCTGGCCTGGGATCCTCCGGTCTGGATCGCGGCCACAATTGCGGCGATTGCAAGCAACGCCACAACCATGAGTCGTTTACGCATTCGTCCCCCTCCTCCTCCATAAGTGGCAATGGGAACAGTTTCCCCTTGGGTCATGGCGCGACACCTATCCGTGCCTTCGACAACCATGAAGTCGGCGAGAATCCTACACTTTCAAGCCGTAAAGGGACAATCCGAAAGTCGTCTTCAGCTGCGCTTCAAGACGTCCCAGGCTCGCCGCACGTCAGCCTCGGTCGTCCGCTCGTTACCGATCGCAAGTCTCAGGACGTACCGGCCTTCGAGCCGTGTGTGGGAGATGAAAAGCTCGCCGGTCGCGTTCGCGCGCGCGAGCAGGTCTTCGTTCTCGTCGTCCGACCCGTCTCTGCGAAAGCAGACCACCGAGAACGGCCGTGGCGCACAGAGCTCCCAGCCGGGCTCGTCACGGATCCAGCCTTCGAACAGCTCGGCGAGCCGAATCGCCTCCCTGATCCGCACCTGCAGCCCCTCGCGGCCGTAGCAGCGAAGCACCGCCCAGAGCTTGAGCGAGCGAAAGCGGCGGCCGAGCGCGGGACCGTAATCAGAGAGACTCTCGGCTTCGTCGCTCGTGCGCAGATACTCGGGGACGAGACTGAACGCCGCCCGCAGCGCTTCCGGCTTCCTCGTCCAGAGGAGCGAGCAGTCCATCGGAGTGAACAGCCACTTGTGCGCGTTGACGACCAGCGAATCCGCACGGTCGACGCCGGCTTGCGACCACCGGAGCTCGGGACACACCCAGGACGAACCGGCATAGGCGGCGTCGACGTGCAGCCAGACCCCGGCGTCCTCGCACAGCGCGGCTAATTCCGGAACCGGATCGACCGAGGTGGAGGACGTCGTCCCGACGGTCGCGACGAGCGCCGCTGCGTCGGCGAGGTCGACGCGATCGGCGCGCATGCGGAACTGCTCGTCGAGCGGCACCTTGCGCGTCTCGAGACCGAGCAACCGGGCCGCGCGCTCGACCGACGAATGCGCTTCCTCCGAACACACGACGACGCGGCCACCGGTCGACTCACGCGCCGCTGCGAGCGCGGCGATCGTCGAGACCGAGGCCGTGTCCTCGATGTGACCGTGCCACCCGTCGGGCAGCCCGAGCAGCTGCGCCAGCCAGTCGACGGTGTGCGCCTCGAGCTCGGTCAACGCAGGCGACGTGCGCCAGATGAAGCCGACCGAGTTGAGCGTCGCCGCGATCAGCTCGGCGAGGATCCCGGGCTCCGCCGCGCTGTTGGCGAAGTAGGCGAAGAAGCGCGGGCTCTGCCAGTGGGTCGTCGCGGGAACGATGATCTCGTCGAGGTCTCGCAGCACGTCTGCGAAAGGCTCCCCGTGCTCGGGCGGCGACGGAGGCAGGCGTTTGCGGACGTCACCCGGCTCCACCTGTGCCAGCACGGGAAACTCACCGACCTGCTCGAGATACCGCGCAGCCCACTCGAGCGCGGCGGCGCCGTCTTCGCGGAAGCTCACTTGCGCAGCTTCTCGATCTGCGGCCACGTGCGCGTGTTCAGCACCTGGTCCTTCGTCAGCCAGGCGCGGCGCGCCTGCGCAACTCCCATCTCCATGTGCTGCAGCGCGCTGAGCTGGTGCGCGTCGGTGTTGACCGCGACCTTCAGGCCCGCCTCTCCCGCAAGGCGCGCGTGCGTGTCGCGGATGTCGAGCCGGTTCGGCTGCGCGTTGATCTCGAGAAAGGTGCCGGTCTCGAGGGCCTTGGCGACGACGCGCTCGATGTCGACGTCGGCGGGCGGCCTGATGTTGATCTTGCGCGCGGTCAGGTGCCCGATGCAATCCACGTGAGGATTCTCCATCGCGGTGAGGATCCGTTCGGTGGGGTTGCGGTCGAAGGCGGCGTGCAGCGACGCCATCACCCAGTCGCGCTTTGCCAGCACCTCGTCGGGCAGGGAAACCGAGCCGTCGATCCGGATGTTCACCTCGATCCCTTTCAGGATTCGAAACGGCGCGAGCCGCTCGTTGAGCTCGTCGATCTCGAGATCCTGCTCGGGGAACGCCCTGTGCGGGTGGTCGGTGACGACGTAGTACTTGTAACCCCGCGCCTGCGCCGCGCGCGCCATCTCTGCCAGCAAGTCGCGCCCGTCGGAGTAGGTCGTGTGCGTGTGGAGGTCGCCCTTGATGTCGGCGAGCTCGACGAGCTTCGGCAGCTCACCACGTCGTGCGGCATCGAGCTCGCCCGCGTTCTCGCGGAGCTCGGGCGGGATGAACTGGTAGCCGAGCCGCTCGTACACCTGCTCCTCTTCGGCGAACTTGAGCTCCTCTGCGGTCTCGACGACGGTGACCGAGTACTCGGAGACGGACAGCCCGTCCTTCACCGCGCGCTCACGGAGCGCGACGTTGTGATCCTTCGAGCCCGTGAAGTGCTGCAACAGGTTGCCGTACGACTCGGGCGGGACGACACGGAGGTCGAAGCGGAGACCCTCGTTCGACAGGACCGTCGCCTTCGTCGGCCCCTTTGCCACCACCTCGATCACCCACTTCAGCTTCGTGAAGTAATCGATCAGCGTCTCCGGATCGGTCGCGGTAGCGATGATGTCGAGGTCGCGAAAGGTCTCCTTGCGCCGCCTGGCGCTGCCGGCCTCCGACACCTTCACGGCCGCAGGATGCTGCCGCAGCACGTCCACGACGGCGAGCAGCGGCCCCAGCCCGTCGCCGAGCAGCCACCGGTCGGAAGGCTCCTGCTTCTTTTCCGCGAGCGCCTTCAGGATTCGCTCCTCGGTCTTCGCGCCGAGGCCCGCCAGCGTGCGCAGCTGCTCCTGCTCGGCTGCCACCTTCAACTCCTCGATCGTCGTGACATCGAGCTCGTGCCAGATGCGAGCCGCGGTCTTCGGGCCGAGGCCCGGAAGCCGCATGAAGCTGACCACCTCCGGCGGAATGATCTTCTTACGCTTCGTCAGGGCATGCATCTCCCCGTCCTCGATCACCTGGACGATCTTCTCCTCGATCGTCTTGCCGATCCCTTGTAGCTCCTTGGCACGCCCTTTGAGCGCAAGCTCGGCGACCGAGGCGCCCGTCTCGCGAATGCGGGTTGCCGCCCGACGGTAGGCCAGCACCCGAAACGAGGCCTCGCCTTCGATCTCGAGCAGGTCGGCCAGAAGCTCCAGCTGCTCGGCCACGTCGACGTTGCGAGGCAGAGCGCCGGTCATCGCGTTGAATATACGCACGTGCAGCTGCCCACGGCCGTCGTCTGTCTTCCCACGTACAACGAGCGCGAGAACCTCGAGCCGATGCTGCGCGCGCTCGGCGACAAGGACGTGCACGTCCTCGTGATCGACGACAACTCCCCCGATGGGACCGGCGAGCTGGCCGACCGCCTCGCCGCCGAGCTCGACTACGTCGAGGTCCTCCACCGCGAACGGAAGGAGGGACTCGGGCCTGCATATCTCGCCGGCTTTCGCCGGGCGCTCTCGGGCGATGCGGAGCTGGTGCTGGAGATGGACTGCGACTTCTCGCACGACCCGAACGACGTTCCGCGTCTGATCGCCGCGGTGGCCGACGGCGCCGACGTCGCGCTCGGCTCGAGGTACGTTCCCGGCGGCGGCGTGCGGAACTGGGGGCTGCTGCGCCGAGTCATCTCCGCCGGCGGATCGCTCTATGCCCGCGTCGTGCTCGGCGTCCAGGTTCGCGATTTGACCGGGGGGTTCAAATGCTACCGGCGTTCCGTCCTCGAGACGATCGAACTCGACTCGATCCACTCGAAGGGCTACGCGTTCCAGATCGAGACGACCTACCGGGCCCTGCGCGCCGGCTTCGAGGTCGTCGAGGTGCCGATCACCTTCGCCGACCGCGAGGTCGGAGGCTCGAAGATGTCGAGGGGGATCGTCGTCGAAGCGATCTGGAAAGTGCCTCACCTCAGGCTCGCGGCAATGCTCGGACGACTGTGACGAAGCGGCTACTCTGACGTCAGATGTTCGAGGTCACCGACGCCACGTTCGAGCACGACGTGCTCCAGTCAGACACGCCGGTCGTGCTCGACTTCTGGGCACCTTGGTGCGGCCCATGCCGGGCCGTCGAGCCCATCCTCGAGCAGCTGGAGTCGGAGTCACGCGGACGCGTTGAGTTCGCCAAGCTGAACATCGACGAGAACCCGCTGACCGCCGCCCGCTACGACGTCCTGTCGATTCCGACGGCCATCCTGTTCGAAGGCGGCGAGGCCAGGGCGACGCTGATCGGCGCACGCCCACGCTCGCACTACGAGCGTGCGCTAGCGGAAGTGCTGCCAGCCGCCTAGCTCGTACGGCTCGCCGTTGAAGGTGAGCTCGACTCCCGTGCCTTCCTCGCAGTGTCCGATGATCGTGTGCCCGCTCGGGCTCTCGACCGCGGCGAGCAGCTCGTAGTCCTCGCCGAAGCCGAGGTCCGAGAGCTCGGCTCCGGCAGCGAGCGGCACGCGTTCCAGCTCGATCACCACCCGGCAGCCGGACCGCGACGCAATGTGGCCGGCGTCGACCGCGAGCCCGTCGGAGATATCGAGCAACGCGTTTGCGTGCGCGCCGAGCTGCTTGCCCTCGGTCAGCCGAAGCGGCGGCCGTGCGTACGACTCTCGCCGGAACGCAGCACCCGCCGCGCCGAGCGGTCCGGTCACGACCACCTGGTCGCCGGGTATCGCCCCGGCTCGGCCCGGAACCCGGTCCGAGCGCCCGATCGCCGTCACGCTGAGCATGACGGTGCCTGCCCTCGAGGTGTCGCCGCCGACGACGGGCACCCCGGTCTCGGCGATCCCCTCGTAGAGCTCGACGACCTCTTCGACCTGCACGTCGCCCGGAGCGGCGAGCGTGACGAGCAGTCCCTCGGCGTCTGCTCCCGAGGCGGCGAGGTCGCTGAGGTTGACCGCCGCCGCACGCCAGCCGAGGTCGCGCCACGAGATCCAGTCGAGCCGAAAGTGGACGTCCTCGACGAGCGCGTCCTGCGTGACGATCACACCTGCGCCGAGCTCAGCGGCGTCGTTCTCGATCCGCTGCGCGAGGCCGCGGCGCTCGAGCTCGGCGAGCAGGCCGAGCTCGCCCGCCTCAGAGAGCTTCATCGATCGCCCTGCGCAGGCCGGCGGCATCGCGGGCAGCCCGGATGACCGCAACACCCGCTGCGCCCGCGCGAATGCAATCCGCGGCATTCGTCACGTCGATGCCGCCGATCGCGATCACCGGAATGCGCACCGCTGCGCAGATCTCACTCAGGCCTGCGAGCCCGATGGCAGGATCGGCGTCCGGCTTCGACGGCGTCTCCCAGATCGGGCCGGCCCCGATGTAGTCCGCGACGCCGTCTGCCTCACGTGCCTCCTCGAGTGTCGCAGCGGAGAGGCCGAGCAGGAGGTCGTTGTCCTTCGCACGCTCCGCTCCGTCGTCGCCCCGGCCGAGGTGTACGCCTTCGGCGCCGAGCATCAGCGCAGCCTCCACGTCGTCGTTGACGACGAACGTCACGCCGAAGCGTGCGCACAGGCTCCGCGTCGCCCGGCCTCGCTCGACGACGTCGACTCGCGCAACGTCCTTCAGGCGCCACTGCACCACTGTGGCGCCACCGTCGACGGCCAACCGGGCGGTCTCGAGCTCGTCGACGATCGCGTGCAGCTTCACGAGATCCGCGTACGCGAGTCGAGCGTGTCCGGATCGAGTCCCGCAAGTGCGTCGTAGAGAGCAACGTGGAAAGAGCCCGGTCCGGCCGCGCCGCGAGCCGCATCTTCGGCGGCGACGCCGAACGACGCGAGCGCCTCGGCGGCAGCTTCCAGCGGTGCATCGCGCTTGGCGGCCAGAAAGCAGCCGGTGATCGCACTCGACATGCAGCCGGTGCCCGTGACCGACGCAAGCAGCTCGTGGCCGTTCGCCACGGCCAGCACGCGTTCACCGTCGGACACCTGGTCGACCGGTCCAGTCACGGATGCGACGAGGTCGAGCTTGCGAGCCGCAGCACGCGCGATCTCCGCGCGCTCACTGCCGGCGCCGATCGACTCGACACCCCGCACCTCTGCGTCGACGCCGACGAGCGTTGCGACCTCACCCTGGTTGCCGCGGAGCACAGACACCTTCACCTGCTCGAGGATGCGCCTCGCAGTATCGGTTCGATATCTGGTCGCGCCCGCTCCGACCGGATCGAAGACGACGGGAACACCGTGCGAGTTCGCGGCCTTGCCGGCGATGAGCATCGCCTCGACCCAGTGCGGCGACAGCGTGCCGATGTTGAGCACGAGCGCGTCGGCGAGCGTCACCATCTCCTCGACCTCCTCACGGGCGTGAGCCATCACCGGCAGGGCGCCAAGCGCGAGTGTCGCGTTGGCGGTCTCGTTCATCACGACGTAGTTGGTGATCTGGTGGACGAGCGGCTTGCGCTCACGCAGAAGGCGCAGAGTCGTTCCTGCCGAGATGCTCATGCGGCTCCTTTCAGGTGCAGAACGTCTACCGGTCCGTCGCCGGCACCAAGCTCGGCCAGTCCGTTTCGCACGGCTTCGCTCGCGACCCGAGCCGCCTCTCGCGCGGCCTCTTCCAGGGACAGTCCCCTGGCCAGGCCTGCTGCAAGCGTGGCCGAATGCGTACAGCCCGCTCCGTGCGTCGCAGCGACGTCGTGCCGCGCAACCTGGATCTCGACGTGGCGCTCGCCGTCGAAGAGATGATCGACCGGCGTGTCCCCGTGACCTCCGGTGACGAGGACGGCGGCCGCGCCTCGATCGTGAATCCGCTCGGCGAGCTCGCGGCGTGAGCCCGGGCCGCCGGCCAGAGCCTCCGCCTCGTGGAGGTTCGGAGTGACGACGGTCGCGAGCGGAAAAAGACGGGCGACGAGCGTGTCGACCGCATCGTCTCGAAGCAGCCTCGCGCCGGAGCTGGCGATCATGACCGGGTCGACCACGAGCGGCACGTGAGCCGCCGCGAGTGTGTCCGCAACCGTCTCGATCACCTCACGCGAGAAGAGCATGCCGGTCTTCACCGCGTCGGCTCCGAGATCGCCGAGCACGGCCTCCAGCTGTGCACGAACGAACGGGGGCGGAACTTCGTGCACGGCCGTGACGCCCGTCGTGTTCTGCGCCGTCAGCGCGACGATCGCGCTCATGCCGTAGCAACCCGCAGCAGCGAAGGCCTTCAGATCGGCCTGGATCCCTGCCCCGCCGCCCGAGTCCGAGCCGGCGATCGTCAAACACCTTGGAATCAAGACTCTCTCCCTTCGCCGGTCCTAACCGGATCAGGTTCGACGGGTGTGATCTCAGCCCCGAAAGGCACCCCGGTGACCCCAGGCTACCATCGCCAAATGGCTGTGGGCGCGGCGCTCTGGGACGAGCTGCTCGAGGGCGAAGAGGTCGCCCACGTCGAGACGGTGCCCGCCGCAGACGCCCGCGTCGTGGCGCTGCCAGAGGCGCTGGAGCCGAAGCTTCGCGAAGCTCTGCCGTTCGACGGGCTCTACGTGCACCAGCGCGACGCCTTCGACGCGGCGGCGCGCGGTGAGCACGTGATTCTCGCCACCGGGACGGCGTCCGGGAAGTCCCTCGGCTTCAACCTGCCTGTGCTCGACGCGATCGCACGCGACCCGAAGAACCGCGCGCTTTACCTCTACCCGACGAAAGCGCTCTCGCAGGACCAGGCTCGAGCACTCGCCGAGCTCAAGGCGCCGAACGTGCGCGCCGCGATCTACGACGGAGACACACCGGGGGAACGGCGCTGGCAGATTCGAAAGTGGGCGAACATCGTGCTGACGAACCCCGACATGCTCCACGTCGGGGTGCTCCCGCATCACGACCGCTGGGCCGACGTCTTGCACAACCTGCGCTACATCGTCGTGGACGAGGCGCATGTGTACCGCGGGGTCTTCGGCTCGCACGTCGGCAACGTGCTCCGGCGTCTGCGCCGCCTGGCGCAGGTCTATGGAGCCGACCCGCAGTTCCTGCTCGCCTCGGCGACGATCGCCAACCCGGGCGAGCTCGCAGCCAGGCTCGCAGGCGTCGAGGCGACGGTCGTCGACACCGACGCTGCGCCGCGCGCCGAACGGACGATCCTGCTCTGGAACCCCGAGTTGCTCGACCGGAGCTCGGGCTGCGCGCAAGCGCGCTCGGCGATGCGTCGAAGCTCATGGCCGAGCTCGTCTCGAGGGGGTTGCGGACGATCTGCTTCGCGAAAAGCCGGAAGGCGGCGGAGTTGATCCACAAGTTCACCGTCGAACGCGTCGACTCGGCCACGGGCAAGCGGCTCGCTCCGTATCGCGCCGGCTACACACCGGCGCAGCGGCGCGACATCGAGAGGCGCCTGGTCGAAGGCGAGCTGCTCGGCGTCTCCGCCACCGACGCGCTCGAGCTGGGCATCGACATCGGGCTGCTCGACTGCGCCATCTCCGTCGGTTTCCCGGGCACCGTTTCGTCCTTGCGCCAGCAATGGGGACGGGCCGGCAGGCGCGGCCACGGTCTCGCGGTGCTCGTCGCAAGCGAGGACGCTCTCGACCAGTACTTCGTGCGCGAGCCGGAGACGCTCCTGCAACGCAGCGTGGAGGCCGCGATCCTCGACCATGCGAACCCGCGCGTCCTCGACGGCCACGTCCGCGCCGCAGCCTTCGAGGCGCCGCTCGACGACGACGATCGCGCGACCCTCGGCGACGAGGCGCTCGAGCGGGCAGCGCTGCTCCCCGATTTGAAGCACACCAAGACCGGTTACGTCTGGGCAGGCCGCGAATACCCTGCCGCGCAGTTCGGGCTCCGGAGCACCACGCCCGACACCTTCGCGGTCGTCGAGGCCCAGAGCGGGACTGTGCTCGGCATCGTCGAGCGCGAGCGTGCGTACTCGACGGTTCACGAGGGCGCGATCTACCTCCATCTCGGAGAGAGCTACCTCGTTCGCGAGCTCGACCTCCAGGCGCGCACCGCTGTCGTGACCCCGTACAAGGGCGACTACTACACGCAAGCGAAGAAGGACACGAACACGGCGATCGAGGAGACGCTGCGCGTGGAACGGCGTTGCGGGCTCGACCTCCACTTCGGCCGCATCTCCGTCACGGAGCGAGTCGTGGCGTATCAGAAGAAGTCGATCCGCGACCAGTCGACGCTCGAGACCGTCGAGCTCGACCTGCCCGAGACGAGCTTCGAGACCGAGGCGATCTGGTACCTGCCCGAGCCGGAGCAACTCGAGGGATTGGAGAAGATGCCCAAGCTGCTCGGAACGCTCCACGCTGCCGAGCACGCGATGATCGCGCTGCTTCCGCTCTGGGCGATGTGCGACCGCTGGGACATCGGCGGGCTCTCGACCAACATCCATTTCCAGACCGACCGCCCGACCGTCTTCATCTACGACGGCCACTCCGGCGGCGTCGGCATCACAGAGCGCGGCTTCAACGCCTTCGAGGGCTGGGTCGAGGACACCGCGCGCATGCTCGAGGGCTGCCCCTGCTCGGACGGCTGCCCGTCATGCGTGCAGAGCCCGAAGTGCGGCAACCTCAACGAGATGCTCGACAAGGCCGGGGCGGGGACGTTGTTGCGAAGGATGGTGGCGGCGAGCGCGGCCTCCATCTCCCGGTGAAAGACCTCCCGGCCGTGCAAAGGTAGGCCATGGCAAACCGCAAGGCGCTCGGTGGCACGCTCGTGCTCGGCGGCGGGTTCGCGGGAGGCTACGTCGCGCGTCTGCTCGGCAAGCGTGGCGCGACGATCGTCTCGCCGGAGAACTTCATGCTCTACACGCCGATGTTGCCGGAGGCTGCATCGGGAACGCTCGAGCCGCGCCATGTCGTGGTCCCGCTGCGCCAGATGTGTCCGCACGCCGAGCTCTTGCTGGGACGTGCGACGGAGGTGGACGCCGACCGGCGCGAAGTCGCGGTCGAGACCGAGAACGGGACGCTGACCGTGAGCTATGACGAGCTCGTCGTCGCACTCGGTGCGATCTCGCGCGCGCTCCCGATCCCGGGGCTCGCCGACCATGCCCTCGGTTTCAAGTCCCTCGCCGACGCGATCCAGCTCCGCAACCATGTCCTGCGCCGGCTCGAGGCGGCCGACGCGGCCACGAGCGCGGAGCAGCGAGACCGCGAGCTGACGTTTCTCTTCATCGGCGCGGGCTACGCAGGCGTGGAAGCGCTCGCCGAGCTGTCCGACCTCGTGCGCGATGCGATGCGCTACTACCCGGGGCTACGGGAAGCGCCGCAACACTGGGTGCTGGTCGATGCCGCGGCGAAGATCCTGCCCGAGATTCCGGTCCCGCTCGGCGACTACGCGGCGCGCGAGCTCGCCGCGCGCGGCGTCGACATTCGCGTCACGACGACGCTCGAGTCCGTCGAGGCCCACGCCGCGATCCTCTCCGACGGCAGCCGGCTCCCGACGAGCACCGTCGTCTGGACTGCCGGCGTCCGCGCGAACCCGGTGAACGAACGGCTCGGCCTGCCGCTCGACGAGCGCGGGCGTGTGCTGGTCGATCCCACCCTCCACGTCGAGGGGGTGCCCCACGCCTGGGCGCTCGGAGACGGAGCGCGGGTCCCGAACGAGGCGACGCCCGGACAGTTCGACCCCCCGACCTGCCAGCACGCCCTGCGACAGGCTCGGCGGCTGGCCAAGAACCTCTCGGGCCCGCCGCGTCCGTACCGCTACCGCATGCTCGGCCAGGTGGCGACGCTCGGTCGTTACAAGGGCATCGCCGATGTGCTCGGGCTGCGGTTCCGCGGGTTTCTCGGCTGGTTCGTCACCCGCACCTACCACCTGTACCAGCTGCCGCTGCTCACGCGAAAGCTCCGGGTCGTGGCCGACTGGACGACCGCGCTCTTCTTTCGCAGGGACATCGCCGAGCTCGGGACGCTCGGCCACCCAGCGCGTCTCGACCCCTAGGCCGTTCTCACCCTTTCGAGTTAGGACATCCGGCCCTTTATGTGGCGACCGGCACAGCCGATGCGCTATCGATGCGGCCAATTCCTCGCGATCGCGTGGTCCAGGATCTCGCCCTGCTCGGGATCGGAGGACTCGTCCCCGGGGTCACCCTGCACTTCCTCGCGCACCACGACGCGCACAACCTCGGGTCGAGCGCGCACTTCATCGGCGTGGGAGTCAGCGCCCTCATTGCATCCTTCGCGGCGCTCGCGCTGACACTGGTCGGAGTGCGACGCCAGGACGGCCGGGTCGTGCTCGTGGGATCGGCGTTCACGGTGATGGCCGCGCTGCTTGCCATCCACGGTCTTGCCACGCCGGGCGTCGTGATCGGGAACAACGGCGTGATCTCGCTGACCGGGGCAGCAACGTTGCCCGTCGGCGGCGGCGTCCTCGCACTCTCGGCTCTGCCCGCACTCCGGCGACCTCAGGGAATCCGCCCCCTCCTCGTCCTGCAGGGCGTTGCGCTGATCGGCGTGGTCGGGCTCGGCGTCGTCGGCATGGCAGTGCCGAGCCTCGTGCCCGCCGTCCCCGCGCCGGCGAGCGGACCGGCGATCGTCGCCCTCATCGTCGGCGTCGCGTTCTACGCGGTGCTCATCCTGCGGGCCCTGAAGACGTACCTCCTGACGCAGCGGACCGTGGACCTCGCGGTGGTCATCGGAGTCGCATGGCTGACTGCCGCCCTGCCACCGGCGCTGCTCCTGACGTTCACCGATCTCGGCTGGTGGCTCGGACACGGCTTCGAGCTGGCGGGCATCTCGATCGTCGGAATCGCAGTCGCCGTCGACCTCCACCGCTCGGTTCAATCGCGCCCGCTCGTCGGCGACCTCCGTGCCGCGGAGCTCGTGGCGAAAGAGGAGGCGTTCCTCGACGGACGGGTGCATGCGTTGCTGCAGCGGCTCGCAGAAAAGGACGAGTCAACCGAGGAGCACACGCGCCGCGTTGCGCTCCGCGCGGTGCAGGTCGGCGAGGAGCTCGGTCTTCCACCGGGACACCTGCGGGCGCTCGCGATCGGTGGGCTCCTGCACGACATCGGCAAGCTGTCGGTGCCCGAGCGGATCCTGCAGAAGCCGGCCGCACTGGCTGACGACGAGTTCGCCGTGATCAAGCGACACCCCGAGTGGGGCGTCAAGCTGTTGCGCGAGCTCGGCGGCTTCAACGTCTCGGCGCAAGAGCTCGTTCACAATCACCACGAACGGCTCGACGGCAAGGGCTATCCCCGCGGGCTGGCGGCGGGCGCAATCGGCCTCGACACCCGCATTCTCACCGTCTGCGACGTCTACGACGCCCTCGTCTCGCCGCGCGTGTATCGCGCTGCGTGGAGTCACGAGGCCGCGCTCGGCCTCCTTCGCGAGGAGAGCGGCTCCGCGTTCGACGAGCGCTGTGTCGCCGCGCTCGAGCGCGTGCTCGGCCGCGAGCAGGTCCAGCCGGACCTCTACACATTCCAGGTAGCCGCGGCGTCTGCCTAAGGGCCGAGCGCCTTCAGCGCGTCGGTGAGGCGTTGCTTCGTCGTCAGGACGCCTGCGTAGAGATCCCCGTGCTTCCGCACACGCTCGAGCACGACGGGCATCGTGAACGAGAGCGGATCGAGCTTCTCGTTCACCTCGGACCAGCGCAGGGGCGTGGACACGGGAGCGCCCGGACGTGGTCGCACCGAGTACGCGGAGGCGATCGTCTTCCCTTCTCCGTTCTGATTGGAGTCGATGAGGACACCGCGCCGCTTCGACTTGGTCCACTCCGTCGTCGCCAGGCCGCGATGCGTCCGCGCGATTGCGCCGGCGACGATCTCCGCGAACTGGCGCGTGTCCGCATAGGCGTAGCGACGCTCCACCGGCACGAGAATGTGCATCCCTTCCGCACTCGACGTCTTCGGAAAGCCGACGAGACCGAAGGCGTCCAGTGCCTGCTTGACCAGCAGGGCGACCTGCACGGTCTCCTTGAAGCCGACATCGGGAGACGGGTCGAGGTCGAACAGCACCCAGTCGGGGCGATCGGGCTTGTCGACGCGCGAATACCAGGTGTTCATGTCGATGCAGCCCATGTTCACCATCCAGAGCAACGCGAGCTCATCGTCGGCGAGCGGGAAGTTGACCCACTTCTTCGTCCGCGGCGACTCCCTGGTCGAGACCTGCGTCCGGAACGTCGGGATCCACTCGGGCATGTGCGACGGCGCGTCCTTCTGGAAGAACTTCTTGCCCTCGATCCCGTCGGGCCAGCGCACCATCGTGAATGGGCGATCCTTGAGGTGCGGCACGAGCACCGGCGCGACCGCACGGTAGTACTCGAGCAGGTCTCCCTTGGTGATCCGCTCCACCGGGAAGAAGACCTTGTCGAGGTTGGAGAGTTTCAGCTCTCGAGAGCCCTTCTTGACGACGTCCGTGATCGGCTTCTCGCGACGCACTTCGTCGGGCGCCTTGTCCTCACGCAGCCCCTTGTAGGTAGGCGAGCGCAGGCGGCCGTCGTGCGTCCACTCGGCGAACTCCACCTCCGCCACGAGCCTGGGCTCGACCCAGATCACGTCGTTCTTGCGGACCTTCGGCATCGCCGGCACCTCGCGAAATGGAGATGTGTCCCGCCGCAACGGCCGGAGCTTGTCGAGCAGCTTGTCGATCTCCTTGGCGTTGAAGCCCGTGCCGACGTTGCCGGCGTACACGAGCTCGTTGCCGACGTAGAAGCCGAGCACGAGTGAACCGAAGCTGGATGCACGCCGGCCCGTCCCCTTTGTGTACCCGGCAACGACGAACTCCTGCTCGAGATGCGTCTTGACCTTCAGCCAGTCGCGCGTTCGCTTCCCGGGCAAATACCGCGAGTCGAGCCGCTTGGCGACGATCCCTTCGAGGTGCTGTTGCTTTGCGGCCTCGAGCAGCGCCCGGCCGTCGTCGAACGTCTCCGAGAGCCGCACCGTCTTGTTGCGCCGGTCGAGCAGGTTCTCGAGCAGCTTGCGGCGCTCGACGAGCGGCAGGTCGACGACCGGCTCGTTGTCGATCTCGAGCACGTCGAACACGTAGTAGACGATCGGCGTGCCCGGCTTACCCTGTTGCATCGCGGAGAAGCTCGAGCGTCCGGTGTCATCGAGCGCGCAGACCTCCCCGTCGAGCACGCAGTCCGGCGTCTTGACCGTCTTCGGAAGCTCCTTGGCGACGTTCTGGAAGCGCGTCGTCAGGTCGTTGCCGTTCCGGCTCGTCAGCGTTGCGTCACCGCCAGCGACCGTCGCGATCGCGCGATAGCCGTCCCACTTCACCTCGAACTCCCAGTCCGCCCCGCGGGGAACATCCTCGGCCAGCGTCGCGAGCATCGGCTTGTAGGTCTCGCGGCTGCTCCGTCTCGGCGCCGGCGCAGGCGTAGGCGAGGCGTCGTCACGCTTGCGGAGGATCAGCCAGTTCTTCTCGTCGCCGCTCAGGTGCGCCGGGACGAGCGACCACGTTCCCTGCAGCTTCGAGCCATGAAGCCGCACGGTCAGGCCGCCGTTCTTCTTCTCCTCCAGCAACTCGTAGGTGCCGCTGTCCCAGATCTCGACGGTGCCGGCCCCGTACTGCCCTTTCGGGATCTCCCCCTCGAACGTCGCGTACTCGAGCGGGTGGTCCTCGACGTGAACGGCGAGGTGCTGCTCGCCGGGCTCGAGGGGGACGCCCTTCGGAACCGCCCAGCTGAGCAGCGTGCCGTCCTTCTCGAGCCGGAAGTCGTAGTGCAACCGCCGGGCGTCGTGACGCTGGACGACGAAGATCGGCTCCTTCGCCTTTCCCTTCTTCGAACCGAAGGGCTCCGGCGTCTGCTTGGGATCGCGTTTGCGCTTGTACTCGGAGAGCTTCTGGGCCACGTCCTAGGAAGCTTTACGCCTCGGGGCCTTCTTGCGCTGCTTCTTCGTGCGTTCGACGGACTCGCGCAGTGCCTCCATCAGGTCGACCACCTCGCCCTGCGGCTCCTGTTCGGGCTCAGGCAGCGGCTGGCCCTCGGCCTTCGCCTTGATCAGATCGAGCAATTCCTTGCGGTAGGTGTCGTCGTACTTCTCCGGCTCGAACGGCTCGCTGAGGTTCTCGACGAGTGACTTCGCCATCTCGACCTCCGCCTTTCGCAGGCCCGGGCGCTCGACGTCGCCGTCGAGGGCTTCCGGCTTCCGCACCTCGTCGGCGTAGTACATCGTCTCGAGCAGCAGCACCCCGTCGTAGGGACGGAGCGCAGCGAGATGCTGCTTGTTGCGGATGACGACCTTCGCGATCCCGACCTTCCCTGTTTCCTCGAGGGCGCGCGCGAGCAGCCGGTAGGGCTTCTCGGCGCCCTCGGCCGGCAGGAGGTAGTACGCCTTCCGGAAATAGACCGGGTCGATCTCGTCCAGGTCGACGAAGTCGCAGATGTCGATCGAGTGGGTGAGCTCGATGTCGAGCCGGTCGAGGTCCTCGTCCTCCAGGGGGACGTAGCGGCCCTTCTCGATCTCGAAGCCCCGGACGATCTCGTCGGGGTCGACCCGCTCACGGTCGTCCCGGCGCACCTTCTCGTAGGCGATCGGCGTCAGGTCCTTCTTGTGGAGGAAATGGAAGCGGAGCTCCTTCGACTGCGTCGCCGGGAACATGCGCACCGGAACGCTGACGAGTCCGAACGAGATCGTGCCGCTCCAGATCGGGCGCATGCGGCCTCGATACCCGAACGGGCCCGTGTTTCAACCAGCGACGGTGGGGCAAACGTACTACTTCAAACGAGGGCTCTTGTCCCTCGAAAGGCTTCTCCACCCAGCGGGGGGGTCGACTCTTCGGGCCGGTTTCCGGCCCGAAGTCGTTCCGGAGCCGGGGATAAGGCTGTGGATGTTGTGGAGAGGCGACACTCGTCACACGCCGCGAATCTGTCCAAAGCTGTGGGAAGCTCGCTTCTGTCCACAGGCTCGGCTGTTGACTCAGGCGTAAACGCCCAACGAGCGGAACTTGGCTCGGCGCCTACGCTTCAGGTCGTCCGGGGCGATCGATTCGAGCTCTTCCAGCGACTCACGGAGGCTCTCGCCCAGCAGGCGCGCCGCCTCGTCGGCGTCTGTGTGGGCGCCGCCCTCCGGCTCCGGGACGATCCCGTCGATCACGCCCAGCTCGAGGCAGTGGACGGCGTCCGGCTTGAAGGCGGCCGCGGCCTTCTTCGCCTCGGCTGCGTCACGCCAGAGGATGGCTGCGCACCCCTCCGGCGAGATGACGGTATAGATCGCGTGCTCCTGCATCAGCACCCGGTCGGCCACGGCCGTCGCGATCGCGCCGCCCGATCCGCCCTCGCCGATCACGCAGCAGACGATCGGAACCTGGAGGCGGGACATCAGCGCCTGCGAGCGGGCGATCGCGCCGCCCTGGCCGTGCTGTTCGGCGGCGACGCCCGGGTACGCGCCGGGGATGTCGATCAGGCTGACGAGCGGGAACTTGTGCAGGTCGGCAAGCTCCATTAGACGCATCGCCTTGCGATACCCCTCGGGATAGGCCATGCCGAAGTTGCGGTCGGTGCGCTCCTTGATGTCTCGCCCCTTCTGATTGCCGACGAGCGCAACCGTGCGACCGTCGAAACGTCCAAGGCCGATGACGAGCGCGTGATCGTCGGCGCGGCCACGGTCCCCGTGCAGCTCGACCCAATCGTCGAAGAGCCGCTCGACGTAGTCCAGCGTGTACGGGCGGTCCTGATGGCGCGCGAGCTCGACCGAACGCCAGATCTCCTCGTCGGTCGGTGCGGCCTGGATTCGCTCGAGCTGGCGCTGCAACTTCTCCAGCTCCCCGGAAACGCGCGCGCCTCCGAGCAGGTTGAGATTGCGCAAACGCGTCAAACGCTCGCGTAGGCGCAGCTCGTGGTCAGTCGCCATTGCGCGAGAAGAGACGGAGGAGCCGGGCGACGTACGCCTTCAGCTCAGGACGCGGGACGATCGCATCGACGTGTCCGAAGCGGAGGTTCTGCTCAGCAAGGCCGAAGTCGTCCGGGAGCTTCTCGCGTGTCGTCTGCTGGACGACACGCGGCCCGGTGAAGGCGAGTAGCGCACCCGGCTCGGCGACGATTACGTCCCCGAGGCTCGCGAAGCTCGCGAGCACACCCGCGGTCGTCGGATGCGACATCACGCTGATGAGCGGCTGGCCGGAGTCGTGGAGATCCTCGACCGCGCACACCGTCTTCGGCAGCTGCATCAGGGAGAGGATCCCCTCCTGCATGCGCGCGCCACCGGATGCCGTCACGGAGACGAGCGGAACGCCACGCTGGGCGGCACTGTCGCAGGCCCGGGAGAACTTCTCGCCGACGACGCTCCCCATCGAGCCTCCCATGAACGCGAAGTCCATGACCGCGAGCTCCGCCGCATTCCCGTCGATCATTCCCTGGCCGATCAGGATCGCCTCGCCGAGACCCGTCTTCATCTCCGCCTCCGCCAGGCGCTCCGTGTAGGGCCGCAGATCGAAGAAGTCGAGCGGGTCCTCGGAGCGGAGCTCGGCCGCTTCCTCGACGAACGAGCCCGCGTCGGCGAGGGACGCGATCCGCGCACGAGCGCGCATCGTGAAGTGGTGGCCGCAGTGCGGACAGACCCAGAGCGCCGCCTCGAGCTCGTCGTCCCGGTAGTGCGAGGAGCACGAAGGACACGTGTTCGGGTGTTTTCCCGGTGGCTCTGGGACGTTCCGATGCTCGATGGAGACGTCGATCCGGGATGACATGGAACTGACGAGTTTAGACCGGCGATGAAGGCAAGCCGGTTACAGCCCGAGCGCCGTTGCCAGGCGGGCCAGGGGCGGGACGTTCCCCGGCTCGAAGGTCGCGCCCGTGAATCCGGCCCCCAGAACGTTGGTGCCGGCAGCGATCCCGGCCAGAATCCGCTCCCCGTCGGCGAGGGAGACCCCGCCCGGCTCGGGCATGAAGACGGCCAGCTCCGACGGCTCGAGGACGTCCGCGTCGAAGGCGACATACGTGCACGACACACCCTCGAGTGCCCCTGCGATGCCCTCCTCACCGAGGCGGATGCCGTGAGAGCCGATGAACTCCTCCTCCTGCGGATCGAGGTTGCGCGCCCCGATGAGCACGACGTCGTCCGCCTCGACCGCACCGGAATCGATCAGCCGGCGCAGAGGCATCCCCCAAAGATTCCCGGACGGCGAGCTCTCCACCGTGTTGAGGTCGCCGTGCGCGTCGAACCAGATGACTGCGACACGATCCTGCCTGGCAGCAAGACCTTCGACGGCACCGATGTGCGAACAGCAGCAGCCGCCGAGCACGAGCGGCCGCTCCGGAAGGTCCGCCGCGAGCGCGAGGTTCTGCTCCTCGAGGCTCTCCGCCTCGATCACCGCCGTCTCGGGGTAGGGGAGCTCGAGCCAGGCAGCTTCCGCCATCGCTTCGCCGCCGTCGCCCCAGGCTTGCGGAACGCGCACGAGACCTGCACCGAAGCTACGGCCGCACGAATGGCATTCGTATTCCGGACCGAGTGCGACCGCCGTGTAGGTCTTGCAGTCCGGGCACTTCGCACGGAGCCGGCTCACGCGAGCGCCTTCTCGAATGCAATCGCCTCGTAGGCGA
The DNA here is from genome assembly GCA_963804935.1 of uncultured Actinomycetes bacterium. Lineage (GTDB taxonomy): Bacteria > Actinomycetota > Thermoleophilia > Gaiellales > Gaiellaceae > 3-1-20CM-4-69-9. Next base: position 307,467 of record CAWDSD010000017.1, read on the forward strand.
TGCGCATGCCGGCGCGCTCGTAGAGGCGCGTCGCCCCGGTCGGGTTCTGTGCGTCGACGCCGAGCCCGATGCGCGGCTGGCCGCGGCGGTAGAACTCGCCGAACGCGTGGAGCAGCAGCGCGAGGCCGAGGCCGCGCTTTCGCCACGGCTTGCGGACGCCGATGGCGCCCACCCAACCGGCGCCGCCCCGGTCCGGTTCGCCGCGCAGGGCCGCAGCGATCTCGTCGCCGGCGCGCACGATGAACCACAAGGTCGGATCGAAGTCCGACGCGTTCAGTCGATGCTCGACCCACTCGTCGAAGGGCATCGAGATAAAGGTCCATTCGTCGACGAACGCCTCGTTCATTGCAGCATGGAAAGCACGGGCGTCGTCCGGCTCAAACGTGCCGACGCGAAATCCTTCAGGCCACGCGGGCGCGGGCGGCGGCGCGTTGAGCTCGATCAACATCCGGTAGTACCGGCGCACCTCGCGAAAGCCGCGCTGCTCGAACAGCCGTCGGGCGGCATCGTCCGGCGCAAGGCACCACGTGCGGGCGACCAGGAGCCCGCGTGCGCGTGCGCGTGCCTCGCCGCTTGCAAGCAGCCACGCCCCGAGCCCGAGCTCCGTCTTCGTGGGATGGACGAAGCCGTCCAACTCCGCGTTCTCGCCATGTGCGAAGAGCCCGCTGTAGGCCGCGACCCGGCCGTCGTGCTCCACGACCCAGGAGTCCTGTTCGAGGTCGGCGAGCCGCCACCAGTCGAGCAGGTCTGCCTCGGTCGAATCGGACCAGCCCTGCACCGCTTCGTCGGCCGCAACGACGAGCTCGTTGATCGCCGGGGCGTCCTCGCGCGTCGCAGCACGCACGCTGAAGCCGTCAGGGAGCGACAAGCTCATCGAGAGTGTCGGGGAGCGTGGACAGATCGGCGAGCTCGCGGGTCGGGGGCGGCTCGTGCTGCTCGCCGTAGCGATTGATCCAGATCGACTGCAGACCGAGCTCGTTCGCGGGAACGATGTCGTGGTAGTGGCTTTGCGCGACGTGCACGTGAGCGCCACGCGGAGCGCCCGTCTCCTCGAGGAACTGCAACCAGTGCTGGTGCCTCGGCTTGTACGAATTGATTTCCGACGCGACGATCGCAAGCTCGAAGGGAACGCCGATCCGCGCGATCGACGCCTCGATGAAGTCGCGATCGGTGTTCGAGAGGAGCGCGAGCTTCCAACCGCGCGAGCGTGCCTCTTCGAGGGACGCGCGAACCTCCGGAAAGGGCTCCCACTCGGGCAGAGCTGCCGCGAGCCCGCCCTCCTCACCCTTCGGTGCGCCGAGCGCCGCCATTGTCCCGGTCATCACCTCCCGATAGCTTCGCCCCTCGCCGGCCTGCAACGTCGGCTCGAGCTCGTGGTAGCGCTCGAGCTGCGCACCTGCGCGTTGCTCGCCGAAAACGCGCGCGAGCTCGCGGCGGATGCCGCCGTTCCAGTCGATCAGCGTTCCGTAGCAATCGAACGTCGCCCAACGCTCTCTGGCCATACGGTGACGAGCCTAGTCTTCGACGCGCTTCAGCACGATCGACGCGTTGTGACCGCCGAAACCGAACGAGTTCGACACGGCCACACGCACGTCCGCATCGCGCGTCTCGTTCGGAATGTAATCGAGGTCGCACGCCGGATCCTCGACCTCGTAGTTGATCGTCGGCGGCAGCTTGCCGTCGCGAATCGCAAGCGTCGAGAAGATCGCCTCGAGCGCTCCTCCGGCGCCGAGACAGTGGCCCGTCGCACCCTTCGTCGACGAGACTGGAGTCTTGCGGGCGTTCTCTTCGCCGAGTGCAAGCTTGATCACACGGGTCTCCGCGGCATCGCCGAGCGGGGTCGACGTTCCGTGCGCATTGATGTAGTCGATCTCGCCCGCATCGATGCCGGCGTCGTCAAACGCCATCCGCATCGCGCGGGCGGGATTCTCGCCGGTGGGATCGGGCTCGGTCACGTGCTTCGCGTCGGACGAGATGCCGTAGCCGGCGACCTCGGCGTAGATCGTGGCGCCGCGCGAACGGGCACGCTCGAGCTCTTCGAGCACGAGCAACGCCCCTGCCTCGCCCATCACGAAGCCGTCCCGCCCCGCGTCGAAGGGGCGGCTGGCCCCTTTCGGATCGTCGTTCCGGCGCGAAAGCGCGCGCATCGCTCCGAAGCCGGCGATGCCGACCTGGTTGATCGCGGACTCGGTCCCACCGCAGAGCATGACGTCCGCTCGGCCGAGCCGGATGTCGTCGAGGCCCTGGCCGATCGCCATGTTCGACGCGGCGCACGCCGTACACTCGGACGACAGCGGCCCCCGTGTCCCGAGCTCCATCGACACCCAGCCCGCCCCCATGTTCGGGATGATGCAGGGGATCGCGAACGGGTTCACGCGGTCGGGGCCGCGTGAGATCAGCGTGTCGTAACAGTCCTGGAAGGACTTGATCCCACCGATCCCCGTGGCGATCGAAGCGCCGACGCGGTCGCCGTCTGCCTTGATGTCGATGCCCGAGTCGGCCTCGGCCTGGCGCGCCGCGGCGAGGATCAGCTGCGCAAAGCGGTCCATGCGCCGCGCCTGCTTGCGATCGATCCACTGAGAGGGGTCGAAGTCCTTCACCTCGCAGGCGAAATGGACGAAGTAATCCGTCGAGTCGAACTGGGTGATCGGTCCGGCCCCCGACTCTCCCGCAATGAGCGTCTGCCAGGTCGTCTCGGCATCGTTGCCGAGCGGTGTGACCGCACCGACCCCGGTGACGACAACCCGTCTTCGTCCGTTGCTCGACATCTACATCCCCAATCCGCCGTCGACCAGCAGTACCTCGCCCGTGATGAACGAGGCGTCGTCGGAACAGAGGAAACGTACCGCTCCGGCAATGTCCTCCGGCCGGCCGAAACGGCCGAGCGGCGTATTCGCGAGCATGAGCTCCTTCATCTCGTCGGCGATCACCTGCGTCAGCCGGGTGTCGACGTATCCCGGTGCCACGACATTGGCGCGAACCCCGCGGTTGCCGAGCTCGCGTGCGAGGGCCTTCGTCAACCCGATGATCCCCGCCTTCGAGGCCGAGTAGTTCGCCTGGCCGGGGTTTCCGTGCAGGCCGACGATGCTCGACACGTTCACGATCGAGCCGGAGCGGCGCTTCATCATCCCGCGGGCCGCGGCACGGCACGTATGGAACGTCCCGCTCAGGTTCGTCTCGATCACGATGCGCCAGTCTTCGTCCGACATTCGCGCGATCAGCCCGTCGCGCGTCACGCCTGCGTTGTTGACGAGGATGTCCAGCTCGCCGACGGCGTCGACCAGTGCCTTCGCCTGCTCGGGGTCGGAGACGTCCGCCTCGACGGCGCGGGCTCCCGCCTCGCTCGCCACCTGCTCGGCCTCGTCCTTGCCAGAGCGGTAGCTGAGCGTGACGTCCGCGCCCGCGCGCGCCAGCTCGAGCGCGATCGCACGCCCGATCCCACGCGAGCCGCCGGTGACGAGGGCGGCCTTCCCCTCGAGCGACGCGAACGCGTCAGCCAGAGGAGAGCGTCTCCTCGAGCTTGTCGATCTCCTCGGGCGTCGAGACGGACACGGTTTTCACGTTGCGGTCGATTCGCTTGACGAGGCCGGCGAGAACGTTGCCCGGACCGACCTCGACGAAGGTGTGCACGCCCTCCATCATCAGTGCCTGCGTCGCCTGGGTGAAGCGAACCGGGGCCGTCAGCTGTTCGACCAGAAGTGGTCCCATCCGCTTGGCCGATTCGACACGGGCGGTCACGGTGGACATGAACGGCGACGCCGGCTCCGCGAACTTCACGCGATCGAGCGCCGGACGCAGCCGGTCGGCCGCGCGGGCGACGAGCGGACTGTGGAACGCACCTGAGACGCGAAGCTTGATCGCACGACGGGCACCTTCCTGCTCAGCGGCGGCGCACGCCTCGTCGATCGCCGGATTCTCGCCCGAGACGACGATCTGGCCCGGGCAGTTGTAGTTCGCGGGCCACACGTTGAGGATCCGGCGGCAGATCCGTTCCACCACCTCGTCGTCGAGACCGAGAATCGCCGCCATGGAGCCCGGGTTCTTGCGCGCGGCTTCGGCCATCGCGAGGCCGCGCTCACGCACGAGCACCACCGCTTCCTCGAACCGGAGCGCCCCCGCCGCGGCAAGTGCGGCGAACTCGCCCACCGAGTGGCCGACCACGAAGTCCGGCTTGATGCCGCGCTCCCTGATCGCCGCCAGGACGGCCAGGCTCGTGGCGACGAGCGCGGGCTGTTGCACCTCCGTCTCGACGAGCTCTGCTTCCGTCCCCTCGAAGCAGAGGCGCTTCAGGTCCATTCCGGTGGCCGCGCTGCACCGCTCGAAGACGTCCATCGCCTCGGGCACGGCGGCGGCGACCTCACGGCCCATCCCGACCTCCAGCGATCCCTGGCCGGGAAAGCAGAAAGCGACGCGACCCGACTTCATCCTGTCCACTCCATCAGAGCCGAGCCCCACGTGAGGCCCGCTCCCATGCCAGTCATCAACACCAGGTCTCCTTCCTTGAGCCGCCCGGCTGCCTGCGCTTCCGCCAGGGCAAGCGGAATCGACCCCGAGGACGTATTGCCGTAGCGGTCAACGTTAACGACCATGCGCTCCGGCGGGATCCCGAGCTTCGCGGCGGCGTGATCCATGATCCGGACGTTGGCCTGATGAGGGACGTAGAGATCGACGTCCTCGACCGAGACGCCGCAGCGTTCCAGGACGGCTTCCGCGGACGAGACGAGCACCCTGGTCGCGAACTTGAAGACCTCGCGGCCGTTCATGTGGACGAACCCGTTGGCGGAGGCGTCCTCGATCCGGCGCGAGCCGCTTCCGGGTAGCGAGAGGTGAACGCCGCCGCCGCCGTCCGCCCCGAGCTCGAAGCCGAGGAAGCCCGGCTTGTCGACCTTCTCCAGAACGACGGCGCCGGCCCCGTCGCCGAAGAGCACGACCGTCGAGCGGTCGGTCCAGTCGAGGATCCGCGAGAGCACGTCTCCGCCGACCACGAGTGCGCGGTCCACAAGCCCGGCCGCCATCATCCCGTAGGCCTGCACGAGGGCGTACATGAAGCCGGTGCAGCCCGCCAGCAGGTCGTAGGCGGCGGCGTCCCTCGCGCCGAGCGTGTCGGCGAGCAGCGCGCTCGACGTCGGAAACATCATGTCGGGCGTGACGGTCGCGCAAAGCAGCAGGTCGAGGTCAGCCCCATCCAGCTCTGCCTGTTCGAGAGCAGCTTTCGCGGCAGGCAGCGCGAGATCGGTGAACGCCTCCTCGGGCGCTGCGATGCGGCGCTCGCGGATCCCTGTGCGCTCCATGATCCACTCGTTGTTCGTGTCGACCATCGTCGAGAGCTCGTCGTTCGTGACGATGCGGCTCGGCACGTAGGCGCCGAGACCGGTGATCGAGATCGGCGCGCCCTGCGCCTTGCCGATCACTTCTGCTCCACCGCGAAAGTCAAGGTTGCTCGGCAGGCGAGCTCGTCCCCCACGCGGGCTTCGGCCTTCCCGCGCCCGATCGGTCCGCGCATGCGCTCGAGCTCGCAGCGCAGCTCGAGCACGTCACCCGGTCCGACGATGCGTTTGAAGCGGCACGCGTCGATGCCGGCGAAGAGCGCGAGCCGGCCGCGGTTCTCCTCCTCGCTCAGCACGGCAAGCGCGCCCGTCTGTGCGAGGGCTTCGACGATGAGCACGCCCGGCATCACCGGCCGTCCGGGGAAGTGCCCGCTGAGATACCACTCGTCGGCGCGCACCGTCTTGCGGGCGACGGCGCCTTCGCCCGGCCGCAGGTCGAGGACCTCGTCGATCAGGAGAAAGGGCTCCCGGTGGGGCAGGATCTGTTCGATCGCCTCGCGCCCGAACGGTGTCGTAACGCTCACGCGACGTCCGAGAGCTTGTCGCGCAGTCGGTTGCGGCCACGATGGGCGTAGCACTTGGCGGTTCCGACCGGCATCCCGGCGGCTTCGGAGATCTCCTCGAAAGAGAGACCGAGCGCATCCTTGAGCACGACGACGCGCGCCTGCTCAGGCGCGATCTCCGCGAGGCAGCGGTTCAGCTCGCTCCGGAGCTCTGCGCGATCGGCCTCGCGCGCCGGATCCGCGTCGGTGGCGGCGCGCCGGTCCTCGAGCAGCGGCTCGCAGGCGCGCGCACGCTGCCGGTTCGCGACGTCGCGGCAGGCGTTGATCGTCAACCGGTGGAGCCACGTTGCGAACTGGGATTCCCCGCGGAACTGCTTGATCTTGACGCAGAGCTTTGCAAGCGCTTCCTGCGCGGCGTCCCGCGCATCTTCAGGGTCGCGCAGCAGATGGCCGGCCAGCTTTTCAACGCGTGGGGCGTGCCGCTCGCAGAGCACCGCCAGTGCCTGCGCATCGCCGTCTTTTGCTCGTTTCACCAGAATCGGATCGCTCAGCCGTGCGTAGACGAGGGGCCCTTCCGAACCGGAGGACTGCTGAATTGGACGGCGGCGGCCGCGAGGCAGTTGCATCTGTGCGCTCTAGTCTAGGAGCGTGGCCGATTCGCTCGCCCCGGACGCAGTGAGGCCGCTCCTTCGTGGCCGTTTCGGAAAGGTCTACCGCTACGCAGAAGTCACGGTGTCCACCCAGCGGATGCTGGGCGAGGATAGCGCCGAGGGAGCGGTCGCGGTCACAGAGGAGCAGACGGAAGGGCGAGGCCGTCTGGGCCGACGCTGGGAGGCGGCGCCGGGCACGAGCATCCTCGTCTCCGTCCTGCTCGTCCCCCCGGTCGAGCCGCCCCGTCTGCCCGAGCTCTCACTCGTTGCAGGAGGCGCCGTCGCCCAGGCGATTGCAGAGATCACCGGGATCGAGCCGGCGATCAAGTTTCCGAACGACCTGCTGATCGGCATGCGCAAGGTCGCGGGGATCCTGGCTGAGTCGAGCGAAGGCCGGGTGGTGCTCGGGGTCGGAGTGAACGTCAACCAGACCGCGCAGGAGCTTCCGGCCGACACACTCACCCCGCCGACGTCACTGCGCGTGGTGCTCGGCGAACCGGTCGACCGCGCACGACTGCTCGCCGCGATCCTGTTGCACCTCGAGCGCGACTACGACGCCTGGACTACGGGAACCGCAGCGTCCGGCTGAGGTTGCCGGCTGCGTCGCGGGCGACGATGCGAACACTGCGCACGCGAGGCGGGCGAAAGGAGAACACTCCGGCACGCACGGTGCGGGTGACGAGCTTTCCGTTGACGACAAGCTGGATGGTCGCGGGCTCGCTCACGCGGAAGCGCAGCTTGCGGAAGGAAAGCGCACGCAACGTCGGAGCCACGGTGTCGATGCGGAACGACATCGTGTGCACAACGGTGCCGAGGTCGTTGGTCGCGGTCAAAACGGCGGCGTACTTGCCGTCCTTCAGACCGGATGGGCTCCAGGACACGGACTCGACTCCGACCTGGAGGTCGGCGGAGTAGACGGGTACGAGCGTCTTTCCCGCCTGAGCGACGTCGAGCCGGACCGACGCAGCTCGTGTGAGCTCGAACCCGAAAGTGAGCGCATCGGAGGTGCCGTCGCCGTTCGGCGACACCGCGGCCGGTGTCCCGGCGAAGCCGCGAACCGTCCGGTCGACGAGAACGGGAATCGCAGTCGTGACCGTCGCGATGCCGTTGGTCGCGCTCAGGACGATCTCGTAGCGACCGTCGGCAACCCCCGCCGCCGTGAAGCGGAAGGTCTGCTTTCCCGGTTTGCGCGCTTGCGAGAAGAGCACGGAGAGATCTCGCCCGTCGGGACCACGCAACGTCGCCGTCACGGTTGCGGGGGCGCTGAGCGTGTACGTGATGAGGCTCGAGTCGGTCTGCCCGTCGGCGTTCGGCGTGATCGTCCGCGGAACCGCCGTCGCCGAGCGGATCGCCAGGGGGACAGCCTTCGCGCCGATGCTGCCGGTTGCGCTGCGCACCGTGTCGCCCGCCGCGATCGTCCACGAGTACGAGCCCGGCGCAGCCGCTGTGGCGTCCCACGTCCAGTCGACGTCCTGGCTCGTGCCGGTGCCGGTCGCCACGATCGTCCCGGTCGAGTCCGCGACCGTCACGGTCCAGGGCAGCGACTCCGAGAGACGTGCGCGGAAGCGCACCTGTCCGCCGATCGCGCCGCGGGCGGTAGGCGCATAGAGCTTCGGCAACCCGATCGCCCCTGCCTGCTGCGCGATCGCACGGAGCTGGGCGTAGAGCGCAGCCCCGGGACACGTCGTGAAGCCCGTGTCGCGATGGCCTGAGACGGTTCGCAACACGACCGGAACTCCGGCGGCGTAGCGCTCGTTGCCGCCGGAAGCCCACGTCAGGCTCGACGTCGGATCGACGTGCGCGATGTCGAGTCGCCAGGCGAGGAGATTCGCAAGTGCCGTCCGCGCGACCTTCGGCGGCGCACTCGAGCCGTAGCTACCGAGCACTGCGACCCCCACGGAACCGGTGTTGAACCCTTCGGCGTGCGCGCCGATGACCGGCCTGTCGACACCGCCGTACCTACCCTCGAACACCTGCCCGTACTTGTCGACGAGAAAGTTGTAGCCGATGTCGTTCCAGCCGTTGCCCTTCACGTGGTAGATCTCGATCCCTCGGACGATCGCCGCGGACTGCGAAGCGGTGTAGGAGTTCGTGCCGGCGGTGTGGTGCACGACCGCGAATTGCACGCTCGGTGCATAGCTCGGCGGCGCGCGCCGGATTGCCTCGTTCGCGCCCCAGACCTCGCGCGAGAGCATCAGGGGTGAACCGACCATCGAGACGCGCCGCAATGGGATCCGCACCTCAGGGCTCCGAACGAAGTACGCGCGGAGACGGTCGACACGGCCATGCAGCCTGTACTGGATCGCATCGGCCGCGCCGGTCCAGTAGGGATTGCCAATGCGCCAGCCCCCCTCCGCGCGCGCCTCCGCCGTTCCGGCGTTCGGGAGGTCCTCCGCCTCGGGATCGGCACGCCGCCACGCGCTCCACTTCCCGGCCGGCGACCTCGTTCGAAAGTAAACGGCGCCGGAGCCGCGCCAGTGCAGCCCGACCAGATCGAACTCGGGTGTCGCCGCTGCGAGCGTCCGCTCGCCGTGCAACGGCACCTCGCGCATCGTCAGCGACGCGCCCGCGAATGCTGCGCCGGGCGCGGCGAAGAAGAGGAGCACGGCAACGAGAAGAGGTTTCATGGCGACGGCGACCTGCTGCTCAGGTTGCCTATACCCGCCTTCGGCCTCAAGGGCGCACGCCCTTCCCCTGATAGAATCCTTACGAGTTGAAGAGGGCCTTTTTGCGGGTACTTTTGCTCGCCGGAGCGGTGCTCGCGTTTGCCCCGTCCGCCTCGGCAGCGGTCCCGCGCGTGCTGGCGATCCACTTCGACGCAGAGGTCAATCCCGTCACGCAGAACTACCTCTGCCACAACCTGAGCCAGGCTGCGAAGGACGGCTACGCGGCGGCGGTGATCGTGCTCGACACTCCGGGCGGCCTGCTGGAGTCGAAGGACAAGATCGTGCTCTGCGAGCTCAACGCAAAGCTCCCGGTGCTCGTCTGGGTAGGCCCCGACGGCGCGACCGCCGGTTCGGCCGGAGTCTGGATCGCGCAGGCGGCCGACTACCTCGGCATGGCGCCACAGACGAACATCGGGTCTTCCACCCCGATCGACTCGGGCGGTAGCAACATCGGCTCCGATCTTCGCCGCAAGCTGATCAATCACGAGGCGGCGTCGCTACGGGCACTTGCACAGAGTCACGGGCGGAATGTCCGGTGGGCCGATCGTGCGGTGCGGGTCGCGACCAACGCAACGGCGGAGGAAGCGCTGAAGTTGAATGTGATCGAGGCGGTCGCACCGACGATCTCGTCGCTGCTCGAGCAGTCAGACGGCGTGAAGACCAAGCCCAAGGGGTACACCCTCCACCTCGCCGGCGCACAGATTCACGATGTTCACCTCGGCTTTTTCACGCGCCTGCTGAACACGCTGATCGATCCGAACATTCTGCCGCTGCTCTTCCTCGCGGGCCTTGCGGGGATCGGCTTCGAGATCTTCCATCCGGGAGTCGTGCTGCCCGGCGCGCTCGGGGCGGTCGCGCTCATCACCGCCCTGTTCGGCTTCTCGGTCCTGCCCATCAGCTGGGGCGGGGTGCTGTTGATGCTCCTGGGTGTTGCGCTGTTGGTCGTAGACGTACACGTGCCGACACACGGCGCGCTGACGCTGGCCGGGCTGATCAGCGTGGCGGTCGGATCGATCATGCTGTTCCAGAACGCACCGGGCTACCACACCTCGAAACCGCTCGTGATCGGAGTCGCGGTCGTCCTGGGAGGGGTCTGGGCGTTCGCGCTCAGCAAAGCCGTTCAGGTAAGGCACCGGCCCCTCGAGGTCGGGCCGCAGTTGATCGCCGGCTCGGTCGGCGAGGTGCGAGGCGGCGGTCTCGTCTACGTGAACGGGGAACTCTGGCAGGCGCGCACCTCAGGCGGCGAGGAGCTTCGCCCCGGGGAGCAGGTGCAGGTCGAATCGCTCGACGGGCTCGTACTCACAGTCCATCCGCTCGGCAGCGCATAGGATCGAGCCGGTGAACGCCGCGCTCATCATCGCCGCGATCCTCGTGTTGCTCATCGTGCTCTTTCTCTTCGCGGCGATCAAGGTCGCTCGGGAGTACGAGCGCGGCATCGTGTTCCGGCTCGGGCGCCTGTTGCCGCAACCGAAGGGGCCTGGTCTTTTCCTGCTGATCCCCGTCGTCGACCGCATGGTCAAGGTCGATCTGCGCACGATCACGCTGACGGTTCCGCCGCAAGAGGTCATCACCAAGGACAACGTCCCCGTCCGCGTGAACGCCGTCGCGTACTTCCGCATCGTCGATCCGAAGTCCGCGATCGTCCAGATCGAGAACTTCATGGTCGCGACCTCTCAGATCGCGCAGACGACGTTGCGGTCCGTGCTCGGCCAGCACGTGCTCGACGAGCTGCTGTCGGAGCGCGAGAAGATCAACGCGATCCTGCAGGGGATCATCGACGAGTCGACGGCACCGTGGGGAGTCAAGGTCTCGATCGTCGAGGTGAAGGACGTCGAGATCCCATCGTCGATGCAGCGCGCGATGGCGCGGCAGGCCGAAGCCGAACGCGAGCGGCGTGCCAAGATCATCAACGCCGAGGGCGAGTTCCAGGCCGCGGAGCGGCTGAAGGAGGCCGCCGGGTCATGAGCGAACAACCCGTCTCGCTCCAGCTCCGGTATCTGCAGACGCTGCTCGAGCTCGGATCCTCGCCGTCAACGACGATCGTCTTCCCGGTCGATCTGATTCGCCCGTTCCTCGAGAAAAAGGCCGGCGACACGACCTGAGCGGCGAGCTCCGCCGCGACGCCGACTCGGGCCGCGTCGCGGTGATCGCACCCGGCCGCGCGAAGCGGCCAGGGGCCGCGCGACCGGCGCTCGACCCTCCGTCTCCCGACGAGCTCGCGTCGTGTCCCTTCTGCGCCGGTCACGAGGACATGACCCCGCCCGAGACCCTCGTCCTGCCCGAGACCGGCGACTGGCACGTGCGAGTGGTGCCGAACCTCTACCCGGCGCTCGAGCGGCAGGAGGTGGTGGTCCACAGCCGCCGCCACATCCGCTCCATCGCGGAAGCAGAGGACGCCGAGCTCGTGCTCGTCGCGGCGGCGTGGCAACGGCGTGCGGCGGACGAGCCCGGCAACGTCTTCCCGCTGATCAACGAAGGGCGCGAAGCAGGCGCGAGTCTTGCCCACTCTCACTCGCAGCTGATCTGGTTGCCGGAGCCGCCGCACGAACGTGCGCAGCCGCGAGGAGAGGTCGTGCTCGAGCGCGACGGGGTCGTGACGAGCTGTCCGTGGGCGAGCCGCGTGCCCTACGAGACGGTGATCGCCCCCGCCGAACCGGGTGGCGGCGCGCTGACCAGCCCGCTGCTGGGACCTGTGCTCCAGACCCTGGCCGGGCTCGTGCGGCGGCTACAGGAGCTCGAAGGTCAGGTGCCGCTGAACGCGTGGCTCGAACGCGGTGAAGACGACTGGCGGCTCGTGCTCTTCCCGCGGCTCAACATCCTGGCCGGGCTCGAGCTCGGCGCCGGCGTCTTCGTCAACACCCTCCCTCCCGAGGAGGCGGCGGCGAGGTTGCGGAAGACCTAGAGCTCGGACGCGTCGTGGGACCGGCGCTCGGTGGACTGGACCTCGCGGAACCGGCGGGCGGCGTCGATCGCCGCGCCGAGGTTGAGACCCTTGTCCTTCGCCTGCTTGATGAGCATCACGGTCTCGAGCGCGTCGATGTCGTAGATCCGCTGCTTCTTCCCCTTGGTGGGAATCTGCGCCTTGTTCGTCCAGTAGTCGAGCTGCATCTTCGAGATGCCCGCGATCTGGCAGACCTGGCCGAGATAGAGCTCGACCTTGCTCAGGTGCTCCGCGAGATCGATCGGCTCGAGTAGGTCAACCTGCCGACTGACAATCATGTCGTCCTCGTCTTCCTGTGCGGTTGGTACCCCTTGTTTCAAGGTATACCGCTCTTCGTCGTTATTCGGAAGAGGTGGTTTCAAAATCTCCCCCGTATGGGGCACTGCTTGGGGAAGATTTGTGGCAAAGGCCTATGCCTGCGGGACAGCTTCAGGGGTGTTCGTGGCATCGCTCTTGTCCTCCGCGGCCTCGACGACAGGTGCGAGGCTCGAGACGTGCTCGCCCTCCCGTAGCCGCATGACGATGACCCCCTGTGTGGAACGGCCCGAGCGCTTGATGTCGTCGACGGCCATGCGGATGACCGTGCCGCCGTCCGAGATCAGCATCACCTGGTAGCCGTCGCGCACGACGCGCGAGCCGGCGAGCTGCCCCTTCGCCTCGGTCAGCTGGACCGTCTTCACCCCGAGACCGCCACGGCCCTTGACCGGGTAGTCGCGGACCGGCGTCCTCTTGCCGTAGCCGTTCTCCGTCACCACGAGCACATCTGCGTCGTCATGCGCGATGTTGACCGCGATCACCTCGTCGCCGGGTCGCAGGCGCATGCCCTGGACACCCGACGCGTCGCGCCCCATCGCCCGGACGTCGGTCTCGTGGAAGCGGATCGCCTGTCCCTTTCGGGAGACCATGAGAACGTCGTCGGTTCCCGACGCGTGCCTTACTCCGACGAGCTCGTCGCCCTCGCGCATCTTGATCGCGATGATCCCGTCCGAACGGAGCGGCGTGTTGTACGCCGACATCCGCGTCTTCTTGACGACACCGTTCTTCGTCGCAAAGACGAGATACTCGGCTTCCTCGAAGTTTCGGGTCTGCACGACTGCGCGCACCTGCTCGTCCTGGCGGAACGGCAACAGGTTCTGGATCGCCCGTCCCTTGGACTGGCGTGAGCCGAGCGGCAGCTCGTGCACCTTCAGCCGGTAGACCTTGCCGACGTTCGTGAAGAAGAGGATGTAGTCGTGAGTCGAGGCGACGAAGAGATGCTCGATGTAGTCCTCGTCCTTCAGATCCATGCCCATGACACCGATGCCGCCGCGCCGCTGCTCGCGGTAGGTCGTGACCGGTAGGCGCTTGATGTAGTTCGAGCGCGTGATCGCGATCACCATGTCCTCTTCCGCGATCAGGTCCTCGAGCTCGAGCTCGTCCTCGGCCTGCACGATCTCGGTGCGGCGGTCGTCGGACTTGCCGTAGATGTCCTTCAGCTCGAGCAGCTCCTCCTTGATCACGCCGTCGATGCGCGCCGGGTCGCCGAGGATGGCGCGCAGCTCGGCGATGCGCTCCTGCAGGTCGTTCCACTCGCCCTGGATCTCTTCGCGGGCGAGCTTCGTCAGGCGCGAAAGGCGAAGGTCGAGAATCGCCTGCGCCTGGATCTCGGAGAGATCGAAGTCGCGCATCAGGCCCTCGCGCGCGCTCTCGGTGTCGGCGGCAGCGCGAATCAGCGCGATCACCGCGTCGAGCGCATCCAGCGCCTTCAGGTACCCGGCGAGGACGTGCGCGCGCTTCTCCGCCTGGCGCAGCTCATACTTCGACCGGCGGGTGACGACCTCGCGCTGGTAGACGAGGTAGTGACGAATCAGCTCGAGCAGCGAAAGCGTCTTCGGGACGCCGTCGACGAGCGCGACCGCGTTGTACCCGAACGTCGTCTGCAGCGGAGTTAGCTTGAAGATCTTGTTCAGCGCGACCTGCGGGACAGCTTCGCGCTTCAACTCGACGTAGATGCGCATACCCTCCTTGTCGGAGTGGTCCTGGAGCGCGTCGTCGGACATCGGGACTTCGGTGAGCGTTCCGGCCTTGACCAGATCGGCGATCTTCTCGATCACGCCTCCCTCGCCGGCCTTGCGAACGCCGTACGGCAGCTCGGTGATGATGATCGCGCTCTTGCCACCGCGAAGCTGCTCGATGTGCGCGCGCCCGCGAACGTAGATCCGCCCGCGGCCCGACCGGTACGCATCTCGGATGCCACCGCGGCCGACGATGGAGCCTCCGGTCGGAAAGTCCGGCCCCTTGATGTGCTGCGACAGCCGTTCGACGTCGATCTCCGGGTCCTCGATCATCGCAACGATCGCGTTGACGACCTCGCCGAGATTGTGCGGCGGAATATTCGTCGCCATTCCGACGGCGATGCCGGACGAGCCGTTGACGAGCAGATTCGGGAACCTGGCGGGAAGCACCGTCGGCTGACGGCGCGACTCGTCGTAGTTCGGCTCGAAGTCGACCGTGTCGGCGTCGATGTCGCGCAGAAGCTCCGTCGATATGCGCGAGAGCCGGCATTCCGTGTAGCGCATGGCACCAGCTGGATCGCCGTCGACCGAGCCGAAATATCCCTGGCCGTCGATGAGCGGATACCGCATCGAGAACGGCTGCGCGAGGCGGACGAGTGCGTCGTAGATCGCCGAGTCGCCGTGCGGATGGTAGTTGCCCATCACGTCGCCGACGACGCGCGCCGACTTCCGCGTCGGGCGGTTCGGCTGCAGGCCGGCCTCGTGCATCGCGTAGAGCACGCGGCGGTGGACAGGCTTGAGCCCGTCGCGAACGTCCGGCAACGCGCGGCTGACGATCACGCTCATCGCGTAGTCGAGGAAGCTGGTGCGAACCTCCTGGTCGAGCTCGCGCGTCTCGACGCGCCCTGCGCCCAGTGGTTCGGGCGTCAGATCAGACATCTCTCACATCCATCGAGCGCAGCGAAGATCTCACTTCCACCCCGCGGAAAATGCGGAGCATTTTCCGCGGATTAGACATCGAGGTTTCGCACCTCGAGTGCGTTCTGCTCGATGAAGAGGCGGCGTGGCTCGACCTCGTCGCCCATCAGGCGCGAGAACCAGAGGTCGGCGGCAGCGGCGTCCTCGACGTCGACGCGAATCAGCATGCGGCGGGCGGGATCCATCGTCGTCGCCCAGAGCTCGGCTGCGTTCATCTCGCTGAGGCCCTTGAAGCGCGTGATCTGCAGCCCGCTCTTCGCGAGCGTGATCGCCCCGTCGCGGAGCTCTTCGAAGGTGAGCGCCTCCATGCTCTGCTTCCCGTGCTTCAAGGAGAAGGGCGGGAGACCCCCCACGATCTCGGCGAGCCGGCCGTACGTCTTCCGCACGCGGTCGTAAATCGGTGACACGAAGAGCTCCGCCGGCACGACGATGTTCTGCATCGCGCTCGTCTCGATCTCGATGACCTGGATCCGGAGCGCCTCCGCGTCGGCCTCCGGCTGCAACGTGTAGCCGTTGGCGGCCGCGGCGTCGATCGCAGTCACAGCCTCGCCCGGAGAGGACGCCTCGCTCTCGACGAGACGGTGCGAGAGAACGAAGTCGGCTGCCTGCGGCCCGAAGTCTGCGCGGAGGCGTGCAGCCCAACCCTGGTACTCGTTCAGGGTGCGCGCGAATCGCCCATAGCGCGCCTGGGTCAGCTTGACCTCCACTCCGTCCCTGGCCTCGATCTCGAGATCGCCGAACCGCTCGCGCACGAGCAGCTCCTCGAGCTGCGAATCCTTCTCCAGGTAGTTCGACTGGCTGCCGAAGCGTGCGAGGTAGAGCGGCGGCACGGCGATGTAGACATGCCCGCGTTCGAACAGCTCCGGCATGTGGCGGTACAGGAACGTCAGCACGAGCGTCCGGATGTGCGCGCCGTCGACGTCGGCGTCGGTCATGACGATGACGCGGTGGTAGCGCAACTTCGCAATGTCGAACTCTTCGCCGATGCCCGTTCCGATCACCTGGACGAGCAGCTGCACCTCGGAGTTCGAGAGCACCTTGTCGATCCGGTTCTTCTCCGAGTTGATGATCTTGCCGCGCAGCGGGAGGATCGCCTGATTCGACTTGTCGCGGGCGTCCTTCGCGGCACCGCCGGCCGAGTTGCCCTCGACGATGAACATCTCCGCCAGCTCGGGGTCGCGCACCTGGCAATCCGCGAACTTCTTCGCGATCTCGCCGCCGAACGCGCCCTTGCGGCGGGTCAGGTCGCGCGCCTTGCGCGCTGCCTGCCGCGCCCGCGCAGCGGAGATCGCCTTCTGGATGATCTGCTTCGCGTCGGTCGGGTTCTCCTCGAGGAACTCGGAGAGCTTCGTGTTGACGTTCGACTCGACGAACCCCTTCACCCACGGGTTGCCGAGCTTCGTCTTCGTCTGCCCTTCGAACTGCGGGTTCTGCAGCTTCACGGAGACAACGGCCGCCAGGCCTTCGCGCACGTCCTCGCCCTCGAGGTTGTCTTCCTTTTCCTTCAGCAGGCCCATGTCGCGTGCGACCTTGTTCAGCGTCCGCGTGAGCGCAGCGTTGAACCCGGAGAGGTGCGAGCCGCCCTCGTGCGTGTTGATGTTGTTGGCAAAGGTGTAGACGGATTCCTGGTACGACGCGTTCCACTGCATCGCGACCTCGATCTTGCCTTGCTCGTTCTCGCCTTCGAAGTAGGCGATGCTCTTGTGGATCGAGTCCTTGGCCGCGTTGACGTGGGCGACGAAGTCTCTGATTCCGCCTTCATAGTGGAACTCGATCGCCTCGCCGCCGGCGCGCTCGTCGGTGAGGACGATGCGCAACCCGCGCGTGAGGAAGGCCGTCTCGCGCAGCCGCTGCTGCAGCGTCTCGGCCGAGAGCTCGAGCTCCTCGAAGATCTCTGCATCGGGCAGGAACGAAATCGTCGTGCCGGTGTCGTCCTTCTCCGCCTCGCCGACGACGGCGAGATCGGCGTTGGGGACACCGCGGGTGAATTCCTGGCGATAAACCTTTCCGTCTCGGCGCACTTCCGCGATCAACCACTCGGAGAGCGCGTTCACCACCGACACGCCCACGCCGTGCAGGCCGCCTGAGACCTTGTACGGCGAGCCGTCCGCGCCGAACTTTCCGCCGGCGTGCAGCTTGGTCAAGACGACCGTGAGCGCAGAGGTTCCCTGCTCCTCCATCTGGTCGACGGGGATGCCGGATCCGTAGTCCTTCACCGTCACGGAGTTGTCGGGATGGAGCGTCACCTCGATCCGCTCGTTGCGTCCCGCGAGCGCCTCGTCGACGCTGTTGTCGACCACCTCGTAGACGAGGTGGTGGAGTCCCCGGGCGCCCGTCGAGCCGATGTACATGCCCGGTCGCAGGCGGACCGGCTCGAGGCCCTCGAGCACGGTGATGTCTTTGGCGGTATACGTGGCTTCACTCATGAAAAAAGCCCTGCAAATTCCCCACTTGCGGGCACCCCGAATTCTAGCAAAACGAGCGGTCGTTATCGCCGCGAGAAAGGCTTGCCGCTGCGGCTTTTGCGACCGCTTTGCGCAGCTCTTCGTCACGAATCTCTCGCGTGAGTGATTCGGCTTTCGCAACGTGC
The DNA here is from genome assembly GCA_963804935.1 of uncultured Actinomycetes bacterium. Lineage (GTDB taxonomy): Bacteria > Actinomycetota > Thermoleophilia > Gaiellales > Gaiellaceae > 3-1-20CM-4-69-9. Next base: position 325,116 of record CAWDSD010000017.1, read on the forward strand.
TCCGGGCTCGGCGGCGGAGGGGGCTTCCGGACCGCTTCGGGACCCTCGTCGGCGGGCTCCGGCAGGGGTCCGGGCGCGAACGCGAGGCGACGCGGTGCGCTGTCACCGAGGCGGCCACGGATCTCGTCGGCGCGGGTCGTCAGCTCGAAGGCCCAGATCGAATCCTGCGTGTGAACGTGCAGCGTTCCGTCTCGCGCCAGACGCGCGGGCCAGGCGTTCCGCGCGATCTCGGGCCCGACCGCTCCCACCCACTGCTCGACGACCGGCGCCATCCCTGACGCAGGCCCGAAGCGGCGGAGCTGCCGGGCGACCGCGTCCCCGATGCGTTCCATCAGGCGGCCCGTACCTCGCCCGAGGCGACCTCGAGCAGCTGGGCCGGATCGACGGGCAGGGCCGATGCCTCCGTCGCGGTGATGAGCGTCTGGCCGGACCCGAGCACACGCTCGGCGAGCACCCGCCGGCGGCCCGGGTCGAGCTCGGAGAGAACGTCGTCGAGCAGGAGCAGCGGGGCGAACCCCCGCCGCTCGGCGATCAGCGAGGCCTCGGCGAGCAGGAGCGCGAGCACCGTGAGACGCTGCTCGCCCTGGGAGCCGAAGCTCCGCAGATCGCGCGGGCCGCTCGTCAAGACGATGTCGTCGAGGTGTGGCCCGAGGCCCGTCGTCCCCCGCTCGAGGTCACGGTCGAGCCGGGCCTCGAGCGTCTCGAGGGTCGGCGGCTCTCCTTCGTAGGTCATCCGCGCGGCGGGCAGCCCGAGCTCCTCGGCACGTTGCGCAAAGAGCGCGGCGAGCGACGCCACGACTTCCGTGCGAGCTTCGACGAGTTGGCGGCCGAGCGTCGCGACCTGTTCGGTCCACGGGGCGATCGCGTCGCGGGACGAGTAACCGCCGGCCGCGCGCCGCAGTGCCGCGTTGCGTTGCGCCACCGCCGCGGCGTACTCCACTGCGAGCGAAGCACGCGCCGGAGCGAGACGGCCCAGCACCCGGTCGAAGTATGCGCGGCGCACCGCGGGACCGCCCTTGACCACCGCGAGCCGGTCGGGCGTGAAGACGAGCGTGGCAACTTCGCTGCGAAGCTGTTCGGCGGCACGCAGGGCGGCGCCGTTCACCTTCGCGCGCTTTCCTTCGCCGACCTCCAACGTGACTTCCAGCTGCAAGGCATTCTCGCCGCGGTGGCCCTGCAGTGCGATCCGGCCGGCGCGTTCGCCGAAGCGAACAAGCTGCGCATCGGCGCGTGTCCGCGGCGAGAAGCCCTGCGTGCCGACATGCAGCGACTCGAGCAGATTCGTCTTCCCCGCTCCGTTCGGTCCGACGACCAGCAGCAGGCCGGGCTCGAGCTCGAGGTCAAGTCGGGCGTACGAGCGAATGTTCCGAAGCGAGACTCTGTCGACGATCAGACAGTGACCGTTCTACCCTGGCAGCCGGATCGGCATGATCAGGTACGTCGGGTCGTCCTCGCCGCCCTCGATGACCGCGGGGCGAAGCGGAGAAATCAGACGTAGCTGGATCTCGTCCTCGGCGATCGACTCGATGCCTTCGCGCAGGAACTCGGCGTTGAACCCGATCTCGAGCGGCTCGCCCGAGAACTGCACCGGTAGCGATTCCTTCGCCTCGCCGACGTCCTGGGTGCGGGCGAAGACGGTGAGCTCGCCTTCCGCGAAGCGGAGCTGGATCGGCGACGTGCGCTGCACCATCACGCCGACGCGACGGACGACGTCGAGCACCTCGTTACGCGGCAGCGTCACGTCGTGCTCGAACGCCTCCGGCAGAAGCTGCTTGTAGTTCGGGAACTGACCGTCGATGCGACGTGTCGTCAGCCATACGTCATCCGCAGCGAAGACGACCTGGTTCTCGTGCACGCCGAGCTCGATGTTGTCGCCGGACTGCGCGATGCGTGCGAGCTCGCCGAGTGCGCGCGCCGGAATGATCGCCTCCAGTTCGGGCACCTCGCCGCTGAGCTCCGTCTCCTTCACCGACAGGCGGTACGAGTCGGTCGCAGCCATCACGAGCTTCCCGGCCTCGAACCGGACGAGGATCCCCGTCAGCACCGGCCGGGACTCGTCGCGAGACGCCGAGCGCGAGACGCGCGAAACCGTGTCGAGCAGCGATTGCCGTTCGACGGTGAACGTCCCCACCGCGTCGAGATCGGGAAGACGCGGAAAGTCCTCCGCGGCGTAGGTGTGCAGTGTCGAGGTGGACGAGCCCGACGTGACGTGCACCACGTTCTCGTCCGGTCGGTACTCGATCGTGACCTCGTTGTCCGGCAGAAGCCGCACGAGGTCGACCAGCAGACGGCCGGGCACGACGACGGAGCCTTCTCCGTCGACCTGCGCGGCGACCGACGAGCGCAGCGACAGCTCCATGTCCGTCGCGGCGAGATGCAGCCGGCCGGCCTCGCCCCGCAGGAGAACGCCGGACAGGATCTGGACGCTCGCACGCGTTGAGACCGCTCGGGCGACCACACCGAGCTTCTGCGCGAGCTCGTCGCGCTGCGTTATGACTTTCATCCCCGTCTCTACCATGGTGTTGCTTTCAATCATTTAAAACCTCGTTGTAGTCATAGGGGGTGTGGGACCGGTGGACGGAGGCCCCCATGCCCCTGGTTGAGCCATTCTTGCAGGGGGCGCAGATGGTGGAGAGATCGGGTGTGTCAACAGGCTCAGACCCTCATCTGACTTGCTTCACACGTGCGGTCAATTCCTGCACAAGGTTGTAGACAGATCTGTCCTCACGGATGAGACGCGCGATCTTGGAGGTCGCGTGGATCACCGTTGTGTGGTCACGACCACCGAATTCCCTGCCGATCTTGGGAAGCGAGGAGTCGGTGAGCTCGCGCGAGAGGTACATCGCGACCTGGCGGGGATAGACGATGTTCTGGGAGCGTTTGTCGCTGCAGAGCTCGTCCATCGTCAGCTGGAAGCGTTCCGAGACGAGCTCCTGGATGCGGTGGATCGAGACCTCCGCCGCCTCGCCTTGCGGGAAGACGTCCTTGAGCACGTCCTCGGCCAGCTCGACGGACAGGGCACGCCCGGTGAGTGAGGAGAAGGCGACCACCCTCGTGAGCGCACCCTCGAGCTCACGGATGTTGGTCGAGATCCGCGAGGCGATGAAGGAGAGGACCTGTGGCTCGGGGACGTGAATCCCGTCCGTCTTGACCTTCTTGCGCAGGATCGCGATGCGGGTCTCGAGATCAGGCGGCTGGACGTCGGTGATCAGCCCCCACTCGAACCGCGAGCGGAGCCGTGCCTCGAGCGTCGCGATGTCCCGCGGCGGCCGGTCCGAGGACATGACGATCTGTGAGCCGGCTTCGTAGAGCGAGTTGAAGGTGTGGAAGAACTCCTCCTGGATGCGCTCCTTGTGCTCGAAGAACTGCACGTCGTCGACGAGCAGCAGGTCGTAGGTGCGGTAACGCTGCTTGAAGCCCTCGATCCGCTTGTCGCGTAGCGAGTTGATGAAGTCGTTCATGAACGTCTCGCTCGTGACGTAGCGGACGGACAGGTCGCTCGAGTGCTCGGCCACGTACTGGGCGATCGCCTGCATCAGGTGGGTCTTGCCGAGCCCCGTTCCGCCGTAGACGAAGAGCGGGTTGTACGCCTGCGCCGGCGCCTCTGCGACGGCGAGCGCCGCGGCGTGTGCGAAGCGGTTCGACGAGCCGATCACGAACAGGTCGAACGTGTACTTCGGGTTCATCCCGGAGTCCATGGAGCCGGCGGCGCCGTGCCGCTTGGGCGCCTCGAGCGGAATGGGCGCATCGGCGGTTGTCCGCTCGGTCACCGAGAGCGCCACTCGCCGCTCCTGGCCGGTGACGTCGCGCACTGCTGCACCGATCAGCCCGAGGAAGTGGCCCTCGATCCACTCGCGCGTGAAGTCGTTCGGAACGCCTAGAACAAAGGCGTCGTCCGAGAGCTCTGCCCCTTCGGCCTCGGCGAACCACGTGCGGTACGTGGTTTCGTTGAGGGCCCCCTTGAGCCGACCGGCGACTTCGTTCCACAGGCTTTCCGCAGTCAGCTCAATTGGGCGATCCACGCCGCGTTACCACTCCTCTTCGGCTCGGGGAGCGGCGAGCATACCAGCGTCTTTCTGCCGCTACAACGGTGGAAACTGGGGAAGAAATTCGTGGAGTTTGCAGGGATTTCCCTAACTCCACACGACTCTCCACACCTGTGGATCAACCATGTCGGTTCGTCATATTTGGAGGGAGTTCTCGCCCCGCGGGCTGTGGATAACGTTGTGTAGCAGGGCTCAGCTAGACTGGCCCGTCCACGGCTCCCGCGGGAGCAACTTTTCTCCCTCTTCGACCTCGTGAAACGGACTTACCAGCCCAACGTGCGCCGGCGAAAGCGCAAGCACGGTTTCCGTGCGCGCATGTCGACGCGTGCGGGTCGCGCGATTCTGAAGCGCCGCCGCGCCAAGGGCCGTAAGAGCCTTTCCGCGTAAGGACCCGATGCAACGCAGGAACCGTCTGTCGCGCTCGCGAGACTTCGACGCCGTCTACAGACACGGCCGCTCCACCTCGACGCGCTTCCTGGTCCTGTACTGGTTTGAGCGGGACGGAGAAGCAGGGGGTGAGCCAAGGCTCGGGCTGGCGGTGCCGCGTTCCACGGGCAACGCGGTCGCCCGGAACCGGATCAAGCGCCAGCTGCGCGAGACCTGGGCCGAGCGCCTCGAGCGGATCCCGGCCGGCCGCGACTACGTCCTGATCGTGAAGCCCGGCACGCCCGAGGCCGTCGCCGCGAACGGGTTCGACTGGCTCGGCGAGCGCGTGGACGAGGTCCTGGGCAAGGCGGCCGCATGAGGTACGTCGGCGTCGGCGCTGTCTGGGTGTACCGCTTCACGCTTGCGCCGTTCCTCGGAGTCGGCCAGTGCAAGTACCACCCGTCCTGCTCGCAGTATGCGATCGACGCGTACAAGGAGTTCGGACTGTTCAAGGGGACCGTGCTCGCCGGTTGGCGGCTGCTGCGCTGCAATCCCTGGAGCCGCGGCGGCGTCGACTACGCGCGTGAACAGAAGGTGTTCCGTTGATCGTCGCCGCGCTGATCGCGAGCCCGCTGACACCACTGGAGCATCTGCTCCGGCACGTCCTCAACGGCCTGCACTCGTTCGGGCTGCCCTGGGCCTGGGCGATCGTCGCCCTGACGATCATCGTCCGGATGCTGCTCGTGCCGCTGACGGTGAAGCAGATCCACTCGATGCAGAACATGCAGGCGCACGCGCCGCAGATGAAGGAGATTCAGCGCAAGTACAAGGGCGACCGGCAGAAGCTGAACGAAGAGCTGATGAAGTTCTACAAGGAGAACAACATCAACCCGGCGTCATCGTGTCTGCCGCTGCTGGCGCAGCTGCCGATCTTCATCGGGCTCTTCTACACGCTGCGCGCATTCGCGAAGCACCCGCCCGGCGGGCAGGCCGCTATCGACAGCGGTGAATTCTCCTGGCTGCACTTCGTTCCGGATATCACCAAGCACGCGAACAGCCACTGGTCGGGCTACGTCCTGCTCACGGTCTACGTGCTGAGCCAGATCGCCTCGACGTACTTCATGTCGGGGACGATGCAGAAGTCGCAGCGCTATCTGATGATGGTGCTGCCGGTCGTCTTCATCCCGTTCATCCTCAGATTCCCGACCGGGCTCGTCCTCTACTGGATGACGACGAACCTCTGGACGGTGGGACAGGGATTGATCACGCGCCGCCTGATTCCGAAGGTGGCCGCACCGACGACGCAGAAACGCTCGTCGCGGACGCCCGCGAAGGCAAGCACAGATGACGGTGCGCAGCCGGAGGCCGAGGTGCCGCCGCCGAAGCCCGCGCCCGGGCCACCGCGCCGCGTGAAGCGTAAGAAGAAGGCCAGGCGTTGATTGAGCTGCAGGTCGAGGCGACCGGCGAGACGGTCGGCGAGGCCAAGTGGGCGGCGCTGCGCGAGCTCGAAAAGAAGCAGCCGGGTCTCGACAAGTCGGCCGTGCGCTTCCAGGTGGTGACGGAGGGCGAGCGCGGGCTTCTCGGTGTCGGCTTCACGCCGGCGAAGGTGATTGCGACCATCTCCGCCGACGCGGCGCCGACGAAGGAGGCCGAGCCGGTAGACGAGTCCGAGCTCGCCGCAGAAGCGCGTGAGCTCGTGAGCCGAATCGTGGACGGAGTCGGAGTGAGCGCGCACATCGACGTGGAGGAGAGTGACGAAGCCATCACGGTCTCGTGCTCGGGTGTGGACCTGGGGATGCTCATCGGCCGCCATGGCCAGACGATCGATGCGGTGCAGTACCTCGCGAACGCGGTCATGTGGCGACGTCACCCCGAGGATCGCAAGGAGGTCGTCGTCGACGCGGCGGGCTATCGCGACCGCCGGCGCGTCACGCTCGAGTCGCTTGCGGTGCGTTCGGCAGAGCGAGCGCTCTCCGACCACGAGCCGGTCGACCTCGAGCCGATGACGGCGATCGAACGCAAGGTCGTGCATCTGCGCCTGAAGGAGTTCGACGGGGTGGAGACGACGAGCGAGGGCACCGAGCCCAACCGCTACGTCGTCGTTCATCCTTTGTGAGCGGCGACGGGGATGAGCGGCTTCAACGCTGGCTGGAAGCCCTCGTCGAGACACCGGGCCTGACGGCGATCAAGGACGCCGAGGAGGCTCGCACAGCGTTGCTCGCGGACTCCCTGCGCGGGCTCGACCGTGTGGAGGCATTCGAGGGGCCGATCGTCGACGTCGGTTCCGGCGGCGGAGTGCCCGGGATTCCGCTTGCGGCATGGCTGCCGGATCGCGAGGTCGTCCTGCTGGAGGCGACCGGCCGCAAGTGCGATTTCCTGCGCGTCTGGGCGCCGCCGAACACTCGCGTGATCGAGGGGCGTGCAGAGCAACAGGAGACCGACACCTACGGCGTCGCGGTCGCGAAGGCGCTCGCGATCCCGCCTGTCGCCGCGGAGTGGTGCCTCCCACTCGTGCGTCCAGGAGGCGCTGCCGTCCTCTGGGTCGGGCCGAGCGCCGACCTCGAGCATGTGGCCCGTGTGGCCGAACAGCTCGGCGGCGAGCTCGCGGACTCCAGTGACGGGCTCCTCGTCTTGCGCAAAGTGCGGCCGACTCCGGACGGGTTTCCGCGACGCGTCGGCGTCGCGAGAAAGCGTCCGCTTGCCTGAGTACTCTGGCGAGGTGGCGAAGGTCTATGCGGTGGCGAACCAGAAGGGCGGCGTCGGCAAGACGACGACGGCGATCAATCTCGCCGCCTGTCTTGCCGAGGCGGGTGAGCCGGCGCTCGTCATCGACCTCGATCCGCAGGCAAACGCAACGTCGGGGCTCGGCGAGCGGGCCAACGGCACGTCCACGTACGACCTCCTCGACGGCGCCTCGCTGCAGGACCTGGCGAAGCCGACGAAGTTCCCGAACCTGCACTTGATTCCCGCCAAGCCGGACCTTGCCGGCGCGACCGTCGAGCTGACGCGGCACAGTGACGGCGACACGTACCTTCGCCAGGCGCTGTCGAGCGGGACCGAGCGGTACTCCTTCGTCTTCCTCGATTGTCCGCCGTCGTTCGGACCCCTGACGGTCAACGCGCTGGCGGCTGCCGACCGCGTGCTGATCCCCGTGCAGGCGGAGTACTACGCACTGGAAGGCCTGTCGCAGCTCGTGCATTCGATCAACCTCGTCAAGGCGCGACTGAACCCGCGGCTCGCGGTCGGCGGAGTGCTCCTGACGATGGTCGACGGCCGCACGCGGCTGTCCGCAGACGTCGAGGCCGAGGTGCGCAAGCACTTCGGCGAGCTCGTCTTCACGACGACCGTTCCGCGCTCCGTGCGTCTTGCCGAAGCGCCGAGCCACGGTCTCCCCGCAATCGCGTACGACCGCCGTTCGCGCGGCGCGGACGCTTACTGGAAGGTGGCGATGGAGCTTGTCGAGCGCGCGTGAGAGACGAGGCCTCGGCCGGGGCCTGGAAGTTTTGCTCGGTGGCGCGACGGAGAGCGAGCTCGCCCAGCTGCCTGTCGACGCGATCCATCCGAACCCGCGGCAGCCGCGGCGACGCTTCGATTCGGATGCCGGCGCAGGGCTGGCGGACTCGATCCGCGCCGCCGGCGTCGTCCAGCCGGTGCTCGTCCGCCCGCGAACTGCCGGCGGCTACGAGCTGATCGCAGGTGAGCGGCGTTGGCGCGCTGCGCGTGACGCGAAGCTGAAGACGGTCCCGGCGGTCGTCCGCGAAGCCGACGACCGCGAGACCTTGCTGCTCGGTCTGGTAGAGAACGTCGCGCGCGAGGATCTGTCGCCGGTCGAAGAGGCCCGCGCCTTCGCGGTGGTGCTCGACGAATTCGGTCTCTCGCTCGGCGACCTCGCGGAGCGAGTCGGCAAGTCGAAGCCGGCGGTCTCGAACCGCGTGCGGCTGCTCGAGCTGCCGGAGGACGTGCTCAAGATGGTCGAGCGGGGGCAGCTGACGGAAGGTCACGCACGAGCGGTGCTCGCCGTGCCGGACCACGAGGGCCGCCGCGCACTGGCCCGCAAGATCGTCCAGAAGGGCATGTCGGTGCGCGCCGCCGAGCGAGCTGCACGGTGGGCCGGCGCGAAGACGAAGCAGCGGCGCCCGATCTCCAGGCTCGATCCGGCCCTCGTGTCCCGGGCGAAGGTTGCGACCGACCGAATTACCGGCTTCTCCAGTCGAATCGTGTCGAATCGTTTAGAAATCTCTTTCGCGGACGAGACCGAGCTCGAGGAGCTGGTCGAGGCGTTGGAGAAGGCCGCGAAGTAACGCGTATCCCGTTCTGCGCCGAGGGCGTTGAACGGTTGAAATGCTTGGACTGTGGTTGAACGACATGGAGTCGCTCGAGGCGATCTGCCAGGACGACGAGGCGAAGCGGATCTTCCTCCGCATGGCCGCGATGTCGCGTGACGGCAACATGGGCAACTTCCTCAGCGAGCTGGCGCGCGACGAGGACCTGGACGACGAGACGAAGGGAACGCTGAAGGAGCTGGCCGAGGACAACGCGTTCCTGCTCGCCGTCGAGGATTACCTCTCCCGCACGGAAGTCCTCCACTAATTCCAGCGCCGCCGATGCCGGCTTTGCCGGCGTCGGCCACAACGGCCTGGATCGAGAGCAGAAACCGTCGGAAGTCATCATGGCCGCGAAGCGGCCGGACTTCCGACGGCTACGGACTTCCGACGGTGATGGGCGATCGTGGACTCGAACCACGGACCTCCGCCTTATCAGAGCGGCGCTCTAACCAACTGAGCTAATCGCCCGGGACGGTGGATTGTAGCCACCGTTTTGGCCTATGCTCGGCCGCATGGCGACGCTCGGCGAGGTCATGACCAGGGACGTCCTCTCGGTCGAGCCGTCGGACACGATCGGCGAAGCCGCCGAGAAGATGACTCAGCTCGGCGTAGGCGCGGTCGTCGTCTCCGACTTCGGGCGGATGATCGGGATCTTCACTGAGCGCGATCTGATGCGAGCGGTGGCCGGGCGCGTGCATTCGAGTGAGGCGCGGGTCCGCGAGTGGATGACTCCGGACCCGGTGACGATGACCGAGGACGCATCGGTCGAGGAGGCCGGCGAGACGATGATCGAACGAGGCTTCCGGCACATTCCCGTCGTGGCAGGTGAGCGGGCCGTCGGGATCGTGAGCATCCGCGACGTCGCCGAGTGGCGCCTGAAGGAACAATCCGGCTGAGCACTCCCGGGTAGCCCAAGGGTCCGGTTGCCCCTTGCGGAGGTTTCGGCGCGAGACCGCTGAGCTACCATCAGAGCAAGCCCATGCAGGAGATGCAGATCTACGGGGTCAGCTTCGATCTGGTCGGCAAGCAGCCCATCGTGCTGCTGAAGACCGCTGAGGGAAACAAGTTCCTGCCGATCTGGATCGGCCATCCCGAAGCCGCCGCGATTCTGATGAAGCTGCAGAGCGCGTCGACGCCGCGGCCGATGACTCACGACCTCGTCACCGACATGCTCGACCAGCTCGGCGCGCAGGTGACTCGCATCACGGTTACGGAGCTTCGCGAGAACACGTTTTACGCGCAGATCACCGTCCAGCTCGACGGTTCGGAGATCGAGATCGACTCGCGACCGTCCGACGCGATTGCGCTCGCGATTCGTGCCGAGGCGCCGATCTTCGCGGCGGACGACGTGATCGAGGAGTCCGCAATCGAGTTCGAGGGCGAAGAGGTCACCGAAGAGGAGATCGAATCCAAGGTCTCCGAGTTCAAGAGATTCCTCGAGGACGTCACGCCCGACGAGTTCGCTGTCGAGCCGGAAGACGAGTAACTAGCTCTCTTCGCCTCGCCCGACCTCGCGTTTCGTGAGGTCGAGCACCCCTTCGAACAGCTCCTGCAGGCCTTCACCCGACAGCGGCCCGCGGTTCGCCCGCTGCAGGTACTGCAGCATCCACTCCTCGCGTTCCGGATCGACGAACCCGATACCCCGGGACTCCTTGTAGCGCTTCAGCCGTGCGACGAGGCGTAGCCGCGCGTTCATCGCGTCGACGATCGACCGGTCAGTGTCGGAGATCTGCTGGCGGATCTGCTTGATGAGTGGGTCTTCGGTCATGGTCGTCCTGGCCACTTCAGCTTGACAGGCTTGTCGCTGCGAGGAAACGCGATCAGCCGGAACGGGTACGTGACTCGGGGGCGGACCGGATCTCCCAGAGACGGCGTGCGTTCGTGGACGGTCACCACGATCCGGTCGCCCACGTCTCGTAGGCTGACGATGCGGAGGTCGTAGCCGGTGCTCGAGCGCGGGCCCGCGGCGACGAGATAGACCTCGCGGCGGCTGAAGTCGATCGGAGGCAACGTGATCGTCCGTCCGGGATTGTTCCGCGCGAGGACGTCGCGAAGAGCAGAGCGGCTGCGAAAGACGTCGCGCGTGATGCGGGTGAACTCGAGCGGGCCGACCTTTCGCGTCAGGTCCTCGTAGCGCACGGGTCGTGCTGCGCTCCCGCAGCCCGAGGCGAGCAGGAGCAGCGCGGCGCTAATACACGTAGACAGTCTCGCCGTACGGAATCGTCTTGTAGAGCTGCGGCGCGACCCACATCGGGACGCGGACGCAACCGTGACTTGCGGGGTACGGCGGAACGGACGGATTGCCGTGGATCGCATAACCACCGGTGAAGTACAGCGGGTCGTAGAGGGTCCCGAGCGGACTGGGGTCGAAGCCGCCCACCTTGCGGTAAACGGCGAACCTCCCGACGGGCGTGAAGGCCCCCGCGATGCCGGCCGTCGAGATCGGGACGATCAGAGCGATCTTCGAGGCGCGCACGATGTAGAGCACCTGCAGGCCCTTGTTGACCTCGATGTGTGCTGCCGGCCTCGCGAACTTCGGTGCGGGGTGGCGCGGGTTCGCAAGCGCCTGCCAAAAGCGGGGGTCGACGGCTCCTGTCCGCGGGAGCCCGTGCACCTTCTGGAATGCATACACGCTGTCCAGCATGCGGCCGTCGAAGCGGAGCCCGTAGGGCGCCGCGTAGTGCAGCCGGCGCAGCTGGTCTCCGAGCTGTGCGACAGCCGTGTTGCGAGCGCCGAGCACGAGCCGCGGCAGGACGACGCTCGCGCGCAGTGACCGGACGGTGCCCGCGTACCCCTCGCTCGGCACGACCTGGGTCGTGATCCGGTACGTCGTGAGCCGCTTCGTGTCGAGCTTGATGCGCACCCGGCTGCCGAAGGCGCGGTCGAGGATCACGTCTTGCCCGCGCGCGACCTTGAGGGCGAGCGTTCCCGCTGCGGCCGGGACGAGGTGGGCGGTGAAGTAGTAGGCGCTCCCGCGCGCGCTGCTCCCGGCGAAGCCGGTGACGAGCTTGGGAACGACTCGAAGTGCGAGCGGAACGGCCGCCGCCCGCTCGCTTGTTGCGGTGTAGGAGCCCGGAGCCCTGATGCGCGCGCGAACGAGATACGTGCCGTCGGCGCGCGTCCTGGTGGTCGCGATCTTCCCGCGTGGGCCCGCGAGCTCGACCGCAAGGTTTCGCTCGCCGGGGACGATCGCTCCGCGCAGGACGACCTTGCGGCCGTAACGCGCCGGGTTCGGCCCCGTCAAGGTGAGCCCGTACGCCGTGACCGAGGTTGTCGCGGTTTCCGTCGTGCCGTCCGCCGACCGGGAGGTGAGTGTCGCCGTCCAGCGACCGGCCGCATACGTGTGCTCGACCGTCTGTCCGTCTGCTGCGGTCCCGTCGCCGAAGTCCCAGTGATACGAAGTCGCGCCGCCGGCGGCCGCAAAGGTCACGCGTAGCGGTGCCGACCCGGCGGCCGGCGTCGTCTGGATCGAAGCGAGGGGCGCCGCTCCGGTGGCGGCCGGGACGAGAGTCAGAAGGGCGAGAGCGCAAACCAGGCCGCAGCGCACGCGCGCAGAATATCCACCTGCGGTTTCCCTGCAACTGAAAGTGTCAGCGCAACCGCGTTGAAGAGGCCGTGGACGATCATGCCGGGGTAGACGCTTTTCACTCGGCTGCGTAGATAGGCGAGGCCCATTCCGAACGCCGCGAGGAAGGGGAGCGCCTCCACGAGGCCGTGCGCCAGGCCGAATGCGAGGCCGGTCAAGACGATCGCGGCCCACTTCCCGTAGCGGGCGAGCAGCGAGTAGCCAAGGCCCCGGAAGGTCAGCTCCTCGACGATCGGCGCGACGACGACGATCACGAGGCCGTTCGCGATGTACGCGGCCGCGTGCTTGGGCTGCCAGACGTCGGGCGTGATCCCCTGCTCGCGTCCCGGTTGGAGGATCGGACCGAGGAGCCGGGTGAGGACGATCATGAAGATCCCGATGCCGAGCCCGATGCGGGCTGCCGTCCCCCAGGAAGTCGGGCGTCTCATTGCGAAGACCTCGCGCCGATTACCGGCGACGCCGGCGATCCCGTAGACGATCGCCGCGATGATTCCGTACTGGACGAGGTTCCCCTCGACGGTCACCCACTTGTAGAGCAGGTCCTTGGGTGGCTTCCCTTCGGTGAACCGCAGTGAGTAGCTCAGAGCTGCGAAGGCGAGGACGAAGCCGGTCCAGAGCGTGAGCGCGCGGTTCACGCCACCCACTGCCACAGCGCCCATTGCACGACCGCGACACCGAGGAAGAGGGCGCTGCACGCGACCACGGCATTGTGCAGCCGAGGCCTCCCGCTCGTCAGTGCGGCGAGCGCGAGGAAGAGCGGGAAGACCACGAGCCCGAATCTCGGCAGGGAGAGCAGCGGCCAGCGCGAGCTCGGATAGCTGAGCGGGATCGCGAGGCTGACCGCGGCGAAGAGACCGTACGGCGCACCGAACCGGCGCCAGGCGACGACAGTCAGCGCGACGAAGAGCACGAGGAAGACGAACGCCTGCAGATTCTCTGCCGCTGCGTGCATCTGATTCGCGCCCGCGACGTGCGTGCCGTGACCGACGACGAACTGCTCGAGCCCGCGCCAGGCCGAGACGGCGCCGTCCCAGATTCCACCGAGCGGGCCGGCGGGTGAGACGTGCCTGTGCCAGCGGTCCTGTGCGTGCGAGAACGCCCAGGGGTCGTCGACCTGCTGCCAGAGCACGAGCGGATAGATCGCGGCCACCGGAAGCGCGATCGCGACGCCGCCGAGCGCGCGCAGACGATCCCGCTCCCGCCACGCGAGCAGCGCAAGAGCGGGCAGCAGGGCGATGCCCGCAGCGCGCGTGAGGATCGCCAGACCAGCGAGCACGCCTGCGCTTGCAAAGCGCTTCCGCTCTGCGAGCGCGAAGGCCGCGAGCACGAGCAGCAGGAAGAGCGACTCGCTGTACACGGCTTGCAGGAACAGGCTCATCGGGAACACCGCGAGATACAGGACGCTGCGCTCTGCGCCCTCGGGCCCGAGCCGCTCCTCCGCCAACCGGTAGAGCAGGAGGAACGAGCCGAGGCAGCAGGCGAGCGACACGATGAGCCCGGCCAGCAGGTAGTGGCCGAAGAAGACCCGTCCGAGGACCGCGACGAGTGCTGGGTAGAGCGGGTGGAATGCGGCCGAAGTTCCGTCGTAGCCGTTCTGCGCGATTCGAAGGAAGAAGTCGCTGTCCCAGCGCGCCCAGATGTCCGTGAAGTAGCCGAGCTCGTGCAGGCGCGGCGTGTCCCAGCGACTCGCGTCGGGGTGTCGGTTCGGTTCGAAGAAGAAGAACGCGAAGATCGCCGCGATCCAGATCGCCGCGCGGCTCCAGAGGTAGATGTCCAGCGCTTGCCTTTGACCAGCGCGCACGGCCGCATGATCATAGGCGCATGAGGGTGTTCACCCTGGAGGAGGCCAACGCCGCCCTCACCGAGCTTCGCCCCATCGTCGAGCGCATGGTTCAGCACCGGCGGGACCTCACCGCGGCGCAAGCCCGGCAGACGGCGCTCGTGACCAGGATCGCCGGGAACGGCGGTGACATGGTCCCGAGCGACCTGCACGACCTCGCCGAGACGATCCAGCGCGAGGCCGACGCGATCTCCGACTGCGCCGAGCAGATCAACCAGGCGGGAGCGCAGGTGAAGTCGCTCGAAGAGGGGCTTCTGGACTTCCCGGCCAAGCGTGGCGAACAAGACGTGCTGCTGTGCTGGAAGCTCGGCGAGGACGAGATCCGGTTCTGGCACGGCACCGACGAGGGTTTCTCTGCGCGGAAAAGGCTCCCGTGACGACCGTCAGCGCAAAGGAGCGCGGGACGCCCGTCGAATAGAAGCGCATGTCCCCGTGGACGCGTCTAGCCATCGTGGTCGGCGTCATGGTCGTGACGATCGTCGTCGCGCGTCTGATCGACCGCCGCATTGCGCGCCGGGATCTGCCGCCCGACGCGATCACCCGCTACCGGATTCTTCGGCGGAGCATCACGACGACGATCATCTTCGTCGGCCTCCTGTCGGCCCTGCTCGTCATCCCGCAGGTGCGTGCGGTGGCCGGCGGGTTGCTCGCGTCCTCGGCGGTGCTCGGGATCGTGGTCGGCTTCGCCTCGCAGCGGACCCTCGGGAACTTCGTCGCCGGGCTCCTGATCGCGTTCACGCAGCCCCTTCGGCTCGGTGACTCCGTTGCGGTGGACAACACGGAAGGGGTCGTCGAGGAGATCGGATTGATCTACACCTTCGTCCGCATCGAGAACGGCGACCGGCTCGTGATCCCGAACGAGACCCTTGTCTCGGATACCATCCGGAACTCCACGATTCGCAGTCGAGAGAAGGTCGCCGAGATCAGCCTCCAGGTTCCACTAGGTCGAGACCTCGGTGCGGTCGTGGACCGGCTGCGAGCGCTTGCGGACGACGCCGACGCCTTCGTGCAGGACCTCTCGGGAGACGCGACGGTCGTCGTGCGCGCGCCCGCTCCTGACGAGGCTGCGGCGGAGAAGCTCGAGCGCGAGCTCCGGCTGCGCGCGTACGACCTGCTTCGCGCAGAGGGTGTCTACGCGTGACCCCGCCGCCGCGCGGGCGACGCCCACAATCTTCGGACGCGTTCCTGCTCGAGCGTCTGCGCAAGCGGCGTCGTGACCGGGTGAGGAACAGGCGCAAGCGGCTCGGCAAGGTCATGACGGGCGTGTTGATCGGCACCGCGTTGTTCCTCGTCATCTCCAGCTTCACGGGCGCGGCCGTCTTCCTGAACAGCTGCGACCTCAACTCGCTCAAGCCGGTGGAGGTCGGCCAGAACTCGTTCGTCTTCGCTGCGGACGGTTCGCTGCTCGGATCGATTCCGGCAGAACGCAACCGGCAGCCGGTCTCGCTCGACCAGATCAGCAAGTGGGTGCCGACGGCGACGATTGCGATCGAGGACCGGCGTTTCTACAAGCACGGGGGCCTCGACTATTTCGGCATCGTGCGCGCGCTCTACGCGGATATCCGGGCGGGGAAGGTCGTGCAGGGCGGCTCGACGATCACGCAGCAGCTCGTGCGCAATCTGTACATCAGCAACAAGTCGCAGACTCTCGGCCGCAAGACCACCGAGGCGTGCCTGGCGATCAAGCTGGCACGGAAGAAGTCGAAGCAGTGGATCCTCGCCGCGTACATGAACCAGGTCTATTACGGGAACCACGCTTACGGCATCGAGGCTGCGGCGCAGACCTACTTCTCCAGGCCGGCGCGGAGGTTGACGCTCGACCAGTCAGCGCTGCTTGCGGGCCTGCCGCAGGCGCCGTCGCGCTTCGATCCGTTCCAGCGCCCTGCGGAAGCGATCGCAAGGCGGGACGACGTCCTCCGCGCGATGCTGAACAACGGCGACATCACTTCGAGTCAGTACGCGAACGCCGTGGCGAAGCGCCACCTCCGCCTCAAGGCCGGGCGCCTGTACACGCGCATTCGCGAGCCGTACTTCTTCAGCTACGTGCGCGAAGCGCTGCAGAAGCAGTACGGCGCGAACACCGTGCGCTCTGGTGGCCTCAAGGTCTACACCACGATCGATCCCCGGCTGCAACGCTTCGCCCTCGACGCGATCAAGCGCACGCTTCCGTACTCCTCCGATCCTGCGGCGGCGATCGTGTCGATCAATCCGAGCAACGGCGCCATCCGTGCCATGACCGAGATCAGCCCGGGGAACCCGAAGAACCAGGTCAACTTCGCCTCCTCCGCCCGGCGCCAGCCCGGCTCCACCTTCAAGACGATCGTGCTGACGACGGCGGTCTCCCAGGGCCTGAATCCCGCCACCACCACGTATCTTTCGGCTCCTTTCAAGTACGACCCGACCGAGACGGGATCGTGCGACACGAATCCGCCCACCGCGTGGTGCCCCGAGACGTACGACCACACGTATCTCGGGCCGACCTCGATCGAACGGGCGACGCTCGCGTCCGACAACACCGTGTACGCACGGCTGTCGCTCGACGTCGGGCCGGAGAACATCGCCGACATGGCGTACCGCCTCGGCGTAAGGACCGACCTCCGCACGAGCGACGGTGCGTACGTGCCGTCGATGGGGCTCGGCTCTCGGGTGGTCACACCGATGGACATGGCCTCCGTCTACGCGACGCTCGCGGCGGGAGGCGTCTACTCGACGCCGATGGCGATCCGGAAGGTCGTTCTGCCGGGCGGCAAGGTGGATACCGAGGCGGGCTGGGGCGTGCCGCAACGCAAGCGGGCCGTGCCCGATTGGGTCGCCGCCGAGGTCGTGCGCATTCTCGAAGAGAACATGACGCAAGGCACCGGCGTCGGGGCGTACTTCGGCAAGACCTCCGCCGGCAAGACGGGCACCACGGACAACTTCGCGGACGCATGGTTCTCCGGCATGGTGCCCGGGCTCGAAGCCACGATCTGGATCGGCTATCCGAAAGGCGAGACCCCGATGCTCTCGGTGCACGGAATCGCGGTCTCGGGGCCGACCTTCCCGGCCACGATCTGGAAGCTGTTCATGGAACGCGCCTCGTACTACGCGCCGTTCCCGAAGGAGTTTCCGGCGCCGAAGTCGTCTCCGATCTGGATCACGCGTGAATTGCAGTACGCGATGACGGGGGGCGGCACCTACACGCCGACGGGAACGGCGCAGGCACCGGCGACGACGAGTTCGGGAAGCGGCAATTCCGACGGCTTCTCCCAGGTTCCCGGCGACGGCACCCAGCCGTAGCTTCGCGCTACGGCTCGCGGCTGCCGCGATCCCCCTCTACATCGGGGCCTGCGTCGTTCCCGACGGCGGGCTCTTTCGCGCTGCGCGCTTTCGCGACGTTCATCTCTACCAGGGCTTTGCCGCCGCAGTCTTCGACGGGCGCGTTCCCTACCGCGATTTCTTCATGGAGTATCCGCCCGGTGCGCTGGCGGTCTTCCTCCCGCCTGCCGCTTTCGGGGCGCCGCACTACAACGCCGCCTTCAAGGCGCTGATGGTTCTCTGCGGCCTCGCGACGCTGATGCTCCTGACGTGGCTGCTCGTGCGCCTGGGCGCCTCGACGAGGCGCCTTACCGCTGCGGTGCTGTTGTTCGCCCTGTCACCGATCGCACTCGGGCCGATCTCGCTCAACACCTACGACGCCTGGCCCGCGCTTCTGACCGTCGCGGCGCTGGCCCTGTTCGCCGGCGGCAGAAGCACGGCGGCATTCGCGCTCCTCGGCGCCGCCTTCGCAGCAAAGGTCTACCCCGTCGTCCTGCTGCCGCCAGCGCTGATCTTCGCCTGGCGGACAGGAGGCCGATCGCTCGCGTTGCGAGGGCTCGCGGCCTTCGCGGGCGTTGCCGCGCTCTGCATCGTTCCGTTCCTCGCAGTCGCGCCACACGGGTTGGTGGAGAGCTTTCGTGCGCAGGCCGCCCGCTCGCTGCAGGTCGAGAGCCTCGGCGGCTCGCTGCTCGCCGCGGCCGATCGGCTCGGGGTCTACGACGCCACCGTCGTCCACCGAACGGGCCATGCGATCTCGTATGACCTCGTCGGGTCGCTGCCCGAGACAGTCGCGGTGCTGAGCTCGATCGCACAGGTGGCGGCGGTCCTCGGTGTTGCATGGCTCTACGCCCGCGGCCCTAGCTCGGATCCGCGCCGGCTCGCGTTCGCGTTCGCCGCGGCGATTGCGGGCTTCCTCGCGTTCACGCGCTTCTTCTCACCGCAGTACCTCGTGTGGCTCATTCCGTTCGTGCTCCTGCTGGAGGTGCCTGCATGGGTCGTCACCGCTGGAGCGCTCGTGCTCGCGCAGGTGTGGTTCTTCCACTACAGCGACGTGTTCGCGCTTGGCGGATACATCTGGCTCGTCCTTCTACGCGACCTGCTCGTGCTCGCAGTGTTCGTCCTCGCCATGCTCGAGCTACATGGGCGCGCGGCGAAAGACGAGGATCCCGTCTTCCTCGAACACGAGGTGCCACTCAGGGTTCCGTCGTAGCGCGGCGAGCTCCACCGCGGTCGGAACCGGTGCATAACGATCCGCGTAGCCGGGCTGCGTCTCGTCGGCGGCGACCCACTGCGCGTCTTCGAGGAACGGAAAGCTGAGCACGCGACGGCGTGCGGACAGGTGTGCGCCGAGCGTGTTCGTCGCACTGACGACCTCGCCCGAGGGAATGAGGTCGAGCGCCCGTTCCGCGATCCGGTCGTGCGCCGTGACCCGCGCAGCGGTCGCCTGGAACTGCTGGCCACCGGGCAGATGCCGCCAGCCCGGAATCGGACCGAGCCGGTAGTTGCCGATCAGTGCTGCCAGCACGACTATGGCGCCGATCGGCAGCAGCCAGCGCGAGAGCCGCTTCGCGCCGAAGATCGCGGCGATGATCAGAGGTGGAATCAGGCCTGCGGTGTAGTGGAAGTGGATCGACGTCTGCGTCGTCGTCGAGGAGAGCAGGTTGATCGCGAGCTCCGGGAGCGCGGCGACGAGGACGATCGGTGCGAGGAGGCAGAGCCCGGCGAGCGGAGCGACGAGCTCGAGCAGGTAGTGGAGGTCGCGTGCGCTGAAAGCCGCTTCGACGATTCGCAGCGGGTGAGTGAGAGCAGTCTTCAGGATGCCGCCGGCGGAACCTCCGACCTCGCTGTAGCGCCCGTAGAAGTCCGACTCCGCGCCTGCGTTGTAGTGCGGGA
The DNA here is from genome assembly GCA_963804935.1 of uncultured Actinomycetes bacterium. Taxonomy (GTDB): domain Bacteria; phylum Actinomycetota; class Thermoleophilia; order Gaiellales; family Gaiellaceae; genus 3-1-20CM-4-69-9. Next base: position 344,466 of record CAWDSD010000017.1, read on the forward strand.
TCACGACCGCGATCGCGATTGCCGCCCAGAGCGCGGCCACGCCCGCGATGGCCGCGCCGGCAAGCCAGCGCTTGTGTGAGAGCGCGTACCAGATGCCGAACCCCGCCACGACGAGCGCGATCTCCTCCTTGCATGCTGCAGCCGCGATCGCCAGCGCCGTGAAGGGCAGCAGCCGGTCTTCGTCGAGGTACCAGAATGCGAAGAGCAGGAGCGGCGTCGCGAGTGCGACGGGATGGAATTCGTTGAGCGTGAGCCAACCGGTGGCCGGATAGAGCAGGTAGGCGAGCGCGAACCCGAGTGCGGAGTGCGCGGAGCCGAGATGCTTGCGAGCGAGCCAGTACACGGGAAGAGCTCCGACGGCGACCGCGATCGCTTGCGCGACGAGCAGCAAATCCGGGCTCGGCCAGATCCACCACAGCGGGGCGAAGACGACGAGGATCGGGTCGACGTGAGCCGCCAGCCTCGAGATCTGGTCGCCGTGGAGGTCAGTCATCTCGAGCGGATGTCCGTGGGCCGTCGACCAGACCGCCTGCACCATGTTCCCGAGGTCGAACCGGCCGGTGATGAACGCGTCGTGGCGCAGAGCCGAGAGCGCCGCGAAGCCGGCGGCGTACGCGGTGATGCCCGCGACGAGGAGCAGACGCGTGCTCGGGAAGAACGGCAACCGTCTCACAACAGTCGCTCGAGGATCCCGCGCCAACGCTCGCCGAGCACCGCCTCACTCGCCTTGCGCTCGTAGGCCGCGCGGCCGCCGGCGGCGATGCGGTTCGCGAGCTCCGGGTCCCCGGCAAGTCGCCGGATCGCCCCGGCCAGCGCTTCCGCATCGCCGGCGGGGACGAGGAGCGCGCTCGCGTCGTCGCTGAGGAGCTCGCGCGCAGCGGATGTGTCCGCGGTGACGAGCGGCGCTCCGCAGGCAATCGCCTGAAACGCTTTGTTGGGAATGACGCGGCGTGCCTTGCCGGTCGTGCCGAAGACGCCGAGCGAGCAGCCGGCCCGTCGGATCTCGTCCGGCAACTGCTCGTACTCGATCCAGGGCACGTGCTCGACGTTTGGGGGAGGATCGGCAAGCAGTCCGTCGAGCTGGCCGCTGCCGACGATGCGGAAGCGGATGTCGGGGGCCAGCCTGGCTGCAGCGAGGATCGTGCTGACCCCCTGGAGCGGAATCAGCTTGCCGACGAAGAGCGCGACGAACTCGTCTGCCACGTGCCAGCCCGGCCCGAAGAGCCGCTCTTCAGCGCCGACGAAGCACACGGGAACGTCGCCGAGATCGGCGAGCTCTGCGAAGAAGCGGGCCTGTGCCTCTGTGTCCGCGACCACGACGTCGGCGGCGCGGAAAGCGTGGCGGTCGATGCGCTCGAGCGTACGTGCTGCGAACGAGCCCGCAGGGAAGCGGCCTCGGTCGGCGACGAGCGTGTCGGCGAGCGACACGAGCGGGTTGAACACGATCGGGCGACCGCGCGCGGCACGGTGCGCAGCCGGCAGGTCGAAGTGGCCCGGATAGCCGACGATGAACGCGTCGAAGTCACGCGGTCGCCGAAGTAGCAGTCGTGCTTCCGCGGCGGCGAGCTTTGCCGCCTGGGCTGGTCCCGCAGACCACCCGTTGCGATCGTCGTCCCAGACGGAGAGGTGGACCTCTTCGACGTCGACGCCTGCCTTGCGCAGGCATGAGATCACCTGCGAGTTACGCGGATAGCCGCGCTCGTACGTTCCGAAATAGCAGACTCTCAACGAGGCATCGGCGGGATCAGGCGGCCACGATCCAAGAACCGGCGTGGAACGGCCGCACGGGCGAAGCCCGCCCGGCCTCTATGCGGCGCCGCCAAGTCGACGCCTCAGGAGAGGATTTCATCGACGAGCAGCTCGGCGCGATCGCGTTCCTGCACACGCTCCTCATGCTGGCTCGTGATCATCTCGCTGATCAGCCCAAGCGAGAAGAATTGCATCCCGATCACGACGAGCAGGACGCCGAGCAGCAGAAGCGGGCGCTGGCCGATCGCATGGCCGAGCGCCTTGACCACGGTGAGGTAGACGAGGATCGCCGAGCCGATGAAGCCGAGGATCAGCCCGAGCCCGCCGAACAGGTGGAGCGGGCGGTGCCGGTAGCGGCCGATGAACGAGACGGTCAGGAGATCGAGGAAGCCGCGCACGTAGCGCTCGACGCCGTACCGGGAGCGGCCGTGCTCGCGCGGGCGGTGGTTGACGGGCAGCTCGGCGATGCGGAAGCCGCGATAGTGGGCGAGCACGGGAATAAAGCGGTGCAGCTCTCCGTAGAGGCGCAGCCCGTGGACGACCTCTGCCCGGTACGCCTTGAGGCCGCAGTTCATGTCGTGCAAGCGCACGCCCGAGAACGCGCTCGTGACGCGATTGAAGATGCGCGAGAGGATGCGGCGCGAAAGTGGATCTCGCCGGTGCGTCTTCCAGCCCGACACGAGGTCGAAGCCCTCGTCGAGCTTCGCGAGCAGTCGCGGGATCTCCGCGGGATCGTCCTGGAGGTCGCCGTCGATCGTGACCACTGTCTCGCCGCGCGCCTGGTCGAAGCCCGCGACGAGCGCGGTCGCCTTGCCGAAGTTGCGGCGCAGGCGTACGACCCGGACGTTCCGCTCGGCAGCGTGCAGCCGTGTGAGCGCGCTGAACGTTCCGTCGGTCGAGCCGTCGTCGACGAAGATCGCCTCCCAGGGCGTATCGAGCGGTTCGAGCGCGGAGCGCAGCTCGTCGTAGAGCAGTGCGACGCTCCGCTCCTCGTCGTGCACCGGTACGACGACGGAGATCACGGCAGCTTTATATCCCACGGCCGCGGGATAGCCTCCCTACTCATGGCGGACCTGATCTCGCTCGAGGAGGCACTGGCCCGCATCTTCGAGCAGGTCAGACCCCTGGACGCGGAGCCTGTGCCCGTGGCGGCCGCGGCCGGCAGGGTGATCGCAGACGATGCGCGCTCGGGAGTCGACCTGCCGCCCTTTGCGAGCTCGGCGATGGATGGGTTCGCGGTTCGGTCGAGCGATACCCCGGGGCGGCTGCCGATCGTCGCGCGGATCGCCGCCGGCGTGCCCGCGCCGCGGGCGCTCGAGGCCGGTGAGGCGATGGGCATTGCGACGGGCGGTGTAGTGCCTGACGGTGCCGACGCCGTCATCCCCATCGAGTACGTTGTCGAGAGTGACAACGGTGTCGAGATCGAGCAAGCCGTTGGCCACGGTGACAACGTGCGCCCTCGAGGTAGCGACGTCTCTGCGGGGGATGTCGTTGTGGCGCAAGGTTCGCGTCTCGGGCCTGCGCAGATTGGTGCACTCGCTGCCGCCGGGCTCGTCGAAGTGTCGGCAGCGCGCCGCCCGCGCGTCGTGGTGCTGGCGACCGGCACGGAGCTTCGCCGGCCCGGTGAGCCGCTTGGGCCCGGCGAGGTCTACGAGGCGAACGGCGTGTTGCTCGCGACAGCGTTCGCCTCCGCCGGCGCCGACGTCGAGACACTTCCGACCGTTGCCGACGACGCGGCGGCGCACAGGCGTGCGCTCGAGTCGGGGCTCGAGGCAGATGTCCTCGTCACGTCCGGCGGCGTGTCGGTCGGCCCGCACGATCTCGTTCGCGGGTTGCTGGCCGAGCTGGGCGTCGAGGAGATCTTCTGGGGCCTGGCCGTCAAGCCCGGCAAGCCCCTTGCCTTCGGCGTGCGCGGGTCAACGCTCGTGTTCGGCCTTCCCGGCAACCCGGTCTCGTCGCTCGTCGGAGCCGAGGTGTTCGTCCGGCCGGCATTGCTTGCCCTCCAGGGCGCAAGCATCCCCGGTCCCGTGTACTCGGCGGGGAGTCTGGCCTCGCCGATCAGGCGCAACAAGCAGCGCGACGAGTTCGTTCGTGCACGCTCCGTTCCGTCCGCGACCGGTGTCGTGCTCGAGCCGATCACGGGTCAGGAGTCGCACATGATTGCGCGCGCAGCGACGGCTGACGTACTCGTGCACGCGCCTCGCGGTGACGGCGAGCTCACCGCCGGCGACACGGTGCGCTACTTGCCGCTGGCCTGAGCTTCGAGCTCGTACGGCTTCGCGCCGCGCGGCTCCACTCGGAGCAGCCTCGCATACGCGATGTAACGGTGTGAAGCGAAGAAGCGCGGATGACACGCCTGCAGCTCGACGACCTCGTGCTTCGGCGAGCGCAGCACCGAGAGGTCGGTCGCCTTGACGATGCGGTGATATGTCACCGCGTAGATGAACGTTCCGTACGGGACCTCGATCGTGACGCGGTCGCCACTTTTGAGCCGGTCGATGTGTGAAAACGGTGCGAGGTACGTCGTGCGATGTCCCGCGATGTAGATGAGTCTGTTCTCGCCCGGCATGAACGTTCGTGCATCGCGTCCCGGGCCTTTCTTGAGCGTCTCGTGGTCGGTGCCGTTGACGAGCACCATGTTCACGCCCATGCGAGGAATGCGGATGCGCCCGATCGCTTCACCGCGGGTCGAGTTCGCGCGATAGCGCTGGGCTTCGCGCGCAATGCTCCGGCGCTCGTCGGCAAGCGAGGTGGTCGCGATCGGCGCCGAGAACACCTCGACGCGCTTCTGGTACTGCGAGGCGAGCTGGTGCTGTTTCCACTTCGTGTAGAGCGCCGTGAACGGGTCCTGCCATTGCCAGACGAGGAGCGTCCAGGCAAGTGTGAGCGCGCCGGCGAGGATGAGCAGCGTCCCCGTGATGCGCAGAGCTCGCCGCATCTAGCCCTCCAATACTTTGAGGTCGGGCGCAGCCGATCGACTGCGGCGGTTGCGTACTCCGAGGACCATCCTCCGTACCACCCTGCGCACCGGCCCGGTCGGCGGGAGCTCGGAGGCTGCGGGATACGGCGCGTAGCGGCCGACCGAGAGGGCCGCGAGCTGCCCCGTGCTTGCGAGCCAGACAACCAGCAGCGGCATCACGATGAACGGTACGTACCCGACGGCGCGCAGGTCCGCGAGGAACAGAGGCGTATCCCAGCCGAGCCCGAAGCGTTCGGCGAAGACGGCGAACAGGAGCGCCGGCCCGGCCAGCCCGGCGACGAGTACGCCGAGCCGTACCGGCACGCGCCCGTTTCGCAGTTGCGGAAGCCAGAGCCAGATGTGGAGCGAGGGCAGGAGGAAGATGAGCGCAAAGGGATTGGTCGCGACGACGAGCAGCGAGAGGCCGCCGAGACAGAGCAGTGAAGCGGTATGGCCCGCGAGCTCCTCCTCCGTCGTGATCGAGCGCCGAGGGATCAGGCGCTCGCGAGAGACGAGCCAGCCGGCGAGTGCGAAAACGCCGAGGGCGAGCAACGCCTTCGCGGGCCAGTCGTGCGCGACCGGACTGTGCGGCGAGATCGGTCGGCCCGAGCCGTCGGGCCACGCGCCGAGCAGCCGGAAGAGCTCGAACAGCCCGACGACCCAGGCCCAGAATCCGAGCCGGCTTCTGTACGCGCGGAGCGCCGGGCCCAGCGGGATGTGTCGCCTCCGGCAGCGAGCGAAGAGATCAACTGCTGTTGCCAAGAAGGGCAACAGGCAAGCAAGCAGGACGAGTTCGATCGCCCAGCCGCGGATCAGCCGCGAGCCGAGATAGAGATAGCTCGACGTGCCCTGCGTGAACTCGAGCCCCTCGTCGAGCGTCCCGAGTGCGTCCTGTGCCGCTCGGCCCACCTGTCCCAGCCGGTCCGCGCGCAGGCCCGCCTCGGTGTCGGTGAGCGGGTCGGGAGGGTTGTCACCCGCGGTCGTGAGCGTGACCGCTGCGACGCCGTGGGTCAGGAACGGCGCCTGTTCGTACAACGAGAACGGAAAGCCCAGATCGACGAGCTGCCGCACCGCGCTCGGGCGGGCAGGCGGCCGGCCCGTCTGCGCCGAGATACGCGCGGCGATCGTCTGCAGGAAGGTGCCGGAGGGATTGCGGGGTGTGTCGCCGTTGAACTCGACACGTACCCGTCCGCTGCCGCCGACCGCGTCGAGGTTGATCACTCCGGCGATGTCGCGGCGTAGCGGCGCATGCGATGCGAACCAGGCAGCGCCGAGACCGCCGGCGGAACCGCCGTCAGTCGAGACGAAGAGGATCGTGTGGTTCGGGCGCAGGCGTCCGGACGAGGCGTCGGCCGGCGCGCCGTACGCACGCGCGAGCTGGACGAGCATTGCCGTGCCCGACGCGTTGTCGTTCGCTCCCTGGCCGCTCCCGTCGTTGTCGCGGTGCGCCATCACGACGATCGTCCCGGGCGAGCGTCCGACTACCTCCGCGACGAGATTCTGCATTTCGACTTTCCCCCGTCCGGGAATGACGGCGCTGAAACGTTCCGTTCGAATCGGAAGCCCGTAAGGCTGGAGCTGGCTACGGAACCACTGGATCGGACCGCTCGCGCCCGGCGGCCGGCTCGATTGTTCCTCGACGAGATTCTGCGCGAGCTGCTTCGTCGCCGCTCCGTCGAAGGCGGGCAGGAACGCCCGCGGCAGCGGCGTCGGCCGCGCGACGCTGAACGCGGCCACGAGCAGAGGCAGGCCGACGAGCAGCCAGGTTCCTCGGTAGAGACGACCGTTGACCGGTCGCTGGAGCGAGCCGGGACGCGCCCGGCGCCGCTCGGTCCGGGGCGGAACGGTTGCCATCCGGGGCTATAGTAGGCGCCGAACCACCCGGCAGAGACTGTCCGGCAGGCACGCTTCCGCCAAGCCGACATGCCCGATCCCTCGACCATCCTCCTCGTCGACGACGAGGACTCAATTCAGAAGTTGCTCGCCTATCCACTGGAACGCGAGGGCTTCCGCGTGCTCCAGGCACGCGACGGCGAGGAGGCGATGGCGCAGTTCGCCGCCGAGGACGTCGATCTGGTCGTGCTCGACATCATGCTCCCGAAGCTCGACGGGTTGGAGGTCTGCAAGCGCCTGCGCGCAGAGAGCGAGGTGCCGATCATCATGCTCACCGCCCGCGACGACGAGCTCGACAAAGTCCTCGGGCTCGAGCTCGGTGCCGACGACTACATCACGAAGCCCTTCTCGATCCGGGAATTCAGAAGCCGGGTGCGCGCGCTCCTCCGCCGCGCCGCGGCGCCGAGGCGTCCCGAAGAGGATGGCGACGTGATCTCGGCGGAGGACCTGACGATCGACCTCGCGCGGCGGACCGTCGAGGTGCGAGCGGAGCGGACCCAGCTCACCTATGTCGAGTTCGAGCTGCTACGCATTCTCGCGGCGAATCCGGGCCGGGTGTACAGCAGGCGAATGCTGCTCGAGGCGCTCTGGGGCGGCGCCGACTACCGCGAGCCGCGGACGATCGACGTGCACGTTCGCCATTTGCGCGAGAAGCTCGAGCGCGACCCCGCCGACCCGGAGTACATCCTCACCGTGCGCGGTGTCGGGTACCGCTTCCGCGACCGGTGAATCCGCTTCGAAGCGTCGGCGCCCGTCTCGGCCTGGCCCTCGCGGTCGTCGTCGCGGCGGCCCTCATCCTCGTCGACCTGATCGTCGTCCCGTCGCTCGAGCGGAACCTCATCGACGCCAAGCTGCACCAGCTCTCCGAGGCGGCCCCAGGGATCGGATCTCAGCTCCTGAACAGCGCGAACTACAACATCGACGAGACGATCCAGTCCGCCGCCGACACTGCGGACGCCCGCGTCGTCTACTTCGACCCAATCACCTTCCACCCGCCGCGTTTGCGCGTCTATGCCGATTCGAATCCGGTTACCTCCGCCGACATCGAAAACGACACGCTCGCGCAGCGGGCCTTCGTCGAGGCTCGAGCGGTCAAAGGGACGACCACCGAGCACGGGATCCGCTATGCAGAGGTGGCCTACCCTGTCTTCGGTGGGCCGGTGGTGCTGCTTCGGTCCTCGCTCCACGACTCGCTGCGGAGCATCAACCTGGTACGCCGCCGCCTCGTCGTCGCCGGTCTCATCGCCCTCGCGGCATCGCTGCTCGTCGGCTATCTCCTGGCTTCGCTCTTCGCCCGGAGGATCCGGAGGCTGGAGCGCGCAGCCGATCGGATCGCCAGCGGTGACTTCAGTGAGCCCGTGGTCGATTCCGGGCGGGACGAGCTTGCCGAGCTGGCTGCCGCCTTCGAGCGGATGCGGCAGCGCCTGGCCCAGCTCGAGCACGCGAGGCGCGAGTTCATCGCCAACGCGTCGCACGAGCTGCGCACACCGCTTTTCTCCCTCGGCGGCTTCCTCGAGCTGATGGCCGACGAGGAGCTGGATCCAAAGACCCAGTCCGAGTTCATGACCACCATGCGCGAGCAGGTCGACCGCTTGACCAAGCTCGCCACGGAGCTGCTCGACCTGTCGCGTCTCGATGCCGGCCGTTTGACCGTCGAGCGCGAGCGGCTCGACCTCGTCGATCTCGCTGACACGCTTGCGGAGGAGTTCCGCGCCGTCGCCCGCTCCACGAACCACCCCCTGTCAATCGAGAACGGCGGTGAGGTGCACGCTTTCGGCGACGAGGAGCGTGCCCTCCAGATCGGCAGGATTCTTCTCGAGAACGCCCTCGTGCACACGCCGGCCGGAACCCCCGTGCGAATCGAGGTCGATCGGCGCGACGGCGAAGCGCTGCTGACGATCGAGGACGAGGGGCCGGGTATTCCGGACGAGCACACGGGACAGGTCTTCGATCGCTTCTACCGCCTCGAGGGCTCGAAGGCCTCCGGGAGCGGTCTCGGGCTCGCGATCGCGCGGGAGCTCGGCGAGCTCATGAACGGGTCGATCGAGCTGGACTTGCCGCCGGGCCGGACGAGATTTGCGCTCGTTCTTCCGGGTGCCACGGAGGACGAACCGTTTTCACGGGAAAACGAACGCCTCGAAGAACCGTCGCTACAGTAAGCCCGATGCGGCTCCCGGCTCTAGTCGTCGTGACCGTTGTCGCCGCCGTTCTCGGCGGCGGCGCTGCTTTGGGCATCGGAAAGGGCACGGGCTGGCTCGACGAGGGCACGAAGACCGTGGTCGTGAAGGCGCAGCCCTCGCAGGCGGCCTCGCTACCGGCGTCGGCGACATCGAAGGTGCTGCCGCTTCAGGGCTCGAGCTTCGACCCACAGCGGATCTTCGCCGCGCGCTCTCCAGGCGTCGTGACCATCTTTGCCTACTTCGGCGACCCGAAGTCCGAGGCGACCGAGCGGGCGCAGGGCTCCGGATTCGTCATCTCGCCCAAGGGCTACATCCTCACCAATTCGCACGTGATCACGAATGCCGGCGAGTCGTCGAAGGTCCAGGCCGCGCAGCACCTTTATGTCGAGTTCGCAGACGGCGACCGGGTCGAGGCCCATTCGGTCGGCTGGGATCTCTATGACGACGTGGGTCTCGTCCGCGTCGACCCGGGTGCCCACCGGCTCTCGCCCGTTCCGCTCGGCGATTCGGCGCTCGTCAGCGTCGGTGAGCCGGTGGCGGCGATCGGGAGCCCGCTTGGCAACGAGAACACCCTCACCGTGGGCGTCGTCTCGGCGATTCACCGCTCGATCGGCGCGATCACCGTGCAGAAGTACAAGGTGATCGACGCGATCCAGACGGACACCCCGATCACGCACGGCAGCTCGGGTGGGCCCCTGCTCGACGCACGCGGCCAGGTGATCGGGATCAACGCCCAGATTCGCAGCACGAGCGGCAATGGGAACGACAGCGGAATCGGGTTCGCGATCCCGATCGACGCCGCGAAGAACTCGGTCGCGCAACTGATCGACAAGGGCCGGGTGACCTACGCGTACGTCGGGATCAGCACCGAGAACATGACCCCATCGCTCGCCCGCGTTCTCGGCTACAAGACGCAGCACGGCGCCCTGATCGTCGACGTGAGCGGGGGAAGTCCCGGGGCGAAGGCCGGCCTCGAGGGAGGCTCCCGGGAGGTCGACGTCCTCGACCGCACGGTGACAACCGGCGGGGACGTGATCGTGGCGATCGACGGAACGCCGATCAGGGGTGCGGACGACGTGGTGCGCTTCGTGTCCTATTCGCTCAGACCGAAGGACGTCGCCGTCTTCACGATCATTCGTCACGGGCAGCGCAAGAAGGTGGCCGTGACCATGGCCGAGCGTTTGCTTCCGCCGGGTTAGGGCCGGCCTGGGCGGGGCATAAGCGGCCTGCGGGTCTTTCCCGCCAGGCTGCTCGCAGGCTTGGATAGTTTGAACGAGGTTTTAGTGGGTAAAACTGACCCGATGACAGCCATGGCAAGCGGTGACGGTGTGACCGTCCGACTCACGATCCCGGCGCGGGCGGAGTACATCACCCTCTGCCGGCTCGCCCTGACGGGTATCGGCCGGCTCCGCGAGCTCTCGGACGAGCTCCTTGCGGACCTGAAGCTCGCGCTCACGGAAGCCGCGTCCAATTCGGTCCGGCACGCGTACGGAGAGGAGCACGCCGGCGTCGTCGAGATCTCCTACCTGTTGCTGCCGGACCGGCTCGTGATCGAGGTGATCGACGAGGGCGAAGGGTTCGATCCGGAAGCGGCCGAAGGGTCGCCGAACGAGCTGTCCGAGGGCGGGCTCGGCATCGCGATCATCCGTGCGATCGCCGACCGCGTCGAGATCGGCGCGCGGCCGGAGGGCAAAGGATCACGACTCCGCTTCGAGAAAGGCTTGAACTAGCCCGCCCGGGCTGTATTGTCGCGACCGTTCGCCTGTTCGAAAAGCGCGCCCAGACCATGCTCCAACTCGTCAACGCCGGACATAAGTCGCTTGCCGACTACGCCACGATTGCGACTCGTGGTCTGATGGACGAGATCCGCCGGCTTGCGGAGCCGCTCCAGGGCAAGCGCGTCGTTCACCTTTCGGCCACAGCATTCGGTGGCGGTGTGGCGGAAATCAATTACACGCTCGTCCCGCTCATGTGCAGCGCGGGCCTCGATGCCGAGTGGCGGATCATCAAGGGCGGCGACGAGTTCTGGAACGTCACGAAGACGATCCACAACGCGCTCCAGGGAAATCCGCAAGGACTGACCGAGGAGCAGCGCGACATCTTCCGCCGCTATCAGGAGCTGAACGCGGCCGAGTTCGAGGACGACTACGACTTCGTCATCGTTCACGACCCCCAGCCCGCAGGGATGATCGACTACTTCCCGGACTCACGGGCGCACTGGATCTGGCGCGGTCACATCGACTTCTCGACACCGAATCGCGAAGTGTTCGACTTCATCCTCCCGTCGATCAAGCGCTACGACGCCGCGATCTTCCACATGCGTGAGTACGTGCCGAAAGCCGAGGGTCTTCCTCCCTGTTACATCTGGCCGCCCGCGATCGACCCGCTTGCACCGAAGAACATGGCGCTCTCGGCCGAGGATGCGGCGTACATCGTCGACCAGTTCGGCATCGACGTCGAGCGGCCGTTGCTGACGCAGGTCTCCCGGTTCGATCCCTGGAAGGACCCGCTCGGCGTCATCGACGCGTACCGGCTGGTGAAAGAGGAGTTCCCCGACGTGCAGTTGGCGCTCGTCGGCTCGATGGCGCACGACGACCCGGAAGGCTGGGACTTCTACAACCAGACCGTCGCGTACGCCGGCGGCGATCCGGACATCTACATCCTCTCCAACCTCAACAACGTCGGCTCGGTGGAGGTCAACGCCTTCCAGGTGCACTCGGCTGCAGTCATCCAGAAGTCGATCAAGGAGGGCTTCGGGCTGACCGTCACGGAGAGCCTCTGGAAGACGCGCCCGACGGTTGCCGGCCGTGTGGGGGGAATCGTCGTGCAGATTCAGGACGGCGAGACCGGCTGGCTCGTCGACTCGGCGACCGACTGCGCGCAGGCGTGCATCGACATCCTGCGCGATCCGCAAGAAGCCCGCCAGCGCGCGTTGCGCGGCAAGGAGTATGTGCGGCGACACTTCCTGACACCGCGCTTGCTTCGCGATTGGCTCGTCCTGATGAACCGGCTGCTCGGCAACGACACGTCAGGCGCCGAGGTTTCAGTCGTCGCGGCAGCTTGAGCGTCACGTGCGTCGCAAGCTGATCGTCGTCTCGAACAGAGGGCCGGTGTCGTACGGACGCGGTCCCGACGGAACGCGCACCGCGAAACGCGGGGGCGGCGGGCTCGTGACCGCGCTTCGCAGCCTCGTGCAGTACCACGACATCACCTGGATCGCGAGCGCGATCACGGACGAGGACCGCATCGCCGCCGGAGAGACGCTCGAGGAGACTTCGCGCGACGGCTCGCCGTACCGCGTGCGGCTCGTCGCGCACGACCCTCAGGCCTACGACTGGTACTACAACGTCGTCGCCAATCCGATGCTGTGGTTCGTGCACCACTCTCTCTGGGACCTGCCGTACAAACCGAGGCTCGACGCTGCGTTTCACCGCGCCTGGCAGGACGGGTACGCCGCGGTCAACGAGAACTTCGCGGCCGCGGTCGACGCAGAGCTGTCGCGCACGCCTGACGCCGCCGTCTTCTTCCACGACTATCACCTGTACCTCGCGCCGCGGCTGGTGCGGGAGCGCCGGCCGGACGCGGCACTCATGCACTTCGTCCACGTTCCCTGGCCGCCGCCCGACTACTGGCGCATTCTTCCCAAGGAGATGAGGAGCGCGATCCACGAAGGGTTGATCGCGAACGACGTCGTTGGTTTCCACACCGACCGCTGGCGCCGGAACTTCATCTACAGCGTGCGCGAGCTGCTCGGTGAAGACGTCACTGCGAAGACGGTCACCGCACCGATTTCGGTGGATGCCGCCGAGTTCGACGAGCTGGCGCAGAGCGACGCCGTGCTGAGTGCGGAGCGCGAGCTCGTCGCGAGTCGCCCCGAGAAGCTGGTCGTGCGAGTCGACCGCACGGATCCCTCGAAGAACATCGTGCGCGGCTTCCGAGCCTTCGAGCTGTATCTCGACGCGCATCCGGAAGCGCACCGCCACGTAGGCATGCTCGCGCTGCTCGACCCGTCGCGACAGGAGATTCCGGAGTACGCCGAGTATCTCGGTGCGATCCAGCGAGAGGCGCGCCGTGTCAACGATCGCTTTCAGCAGAGCGGCTGGCGGCCGATCGACCTGCAGATCGCGGACAACTTTCCGCACTCCGTCGCGGCGTACAAGCAGTTCGACGTGCTGCTCGTGAACGCGATCTTCGACGGCATGAACCTCGTCGCGAAGGAAGCGCCGCTCGTGAATCAGCGTGACGGTGTTGTTGTCTTATCTGAAAACGCTGGCGCACACGCCGAGCTCGGCGAGTGGGCCCTCACCGTCAACCCGTTCGACGTCGAGGGTCAGGCCGCGGCGATCGGCAGGGCGCTCGAGCTGGACCCCGCTGAGCGGCGGGCTCGGCTCGACGCGATTCGTGAGCACGTGCGCACGCACGATCTGAACCGGTGGACGGACACGCTCCTGGCGGCTCTGGATCGAGTCGCTGCGCCGTCGCGCCGTTAGGATCGGCGACCGATGGGTGAGCTGAGCCACGTCAGCGAGACGGGGGATGTGCACATGGTGGACGTCGGTGGTAAGCCGATGTCACGTCGCCGCGCTGTGGCCCGCGCGACCGTGCGGATGTCCCCGGAGACGGCACGGCGCCTACGCGAGCTTCCGAAGGGTGACGCGCTCGCGACAGCGCAAGTGGCCGGGATCATGGCCGCGAAGCGCACGAGCGAGCTGATCCCGCTCTGCCATCCGTTGCCGCTCACTCTCGTCGAGGTGTTGCTGGAGGTCGGTGACGCGGGCGTCGAGATCACGGGTGTCGCCGAGACGACGGCGCAGACGGGCGTCGAGATGGAGGCGCTGACGGCCGTGTCCGTCGCCGCTCTGACGGTGTACGACATGGCGAAGGCGATCGACTCCGGCATGTCGGTGACGGAAGTCGCTCTCGTCGAGAAGACGAAGGAGCCACTGTGAAGGCCGCCGTCGTCACCGTTTCCGACGGCGTCTCGGCGGGCGAACGGGAGGACGAGAGCGGCGCGCTCCTCGTCGAGCTGCTCGAGGCGGAGCACTACGAGGTAGAGCACAGGCTTGTTCCGGACGTTCGTTTTCAGATCGCTGCCGTCCTTCGAGAGCTCGCGCTCACGTCGCACGTCATCCTCACGACGGGCGGGACGGGAGTGTCGCCGCGCGACTTCACGCCCGAGGCGACCCAGTCGGTTCTGGACCGGGTAGTCCCTGGGATCGCCGAGGCGTTGCGCGCGGACGCAATTCGGCAGACGCCCCATGGCCTGCTCGGCCGCGGCACGGCCGGCATTCGTGGACAGGCGTTGATCGTGAACCTGCCGGGATCGCCCGGCGGGTGCCGCGACGGGTTCGCGCTGATCAAGCCTGCGCTGCCGCACGCGATCGAGCTTATGGCCGGCGGGCGGTCCGAGCACCGGCAGACATGAGCGCCACGGTCGCGCTGCCCCGACGCTTCGCGTCGCTCGTCAAGATCGAGCACACGGTGTTCGCGCTGCCGTTCGCGTACATCGGCGCATTGCTCTGCCTGAACCGCGTGCCTTCCGCGCACGACCTTGTGTGGATCACGCTCGCGATGGTCGGCGCCCGCTCGTTGGCAATGAGCCTGAACCGCCTGATCGACGCGCGGATCGATGCGCGCAATCCACGGACCGCCGACCGCGAGCTTCCGTCGGGAAAGCTCTCCCGTGTTCAGGTGATCGTCTTTTGCGCGCTCGCGTTCGCTCTCTATCTCGTGTCGTGCTTCCAGCTCGACCCGATCGTTCGGTGGCTGTGGCCGATCCCGGTCGTCGGGTTCGTGGTCTACCCGTACCTGAAGCGGTTCACGTGGCTGAGTCACATCTGGCTCGGCGCGGTGGACGGGCTCGCACCGGTGGGCGCGTGGGTTGCGATCACGGGCAGGCTGCCGTGGGAGGCCTGGGCACTCGGCGCCGCCGTTGCGGTGTGGATCGCCGGGTTCGATCTCTTCTACTCGCTGTTCGACCGTGAGTTCGACGTTGGTCAGGGGCTGCACTCGGTTGCCGTGCGCTTCGGCGTTCACGGCACCTTTTGGGGCGCCCGGATGCTGCATGCGTTGACGGTCGTCCTGCTCGGTGCGGTCGGGCTCGGCCTGCACCTCGGCTGGCTGTACTGGGCCGGTGTCGTTGCGGTCGCGGCGTTGCTCGCGTACGAGCACTCGCTCGTGCGCCCCGGCGACCTGCGTCGGCTGAACGCAGCGTTCTTCACGGTCAACGGT
The DNA here is from genome assembly GCA_963804935.1 of uncultured Actinomycetes bacterium. GTDB lineage: Bacteria > Actinomycetota > Thermoleophilia > Gaiellales > Gaiellaceae > 3-1-20CM-4-69-9. Next base: position 359,478 of record CAWDSD010000017.1, read on the forward strand.
TTGATCAGCGTCGTGTTCTTCGCGTTCGTGCTCGCGGAGACGGCGACCTAGCCGAGCTCGACTCGGCACGCGCTCCAGGGCCAGCCCGAGCTGTCGCGGCAGAGACCTGCGCGGACCGGGTTCGCCATCACGTACTCGCAGATCCGCTCGAGTTCGTCTCCGTCGGCGAGCGGACGCGACCAGTAGCGGTCGCCGAACACGTGGCCCCAGCGCTCGTACTTTCCGTTGAACCCTTGCGCGTAGTCGCCGTTCAGCATCTGCATGCCGTCGGAGAGGTTCTGCCGGGTGGTCTCGAGCACCAGGTGGTAGTGCGTCGTCATCAGGCAGAAGGCGAGGCATTCCCATTCGAATGCCTGCACGGCGAGGGCAAGCAGCCCGAGGAAGTTCCGGCGGTCGTTGTCATCGAGGTAGATCGCCATCTTCGCCACGCCGCGGGTGGCGACGTGAAAGAGCCCGTCGGGCAAGACCGAGCGAGGAACGCGTGGCATTCCGCGCAACCTAGGCGCACGTCCGCCCGTCTCCCTGTCCGGGAAGGTCGACTGTGGCGCAAGAGTCCCACTCTCGGCGCGAACTCCATGCCCGGAGGAGCCAGTCCGAGCCACGTCTGCGCCGGACATGTCGGGGACAGTCCCCGACGGGGCTCAGTCGGCCATGGCCGACAGTTCAGGGGCCGCGACCCCGGCGCGACTACAGTGGCTTCGTGATTCGGGCTCGGGGGCTTGAGAAGCGGTACGGCGACAAGCGCGTTCTGCGTGGCGTGGGCTTCGAGGTGGCACGCGACGGGTTCCTGCTCGTCACCGGGCCCAACGGTTCCGGCAAGACCACTCTGCTTCGGCTCTGCGCAGGGCTCGCGGTGCCCACCGCCGGGGAGTTGCACGTTCCCTTCGAACGCGGCCGCATCGGGTACATCGGGCACGAGCCGCTCGTCTACCGTGAGCTCACCGCGCTCGAGAACCTCGACCTCTACGGCCGGCTCTACCGCGTCGCCGAGCGGCGGGAGCGCACCGGGATGCTGCTCGAGCGCTTCGGCCTCTGGGACGCACGGCACGAGCGCGCGGACTCTTACTCGCGCGGGATGCTGCAGCGCCTCGCTCTCTGCCGTGCGTTGCTGCACGGTCCCGACCTGCTCGTCCTCGACGAGCCGTACAGCGGTCTCGACGAAGATGGTGCCGCGTTGCTCGACCGCGAGCTCCGGGAAGCACGCAGCGACGCCGCCTTCGTCGTCGCCACACACGATCCCGCGCGCATCGAAGGTCTCGCCTCCTCGAAGCTCGCCCTCGCATGAACTACTTCGCCGACGTCGGAGCCCTCGCTCGCAAGGACCTCCTGCTCGAGCTGCGCGCGCGCGACACGCTGCCGGCGATGCTCCTCTTCGTGCTCTCGACGCTCGTCATCTTCCACTTCGTCCTGCCCGGAGATTCATCCGAGCTCGCCGCCAAGGGATTGCTCTGGGTCGCGATCGTCTTCACCGCGCTCCTCGGTCTCTCACGCGCCTTCGCCGCTGAGCGGGAGCAGGGCGTCATCGACGGGCTCGTCCTCGCACCGAGCGACCGTAGTGCGATCTGGTTCGGCAAGGCCCTTTCGGTGCTCGCCTTCCTCGGGCTTGCCGAGCTCGTCGCTCTTCCCGCGTTCGGCCTCTTCTTCGGTGGCGTGGACGGTCCGATGGTGGCCGGGATCGTCCTCGCGGACGTCGGCATCGCCGCGGTCGGGACGCTCCTCGCGGCCATGGCGGCGGCCAGCCGCGCACGGGAGCTTCTCCTGCCGCTCCTCTTCCTGCCACTCGCGATCCCGATCGTCGTCGGCGGTGTGGGGGCGAGCGTCACCGACGACCCGTCGCGCTACGTGGGGTTCCTCGCCCTCTACGACGCGCTCTTTGCGATCATTTGCTGGGCTTCCTTTGAGTACGTCGTTACGGAATAACCGCCTCGCGGCGCTCGCCCTGCTCGCCTTTGCGCTGGTCGTCTCGTCGATCGCGCTCGTCTTCTTCTACGCCCCCGTCGACGCCGACGGCCTGAACCAGAAGATCTTCTACTTCCACGTCGGCATCGCATTGACGGCGTACGCCTGCTTTGCCTGGGGCGGTTGGAAGGCGCTCCGGGTTCTGTGGAAGCGGGACGGCGACGCCGACCTCGAGAGCTACGTCGCGATCCACCAGGGCGTGATCTTCGGTGCGCTCACGCTCGTCACCGGCTCGATCTGGGCGCGCTACCGCTGGGGTCACTGGTGGGAATGGCACGAGGACCAGCTCGTGCTCTTCCTCGTCCTGTTCCTCTTCTACTCGGCGTACTTCATGCTGCGCTTCTCCGTTCCGCCCGGTCCGCGCCGCGCGAATCTCAGCGCGGTGTACGCGCTCTTCGGCGTTGCGCTCGTACCGGTCAGCATCCTCGCGATCCGTTTGTCGGAACGTTTCATCCATCCGGTCGCATTCGACCGCGGCGGCCCGAACATGGCCGGCTCACAGTTCTTCACGTTCTGCGTTTCCTGGGCGGCGCTGCTCACCCTCGCCGCGTTGCTCTACCACGTCGAGCTCGCGGGAAAGCGCATCGACGTTCGCATGCGCGAGCTGCGCGAGGCGCTGCGGTGACCTCCGAGGAGAAATACGTTGCGGCCGCGTACCTCGTCATCTTCGCGGTCGTCCTCGCCTACGTCGTGATCATCGCGCTGAAGCTGCAACGGCTCGAGCGCGAGCTCACCGAGCTGGCCGAGCTGGCGCGGGACCGCCAGGAGGAGCGCGAGGCGGTGTCCGTTGGCTGAGCTGCTCTTCTGGCCGGCTTTGCTGGCCTACAGCGAGGCGGCGGTCGCCTACCTGAACGACGCGCGGCATCCCGGCGCAGGTGGCCGGCTCGCGACCTGGGGGGTTCGCATCGGCTGGCTCGTCCAGACTGCGCTTCTCGGAGTGCAGGCCGCCCGCGCCGACGGTTTCCCGTGGTCGACATGGGCCGGCTCGCTGAACCTCTTCGTCTGGCTCGTCGTCGGCGCATATCTGATCTGGGGCTGCCAGCCGCGCTACCGGCTACTCGGCCTCGCTGTGCTGCCGCTCGCTGTCGTGCTGTTCCTGCTCGCCAGGATCGGCGGCGGAACCGGGATCGGCGACCGGAGTCATTACTCGAACGTCTTCCTCGTCCTGCACGTCGGTCTCGTTCTCGCGGCCTTCGCGGGCTTCACGCTCGCTGCCGCGCTCTCTGCGCTCTACCTGTGGCAGGAACGGCGTCTCAAGCGGCGGGAAAGCTCGATCCTCCGGCTGCACGCACCGGCGCTGGCCCGCTTGGACGACGTCGCGGCGCGCACGATCGCCTTCGCCCTACCTGCGCTCACCCTCGGGATCGCCGTCGGCGTCATCCGCCTCCGCGAGCACGGCGGCGGGCTCGATGCGTTGATGGCCGTCACCATCGTCACGTGGACGGTGTACGGCGCCTACCTCGCTTTGCGCCACCTCGCCGGTTGGCGCGGCCGTCGGGCGGCATATCTCATCCTCGCCGGCTTCGTGCTCGTTGCCGTAGTACGCCTGGCGCTCCCCGTCACCCACTTCGCGACATGAGCATCGTTCTGGTCGGCATCTCGCATCACAAGGCTCCCATCGAGCTGCGCGAGCGCGCGGCGCTCGACCCGAAGCACGCCGGGGAGCTTGCCCGCACGCTTGCCGGTGACAACGGCGAGGCGGTCTGCCTCTCGACGTGCAACCGCACCGAGCTCTACCTCGCGGACGAGTCAGCCGACGCAGCCGAGGAGAAGGCGGAGGCCGCGCTACTCGCCCTCGAGTCGGAGCTCGGCCCTGCGCTCTACCGGCTGCGCGGCGACGCGGCCGCACTCCACCTCTTCCGTGTCGCCGCCGGGCTCGACTCGATGATCCCGGGTGAAGGAGAGATCCTCGGCCAGGTGCGCGCGGCGCACGACGGTGGGGCGACGGGACCGCTGCTCGACCGTCTCTTCCGGCAAGCTGTGCAGGCAGGACGGAAGGCGCGCACGCAAACCGCGATCGGCGAGAGCCCTGCGTCCGTTTCGTCGGCTGCGGCTGCCCTCGCAGAGCAGGTGTTCGGGGATCTGCGCGACCGCAGCATTCTCGTCATCGGCGCCGGCAAGACCGGTGAGCTTGCGATTCGGAATCTCGTCTCGCGGGGCGCCTCGATTGCGTTCGTCGCCAACCGCACCGGCGAGCGCGCAGAGGAGCTCACGGAACGCTTCGGCGGCGAGGCCCTGCCGCTCGCGCGCATCGAGGACGAGCTTGCACGTGCCGATGTCGTGCTCTCGTCGACGAGCGCGCCGGGGTGGGTCCTCACGCGTGAACAGGTGGAGCGTACGCTGCCCGCGCGCAAAGGCCGGCCGCTCTTCTTGATCGACCTCGCCGTGCCGCGCGACCTTGAACCGACGATCCACGAGCTCCACGGTTGCTACCTCTACGACATCGACGACCTCGAAGCGGTGGTCGCGGAGACTCTCGCCGGGCGGCGCCGCGAGGCCGAGCGCGCCGAGACGATCGTCGCCGAGGAGGCGGACCGATTCCGGGCGTGGCAGGCGTCGCTCGAAGTCGTCCCGGCGATCACCTCGCTGCGTGCGCGCGCCGAACAGATTCGCGACGCCGAGCTTCGCCGGGCCAAGCTGAACGACGCCGAGCGCCGCGCGGCCGAGTCGGTCACCGCGGCAGTTCTGAACAAACTCCTGCATCTGCCGACCATTCGCATGAAACAGGCAGCCGCAGCAGCCGACGGCGTGATTTATGCTGATGCGGTGCGTCACCTCTTTGGTCTCGAGGACGAGCGCTGAAGTCGGCGAACCTGATCGGACGCCCGCTCCCCGTGCAGGCGCCGACCGCCTTCGTGCGCGTCCGCAGACGCCGGCTGTGCGGTCAGCCGCGGGTCAAGCCCACCTGGTGCCGTGCTGATCCGCGTCGGCTCCCGCGGCAGTAGGCTCGCGCTCACGCAGGCCGAGCTCGCGGCAGTGCGACTGCGTGGGCCCGGCATCGAGATCGCACTCGTGCCGATCACGACGGCAGGTGATCGTGACCGCAGGAGCCCGTTCGGCGAGATCGGTGCGCGCGGCGTCTTCGTCAAGGAGCTCGAAGAGGCACTCCTCGACGGCCGCATCGACGTCGCAGTGCACTCCGCGAAGGACATGACTTCGACCGACACCGACGGGCTGGCCGTCGGCGCGTACCTCGAACGTGAAGATCCCCGTGACGCGCTGTGCGGAGTGTCGGAGGTTCGAGCCGGGTTGCGGATCGGCACAGCGTCGGTTCGCCGGCGCGCACAGCTGCTCGCGCTCGAGCCGACGCTCTCGATCGAGCCGTTGCGCGGGAACGTCGAGACCCGTCTGCGCAAGCGCGGGGAGCGCGGACTGGATGCGATCGTGCTGGCGGCCTGCGGTCTCGACCGGCTCGGGCTCGCCGCCGAGATCGGCCATCGGTTCGAGCCCGACGAGCTTTTGCCCGAGGCCGGGCAGGGCGCGCTCGCACTGCAGGTGAGGGACGGCGAGGAGCACCTGGTCGCAGCTGCAGACCACGGCGAGACGCGGACGCGCGTGGAAATGGAACGGGCCTGCGTCGCGGTGATCGGGGGCGGTTGCCTCGCGCCCGTGGCCGCGTATCACGATGGTGAGCATTTGACCGGCCTTGTCGCTGCCGAGGACGGCAGTTGGCTCGAGCGGCGGACCGGTTCCGATCCCGGCGAAGTCGCGGCGGCGCTGATGCCGTTCGTCTCCTCCTGACGTGCGCGTGATCGTCACGCGCCCGCGCGCAGCAGGCGGAACCACTCCTCTCCGCGTTGCGCGCCGAAGGCTTCGAGGCGGTGCTCTGCCCGTTGCTCGAGATCGAGCCCATCGACGACGGTCCGATCGACCTCGACGGCTACGACTGGGTCATCGTCACGAGCGCGAACGGCGCCGTCGAGCTCGCGCGGCGGCGGGCAGGCAAGCTGCCACGGATCGCCGCGATCGGTGAGGCCACGGCCGAGGCCCTTTCCGACCACGGCCTGGCGGCCGACTTCGTCCCGTCATCCGCCTCACAGGAGAGCCTGGTCGCGGAACTGCCGCGACCGGTCGGGCGCGCGCTCTTCGTGGGCGCAGCCGGAGCCCGGACGCTCCTCGCCGACGAGCTTCCGGCGGACTTTCGAGCGGCGTACCGCACGCTCGAGTTGACCCCCACGCCGCCCGCGGGCGATCTCGTCCTCCTCACCTCTGCGTCCGCAGCGAGGGCCTGGGCAAAGCTCGGCGGGAGCGGGCCCGTGGCGACGATCGGACCGCAGACGACGGCTGCCGCCCGCGCCGCCGGGCTCGACGTCGCCGACGAAGCGAAGACACAGGACGTCTCGGGCCTCGTAGACTGCGCCGCGGTTTGGCGCGCTTCATCACGTTCCTGACGGACTTCGGGCTGCAGGACGACTTCGTCGGGACCTGTCACGGCGTGATGAAACGGATCGCGCCCGAGGTCGAGATCATCGACATCACGCACGGCATCGCGCCGCAGGGTGTGCTGCAGGGCGCGCTGACCCTTGCGAACACGTTGCCGTTCATGCCGGAAGGGGTGCACCTTGCGGTCGTCGATCCGGGCGTCGGAGGGTCGCGACGCGCGCTCGCGCTTCGTGACGTGAGCGGCCGCGTCCATGTCGGGCCCGACAACGGTCTGCTCATACTCGCGGCCGAAAAGCTCGGCGGGATCGCCGAGGCGCACGAGCTCGGTAACCCGGAGTACGCGCTCGACTCCGTCTCGCGAACCTTCCACGGCCGGGACCTCTTCTCTCCCGCCGCGGCTCACCTCGCGCTCGGCGTGCCGCTCGCCGAACTGGGCCCGCCCATCGATCCTGATGCACTCGCCAGGCTCGACATCCCCCAGCCCGAGGTCGGCTCGACGCGCATTCACTGCACGGTGCTCTCCATCGACCGGTTCGGCAACATCGGGCTCAATCTCGACCGCTCGCACTTCGACGAGGCGGGCATCGTGCCGGGCACGAGGGTCGAGCTGCAGATCGGCCACGAGCGCTACTACGCCGTCGCCGCTCGTACGTTCGCGGACGCACGACCCGGCGACATCATCCTGTACGAGGATGCGTATCGGAACATCTCGATCGCCATCAACGGCGGAAACGCAGCCGCGATGTTCGGAATCTCGGAGGGCCGGGACATTCGCATCCGGCTCGGCACATCGTGAACAGGCGCGTGCTCGGTCAGAAGTTCGCGCGGCTCGCGACGAACGCCGTCATACGCAGCCCGCGTCTCTGGGGTCTGTTCCGCCCGCTCATGCGCAAGCAGTTCGATGCGATCGCCGGGAGCTGGGACACGATGCGCGCAGCAGACCATCTCGCGTCCTACGAGGTTGCACTCGAAGCGATCGATCCTCCGCCGGTCCGGGCGCTCGATCTTGGTACCGGCACCGGGCAGGGCGTCTTTGCAATCGCAAGGCGGTTCCCTGACACGGAGGTCGTCGGAGTGGATCTCGCGACCGCGATGCTGGCAGAGGCGGAGCGAAAGACGCCGGACGACTTGCGTGCGCGCGTGCGCTTCGTGGCGGCCGATGCGTCCGCGCTTCCGTTTCCGAACGACTCGTTCGGACTGGTGGCTCACGCGAACATGATTCCGTTCTTCGACGAGCTCGTTCGTGTGCTCGAGCCCGGCGGCCAGGTGCTCTTCGCCTTCTCGCTCGGAGCCGGAACGCCGATCTACGTCCCGGCCGAGCGGCTGCGAGCAGAGCTGGAACGACGTGGATTCATGGACTTTGCGGAGTTCGCGGCGGGCGAGGGCACGGCGTTTCTTGCCCGCAAGGCAGCACCGGCGTAAGCTCGGGCGCACAAGGTCGTTCGCGGCGCGGTATCACCGGTCCGGACGGCCTTTCTTTTTGTGGGCGAGCCGGGCTAGTTCAGCTCGGCGGCGGCCTGCGGAAAGCCGCGTGAGCGTGCGGCCTCGGCCCAGCTCGAAGCCTCGGCCTGGTCGGCGAACCCGGCCACGTAGACCTCGAAGCCGCCACACGGATCGTTGCGGAGCTTGGCCCCCGGGAATCCGACCGACGCGGCGCGTGTGGCGATCGCCGCCGCAGAGGCGCGATCGCGGCCGTGACCGAGGATCCCGTCCCAGCGGCCGATCTGTTTCGCCTGGATGCACTCGAGCGTGACGGGGAATCCTTCGCGCCTGGCCTCGCTCTGAAGGTCGACGCCCACGTCGAAGGTGTCGATCCCGCGGACGACGACCCGGAAGCCGTCACAGCCCTGGATCACGTTCGCGTTGACGAATCCGCGCGCGGTCACCTGGCTGCGAAGCGTCAGGGCCTGCTGATGGGTCTTCCTGCGGCCGAAGACGGCCTCGAGGCCGCTGATGAACTCGGTCCGCCCGCACGCCTGCTGAACCGAATCGGGGCGAACTGTCGAGCCCGAGAGCCCCAGAGACGGCACCGATGCCGCAAACCCGCCGACCAGGCAGGCCAGCACCACGAGACGAGCGACCCTCACGGGGCAGAGGTGTACCAGACCCCCCGGCCCCCAGTGGCAGTCTTAACGAATCCTTTAGATCCCACGCCTCTGGATCCGCCACATCGGCGTGCATCGAAACCCGAGCGCAGCAAAGTCATCATGGGCGGCGCAAAGCGCCGCCCGGACTTTGCTGCGGAGAGTGGCGAGGGCCGGAATCGAACCGGCGACACCACGGTTTTCAGCCGTGTGCTCTACCAACTGAGCTACCTCGCCCGGGCGGGGCGACAGTTTAGCCGGGAGCTAGAGGGGAGCTCGCGCGGCGGCGCCCCCAGCCGGGCGACCAGGACGTCGACGAACTCGCCCTTCATCAGCACGGCGTCGGCGCCGGCCTCGGTCACCGCGGTGTGGAGAGCGGGCTCCTTGTCGCCTGTGAGGGCGATCACACACATGCTCGGGTGGTCGCGCCGCAGACGGGCGACGGCGGAGACTCCATCGAGGCGCGGCATGTGTAGATCGATGACGACCGCGTCCGGGCCCAATTCGTCCGCGAGCTCGATCGCTGCGAGGCCGTCGAGGGCCGTGCCGACCACGGCAAGTTGCGGCTGCCGCTCGATCAGCGGCGAGAGCGCATCGAGGAAAGGCTGTTCGTCGTCCGCGAGGAGAACCCGAATCGTGCCTCCGGCGTCGGCCTCTCGCATGGGTCCGCAAGTTAGCCTTGTTCGACGTGTCTTCGCAACCACTCCGTCGCAGAGTCTCGGTGATCGGGGCTGCCCTCGACCTCGGCCAGGACCGCCGGGGAGTGGACATGGGCCCCTCGGCGATCCGCTATGCGGGGCTGGATGCGCGCCTCGACGAGCTCGGCCACGAATACGTCGATTGCGGAAACGTCGAGACCGCCGTGGCCGAGGCGACGGCTGCAGGCGACGAGCAGGCTCGGTTTCTGCCCCAGATCAAGGACACGTCGAGGCGGATCGCGACCCTCGTCGCCGGGGCGGCGCGGGAAGACTCCGTGCCGGTCGTGCTCGGTGGGGACCACTCGGTGGCCCTTGGCACCCTGGCGGGCCTCGCCGAGGTGCACGGGCCGGGCGGAGCGATCTGGATCGATGCGCACGGCGATCTGAACAGTCCCGACACGAGCCCGAGCGGAAACGTGCACGGCATGGTGCTCGCCGCAGTCCTTGGCCTCGCCGGCGACCGGTTTCGCGGGGACGGTTGGGGTCTGCCCGCGGTGGCGCCCGGCCGCGTCGCTCTGGTCGGGGTCCGCTCGCTGGACGACGGCGAGCGGGAAGTGCTTCGCGAGCTCGACGCGAAGATGTTCACGATGAGCGACGTCGACAGGCTCGGCATCGAGCGCGCGATCCGGGAGTCGCTGACGCACGTCGCCGGTCCGGGCTTCGTCCATGTGAGCCTCGACATGGATGCGATGGATCCCGAGGTGGCGCCTGGCGTCGGCACACCGGTGCGCGGCGGTCTGTCGTATCGCGAAGCGCACCTCGCGATGGAGCTGATCGCGGAGTCGGGGCTCGCGTCGTCGCTCGACGTCGTCGAGGTGAACCCGATCCTCGACCGGGAGAACGAGACAGCGCAGCTCGCCGTCGAGCTCGTCGCCTCGGCGCTCGGCGCGCGGATTCTCTGAGTCAGCCGGCGTCGAGAAAGCGCTCGAGCGCGTCAGCAGTCTCTTCGTACGCGTCCCAATAGACCATGTGCCCGCCGGGCACCTCGACGATCTCGACCAGGTCGCCGAGCGCGAGCCGGTACGCGTCGACCTGTTCTTCGCGCACGAGCCCGAACTCGCCGGCGTGCAGCAGCAGCGTCGGGACGCGCAGGCTCTCGGCCGGCGGCGGTGGTGTGCAGAGCTCCCCATACATCGTGACGACTGCGCTCCGGCAATAGCGCATCCGAAAGCGCCCGTCGGGGTGTTGCACGAGATGCTCGCGCATCTCCTCCTCGAGGAACTCGCGCGGCGTCGAGGCACCGGTGTCGAGGCGGGTGGTGATCGCTTCCTCGGCTGACGCAAAGGATTGATCGGCACGCTCGAGCTCCGCGAAGTCGTAGCCGACGTGCGGCAGGAGCTGGATTGCAGGGTCGAGCAACGCTGCGCGCTCGACTCGCTCCGGGACGAGAGCCGCGAGCTCGAGCAGCAGACGGCCGCCGTACGAATGGCCCACCCAGGTCGAAGCTCGGATCCCATTCGCATCGAGCGTCTCGAGCACGTCGTGCGCGTGCGTCGCGATCGTCCACGGTGGCTCCCAGCCGGAGCCGGCATGTCCGCGGAGATCGGGGGCGAGAACATGAAAGCGATCGGCGAGCCGCTCCTCGGCAAGCCTGCGAAAGCGACGGCCGTGGGCGTTGAGGCCGTGAAGGAAGACGACAGGCGGTGCAGTCACGTCACCCCACGCGTGCAGGTTCAGCTCCATCTGTGGCAGCCTAGTCAGGCGTGCTCGCCGTCCTTTACGACATCCACGGGAACCTGGTCGCACTCGAGGAGGTGCTGAAGGACGCGGAGGCTGCCGGCGCCGACGGCTATCTCCTCGGCGGGGACTTTGCCTCCTGGTCGCCGTGGCCCGGCGAGACGATCGAGCGGCTGCGCGGACTGCCGAACACGACGTGGATCCGAGGCAACGGCGAGCGCTGGTTGCGGGAGCCGCCGCTCGACCGTCCGGAGGTGATGGAGTCGCTCGAGCAGCAGGACTCCGGCCTCGGTACCGACGAGGGCTGGCTGTATTCACTTCAGGCCGCGAAGGACCTGGACGGCGTTCTCTATGTCCACGGCTCACCGCTCTCCGACGTCGAGAGCTTCCCACCGGAGACCGGTGACGACGACGAACGGATGCTGAACGGCGTCCGCGAGCGCACCGTCGTCTTCGGTCACAGCCACCTGCAGTTTCGGCGGCCTGGGCCGAACGGCACGACGTTGCTCAATCCCGGCAGCGCCGGCATGCCGCTCGACGGTGACGTGCGAGCTGCGTACGCATTGCGCGGCGACGACGGTGAGTTCGTGTTCCGTCGCGTCGAATACGACGTCGAGCGTGCCGCGCAGGCGTGGGAACGCGTCGGCAGCGACTTCGGCACGTTCGCGGCACAGCGGATCCGCCGCGGCTCCGACTAGCCCGAGTCCTTCGACTCCTCGCCGTTGCCGGACGGCTCGTAGTACGTCGTTCCCTTGAGCTCGTCCGGGAGATTGTCGACGTCGAAGCCGGCCGGATCGGAGTGCGGGTACACGTAACCCTCGCCGTGTCCGAGCTTTCGCCCGTAGTAGCTCCCGTCGCGCAGGGACTTCGGCGGCCGGATGTTCCCGCGCTCCTGGACGTCCCGTGTTGCGCGCTTGATCGCCTCGTAGCTCGCGTTCGATTTCGGGGCGAGCGCCAGGTAGATCGCCGCCTGCGAGAGGTTCAGGCGCGCCTCGGGCAAGCCGACATGCTCGACGGCCTGCGCCGCTGCGACCGCAACCATGAGCGCGCGCGGATCGGCGTTGCCGATGTCCTCGGACGCGAGGACGATCATGCGCCGCGCGATGTACCGGGCGTCCTCGCCGCTCTCGAGCATCGCCGCGAGGTAGTAGACGCTCGCATCCGGGTCTGACCCGCGCATCGACTTGATGAACGCCGAGATGAAGTCGTAGTGCGCGTCGGCCGCCTTGTCGTACACGAGCGGCCGTTTGCGCGCCGCGTCGTCGACGTGCGCCTCCGCGAGCGGTTCGCCTGCTGCTTGAGCCGTCTGCACCGCGAGCTCGACGATGTTGTGAACGGAGCGCGCGTCGCCGCCCGCGCGTGTCGCGATCAGGCGGAGCAGGTCGTCCGGAATCTCGACGCCGAGCTCCGTGGCTCCGCGTCGCGCCACGGTCTCGAGGTCTTCGATCGAGAGCGGCTCCAGCTCGTAGACCTGCGCACGGGAGAGCAGGGCGGAGTTGACCTCCATGTACGGGTTCTCCGTTGTCGCGCCGATGAGCGTGATCACGCCCTCCTCGACCCCGGGGAGGAGCGCATCCTGTTGCGCCTTGTTGAAACGGTGGATCTCGTCGAGGAACAGGATCGTGCGCCGGCCGGTTGCCCCGAGCCGTTCGCGCGCGCCGGCAAGGACGCCGCGCACCTGCGCGACCGTCGCCGAGACCGCGGACAGCTCTTCGAACTCCGCGCCGGTGGCGCGCGCGACGATGCGGGCAAGGGTTGTCTTGCCGGTGCCCGGCGGCCCGTAGAAGATCGCCGAGCGAACCCGGTCCTCCTCGATCGCGAGGCGGAGCGCCGAGCCCGGGCCGAGGACGTGCTGCTGGCCGACGAACTCCTCGAGCGACTGCGGGCGCATCCGCAGCGCGAGCGGGGCGACCGCAGGCAATCGCTGCTCCGCTGCGTCTGAGAAGAGGTCGCTCATTGCAGGGAAGTATGCTCCGCGAAGGCCAGTGGCGACCGAGACTCACGAGGACTTCTCCGAACCGATCCTGCCCGGCAAGGGCGCGTCGGACTACGAGCGCTACCTGCGCACGGACGAGCTGCTGGCGCTGCAGAAGACGGCAGAAGAGCGCGCGCACCCCGACGAGCTCCTGTTCCAGACCGTGCACCAGTCCTCGGAGCTCTGGCTCAAGCTCGGGACGTCGGAGGTCGCGCGCGCGACGGAACATCTGCGCGCCGGCGAGCTCGCTGCCGCGCTTCGGCTGCTTCGCCGCGCCGCGCTCTGCCTGCAGTTCATCACCCGGCAGCTCGACATGCTCGAGCAGATGTCGCCCTGGGAGTACCAGACCGTCCGCGAGGTCCTGGGTCACGGAAGCGGCTTCGACTCCCCCGGTTTCCGGGAGGTGCGCCGGGTCACACCGCCGCTCGGCGAGGCCTTCGAATCCGCTGTTTCCCAGGCCGGGCTCGACCTCGTCGAGGTCTACGTGCAAGGCCGGGACTACGAGGAGCTCTACCAGCTGGCAGAGGCGCTCATCGAATGGGACGAGCGCATCACCATGTGGCGCATTCGGCACTACAAAGTCGTCGCGCGAATCATCGGCGACCAGGTCGTGGGCACGCAGGGGACACCAGTCGAGGTGCTCGGGAAGATGATCCACCACAACTTCTTCCCGGCGCTCTGGCGTGCACGCAACCAGCTGACCGCACGCGCGAAGGAAGAGGAGGCGTAGCCGATGGCCACGGTGTCGCTCCGGGACGAGGTCACCGAGCTCCTGCAGGAGCTCATTCGCATCGACACGACGAACCCGCCTGGCAACGAGACCGCTGCGGCCGAGGTCCTCCAGGCCTATCTCGAGGACAGCGGCGCGGAGGTCGAGCTGTATGCACGGATTCCCGAGCGGGCGAATCTCGTCGCCCGCATCCCCGGCCGCGGCGACGGGCCGACGCTTCTGTTCCTGTCGCATACGGACGTCGTGCTCGCCGATGCAGCCGAGTGGACCGCCGACCCCTTCGGCGGCGAATTGCGAAGCGGCGAGATCTGGGGCCGCGGGGCGCTCGACATGAAGGGGCAGGTCGCGGCGAGCGCCGTTGCGATCGCGTCGCTCGCGCGCGAAGGCTTCGAACCCGCGGGCGACCTCATCTTCGCCGCGACCGCCGACGAGGAGGTGGGCGCAGGCTTCGGCGCGCAGTGGTTGTGCGAGACCCATCCCGACGCAGTGCGCTGCGACTATCTGATCAACGAGGGGTCGGGCGAGCGACTCGAGCTCGGTGGCAGGCCGTTCTACATGTGCTCGGTCGCCGAGAAGATGAGTGCTCCTTTCCGGTTGCGCGTGCGCGGCAGAAGCGGTCACGCGTCGATGCCCGGCATTGCCGACAACGCGCTCGTGAAGGCGGCGCCGTTGATCACAGCGCTCGGCGAGTACGTCCCCGAACAACGCCTCACGCCCGAGGTGGAGGCCCTGCTCGAGGCGGTCACGGGCGAGCGGCCCGCGTCTCCGGCGGAAGCACTCGAACGGGCGCGGGAGATCGGTGAGTTCTTCGCGGAGATGGTCGAACCGCTGCTGTCGCTGACGCTGGCGCCGACCATGATCACCGCCTCGCAGAAACGGAACGTGATCCCGGCGGTCTGCGACGTGGTCGTCGACTCGCGGCTGCTGCCGGAGACGACTACCGCAGAGCAGCATGCAATCGTTCGCAGCGTCCTCGGTGACGGGGACTACGAGCTCGAGGAGCTGGAGGCTCACGGCGGCACGAGATCGCCGATCGAGTCTCCGCTCTGGGACGCAGTTGCCGACTGGGTCAGCGACGTCGAGCCGGGAGCCAAGCCTGCGCCGATCTGCGTGGCCGGCTTCACAGACAGCCACTGGTTCCGCGAGGCCTTCGGGACCGTCGCCTACGGGTTCTTCCCGTCGCGCGCCATGCCTGCGGAGCTCGCCGCCCGGTTGATCCACTCGGCCGACGAGCGGATCCCGGTCGAGGACCTGGAGCTCGGCGTGAGCTTCATGCGCCACGCCGCCCAGGCGATGCTGGTCTGAGTTGCGGAATTCGACTCTGAGTCGATAACCTCGATGCATGGCTGAGGACAAGGTCCGGCTCGGCGGAATGGCCCTGGCAAACGGCGTGCTGGTCCACGGGCCGACGTCGTGGGCGTGCGCGATTCGAACGGACGACGGACACGTGAAGGTCGCTGCCCGGCGCAAGCGCGTGCTCGCAAGCAAGGTCGAGAGCCCGCTCCTACGAGGCCCGGTCCGCCTGCTCGACGCGATGGCGATCATCCCGCAGATCCGGCATGCGCTACCCGAGGCGAAGCTTCCCTTCCAGCGACCCTCCGTGCTCGTAGCGATGCTCGGCAGTGCGACGGTCGTGAAGGTGCTGCGCAGCTCGCCTTCGGTCCGTCCCGCTGCGCAGGAGCTCGTCGGCGGTCTGCTCTCCCTCGCGCCGGCCGTTCTCGCGCTGCGGGGCTCTGAGGTCGCCGCCTACCACGGCGCCGAGCACATCTCGATCGGCAGCTACGAGCAGGGAAAGCGCGCGACCAAGGAACACAACCGCTGTGGCTCACATCTGCTCGGCCCGCTCCTTGTCACGACCGCGATCGGCAACACGCTCGCGTCGCGCTTTCCGGCGCACGCCCGTGGGCCTGCACGTCTCGGAGCGCAGCTGTTCGCCGTGGCAGCCTCCACCGAGATCTTCGGCTGGATGGTTCGGAATCCGGAGAAGCGCCTCGCACGAGCGCTCGCGAAGCCGGGTCACGAGCTCCAGCACAGATTCGCGACCGCGGAGCCGTCACCTGAGCAGGTCGAGGTTGCAGAGGCCGCTCTCGCCGCGTGCCTCGAGCTCGAACGGGAATAGCAATGGCGGTCGAGCAGCGCACTCGCGATCGGCTCCCACCGGAGATCTTCGATCTTCCGGTCGAGAAGATGCGCGAGGGTTACTACGCCGACGCGTACTTCAACCACGCGCGTGCGACGCTCTTGCAGGACGATCGCCATCCGCGTGTCGTGTTGCAGGTCTTTCAGAAGAAGAGCGCGTGGCTCGGGGGGATGGACGAGGCGATCGCGATCCTCAAGCTCTGCTCGGACGACTGGGAGGAGCTGACCGTCCACGCACTTCACGACGGTGACCGAATCGAGCCGTGGGAGACCGTGATGACGATCGAGGGTGACTACACGCTCTTCGCGCACCTCGAGACTGCGTATC
Source organism: uncultured Actinomycetes bacterium (assembly GCA_963804935.1). Classification (GTDB taxonomy): domain Bacteria; phylum Actinomycetota; class Thermoleophilia; order Gaiellales; family Gaiellaceae; genus 3-1-20CM-4-69-9. The sequence continues at coordinate 375,451 of CAWDSD010000017.1, forward strand.
TCGGCGTTCTCTCCAGGCGCACGCTGATCACATCGAACGTCGTGCGGGTGTTGGAGGCAGCGAACGGCAAGCCGCTCATCTTCATGCCTGCGCGCCACGATCATCATCGTGTGCAGACGGGTGATGGGTACGCGGCCTATGTCGCGGGACGGGTGGTCGGCGCGCCGATCGGGGTCACCACCGACGAGCAGGCGTCGTGGTGGGGCGGCCGCGGGATCGGGACCGTGCCGCATTCGCTGATCGCGTCGTACGGCGGCAACACCGTGCTCGCAGCGACGAAGTTCGCCGAGTGGGCCTCAGAAGACATGAACATCACGGTGCTCGTCGACTTCGAGAACAACTCCGTGGAGACGGCGCTCGAAGTGGCGCGCGCCCTCGGGCCGAAGCTCTGGGGTGTGCGGCTCGACACGTCGGAGATGCTCGTCGACCGCTCGCTCTGGGAGGAGCTCGGAGACTTCAAGCCGACGGGGGTGAACGAGCGGCTCGTGCGCAAGGTGCGCGATGCGCTCGACAACGACGGTTTCGAGCACGTGAAGATCGTCGTCTCGGGCGGTTTCACGATCGACAAGATCAAGGAGTTCGAAGAGCAGAGCGTCCCCGTCGACGCCTACGGCGTCGGCTCGTCGCTCATTCGCGGCTCGAACGATTTCACGGCCGACCTCGTCCTGACGGACGGCCGCCCGAGCGCCAAGGTCGGCCGTAAGTACAAGCCGAACGCGCGGCTCGAGCTCGTCACGTGAAAGTTCTCTGGGACGTCGACACACAGGTCGACTTCATGTATCCGCACGGGAAGCTCTACGTCGCCCGGCGCCGAGGAGACGATTCCCGCGATGAAGCTCCTGGTCGACGCTGCACGGACGGCGGGCATCGTCCACGTGGCCGAGGTGGACGACCACGAGCTCACCGACGACGAGATCTCGGACACGCCCGACTATCGGACGACGTATCCAGCGCACTGCCTGCGTGGGACGAACGGTGCGCGGAAGATCCCCGAGACCAGCCAGGTCGATCCCGTTCTGATCCCGCTGGAGCCGCGACCCGAGCGGTACCTCGCCGGCCGGGAGTTCCTGCTCCCGAAGAAGACCGTCGACGTCTTCACGAATCCGAACACCGACCGCCTCCTCGAGTGGCTCGATCCGGCCGAGATCGTCGTCTTCGGTGTCGCCACCGACGTCTGCGACGACGCCGCGATCCGAGGCTTTCTGGCCCGAGGCCTCGAAGGTGCGCTTCGTGGAGGACGCCGCTCGCGGCCTGGACGAGGAGCGCGTGGCGATCTGCACAGCCTCGTGGCGCAAGCAGGGAGTCGAATTCACGTCCGCTGCGGAGGCCGCCGCGAGCTTCTAGGTTGACGTGGGCCCGTCCATGAAGATGATGAGTGTGGGATGCCGGGGGTGGATCTACATCAGTTCATGGTTGATCTCAGGGACTTCGTGGTCAACTGGTGGCCGCTGCTCGGCCTGACGTTCTACTGCGTCCTCCTCTACATCTTCTGGCGCATGCTGCAGCTCATGCCGCGCGTGAAGCCGGCCACGGTGATCGTCGACCCACGGACGGCGATCGACTGGAACGACATCGCCGGCGCCGACGAGGCGAAGATGGAGCTGGCGGAGATCGTCGAGTTTCTCCGCGACCCGAAGCGCTTCGAACAGCTGGGTGCGGTCGTGCCGAAGGGCGTGCTCCTGTACGGCCCGCCGGGCACGGGCAAGACCCTCCTCGCACGCGCAACCGCCACCGAGTCCGGCGCGAAGTTCTACGCGCAGAGCGCCTCCGCATTCGTCGAGATGTTTGCGGGTCTCGGCGCGGCGAGGATTCGCAAGCTCTTCGCCGAGGCGCGCAAGAACGCACCTTCGATCATCTTCATCGACGAGCTCGATGCCGTCGGAGCTGCGCGCACCGGCAGCAGCTTCAATCGCGAGCAGGATCAGACGCTCAACCAGCTGCTCGTCGAGCTTGACGGTTTCGCCTCGGGCGACCAGGTCGTCGTCATGGGCGCTTCGAACCGTCTGCAGGATCTCGATCCGGCATTGCTGCGGCCCGGCCGCTTCGACCGGCAGCTGCTCGTCGCTCCGCCGGACCGCGTCGGCCGTGAGGCGATCCTCCACGTCCACACGCGCACGAAGCCGCTCTCCGCGGACGTGCAGCTCGACCTGATCGCGCGTCAGACATCCGGGCTGACGGGCGCCGATCTCGCGAACATCGCGAACGAGGCAGCGATCCTCGCTGGACGCCGCGAGGCCAAGTACGTCGGCGCAGCCGACTTCGACAACGCGCTCGAGCGAATCGTGGCAGGCCTTCAGCAGAAGAAGGTGCTGACCGACAAGGAGCGCCGGATCCTCGCCTACCACGAGGCCGGGCACGCTCTCATGTCTCACCTCATGGGTGAGGTCGGGCACCTGCAGAAGGTGACGATCGTCTCGCGCGGCAACGCGCTCGGCTACACGCTCCACCTGCCGAATGAGGACCGTTACATGGAGTCGAAGGAAGAGCTGATCGACATGCTCAAGATCGCGCTCGCCGGCCGCGCCGCCGAGCAGGTCGTCTTCGGACGGGTCACGAACGGCGCCGCGAGCGATCTCGAACGGGCGACGGAGATTGCACGCGCGATGGTCTTCGAGTGGGGGATGTCGGACGTCGTCACCTCGCGCACGCTGCGCGCCGACAACTACGCGCTCTCCGAAGAGACGAAGCGCGTGCGTGACAACGAGCAGGCACGACTCACCGACGACGCCTACGCAGAAGCCGTTCGGCTGATCGAGAAGCACCGCAGCTCACTGGACCGCTTGAGCCAGGCTCTCCTCGAGAAGGAGACCCTCATGCGCGAAGAGGTCTTGCTGCTGCTCACGGACGTCGAGGCCGAGTCAAGCGCCTCCGAGACGGTCGGCACGCCCCGGGTCGTCGTCCCGCTCTCGAGCGAGGCCTAGACAGCTCCGAGCCGGCGCGACTGGGTAGCATCGCCCGCGTGGCGCCGCGCGGCATTCATCATCTCGGAGTGGCTGTCGACGATCTCGATTCAGCCCTCGAGACCTACGAGCGGCTCTTCGGCGCCAAGGTCGAGCATCAGGCGACGATCGACGAGCAGGGTGTGCGCGCGGCGTCGCTGAGAATTGGCGAAGGACGCGTCGAGCTGCTGGAAGCGCTCGGCCAGGACACGCCCGTCGGCCGCTTCCTCGCGAAGCGCGGGCCGGGCATGCATCACGTCGCCTACGAGGTGAACGACCTGCCTGCCACGCTCGCCGAGCTCACGAGGGAAGGCGCCGAGCTGATCGACACGGAGCCGCGTGCCGGCCTCTTCGGCCTCGAGGTGGCCTTCGTCCACCCGGATTCCGTCCACGGCGTACTTTCGGAGGTGGTGTCAGTTGGCTGAACCAGAGCGAGTTCGGATCGAGGTTGCGTTCGACGGTGGGCAGATCATGGGGGCGCTGGTCACACCGTCAGGTGCCGATGCGCTCGAGCAGGCCCTGGGCTCGGCGGAGCTCCGCGCCGGGACGGGCGACGCTGCGCTGTCGCTCGACGCCGAGGACGGCCGCTACACGATCGCCCTTCAGCGGGTCGTCTACGTGAAGCGTTTCGCCCGGGAAAGTCGCGTCGGGTTCGGCTCGGCTGCGCAGGGTTGAGGGCGGCGCAACAGGGGCATCTCCCCAAGTGAATGGCTGAAGAAGCCACCCAGGCCGCCGCACGGCCCGCGACCGACTCCACCGCCCACGTGCGGAAGCTCGTCGAGCGCGGTCAGCAGGGCGACCGGCAGGCCCTCGAAGAGCTCTACCTGCTCCACTTCGACCGCATCTACAGCTACCTCCACATGAGCGTCGGGAACCGGCACGACGCGGAGGATCTGACGACGCAGACGTTCATGAAGATGCTCGAGTCGATCAAGCGCTTCAAGTGGCAGTCCGCGCCGTTCTCCGCCTGGCTCTTCCGCATCGCACACAACCTTGCGATGGATCACTTCCGCGCGAACCGCCGCTGGCAGCCGGAGGAAGAGGTGCCCGAGCCCGAGGGCGAGAGCGAGCCCTCCGCCGAGGCCGCGGCGATGCAGGTGATCGGCCGGCAGAGCATGCTCGAGCTGATCGAGAACCTCTCGACGGAGCAACAGCAGGTCCTCACGCTGAAGTTCGTGTTCAACCTGCCGAACGCCGAAGTCGCGACGATCCTCGACAAGACCGAGGGCGCGATCAAGTCGCTGCAGCACAGGGCGCTCGTGTCGCTACAGAAGCAGATCCCCGGAAACCCGGAGCGCTAGCTTGGCCCTCGAGGTTGGGATCGTCGGGCTGCCGAGCTCCGGCAAGTCGACGCTGTTCCACGCGCTCACCGGTGCGCACGCGACCGGCGACGTCGGCATGGCCGGCGTTCCGGATCCTCGGTTGACGAAGATCGCCGGCGTCATCAAACCCCGCAAGGTCACCCCTGCCGCAATCCGCGTCGTCGAGGTGAGAGGCACCGGGCCCGAGTTGCTCGGGAACCTCCGGCAGGTCGATGCACTCCTCGTCGTGCTCGACGGCTTCTCCGGCACGCGCGTCCCTGCCGACGACCTCGAGACACTCAACCTCGAGCTGCTCGTTGCCGACCGCGACCACGTCGAGCGTCGGCTCGAGCGGGTGACCAAGCAGGCGAAGTCAGGCGATCTGCAACTGCGGAAGGAAGTCGAGGAGCTCGGACGGGTGCTCGCTCACGTGGATGCAGGCGGCACCCTTGCGGACTGGCCGGGCGAGCTGCCGGCCGGCCTGGAGCCGCTGACGACCAAACCGCTGCTCGCGGTCGAGAACGGGCCCAACGGGATCGACCTCAAGTTGGAGGCCGAGCTGGCGGATATGTCCGAGGCGGAAGCAGCCGACTTCCGGGAAGGCGCTTCGGCTCTGGAAGAGGTCGTGCGCCGCCTCAGTGACGAGCTGGGACTGATCAGCTTCTTCACGGCGGGCGAGAAGGAGACCCGCGCGTGGTCGCTGCGTCGCGGACGGACGGCGCTGGAGGCGGCGGAAACGATCCACACGGACATCGCCCGTGGCTTCATCCGTGCCGAGGTGATCCGCTGGGAAGACCTCGTCGAAGCCGGCTCGCACGCGGAGGCCGCAAGACGCGGCCTCCAGCGGCTCGAAGGCAAGACGTACGTCGTCGAGGACGGCGACGTCTTGAACATTCGCTTCAACGTCTAGCAGCAGCCTGCGGGACAGCAGTCCGGCGGGCAATCGCACTCGGCCATCGATCCTCCTTTCATCGATGTCTGTCGATGTAGATATATTGAAATCCGTCGATGAAGTCAATTCCCGTTCTGCCCACGATCTGCTGCGGTCCTCGGACCGAGCCGCTCACCGTCCTGGAGCGAGACGAGCTCGCGGCCCGCTTCAAGGCTCTCGCCGACCCGACGCGCGTGGCGATCATCAACTCCCTCTCGGCCGCAGACGAGGTCTGCGTCTGCAGCCTCACAGAGACCTTCGAGCTCTCGCAGCCGACGATCTCCCATCATCTGAAAGTCCTCCGCGAGGCAGGGCTCGTCGAGTCGTCTCGCCGTGGGACGTGGGCGTACTACCGGCTCGTGCCGGAAGCCGTTGCCGCGCTGCGTGGAGCTCTCGGCTCGTGAACGTCCTCTTCGTCTGCCGGCAGAACGCCGGGCGCTCACAGATCGCGCAGGCGCTCTACGCGCAACGTGGCGGCAACGCGCGCTCTGCCGGAACGACTCCCGCCGAGCACGTTCATCCCGAAGTCGCCGAACTGATGCCGGAGCTTGCGGACCGGGTGCCGAAGAAGCTCGAGACAGCCGACGCCGAGTGGGCGGACCTCGTCGTCACGATGGGCTGCGGCGATGCGTGCCCGGTCATCCCGGGCAAGAAGTACGTCGACTGGGAGCTGCAGGACCCGGCAGGTCAGGACCTGGAAACCGTGCGCGCGATCCGCAACGAGATCGAGCGCCGCGTTGCCGACTTGCCGCTCTAACCCGCCGAGATCAGTGCGACGCCGGCGAGCGTGAGCACGATCCCGACCTCTTGCGAACGCGCGACACGTTCTCGCAACACGACGCGCGCGAGGATCACCGTCACGATCGGATAGAGCGACGCCAGAACGGACGTGATGCTCACGAGGCCGCTCGTCGACGCGGCCGCGAAGAGGAGGTTGCCGAGCATGTCGCCGATTCCGATCAGGGCGAGGATCGGAACCTGGAGCGGTTGGACGGCGAGTGACGGCCGGCGAATCGCAACCGCTGCGAGGATCACCGCTGTGGACGTCATCCGGAAGATGAGCGACGCCCACCAGAAGTCCGCTTGGCCCGCGGCATGCATTGGCGGGAAATAACCGCCGAAGCCGAGCGCCGCCAGCAGGGCCAGGCCGACGCCCGCGGCGACCTTGCCGCCGCGCCCCGGCTCCCTCGAGGCCAGGAAGACGCCTCCGAGCGCGGCCAGGATCCCCAGCCACTGCCAGGTGGACGGCCGGTCGCCGGTCGCGATTCCGAATGCAACCGGCACGACCGCAGAGATGCCTGCGATCGGCGCCACGATGCTCATGGCGCCGACCGCCATGCCGCGGTAGTACGCGTAGAGACCGAGCGTGCCGGAGATTGCCGCCGGGACGGCGAAGAGCGCGGCGGAGTCGGCCGGGCCCTTGCCTCGGACGGCGACGATGAGCGCGATCGCAGCGAGCCCTCCGACCTGTACGTAGAAGAGGACGCGGAGCGCGCCGAGCGTCCGTCCCTTGAGCGGCCCGAAGAAGTCGGCGAATCCCCACGTCAGGCTCGCGCCCAGCGCCAGTCCGATCGACTTCATCGCGCGACGCTAGCTGTGAGGAACGGGACGCGTCGCGGCGACCGCGTCGAGCTGATTCGCGTGGTAGAGAACCGACGCCTCGGCGGTGCGGGCGGAGCGTGCGTCGTGGTGGCATGCGATTGCGTGCAAGAGCTCCGAACGGGCGGCTGCCTCGAGTGAGGCGCCGCGTTCCTCGACCAGCCGCAGGCCGAGATGGACATGACCGAGAAGGCGGCCTTCGTCGGTCTGACGGAAGGTGGGGCCGGAGGTGAGCTCCGCGACGCGGCCGATGTCGTGCAGAAGCGCCGCGGCCAGCAAGAGGTCCGAGCGGAGACGCGGGTGCAGCTGCGCCGTCTCCCGGCAGAGCGTCGCGACCCCGACCGTGTGCTCGAGCAGACCGCCGGCATACGAGTGGTGTGTCTCCGCGGCAGGCAGGCGCCGCAGCGACGCGCGCATCGAGTCGTCCGAGAAGAAACGCTTCACCACGGCCGCGAGACCGGGATGGACGATCTCGGCGGCGAGGAACTCGAGAAAGCCGTCCAGCTCTTCGGCGTCGCGCCGCATCGCGGGCGCGAAGTTGGCCGGGTCGGCCTCGGGCGCGGCCTCGAGCGTGCGTACGTCGACCTGGAGCCGGTCGCGGAACTTCTCGACCCGTCCGAGCACCCGCACCGCGTCGCCCTCCGTGAAGCGGGCGTCGAGGAGCTCGACGTCGTGCCAGACGCGAGCGTCGATCCGCCCACTCGGGTCGACGAGCTCGAGGGCGAGGTACGGAGCGCCGCCCTTCGTCCGCATTCGCTGCTTCCGCGCGACCGCGTAGACCCCTTCGACGACCCGCTCCTCCGCCAGTTCTGCGATTGCGCTCACGGCTGGAGTCTAGGTCCGAGGACGGATGCTAGGGTCGCCCCGAGATGGCCGTGGTCAAGCCGTTCAGGGCGGAGCGATACGACGAGCAGAGCGCCGGCCCGCTCGAGCAGCTCGTGGCTCCTCCGTACGACGTGATCTCGCCCGAGGAGCGCTCGGAGCTCCTCGCCCGCAGCCCGTACAACGTCGTCCACCTGACCCTGCCGGACACCGAGGAAGAGGCTGGTGCTGCGATCGTGGACTGGCGTCGGCGCGGAGTGCTTGCACGCGACGAGGACCCCGCCTACTGGTTCCTCTCGCAGGACTACGTCGGTCCCGACGGCGTCGCCCGTAACCGGTCCGGCCTCGTCGCCTCGCTCAAAGCCGAGCCCTACGAGAACCGCGTGGTGCTGCCGCACGAACGCACGCACAGCGGCCCGAAGGAGGGGCGGTTGCGGCTCCTCCGCGCGACCCGGACACAGCTCGAGCCGATCTTCCTCCTCTACGAAGGCGATCCGCTCGAGCCGCCCGCACGTGAGCCCGACCTGCAAAGCGGCGGCGACAAGCTCTGGCGGATCGGCGATGCGCCGAGCTTCGAGCAAGCCGAGCTGCTGATCGCAGACGGCCATCACCGCTACGAGACGGCACTCGCCTATGCGAAGGAAGGCGGCTCGCCCTACCTGATGGTCGTGCTCGTGCCGACGCGGCAGGAAGGGCTGACGATCTTTCCGACCCACCGCGTCGCGGAGGACGTCAACGGCGCGGGGGGAACGCCGATCGACGAGCCGGGCGACGAGCTTCCCGGAGTCGTTCTCTACCGCGACGGCCGGTACGAGCTGCTCACCGGAGACGGGCTCGACGTCGACATCGTCGAGCGAATCGCACCGCAGGGCGTGACGTACACCTCACAGCGGGGGGACGCGGTCGCAACCGTCGATCGCGGCGACGCAGAGGCCGCGTTCCTGCTCAGGCCCACACGCATCGAGGACGTGTGGGAGGTTGCGCGGCGCGGCGACACGATGCCGCAGAAGAGCACGTACTTCTTTCCCAAGCTGACGTCGGGTCTGCTCTTCCACCCGCTTGACTGACTGGCTCGCGCTCTGCAGAGCCGCGGTCGGCGACGTGCGCGGCGTCCTGCTCGAGCTGCCCGGCCGGTCCGAGCGAGAACCGGTTGTCGGCCGGGGAATGGGGGGAGACGAAACGACGGCGATCGATGCGGCCGCCGAGAGCGTGATCCTCGCCCGGTTCGCGGGGCTGGACGCGACGATCGTCTCCGAGGAAGCCGGCATCCGGGGAGACGGGAAGACCTATGTCGTCGTCGACCCGATCGACGGTTCGCTCAACGCGAAGCGCGGCATCGCCTTCTTCTCGGTCTCGATCGCGGTCGCCTCCGGCCCGACGATGGGTGACGTCGACTTCGGCTTCGTGCACGACTTCGGAACCGGTGAGGAGTGGACCGCGACTCGCGGCGAGGGAGCGCGACTGAACGGGGCGCCGCTCGACGGTCAGCTGCCGAAGGACGAAATCGAGATCCTCTCCTTCGAGGCGACCCGGACCGCGGCGGTCGCCGAGCAGGCCGCGGCAGTCGTCGACCTGGCGTACCGCCTTCGCATCATGGGCTCGCTCGCTCTCTCGCTCTGCCATCTCGCGGCGGGCCGGGTCGACGCCGTCTGCTCGCTCAAGCCGGCGCGGGCCGTCGACATCGCGGCCGCGCAGCTCCTCGTCCGCGAGCGCGGGCTTGCGATCGACCTCTTCGACGCGCCGCCGTTCGGGTCAGCGCCGCTCGACCTGGAAGGACGTTCACGCGTCGTCGCAGCGGGAACGCCCGAACTGTGCCGAAAGCTGGCCAGCGCCCTGTCCGCATAGGTTGTTCCGGCTGGAACTACGCAGCGTGGAAAGACGAGTTCTACGAGGGCAAGCGACCGCGGCTCTGGCTGCAGCACTACGCCGGATACTTCGACACGGTCGAGGTCAACAACACCTTCTACCGGCTGCCGCTCGAGACGTCCGTTGCGCGCTGGGTCGAGGAAACGCCGCCCGGCTTTGTCTTTGCGGTCAAGGCGAGCAGGTACCTCACGCACATCAAGAGGCTCAGAGATCTCGACGCGGGACTGCAGCGCTACTACGAGCGGCTGAGGCCGCTTGTTCGGTCGCCGAAGCTCGGTCCCGTGCTGTGGCAGCTTCCCGCGAACTTCCGGCGCGACGACGAACGGCTCGCTGCGGCGCTCGCCGCTCTGCCGGCGGGCCGGCACTGCTTCGAGTTCCGCCATCCGAGTTGGTTCGCCGAGCCCGTGTACGAGCTCTTGCGCGCGCACGCGGCGGCACTCGTGATCGGCGACCGGCCGGAGGTGAAGGAGTTCCAGACTTTCGAGCACACCACTGACTGGACGTACGTCCGCTTTCATCATGGATCCCGTGGCAGACGCGGGAACTACAGCCGAAGCGAGCTCGAAGAGTGGGCGCAGCGGTTCGAGACCTGGCGTCGTGACGTCGAGATCTACGCATACTTCAACAACGACTGGGAAGGCTTCGCCGTTAGGAATGCCCTATGGCTGAAACGAAGACTGTCAAGCTGAGCTCTCCGGACCGCGTCCTCTATCCCGAGGACGGGGTCACGAAGGGCGATCTCTTCGACTACTACGGGAAGGTCGGGCCGACGATCGTTCCCCATCTCGAGAATCGTCCGTTCACGATGAAGCGCTATCCCCACGGGATCTACGGCGAGGCGTTCTTCCAGAAGCAGGCACCCAAACACCTTCCGAGCTGGATCCCGACGCGCCAGTTCCGCACGTGGCCTCGGGAGGGCGAGTCGCGGCTCGTCGACTTTGCTCTCGTCAATTCGCCGGAAGCAGTGCTGTTCATGGTGCAGAACAACTGCATCGACATGAACGCGTGGTACTCGCGCGTCGACAAGCCGGACCGGCCGGACTTCGTGCTCTTCGACCTCGACCCGCCCGACGACGGGTTCGAGCTCGCGATCGAGGTGGCGCACCTCATTCGGGAGCTGCTCGACGAGCTCGAGCTGCCGGGCTACGTCAAGACCAGCGGCGCCGACGGCATCCACGTCGTCGCGCCGATCACACGGCGTTCGACGTTCCCGCAGACGTACGCGTTCGCGGAGCAGGCGTCTCGGCTGCTCGAGGCCCGCCATCCGGGGAAGATCACCACCGAGTGGCTGAAGAAGAAGCGCGAGGGAGTTCTCGTCGACCACCGGCAGAACGGTCACGGCAAGACGATCGCCTCGGTGTACTCCGTGCGTCCGAAGCCGGGCGCGCCGGTGTCGACGCCGCTTCGCTGGGAGGAGCTGAAGCCGGGGCTCAGGCCGCGCGACTTCGGCATCACAGAGGCACTGCAGAGGATCGAGGAGCATGGTGACCTGTTCGTTCCCGTGCTCGAGGAGCCGCGCCCGCTCGCACCCGCGGCCAAGAAGTTGGAGCGGCTAGGCTCCGAAGGATGAGCGAGCCTGACCGCGATCTGATCCTGAAGGCACTCGAGCGGGTCATCGATCCCGAGCTCAAGCGGCCCGTCACCGAGCTCGACATGGTGCGGGACGTCGAGATCGAGGGCGGCGACGTGCGTGTCACGATCGCGCTGACGATCGCAGGGTGTCCGCTGCGCGACTCGTTCGAGACGCAGGTCGCAGGTGTTCTGCGCGACGTTCCCGGAGTCGAGCGTGTTGCGCTCGGATTCGACGTGATGACCGCCGAGGAACGGCAGGCACTGACCACGAAGCTGCGCGGCGGCCTGCAGGAACGGACGAAAGGGATCTCGCTCGATGCGTCCACGCGCGTGCTCGCGGTCTGCAGCGGGAAGGGCGGCGTCGGCAAGTCGACGTTGACCGCCAACCTGGCGGTCGCGTTCGCGCAGAGCGGCAAGCAGGTAGGCGTTCTCGATGCCGACGTCTACGGGCACTCGATCCCGCACGTGCTCGGCATTCACCAGAAGCCGGTGCTCGTCGACAGGATGATCATCCCGCCGGTCAAGCACGACCTGAAGCTGATGTCGATCGGCTTCTTCCTCGACGACAACCAGCCGGTCATGTGGCGTGGTCCGATGCTGCACCGTGCGCTCGAGCAGTTCCTGACCGACGTGCACTGGGGTGAGCTCGACGTGCTCGTCGTCGACATGCCGCCGGGAACGGGCGACGTGGCGATCTCACTCGGCCAGCTGCTTCCGCGTGCGGAGACGATCGTCGTCACGACGCCGCAGCCGGCCGCGCAGGAAGTCGCCTCACGCGCAGGCGTGATGGCGCAGAAGACCGGCATGCGACTCGTCGGGCGTCGTCGAGAACATGACCGGCGACGTCTTCGGGACCGGCGGTGGCGACCGTCTCGCCGCCGAGCTCGGAATTCCGCTGCTCGGCCGCGTTTCGCTCGACCCCTTGCTGCGCGAGTGCGGCGATGCAGGCGAGCCGCTGATGACGGCCGCACCGGAATCGACGAGCGCGCAGGAGCTCCGTCAGATCGCGGACAAGATCAGCTCGTTCGACCGCGGCACGATCGTCAAGCCGCTCACGCTCATCTCGCGCTAGAGCGAGAGCTCGGGCGCCGGGCCATCCTCGAGGGGCCCGAACCTCGCATACGCCTCCTTGGGTGACGCGCTCTCCTTGTCGACCCCGGCACCGTGGCGGATCGCCGTCTCGTCGACGGGATAGCTCGCCTGTCCCTTGCGCGCGCCGACCGCGAGCACGAGCGCCGGCTCGTCTCCTGCCCCCAGGATGACGTGCTTCGTGCGTGGAGGGCAATGGACGAAGTCCCAGGCTTTGAGCGGACGCTCCTCACCTTCCACGATCAGGAGGCACTCACCGCGTAGGACGAGGAAGTCCTCTTGCCCGGGCTCCTCGTGGTACATCGCCATCGGCATCCCGGGAGGCAGCACGTTCAGGTTGATTCCGAGCTGCTCGAATGCCGCTTCGTCCTTGCCCTCGAAACCGCAGTAGTCCCCCATCTCGTTGCGCACCCAGCGTCCGTCGCGCGCATTGACGACGAACCAGCCCGCGCTCTGCGGAACGCCGTTCTCGAGCTTCGCCTCCGAGACCACGTCGTAAGTATGCTCGCCGCCGTGCAGGTCGAGGAGCGGATCAGCGCACTCGGTTTCTCGAAAGAGGACACCCGCACACTTGCCGACCACTTCCTCGACGCCGAGGCGCGCGGCAAGCGAGGCCACGGTCTTGCGCGCGTGGACTGGCTCGAGACACTGCAGGGCCTCGATCCCTCTGCAGAGCCGGAGTGCGTGGAGGCCGAGGCGTGCTACGAGCGCTGGGAGGGCCGCGGCGCGCTCGGCTACCTGACCCTGGCGGCGGTCTGCGCGGGCCAGCTCGAGGATCCGCCCGAGGCCGCAAGGCTCATCGTCGCGCACGACTGCTTTCCCACCGGGATGCTCGGTTACTGGACGCGGCGGCTCGCCGAGGGCGGGCTCCTGGCCGTGCTGACAGCGACGTCGCCGCCCCGCCTCGGCCATCCAGACGGTGGGCCGAAGCTCGCCGGGACGAACCCGCTTGCGATCGCCATCCCGAGCTCCGACGGCGTGCCGATCGTCAGCGACGTCTCCATGGGGCGTGTGACCTACGGTGACGTGATCGCCGGCGCGGCGTCCGAAGACGAGCTCGTGCCCTTCGGCGGTGAGCATGCACACAAGGCGTTCGCGCTCGCAATCGGATTGCAGCTTCTGGTCGACTCGCTCGTCGGCGACGGCTACGGCGCCGTGCTGGTCGTGGCGCAGCCGCATGCCGACCCCGTTCCCGCGCTGCGCGCTCGCGCGGGCGGAGTTCGGTTGCCGGGAGACGCGTGATCCAGGCGCTTCCGCCGGCTGTTGTCGCAGGAGAGGTCGTGCGGCTTCGCACTCGGCAGCACGTCGTCGCGCTGACGTTCGACGGTGGGGGCAACGCCGACGCGGCGCAGGCCGTGCTCGCGATCCTGAGACGCGAGCACGTGCCCGGGACGTTCTTCCTGACCGGCCACTTCGTGAAGACGTATCCGCGGATTGCGCGCGCGATCGGCCGCCGCTATCCGGTCGCAAACCACACGGTCGACCATCTCGACCTGAGGCGGCTGTCGACTTCGGCGGCGACGGGGGAGATCACGCGCGCGCAGACGATGATCCAACGCGCCACGGGCCGTGACCCGCGTCCCCTCTTTCGTTTCCCCTACGGCGCGCGCGACTCACGCACGTTGCGGATCGCGCGTCAGCTGGGCTACGTGTCGATTCGCTGGACGGTCGATACGTGGGGCTGGATGGGACTGCGCTTTCAGACCGTCGCGGGTGCCGGCCGGCGCGTGCTGGCGCACCTCGTTCCCGGTCAGATCGTGCTCATGCACCTCGGCTCGTCACGCGACCACAGCACGATCGACTCGAGGGCGCTGCCGGGAGTGATCAGGGCGGTGCGCGCCCGCGGCTACCGCTTCGTCACTCTGTCGGGAGTTCGAGCGCCCTAGGATTGATTGCGCAGCGCGTCGAGCACGACCGGATCGATGCGCTCGACGCCGTCGACGCGTTCCTCGAGATTCGCCGCGCCCGCCCAGTCCGCGAAGGCCTTTCGAAGCTCGCCCTGGTAACCGAGCGCCGCGAGCCGATCGCGTAGCTCGCCGGCGAGCGCATTGTCGACAGGGATCCAGTCCTCGGGCGGTGTCACCCCGAAGATCTCGTTGTGCAGGCCGTAGAGGCGTTGAAGCTCGGAGATCGGGTGCTCGTGGTCGTCAACCCGCAGATCGACGACGACGTCCGAGAGGCCGGCGTAGCCGGCGTCCTGCTCGACCAGGAGGAGTGATGCGGACTGCTGGCCGCGACGGTCCCCTCCTGCGGCCTGCGCCGCGGCCAGGCACTCGATGAGCCGCTCGGCGAGCGAGAGATGGCCGTTCCGCTCGAAGGTCACCGCGAGCGCGTCGACCGTCTCCTGGGAGACGAGGATGTTCCCCTGCGCGGCATATCCGGCGCCGGTCCGGCCGCCCGCCCAGTCGTGGCACTCCTCGCCCGTGAAGGTGGCAGCGCGGCCGGCACCGTCCACGATCCCGACCTGCCGCTCTGCGCGGCCCTCGTCGGCGGAGGTCAGCGCCTCGACGACCTCCTCCGCGGTGCGGCCTTCTTTCAGGAGGGCAAGTCCGTCCGGCCCGTATCTGGGATTCGCGTACGACTGGGTCGCGATCGCGCCGACACGCGGCTCGGCCCACGGGACAACCGATCCGACCGCGAGGAACTTCGACTGCACGCCGACGCCCCACTGCCCGGCCTCGAGGTCGCAGGCGACGATCGAGTAGGTCGCGACGACCGGCCTAGGGCCCATAGGTCAGCTCGCGCAGGTCGAGCTCGAGCAGCTCGCGCCGATCCGGAGGAACCAGCGCCGTCGCAACCTCCGGATGCGCCAGCGCAACCTTCACCTCTTCTGCGGTCGCGGTCCGCACGACGATCGGGCGTCCGGCCTCGTGCGCCGCTCGCAGCGCGTCGGCATCGGACGGATCGTCGAGCACGAGCGCGTCGCCGACGTCGAGCTCGCCCTCGACCGCGATCTCCGGGACGCGCCGCCCGGTTGCTCCGAACCAGCGCTCTCTCACAGCTCGACCGAGCCGCCCGGGTCGACCGCGACGACGTCGACGCCCGGCGCTAGCTGCCTCAGCTCGTCGGGCGTTCCGGCCAGGAGGGGAAACGTTCCGTAGTGACAGGGCACGACGCGCTTTGCACCCAGAAGCTCGCAGGCGACCGCCGCCTCCCGTGGGTCCATCGTGAAGTGTCCGCCGATCGGAAGAACGGCGACGTCGGGTGCATAGATCCTTCCGATCAGCTGCATGTCGCCGAAGACACAGGTGTCGCCGGCGAAGTAGACCTTGGTGCCGTTCTCGAGCTCGACGACGATCCCCGCCGGCTCGCCGGCGTAGGAGCCGTCGGGCGCGGAACCGGAATGAAATGCATTCGTCATCGTGAACTTGACCCCGGCGGCCTCGACCGTGCCGCCCTTGTTCGGGCCGGGGAGCTCGTCCACCTGGGCGCCGTTCGCCTTCAGCCAGCCCTTGAGCTCGAGCATCGCCACGATCGGCAGCGGACCGAACTTCTTCGAGAGCTCGATCGTCGAGCCGACGTGATCGTCATGGCCGTGCGTGATCGCGATCACGTCGCAGCGCTCCGGCTCCTTCTCGGCGTCGGGGCACTTCGGGTTCTCGAGCCAGGGATCGACGTAGATTCGTTTTCCACCGGGGGAATCGAGCCGGAACGAGGCGTGTCCGAGCCAGGTCAGCGACGCGTCAGCCATGGGTCTCCTTTGGTCTGGGCAACCAGTGGCGCGGAGCGTAAAGGAACGTCCGGGGCGAAGGCGAAGCTTGGTCGGGATGTCCCGCCGCCTCCTTCCGGCCCTGCTCGTGGCGTCGGCCCTCTTCTCGGACCTCGGCGGCGATCACGGTCTCGCGCTCGCGTTCCTCCTCTTCGCGATCCCCGCCGCGAGCTACGTGGCCCTCGACTACTACGGCGACGTGCTCGAATCCGGCTGCAGCCTGGCACGGCCCCTCCTCGCAGGCCTGGCCGTGGTCGTGCTGGTTCTCAGCGCGGCCCTGCGGAGCCCGGCCGTCGTGGGTGGCGTCCCGCACTTTGCCGTCTCCTCGCTCGTCTTGGCGCTCCTGCTCTATGCCGCGGTTGCCGTGGGCGCTCTGATCCCGCTCGGACGCACGGTTCCCGAATCGGCCTGAGCGGTTCACAATTGCGCCGCCCGTCCCCGGACAGGTAGAAGCGAACCATGCTCACGCGTCTGGCTCACCTGGTGCACCGCCGGCGCGGTCGGTTCGTCGCCCTCTGGGCCGTGCTGACAGCATTCGGCGTCTTCGCGACCATGCAGGTCTCGAGTCGATGGTTCGAGTCGTTCTCGATTCCGGGCTACTCCGCGTACGAGACGAACCAGAAGACGGTGAAGACGTTCGGGACCGGAGAGCAGGCGCCACTCGTGGCGGTTTTCCACTCCAAGGGTGATGTCACGAAGCACGACCTGACGCCTGCGATCCAGAAGGCTGCAGCCGTCAACCCTGGCTCCCGTGTCAGCTCGTACTTCGATTCGCACAACGTCCTCTACGTTTCGCGCGATCGGCACACGACTTTCGCCGAGATCTATCCACCTGGACAGAACACGTTCTCGAGCGAGCCGCACATCGGCGCCGTGCGGGCTGCGCTGCAGGCGAACGTTCCGCCGGGCGTCGAGGCATCTCTCACCGGCCTGCTGCCGCTCAACGACGCCTCGAGCGGCGGCAGCAGCGGCGGCCCGAGCGTCCTGACAGAGGCGCTGATCGGCGGCCTCGGAGCACTCGTGATCCTTCTCTTCGTGTTCGGGACGGTTCCGGCGGTCGCGATTCCGCTCGCGATTGCGGTCACGGCGATCCTCAACACATTCACGGTCGTGTGGCTGCTGACCTACATCACGAACGTCTCGATCATCGTCCAGTTCCTGATTGCACTCGTCGGTCTCGGCGTCGCGATCGACTACGCGCTGCTGATGATCTTCCGCTTCCGCGAGGAGCTCGCTGCCGGTGAGGACGTCGAAACCGCTCTGGTCGAGACGATGACGCATGCCGGCCGGTCGGTGATCGTCTCTGGCTCGACGGTCGCCGTCGGGCTGCTCAGCATGGTGCTCCTCCCGTTGCCGTTCATCAGGTCGATCGGGATCGGCGGAATGCTCATTCCGGCGGTTTCGGTGATCGTCTCGATCACCCTTCTTCCTGCGCTGCTCTCGCTACTCGGGCATCGCATCAACAAGCTGCGCGTGATGCCGAAGCGCTTCGTCACCGTCTCGGATCCCGAGAGCGGTTGGTGGGGCAGGTGGGGGCGCCTTGTCGTCCGCAGGCCATGGCCGATTGCCGCAGTCGGCCTCGTCATCGTCGGCGTGCTGATTTCGTATGGGCTCCAACTCAATCCAAGCGAGGCTCAGGCGAAGGACTTTCCCGGCAAAGGTGACGCGATTGTCGGGCGTGACCTGCTTTCGGGCGCAGGCATATCGCCGGGCGTGATCAAGCCGTTCATCGTTTTGACGCCCGTGGGCGACGCGAACCGGGTCGCGGCGGATCTCCGAGGCGTCGAGGGAGTGGTCGGTGCGACGGCTCCGGCGAGTTGGCGCAAGGACGGTCTGGCTCTCGTCGAAGCGATCCCGAGCGTCGACGGCTCGAGCAAGGCGGTCCGCGGGACGATCTCCCGTGTGAAGGCCGCTCTGCCCCCAACTGCAAGTCTCGGTGGCGTCGCGCCGGAGGACCGAGACTTCGTGCACGCGGTCTACGGCAACTTCCCCTACGTCCTGCTGTTCGTCATCTTGCTGACCTACGTTCTGCTCGCGCGAGCGTTCCGCTCGTTGTTGCTTCCGCTGAAGGCCGTGATCTTGAATCTGGTCTCGCTCGGAGCGGCGTACGGAATCATCGTCTTCATCTTCCAGCAGGGCCACGGCTCGGAGGCCATCTGGGGGGTGCCGGCCACCCAGGCGATCATCGCCTGGATTCCGCTGATGATCTTCGCGTTCCTGTTTGGTCTCTCGATGGACTACGAGGTCTTCATGCTCACTCGGATGCGCGAAGCCTACGACGAGACGAAGAGCACCAACCAAGCAGTTGAGCTCGGGCTCGCTCGCACGGGCAAGCTCGTGACGAGCGCCGCGCTCGTGCTGATGTTCGCCTTCTTCGTGCTCTCGACGAGCCCGGGCACCGACATCAAGCAGTTCGGCATCGGCTTGGCTGCGGGGATCATCTTCGATGCGACCGTGATCCGAGCCCTGCTGGTTCCGGCAATCGTCGTCCTGATGGGCCGCTGGAACTGGTGGCTACCGGCCTGGGCCGCGCGTGCCCTCCGCACCCAGCCGAGTGACCCGGCACCAGAGGTGCTGCCGGCAACCGAACCGGCCTGACCGCGAGCCGGGAGTCAGTTCAGCCTGACGACGGCGAAGGCTTCGACCCGCGCGGTTCTGCCCTTTACCTGGACAAGCCCGAGCGATTGCAGCTCGGCCCCGTTGCCGAGGGCTTCGGCGGTTGCCGCGCCGACCACGACCTGGCCCGGCGAGGCTGCCGTCTGGAGTCGTGAGGCGAGGTTGGTTGTGTCCCCGATCGCCGCAAAGCTCCGCTGGTCGGCCGTGCCGACGTTCCCGACGATCGCCGGACCCGTGTTCACACCTGCGCGGAACCGCGGCCAGCCCGGCTGCCCCTGCGCTGCGCCATCTGCGGCGCTCTGCATCGCCAGCGCCGCTGCCACCGCGCGGCGGGCGTGATCCGGCTGGTCCCCTGCAGCGTTGAAGACGACCATGACTGCGTCGCCCGCGAATCGCTCGATCAGTCCTCCGTACTCCCGTACGACGACCGGCACGGTGACTGCCCAGTACGCGTTGAGCATCCCGATCACGTCCGCAGGGTCGGCGTATTCGCTGAAGCTCGTGAATCCCTGGAGATCGGCGAAGAGGACGGTGATCTCCTGCTCCGCGCCGCCCAGCTCCGCCGCACCGGGATCGTCGCGAAGACGCGAGGCCAGCTGAGCGGGGACGTAGGGCCTGTAGAGCTGGTCGATGTCGCGGAGCTGCGCAGCGGCGCGCTCGAGCAGGGCGGCCTGGTCGGCGGCGAGGCCGAACTGTGCGGCGACCTCGTGCGCACGTGTCGAGATGTCTCCGCTTCGCTCCGACTCCGCGCTGAGATCGGCAAGCGCCCTGGCATAGCCGTCGTGCACCCGGGCGACGGTGTGCTCGAGGTAGAGATTGTCGAGCGCCTCGGCTGCGGTGCCGCGCTCCTTGTACTCGCGCCGGACCGCAGCGGCGACGAGGAGAAACGCGGCGGCCATGAGGATGTGCCACTCCCACCACGTCGCATGCCAGTTCCGTGCGAAAGCGATTGCGAGCAGTGCCTCGGTGAGGAGGATCCAGGCCACGGTCACCGCGACGAGCAGGAATGCCGGCCGCCGCCGAAACAGTTGGAGGTAGCGCCAGGCCGCGTAGGCATACAGCACGCCGCCGGCGATCGCGAAGGCGATCAGCGGTCCGTGCTCATCGCTCGGAGGGAGTGGGCGGTCGAGCGGCGGCAGTGACGCAAGCGACCAGAACGCCCAGGCGGCGAGGAGGAGAAGGAGCCCGGCTCGGATCCAGCGCTCGCGCCGCACGATCGACGCGCTCTGTCCGGGCGTGAAGTCGAGGCCCGAGACCGCCGCGAGAATCGAGGCGAGAAACAACCCGATCGGCGTGGCGATCACGAAGCCCGTGTTCTTTCCCTCGAGCAGCACACCCGGCGTTGCAAGTGCGTGCAGGCCGAGGAAGCCGGCGCTGGTCAGAAACGCGAGCCCGACGAAGAACACGCGTGCGTCGCCGCGCCGTCTCGCTGCTTCGCTCATCACGAGCCCGAGCAGTGCAGAGACGAGCGCGACCGAGAAGACCAGCCAGAAGTGCGCGCGGTGATCCTCCCAGTGCACGTCCCACTCCGGCTGAACGAGCAAGAGGACGAACCCGGCCGGTGGCAGTGCCAGTGCGAGCGCCCAGCGGGCCATGGGTGAGGTTAGCTCAGAAGGACAGGCTGTTTGCCGCGTGCCGGGCGAAGTCGATCAACGGCTGGACCGCGAAGAACGAGCCGACCGTGACCACGAGGCACGCGACGACCGCGGTCTGGAGCAGCGCGTCGCGTGGCGGCGAGCCGCCGATCGGCGCGAGCTGAAGATCCTCAGTGCGGCGCATGAACATCGCGCGAACGAGGCCGAGGTAGTAGTAGAGGCTCACGAGCGTGGCGAGCACGCCGACGATCACGAGCCAGGTCCAACCGTGCTCGTAGGCGGCGGCGAAGGCGTAGAACTTGCCGACGAAGCCGCCGGTCAGCGGGAATCCCGCGAAGCCGAGCATGAACGCCCACATCGAGACTCCGAGCAGCGGCCGTTCCCAGCCGAACCCGGCCATGTTCTCGAAGGTCACCGGGACGCCGAGCTCGCGCTCGCGCGCAGCGACGACGGCAAACGAGCCGAGAGACATCGCCGCGTACGGAATGAGGTAGTAGAGGAGCGCCCGGGCGCCGAGGTTCGAATCCGCCGAGACGGCGATGAGCATGAAGCCCGCTTGGGAGATCGACGAGTACGCGAGCATCCGCTTCACGCCCTTCTGCACCAGTGCGGCGAGGTTGCCGATTACGAGTGAACAGACTGCGATCGCCGCCAGCGCGACCGTCCAGAGGTGTGCCTCGCCCGGGAACGCCGTGACGAGCACGCGAAGCGTGACGACGAGCGCCGCCGCCTTGGTCGCGGCAGCCATGAACGCGGTCACCGGCGTCGGCGCGCCTTCGTAGACGTCGGGCGTCCACATGTGGAACGGCGCGGCGGAAGCCTTGAAGGCGAGCCCGGCGATGATCATCGCGAGACCGAAGACGAGCAACGAGTCGTGTGCTTGTCCCGCTACCGAGATCGCGTCGAAGTTCAGCTGCCCGGTGGCGCCGTAGACGAGCGCCGAGCCGAACAGCAGGACCGCAGAGCCGAAGCCGCCGATGACGAGGTACTTGAGTGCCGCCTCCAGACCGCCGAGCCGGTCTCGATCGATCGCGCACAGGATGTAGAGGCAGATCGAGAACCACTCGAGCCCGAGGAAGAGCGTCATCAGGTTGTTGGCGCCGACGAAGAACAGCATCCCGCCGCCGGCTGCGGCGAGGAGTGCGTAGTACTCGCCGTGGTGCTCGCGCATGCGCTCTCTGTAGGAGACCGCGGTGGCGAGCAGGCCCGAGCCCGCGAGGATGATGCCCGCGAACTGTGCGAGACGATCGCGGCGGAACGCATCCACGACGACGCCGTGTCCGTGCGGCGACTTGACGTAGAGCGCGATCGAGAAGCCGATTGCGGTTGCATAGCCGAGCGCGCAGAGCGAGGCTGCGACCGGCCTGCGCAACGGGCCCGGGACGAGCACCGCCGAGAGGAGCGCCAGCGCGGAGGCGGCGAGCAGGCTGTTGACCCCGGCGAGCGCGAACCAGTCGATGTGCGGCCCGTGAATCACTTGAAGCCCTGGGACACGTCGGTCTGACCGCGGTCGTTTCGGAAGGAGTGCTCCGTGATCGCCGCGGGCCACGCAGAGAGGGCGAGCAGGCAGGCCACGAGCGGGACGACGACGCCGAGCTCCGCCGGCCGAAGGTCGAGCGCGGAGTCGGAGACGGCAGGCCCGACGTCGCGGTGGAGAACAGCGGAGATCAGGCGTAGGACGTAGGCGGCGGCGAGGACGATCGCAACGGCGCCGACGACCGACCACCCCCAGCCCTGACGGAAGACGCCGGCGAGGATCAGGAACTCACCGGCGAACGCCGATGACAATGGGACCGCAAGGGCGATCACTCCGGTGGTGATCAGCACCGTCGCGAGCGCCGGGCGTCCGCGGGCCATCCCTCCGAGCCGCGTGAGCTCACCCGTGAGCGTTCGCCGCTCCACCATGCCTGCGAGCAGGAAGAGCGCGGCCGACACCAGCCCGTGGTTCACCATCTGCAGCACGGCGCCGTCGAAGCCGAGGTCGTTGACCGCGAAGAGGCCCATCGTGATCAGGCCCATCTGTGCGAGCGACGAGTACGCGATCACGCCGCGGATGTCCGGTGCGCGAAATGCGAGCAGCGAGCCGTAGATCAAGCCGATCGCCGCGAGGGCGAGGATCGGGGCGCGGTAGTGCTGCACAGGCTCGGGGAACTTCGCGATGGCGATCCGCAGGAAGCCGTAGGCGGCCGCTTTCGAGACGACGCCGGAGAGAATCGCAGCGACCTCGGGAGACGACTCGCGGTACGCGTCGGGCAGCCAGCCGTGCAGGGGGAAGAGTGGCGCTTTGATCGCGAACGCCGCCACGAATCCGAGGAAGATCCAGTCGCTCGAGCTCTGGCCGATCTGCGTCAGGTCGAAGGTGTTCTGCGAGAGCCCGTAGACGATGATCGAGGCCAGCATCAGCAGCGAGCCCGCCATCGTGTAGAGCAGGAACTTGAGCGTGGCCCCCAGCCGGCCCGGGCCGCCCCAGACGCCCACGAGGATGTAGAGCGGGATCATCATTGCCTCGAAGAAGGCGTAGAAGAGCAGCAGATCCTGCGCGGTGAAGACTCCGATGATGGCGCCGGTCAGGAACAGCATGAGCCCCATGTAGGCGCGTACGCGGTCGCGACCGACCCAGAACCCGTATGCGATCGCTGCCGCCATCGCGACGACCGTGAGCCCGACGAGCCAGACCGAGAATCCGTAGACGCCGACGTGGTACGAGACGTGCAGGTCGCTGAACCAGTTCCGCTGCTGAGCGAACTGAAGGCCGCCCTTTGCGAAGTCGTAGCGGACGAGCAGCTGGATCCAGAGGCCGACCTCCGCGAGAGCGGCGAGCAGGGCGAGGGCACCCGCAGAGACGTCGTTCAGCGGCAGCACCCAGATGAGGAGTGCCGCAGCGAGGGGCAGGAGGATCAGCAGCGTCGTCATTTGACCGCGATGAAGACGATGGCGAGGACGGCCGCACCCGAGGCGATGGCGAGCACATAGGTGCGCACCAGCCCCGTCTGGAGGCGAGCGACGACTCGGCCGAGGTCACGAGTGTCCTCTCCGAGAGACGTCGACGACTCCGCGATCAGCGGGTCCTCGACACCTCGGAAGAGCGCCTTGGCCAGCCAGACGGTGGGGCGGTAGAACAGCGCGTCGTACAGCTCGTCGAAATAGAACTTGTGCTCGAGCACACGCTGCGCAAAGGCGAACTGCGGAACGGCGAACGTCTTGGCTGCGTAGAGGGCCCAGGCGACGTAGATTCCGAGGAGCCCGAGCAACACGGCGAGCGCGCTCGAGATGGCCTCCTGCCGGTCCGTTGGTGTGACTACCGGCTCCGCGACGCTCTGCAGCCACGTCTCCACCGGATGCCAGAGCGGCGCGAACTGGATCCACCCGCCGATGACCGAGAGGACGGCGAGCGCTGCGACGGGTACCCCCATCGTCCAACCGACCAAGTCGCGCTTGGGCGCATGGAAGTGCTCCCGCACGAACGGGCTCGGCTCACCCCAGAACACGAGGAAGAGGAGCCTGAACGTGTAGAGCCCGGTGAGAAACGTCCCCGCAAGACCGGCGACCCAGAGGACATAGCCGTAAGCCCCGCGGTCCATCGCGTCGGCGAGGATCGAGTCCTTCGAGAAGAAGCCGGCGAACGGCGGTAGCCCGACCAGAGCCACTGCGCCGATCGCGAACGCGATGAACGTTCGCGGCAGCAACCTGCGTAAGCCGCCCATCTTGCGGATGTCCTGTTCGTCGGTGAGCGCGTGGATGACGATGCCCGCCGCCATGAAGAGCAGCGCCTTGAAGAAGGCGTGCGTCATCAGATGGAACATCCCGTTTGCGTAGGCGCCGAGCCCGACCGCGAGGAACATGTAGCCGATCTGCGACATGGTCGAGTATGCGATCACGCGTTTGATGTCGACCTGCACGAGCGCGACCAGGCCTGCGATGAGCAGCGTCGCTGTACCCAAGCCTGCAGCCAGGTCCGCGACCTTCGGCGCCTGCTCGAAGATCGCATGCGTGCGTACGATCAGGTAGACGCCGGCGGTGACCATCGTCGCCGCGTGGATGAGGGCGCTGACCGGCGTTGGGCCCTCCATCGCGTCCGGCAACCACGTCTGCAACGGCAGCTGCGCCGACTTCGCGACCGCGCCGCCGAGCAGGCCGAGCGCAACGAGGTTCGCGACGGTCGAGGTGTACTCGCCGCCGAGGATCCCGAAGTCGACCGAGCCCGCTTTCTGGATCAGCAGGAAGAGCGCGAGCGCCATTGTGGCGTCGCCAACAGCATTCATGACGAAGGCCTTCTTGGCAGCCGCGATCGCACTCGGGCGCTCGTGCCAGAACCCGATCAGGAGGTAGGAGGAGAGCCCGACCATTCCCCAGCCGGCGAGCAGGATCAGCAGGTTCCCGCCCTGGACGAGCAGCAACATCGAGAAGACGAACAGCGCCATGTAGGCGAAGTAGCGGCGCTCTTCCCGGTCGCCGTCCATGTAGCCGATCGAGTAGAGGACGATCAGTGCGCCGACCCCAGAGACGACCAGCATCATCATCACGCTCAACGGGTCGATCAGCACCGCGAGGCCCGAGCGATACGTACCGCCTGTGATCCAGATCCACGCGGTCGAGAGGACACTGCGCTGCTCGGCGTCGCGGCCGAGCAGGGACACGAAGGCCGCGACCGCCCCGCCGAAGGAGACGAAGCAGGAGAGGGTCGCGAGATAGCCGGCGCCGCGCCTCGTGATGCGTCCGCCCGCGAGCGTGATCAGCCCGGCCGCGACAAGCGGCGAGAGCAGGCAGATCCAGGAGCCGTAGATCATCTAGCCGCGGAGTGAGCTCAGCCGGTCGACGTCGAGCGGCACGCGCTTGCGGTTGAGCGCGACGATCAGCCCGAGACCGACGACGACCTCGGAGGCGGCGACTGCCATCACCGCGAGCGCAAAGATCTGCCCGTCGCCGTTGTCGAGGTGGCGCGCGAAGGTGATCAGCGCGAGGTTCGCCCCGTTCAGCATGATCTCGAGCGAGAGGAGGACGATCAGCGGGTTGCGCCGGAGCAGCACACCGAGTGCGCCGACGCCGAAGAGGAAGCCGGCGACGCCGAGGTACCAGGTGATGTTCGGGCCGTTCACAGCGGCTCGACTCCCGCCTCGGATCGTCGCGAATGCGAGCCGAGAATGACGCCGCCGATCGCGGCGACGAGCAGGACGATCGAGGTGATCTCGAAGGCGAGCAGGTGGTCCGTCAGGAAGAGGCGACCGATGTAGCTCGGGCTGCCGAACGACGCGCCCACGTCGTGGGAGTGCGCGAGGCTGCCGCCGGCGTTCAGTCCGATCACCACGATGATCTCCACCAGGAGCGCGGCGGCCGCGAGCACCCCACCGATCGCCTGCCAGCCCGGGCCGCCTGCCCACGGCGATTCCAGGCGTGGGTCGACATAGGCGATCACGAACAGGAACATGACCATCACCGCGCCGGCGTAGACGAGCACCTGGGCGGCGGCGACGAACTCGGATGACAGCAGCAGGTAGAGGACCGCGAGCGAGCCGAGGTTCCCGATCAGCGCGAGCGCCGAGTAGAACGGGTTCGAGAAGGAGACGACGGCCACGCCTGACCCGAGACAGGCGAACGCAGCCAGGATCCACACTGCCCAGACGAGCACGTTGCCGACCGACGCGACGATCACGAGTGGTCCTTGTAGTACGGGATCGGAGTGTCGTAGAGCTCGCGATCGGCGACGGGGATCTTCTTGATCGGCTCGGCGAGCAGCATGTCCTTCGTGTAGATCAGATCGTCGCGCGAGTACTCCGAGATCTCGTACTCGTTGCCGAGCGTGATCGCGTCGAACGGACACGCCAGCTCGCAATACCCGCAGAAGATGCAGCGGCTCATGTTGATCTCGTAGATGCGTGCGTACCGCTCGCCGGGTGAAACGCGGTTCTCCGCCGTGTTCTCCTCGGCGACGACGCGGATGCAGTCGGCCGGGCACGCAGCGGCGCAGAGCGAGCAGCCCACGCACTTCTCCAGCCCGTTCTCGTGGACGTGCAGGCGGTGCCGGCCCCGGAAGCGCGGGTAGACCGGGCGCTTGTACTCCGGGTATTGCTGCGTCACCGGCTTCTTGAACAGCTGCCGGAACGTGACGGCGAAGCCCATGAAGCTGTCGAGCGGCTGGGGGCTCATGCGACCCAGACCACGAGCAGGGCCGTGATGACGGCGTTGATGGTCGCGACCGGTAGCAGCACCTTCCAGCCGAACCGCATCAGCTGGTCGTAGCGGAGCCGCGGCACGGAGGCCCGGATCCAGATGAACACGGAGACGAACGCGAAGACCTTGAGCAGGAACCAGATCGGGCCGAGCGGCGCGTACGGCCCGTGCCAACCGCCGAAGAACAGCGTCACGGCGAGACCGGAGAGCGTGATCATGTTGATGTACTCCGCCGTCTGGAAGAGCCCCCAGCGCATGCCGCCGTATTCGGTGTGGTAGCCGGCGACGAGCTCGGTGTCTGCCTCTGGGAGGTCGAACGGCGGGCGGCTCGTCTCGGCGATCATCGCGAACACGAACACGAGCAGGCCCGCGAGCTGCGGAACGACGAACCAGATCGTTGCGCCCTGCTTGTTGACGATGTCGACGAGGTTGAGCGACTGGCCCATCAGGACGACGCCGAGCACCGAGAGCGCAAGCGACACTTCGTAGGAAACGAGCTGCGCGCAGGTGCGCATTGCACCGAGGAGCGAGTACTTCGAGTGCGAGGCCCAACCGCCGACGATCGCCCCGTAGACGCCGACGGAGCCGAGCGCGAAGATCAGGATCAGGCCGATCGAGATGTTCGCGATCTCACCGTTGACGTGGTAATGCCAGATCTGCCAGCCCGCCCCGAACGGGATGACGGCGAACGCGGCCAGTGCGGTGAACATCGAGATGATCGGCGCGGCGATGTACAGCGGGTGCTGCGCCGCGACCGGGAAGAAGCTCTCCTTGCGCACGAGCTTGATCAGGTCGGCGAACGGCTGCAGCAGACCGAACGGTCCCGCCCTGTTCGGCCCGTAGCGGTTCTGCATGCGACCGAGCAGCTTGCGCTCGAGCCACGTCGTGTATGCGAACGCGACCATGATCAGGTTCACGATCACCGCGGCCTTGATGAGCGAGACCCACCAGGGCTCGGTCATTTCGAGACCTCCACCTGCGGTTGCAGCTCTCCTGCGTAGTCCTCCGGCACGCGGACGATGCCGGGTCGGAGCTCCCTGGTGAGGCGCGCGCGCAGCTGGACGGACGTCCCGTTCGCGCGCACGGTGACCTCGTCGCCGTTCCGGATCCCGAGTCTTCGGGCGTCTTCCTCCGAGAGCTCGGCTTCGGCTAGTGGCCGCTGGAAGTCGAGCTCGGGGACGCGCTCGACTGCGGGGCCCGAGAAGAGCGGGCGATAGCGGACGAGCGTCAGGCCGCCGCTCGAGGTCTGCACGGAATCGGTGGGTACGTCGATCGGAGCGTCCGTGTCGGCTGCCGGCGGAAGCGGGGCCCGCTCGCCGATCTCGCCGTACGGGATGCCGCCGAACGCAATCGCCGAGACCTCTTCGAAGACGAGCGACGGATAAGGAGAGACTTCGACGTCGAAGCGCTCGGCGAGCTTCGAGATCCACGCCAGCTCGTCCGGCGCGGGCGGGATCACCGTTCGGCGTAGGCGCTGCACCCGCCCCTCGAGGTTGACGTAGGTGCCGTCCCGTTCGAGGTAGCTCGTTCCGGGCAGGACGAGGTCGGCCCAGCCCGCTGCGAGCCCGTGGAACATCGAGACGACGAGCACTCGCTCGGCCTTCTCGGCAAGCGCGCGCACGACCGGGTTCGCCGCGGCCTCGTCGCCGGAGACGATCAGCAGGCCGACCGGATCCGGGTTGGACGGCTCGGTGTCCGCTGCGCAGGCCCAGGCATCGCAGACGCCGCGTCCGTTCGCGGTCTCGGGGATGTAGAAGGCGCCACTTGCGCCGAGCCGTTGCGCGTGTGCCGCGACGGTCGCGCCGCCGTGACCACCCGGGCCGCACCAGACGAGGATCGCGTTCTTGGCGCCGCGCACGGCCTCGTCGTCGAGCTCGTAGAACACGCGTGCGCCGCGCCGGCGCGCTTCCCTGATCCAGAGGTCGACGATCGGGGCCCGCTCGACGATCGGCGCGTCGCCCAGTACGGCGACGACGTCGGCGTCGCGGATGGACGACAGCGGCATGCGGAACGGATCGAGCGCATCAGACACCTCCTCTGCGAACACCGCGGTATGCGAGTCGAGGCCCCGGCGCAGGAGCTTGGCGAGCGCATAGGCCTGTTCGACCGTCTCCGAGCCGGACAGCGCGGTGACGATCCGCCCGTTCGCCTCGCGGAGCAGACGCTCGGCCTCGTCGAGCGCGCGCTCCCACGAGACCTCCTCGAACCCGCGTCGCCGCACTCGCAGCAGGGGGTCCCGCAGTCGGTCCTCTGCGTGCAGGTGGCTGTACGCGAACCGCCCCTTGTCGCAGAGCCAGCCGTTGTCGACCTCGGCGTGGTTGCGGGAGAGGATCCGCTTGACCTTGCCTTCGCGGGTGGTCGCGCTGACGTTGCAGCCGACCGGGCAGAGGCCACAGACCGTCGGCACGTCCTGAATCTCCCAGGGACGCGCCTCGAAGCGGTACTTGGTCGAGGTCAGCGCGCCCACCGGGCAGAGCTCGATCACGTTCCCGCTGAAGGGCGCACGGTAAGGCTCGTCGCCGAACGTCGCGATCATCGAGCCTGCGCCGCGGTCGACCGCGACGAGTTGTCCGTCTTCGGCGACGCCTTCGCTGAAGCGGGTGCAGCGGTAGCAGAGGATGCAGCGCTCGCGGTCGAGCGCGATCAGCGGCGAAACCGGGATCGGCTTCTCGAACGTGCGCTTCGGGAAGGTCATGCGCGTGTTCCCGGGCCCGTAGCGGAAGGTCAGGTCCTGGAGCGGGCACTCGCCGCCCTTGTCGCAGACCGGGCAGTCGAGCGGATGGTTGACGAGGATGAACTCGAGGGTGGCGTTCTGCGCGTCGGCCGCGACCGGCGAGGTCAGCGCGGTGCGCACGACCATCCCGTCCTGTGCGGTGAGCGTGCAGGCGGCCTGCGGCTTCGGCGGGCCGGGCTCCACCTGGCAGAGGCACATCCGGCAGGCGCCGACGGGCGGCCCGAGCCGGGGCTCGTAGCAAAAAACGGGAATCTCGATCCCGGCGGCCAGCGCGGCTTCGACGAGGCCCGTCCCCTTCGGCACCTCGACGGCGATGCCGTCGATCGTGAGCGTGACGGTTCCGGCCGCGCTCATCGTGGCGTGCCCCAAACGGCAAGGTCTGACCCCAGCAGTTGGAGACGTGGCTCATGCGGGCACCGCGGAGCTCGGGGAATGCAGATGCATCGCGACCGGCGCGAGCACGTCGTGCAACGGCGACGAGGCGCCGAAAGGACATCCGCCCTGGTCGAGATGCGCTACGAACTCGGCCCGGAACTTCTCGACGTAGCTGGCAACGGCGATCGCGGCCGTCTCGCCGAGCGGGCACAGGCACTTGCCGTTGATCCGGTCGCAGACGTCGAGGAGAAGGTCGAGCTCGGACTGCTCCGCCTCGCCCGACTCGAGCCGGCGCAGGATCTGCGTCATCCAGCGCGTGCCCTCCCGGCACGGCGTGCACTTGCCGCACGACTCGTGCTCGTAGAACTCCGAGATGCGGATGCCGAGCTGCACCATGCAGCAGCGGTCGTCGAGCGCGACGACGCCGGCCGACCCCATTGCCGTGTTCAGCTTGAGAAGAGAGTTGAAGTCGTAGCCGACGTCGATCTCATCGCCCTTCAGGATCACCGTCGACGAGCCGCCGGGAATGACTGCTTTGAGCTGGCGGCCGTCCGGAATGCCGCCGCCGAGGCCGTAGATCAACTCGCGCATGCTGGTGCCGTTTTCGATCTCGTAGTTCCCGGGCTTCTCGACATGTCCTGAGATCGAGACCACTCGAGTCCCGCGTGAATCTGGCACGCCGAGCTTGGCGTACTCGGCGCCGCCCATCTCGATGATCGGCGGGAGAGTTGCCATCGTCTCGACGTTGTTCACGACGGTGGGTGAGGCGTTGAGCCCCTGCACCGCCGGAAACGGAGGCTTTGTGCGCGGCTGGCCGCGTTTTCCTTCGAGCGACTCCAGAAGCGCGGTCTCTTCGCCGCAGATGTAGGCGCCCGCACCTCGGTGCAGCACGATCGTCACGTCGCCGCGCAGTTCTGGACGCCCCTGCAACTCTTCGAGGGCGGAACGCAGTACCTCGTAGGGGCCGGTGTACTCACCGCGGATGTAGACGAAGACGCTCTTCGACTCGACCGCATGAGCGGCGATGAGGCAGCCCTCGATGAACCGGTGGGGAACCCGCGCCATGATCTCGTTGTCCTTGAAGCTGCCGGGCTCCGACTCGTCCGCGTTGACGACGAGGTAGTGCGGATTCGGGTTCTGATCCGGCTTCGGGACGAAGGACCACTTCCGTCCGGTCGGGAAGAAGGCGCCGCCGCGGCCTCGGAGCTCGGATGCAATGACTTCGTCGATCACCGCGTTCGGTGACATCGCGCGCGCCTTCTGCAGGGAACCGTAACCGCCGATCGCCTCGTACTCGGCGAGCTTCGTCAGGTCACGCTCGTCGGTGCCGCCGAGGACGATCATGCGCTCACCCGCCATTGCGCAGCTCCTGCACGATCGCGGGTACGTCGTCCGGCTTCACGTGCGTGCGGTAGTGATGGTCGATCGAGACGACGGTCGCCCACCCGCAGCCGCCGAGACACTCGATCGGCCGGAGCGTGACTTCTCCGTCGGCGGAGGTCTCGCCGGCGCGGATGCCGAGCTCCTCCTCGAAGCGCTCCAGAACTTGCTGGGCTCCGACGAGCGCGCACGACACGTTCGTGCAGACCTCGACCATGTGCCGGCCGACGGGAGCGAGGTGCAGCATGTCGTAGAAGGAGGCGACCGCCTCACAGAACGCGGGGGTGGTGCCGAGCGCGTCGGCGCACTCGCTCAAAGCTTCGGCGGACAGGTAGCCGTGGCGCTCCTGCGCGAGACGCAGCGCAGGCAAGGTCGCGGAGCGCCAGTTCGGGTACTGCGCCTTGATCTCCTGGACCTCGTCGTAGTAGGTGCTCACCGGTCGACCTCGCCCATGACGGTGTCGAGCGAGCCGACGATGGCGATCATGTCCGCGATCAGCGCGTTGCTCATGGCCGTCGCCGTCGCCTCGAGGGCGACGAAGGAGGGTGCACGGAACTTGACCCGCCACGGCTTCGGCCCGCCGTCGGAGACGACGTAGCAGCCGAGCTCGCCGCGCGGCGATTCGACTGCGACGTAGACCTCGCCTTCGGGGACGCGGAAGCCCTCCGTGACGATCTTGAAGTGGTGGATCAAAGACTCCATCGAGGTGTGAAGCTCCTCACGCGGCGGGAGGACGACCTTGCGGTCGTCGGCGATCCAAGGGCCGCCGGGCATGCGGCGAAGCGCCTGGTCGACGATCCTGACGGACTCGCGCATCTCCTCCATCCGCACGCGGTAGCGCGCGTACACGTCGCCTTCCTCGTAGACGGGAACGCGAAAGTCCACCTGGTCGTAGGCCAGATACGGCTCGGCACGCCGGAGATCCCAGTCGACGCCGGACCCGCGCAGGACCGGGCCCGACTGCCCGAGGGCGATCGCGTCGTCCGCGGAGAGGAGGCCGAGCCCCTGCGTGCGCTCCAGCCAGATCTCGTTTCGGTTGACGAGCGACTCGTAGTCGTCGACTGCCTTCGGCATCACCTCGACGAACTTCGCGCACTCATCCCAGAAACCGGGCGGAACGTCCTCCGCGAGACCCCCGACCTGGAAGTACCGCGTGTGCATCCGGTAGCCGGCGACGAGCTCGAAGAGATCGAGGATGCGGTCGCGCTCGCGGAAGCAGTACCAGAACATCGAGATCGCCCCCAGCTCCAGAGCGGCGGTTCCAAGCCACACGAGGTGCGAATGGATCCGGTTGAGCTCTGCGAGCAGCATGCGCATCCAGGTCGCGCGCGCGGGGACCTCGAGCCCGAGCATCTTCTCGACTGCGAGCACGAAGACCAGCTCGTTGTTTTGAAAGGCGAGGTAGTCGATGCGCGGGGCGTAGGTGATCGCCTTCCACCAGCTCTTCTGCTCCATGCTCTTCTCGAAACCGGTGTGCAGATAGCCGACCACCGCAGCGAGGCCGAGCACCTCCTCGCCGTGCAGATCGACGACGAGCCTGAGCACGCCGTGCGTCGACGGATGGTTCGGCCCGAAGTTGACCCGGAGGACGTCCTCGGACGACCTCAGGTCGGGCGGAACCTGCAGGACCGTCGGGATCGGCGACGGGATGCGCGTGCCCTCGTAGATGTGAGGCCGTTGGGGAGCGATCGCCACTTACTCTTCTCCGGAGAAGCGGACCGGCTCGCCGCCGATCGGGTAGTCCTTGCGCAGGGGATGCCCTTCCCAGTCGTCGTCCATGAGGATGCGGCTGAGATTGGGATGGCCGTCGAAGGCGATCCCGAACATGTCCCACGTCTCACGCTCGAACCAGTCCGCGGTCGGCCAGACGCCGACGACGCTCGGCACGGACTGGCCGTCGCCGACCCAGACCTGCAGCCGTACACGCGGCGCTCCCTCGCGCAGCGCGAGCAGGTGGTAGCTGATCGAGAACCGTTGCGGCTTCTCGCCCGGCAGGCGCTGATAGCCCTGCGTCGACGGCTCGTTCAGATTCCGGCCCGCGGGTGTCCCGATGTAGCCCGAGACGCCGGCCTTGCCCCAGCCCAGGTAGTCCGCCGCGGCGAGGTCGGAGAGAAAGTTGAAGCCGAGCTCGTCACGCAGATGCAGCGCGGCGTCCACCACGCGCGGCGCGTCGACGACGAGCGTCGTCTCGCCGTGCTGCTCGCGCGTCTCGATCAGTCCGGGGACGCGGTTGAAGTTCAGGACGCGACCCCGCGGATCTCATAGGCAGGCGGGATGCCGGCCATGACCTTCTCGTGCAGCCGGACGATTCCCTCCATCAGGGCCTCCGGCCGGGGCGGGCATCCGGGGACGTGGATGTCGACCGCGACGATCTTGTCGACGCCCTGCAACGTCGTGTAGTTGTTGAACATCCCGCCCGAGCTGGCGCAGGCGCCCATGGCGATCACCCATTTTGGCTCGAGCATCTGGTCGTAGACCTGACGCAGCGGCGCGGCCATCTTGTGCACCACGCGACCGGAGACGATCAGGAGGTCGGCCTGGCGCGGTGACGAACGGAATGCCTCCATCCCGAAACGCGCGATGTCATAGCGCGACGAGACGATCGACATCATCTCGATCGCGCAGCAGGCGAGCCCGAAGGTGTCGGGCCACATCGACTTGCTCTGCGCCCAGGCGACCGCCTTTTCGAGCGTCGTCAGGCCGACCGCCTGCTCGATCGAGTCGACTTCCTGCTCGAACACGGCCGGCCCCTTGGTCGGCCAGAGCAGCCGTTCGCTTTGCAGTCCGTAGTCGCGGAGCTTCTTGCCGTCTTCTATTGCCAATCGAGAGCACCCTTCCGCCACACGTAGACGTACGCGATCACGAGGATCACGATGAAGAAGAGAAACTCGAGAAACCCGAACCACGCGAGCTGGTGCAGGATCACGGCGAGCGGATACAGGAACACGATCTCGATGTCGAAGACGATGAAGAGCATCGCCGTGAGGTAGAAGCTGACGGTGAAGCGCTGGGCCCTGGGTGCGCCGGTCGAGACGCCCGACTCGAAGGGCAGCTCGCGCCACCGCGTCCGCTTGTGCGGGCGTGTCGCGAATACGAAGGAGAACCACATCATGGATGCCGGAATCGCAAGCGCGAAGATCGCGTAGATCAGGAACGGCAGCCAGTTGTCGAGCACGGTCCCTCCCTTGGAGCGCCGGGGAACCTAACAGGTTCACACTAGCCGCACGAATTCAGCCAGAAACCGCTCAACCGTGCCTGAGACGAGTGTTACAAACTAGGGCTTCGGCGAGGGCCCTGAGGGGCGGACCGATTGCTACGATCAGAGCACGATGGAACTTCAAGAGCGAGTCATCCCGCTGATGACGGTCACCGAGTCGGCTGCCGCCAAGATCAAGCAGCTGATGGCCGAGGAAGAAGACGTCAACGTTCTCCGCGTCGCCATTCAGGGCGGCGGCTGCTCGGGGTTCCAGTACGGGCTCGGCTTCGACCGCGGTGCCGCCGAAGGCGACCTCGAGTTCGAGATGCACGGCGTCCAGGTCGTCGTGGATCCGTTCAGCGCCCCGTACCTCAAGGGTGCCGAGGTCGACTACGTCGATTCGATCCAGGCGGCCGGCTTCGCGATCAACAATCCGAATGCCAGCTCGTCCTGCGGCTGTGGTCACTCCTTCCAGGTGGAAGAGGGTGAAGCCGACGCCAACGTCGGCGGCTGCGGTTCCGGTTGCTCCGCCTGAGCTTCTAGCATCGGTTTCGTGAGCGGACCGCTCCGCGTGGCTGTCGTCGGATCCGGCCCGGCCGGGTTCTACGCTGCGGGCGCGCTCCTCGACGCGGAGACTCCGATCGAGGTCGACATGCTGGAACGCCTCCCGACGCCCTGGGGGCTCGTCCGGCTCGGGGTCGCTCCCGATCATCCGAAGCTGAAGACGGTCTCGCGAGCCTTCGAACGGATCGCGCTGAAGCCCGGCTTCCGGTTCTTCGGCAACGTCGAGGTCGGCCGTGATCTCACGCACGCCGATCTGACCCGCCTCTACGACGCGGTCGTCTACGCATTCGGCGCGCAGAGCGATCGCCGGCTGGACATCCCCGGCGAGGATCTGCCGGGCTCCTGGTCGGCCACCGAGTTCGTCGCCTGGTACAACGGCCACCCGGACTTCCAGGAGTTGCAGTTCGACCTGAACGTCGAACGCGCGGTCGTGATCGGCAACGGCAACGTCGCCCTCGACGTCGCCCGGATGCTTGCGCTGACATCGGCAGAGCTCGAGCCCACGGACACGACCGACCCCGCGATCGAGGCGATCGGCGGCGCGACCATTCGCGACATCGTCGTCGTCGGCCGCCGCGGGCCGGCCCAGGCGTCGTGGACGACCCCGGAGCTGAAGGAGCTCGGAGAGCTCGCCGGCGCGGACGTCGTCGTCGATCCCGCAGAGCTGGAGCTCGACGCGGTGAGCGAGGCCTCGCTCGAGGACGACACCAATGCCCGTCGCAACCTGGAGGTCCTGCGCGATTTCGCCGCGCGCGAGCCCACGGGCAAGCCCGTGACCGTCAGGCTTCGCTTCCTCCTGTCTCCGGTCGCGCTCCACGGCGACGAGAAGCTTCAGTCGATCGAGCTCGTACGCAATCGGCTCGAGGAGCGCGATGGACGTCTCGTCGCCGTTCCCACCGAGGAGCGCGAGACGATCGAGTGCGGTCTCGTGTTTCGGAGCGTCGGCTACCGCGGCGTCGGCCTGCCGGAGCTTCCCTTCGACGAGCGTCGCGGCACGATTCGAAACGAGCGCGGCCGCGTCGTGGCCGACGACGGCGAGCCCGTCGGCCGTACGTATTGCGCCGGGTGGATCAAGCGCGGCCCGACGGGGATCATCGGCACCAACAAGAAGGACGCGACCGAGACGGTCGCCCAGCTGCTCGAGGACCTTGAGGACGGGACGTTGACCCATCGCGGCGAGGCCACCGCCGCGGCGGTGGAGGACCTCCTGGCCGAACGGGACGCCCGGGCGGTCCTGTACCCGGGCTGGACCTCCATTGACGAGCTCGAGCGGGCCGCCGGGGAGAAGCTCGGCCGTCCCCGGGTGAAGCTCCGTACCTGGGACGAGTTGCTCGAGGCGGCAGAACGAGTGGCAGCCGAGACCGCCTAGCTCAGTTCCCGGGAACCTGGTCCCGACAGGGCCGAAGCGCCGCGTCCAGGGACAGTCCCTGGAACCTGGCGCCGGGGGCACCTCACGTGCCTAGGCAGCCCTCCCCCAGTCGGGGGACGCCGATCTCGCCCCGGCCGACGAAGATAAAGGGCATGGAGTCACTCGTAGTCGAGTGCCTCCGCTGCGGTAGTCACAGAAAGCTCTCCGCGAATCCGCTGCGGCAGGCCAACCCCGATTGCTCGCGCTGCGGGTACGTCGGCTGGGCTCCGGTCAATGCACTCACCGAGGACGAGCGTCGCGCGATGCGCGCCCGCCCACTCGAACGACGGCGGCTCAGGCTTGCCTAGGCAGGGCTTCCAGCAGCAGTTCCGGCTCGAGCGCGTGCACGGTATTGCCGTCTCGGCCGGTCATGGTCTCCGAAGCCAGCATGGCGTTGAGGATGGCTTCTTCGGTCGACTCGATCACCGCGTCGTAGAACGACGTGATCTCGGTGTCGGAGAGCATGCGAATCGGAAGCTCGCCCACTCCGTCGAGCCCGCGGTTGCCGCTCGCGAAGGCGAAGAAGATGTCCCCGCTCGAATGAGCGGCCGTTCCACCCATCCGGCCGACACCTAAGCCTGCGCGTTGCGCGAGCCGGTCGCACTGGTGCGGCAACAGGGGCGCGTCCGTCGCGACGATCCCGATGATCGAGCCCGACTCGTCGCCGTCCCGCGGTAGCGGGATTCGGTCGCCGATCAGCCGGCCGACGGGAACGCCGTCCACGCGGAAACGCTCGCGCCGGCCGTAGTTCGCCTGGACGAGGACGCCGACGACGTAGTCGCCGACCTTGCGGGACGCCGTGCCGATGCCGCCCTTGAACTCGTGGCAGATCATCCCGGTGCCGCCGCCGACGCTTCCCTCTTCGACCGCTCCACCCTCGGCCGCTTCGAGCGCAGCATGTGCGTGGTCGGCGGTCACGTGCTGGCCGCGGATGTCGTTGAGGAAGCCGTCGAAGGTCTCTCCCACCACCGGGAGCGACCACGCATCCTCGTCCGCGGATGCTGCAGCGATTGCGTCCCGCACGACGCCCACGCTGAACGTGTTGGTGATCCCGATCGGCGTCGTCAGCAGCCCGGACTCACGCACCCATTCGAGCCCGGTCAGCTCGCCGTTCCCGTTCAGGCGATGGCATCCGGCGAAGAGCGGCGTCTCGGGCGGGACGACCATCGTCACGCCGGTGCGCACCGAGTCGCCTTCGATCAGCGTCGTGTGGCCGACACGTACGCCGGCGACGTCCGTGATCGCATTCCTCGGACCGGGTACGCCGTCGCCGAGAGCAATACCGAGGTCTCTGGCCCGCATGGCGTCAGTAAACTCGATTCGGTGCCCAAGACCGAGACGAAACGGGAGCTGTGGGGCGTGGAGACTCGCAAGGCAGTCGACAACTTTCCGGTCTCAGGCGAGCCCATCCCCGCAAGCGTCGCGCGCTGGCTCGGACGCATCAAGGCCGCCGCCGCGCGGGTGAACGCAGAGCTCGGTCTGCTGGACGACGACAAGGCGCAACGCATCGCCGAGGCCGGCGACCGGGTGGCTTCGGGCGAGCTGGACGATCAGTTCCCGATCGACGTCTTCCAGACCGGCTCCGGGACCTCGTCGAACATGAACGCCAACGAGGTCATGGCAGCGCTCGCCGGTGAGGACGTGCACCCGAACGACGACGTGAACATGGGGCAGTCGTCGAACGACGTCTTTCCGTCCGCCGTGCATCTGGCAGCACTCGACGAGATCACGAACGACCTTCTGCCTGCGCTGCAACGTCTTGCCGAGTCGCTGCAAGCGAAGGCCGCCGAGTTCGACGACGTCGTCAAGTCCGGCCGCACACATCTGATGGACGCGGTCCCGGTCACACTCGGGCAGGAGTTCTCGGGGTATGCGGCACAGGTGCGCCAGGGGTACGACCGCGTCGGCTCGACCCTCGAGCGGCTCGGGCAGGTCCCCCTCGGCGGCACGGCCGTCGGCACGGGGCTGAACACACACCCCGAGTTCGCCGCCAAGGTCAGGCGGCGCCTCGCGGAGGAGACCGGACTGCAGATCTCCGCGGCCGCGGACCCGTTCGAAGCGCAAGCCGCGCGCGATTCGCTCGTCGAGACCTCCGGCGCGCTGAAGACCGTTGCGGTGTCGCTGACCAAGATCGCGAACGACCTGCGGCTGATGGGCTCCGGCCCGCGCGCGGGCCTCGCCGAGATCCGTCTTCCCGAGCTCCAGAAGGGCAGCTCGATCATGCCGGGCAAGGTCAATCCCGTCATTCCGGAGGTCGTGACGCAGGTCGCTGCGCAGGTGATCGGCAACGACGCCGCCATCACCGTCGGCGGCATGCAGGGTCACTTCGAGCTCAACGTCTTCGTTCCGATGCTGGCCCGAAATTTGCTCGACTCCGTGAAGCTGCTTTCCGCCGCCTCGAGGCTGCTCGCCGAGAAGTGCGTCGACGGGATCGAGGCGAACCGGGAGCAGTGCGAGCACTATGCGGAGCTGACGTTGTCCGCAGCCACCGCTCTGAACCCGTACATCGGCTACGACGCGGCCGGCGAGATCGTGAAAGAAGCTGCGGCGTCGGGCCGCTCGCTGCGCGACGTAGCGCGGGACAAGGGCGTTGCCCAGGACGTGCTCGACAAAGCGCTCGACTATCGCGCGATGGCAAAGCCGAACGACGACGGGTAACGGGCCCGTCGCGCACGGGCGAAAAACGCCACCGCGACACCTGATCGAAACCCATGGAGCGTTGGGGCGCGCGACGGTACCAGCTTGACAAACGGGTATCGAGAGGCCCATATACCCCTGTCACGAGGCGGCCCGTCCGGGTCTGCGGTCGCCTCATCTACTCCAGAGGGGGAGAGATGCGAGTGAGAGGAAGGACGAAGCTCGTGCTTGGAGCGGTCCTGGCCGTCGCCGTCTGTGCGTTGACGGCATCCGCGGGAACCGCCACCGGTGCGAGCACAGCTGTCTCCAGCCAGATTCCGAAGGCCGGCACGGGCAGCCCCACGACAGGAGAATTTACGCCGTGGGATGGAAGCGCCGGCAGCGAGTTTGCGGGCGGGGGCGATGAGGAGGGCGCCGATGCCTACGGGGGCAACATCATCGACCGGAGCCTGTCGCCGGGCGGCCCGATTGCGGGCGCAGCGACAACGACCGGCAAGAAGGCAAAGTCGAACCCCGCCTTCAACTTCGGGTTCGAGGGCCTGAACCATTACCAGCAGCGTTACTCGCGCGGCGGGAACCAGTTCTCCGTCGAGCCGCCCGATCAGGGCATGTGTGCCGGCAACGGCTACGTCGTCGAGACCGTCAACGACGTGTTCAACGTCTTCAGCCAGGCGACCGGCGCATCGCTTCTTCCAGATAACACGGCGTCCAACATTGTCGCCGGCTTCCCGCGCAACGTGAACCATGCGGTCGACCTGAACTCGTTCTACGGGTATCCGCCGGCGATCAACCGGACGACCGGGGTCCGCGGCGAGTTCGTGACCGATCCTTCATGCATCTACGACGCGGCGACGCAGCGGTTCTTCGTCGTCTCGCTCACGCTTGATCCGCAAGTGCCCGGTCCGTGCCAGGGTGTGTTCAGCTGCGTGAACCACCTCGACCTGGCTGTTAGTCAGACGTCGAATCCGACGGGTGGGTGGAATATCTACAAGATCGACGTCACGGCCGATGGTTCGCCCGGCAACACCGGCGGCCCGTGCCCGTGCCTCGGTGACTATCCACACATCGGGGCTGATGCGAACGGCATCTACCTGACGACGAACGCCTATCCGTGGGGACCGGGTGACTTCGACGGGGCGCAGATCTACGCGCTGTCGAAGGCGCAGCTCGCTGCAGGTGCCGCGCATGTGAACATGCAGCACATCGACACGACCGGCATGGTCCACGCAACTTCGCCGACCGTTCAGACCGAGCCTGGATTCACGGTCTGGCCGGCGCAGTCGCCGGGAACGAGCTCGTTCAAGGCAGACACGGAGTACTTCCTGAGCTCGAACGCCGGCGAAGAAGCATCCGGTGACGACTTCACGGGAACCTCCACCAACCTCGTCGTCTGGACGATGACGAACACGTCGTCTCTGAACACGGCGTCTCCGAATCTGTCGCTCAGCACGAAGGTGCTGGACGTGAATCGGTACGGCATCCCACCGAAGCAGCAGCAGCCCGGCTCAGGGACGCCGCCGGGAGTGGCGGCTCCGCAGGGCCATTGTCTGAACGACGAGGTGACCGTGACGATCGCGGGCACCGGTTGCTGGCGGCTGCTCGTGTCCCCAGCGGCTCATGCGTTCGGCGGCCCCGAGGTTGTAGCGAGGCCGGACTCGAATGACACTCGCATGCAGCAGGTGACGTTCGCAAACGGGAAGCTGTGGGGCGCGCTCGACACGGCGCTCAATCCCGACGGCGGAGCCCAGCGTGCCGGGATTGCCTGGTACATCGTGAATCCATCCGCCGGGAAGCTCGTGCTCCAGGGCTACCTCGGGGCGACGGGGCACGACTTCACGTATCCGGCCATCGGCGTCACGCCGAGCGGACGCGGGATCATGGCCTTCACGGATACGGGAGACTCGACGTATCCGAGTGCGGCCTATGCGTCCATCGACGCGAACGCCGGTATCGGTGCGTGGAACGACGTTCCCGGCGGCACCGGTGCCGCAGTGGACGACGGGTTCTCCGGGTACAAGCAGCAGAACGCGCCGAACCCGATCCGCTCGCGTTGGGGCGACTACGGCGCGGCCTCGGTCGACGGCAATTCGATCTGGATCGCCAGCGAGTACATCGCCGCGGCGTGTGACTACACGACGTGGGGCGGGCCGTTCTTCATCGGCCAGACCGGCGACAACCTGCTCGGCACCTGTGCCGGTGGGACCTCAGTGCCGACGGCACGGGAACCCCGAATACGCCGGGCACGCGAACCGCGCTAGCGAACTGGTCGACGCGGATCAGCAAGTTCACGCCGTAATCGACCGGGAGATCGGATGATGACTGGAGGGCCGGCCGCAAGGCCGGCCCTCCTTTTGCATCTACCATGTGTGCAGATGCGTTTCACGGTGGCAGCGGCGAGCCTCGCCTTGCTGATTGCCGGCGCTGCGCACGCGGCGCCTGGTCAGAGCGGTCTCAGAGGCGTTGTGATGCGCGGGCCGATCACACCCGTCTGCGTCGCCGAGTCGCCTTGTAGCGAGCCGGCCAAGAACGTGACGCTCCTCTTCTCGCGAGGCGGTCACATCGCCGGCCGTGCGACGACCGACGGTCAGGGTCGCTATCGGCTTCGGCTTCCTACGGGCCTCTACTCCGTGCGACGCTCGGCTACGGCACGGATCGACAACAAGCTCGATCCCAACCGGGTGCGGGTCTTTGCCGGGCGTTTCACCCGCACCGACTTCTCGATCGACACGGGCATCCGGTAGGACCCCGGAGCCTGAAGTAGGGCCGCCATCTGGCGGCCCTTCTCGTCTTCGGGCACCATGTGCGCATGAGGAAAACCGGGCTCGTCGTGCTCGTGGCGCTCCTCCTCGTGGCACCGGCCGGCGCGGCGACCGGCCAGGGCCTCTACGGGTCGGTGACACGCAGCCCGACGAAGCCGGTGTGCTCGAACGAGGCGCCGTGCAGCGAGCCTGCCGCTCACGTGAGCCTCCGGTTTCTTCGCGGCGCGACGCTCGTCGCCACGGCCCGCACCGATCTACGCGGCCGCTATCGCGTTCGGCTGCCGCGCGGCGTCTACACCGTGCGTGTCGCCGGTGCACCCGCGGGCGGGATCGGCGGACGCATCGATCCTGCGGCCGTCCGTGTGCGCACCGTGTGGCGCCACCAGAACTTCGACATCGACACGGGAATCCGCTAGTAGGCGACGGCGCCGCGGCCGGTTGCGGCCGCATGCCGCTGTTCGTCCGCCCGATACGACGAGCGCACGAGCGGGCCCGAGAACACCGAGCCGAAACCGAGCGCCTCGCCCTGCTCGCGGAACCAGCGGAACTCATCGGGGTGCACCCACCGGTCGATCTGCGCGTGCTTCGAGCTCGGCTGCAGATACTGCCCGATCGTGACGACGTCGACCTCGTGCGCACGCAGGTCGCGCATCGTCTGCACCACCTCGTCGTTCGTCTCGCCGAGGCCGACGATGATGCCCGACTTCGTGAGCACCGGGTAGTCGGCGATCTCCTTCGCCCGCTGCAAGAGCCAGAGCGCCTTGTCGTAGCTCGCCTTCGCGCCGCGCATGCGCGCGTGAAGACGCCGGACGGTCTCGATGTTGTGGTTGAACACGTCGGGCCGCGAGGCCATGACCGTCTGGAGCGCCTCTTCCTCCACACCGAGGAAATCGGGTGTCAGCACTTCGACCGAGGCATCGGGCAGCTTGCGCTTGAGCGCCCGGATGGTGGCTGCGTAGTGGCCCGCGCCACGGTCCGGCACGTCGTCGCGGTCGACCGACGTGACCACCACGTGCTTCAGCTCCATCTGGGCCGCGACGTTCGCCAGGCGTAGGGGCTCGAGCGGATCCGGCGGGCTGTCGGGCTTGCCGCTGTGCACGTAGCAGTACCGGCAAGCGCGCGTGCACGTGTCGCCCAGGATCTGGAAGGTCGCCGTTCCACGGCCCCAGCACTCGCCGATGTTCGGGCAGCGCGCCTCCTCGCAGATGGTGTGGAGGCTCTGGCCGTGGATCAGCTTCTTGACGTCGTAGTAGCGCGAATTCGCACTTGGCGCCCTGACCTTCATCCACTCGGGGCGGCGCGGCCGCTCTGCGACGGGAAGCGACGTGTGCATCCGGATCAGTCTAGTGAGGCCTTGTAGAGTGCCGCCGGACAGGGGAGAGACGACCAAAGGAGGACCGAAGTGAAGCGAGCGATCGTGGCACTTCTGTTTGGGGCATGCGTGTGTTTCGTCGCAGCGGCGTCTGGCGCGTCGGCCGCATCGGCTCCGGGGCATGAGTTCAAGTTCGATCCGACGGTCAACGCACCGTGGGCGAACGAGGGCGACGAGGAAGAATTCGAACCGCCGGACGCGGCCGCAGGATTGTGCCGCTCTGCGTCGACGATTCCGCTCACGTACGGAGCGCTCACGTCTGCAGAGCCAGACGTCATCACCGGCGATCAGGTGAACAACAGCGGCTTCTCCAACCTCGGCTGCACTACGCCGCAGAACGAGACGACGATTGCCGTCAACCCGACGAACCCGAACAATCTCATCGCAGGCGCAAACGACTATCGCGTCTGTTGCGACTTCACCGGGCTGAATGACGCCACCGCTTGGGCGTACTCCTCGTTCGACGGTGGCCAGACGTGGGGCAATGTCCAGGTTCCCGGCCTGACGGCCGAGACAGGCGCAACCGGCTCGATGAAGAAGTTCGACTCCGCGGGCGATCCCGTCATGGCCTTCGGTTCGGATGGGACCGCCTATTACGCGAACATCGCCTTCAGCCGGGTCAGTCCGGTCTCCGGCATCGTGGTCAGTAGGTCGACGGACGGCGGCAGGACCTGGAGTGCGCCGAACCTCGTCACCTACACGGACAGCGGTAACCTCCTTCACGACAAGGTCTGGCTTGCGGCCGGGTCGAACGGGCAGGTCGTGGTCACATGGACCCGCTTCAACCTCGGCCCACACGGCGCCGGGTACCGCGAATCGCCGATCGTTGCCGCGTTCTCGAAGGACGGCGGCAAGACGTGGAATCGGCAGGGCTCGCCCGTGTCCGATCCCGCGCATCCGTTCGACCAGGGCTCGCAGGTGCAATACGGGCCCGACGGCGCGCTGTACGTCGCCTACGAGGCGACCTCGCCGAAGTTCGGGTACACGACCGACGCGATGGTCGTTGCTCGATCGACCGACAACGGCCAAACCTTCCAGACGAAGGAGCTGGCCCGCGTCTACGACGATCTCGACTGCTATCCGTTCTTCGCGGGGAGGCAGACACTGACGGCCGAGCACTTCCGGCTAAACAGCTACCCGTCGATGAGCGTCGACCCGGTGAGCGGGAGGATCGCGATCGTTTGGACCGACCAGCAGGGCTCCGGGAACTGTGGCACCGGTGGGACGTCCTTCACCGGACACACCTCCAACCAGGTGAAGCTCATCCGTGGCACGTGGGCCGGAATCGACTCCGCGCCGGTCGAGCAGGTGACGCCGGTCGGTTCGCCCGACAAGGTGTTCCCGTCGGTCGCGAGCTACAACGACCAGCTCGCGATCAGCTACTACACGCGTGAGTACGCGCTGCCAAATACGACGGACAACAACTGCATGTGGCAGACCAACACCAATCCGACCTCGATTCCGCCGAGTCCGTCGACCGAAAACGTCTGCCTCGACTACGCCGCGAAGGCGTCGTCGGGATCAGGTTTCTCGGCGACGAAGCGGCTGACGAGTCAGAGCTCGAACCCGTACGTCGAGTTCGCCGACGGCTCGTTCATCGGCGACTACTCGCAGATCGCGATGGGCACGGACGGCAAGGCCCACGCTTCCTGGACGGACTTCCGCGGCAATCCCGGTACGACGCCGCCGAACCAGGACGTCCTGGTCGCGAACTTCAACCCGTAGGATCGATCATTCGGTGCGGGGCCCTCGCCGGCCCCGCACCGTCATCTCTTCGCGGCGAGCTGGCCGTGGATCGGCTGGCTCCAGAGCCCGTGTCCTTCGTCGGCCGGGATCTGCTCGAGCGTCAGGTCGAAGACCTCAGCCAGTGCCTCGCGCGCCAGGGGCCTGACCTCGTCCACCGCGACGGCCCGGTCGAGCTCGCG
The DNA here is from genome assembly GCA_963804935.1 of uncultured Actinomycetes bacterium. Taxonomy (GTDB): domain Bacteria; phylum Actinomycetota; class Thermoleophilia; order Gaiellales; family Gaiellaceae; genus 3-1-20CM-4-69-9. Next base: position 420,008 of record CAWDSD010000017.1, read on the forward strand.
GGCGATCGTCGTGAAGGCCGCGTCTTCGAGACCACAGGCGGTGATCCAGTCGGTAAACGGTGCGGGGTCGAGGTCGACGTTCAGCGCGTAGCCGTGCGTCGTGACCCAGCGTGAGATGTGGACGCCGATCGACGCGATCTTGCGCGGAGGGCGCTCGAGCCAGACTCCCGTGAGGCCGTCGATGCGCGTTGCCTCGAGGCCGAGCGGCGCCAGCGTCCGGATGAGTGCCTCTTCGAGGTCGCGCACGTACTTCTTCACGTCCTTGCCATGCCGGCGCAGGTCGAGAATCGGGTAGCAGACGAGCTGACCTGGCCCGTGGAAGGTGGACTTTCCGCCGCGATTCGTCTCGACGACCTCCACCTCCGCTCCCTCGGGGACGTGCAGCTCCTCCGTCTCGCTCCGGCGGCCGAGCGTGACGACCGGAGGGTGCTCGAGAAAGACGACCGCGTCGGGGATCGCGCCCTGGGAGACCGCACCGGCGAGCGAGCGCTGGAGGTCCCATGCTTCCTGGTAGGGAACGAGGCCGAGATCGAGCAGGTAGGCGCCGCGGCTCATGCGGTTCAGCCTAGCGGCGACCTGCAAAGCTGCCAGGGCCATGAAGGTGACTCTCATGATCGCCGACTTCGCGCGGGTGGCGAACGGAAAGCTGGACGTCATCGGCGGTGGCTGGTCGATGATGAACGCGCAGGGCCCGTTCGGCTTCTTCGTCGCTGCCCTTTTCCAGATCCCGTGGGACCAGACGAACGCGAAGCACAAGTTCAGGCTGGAGCTGCTCGACGCCGACGGTCAGGGTGTCCCGATCCCGACCGGTGAAAGCGTGCGTGCGGAAGGAGAGTTCGAAGCAGGCCGCCCCCCGGGCCTCAGGCCGGGGACACCCGTCGACGCACCGCTAGTCGTGCCCTTCGGTCCACTGATGCTCGACGAGGGGCGCTACGAGCTGCGGTTGACCATCAACGACGAGACGAAAGAAGACTGGTTCCTAGCGTTCACGGTAAGGAACGCCACCACCCCAGCCTGAGAACCGCCCGACCGGCAGGACCACCAAGGCCGGACGCTAAGACCAGGCGAAGCCGGGCTTAGCGGGAGGCGAACTGATGCGGGCGCGGCCGCGAAGCGCCCGTGCCCGCACGGAAGGGAACAGAAGCCGGCCATAACCACCAAAGGAGTGCGCGGGCTCCGCCCGCGCACGTCAAGCGCGAAGCGCCGTACCCAAACCCAACCGCGAAAGCAAAGCTTTCGCGGTTAGTAAGCCGACTCGTCCCAGGTCTCGAGTTTCTCGCGCAGGTCGCGCAGGAAGCGGCCGGCAAGCGCACCGTCGACGAGGCGGTGGTCGTACGTGAGCGTCAGGTTCATGATCGGGCGGATCGCGATCACGTCCTCGCCGAGCTCGTCCTGGACGACCCAGGGGCGTTTCACCACTGCGTAGGTGCCGAGGATCGCCGCCTGGGGCTGGCTGATCACGGGCGTCCCGTGGAACGTGCCGTAGCCACCGGGGTTCGTGATCGTGAACGTCCCGCCCTGAACCTCGTCCGGCAGCAGTTTCTTGTCGCGGGCGCGCTGGGCGATGTCCGTGACGGCCTTCGCCATTCCGAGCAGGTTCAGCGTCTCGGCGTTCTTGACGACTGGAACGATCAGGCCCTTGCCGTCCTGCAGCTCGACGGCGAAGCCGAGGTTGACGTAGCTGCGCGTGACGATCTGATCGCCGCGGATCTCGCCGTTGATCCACGGGTACTCGCGCAGCGTCTCGGCTGCGGCGCGCGCGACGAAGATGAGATATGTCGGGTTGACGCCGTAGCTCTGCTGATACTCCTTCTTCAGCTTCGCGCGAATCGCACTGACTCTCGACATGTCCACCTCGATCGCGCTCGTGACGTGCGCGGACGTGTCGAGCGAGCGCCGCATGTGCTCGGCGATCCCCTTGCGCATCGCCGTCATCGGCTCGAAGCTCTCGCCGGGCTGCGACGGTGTGGGAGCGACCGCCGGTGCGGGCGCCTCTTTTGCTGCAGGAGGCGGCGCGCTCGGTGCCGGAGGCCGCGCGCTCGGTGCCTGAGTCTGCGCGGGTGCCGCGACGGGGGGCGCAGCCTTGCCGCCCGACTCGATGAAGCTGAGGATGTCCTTCTTCGTCACGCGGCCGCCGCGCCCGGTTCCCTGCACCTGGCTCGGGTCGACGCCGTGCTCGGACGCGATCTTCGCCACGACCGGCGACACGAAGGTCTTGCCGTTCGTGGACGAGGGCTCCGTCGTCTCGCTCGCCGCCGCCGGCGCGGGCGTTGCCTCCTCGACCGTCTCGGCGGTCGGGGTCGCCGGCGCATCGGAGACGGCTGCCGACTCGGCGGCGGCCTGTGCAGTCGCGGGCTCGGGCACGTCGTCCGTCGACGAAGGGGTTCCACCGTCGTCGCCGCCGATCACTGCGAGCTTCGTTCCGACGTCGACCGTGGCGCCTTCCTGCACGAGGATCTGCGTCAGCGTGCCGGACCCCGGGCTCGGCACTTCGGTGTCGACCTTGTCGGTCGAGATCTCGAGCAGAGGCTCGTCGGCCTCGACCTGCTCGCCCTCCTGCTTGAGCCACTTGGTGATCGTGCCCTCGGAAACGGACACGCCCATCTGCGGCATGACGACGTCGACTGTCTCGGTGGTGGCCATCGCTTCTCCTTAGTACTCCGCGAGCTCGCGCAAGCCTTTCGTGACGTCGTCGACCTGCGGGATGAAGGCTTTTTCGAGAGGCGGCGAGAACGGCACCGGTGTGTCGGGCGCAGCGATCCGACGCACGGGCGCGTCGAGATCCTCGAACGCCTCCTCCGCAACGGTCGCTGCGATCTCGGCGCCGAAGCCGCCGGTTCGTGTGTCTTCGTGCAGCACCAGCACCTTCGAGGTCTTTCGCGCCGAGTCGAGAACCGCCGCCTTGTCCCACGGCATCACGGTGCGGAGGTCGATGATCTCCACCGACACGCCGTCGTCGTCGAGCTGCTGCGCCGCCTCTTCGGCGGTATAGACCATCGCGCCCCAGGTGATCAGCGAGATGTCGCTGCCCTCGCGGTGCGTGCGGGCCTTGCCGAGCGGCACCGTGTACCGCTCCTCCGGAACCTCACCCTTGATCCGCCGGTAGAGGTGCTTGTGCTCGAAGTAGAGGACGGGGTTCGGGTCCTCGATCGCGCTGATCAGGAGGCCCTTCGCATCCTCGGGCGTCGCCGGGCAGACGCACTTCAGTCCGGGGATGTGGGCGAAGGACGACTCGGGGTTCTGCGAGTGGAACGGGCCGCCGGAGAACCCGCCTCCCGACGGGAGCCTGACGGTGATCGGAACCGGCGTTCCGGCGCGGTAGCGCTGCTTCGCCGCGACGGTGACGAGGTGATCCCATGCGCAGGAGATGAAGTCGGCGAACTGCATCTCGGCGACGGGGCGCAAGCCCATCATCGCCGCGCCGGTGCACGCGCCGACGATCGCCGTCTCGGCCAGCGGAGCGTCCATCACCCGCCAGTGTCCGAACTCCTCCTGAAAGCCCAGCGTCACCTTGAACGCGCCGCCGTACACCCCGACGTCCTCGCCGATCACGAAGACGCGCTTGTCGCGCCGCATCTCCGTGCGCAGTCCGTCGGAGATCGCCTGGAGGTAAGTCAGCTCGGCCCACTTACTTGTGGTGAGGCGTGTCGAGGTCTTCCGGTGTCGCGTAGACACCCTCGGTCAGCGTGGACGGGTCCGGCAGCGGGGACTCCTCCGCGCGCTTGAGCCCGTCGTTGAGCGCCTTCTTGATCCCCGCCGAGATCTCCTCCTCCTCTTCATCGGACATGTCGGCGTTCTCGCGCAACCACGTCCGGAAGCGCTCGATCGGGTCGTTCTCCGCCCACTTCTCGAACATCTCCTTCGGGACGTAGAACGCGTCGTCGTGGACGGCGTGCCCTTCCATCCGGAGCGTCACCGATTCGATCAGCGTCGGGCCGCCGCCGGCGCGAGCCTTCTCGATCGCGCGGCTCGCCTCTCGGTAGACGGCGAGCACGTCGGTGCCGTCGACGACGACTCCCTCGAAGCCGTAGGACTCGGCGCGGTCGGCGACGTGGCCGGTCGCGAACTCCAGGTGCGTCGGTGTCGAGTACGCCCACTGGTTGTTGTCGCAGACGAAGACCATCGGCAGCTTGCGGACACCCGCGAGCGTCATCGCCTCGTGGCAATCGCCGCGCGCGGACGCTCCTTCACCGAACCAGCCGACGGCGACGCGCTTCTCCTCCCTGATGCGGAAGGCGAGCGCGCAGCCCACCGCCACGGGGAGCATCGCCGGCAGATGGCTGACCATTGCGATCAACCCCAGCTTCGAGTCGGCCATGTGGACGTTCCCGTCCCTGCCCTTCGTCGGCCCGTCGGCCCGTCCCATGTACTGGGCGAAGATCCGCCACGGCTCGACGCCGCGCACGATGTGGACGCCCATGTCGCGGTGAAGCGGCGTGCCCACGTCGTCCGCGCCCATCGCGGTCGCGACGCCGACGGAGCCGGCCTCGTTTCCCCGTCCCGTGTAGAAGGAGCCGGGGATCTTGCCCTGGCGATAGAGGATGTGGCCGCGCTCCTCGATCCCGCGGGTCATCAGCATGTTCCTGTAGACGCCGAGGAGATCCTCGCGGTCGAGTCCTGCCTCTCGAACCTCTTTTAGCGAGCCGACCGGCTCGGCTTCCCGGGCGATGGCCATAGCGGTGGCACTCTAACGACTGGGGTTACCATCGCTCCGATGGGAAAGGCCTCGGACTGGCTGCGCGAAGAGCGCCGCAAGGTGCTCGGCGACTGGGTGGCCTTCTGTCTCGGCTGCGGCGCGGCTCGCCGCTGGTTCGACGACTTCGAGGCCGACGTTCCGGAGCAGTGCCCGCAGTGCGGGGGCGTGATGCTGCGCCGGTGTCCCTCGTGTAGCGCGCCGTTCAGCTCGATCTTCGCGGTCGACTGCGAGTCCTGTGGGACGCAGCTGCGTGATCCCGAGCTGTTCGGAACGAAGATCCGCCGCCGCTAGCGGATCTGGCTGAAGCGGATCACGGTCACCGTGTCGTCGGGCGTGACCTCGCGGTTGTAGAGCTGGCTGAGGAAGGACGCCATGTCCTCCGTGCGCCGGATCTCCGGGTTGTCGTGCTCGACTTCGCGAGGCGAAAGGTCGGCGAGGAGCTTCACCTCCACCTTGTCGATCACCGCGTTGAAGACCCGCTCACGTGGGCTGAACCGCGCCCCTGCGAGCACCTGGACGATCATCCCTTTCCGGTACTTCGCGGACTTGTCGCCCAGGCGGATCGTCGCCGTCTTGCGACCGCTCCTCAGCTGTTCCGCGACGATCGGTGAGTAGAAGTTGAGTGCGTACATCGCCTCGTTCACGCGGTTTGGCGCCAGCGGGTGCGCCGGCGGATGAGGAAGGCGGTCACGATGCCGAGGACCCAGCCGGTGATCGCGCTGATGATGACCAGCCAGACCAATCCAGTCTTGGTGTCGCCGAAGACGTAGTCGACCTTGACGCGGGTCGTATTTCGGGCGATCAACAGGATCAGGAAGACGATCGTCGCGAGCGCGATCGCGAGCGAGAGGTAGAGGCCGGTCCGATGCGAGTAGCGAACCCCGCGTTGCAACCGGGATTCCGGCACATAGGCGGGGGTCGTCTGCTCCGGCTGCTCCGGCTCGCTCACGCGCGGAGCCTAACGCGAGAGCCGCTCGAGCGCCTTTGCCGCCATCTCCCGCTCGCCCTTGTAGGCGAGGAGCTCGGGCGCCTCTTCGAGTGGGAGCCAGCGAGTCTCCGCGACCTCGTGGGCGTGCTCGGGAGGGATGTCGCCGAGGCGGCCGGCCCGGTAGCGGAAGAGGAAGAAGCTGACCACCTTGAAGACCCGTTCCCCGGCCCAGGTGTAGACGTAGCGAACGTCGCCGAGCTTCTCCACCGGGGTCGCGTCGACTCCGGTCTCCTCCTTGACCTCGCGGAGCGCCGTGACCTCGGCCCGCTCGCCGGGGCCGATCAGGCCCTTCGGCAGTGCCCAGGTACCCTCCGGCTTTCCTGCCGGCCTGATGGCGGCCACAACCGGGCGGCCACGGAGGTTCCGGACGACGACGCCTCCAGCAGAGAACTCCCGGCGCACCGGGACTTTGTAACACAGGGCCGCCTCTGGCTTGCAAGAGGAGGCCGACCCGCGCTAGGATGCCCTGGCACTCTCACCGTGAGAGTGCCAATGGTTGTCACAAAGTCGTCTGAACAGGAGGAGTGTGGATGAACCTGCAGCCGCTTGGTGATCGTCTGATCGTCGAAGTCCTCGATGAAGAGGAGCAGACCGTCAGCGGCATCGTGCTGCCCGACACGGCCAAGGAGAAGCCGCAGCGCGGCCGAGTCCTCGCTGTTGGCCCCGGAGGTCGGGACGAAGACGGGAAGCACATCCCAATGGACGTTGCCGAGGATGACGAGATCATCTTCAGCAAGTACGGCGGAACGGAGATCAAGGTCGGCACCGACGAGGTTCTGATCCTCCGCGAGTCCGACGTCCTCGCAAAAGTCATCGGCGACCGCGAGCTCGCGGGCGCGAAGTCCTAACGGAGGTATCGAAAACACATGGCTCACAAGGAGCTGAAGTTCAACGAGGACGCGCGCCGTGCTCTCGAGCGTGGCGTGAACATCCTCGCCGACGCGGTCAAGGTCACCCTTGGCCCGAAGGGGCGCTACGTCGTGCTCGACAAGAAGTTCGGCGCGCCCACGATTACGAACGACGGCGTCACGATCGCACGTGAGATCGAGGTCGAAGACGTCTTCGAGAACCAGGGCGCGCAGCTCGTCCGTGAGGTCGCCACGTCGACGAACGACGTCGCCGGCGACGGCACGACGACCGCGACCGTGCTGGCTCAGGCAATCGTCAAGGACGGTCTCCGCAACGTCGCCGCCGGGGCCAACCCGATGGCGATCAAGCGCGGCATCGAGCGTTCGGTCGATGCTGTCGTCGAGAACCTGAAGTCACAGTCCAAGGAGATCTCGGGCAAGGAGGACATCGCTCGCGTGGCGACTGTCTCTTCTCGCGATCGTGAGATCGGCGAAGTCCTCTCCGACGCGATCGAGAAGGTCGGCAAGGACGGCGTCGTGAACGTCGAGGAGGGCCAGACGTTCGGCCTCGAGCTCGAGTTCACCGAGGGCATGCAGTTCGACAAGGGCTACCTGTCGCCGTACATGGTGACCGACCCCGAGCGCATGGAGGCGGTTCTCGACGAGCCGTACATCCTGGTCGCGAACCAGAAGATCGGTGCGGTCAAGGACCTCCTGCCGGTGCTCGAGCAGGTCATCCAGGCCGGCAAGCCGCTGCTGATCGTGGCCGAGGACGTCGAGGGCGAGTCGCTCGCGACGATCGTGGTCAACAAGCTGCGCGGAACCTTCACCGCTGTTGCGGTCAAGGCTCCGGGCTTTGGCGATCGCCGCAAGCGCATGCTCGAGGACATCGCGATCCTCACGGGCGCCGAGGTGATCACCGAGGAGATGGGCCTCAAGCTCGAGAACACGAAGCTCACGCAGCTCGGTCATGCCCGCCGCGTGGTCGTCGACAAGGACACCTCGACGATCATCGACGGTGCCGGCGATCCCGACGGGATCAAGGCCCGCATCAAGCAGCTGAAGGCGGAGATCGAGAACACCGACTCCGACTTCGATCGTGAGAAGCTCCAGGAGCGTCTCGCGAAGCTGGCCGGCGGCGTTGCCGTCGTCAAGGTCGGCGCTGCGACGGAGACCGAGATGAAGGAGAAGAAGCACCGCGTCGAGGACGCACTCCAGGCGGCTCGCGCCGCCCTCGAGGAGGGTGTCGTTCCGGGCGGCGGTGTCGCACTCCTGAACGCGGTCGACTCGATCAAGCTCGACGAGATGGAAGGTGACGAGCGGACCGGCGGCGCGATCGTCGCGCGGGCGCTCGAGGAGCCTGTTCGTCAGCTCGCGTACAACGCGGGTCTGGAAGGCTCGATCGTCGTCGACAAGGTCCGGAACTCACCGAAGGGTCACGGCCTGAACGTCGAGACCAACGAGTACGAGGACCTGATCAAGACCGGGATCACCGATCCCACGATGGTCGTCCGTTCTGCTCTGCAGAACGCCGCTTCCATCGGCAAGAACATCCTCACGACCGAGGCTGTCGTCGCCGAAGCCCCCGAGAAGAATCCGGTCGGTGCCGGAATGCCGGGCGGCATGGGCGGCATGGACATGATGTAAGCGAGCTCTCGCTCGCTGGACTGACGAAGGCCGGCGTAAGCCGGCCTTCGTCGTTTCCGAAACGTCCTCTGAAAGCAAAACGGCCCCGGGGAGGGCCGCTTTGCGAGGGGGATTAGGGGGAGGTGGTTCGCATGAGGTATCGGTCGCTCGTCGCTCCACCCTCTCCCTCGAACGGGTGAACGAGAAGAGCATTCGCTAGCTCAGAAGCTGTACCGCTGTTCCTGCCAGTAGTCGGCGTCGTTGTGGTAGCCGTAGCGCTCCCAGAACCCAGGTTGGTCTGCAGCGAGAAGTTCGATGCCGCGCAGCCACTTGGCGCTCTTCCAGAAGTACCGCGAAGGGACGACGAGTCGCAGTGGCCAGCCGTGGTCGGGCTCGAGCGGTTCGCCGTCCGCTGCCCAGGCGATCAGCGAGTTGTCGTCCTCGAGCGCGGCGAGCGGCACGTTCGCCGTGAAGCCCTGCTCGGCATGTGCGAGCACGAAGTGCGCGCTCGGCTTCGGCCGGACGAGCTTCGCGAGCTCGCGCCAGTGCACGCCCTGAAACGACATACCGAACCGGCTCCAGCGCGTGACGCAGTGGATGTCGGTCGTGATCTCCGTCGTCGGCAGGGCCTGCAGCTCGTCGTAGCTGAGCGTGATCGGCTCGTCGACCTCGCCGAAGACCTTGAAGTCCCACGTGGCCAGGTCGGTCTGCGGGACGGTGCCCGCGTGCAGGACGGGCCACTTCTCCGTCAGGTACTGCCCGGGTGGCAGTCGGGCCGGATCGAGGCCCTTGTCGATCAGCTTCTGCTCCGCCTTGGATCGGAAGAGGCTCATCCGAACCTAGACTAGATGGCGTGCAAAACGTCACGTCACCGACCGTGGCAAGGCGCCCGCGCGCGTTCCTCCGCGTCGCCGGCCCCGACGCTGCCGACTACCTGCAGCGCATGGTCTCGAACGACGTCGAGGCTCTCGCTGTCGGCGAAGCCTGCGACGCGCTCCTCCTGACGGCGAAGGCGCGCGTCATCGCGCCGCTGCGCGTGCTGCGCCGCGGCGAGGAGGACTTCCTGGTGCTGACCGAGCCGGAGCTCGGCGACACGGTGCGCACGCAGCTGCTGCGCACGCGCTTCGCGGCGAAGGCGGAGATCGAGCCGGAGGAGCACGAGTCCTGGCTGGTCCTCGGCGGCGAGGAAGTGCTCGACGACCGTCCTGCAGGAGACGAGGTCGGCGAGGAGGAGCTCGAGCGCTGGCGGATCGAGGCAGGCATTCCGCGGTGGGGCCGTGAGATCGACGGCCAGATCCTCCCGGCCGAAGCGAGCCTCGACGAGACACATGTCAGCTTCAGCAAAGGCTGCTATCCCGGCCAGGAGCCAATCGCGCGTCAACGCTACCGCGGGAAAGTGAACCGCAAGCTGCGCGTGCTGGACGTCGAAGGCGACGCGACCCCAGGCACCGAACTGCTGCTCGACGGCAAGAAGGTGGGCCGCATCACGAGCTCAGTCCCAGGCGTCGCGCTCGGCTATGTACGCACCGAAGTTCCCGACGACGCGCATCTGCAGCTCGCCGCGAAGCCGGGCTCCGCCCGGCTTCGTTAACGAACGTTTTCGGAGAAGAACCCGCGCGAGAACATCATGGCCCGCGAAGCGGGCCGGTTCTCGCGCGGCCATGCGCCCGGCAAGATTCGAACTTGCGACCTCTGCCTCCGCAGGGCAGCGCTCTATCCCCTGAGCTACGGGCGCCCCGAAGCCGCACCAGTCTAGCGAGGTAGGGAAGCAACCAGCTGCCCGTCTCCCAGGTCCGCTGGGCCGTACCGGAGACGAACGGCCACGTTTCGCCCCGAATACGGTCGAGCAAGACCGTGCTCGTGGCGGACTCCTCTCGTCGTACGGTGGTGCTCGCCCTGCTCGCCGTGGTGGTTGCGGGCTGTAACGGCGGCACCGTCGACCGACACGCCCTCAAGCGGGACGCCGAGAAGGTCGGTTCGCTCGCGACCGAAGGAGAGTTGCTCGCGAACGATGTTTCCAAGGGCGCGTCGACGAAGTACTTCGCGCGAGTGCATGCCAAAGAACTGTCGCAGCCGCTTCCGATCTGGCGGATGCTCTCGGCGAGCGGCCGACATCGACGGGGATCACGCCTGAGGTACGCAGGCTGTCCAGGCTCGCCGGGAAAGTTTCCCGCAGCTCGAGCGGCTGCACCTTCATCCGACAGACCGCAAGGTCGCCAAATCGCTCAAGCAGCCGCTCAAGGAGGACGCCGACGCCGCGGACAGGCTCGCGCGCAAATGAAGATCTTCCAGGTCGCGCTCGGAATCCTCGCGGCGATCGGCGGCTTCGTCGACATCGGCGATCTCGTCTTCAACGTCTCTGCAGGCGCGACCTTCGGCTACCAGCTGCTCTGGGTGATCGTGATCGGAGTGGTAGGGATCATCGTCTACTCCGAGATGTGCGGACGAGTCGCGGCGGTCTCGGGGAAGGCGGTCTTCGACGCCGTGCGAGAACGTCTCGGCTTCAAGGTGGGGCTCGTCGCGCTGATCTCGGCGCAGGTCGTCAACCTGATGACGCTCACCGCCGAGATCGGCGGTGTCGCGATCTGCCTGCAGCTGCTCTCGGGGCTTTCTTACCGCTGGATGATCCTCGTCGCGGGCGTGGTGTTCGCGATCGTGGTTTGGGTGACGCCGTTCGAATGGATCGAGCGCGTCTTCGGGTACGGCGGTCTGTGCATGCTCGTGTTCGCGGTCGCGGCCGTGAAGCTCCATCCCTCCTGGGGGGCTGTCGCCCACGGTTTCGTCCCGCACATGGACACGCAGAGCCCGTTGCTGTACGCGTATTTCGCCATCGGCTTGCTCGGCGCCGCGATGACACCGTACGAGGTCTACTTCTATTCCTCCGGCGGCGTGGAGGAGCGCTGGGGCCCAAAGGACATCGGGCTGAACAGGCTGAACGCGCAGATCGGCTACGGGCTCGGCGGCTTGCTCTCGGTTGCGTTGATGATCGTCGGCGGCGCGCTCTTTCTCGACAAAGGGTTGCAGCCGGAGTTCCTGGGCTCGATCGCCCTCGGTGTCGAAGTCCCGCTCGGCCAGATCGGGCTGCTCCTCGCACTCGTCGGCATTCTCTTCGCGGTAGGCGGCGCTTCGATCGACACGCTCTTCTCCGGCGCCTACAACCTGGCGCAGTTCCTCGGGTGGGAATGGGGCCGCTACCGTCATCCGCGCGGGGCGCCTCGCTTCACGGCGACGTGGCTCGTGCTGCTCGTCCTTGCGCTCGGTGCCGTCATGACCGGCGTCGACCCGGTGCAGCTGACGGAGTACGCCGTGATCTTCTCGGCGGTGGCCCTGCCGTTGACCTACATCCCCATCTTCCTCGTCGCGAACGATCGCGCGTACATGCGCGAGTACACGAACGGCCGCCTCGGGAACGTCCTCGGCCTGGTGTACTTGGTCGTGATCATGGTGATCGCGCTCACGGCGGTGCCGCTGATGATCCTCACGAACGTGGGTCAGAATTGACCGAGTCGGTCGACCTCGGGCTCAACGTCTTCGATCATCAGCTGCTCGACTCGGAGGACCGGCGCTGCGGGAAGGTCGACGATCTCGCGCTCGAGGGCGGCCCAGGTGAGGCGCTTGAAGTGGTCGCGATTCTCTGCGGTCCCGGCGTCTGGCGCGGCCGGGCCGGAGTGCTCGGACGGATCGCCGCCTGGTTGGGCGGCGGCGGCCGAGTTCGCGTCCCGTGGAGTGAGGTCGCGGAGATCCACTCGCACGTCAAGCTCGGCAAGCGCGCCGAAGAGCTCGGGCTCGGCCGCGGCGACGATCGCCTGAGACCGTACATCGAGAAGATTCCTGGGTCGGACCATTGAGGACGTACTCCTCTATGGTCGGCCGCATGGTCGAGACCGAGTCCGGGCGGCGGATCGGGCGCTGCCGCGACATGCGCGCGATCGCAGGCCCCGGGACCCTGAAGGTCACCGAGCTCGTCGTCGGCCGGCGCGGCCGGCTCGAGCATTTCGGCATCGGCACTCCAAGGGCGCAAACTCCCGATGCCGTTCCCTGGGAGTCCGTCGTTCGCATCGAAGGCAGCAGGATCGTCGTGCGAGACGGCACCGAGCTCGTGTGACGCTCTTCCTCTCGGAGAGCGACGTCCAGGAGTTGCTCACTCCCGTCGATGCCGTCGATGCCGTCGAGGGCTCCTTCCTGCGCATGGCGGCGGGCGCGGTGGAGATCGCTCCACGACGGCGGCTCAAATTGCAGGAAGGGCGGCTGGCCGACATGGCGGCAGCGGACCTCGAGCTCGGCTACGCGGGTGTGAAGGCCTACGGGGCGACTGCTCAAGGAGAGGCATTCGTCGTCGCGCTCTTCGCGGCCGACCGTCCCGAGCTCGTGGCGCTGATCGAGGCGGATCACCTCGGACGCCTGCGCACGGGCGCGGCCAGCGGTGTTGCCGCGAAGCACCTCGCGCGCGAGGGTGCATCCTCGCTTGGGGTGATCGGTTGCGGCACGCAGGCCGAGACACAGGTCACGTGCGTCCGCGCCGCGGTGCCGACGATCGAGCGGGTCGTCGCCTACTGCCGGACCGAGCGCAAGCTCGAGGCATTCTGCAAGCGCGTCGGCGCGGAGCCGGCGGAGAGCAACCGCGACGCCGCAGAGCAGGACGTCGTCGTCACGATCACGACCTCGCGTGATCCCGTTCTGCGCGGGGAGTGGCTTCGGCCCGGGGCCCTCGTCTGCGCTGCAGGAGCGAACAAGCCGTCTTCACGCGAGCTCGACAACGTCGTCCTCGAACGCGCGTCGTTTGTCTGTTGCGACTGGAAGGAGCAGGCACGGATCGAGTCCGCCGATCTGATCGAGCCGATTCAGCACCGTGTGCTCGACTGGCTCGAGGTGCACGAGCTCCACGAGGTCGTGTCGGGTGAGCTGCCGGGAAGGCAGTCGGAGGACGACATCGTCGTGTTCAAGTCGAATGGAATCGCCGCGTGGGACGTGGCGATCGCAGCCGCGGCAGTCGACCGTGCGCACGAGCGTGGCGTTGGGCTCGCGCTCTAGCTGCGCGAGGCTTCGAGATCGCGGCGGGTGTCCTCGACGGTCTCGTCGCCGAGCGCCTGGATCAGCTCCGGCCGGTCGAGCATGCGCAGACGCTGTCGCGGGCTGAGCCGGTTCTGGACGTAGCGGTCCTCGAGGATCTCGCCGAGACCGCGCCCGCGGCCGTGCTCGCGGATGACGTACGCGGCAACGCGCTCCTCGGTGCTGGTTCCGGCGAAAAGAAACGAGAAGGGGGAGCGCAGCAGGATTGCGAGTCGCTGCATTCAGGCAATTGTATCCTTGCAGCCGTGAGGCGGAAATCCACGGAGGGCCGCTTCGCCGAGCGGGTCGTCCACTGGGTCGACGACGCCGGCGCCGCCGAGACGATCGTGATCTGGATCGAGCGCAAGCAAGGCGCGGTGTGGGCCGTGGGCCGGGCCGTCAACCTGGCGCAACGCTCGAGTGACGAGCCGCGCCAGAACGACTATCTCTTCGAGGGTTTCGAGCTCGACGACGCGCTCGAGGCGGCCAACGAAGCCCTGGAGGACGACCTGAGCGTCTCCGAGAGTGACGGGCACCCCGAAAAGATGAAGCCGTTCACGCGCGACGAGCTGTTGAAGCCTTTGGAACGCTGGTTTTTGGCCGTTGAAAGTGCTGCGCACTTTCAACGGGTTATGAGCTAGATCTTCGCTTCGCTTGATGACTGGAGCCGGCGGCTGTCGCCACCGGCTGGCCAGGCCACCTTAGGTTCGCGTCCGGGATCGGGTCGCCGTGGGGATCGTGCGTCGGAAACCCGAGCGCCCGGTCGATTCGCTCCTCCAGCTCCTCTGACAGTGCGTGCTCGAGACGCTCCGCCTCGTTGTGCACGTTGTCCACGTCCACTCCAAGCGTCTCCGCAAGGTAGAGCTCGAGCAGGCGGTGATGCCGGATCACCTCCAGCGCGACCTTCTCGCCTGCGGCGGTCAGCTCGATCCCGTGATACGGCTGGTGCTCTGCGAGGTCGAGCGCGGCGAGCTTCTTGACCATCGCGCTCGCAGACGCAGGTGAAACGCCCAACCGCTTGGCTAGCGCTGTCACCGTCACGCGCCCACCGTCGAGGCCGAGCTTGTAGATCTCGCGCAGGTAATCCTGAATCGCGTCGGTCAGTGGCGGCTTAGCCATGACTCCACAGTCTAGGCTCCCACTCGTGCGCATCCGCATCGGTCATTCGGCAGATCCCGACGACGCGTTCATGGCCTGGGCGCTCGTCTCGGGCCGTGTCGATCCGCGCGGCTTCGAGTTCGAGTTCGTCCCTGAGGACATCCAGGTGCTGAACGAGTGGGCGCTCGACGGCAGGCTCGAAGTGACAGCGTTGTCGCTCGCGACCTACCCGCTCGTGCAGGACGCATACGCGCTTCTGCCGCACGGCGCTTCGATCGGTTCCGGCTACGGGCCGATCGTCGTTGCCCAGCGAGAGCTGTCGCTCGGCGAGTTGCGAGACGTCGAGGTCGTCGTGCCGGGTCGTCTGACGACCGCGTTCCTCGTTCTCGGCATGGCGCTCGGCGGACCGTTCGCGCACCGGGCGTTGCCGTTCGACCGCATCCTCGACGAGGTCAAGTCGGGACGCGCCCCGGCAGGTCTTCTGATCCACGAGGGTCAGCTGACCTACGAGGACGAAGGGCTTGTCAAGGTGCTCGATCTCGGTGAGTGGTGGTTGCTCGAGACCGGCCTGCCGTTGCCGCTCGGCGTCAACGTTGCGCGGCGTGACGTCCCGCGCCTTCCGGAGCTGTCGGCTGTGCTCCGCGAATCCATCGGGACTGGACTGGCGAACCGGCAGGAAGCGATGGCGTACGCGCTCGGCTTCGCCCGCGACCTCGCGCCCGATACGGCGGACCGGTTCATCGCCATGTACGTCAACGAGCTCACCTGCGATTACGGCGACGAGGGCCGACAGGCAGTCGAAGAGTTGCTCCGGCGCGCAGAAGAGACGGGCACGTACGAGCAGCCCGTGCGCGTCGAGTTCGTCGAGTCGTGAGCCGCGCCGTCATCCTCTCCGGAGTGCGCACGCCGATCGGGCGCAGGGGCGGTGCTCTGGCTGACGTCCGGCCGGACGATCTCGCCGCGACGGTGATCGCCGAGGCGGTTGCGCGCGCGGGAGTGGACCCGGCGGAGATCGAGGACGTCTACTTCGGCGCCGCCAACCAGGCGGGCGAGGACAACCGCAACGTCGCGCGCATGGCGGTCCTGCTCGCGGGCCTGCCGGAGACCGTTGCCGGGGTGACGGTGAATCGTCTTTGCGCTTCGGGACTGTCCGCGGTGATCGCGGCGTCGCACGCAATCGCTGCCGGTGACGGCGATCTCTTCGTCGCCGGCGGCGTCGAGTCGATGAGCCGCGCGCCGTTCGTGCACGCGAGGCCCGATGTCGGCGACGACCCGACCGAATACGACACGCAGCTCGGGTGGCGCTTCCCGAACCCGCGACTTGCCGAGCTTTTCCCGCTCGAGTCGATGGGTGAGACGGGGGAGAACGTCGCCGAGCGCTGGGGCGTGTCGCGCGAGGACCAGGACGCTTTCGCGCTTCGCTCTCAGCAGCGCTGGGCAGCCGCTGCGGACTCGGGCCGCTTCGACGATGAGCTCATCGCCGTCAACGGGCTGACGCGTGACGAGCATCCACGTCCCGATACGAGTGGGGAGAAGCTCGCCGCCCTCAAACCGGTGTTCCGCGACGGCGGCTCGGTCACCGCCGGCAACGCGAGCGGCGTCAACGACGGAGCGGCCGCACTCGTGATCGCGAGCGAAGAGCGGGCTGCAGCCCTGGGCGTCGAACCGCTCGGCCGGTTTGTCGGCAGTGCGGTTGCGGGCGTCGATCCGCGCGTGATGGGGATCGGTCCGGTGCCGGCCGTCCGCAAGCTGTTGGAACGTACCGGGCTGACCGTCGGCGACCTCGACCTGGTGGAGCTGAACGAGGCGTTCGCGTCGCAGAGCCTCGCCGTCATCCGCGAGCTCGGCCTCGACGACGAGAAGGTGAACGTGAATGGTGGCGCGATCGCCATGGGGCACCCGCTCGGCATGAGCGGCGCGCGACTCGTTGTCTCGCTCTTGCACGAGTTGCGCCGCCGGGACGGCCGGTACGGGCTCGCGACGCTCTGCGTCGGCGTGGGCCAGGGCCAGGCGGCACTGTTCGAGCGCAGCGTTTGAGCGGCGGCTGCCGAAGCTTCCCAGATCAGCTCAGGGGCGGGCGGATGTAGATCACACCCGCGTGCTTCATCGGCACGAATGGTGCACCCAGGCTCGTGATCAGGTGCTCCGTCTGCGCGAGCAGCTCGTCGGCTGCAGCCTCGGCGTCGTCGCTGCATGGGACTTCGATGCACACCTCTCCGATGGAGCGGGCGTCGAGCCCGGCGTTCTGCAGCTCCTGGAGCAGGCGATCGCGATCCGGAATCCTCGCCGCTTCGACCTGGATCGATTCCTCGGCCATGAGACCGATGTCTCCCGCGTCCGGGTGGGCCAAACCCGTATCCTGCTCGGCCGATGGCCGTCGCGACAGACCGCGAATACGGGCTCTTCGTCAACGGAGAGGTCGTCGAACCGGCGTCAGGTGAGCTGCGCCACCTGACCGAGCCGGCCACCGGCGACCCGCTGGGGCGGGTCGCAATGGGCGGGGAGGCGGACATCGACCGGGCGGTCGAGGCCGCGCGCGCCGCACTCGACGGGCCGTGGGGCAAGACACCCCCAACCGAGCGTTCACGGCTGCTGCACGCGCTCGCCGACGCGATCGTCGCGAACCGTAAGGAGCTCGCGGAGCTGGAGGTGCGCAACGTCGGCAAGGCGATCTCGTCCGTGAAGGCCGAGCTGAACCAGGCCGTCGAGAACTTTCGCTTCTATGCGTCCGCGATCGCGTCGATTGCGGGCCGTTCGAACCCGCTCGGCGGGTCGCTGCTCTTCTATTCGCTGAAAGAGCCCGTCGGCGTCGCGGGCCAGATCGTTCCCTGGAACTACCCGTTGATGATGACGACCTGGAAGCTCGCGCCCGCGCTGGCCGCCGGGTGCCCCGTCGTGCTGAAACCCGACTCGGCGACGCCGCTCACCGCGCTTCGGCTCGGGGAGCTGGCGAGCGAGGTCGGCTTCCCTCCCGGCGCGGTCAACGTCGTTCCCGGCCCGGGAAAGACGACCGGTGCGTATCTCGTGAAGCACCCGGGCGTCGACAAGATCGCCTTCACAGGCTCGACGGAGACCGGGGGCGAGATCATGCGGCTCGCGTCCGCCCCGATCAAGCGTCTCACGCTCGAGCTCGGCGGGAAGAGCCCGAGTCTCGTCTTCGCCGATGCGAATCTCGACGACGCGATCCCAAGCTCGGTCTGGTCGATCTACTACTCGGCCGGGCAAAGCTGCGAGGCGCGCTCGCGTGTACTGGTGGAGCGCTCGATCTACGACGACTTCGTGCAGAAGTTCTCCGAGCTGGCCGACCGGCTGCGCGTCGGGGATCCGCTCGACCCGGAGACGCAGGTCGGCTCGCTCATCTCAGCTGCGCACCGCGAGAAGGTGCACGGCTACGTCGAGCAGGGACGCGGCGAGGGAGCCGAGGTCGTCACAGGCGGCGCGATCGCCGAGGGGACCGGCGCCTTCTATCCGCCGACCGTGCTCGCCGGAGTGGAGAGCCCGATGTCGGTGGCGCAGGAGGAGATTTTCGGCCCGGTCGTGACGCTGATCCCGTTCGAAGACGAGAAGGACGCGATCCGCATCGCAAACGACGTGCAGTACGGGCTCATGGCGACCGTCTGGACGGGCGATCCGGCACGCGGCCACCGTGTCGCGAGCCGCATCAAGGCCGGGACCGTCGGCATCAACATGCCGTACACCGCCTTTCCGGGGATCCCGTTCGGCGGCTACAAGCAGTCGGGCTTCGGCCGGGAGCTCGGGCTCGAGACGCTCGACCTGTACCTCGAGACGAAGAGCGTCCTCGTCTCCACGAGCCCGAAGCCGTTCAACCCGTTCGGCCTCTAGCTCGCGGCGTCACACTCCCGTCACCATGTCCGACACCGGGCCGTGGCTGCGGGCGTCACGTCCAGGAGGGATGATCGCGCGATGAGGATCCACGAGCGGCTCGACGAGCTCTACGCCATCGGCGGCGGCGTCGGCGCGAACCGCGTCGCCGGTACCTCGGGGGAGGACAGCGCACACGAGCTGGCTGCGCAGTGGCTGGAGGAGGCAGGTCTCGCTGTCGAGGTGGACAGCGCCGGCAACCTGATCGGGCGTAGCGCCGACACGAGCGTCTGGACCGGCTCGCATCTCGACTCCGTCCCGTACGGAGGCAAATTCGACGGTGCGCTTGGCGTCGTCGCGGCGATCGAGGCGGTGGAACGCGCGGGCCGCGGCGTCGTCGTGGTCTTCCGCGACGAGGAGCGGGGTTGCATCGGGAGCACAGCCTTCGCCGACCGCGAGCAACTCCCCGAATGCTTCCTGGAGGTGCACATCGAGCAGGGGCCTGTGTTGGAGCGCGCAGGCGCCCCGCTCGGGCTCGCGATGGGCATCGTCGGGATCGTGCGCGGCGAGCGCACGTTCGAAGGACGCGCCGGTCATGCCGGGACGGTCCCGATGCTGGGACGCGAGGACGCCCTCGTCGCCGCCGCCGAGTACGTGCTCCGCGCCCGCGCCGCGGCGATCCCGATCGAAGGTGCGGTCGCAACCGTCGGCCAGGTCGACGTCGAGCCCGGAGCCGTGAACGTGATCCCGAGCAGGGTGCGGGTCTCCGTCGACGTTCGGGCGCCGGACCGCGCGCGGCTCGACCGCCTGGTCGCCGAGCTCGAGCTCGAGGCCGACTTCCGCATGGAGCCGGTCCCGATGGCCGAGCGTCCGATGGCGGCGTTCCGCGCGGAGCTCGAGCAGCGCCGGCTCCCGGTGATCGAGCTCCCGTCTGGTGCCGGCCACGACGCCGCCGTCCTGGCGGGCGCAGGCGTCCCGACGGCCATGCTCTTCGTCCGCAGCCTGAACGGCGGGATCAGCCATTCGCCGCAGGAAGAGTCGGCGCCCGAGGACGTCGAACTGGCCGTCGACGTGCTCGCCGGCGCGATCGCCAGGCTCGCCGAAGGGACCGACTAGGCACCGCCCGGCGGTGAGACTAGAGTCGCCAGGCACGGTCTTTCGGCACAGGAGAGAGGAGAACATGAAACGACGCAGGTTCGCCCTCGGCCTGCCGTTTGTGCTCGCCGCCGCGCTGATTCTCGCGCTCGGCGTCTCGAACGGCTCGGCCAGGACGCAGAAGAAGGAGGCGGCATTCAAGGCTGCCTGGATCTACGTGGGTCCGCACAACGACGGCGGGTGGTCGCAGGCCCACGACAAGGGACGTCTCTACGTCCAGAGCAAGCTCGGCTCGAATGTCGAGACGACGTTCAAGGAAAACGTTCCGGAAGGACCTCAGGTGGCGCAGGTCATCGAGGGTCTCATCCGTGATGGCAACAAGATCATCTTCGCGACGTCGTTCGGGTTCCAGGGTGCGATGGTCGCCGCCGCGAAGGAACATCCGGACGTGAAGTTCGAGATGGCGACCGGCACCGCGCAGTCCAAGAACATGGCGGAGTATTTCGGGGCAGGCGAGGACGCCATCTACCTCTCGGGCATGGCGGCGGGTGCCGCGACGAAGAAGGGCGTGATCGGTTACGTCGTTCCCTTCGCGATTCCCGAGGTCATCCGGCACGCGAATGCTTTCGCACTCGGCGCGCAGGCCACGCATCCCGGGGTCAAGGTGAGGCTGATCTGGACGAACTCGTGGTTCTCGCCCGACAAGGAGACGCAGGCCGCTCAAAGCCTGCACACGGCCGGTTCGGACGTGCTCGGGCAGAACGTCGACAGTCCGGCGGCGGGTCAGTACGCCGAGAAGGAGGGGATTCCGTGGGTCGGTTACGACTCGGACGCGCGCAAGTTCGCGCCCAAGCAGTGGCTGACTGCGGCGATCTACAACTGGGGCCCGTACTACCTGCGGAAGACCAAGGCCGCGATGAACGGGACCTGGAAGACGAACTTCTACTACGGCAACCTCAAGGACAAGATGGTCGGGCTGGCGCCGTACGGGCCAAAGGTGAAGGCGAAGACGAAGGCGGCGATCGCGAAGAAGAGGGCTGCCCTGATCAAGGGGACGTTCTACGAGTTCACAGGACCGCTGTACGACCAGAAGGGCAGGCTGAGGATCCCCAAGGGCAAGCGCATGTCCGTCAAGGATCTCTATGGAATGACCTGGCTCGTCAAGGGCGTCGTCGGTAGCGCCAAGGGCTGATACGACCGAGGGCGGGGAGGCTCCGGCCTCTCCGCCTTCCTCTCCTGCGGTTGCGCTGCGGGGAATCACGAAGCGGTTTCCCGCTGTCCTCGCGAATGACCACGTCGACTTCGAGGCTGCCTTAGGAGAGGTCCACGCGCTGCTGGGTGAGAACGGCGCGGGGAAGACGACGCTCTCGAACATCCTCACCGGTCTCTACCGCCCGGACGAGGGCGAGATCGAGCTCTTCGGGAGACGCGTCGAGTTCAACTCACCCCGCGACGCGCTCGACGCCGGCGTCGCGATGGTGCATCAGCATTTCCGGCTCGTGCCGCCGTTCACCGTCGCGGAGAACGTGGTGCTCGGCGATCACCGTGACGTCGGCCGGTCGTTCGTTCTGCGGCCACGTGCGATCGAGGCGCGGGTCGAGGAGCTGTCACATCGCTACGGCCTCGCCGTCGCCCCACGTGCTCGAATCTGGCAGCTCTCCGTCGGAGAGCAGCAGCGCGTCGAGATCCTGAAAGCGCTGTACAAGGATGCACGCCTCCTGATCCTCGACGAGCCCACTGCGGTCCTCACTCCGCAGGAAGCGGGCGCACTGTTCGAGACGATTCGCGCCATGGCTGCAGACGGGAGGACGATCATCTTCATCTCGCACAAGCTGCACGAGGTGAAGGCCGTCGCCGACCGTGTCACGGTCCTTCGGCGCGGACAGTCGGTGGCCACGGTGCCGGCCGCCGACGCCACGCCGCGTTCGCTGGCCTCGCTGATGGTGGGGCACGAGATCGAAACCGGCCACCGGCACGAGGGTGTGAGCGAGCCCGGTGAGGCCGTGCTCGAGCTCGAGGAAGTGTGGGCTGACGGCGACCGCGGGGTGACTGCGCTTCGAGACGTTTCGCTGACCGTGTGCGCCGGGGAGATCGTTGGCGTCGCCGGCGTCGCGGGCAACGGTCAGCGCGAGCTTGCGGAGACGATCGCCGGGATGCGTCCGGCGACTGCCGGGAGGGTGCGCGTCGGAGGACGAAGTGTTCGCAACGGCGATCCTCGCGCCGCGATCGGCGCCGGTGTCGCCTACGTTCCCGAAGACCGCCTCGGCACCGGCGTCGCGCCGGGTCTAAGCGTGGCCTCGAACGTCGTGCTGAAGGCGTACCGCAAGCCGCAGGTATCGCTCGGCCCGATGCTGCGCATGCGGCGCATCCGCGAGCTGGCCGAGCGTGTCATCGAGCGTTACGACGTGCGCACGTCGGGCCCGAGTGTTCCGGCGTGGCAACTGTCGGGCGGCAACCTGCAGAAGGTCGTGCTCGCGCGGGAGTTCTCCGGGGAGCCGGTCGCGCTCGTCGCGGCGGCGCCCACTCGCGGGCTCGACGTTGCGGGCATCGAGACGGTGCATTCGTACCTGCGTGACGCTGCCGCGCGGGGAGTGGCGGTTCTGCTGATCAGCGAGGACCTCGACGAGATCCTCATGCTCGCCGACCGGATCGCGGTCATGTACGAGGGCGTGATCGCCGGGGAGCGTGACGCACGCGTCGCGACCGTCGAGGAGCTTGGACTGTTGATGGCCGGCGGCGGCGACTGATGCGGATCGAGCGCCGGCTCCGGCAGCCGTGGTGGCTCACGGTCGTCGTGCCGGTCCTCTCCATCGCGTTCGCGTTCGTTCTCTCGGCGTTCGTTCTCCTGCTGACCGGCCATCCGCCGCTGCGGTCCTTCCATCGCCTGTTCGACGCCGCGTTCACCGGGAACGGCGCGTTGAGCGAGACGGTCGTCTCGGCGACACCGCTCATCTTCACCGGGCTCGCCGCTGCCGTCGCCTTCCGCATGAACCTCTTCAACATCGGCGGGGAGGGCCAGCTCTTCGCCGGCGCGATCACGGGTGCGACCGCCGGGCTTCTGCTCGCCGGTTCCCCGTCACCGCTGATCTTCGCGGCGATGATCGCCGCTGGCGCTGCGGGAGGCGCGCTGCTCGCGGCGATCCCGGGAGTTCTGCGCGCGTTCTTCTCGACGAACGAGATCATCACTTCGCTGATGCTCAACTACGTCGTCGCTCTGGTGCTGGAGTACCTGATCTTCGACA
This sequence comes from uncultured Actinomycetes bacterium, assembly GCA_963804935.1. Lineage (GTDB taxonomy): Bacteria > Actinomycetota > Thermoleophilia > Gaiellales > Gaiellaceae > 3-1-20CM-4-69-9. The sequence continues at coordinate 442,472 of CAWDSD010000017.1, forward strand.
GCCACTCCTACCTGCGTGACACGTCCGGCTTCGAGGCGAGCGTCTTCCCGCAGGGCAAGACGCTCCCGGACGAGGCGACCTGGTCGAGCTGGACGATTCACGGAGTCGTCCTGCCGCTCGGCTTCGTGCTCGCAATCGCAGTTGCCGTTCTGGTCTGGGTGCTCTACTCGCGTACGCGGTTCGGCTTCGAGGTTCAGGTGATCGGCGACTCGCCACGTGCCGGCCGTTATGCGGGAATGCGCACGCGGCGCAAGATCGTGGCGGTCATGTGCCTCTCGGGTGCGATCGCCGGTCTCGGCGGCGCGAGCCAGACCGGCGACTTCCGCCACCAGCTCGATCCGCGCGGCCTACGAGCTGCGAACTACGGGTACACGGGCATCGTCGTCGCTGCGCTCGCCCGCTACAACCCGTTTGCGGTCGTGCTCGTGGCGTTGCTGCTCGGTGGCTTGCAGAACGCCGGCTTCACGTTGCAGGGCGCCGACTTCCCGGCAGGTCTCGTCGGCGTCATGCAGGGGCTGATCCTGTTCTGCGCGCTCGGTGGCGAGCTCTTCGTGCGTTACCGCGTGAGGTTCGCGTGGTGAACAACAGCCTCGTTGTCGTGGTGATCGCCTCCGGCATCCTGTTCGGGACGCCGCTGCTCTTTGCCGCGCTCGGAGAGCTGCTGGCGGAGCGCTCGGGCGTCCTCAACCTCGGTGTCGAGGGGATGATGCTGATGGGCGCCGTAACAGGCTTCTGGGCCGTCGAACGGATTCATGCCGCCCGGCCGCTCGTCCTCGCCGCTGCGGTCGGTGTTGCCGCGCTGGCGGGCACTGCGCTGGCTCTGATCCATGCCTTCCTCGTGATCACGCTGCGCGCCAACCAGATCGTCTCCGGCCTCGCGCTGACGATCTTCGCGGGGGCGGCGGGGCTTTCGTCGTACCTCGGGAACGACCTGCACCTGTCGGGCAAGCCGGCGCGCTACCAGTTCCAGGAGATCTTCCCGAAGTCCCTCCAGGATCTGCCGATCGTCGGTCCGGTGATCTTCGGACAGCCGCTCCTCGTCTACGCGTCCTGGGCATGCGTCGTCCTCATTGCGCTCTACTTGACGAGAACGCGACTCGGCCTCAACGTGCGTGCAGTGGGCGAGTCGCCGGCCGCCGCGGACGCGATGGGCGTCAGCGTCCCGCGCTATCGCTATGCGCACACGCTGGTCGGCGGTGCGTTTCGCCGGGATCGGCGGCGCGACGTTCAGCCTGTCGATCACGCCGCAGTGGGTCGACGGCCTGACCGAGGGCGCAGGCTGGATCGCGATCGCGCTCGTCATCTTCTCCTTCTGGCGACCGACGCTCTGCCTGGTCGGCGCATACTTCTTCGGCGCATTCAAGGCGCTGCCGTTCGCGCTGCAGGGACATGGCGTCACCGTCGCGCCCGAGCTGTTCCAGACGCTCCCCTACGTAGCGACGATCGTCGCACTCGTCCTCGTGTCGTCGAGGGCGGCGCGCCTACGTTTCGGCGCGCCTGCCGCACTCGGGCTGCCCTACGCGCGCGAAGAGCGCTAGCCGACTTCGCGGAACGAGATCGGCTGCGCTCCGGTCCAGAGCGTGCGCCGGCCGAGCTCCTTGAGCTGTTCCTGCCCTTCGACGAGCGTCGCGAAGTGGTTGGCCCACAGGTGTCCCGCCTTGGATGCGAACGAGCAGTACCCGTAGGGAAAGAGCAGCTCTGTCTCGCTCTGCCCGCCCGGATAGAGAGCGAGCTCGCCCGGGTGCGGATACGAAGTTGCGTTCTCCGGCCCGATCCCGAGCTCTCGGTCGCCCCAAGGGATCCAGTTCGACTCGCCGCTCCAGCGGCAGTGGATGATCTGCTCGTCGAACGGGAGGATGCCTCGGAACGCGGCGACGGTCTTCGGCGCGAGCTCCTCTTCGAAGCGGGCGAGGAAGCGGAGGTCTCCGGCGGTGATCTCGAGCATGCTCACGGGATCTTCGCGCCCTGGGCGATCCAGCGTCCGAGGACGTCGCGTTCGGCCTGCGTCATGCCGGTCACGTTACCGAGTGGCATCGCCTTCGTCTGCACGGCCTGCTGCTCGATCGCCTGGGCCTCCGCCTTGATCTCCTCGGGAGTGTCGAGCTTGATGCCGCGAGGCGCGACGTCCACCTTCGTCGGATGATCGGAGTGGCAGGCGGCGCAGCGACGTTCGACGATGCTCGCGACCTGCGCAAACGGCACCGCAGCCGTCCCCGCCGCGGACTCGTTCTGCGGCCTGATCAGGATCGCGAGCACCGCGATCGCAACGGCCGCGCTCGCCGGGATCCACCACGCGGTGCGGCCCATGTGCCGCAGGTTGAAGAAGTGCCGGACCCACGCTCCGATCACGAGCAGGACGACGAGGATGAGCCACGCGTAGCTGTGCCCGTAGGTGAAGGGGAAATGGACCGACAGCATCGTGAAGACGACGGGCAACGTCAGATAGTTGTTGTGCACCGAGCGGAGCTTCGCGCGCGCGTTCGCCGCGGGATCCGGCTCCCGTCCGGCCTCTTTCGCACGCACCAGCTCCCAGTGCGCGGGGATGATCACGAAGAAGACGTTGCCGACCATCATCGTTCCGAGCATCGCGCCGATCTGGAGATACATCGCGCGCGCGCTGAACAGATGTCCGATGCCCCACGCCGCGACGGTGATGAGCACCAGCAGGACCGTAGCCAGGACGAGCGGCCGGGAGGCCAGGAGACGGCAGAGCAGGTCGTAGACGACCCAGGCCGCGGCCAGCAGGCCGACGCTGATCGCCACCGCCTCGCCGGCGGACAGGTCGGCGACGCTCTTGTCGATCAGATACGTGTCTGCGTTCAGGTAGTAGAGGACGATCATCAGCGCGAAACCGCTGAGCCAGGTCGTGTACGCCTCCCACTTGAACCAGTACAGCGTCTCCGGGAGGACGCGCGGCGCGACCAGGTACTTCTTGATGTTGTAGAACCCGCCGCCGTGGATCTCCCAGGTCTCGCCGCCGATACCCTCGTCGGCGTCGCGCTGATCCTTCGGCGGTCGCAGGTGGTTGTCGAGCGCGATGAAGTAGAACGACGAACCGATCCAGGCGATCGCCGCGATGACGTGCAGCCACCTCGTCAGGAGGTTCAGCCAGTCGGTCGCGTACGCGTCGAAGGCTAGGAGCGACGCCACCGGTCCTCCGCGATCGCGACCAGCTCCTGAACCGCCGTGTCCAGCTCCTCGTCGCGCGAGCGCGTCAGTCGCTCGCGCAGGACGGGCACGATCTCGCTCTTCGGCCGGCGGTTCACGAACACGACGAAGCGAAAGCCGAAGCGGTCCTCGTACTCGCGGTTCAACCGCTCGAGCTCCGCCAGCGTCTCCGGGTCGTCGTTCGCGCCCTGTTCGGCAGCGGAGCGCCGGGAGAGCGTCTTCGCCCCGATCGCCGGATGCGCATTGAGCGCTTCGAGCTTCTCTTCCTCACTCAGGCCGTGAATGACCTCGTGCGCATCCGCGAGCGGATCGCTGCGCTGCGCGAGCTTCTCGACGAGACGCGTCCGACCTTCGAAGAGCTCCGAAAGGTCGTCGACGCTCAACTGCCGCGGTAGGTCACGCACGAGTAGGAGGAGACGAGCAGCGGAACGTGGTAGTGGCCCTCGTCGAGCTGGACCTCGATGCCGACGCCGCGGAAGAACGGTGAGTCGGGCCGGAAGAGCAGTCGGTAGACGCCGGGCTGGAGATCTGCGGCAAGCTCGGCGATGCGGCCGTCGCCGTCCGTCTCGCCCGCGGTGACGAGGTCTTCCTGCCAGAGCTCGACGCGGACACCGCTCGCCGGCTTGCCGCGTTCGACGTCGAGGACATGGGTCGAGATCGAGATGCTCATCCTGCGAATCTTTCGGCCTGGCGTCGATGTTCCTTTGCGAGCTCCCGTTCGTCTGCCCGGACGAGGTGGCCCTCGCGGACGACCTCCTCGCCGCCGACGATGAGGCGATCCACTCGATGCGGGCCGGAGAAGACGAGGCCGGCAACGGGATCGTCGGCTCCTCCGAGCTCGAGGCCGTCCGTCCGCCAGACCGCGGCGTCGGCGCGTTTCCCCGGCGAGAGCTCGGCCGATGTCGTCACGGCCGAGGACTGCCGCGCTGCCACGCGTCCCGAGTCGTAGCGCCTCGCGGGGGCTCAACGCCTTCGGCCCGCCGCGGGCACGAGCGACGAGCAGCGCCTGCTTCACCTCGAGGAAGAGGTCGCCGCGCTCGTTCGAGGCGGAGCCGTCGACGCCCAGTCCGACGCGGACGTTGGCGTCGAGCAGGTCGCGAACGCGTGCGATGCCGGCGCCGAGGCGCATGTTGGACGTCGGGCAGTGGGCTACTCCGACGTCGTGCGCGCCGAACTTCGCAACGTCGTCGTCCGAGAGGTGCACGCAGTGTGCGCACCAGACGTCTTCGGCGAGCCAGCCGACCTCGTCGAGGTACTCGACGGGCGTGCAGCCGTAGAGCTCGCGGCAGTACTCCTCTTCCTCCACGGTCTCCGCGAGGTGCGTGTGCAGCCGAAGCCCGAGCCTGCGCGCCAGCTCTGCCGACTCGGTCATCAGCTCGCGCGTGACCGAGAAGGGCGAGCACGGCGCGACCGTGATCTCGACCTGTGCGCCGTCCGCGAGACCGGCGGCGGCCTCTGTCGCAGCAAGGGCTTCGTCGCGTGTCTCCACGACCGCGTCGGGAGGAAGCCCGCCCTGCGACTCGCCGAGGTCCATCGAGCCCCGCGAGGCGACGATGCGGACGCCGAGCTCGCGTGCGGCCCAGATCTCCGCTTCGAGCAGACCCTTCACGCCCGGCGGGAACAGGTAGTGGTGATCGAACACCGTCGTGCAGCCGGAAAGCGCCAGCTCGGCGAGACCGGCGCGCGCCGCTGCGTACTCGGCTTCCTCGTCGATCGCCGCCCAGACCGGGTAGAGCGCCTTGAGCCAGCCGAAGAGGTTCTCGTCCTGTGCGCGTGCGCGCGTGAGGTTCTGCCAGAGGTGGTGATGGGTGTTGACGAGCCCGGGCGTGACCACGGCACCGGCGAGGTCGTGCACGTCGTCGGCTTCCGGTTTCGGGCCTGCGCCCGCAGCTTTGACCATGCCTTCGTCGAAGAGGATCCAACCGTTCTCGTACTCGGTGCCTGCGTCGTCCATCGTCACGACGTGGGCGTTGATGAGGAGCGTGCTCACACCTTCAGCGGCACGATCTCGAAGCGGTCGACGTCCACGAGGCCGCGGTCGGTGATCTTCAGGCTCGGGATCACGGACAGGGCGAGGAACGACAGCGTCAGGAACGGCGTGGCGCCGGACCAGCCGAGCGCGCGGGCTGCTTCGTTGCAGGCGAGGCTCTGCTCGATCACGTCCGCGAGCGGTGCGTCGGCCAGGAGGCCGGCGACGGGAAGCGGAAGCTCAGAGGTCACCTCCCCTGCGTCCACGACGACGATGCCGCCGCCGAGCTCCCCGAGCCGCTCGACCGCGCGGACCATGTCCTCGTCGTTCATCCCGACGACGACGATGTTGTGGGCGTCGTGCGCGACCGTCGACGCGAGCGCGCCGCGCTGCAAGCCCGAGTTGTGGACGAAGCCGTGTCCGATGCGGCCCGTTCCGAGGTGCCGCTCGATCACCGCGATCTTCGCGAGGTCTTTGCCTGCGTCGGCCACGGCCATGCCGTCCACGGCCGTCGGTTCGACCTCGACCGAATCCGTGACGACCTGGTCCGGCACAAGCCCGATCGCGCGGGCCTTGCCGCCTTCCCACGGAATCAGAAGGTCGGTGACGGTGACGGGCAGGTTGCGAACCGAATGCTTCACCCATTCCGGAACGTGGGGCTCCGGGATCTCCTCGACGGGCCGGCCCGACTTCAACGTCAGCTCGGGTTCGAAACTCTCGAGGTCCGGGAGCAGGAGTAGGTCGGCCTGATATCCCGGTGCGATCGCGCCGAGATGCCAGAGCCGGTGCCAGGACGCCGGGTTGATCGTCGCCAGCACGACGGCGTCCTCGGGCGCGATGCCCGCAACGACTGCCTCGCGCACCATGCCATTGATGTGGCCGTTCGCGGCGATGTCCTCGGGATCGCGGTCGTCCGTGCAGAACGCGATGCGGTTTGTGCCGAAGTCCCGCACCAGCGGCAGGAGTGCCTGCAGGTTGCGCGCCATCGACGCTTCGCGAATCAGGAGCCACATGCCGGCCCGCAGCCGCTCGCGTCCCTCGTCGATCGTCAGGGCCTCGTGGTCCGAGCGGATGCCCGCCGCGACGTAGGCGTTCAGCTCCTTGCCGAGCAGGCCGGGCGCATGGCCGTCGACCTGGACGCCCTCCGCCAGCCGCAGCTTGTCGAGCTCGGTGGCGTCGCCGGCGACGACTCCGGGGAAATTCATCATCTCGGCGAGTCCGAGGACCCGGCGGCGCCGCAGCAGGCTCTCGAGGTCGCCGCTCAGCAGTGGACGCCGAGGTGACTCGAACTCCGACGCCGGGATGCTCGAGGAGGCCATGAAGTAGAAGTCGAGCGGCAGGCCCTCGCAGGCGTCGAGGAGCCAGTGCACGCCGTCGGTGCCGAGCACGTTCGCCAGCTCGTGGGGGTCGAGCACGACGGCCGTCGTTCCGCGGGGCAGCACGAGCCGCGCGAACTCGTCGGGGAGGAGCTTCGTCGACTCGAGATGCATGTGCGCGTCGATGAAGCCCGGAACGACATAACGTCCGGCGGCGTCGACGACCTCGTTGCCCTCGTAGTCGCCGAGCCCGGCGATCCAGCCGTCCGCGATCGCGATGTCGACGTCGAGCCACTCGCGGGTGAACACGGACAGGACGCGACCTCCTCGCACGACGATGTCGGCGGGCTCGTCGCCGCGGGCGACGGCGAGGCGTCGGGAGAGATCGGTCGGCACGGCGAGGCGATTCTCCCATGACGGCGAAGTACGCTTCGCCCCCGTGGACGTGCTGACGCCCCGCAGCCTCGAAGAGGCGCTGCGCCTGAAGGCGGAGCGCCGCGACGCTGTCCCGATCCAGGGCGGGACGGACGTCATGGTCGAGCTCAATTTCGACCGGGCCCGGCCCGCCGTCCTCCTCAACCTCAACGAGGTGGCCGAGCTCCGCGGCTGGTCCCGGGAGGACGGCAAGGTCTGGCTGGGCGCCGGCCTCACCTACGCCGAGGCAATGGAACCGCGGCTTGCCGAGGCGCTGCCTGCGCTCGCCGAGGCTTCCCGGACGGTCGGCGGCCCGCAGATCCGAAACCGCGGGACGATCGGCGGGAATCTCGGGACCTCGTCGCCTGCAGGCGATGCGCTGCCGCCGCTGCTCGTGTGCGGCGCGGAAGTGAAGCTCGGCAGCGTGCGCGGCGAGCGCGTCGTCTCACTCGAGGAGTTCCTGGTCGGGCCGAAGCAGAACGTGCTGGCGGAGGACGAGCTGATCCTGGGCGTCACCGTCGACGCCGGCGAAGAGAGCAGGCAGACGTTCATGAAGGTCGGGCCGCGCAACGCGATGGTGATCGCGGTCGTCTCGCTCGCCGTGCGTGTCGAGGGAGAGAACCTGCGCGCAGCGTTCGGCTCCGCCGGGCCTGTGTCCGGACTGGTGCGCGCCGAGCTCGGCGATGCTGATTCGTTCCCGCAACGCGTCGCCGAAGCGGCAAGCCCGATCGACGACGTCCGCGGGACCGCGGCGTACAGGCGGCACGCGCTACGCATCCTCACGAAGCGCGCGCTCGACCGGTGTCTCGTATGAAGATCGAGCTGCGCATCAACGGCGAGGCGCACGAGGCCGACGTCTGGGAGGGCGAAAGCCTGCTCTTCGCACTCCGCGAGCAGCTCGGCTTCCCCGGCTCGAAGAACGCGTGCGAGCAGGGGGAGTGCGGGTCGTGCTCCGTGCTGCTGGACGGCAAGCTCGTGTGCTCGTGCCTCGTGCTGGCCGCGCAGGCGGAGGGGCACGAGATCGTCACGGTCGAGGGGCTGGCCGACGACGGCCGGCTGCACAAGGTGCAGGAGGCTTTCGTTGCGGCGGGCGCGGTGCAATGCGGCTTCTGCACGCCGGGGCTCGTGGTCGCGGCCGCCGATCTGTTGAGGCGGAACGTGTATCCGAGCGACGACGACATCCGGGAGGCGCTCTCCGGCAACCTCTGCCGCTGTACCGGCTACGCGAAGATCTTCGACGCCGTGCGCATGGCGGCCGCCGCGTTGTGAGCGAGACAGCTTCACCGAGGCTCCAGCTCGGACGCGTCGGAGACAGCACCCCCCGGGTCGACGGCGTTCCGAAGGTCACGGGCGAGTTCGCCTACTCGAGCGATCTCCAGGCGGCCGGGATGCTGTGGGGCCACACGCTGCGGAGCCCGCACGCGCATGCGCGCATCGTCTCGATCGACATCTCGGAGGCGGTCGGCATGCCCGGCGTGCATGCAGTGCTGACGCACGAGGACGTGCCGGGCGAGAAACGCTACGGCCTCGAGTTCCCCGATCAGCCCGTGCTTGCGTACGAGCGTGTGCGCTACTACGGCGAGCCCGTCGCGCTCGTTGCTGCCGAGCATCCGGAGCAGGCGCGGAGAGCGGCAGCCCGAATCCGGGTCGAGTACGAGGCGCTCGAGCCCGTGGTCGATCCCGAGCGGGCGACCGACCAGGACCCGCTCCATCCGGACCGGCCGACGATGGACCACGGCTATCGGGACGATCCGCGTCCGAACATCGTGCGCTCGCTCGTGATCCGGCATGGCGATCCCGAGGCCGAGGGCGACGTGACCGTCTCCGGTGTCTACGAGGTCGGGATTCAGGATCAGGCGTTCCTCGGCCCCGAGTCGGGGCTCGCGGTGCCGGACGGGGAGGGCGGCATCGACGTCTACGTCGCCACGCAGTGGCTGCACGTCGACCGCGACCAGGTCGCGCCCTGCCTCAACCTGAAGCCGGAGCAGGTTCGCATCCACCTCGCCGGCGTCGGGGGCGCGTTCGGCGGCCGTGAGGACCTGTCGATGCAGCTGCACGGTGCGCTGCTGGCCTTGCACACGAACCGGCCGGTGAAGATCGTCTACAACCGCGAGGAGTCGTTCGTCGGCCACATCCACCGGCATCCCGCGAAGATCTGGGCCGAGCACCGTTCGAGCCGTGACGGCAAGCTCGTCAACGTTCGCGTGCGCATCCTGCTCGACGGCGGCGCGTATGCCTCGAGCTCGACCGCGGTGACGTCGAACGCCGCGTCGTTCGCGGTCGGTCCCTACGCGGTCGACAATGCCTTGATCGAGAGCACGTGCGTCTACACCAACAATCCACCGTGCGGTGCGATGCGCGGCTTCGGGGCGGTGCAGGTGTGCTTCGCGCACGAGGCGCAGATGGACAAGCTCGCGGAGGCGCTCGACATCGATCCGATCGAGCTGCGCCTGTTGAACGCGCTCGGTCCGGGTGGGTCGTTGCCGACCGGACAGAAGATCACGGGGTCGCTTCCCGTGGCCGATGTGATCCGCCGCGCAGCCGCGCTCGACATCCCCGAGCAGGAAGAGCTGCCGCGAGACCCGATGCGCTTGCCCGGCGGCTCGGGCAACACCTCCCGCGGCGAAGGCGTGCGGCGCGGTGTGGGCTTCGCTGTCGGGTTCAAGAACATCGGCTACTCAGAAGGCTTCGACGACTACACGGCTGCGCGCGTGCGGCTGTACGAGGACGGCAGTGCTGAGGTGCATTGCGCCGCCGCGGAGGTGGGCCAGGGCGTGGCGAACGTGATCCTGCAGGTAGCCCGCACGGAGCTCGGCTCGAACGACGTTGTGCTCGCACCGCATACGACCGCGACGGTCGACTCGGCCGGATCAGCGTCGGCATCGCGTATGACCTGGATGGCGTCCGGCGCGGTGCGCGACGCCTGCCGGGCGGCACTCGAGGAGCGGGAGCGAAACGGCGGCAAGGAGGTCGACGTCGAGCGGATCTACCGCCATCCGCGCACGACGCCGCTCGATCCAGAGACCGGGCAGATCACCGGCGAGCGGGCGCACGTCGCCTATGCGTGCGCGGCGATGCGCGTCGTCGCGGAAGTCGACGTCGAGCTCGGCCTCACGCGCGTCGTCTGGATCGGCACCGCCCAGGACGTCGGCAAGGCGGTGAACCCGCAGGCAGTCACGGGCCAGATCGAGGGCGGAACCGCGCAAGGCCTCGGGCTGGCACTAATGGAGGAGATCCAGACCCGTGACGGTCTGATCACGAACGCGAGCTTCACGGACTATCTGATCCCGACGACGCTCGACATGCCTCCGGTCGTCTCCGTGCTGATCGAGGAGGCCGAGCCGGACGCGCCCTATGGCGTGAAGGGCGTCGGCGAGCCGCCGACCGTCGTCTCGACCGCAGCCGTCGTCGCCGCACTCCGAGCTGCCACGGGACGGGAGCTGACGCGCGTTCCCGTCAAACCCGACGACATCGTCGGTCTCTGACTAGCGAAGAGAGACAGCGCCGCGCCTGCGCCGAGGCAGACGAGGCCCAGCGCACGCGTCCAGCTGATTGCGATCTGGTCGAAACCGAACTAGCCGGATCAGCACCGAGAGCGCGCCGCCGGTCCAGAGCCAGAGCGGCTGGCGGGCGACGTCGGCGAGTCCGCGCACGCTCTGCCTCGCGATCAGAAGCAGCGCGAGCCCGATCACGACCGAGACGACCCCGGAGAAGGCGAGCGCGGGGAAGATTCCCGCGCGCCCGCCCAGCTCTCCCATCACGGCCGCCTGGACGGCGCCCGCGAGACCCGCGGCCACCGCGAGCCCGACGGCCAATCCCGTCACGCGCCTGGCGCTCCTTCCGGCATCGTGACCGACTCGTCGCCCTGGAACAGGCTGAAGCTGTTGCCCTCCGAGTCCTTGCAGCGGGCGAACCAGCCGATGCCGGGAATCGGCTGCTTGTCATCGGCCTTGCCGCCGAGCTCCCGCACCTTGGCGAGATCGGCTTCGATGTCGTCGCTCCCGAAGTAAATCGTGGTGCCGGAGGCGCCCTCCATCTCCGGGAAGACCGCGCCTCCCCAGCCGTCTTCCTGGAACATCCGGTAGTCGATGCCGGGCATTCCCGAGTCCCCGATCGACCAGCCGCCGACGGTTTCCCAGAACTTTTGCGCGCGGTCGGCGTCCTTCGCCGGGAACTCGATGTGTACGACCTTCTTTCCCATCTGATCCTCCTTTCGGGGGTGAAGCTATACGCTCACGCCTCTACGACGAAGGGGAACGATGGTTCGCGCAATCGTGCTGTACGAGCAGGAACCGGACGCGGAGCGCTACGTGGAACACGTGGAGCTCTGTCGCAGGGTGCCGGGTGGAACGTTCCGCCACGGTCGCGTCTTCGGCGCGCCGATGGGCGACCCGCCGTATCGCTATTACGCGGAGTGGGAATGGCCCGACATGGAGTCGTTCAAGTCCGCTGCGCGCAGCGACGAGTTCATGGCGACCGGCAAGGACGCAATGGAGATGGGCGGCAAGTTCTCCGTGATGTTCGCCGAAGTTGACTGAGCCGACGCATCCGCATCCGCGCTCGGCCGACGAGCTCGGCTTCGAGTCGATCCTGTACGAGAAGGCGCCGCCGCGGGCGACGATCACCCTCAACAGGCCGGAGGTGCTCAACGCATTCGACTTCCGGATGTTGCGCGAGCTCGCTCGTGCGTGCGAGGACGCCTCGTGGGACGACGACATCCGTGCCGTCGTCGTCACGGGTGCGGGCCGAGCCTTCTGTGTCGGAGCTGACCTGAAGTCCTGGGCCGCCGACTATCTCGGGAATCCGAAGGAGTACTGGAAGTGGTTCGGCGCGTTCAAGGACGCGCACGACAAGCTGCGCGAGATCGGCAAGCCGACCGTTGCGCGCATCAACGGCATCGCCGTCGGCGGCGGCAACGAGCTGCAGATGGCATGTGACCTGGCCGTGATGGTCGATGAGGCGTTCATCCGTCACGTCGGCCTCGAGCACGGCTCGGTGCCCGCGGGCGGCGCGACGCAGTGGCTGCCGATCTTCGTCGGGGATCGCCGTGCGCGCGAGATCATCATGCTCTGCGACGAGATCCCCGCCCGGCAGGCCGAGGAGTGGGGCCTGATCAATCGCGCCGTGCCCGCGGCAGAGCTCGACGGCGCCGTGGACGAATACGTCACGAAGCTCGCGGCGAAGCTTCCGCAGACCACGCGCTATGCAAAGCAGCAGCTGAACTTCTGGAGGGACCTCTCATGGCACGAGACCGTGAATCACGCCCGTGACTGGCTCGCGCTCTCGATGCTCGGCGACGAAGCGCAGGAGGCGGTGAAGGCATTTCTGAAGCGCTCGTCCTCGTAGAGCGCGACGACGCCGGGGTCGCGGTCGTGCTCCTCAACCGGCCTCAGCAGCTGAACGCCCTGTCGAGCGAGCTGATGGAGGAGCTCGTCGACACGCTGCGCCGGTTGGACGCGGACGACGCGGTGGGCTGCATCGTCGTCGGCGGAAACGAACGGGCCTTTGCAGCCGGCGCAGACATCGCCGAGCTGGCTGCCGGGACGCCCGTGTCGCTCTACCTGGAGCGCCGCATCGAGCGCTGGGATGCGATTCGCAGCCTGCGCACGCCGCTCGTTGCAGCGGTCTCCGGTTTCTGCCTCGGCGGCGGCTGCGAGCTCGCGCTGGTGTGCGACCTGATCGTCGCAGCCGAATCGGCGACGTTCGGACAGCCGGAGATCAATCTCGGCGTGATGCCGGGCGCGGGCGGCACGCAGCGTCTGACCCGCGCCGTCGGCAAGGCCGTGGCGATGGACATGATCCTGAGCGGGCGCATGCTCTCCGCGGAAGAGGCCCGAGAGCTTGGTCTCGTCGCGCGCGTCGTCGCGCAAGAGGCGTGGCTCGAGGAAGCGAAGGGAGTTGCGGCCGAGATCGCTGCGAAGAGCCCGGTGTCGGTGAGGCTTGCGAAGGAGGCGATCGACTACGCCTTCGAAGCGCCGCTCAGCGCCGGTGTCGACTTCGAGCGACGCTCGTTCTATCTCGCCCGCGCCTCAGAGGACGCCGACGAGGGGCTCTCGGCGTTCGTCGAGAAGCGGAAGCCGAAGTTCAAGGGCCGCTAAACGCCCAGGCGCGTTCGTGAAGGCCCTCTCCCGCCTGCTCGAGCCACCGCGCCTGCGGACGCTTCAGACCGACCAGGCCGACGATCGCCGCGCAACGTGGCTCGAGCTGTTCTTCGACCTGGTGTTCGTCGCCGCCGTCAGCCAGCTCGCGAATGCGCTCAGCGCCCAGCCGACGACCGTTCGCTTCTTCGAGTTCCTCGGGCTCTTCGTTCCCGTGTGGTGGGTCTGGATGGGATTCACCTTCTACGCCAACCGCTTCGACACCGACGATCTGCCGTACCGCCTCCTGACACTGCTCGGAATGTTCGCGGTCGCCGTTCTTGCCACCACGATCCCCGGCGTCTTTCGCGGTGCAACGCTCGGGTTTCCACTCGCATACGTCGGCGCGCGCGTCGTTCTGCTCACGCTCTACGCGCGTGCACGACGGCACGTGCCCGAAGCCCGAGCGCTGACGTCCACGTTCCTGCTCGCATTCGGCGCCGCCGTCGTCGTCTGGGTCGTGTCGCTCGCGGTACCGCGTCCCTGGAACTACGTGTTGTGGGGCGGAGCACTCGTGTTCGAGCTGAGCGCGCCGTTCCTCGCCTGGCGTCAGATCCCGCGTGCTCCCATCCATCCACGACACATCCCCGAGCGCTTCGGCCTCTTGACCCTGATCGTTCTCGGCGAATCAGTCCTGGCGGTGGTGCTCGCCGTGTCGAAGGTGAGCTGGGACGCCGGCTCGACGGCTGCGGCGATCTCGGGCTTTCTCGTCGCCGCTTCTCTCTGGTGGATCTACTTCGATTTCCTCGACGAGGAAGCCGTGAGCGCGCGCGGGCTCTTCGGCGGGCTCACGTACACCTACGTCCATTACTTCATCGTGGCCGGCCTCGCCGCCCTCGGAGCGGGCGTCAAGATGGCGATCCTCGCCGCCGGCGGCGACCACCATTACGACGGGACGGCCTGGGTCGTCTGCACCGGCCTGGCGATGACGATGGCCGGTTTCGCTGTGATCGAGCTGGTCACACCTCCGGTGATCTTCGATGTCGACGTCGTCCTGCGCATCGCGGCGGCTGCCATTGCGCTCGCGTTGATTCCGCTCGGGGTCTCTCCGCTGACGACGCTCGTCGTGCTCGCAAGCATCCTCGTCGCGCAGGTCGCATACGAGCTAGCGCGCCACGGGGGGCACACGCACGAAGCTTCGGTCTAGCCGTCGAGCTCTGCCGGGATGAGCTCGAGCTCGTGCTCCCGGCCTTCGCGCACGACCTTCGCGCGGACCGCGCGGCCGATCAGCTCACTGACGACGACGCGCTGGAGCTCGTCCATTCCCTCGATCGGACTGCCGTCGAGCTCCACGATGAGATCCTCCGGCCGCAGGCCCGCCTCGGCAGCCGGGCCGCCTTCGACGACCTCGACGACCTCGATACCGCTCTTGCGGCCGAGCTCACGTGCCAGCTTGGGCGGCAGAGGCCTCGGGCCGCCGGCGATTCCGAGATAGGCGCGGCGGAAGCGTCCTTCGGACATCAGCGCGCCGATGATCCGCCTCGTCGCGGCGTTGATCGGCACTGCGAGCCCGAGCCCGACGCCCGCGACCGCGGTGTTGATCCCGACGACCCGCCCGCGTCCGTCGGCGAGCGCGCCACCAGAGTTTCCCGGGTTGAGCGCCGCGTCCGTCTGGATCACGTTGTCGACCACGCGCACGTTTGCGCCCGAACGGGTCGGCAGCGAGCGGCCGAGGGCCGAGACGACGCCGGCCGTGACCGAGCCGGTGAAGCCGTGAGGGTTGCCGATCGCGACCACGAGCTGGCCGACGCGCAGTCGCTCTGCATCGCCTAGCTCGGCCGGCACGAGATCGCGCCCGTCGACGCGCAGCACGGCGAGGTCGGAGAGGGGATCGGAGCCGACGACCTCGAACTCGAGCTCGCGGCCGTCGACGAACGACGCGCGCCCACGGCCTTCCGTGCGCGCGACGACGTGCGCGGAGGTGAGCGTGAAGCCGTCGGGCGTGATCACGACGCCGCTGCCGCCCCCGTCGAGCACGCGGCCGCCGCGCACGCGGCGAGAGACGCGGAGATTCGCGACGGAGGGCGACAACCGCTCGGCCACGGTCGTGACGGCCTGTGAGTAGGCGTCGAGCGCTTCCTCGTCCGAGGGCGGTGAGGAGATGAACGTGAGCTCCATGAGGCCAAGCTAGCAACGGCCGCGATGGCTCTGTCGATCTGCGAAAGTCAGGCGATGGCAGAGGTCGAGACGAGCCGTGAAGACGCCGTTCTCACGATCACGCTCAACCGTCCGGACGTCCTGAACGCCTTCAACGCCGAGCTGCACAAGGCACTCTCAGCGGCGCTGAAGGAGGCCCGGGCGCCGGAGGTTCGAGCGGTCGTCCTCACCGGCGCGGGGCGGGGGTTCTGCGTCGGACAGGATCTGACGGAGTTCCGGGAGGCGCCGGGGGACGTCGGCGCTCGCCTGCGCGGGAACTATCACCCGAACATCCTCGCGATCCGCGCGCTCGAGAAGCCGGTGATCGCCGCAGTGAATGGTGTGGCAGCCGGCGCCGGGCTTTCGTTCGCCTGTGCCTGCGATCTGCGGATCGCGGCGGACTCGGCGAGCTTCATTCCCGCGTTCATCAACATCGGGCTCGTTCCCGACTCGGGCTGCTCGTATTTCGTAACGCGGATTCTCGGCCCGGCGCGCGCGTTCGAGTGGCTCGCCTCGGGGCGAAAGCTCAGCGCAGCCGATGCGCACGCCTGGGGGCTCGTGTCAGAGGTCGTCGACGCAGCGGCGCTTGCGGGCCGAGCCGCCGAGCTCGCAATGCAGTTCGCCGCGCTGCCGACGCGCGGTATCGGGATGACGAAGCGACTCATCGACCATGCCGCGAACGCGACTCTCGAGCAGCAGCTCGAACGGGAGGCTCAGCTCCAGACGGCGGCGACCCAGACGCAGGACTTCGCCGAAGGCGTCGCCGCGTTCCTCGAGAAGCGCTCGCCAGACTTCAAGGGTGCGTAACACCTAGTCCTGATTGCAGACGGACATGCCGAGCTGGCCCGCCAGCTCGTTGCTCTTCGAGTTGTGATCCTTCGCCTTCGGGAGAACGGCCGAGACGCCGGGCGTGTCGTTCGCCTTCGCCTTGTCCCTGATCTCCGTCAGGTCCTTCTTCAGGTTGTCGACCTGACTCAGCCACTGATCCGCGATCGCCTTCTCGCTCGCCGGTGGCTTCAACGTCTTCAGCTCTCCGATCGCCTTGTCGAGGACGGAAAGCGTCTTGTCGGCAACGGTTGCGAGGCCCGAGAGGTTCGTGGGATTCCCGAGCGCCTTGGTCTGCTGGTTGTACTTCCCGCAGATCGCGTCCGCCTTCGCGGCGTACTCCTCCTTCGTCAGAGGTGTGCCACCCCCGCCGCCGCAGCCGGGCAACACTACGAGCGCCAACAGCGCAACGAAGGATGCCCGCCTCACAGGCACTACGGTACCGAGCGTGGCCGACGCCCGGCTCCGCGTTCACGCTCACGAGTCGCTGCGCCGGCGCAGGCTCGCGGTCCTGCTTCGCCTGCCGCTCGTCGTGCCGCACTACGTCGTGCTCAGTGTCTGGTCTCTCCTCGCAGCACCAGCGGTTGTGGTCGCCTGGCTCGCGTTGCTGATCGAGGGACGGTTGCCGCCGTGGCTACACAGGTTCCTCGCAGCGTTCGTGCGCTACCAGGGACAGGTCACAGCCTGGTTCGATCTGCTCTCGGCGCGCTACCCGGACCCGCTGCACACGGTCGACCATCCGTTCCGGATCGAGCTCCCCGACCGGCCGCGGCAAAAGCGGCTCGTCACGTTGTTTCGCCTGCCGCTCGCGGTGCCGGTGATCGTGCTCGGGAGCGTGTTGAGCGTCGTCCTGTCGACCGTGGCGATCCCCGCCTGGTTCGCCGGCGTGATCTTCGGCCGCAACACTGCAGGCCTGCAGGAGCTCGGAACCTTCTGTCTGCGGTACCAGCTCGAGGTGCTGGCATACGTCATGCTCGTGACCCCGGCCTACCCGCGACTCGCGCCGCCCGAGGTCATGACGACAGAGTCCGGATGATCTCGTCGTGCTCGGGGAATCGGCCTTCGCGCTGCTTCGAGAAGATCAGCTTTCCGTCGGCGACGACGTCGTACTGACTCTTCTCCCCAGAGACGGCCTCCGCTTCGTGCGGAGTGCTCTCGTTCAACTCGGCCGCGAGACTCGCAGCCCGGCGGTCATAGCCGTTTCAGACGGGGCAGTAGAAGATCTCGACCTTCACGCGTACGAGCCTACCCGAGCCTTCGGGTGGCCCAGAGTCGGTCGGCTGTGCAATAACTCGACTGAGGGCAGGACAGCGCGGGGTCGAGTGCCAAACCGGGGAGGGCTCAAATGAGCTCGACGGCTTCAAAGCCACCGATCGTCCTCATCCACGGAATGTGGATGACACCGCTCAGCTGGGAACACTGGGCGAGCCACTACACCGACCGCGGTCATCGCGTGCTTGCGCCTGCGTGGCCGGGGCTCGACTCCGAGCCGGCGGAGTTGCGCCGCGACCCGGCGCCGCTTCGGGGAATGGACATCACCGAGATCGTCGATCACTACGACAGGATCATTCGCGGCCTCGACCAGGCGCCGATCATCATCGGCCATTCGTTCGGCGGCCTCCACACCCAGCTCCTGCTCGACCGTGGGCTGGGCGTCGCCGGTGTGGCGCTCGATACCGCCGCACCAAAGGGTGTGCTCAAGCTGCCGTTCTCGACGCTCAGGTCCGCATGGCCGGCGCTCGGGAATCCTGCAAACGTCGGAAAGGAAACGCCGCTGACCAGGGAGCAATTCCATTGGTGCTTCACGAACGCGCTCAGCAGGGACGAGTCCGACAGGGTCTACGACCGCTACTACATCCCGGGGAGCGGACGGCCGTTCTTCCAGGCGGGCTTCGCCAACTTCAACCCGAACGCCAAGACGAAGGTCGACTTCAAGAACCCCGCACGAGCGCCGCTTCTGCTCATCACCGGAGCCATCGATCGGATCTGTCCCCCAGCGATCAACCTGTCGACCTTCAAGCAGCAGCGGAAGGCGCCCTCTGCCACCGACCACAAGGAGTATCCGGGCCGCTGTCACTGGCCGGGCCAGGACGGTTGGGAGGAAGTCGCGGACTACGCGCTCAACTGGACGATCGAGCACGCACGCGCAGGCGCTGCGGAGCCTGCCGAGGCGCCACAACGCGCCACGACCTCACCTTCGTAATCGATGGCGGCCTTCATCATCACCCGAATCCAGACGGGCGACTACGAGACGTGGAGGCCGATGTTCGACCAGGATCGCCCGCTGGCGCGTGCGAAGGCAACGCGCCAGCGGATCTTCCGTAAGGTCGACGATCCGAATCACGTCTTCGTCTTCCTCGAGTTCGAGTCCGTCGCCGACGCGGAGGAGGCGCGCGGCCGGCTCGAGGAATCGGGCGTGCTCGACCGCTTCGCGGACAAGGACGGGCCGAACGTGCTGGAGGAAGCTCCGGGATAGAGCCGTCGTGTGCCCGCAGCAAGGATCTTCATGACATGGCGCGGTGGAATCGAGTTGTCGAAGGGCATCGGGCTGAGCGTCGCTGCCGTTGCCGGAGTCACCGGAGCGATCTACGCACTCCGCCCGGCCGCACCCGTCCTGAGCCTCGGCGTCCTCTATGTCATCGCCGTCGTCACGGTCGCTGTGTTCCGAGGACTGGCGTACGCGATCCCCGTTTGCGTCGCCTCCTTGCTGACGTTCAACTTTCTCTTCCTCCCACCCGTTCACACGTTCGCTCTGCGGGACTCCGCAAACTGGGTTGCGCTCGCGGCCTATCTCGTGACCGCCGTCGTCGTGAGTGAGCTGGCGACGCGCTCGCGCCGGCTTGCACGACAGGCGGTGGAGGCTGAGACGTTGCGGCAGAGCGACGCTGTGAAGACTGCTGTCCTCCGAGCCGTCAGCCACGACCTTCGCTCGCCGTTGACCGCGATCCGCGCTGCAAGCGACGGCCTCGAGAACCGGGCGCTGACGTTGGATTCCTCGGATCGCGAGGCGTTGTGGGAGACGATTCGAATCGAGGTGCATCGCCTCGAGCGGCTCGTCGAGAACCTGCTCGATCTCTCTCGCCTCGATGCGGGCCCGGCCGTGCGCCGTCCCGAGGTGTGGACCGTCGACATCGTGCTGGCCCGGGCGCTGGAACAGCTCGGCGGCGAGGCCGATCGGGTAACGGTCTCGCTTGAGGAACCGGCCCCCTTGCCGATCCGCGTCGACGCCGCGCAAATCGAGCGTGTGCTCGTGAACCTGCTGGAGAACGCCCTGAAGTTCTCGTCGCCGACCGATCCCGTTTCGGTCTCGGCGAGCTTGACGCGGGCAGGCCGAGTGCTCGTGCGCATCCGTGACCGCGGCCCCGGGATCGTGGCCGCCGATCGCGAACGGATCTTCGAGCCGTTCGAGCGGGGCAGCGGCGAGGGTCGCGGCAGCGGTCTCGGTCTGGCGATCGCGCGCGGCTTCGCGGAGGCAAACGGCGGCGTCATCCGTGTGGAGTCGTCGAGCGAACAGGGCGGCTCGACGTTCGTGCTGGACCTGCCGGCCGCTACCGAGCACGTTGCCGTCGTGAGATGAGGGACGCGCGGATCCTCGTCGTCGACGACGAGCCGCAGATCCTCCGCGCTCTGCGGACCAGTCTTCAGGGCGCCGGCTACGAGGTCGAAGCCGTCTCGACGGCTGCGGCGGCGCTTGCGGCTGCCGCGATGCGGCCCCCGAACGCCGTCATCCTCGACCTCGTCCTTCCGGACGGAAGCGGCACGGATGTGTGTCGGGAGCTCCGTGGCTGGTTGGACGCACCGATCCTCGTCCTGTCGGCCGTCGGCGACGAGCAGGAGAAGGTGGCCGCACTCGACGCGGGCGCCGACGACTACATCACGAAGCCGTTCGGCATCGACGAGCTCCTCGCCCGTCTGCGCGCATCGTTGCGCCGAGCGGATGCTCCCGCGGAGCCGGTCGTCGACCTCGGTGGGCTCGTGGTCGACCTCGAGCGGCGTTCCGTGACAGTCGACGGTGCCCCCGTCTCCCTCACGCCCACGGAGTTTGATCTCCTGCGCCTGTTCGCTCGCAACGAAGGAAAGCTGCTGACCCATCCGACGATCCTTCGGGCTGTCTGGGGACCGAACTACGGCGCGGAGTCGCACTACCTCCACGTCTACGTGTCTCAGCTCCGACGGAAGATCGAACAGGATCCGACGCGTCCGCGCTATCTGCTCACCGAGCCCGGGGCGGGCTATCGCCTCGTGCGCGCGTCTTGAGCGAATCTTGAGGGTCGTACCCGTGATCTTGAGTCGTCGCTGATCTGACGCGGCCTACGGTGACTGGATGACGTTGTCCAGCCCGTTGCGATCACTCCGCTCGCATTCCAGACGCCGCAGCATGGTGCTGGTACCGCTGCTCGAGACCGAGCCGACTCGACATGCACTCGATCTCGCCTGCCAGCTCGCACGGGAGAGGGGGACGCACGTCGTGCTCATCGCGCCGCTCGTGGTCGACTGGGAGCTGCCGTTCAACGCGCATTTTCGGCAGGAGGAAACGGCGCTCGACGAAGAGCTCGCCCACGAGCGGGCTCTGGTCGAGAGCTACGGGATCTCCGCCCGCCGGCAGATCGTGCGGGCTCGGCCCGGCGAGATCGGCCGGGCGGTGGCCGACGTCGCGCGCGACACCCACGCCTCGTTGATCGTCGTCGGAGCGACTGTCGCCTCGACTCGTGCCTCTCGCCGGCCCTTCTCGCAGGATGTCTGGTCGGTTCTCCACGACGCGCCGTGCCCCGTGATGATCGCCACGCGACCGGCCGCGTGAAAGACGCAACGCTCCAGGGGCCGCCGGCACGTTCTCTGAAGCGGGCGGTCGTCGGCAGGCCGATGGCCACGGGAGAGCTCGAGGAGACATTGCTCCCGAAGACCCTCGCGCTGCCGATCTTCGCCTCGGACCCGCTGTCGTCGGTCGCCTACGCGACCGAGGCCGCGATGGTCGTCCTCATCGGCGCCTCCGCCGCAGCGGTCCACCTGGTTTTCCCCATCTCGATCGGA
Source organism: uncultured Actinomycetes bacterium (assembly GCA_963804935.1). Lineage (GTDB taxonomy): Bacteria > Actinomycetota > Thermoleophilia > Gaiellales > Gaiellaceae > 3-1-20CM-4-69-9. The sequence goes on from CAWDSD010000017.1 coordinate 463,468, forward strand.
ATCGCCGCGCTGCTCGCGATCGTCGTCGTCTCGTACAGACAGACGGTCCGGGTCTACGAGACGAGCGGCGGTGCCTACGTCGTCGCGAAGGAGAATCTGGGCACCCTGCCGAGCCTCGTCGGAGCGGCCGCTCTGCTCACCGACTACGTGCTCACGGTCGCCGTGTCGATAGCCGCCGGCATCTTCGCGGTCACCTCGCTCGCTCCATCGCTCAGCAGCCATAAGGTCGTGCTCTCGCTCGCGTGCCTCGTGGTGATCGTCCTCGTCAACCTGCGCGGCGTTCGCGAGTCCGGTCTCGCGTTCGCGCTTCCGACGTACGGCTTCGTGACCGTGATGTTCGCTCTCGTGGGGGTCGGTCTCGTGAAGACGATCCTTGGACACCCACCGCACGCAGTGGTGCCGAGCCCGATTGCCGCGGGGACCGGCGGGGTTACGCTCTTTGTCCTCCTGCGGGCGTTCTCGTCGGGCTCGACCGCGCTGACAGGCGTCGAGGCGATCGCCAACGGCGTCAACGCGTTCCGGAAGCCCCACGGAAAGAACGCGGCGACCACGCTCGCGGTCCTCGGCGGCATCGCAATCGTGCTCTTCCTCGGCGTCTCGTACCTGGCCGTGCAGGAGCACGCGCGCCCGAGCGGGACGGCGTCGGTCGTGTCGCAGATCGCGAGAGCGACCTTCCCCGACGGCTCGGCCGTCGGGTTCATGTACTACGCGGTGCAGGCTCTGACGCTTGCCATCCTCGTGCTCGCCGCGAACACGTCCTTCCAGGGGTTTCCTCGCCTCGCCGCCCTGCTCGCGCGAGACGGTTTCGCACCACGTCAGTTCACGAATCTCGGCGACCGCCTCGTGTTCTCGAACGGAATGCTCGTCCTCGCAACACTCTCGGCGTTGCTCCTCTGGATCTATCGAGCGAACGTCGATTCGCTCATCCACCTCTACGTGATCGGCGTCTTCACCGCGTTCACGCTTTCCCAGCTCGGGATGGTGCGCTACTGGCGCCGTGTGCGCGACCCGGGCTGGCACTATCGCGCCGTCGTCAACGGCGTCGGCGCGACGGCAACGGGCATCGTCACGGCAGTCGTGGTCGTCACGAAGTTCGCGGCAGGCGCCTGGATCGTGACGATTGCAATCCCCGGGCTCGTTCTCCTGTGTTACGGCATTCGTCGTCACTACCGTGGGGTCGAGCGCCGGTTGCGCGCCGGCGCGGAAGCCGTGATCGCCGCACCCGCCGCGACGAACACCGCGCTGTTACTGGTCGAGTCGATCGACGAGGCGACCGTGGACGCGCTCTGGTTCGTCCGATCCACCACCGACGGGCGCTACAGGGCGATCCACGTTCCTCGGCCGTCGGCGGACCCGGCGATCAAACCGCGCTGGTTTCGCTTCGCAGACGAGCAATCTCGTCTCGAAGTGCTGGACGGATCGCTCGGGCTTTCCGAAGCGGTCCTCGAGCAAGTGTGGCGACTGCCGCGAGGCGAGTCGGACTTCGTCACCGTGGTCATCCCCGAGCTCTTTCGCCGGGCGTCGCTCCTCGACGTCGCGACGCGTCCGCGCGAGCTGCAGCTCAAGCTTCGCCTGCTCTCGGAGCCCGGCGTCGTCGTGGCAGACGTTCCCGCTCTCAGCGGGATGACGGAGGCGACACCCGAAAACGCCGTCGTCCGAGTTCTCGTCTCCGGTGTGCACGCCGCCTCGATGCGCGCCGTCAACTACGCGAACACACTCAACGTCGGCGACACGCGAGCGATCAACTTCGCATTCAGCGCCGAGGAGGGCGATGCGATCCGCCGCGATTGGCTCGAGCACGGGCCCGGGATCCCACTCGACGTCGATGAGGCGCCGTACCGCGACATCGGTGGCCCGCTCGTCTCATACCTCCGAGAGCTGACGCGCGACGGGACGACCGAAGTGATCGTGGTCATGCCGGAGCTCGTCGTCAGGGGCTGGCGCCGCGCCCTTCACAACCAGCGGGCGTTGTACGTCAAGCGGCTCCTGCTGTTCGAGCCCCACGTCATCCTCGCCTCGGTGCCGTATCAGCTCGTGCGCTGAGCGCATGGGTCTACTCGGCAGCGAGCTCCAGCAGCTTCGTGACCGTGGTCCAGTTGCGGGCTGTCGCAGTCACGCCGAGCTGTCGCCCTGCGAGTAAGCCCCACAGTTTGGAGCGGGCGACGCCCTCCGGGTGCCACGCGTAGATCTCGCGGCCGACGACCGTGAGTCGTTCAGGTGCGACGACGGCGGACTCGAGTCGGCGGACGAGCTCGGCCGGCGCCTTCGTCGCGAGGAAGCTCACCTGGTAGCGCTTCGGATTCTTCGCAACCTTCCCGAGCGGATTGCGCTTCACGACCTGCGCAAGTTGTGGGCGCGTGCGCGCGACGACGGCGATGTCGAGCCCGAAGGCCTCCTCGATCAGCTGTTCGCACTTTCGTGCCACCTCGTCGGGCTTCGCGCTGCTCGAGAGCACGACGTTGCCGCTTTGGAGGTACGTCCGCACGTCCTCGAAGCCCTCACCGGCGAGCAGCCTGCGCAGGTCGGCCATGGCGATCCGGTTGCGCGGTCCAAGATTGATGCCGCGCAGCAGGACGATCTGGCGTCCCACCGCTAGATCGTCTTGAACGGGCCAACGATGTGCGTTACCGAACAGAACGCGTCTCTCGGCGCCGCTTCGATCCCCTTCACTACGGTCGGGTCCCGTCCGGTCGGTACCAAGGCGGGTACCACGATACGCGGTGAGGAAGATTGGCGCGGTCTCGCTGGGCGAGGGTGACGCGGACGCTCGGCTGGCCGGGTCCGAGGTGGGCGATGTGCAGAACCGTCGTCTGGATCTGATAGGTCACGCAGCTGCTGACGCAGGTGGAGCAGATGGCTCTGTCGACGACCTCGACGACGTCGTTGCCCGCCTGCGAGCCACGGTGCCGAACTCGTCGGTGAGATCGCGCAGTACGAGGACATCTACCGGCTCTGCTTCCTGCGTGGCCTGAGGGCATCATCATCGGACTGGCCGAGCAGCTCAGCTGAAACCTCCATGGGTGCGGGTCAGTTTCGGCAAGGCTTTCACTGGGGACACGTTGCACGCTCTATGAGGCTTCGCAAGCTACTCACCCATCTCAAGTCCAGCCTCTGGTTCATCCCCGTACTCTGCGTCCTCGCCGGCGCGGCCCTCTCGTTCGCGACGATCGCCGTCGACCGATACTTCGACTACCAGGCGATTCCGACGAGTGTCGTCGGCGGGCCGGATGCTGCGGCCTACATCCTTTCAACCGTCGCCGCCTCGATGGTGAGCCTGACCGCGCTCGTGCTCACGATCACGATGGTGGTCGTCCAGCTCGCGATGGGCCAGTTCTCACCTCGCATAGTCCAGCGCATCCTGCGCGATAAGCCGAGCCAGCTTGCGATCGGCCTCTTCGTCGCCACCTTCGTCCACGCCATCCTGGCGCTCCGTGAGGTGACGATCAACGGCGACAGCACGGGCAACGTGCCGGGTGTCGCGGTCGTCACGGCCTTCACCCTCGTTCTCGTCAGCATCGCCGTGCTCGTGATCTACGTCCACCACATCGGCCAGGCGCTTCGCGTCTCGGCGCTGATCGAGCTCGTCGGTGACGAGACGCGGACGCTTCTCGACCGTCGCTACCCGGACAAGGGGCCCGCGCTCGACTCCGACGCGAACGGTGTTCCGGTTCTGTGCGCGGCGGAGTCGGGCGTGATCACGGGGATCGGCTACGAGCAGCTCGTCGAGGAAGGAGGACGGGCGGACTGCATGCTCGAGCTCGTTCCCGCCCTGGGCGAGTTCGTGCCGGCCGGCGGCCCCCTCTTCCGCGTCCACGATGGGACGGCTGCCGTGGATGAGGAGGTGGTGCGCGGGGCCCTGATCGTCAGCTTGGAGCCGACGCTCGACGAGGACGTCGCCTACGGCGTTCGCCTGCTCGTCGACATCGCGGAACGCTCGCTCGCCGACTCCCCCTTCCAGGATCCGACGACTGCTGTGCAGGCGATCGACCGGCTGCACGACATCCTGAGACAGCTCGCCCGCCGGCCCTTCCCCGACGGCCGCCACCGCGACCACGCGGGACGAGTCCGGCTGATCGTGAGGACGATGAGCTGGGAGGCCTACGTGCATCTCGCTTTCGACGAGATCCGTCTGGCCGGAGCCGGGTCGCCGCAGGTGACGCGGCGGCTGAAGGCGGCGCTGACCGACCTCAAATCCGTCGCGCCTCCCGATCGTATGGAGATCCTCGACCTCCAACTCGACCTGCTCACAACCGCAGCCGAGGCGGCGCTCGGCGACGACCGCGATGTCGCGCTCGCGCTCAATCGCGATCGAGAAGGAATCGGGGCAGCCGCCAGCTCGCTCGACGGCAAGCCGCCCCTGTCATCACCCCGCCAAGTCTCAGCGCAGGGCGTCGCGGGTCGCAGTTAGCCCGGCACGTCTCGCTCAGTTTTCGTGGCAGGCCCTGGTCCGGAGATCCGGGAAAGCGGTCACCAGCGTCTCGGCGTTGGGCGTTTTCCAGGGGTCCTAGTGTCGGCTGGTGGATGCCTCCCGGATCGCGGCGCCTTGGCGCACGCTGCTCGCGCTCGCGAAGGAGAGCGAGTTCGGAGCGGCTCATCATTGCGAGTTCATCCCGGACGGGTTTCCGGCGCCGCCGCCGGTCCAGCGGGCGTTGCACGCGGCGATGGCGGCGGTCGGCAGCGCAGCGGGCAGCCGCGGGAGGTGGTGCTGACAGCGAAGGAGTTCACCCGGCACGCGGCCCAGGTCGCCGCCGGCTGAAACGTGTCGCAGGCGACGCGGATCTTCCGACACTGGAGCGCGGCCACGCTCGCGTTCCGAGACACCCGGCGCAGGGTTGAGCGAGGAGCAGTTGCGGCGACTTGCCGGTGCCCGCCCGCGGCGGGGCGCGCAGCAGGTGATGAGTCACAGCATGTTGAGCAGGCGTTGCCATGGTCGTGGGAGACGATCAAGGCCGCTGCTTGAGCTTCCTCCCGAGCAGGCAGCGGCGAGACGGAGGCCGCGACGGCGTGCTCGTCCGCGGCCCGCACGACCTGGTCGCGCTCGCCGACATTCAGACCCGCTTTCCGCAGGAACGACTCGGCCGCGTCGCTTCGCCCCCGAGCCGGCGTTGAAAAAAGTGCGTTGAAAGAAACGCCCTAGATCGTCTTGAACTGCTCGAACGGCTGCTTGCAACCCGCGCAGTAGCGCAGTGACCTGCAGGGTGTGGGACCGAAGATGTTCTCGAGCCGCGTCTCGGTCGAGCCGCAGTACGGACAGCGGTGAGCGTTGCTCTGCAGCTGCACGAGCGTCGGTGCGCCGGTCTCCCCACGCGGCGACGGCGGTGCGAACCCCGACGCCCGCAGCTTCTCGCGGCCTTCCGCCGTGATGCGGTCCGTCGACCACGAGTCGTCGAGCAGGACCTGGATCTCCGGCTCGGCGCCGAGCGCGCGGATCGAGTCGGCCATTGCGTCGCGCATCACCTCGAGCGCAGGGCAGCCGAGGAACGTCGGTGTGAACTCGACGCGGACGCGCCGGTCGTCGACGTCGATGCCGCGCACGACGCCGAGGTCGACCAGCGAGATGACAGGGATCTCCGGGTCCGGGATCTCGGCCAGTGCGTCCCAGACCTGCGCTTCGGTCACCACTTCGTGCCTGCCGGTTGCGAGCGCCGCACCATCGTCATCTCCTCCCAGAGGTCCGCCAGCTCCGCGGTGTGCTCGCCGCGCTGCGCGGAGTCGAGGAGCGCCTCCGCCTGCGGCCGTAGTCGTTCCAGCGCTTCGACGAAGCGCGGCTCGTCCTGCAGGCGGTCGAACCACATCTGCGCGTGGATGCGGTGGTACGCCTCCTCGCGGTCGATCTTCGCGGCGAGCCCGGCGATCTCGGGGTCGTCCGACTGCTTCAGCTGCTCGAGTCGCTTCGCGTCGGCCTCCTCGTAGAGGTAGTGGCGCGCGATCGTCTCGGCCCAGTCCATCAGCCGCAGCTCGACGAGCGGTGCGCAGCGGTACTCGTCGGGCGAGCGGTCGAAGGCGAGCTCGTCGGCTGTCGTCCCTCGCGCGCGCGCGACGAGCTCGTAGAGCGCGCGCGCATGACCGATCTCGTTCTGCGCGATCGACGAGAATGCGACGTCCTCTTCCAGCAGCGGCGCGACGCCGGTCCATTCCGAGTCGCGCCAGCCGAGGATCAGCTCGTCGTCAGCGATCTCCAGGAGCAGCTGCTGTTCCTGCTCTTTCACGTGCCTCCTTCAGCTTCTCCTTGAGCGGATAGCCGTCGACACGGTGGTAGTTGCGGTTGAGCTCGTCGACGAAGTCGTCGATCTCGATCACCGCATCGCGGGCCACGATCCACAGCGCGGTGGACTCGCCACGCCGGCCGTACTGTTCGCGTGCATAGACGTCGGCGAAGTGGTCGTCGGCGGCCTCGACCGAGCCGGCGTGCTGAAGCGGCTGCCCCTTGCGCTCCTGGCGAAAGACCTCGTAGATCATTACGCCGCTTCGGCGAGCACGACCTTGCGCACCCACGCCGAGCTCTCACGTGCGCTGCGGCGCAGGTCGAGCCGCTCCCCGGTCTTCGGCCCGTGGCCAGTGACGACGTGTCGCAGCTCGTCCCAATCGGGCTCGCTGTATTCCCAGACGCCGTCGTCGTCCTTACGCAGCTTCTGGTCGGGAACCGTCAGGCCGAGCTCCCAGATCTGCGGGACATAGCCGTCGAGGAACTGCTGCCGGGCCTCCTCATTGCCCTGCGACTTGATCCGCCAGACGTACATCGGGTCTTCCTCTTTGGCGATCGGATTGCCGTGGAATTGCATCAGCGGTCCCCACCAGCGATTCAGGGACTCCTGCACGAGCTCGCGCTGGTCGTCGGTGCCGTTCATCAGCGTCAGGATCACGTCGCGCCCGTGCAGGATGTGGAAGGACTCCTCCCAGCAGATCTTCTTCATGATCCGCGCGTACGGCGCGTACGAGCATTTGAGGAGCGCCTTCTGCGAGATGATCGCCGCCGCGTCGACGAGCCACGCGATCACGCCGACGTCGCCCCACGTCTTCGTCGGGTAGTGGAAGACGTTGTGGAACTTCGCCTTCCCGCTGATGAGGTCGTCGAGGCATTGCTCGCGCGGCTTGCCGAGGTCCTCGACGACGCGGTAGATCAGCTGCGAGTGCCCGACCTCGTCCTGCACCTTCGCCGTCAGCGCGAGCTTGCGCTGGAGCGTCGGCGCGCGCAGGATCCATTCGCGTTCGGGGAGGACGCCCATCAGCTCGGAGTTGCCGTGCATCTCGATGAACTTGATGAGCTTCGCCCGGTAGTCGTCGGGCATCCAGTCCGCGGTCTCGACCTGGCCACCGGACTGCACGTACTCGAGGAATTCCTGCTCGTTCATGGGTTCTCGGCCTCCCTACCTAACGATCGTTAGGGTGTATTGAAGCATGTCCAGCCGGAAGAGGGAGCTCACGCGTGAGGCGGCGCGGCTCTTCGCCGAGAAGGGCTACCACGGCACCTCGATCGGCGACCTGGCCGGCGCGATGGGCGTCCAGAAGGGATCGCTCTACGCACACATCGACTCGAAGGCGGACCTGCTCTGGGAGGTCGCGCACGACGGCGCGGTCGCCTTTCACGCCGCCCTCGACGCAGTTCCCGAGGACTTGCCGGCAACAGAGAAGATCCGGTTCGCGTTGCGTGCGCATCTGCGCGTCATTTCCGAGCAGCTCGAGATCGCGACGGTCTTCATTCGTGAATGGCGCTACCTCGAGGGCGAACGGCGCGAGGAGTTCCTCGGCGAGCGCCGGCGCTACGAGGACCGGTTCCGCGCGCTCTTCCGCGAAGGGCGCGAGCTCGGCGGCCTGCGGGCGGATCTCGACGACGCCACTGCGACGCTCCTCGCCCTGTCGGCGGCGAACTGGGCCTACACCTGGCTGCGGCCTCAGTCCGATACCGATGAGCTTGCCGACCGCTTCTACGCCTTCCTGCTCGACGGCATGCGCGGCTACGCAACTCTTTGATCGGAGTTCGCATGGCATGCTCGCCGCAATGAAGCGCGCCGTTCTGATCGTCAACCCGTTCGCGACCCGGGTCACCGAGGACGGCGATCGCGGCCGTCGAGCGGGCGCTGATGCGCGTCGCCTACGTGCGCACGGTGCGGACCGAGGGGCCGCGACACGCGGTCGAGCTCGCCCGCGAGGCCGACGACGCCGATGCCGTGATCGTCTTCTCCGGCGACGGCGGATTCAACGAGGCCCTGAACGGTATCGAGCGAAACGACCTGCCTCTCGGCTTCGTCCCGGGAGGCGGTACGAGCGTTCTGCCGCGCGCGCTCGGCCTGCCGCGCGACCCTGTCGCGGCGGCCGAGCAGCTCGCAGGTGCGTTGGAGGCGAATCGCTTCCGCCGGATCTCCACCGGCCGAGTCAACGACCGGCGCTTCGCGTTCGGCGCGGGGATCGGAATCGACGCGGAGGTCGTCCGGCGAATCGACGACCGCGGCCGCTCTCCCGACGGAACGCGGCCGGGAGATCTCGCCTTCGTGAGCACGTTCGCGCGCCTGCTCGTCGAGCACCGCGGCAGGCTCGAGCCGATGCTCGAAGTCGAGGGCTTCGGACGCGCCGCATTCCTGTTCGTCGCGAACGTGAACGTCTACTCGTTCCTCAAGGCGATCGCGATCAAGGCAACGCCTGGGGCCGCGTTCGAGGAGGGGCTCGATTTCCTCGCACCGGTGTCGGTGACGCCACGCACGCTGCCGCCACTTCTGTACGCCCTGGCCTCGGGCCGGCCCGCGCGCAATGCCCTACGGGGCCACGACCTCGACCGGATCGCGGTGAAGACGGACCGGCCGCTGCCGCTTCAGGTCGACGGGGAGGACCTCGGCGACGTGACGGAGGCGGTCTTCGAAGCCGAACGCGGCTCGATCTCGGTGCTCTCCTAACTTTCGGCCCCAGGACGCGTCGAGTAGTCCGGTGCGGACTATTCCGGCACAGACCACGACTCTGACCACGACCGAGGCGGTCGCCCTGGGCGTTCTGGCGGAAGGCGAGCGCTCGGGCTACGACCTCTTGAAGCGCGTCGAGGCCAGCGTCGGTCACATCTGGTCGCCTGCGAAGAGCCAGCTCTACGCGATCCTCCCCCGCCTGGTCGACGCCGGGCTGGCGCGCCGGCGCACGGTTCGACAGGAGACGCGCCCGGACAAGCAGCTCTACACACTGACGCCCGCCGGGAAACGAGCAGTGCGCAGCTGGCTCGAGCACACAGAGCCACGCTCGTTCGACGAGTTGATGCTGAAGGTCTTCTTCGCAAAGCTCGTGCCACGCGCGGCGCTCCTGGCGCAGCTCGAGCGCGCGCGTGACGAGCAGCTGGAGGCACTGGAGGAGTACCGCGCGATCGAGCGGAACATCTCGGGCAAGCCGGCGAGCCGCTACGGCTACCTGACGCTCCGCTACGGCCTCGAGCTGATGCCTTGCCGGGTGCAGTGGATCGAGCGGGCGTTGAAGGAGCTGTCGCGATGATCGGGGCGATCCTGGCGACGCTGATCGTCGGCTTCGCGCCCTCGTCGGCGCCCATGGCAACGGACGTTGAGGTCGCCCGAGATGTCCCGCTCGCGGCGCGGCCTCGGTTCTCATACGACCGCAGCCGTCCGCTCAGCCCGAGACTCGGCGAGGTTCAGGCGAATGACGGCGTGCTGCGCCAGGCGCTCTCCTTCGACGCAGGCCGTGGACGGAGAGCCGCGTACTGGACACATCCCGCCGGGAGCGGTCCGTGGCCCGTGGTCATCTTGTCGCCGGGTTATGGAGGAACTGCCACCACTCAGCTGTCGGACGCGGACCGGCTCGCGCGGCGCGGGATCGCGTCGTTGACGATCGCCCCACCGGGTGTTCTGCTGAGCTGCCGCGCTGCCGCCGACGTACGGGCCTTCTCGAACTACGTGATTTCGCGTCGCCGTGCGCTCGACCTGCTCCCACAGCTGCCGGGCGCGAATCCGGCGCGCGTCGCGGCGGTGGGCTTCAGCTTCGGCTCGGCCGTCACCGGCGCGCTCGCCGGTGTCGATCATCGGCTCCGCGGCGCGGTGATCCAGTCGGGCCGAGCTCACCTGAGCACCGCGATCGCAGTTGCCTGCAAGCGTCTCGGCGCCAGGAAGCTGAAGGCATACGTCCGTGCCTACTCGGTCATCGACCCCGTGCGCTACGTCACGACGGCTGCGCCGGTCTCGCTCCTCTTTCAGAACGGCACGCGTGATCCCGTTTCCCCGGCGAAGGACGTCGACGCCTACTTCCGTGCGGCCAGCGCACCGAAGGAGCGCCGCTCCTACGACGCGCCGCACGAGCTCGACGCGCAGGCCCTCGCCGACCGGGACGCGTGGCTCGTGAAGCTCCTGCTCGGCTAGAGTCGCGCCTGCAATGGCGCAGGTTCTTCCTGCCGAGCGCGACCTGCGGCGCGTGATCGGCGACGTGGACGGCGCGGGCGATCGCGAGGTCGAGGGCGTTGGTGAGCAGCAGCTCCTCGACATCTATCGCTCACTCATCAGGCTGCGCACCTACGACGAGCGTTCGGTCGTCTACCACCGGCAGGGGCGCATCGGCACCTACGCGATCTTCTGGAACCACGAGGCGATGCAGGCAGGGGCGTTTCACGCGCTCGACGACGAGGACTGGATCTTCCCCTCCTACCGCGAGTCGGCGATCGGGCTGCTGCGCGGCATGCCGGCGGAGACCGTGCTCTCGTGGTGGCGCGGACACCCAGCGGGCTGGTGGAACCCGGAGGACTACCGTCTCGCTTCGATCTGCGTTCCCATCGCGACGCACGTCCCCCACGCGGCCGGGCTCGCCTGGGGGAAGAAGCTGAAGGGTGAGCGCGCGTGTGCGATCGCCTTCTTCGGCGACGGCGCGACCTCCGAGGGCGCGTTCCACGAAGGCGCGAACTTCGCGGGCGTCACCGGCGCGCCGCTGATCCTGTTCTGCAACAACAACGGCTGGGCGATCTCGACTCCCGTCGAGGCCCAGACGCGTGCGCAGACACTTGCCGACAAGGCTGTCGGCTACGGCATCCCGGGGCTACGCGTGGACGGAACCGATGTCCTCGCCTGCTACGAGGCGACGCGCGAGGCGGTCACGCGTGCGCGCGCCGGCGAAGGGCCGACCTTCATCGAAGCGGTGTCCTACCGGACCGCGCCGCACGCAACGGCCGACGATCCCAGCGCGTACATCGACCTCGAGCGGGTCGAGGAGGAGAAGAAGCGCGAGTGCGTCGGCCGCTTCGAGGGCTATCTGACACGTGCGGGGATCCTGCACGACGATCTCGTCGCGTCGATTCGCGCCGAGGCCGCGGACGAAATGCGCGAGGGCATCAAGAAGGCGGAGGCGGAGCCCGCCGCCGATGTCGAGCTGCTGTTCTCGAATGCGTTCGTCGACCCGCCCGCGTCGTTCGGCTCCGATCTCGACGAGCTGCGAGGCACGCTTGGCTGAGCGCTCCATCGTCGAGGCGATCAACGACTGCTTCCACGTCGAGCTCGAGCGTGACGCGTCGGTGATGGTGATGGGCGAGGACGTCGGACGTGCAGGCGGAGTCTTCCGAGCGACCGCGGGACTGCGCGACCGCTTCGGACCGGATCGCTGTTTCGACACGCCGCTCGCCGAAGCCGGCATCCTCGGCGCCGCCGTCGGGCTGTGCATGGCGGGCTGGCGCCCCGTGTGCGAGATGCAGTACGACGCCTTCTCGTACCCCTGCCTCGACCAGCTGATCACGCATGTGGGCCGCTACCGGTGGCGAACCGGCGGCAAGATGGAGTTCCCCCTCGTGGTGCGGATGCCGTACGGAGGCGGTGTGCGCGCGCCCGAGCTGCACGACGATTCGCCCGAGACGTACTACGTGCACACGCCCGGCGTGAAGGTCGCGATTCCGTCCACAGCTGCAGACGCGAAGGGTCTCCTCGCGGCTGCGATTCGCGATCCCGATCCGGTCGTGATCCTCGAGCCGAAGCTTCATTACAGAACGACGAAGGGCGAGGTGCCGGACGGCGAGCACGTCGTGCCGCTCGGTAAGGCGCGCCTCGTCCGCGAAGGCGATGACGTCTCGCTCGTCGCGTACGGCTCGATGGTCGCGGTCTGCGAGGCGGCCGCGGACGCGCTCGACGACGTTTCCGTCGAGGTGCTCGACATTCGCTCGCTGAAGCCGCTCGACGAGGAAGCGTTGCTGGCGACGGCGGCGAAGACCGGCCGGGTCGTGATCGTGCAGGAGGCGCCGCGCACGTGCGGGTTCGCCGCCGAGCTTGCTGCGATCCTCGCGGAGAAGGCGATGCTCGATCTCAGGGGACCCGTGCTCCGCGTCACCGGCTACGACGTTCCCTATCCGTACTGGCAGATCGAGGACGCGTATATGCCCTCGCCGGAGCGCGTCGTCGCTGCGGTGCGGCGCCTGCTCGAGTTCTAGGCCGGCCGTCCGCGTGACGGAACGAGGGGCGAGCCCACGGTTGCGGCTCTGGCTGGAACGGGCGCGCGACGGGTACCGATTGCGAGATGCTGCAACCAATGAGCTCGTGCGCAGCGACGATCCGCGCATTCGCGTGATCAAGGTCGCGGGAGTGTCCTACCGCCTGGACGCGCTGCAGGACGATGCCTTCGCTCCCGGCCGGCGGCTCGCGCTCGTACCCGAGCCGGACAACGAGCACGATCCCAATGCCGTCGGGGTGTGGGACGACGACCGTCGTTTGCAGGCCGGCTACGTGCCCGCGGAGGTGGCCCGGAACCTCTCGGCCGAGGACTGGCAGGCGGTCTCGATCCACGAGTTCTTCGACGGCGGCCGGCGCGGCGGGCTCCGTGTTCTGCTCGCACCCCGCGACGCCTGGATCGGACTCCCGCGCGCGTGATCCACGAGATCCCGCTCGAGCGGCGCACGCTCCACGGCCACTTCTCGCGGGACCTGCCGCCGATCCTGACGATCGACAGTGGCGACGCGGTTGCCTTCGCCTGCCTCGACGCAGGCTGGCATGTCACACCGGCCGACAGGTTCGAGCCACGCGAGGCGGAGCTCGATGACGGTCACGCGCTGATCGGGCCGTTCGAGATTCGCGGGGCGCAGGCCGGACAAACGCTCGAGGTGCGGATCGACGAGGTGCGGGTCGGCTCCTGGGGTGCGACGTTCGCCGCCGGCTGGCCCTCGCCGCTCAACGACTACCTCGGGCTCGCAGACGGTGAGACCTGCGTCCTGCGCTGGAGCCTCGACGCGGCTGCGGGAACGGGTCGCGACGAGCAGGGACGTGAGGTCGACCTTCGTCCCTTCGCGGGCGTGCTCGGGATGCCTCCGTCCGAGCCCGGCGTGCATTCGACCGGGCCGCCCCGGCCGTGCGGCGGCAACATCGACTGCACGGAGCTCGTCGCCGGGACCAAGCTCTTCCTCCCGATTCCGGTCGACGGAGCGCTCTTCTCCGCCGGCGACGGGCACGCGCGCCAGGGCGACGGCGAGGTCTCGCAGACCGCGATCGAATGCGGCCTCGATCGCCTGCAGCTGACGCTGACGGTCCGAGACGAGCCGCAGCTCGACACGCCGCTCGCGTGGACTCCGGAAGCGTGGGTGACGTTCGGCTTCGACGAAGACCTCGGCTCCGCTGCAGCGATCGCGACACGAGCGATGCTCGACCTGATGGAGCGGGAGCTCTCGCTGGAGCGCCGCGAGGCGCTCGGCCTTGCCAGCGTCGTCGTCGACCTACGGGTGACGCAGGTTGTCAACGGCGTCCAGGGTGTGCATGCAGTCCTCCGCCACGACGCGATAAGAATCTGACCGTGGCCTACGAATTCAAGCTCCCCGATCTCGGCGAAGGCCTGACGGAAGGCGAGATCGCCCGCTGGCTCGTGTCGGAAGGACAGGAGATCGGCGAGGACGACCCGCTCGTCGAGATCCAGACCGACAAGACGACGGTCGAGATTCCCTCACCCGCTGCCGGCACCGTCAGGAGCATCCTGGTCGAGGAAGGGAAGGTCGTCCCGGTCGGGACGGTGCTCGTCGTCATCGGCAGCGACTCGGGCGACGGCGCGCCCCGGGTAGAGCGCCCCGCCGTCTCGCAGCCGGCGCCCGCCGCGCGAGGACGCGCGACACCGCTCGTGCGCAAGATCGCGCAGGAGCTCGGCGTCGACCTGGACTCGCTCACGGGCACCGGCCCGCAGGGGCGCGTCACCGAGGAAGACGTCCGCGGCGCAGCCGCGCCGGGAGAGGGACGGCGCGAGCCTCTGCGCGGTGTGCGGCGCGTGATCGCCGAGCACATGGCGCGAGCCCATCGCGAGGTCCCTGCCGTGACCTGGGTCGAGGAATGCGACTTCTCGGAGGTCGACCTCGACGTGCTCGTGCCGACCGTGCTCAAGGCCGTCGCCGAGTCGCTGCAGGAGTTCCCGGAGCTGAACGCGCGCCTCGAGCGGGACGAGATCGTCTTCCTCGACCGCTACGACCTCGGCGTTGCCGTGCAGACCGACGCCGGGCTCCTCGTTCCCGTCGTGCGCGATTGCGATAGCCGCTCGGTCGACGAGCTCGGCGCAGAGGTGCGGCGCCTGGCCGAGAGCGCACGAGCGGGGAAGCTCGCGCCCGAGGAGCTGCGTGGTTCGACGTTCACGGTGACGAGCGCCGGCAAGCTCGGCGGCTTATTGCAGACGCCGATCGTGAATCATCCCGAAGTCGCGATTCTCAGCATCGGCCGGATCGGCGAGCGCCCGGTGGTGCGCGACGGAGCTGTTGTTGCGGCGCGCGTCGGCTACGTCTCGGTCACGTTCGACCACCGTGTGGTCGACGGTGCGCGGGCGGCCGAGTTCGGCCTCGACGTCATCCGCAGGCTCGAGCAACGGTGAGGTGGGCGCCCGGCGTGAAGCCGGGCGCCCCTCGACTCAGTTGTGCGGGTCGTCCTCGTTCAACTGTGCTCGGATCTCTCCCCCCGGCCACGTGGTCGAGTGGATGTTCGCGTACGTCTTGCCGGCGTCGATCGCACGCACGAGCTCGTCGTACTGGCCCGTATCGATTCCCTGCGTTCTCGCCCCAGCGGTTGCTGCGATCGGCGGCGACACGTCGGCCGCCGTGATCGTGCCGTGAATCGTCCCGGACTGCGGGCAAGGCTGCGTGCCGGCAGGCCCGTTGCCGAGGTTGGTGCAGAGGAACACGGAGATGCCGCCGTTCACGCTTCGCTGGCCGAAGTGAATGTGCGACTGCTGGACGGCCCCCTCGAGCCCGCTGTAGCTGAGCTGCCAGTCGATCGAGTTGCCGTCCTTGCTTACGTCGGCCGTGAACGTCGCGGAGGCGCCGCTCGAGACCGCCGGCACTTCCTGGTAGCCGCTCATTGTCGCCGTGAGGTGGTTGAATCCCGCCCCCGAGCCGCCTGCCAGCGCGTACGTGGCGACTCCGAGTGCTGCGACGCCGACCGCGAGCGCCGCGATGACTCCCCTTCGTCTCATCCCCTTCGCCTCCCTGTCTGCCCCGTTCATGAGGAGCCCGGGCACCGGGGCAGTGGCGCCCGGGCATCCAGGGGGACCTACGAAGTTGAAAGGGGAGCGGTTTTCCTCAGGCGACCGCGGCCGCCAGATGCGGGGCGATCATGTCCTCGATCTTGGGAGCGCTCGCACGGCCTTCGATGCGGTCGACGACCCGCTTGCCCTTCACGAGCACGAGTGTCGGCACAGCTCCGACGTTGAAACGCTCGGCGAGGTCGGGCTGTTCGTGGACGTCGACACGCATCACGCGGAGACGCGTGCGCTCCTTCCGCGCGAGGTGCGCGAGCAGACTCTCCATCCGCCGTGCGGGGCCCGAACGCTCGGACGAAAAAAAGACGAGCAGAGGCTTCGCATCGTTGCTCACTAGGTTCTGTCCTCCTGAGGTTGAGTCCGCGGGGGAGCGGCTTCGCTCCTTTTCCCTGCAAACGGCCCGCGCAAACCGAGTCACTACACTGGCCTGCAGATGGGTAGCTGGTACTGGATCGGTGTGTGCGTCGGGCTCGGCGTGGCGATCGGGGTCCTGCTCGAGGGCTTGCTGGCAGGCACGCGCGCGGGGCTCGTCGCGGGGCTCGTGCTCGCGGTCGGCGCCGGCATCCTGGTCGGCCTCGCACTCGGCCAGTGGGACGAGGCGGTGGGCGGCGGTGTTGGTGGAGCACTTGGCGCGGCCGGCTCCGCTCAGCTCGTGTCGGGGACGCTCCGGCGGGGAGGCTCGCGCTTCGGGACGGCGGTGTTCGTCGCGCTCGCAGCCGTTGCCCTGGCGGCGATCGCCTGGATCCCGATCGTCGGTTACCTGGAGGCGGCAGTCGTTCCCGCTTTCGCTGCGCGCCTGCGCGGCCGCACTGCCGAGCGCTACGCGGGGCTTCGGTCCCTTGCCAAAGACTAGGCGACGCTTACGGTGCCGCCATCAGGACGTGCGAGCTTTGCTCGCTCGTCCGTCGGAACCGACCGGTCGATCCATTCGAACATGACAACCGATCGCAACAAGAAGGTCATCCTCGTCGTCATCGACGGGTTGACGCCGTCGATGTTCGAGGCGGCGGTTGGTGACGGTCGCTTCCCGGCGCTGTCGTTCCTCGCGGAGCAGGGTCGCTACTCGAGAGCCGTGTCGACGTTCCCGTCACTCACGCCGGTGTGCGTGTCGTCGATCGCGACGGGCGCACATCCCGACGTCCATCACATCCCTCACCTCGTCTGGTACGACCGCGAGCGCTCGCGTCTCGTCGAGTACGGGTCGTCCTTTGCAGCCGTTCGAGCGGCGGGCATGGCACGTTCGATCCTCGACACGATCATCAACATGAACCGGCTCCATCTCGGTGCCGGCGCCATGACGATGTACGAGTCGCTCGAGGACGCGGGCCTGACCACGGCCGCGATCAACATCACGTGCTACCGGGGGCGGACGCCGCATCTGCCGACGCTTCCCGGCCTGACGATTCCCGCATACGGCCCGAAGCGGTTCTTCTTCTACAACCTCTTCGAGTCCGACCCCACCGGCGCTCCGCTCGCCATCTTCGGCCGGGCCCAGGGATCGATCGACGCGTACGCGGCGGCGGTCGGGCGGTGGCTCGTCACGCGTGACGGCTTCGACTTCCTCGTCTACTACCTCCCGGACTACGACTTCGCCTCGCATGCGCACGGCCCGGACGAGGCATTCGACGCGCTCGCTCGGAGCGATGCCGCAGTTGGTGCGCTCCTCGAGGCCGCCGGCGGCCCGGACGAGTTCCTCGAGCGCTATGCGGTCGTGCTCTGCTCGGATCACGGCCAGACGCACGTCGATCGGCACGTGAGGTTGGAGTCGCGCTTCGACGGCATCCACGGAGCACTCGTTACCGCCTCCAATCGGGCCGGGATGATCTACCGCCTGCCCGAGTGCAAGCTCGGACCGCGTGAGCTTGCCGTGCGACTGGACGCCGAAGAGGCCGCGGAGACGGTGCTCTTCCTCGAAGGCGACGAGGCCGTGGCCCGGCGCGACGGCGAGGAGCTGCGCTTCGGCGCCGAGGGAACGACGGGTGATGAGGCTGTGCTCGGGTATCCGGGCGGCCTCGAGCGCGCCTGGGCCGCTCTCCAGAATCCACAGGCCGGCGAGGTGATCGTCTCTGCCGCTCCCGGTTACGAGTTCGGCGACCTCGGGGGCCGTCACCACAGCGGGGGAGGAAGTCACGGCTCGCTGCGTCGCGGCGACTCGGAGGTCCCGATGCTGACGATCGGCTTCGATGCGCAGCCACAATCGATCGTCGAGATAGCGCCGGCTGTGCTCGAGCACTTCGGCGTGGAACCGCCGGCCTACGCGCATGCGCGCACGCGTGTCGCCTGACCCGAGCGAGCTGAGAGGCCGCATGGTCGAGCAGCAGCTGCGCGGCCGCGACGTCGTGGACGAACGCGTGCTCGCCGCAATGGAACGCGTTCCGCGAGAACTGTTCGTCCCTGAGCGGCTGCAGCTTCGTGCGTACGAAGACGCCGCGCTGCCGATCGGCGAGGGCCAGACGATCTCGCAGCCCTACATGGTCGCGCGCATCGCCGAGGCGCTCGCTCTGACCGGAGACGAGCACGTCCTCGACGTCGGCACGGGCTCGGGCTACCAGGCGGCGGTGCTGGCCGAGCTCGCCGACGAGGTCGACACGATCGAACGCATCCCCGCACTTGCCGAGCAGGCGCGGGACAACCTGAAGGCGGCCGGCTACGAACGCGTGCAGGTCCATGTCGGCGACGGGTCGCAGGGCCTCGCCGCGCGCGCGCCGTTCAGCGCGATCGCGGTGGCCGCCGCTGCGCCGGAGCTGCCTCAGACGCTCTACGAGCAGCTCGAGCCTCGCGGCCGGCTAGTCGTTCCGGTAGGCCGCCGCGGAGTGCAGCAGCTGCAGGTGATCGTACGCAGCCCCGAAGGCCCGGCCGTCCTGCGCTCCGTGCCTTGTCGCTTCGTTCCGCTTCTGGGTGAGGAGGGCTTCTGAAGGCCGGGTTTGCAGCAGGGTGGTCCGGGCACGATGGCGGCGGAATGAGAGAGCTCACCGGAGCAGAGTTGCTCGCGCTGCCCGTGCGGTTGCACGGAATCCAGCTCGGGCGCCCCGTCGATCTGCTGCTCGACCGCGACACACTGCGCACGGTCGGCCTCGACGTTCTCTGCGGCGACGAGGTGCACCGGTTCCTCCCGCTGCCGACCGCGTCCGTGAGTGACGATGAGATCGCGATCCTCTCGCCGCTCGTTCTCCTCGAGGACGACCAGCTCCACTTCTACCGCTCGAAGACGTTCGCCCTGAGCGCGTTGCGCGGGCGTCCCGTGGAGCACAAGGGCCGAGACCTCGGAGCTCTCGGGGACGTCGTCGTCGACCGTGGGGGCGAGCTCATCGCGGTCGTGGTCGCCGGCAAGCGAATCGCCTCGGACGGCAAGCTGCGGTTCGCTGCCAACCGCCGCTCCGCGGCCTAACAGCTAGTCTCGCGAACCGCATGGGTGAACGGGACGCAGCTGTGCCTGCGGGTCTGCGCGTCCGCGCCACCCGGGCCCTTCGCGAGCGGCGGAACTGGGAGCAGCTCGCGAAGTTCTGCATCGTCGGCGCGCTGGGCTACGCCGTCAACCTCGTGGTCTACGTCGCGCTCCTGGACGGGGCGAACCTCCACTACCGGCTCGCCGCAACGGGATCGTTCCTCGTCGCCGTCACGAACAATTATCTGTGGAACCGGCTCTGGACTTTCCGGCACGACCGCGGGCACTTCGGCTACCAGGGGCTGCGCTTCCTCGTCGTCTCGGGAGTCGTCTACCTCTGCAATCTCGCGATCCTGACCATCCTCGTCGAGCTCGGTCTCGGCAAGATCGTCGCGCAGGCTATTGCGATCGTGCTCGTCACACCGGCGAACTTCATCGGCAACAAGCTGTGGTCTTTTCGGAGACAGCGCTGAGACGTTTCTTCGCGGTCGCCGGTGTCGTGGTCGCGACGGCGGTCTTCGTAACCTCCGCCTCCGCTGCGGACACGAAGCCACGGTTGACGAAGGAGCGAGCGGTAGCACTGTTCCTCGCGAACGACAAGGTCGCGGACTGGCTCGACCGCTATCCGGTCAAGGGCCGCGTGACGGACGCGACCTACGAGTCGGATTCGACGAAGTGCGCGGCCGGAGCACAGAGCGGGTGCTGGACGGTGCACGTCTGGTGGAAGAAGAACGACCACGTCGATGCGGGTGAGATCGCGCAGGGCAAGGTGGACGACGGCTCGATGCGCGTCACCGAGGCGTGGACAGGACCGCAGGTTGCGTGGAAGATGGCCCGCGGCTACGCGGGCGCTTTCGGCGGCAAGAAGATCAACAGCCTCTCCGTCTGGCTCGCGTTCTGCGCCGCATTTCTGCTCGGACTGTTCGACTTCAGACGACCCCTGTCCTTGCGGAACCTCGACCTCCTCGCGCTGCTGTCGTTCTCTGTGTCGCTGTGGTTCTTCAACCACGGGAACATCTTCACGAGCGTCCCGCTCGCCTATCCTCCACTGGCGTATCTCCTCGCACGCTGCCTCTGGATCGGTGTGAGAGGCAAGCCCGTGAAGGCGGCGCGGCCGATCTGGAAGCCGGCGATCCTGCTTGCCGCGGCGGTCTTCCTGATGGGCTTCCGGATCGGCCTCAACGTCGAGGACTCGAACGTGATCGACGTCGGCTACGCAGGCGTGATCGGCGCGGAACGGATCGCGACCGGTGTCATGCCGTACGACCATTTCCCGAAGGAGGACAACCTCAAGGCGTGCGGACCCGCGGATTCTGCAGGCGAGATCCGCGACCGGATCCAGTTCAACGGCCGCTGCGAGTCGGCGAATCCGCTGGGTGACACGTACGGGCCCGTCGCCTACGAGGCGTACCTGCCCGGTTACTGGATCCGTGGCTGGTCGGGAAAGTGGGACAACCTTCCCGCCGTGCACCTCACGTCGATCATCTTCGACGTTCTCTGCGCGCTCGGGCTCGGGCTCGTCGGCTTGCGCTTCGGTGGTCGCTGGCTCGGCGCTGCGCTCGCGTTCGCGTGGGCGGCGTTCCCGTTCACGCAATACGTGTCGATGTCGAACACGAACGACGCGATCGTGCCGGTGTTCCTCATCTTTGGGCTGTGGCTCGCGAGCTCACCACTCGCGCGCGGGGCAGCGGCGGCGCTCTCGGGCTGGACGAAGTTCGCGACGCTCGTCGTTGCGCCGATGTGGCTCACGTATCCGGGGCCGATCCAGTGGCGCCGCCCTCGGCCGGCACTCGTCTTCGCCACAGGTTTCCTCGCCGCGACCGTGCTCGCCTTCTCGGTGTTCTTGCTCGACGCCCATCCGATCCAGGCTGCGCAGATCTTCTACGACCGGACGCTGAAGACCCAGATCACGCGCGAGTCGCCGTTTTCGCTCTGGGACTGGGCGCAGTACCACGCACGCGGGATTCCCGACCTCCACGTCGTCCAGTGGGTGCTCGAAGGGCTTCTCGTCGCCGGTGCAATCGCCGCCGCATTCTTCCCCCGGGTCAAAACGCCGCTGCAGCTTGCAGCCTTGACCGGTGCGCTCCTGATCGGCTTCGAGCTCGTGCTGACGCACTGGTTCTACCTCTACATCCCGTGGTTCTTCCCCTTTGTCGCGTTCGCCCTGCTGGCACATGGCCGCGAACAGCCAGAGCCCGGCATCTGAGCGTTCCGTGATCGCCGCAGCGTTTGCGGCGATCGCGCTCTTCGTCGTCGCGTGGACACTGCTCCACGTCGGCTTCTACAAGCACAAGCAGGTGATCGACACTCCTGTCTATCAGCGCTATGGAAACGCGATCGCGGACGGAAAGGTGCCGTACCGCGACTTCGCCGTCGAGTACCCGCCGGGTGCGCTGCCGATGTTCGCGTTACCGGGGCTGGCCGAGCCCGGCAAGAACCAGCAGGTGTCGGCGGGGTTCCGTCGCACGTTCGAGACGCTCATGTGGATGTGCGGTGCCGTGGCGCTACTGGCGATGGCGGTCGTGCTGCGGGTACTCCGGCGCAGCGACCTGAACGTCTGGGCGGCCCTCTGCTTCGCCGCGGTCGCTCCGCTCCTCCTCGGGTCCGTGATCCTGAGCCGGTTCGATCTCTGGCCCGCCGCGATCTGCGTAGCGGCTCTGGCAGCGCTCGTATCCAACCGCCTCCGTCTCGGACATGCTCTGCTCGGTCTCGGCATCACGGCGAAGCTCTTTCCCGTGGTGTTCGTTCCGCTCGGTGTGGCGTACGTGTGGAAGCGCGCAGGCCGGCGGGAGGCACTGATCTGTCTCACGCTCGTCGCGGGCGTTGTCGGCGCGATCTTCCTGCCGTTCGTGGTGCTGTCGCCAGGAGGTGTGTGGGACAGCTTGAGCGTCCAGCTGAGCAGGCCGCTGCAGGTCGAGAGTCTCGGCGCATCGCTCCTGCTCGTCGGCCACCACTTGTTCGGGTTCGGCCTCGCGGGTGAGACCAGCCATGGTTCCCAGAACGTCGCGGGGTCTGCGGCCGGGGCGCTTGCGGTCGCGACCACCCTTCTGCAGGTTGGCGTGCTCGGTTGGATCTGGACGTCGTTCGCCCGTGGCCGTGGCGACCGCGAGGCGCTGGTTCGTTCGACCGCGGCGGGCCTCTGCGCGTTCGTCGCCCTCGGCAAGGTGCTGTCGCCGCAGTTCCTGATCTGGCTGATCCCGATCGTCCCACTCGTGCGCGGACGTCGTGGCTTGTGGGCGAGCGGCCTTCTGGCGGCGGCGCTCGTCCTGACGCAGGTGTGGTTCCCGTTCCGCTACTTCAGGCTGGCGCTCCACTTCGAAGCCGGTCTCTCGTGGGTCTTGCTCGCACGCGATCTTGCGCTCGTCGCGCTCACGGTGTTGCTGGCATTCACGCTACGGCGTACAGACGCCATTCACCCGGAATCCCCTTGAGCGACTGAACGCCGCGCTCGGCGAACTCGATTCCCGATCCTGCGACGAGATCGCGCACGGTGCTCGACACGAGCACTTCTCCCGCGCCGGCGAGCGAAGCGACGCGCGCGCCGGTGTGCACCGCTATTCCGCGGACCTGATCGCCGGCGAGCTCGCACTCGCCCGTGTGCAGCCCTGCGCGCACCTCGAGCCCGACGCTCTGCACGTCCGCCACGATCGAGCGCGCGCAGCGGATTGCACGGGCCGGCCCGTCGAACGTCGCGAAGAAGCCGTCACCCGCGGTGTCGACCTCACGCCCTCGGAAGCGTTCCAGATCTCTGCGGACGATCTCGTTGTGACGGTCGAGCAGATCGCGCCAGCGTCTGTCTCCGAGCTCGCGCGCCTTTTCCGTCGAACCGACGACGTCGGTGAACAGCACCGTCGCAAGAACACGTTCCGGCTCGGCCGGCTCGCGCACGCCGGTCAGGAACTCCTGAATCTCGTCCAGGATGTCGTCTGCGTCGATCAACAGGGCAGGTGGTCGGCGCCCGGGAAGCTCGACGCAGGCGAGCAGCCGGCGATCGTGCGCGGCGAGCCACCGACGCGTTCTCGACGTGGGAAACCAGGTCGTCCACGTCCGGTGAACGATCGAGGGTCGGCATCTTGACGGCCGGAACGACGTGACGGACGTCGATCTGCGAACGCCATCCTCATGATGACGCGACGGCGTCGTGCGGGCTTCGCGGACTGCGACCTGAAGGCGTCCGAACG
Organism: uncultured Actinomycetes bacterium; assembly: GCA_963804935.1. Classification (GTDB taxonomy): domain Bacteria; phylum Actinomycetota; class Thermoleophilia; order Gaiellales; family Gaiellaceae; genus 3-1-20CM-4-69-9. The sequence goes on from CAWDSD010000017.1 coordinate 486,481, forward strand.
AGCTGGCGGATGCATCTCGTCGTCGTCCTCACGGCTCGGCGACGAAGTATGGTCGATGCCGACTGCCCCTTGCCCCAGCGCTCGGGGACGCAGTCGCATGTCCATCGCTGCCTCGAAGTTCCTCTCGTGCGTCGACTCTCCCCACGGCCAGTCGTCGGTCTTTTCCTCTTTCACCTCGGCGCCGCAGAGAATCAGCGCGCTGGCGCGTTCGGGATAGGTGGCGCGAAGAGGATCGACATCGGCCCTCCTTCGGAGACGCCCATCAGCGCAGCGCTCTCCGCCCCGAGGTCGTCCAGGATCGCGCGCACGTCGTCCATCCGGTCTTCGAGCGTGCCGACGTGAACGCGGTCAGAGAGGCCCATGCCGCGCTTGTCGAACAGGATGAGCCGTGAGAACGAGGCCAGCCGCTCGCAAAACCGCCGGTAGTCGGGATCGTCCCAGAGCACGTGGAGGTTGGTGATCGCGCCCATGACGCACACGAGATCGAGAGGACCGTCTCCGACCACCTGGTAGGCGATGTGGACATCGCCGTTCTCCGCGTAGCGGATCGGCGGTGGCGTCACTGCACGTGGACGCGAACCGACTCGCAGCTCGTTGCGCGCCCGTCGGCACCGCATTCGACGAGAACCCCTTCGATGCGCACGTCACCCGACGCCGTCTCGAAGCGCACGTGCAGGCCGGTGCGCATCTGCCGGATCGCAAGGTCGGCCTGGACGCCGATGACCGAGTCGTGTGGTCCCGTCATGCCGGCGTCGGTGATCGCCGCCGTGCCGCCCGGCTGCACCCGGGCGTCGTTCGTCTGGATGTGCGTGTGGGTTCCGAAGACCGCCGTCACTTTCCCGTCCAGCCACTTCGCCAGTGCGACCTTCTCGCTCGTCGCTTCGGCGTGCATGTCGACGACGATCACCGGCGTGCGACTGGCTGCCTCTTCCACGAGCTCGTCGACGATCTCGAACGCGTTGTACGGCGGTCCGAGAAAGAGCGAGCCGAGAAAGTTGAGGACCGCGACCTCGCTGCCGTCGGCGGCGGCGACGAACGTCAACCCTTTTCCGGGCGCGCGCTTCGAGTAGTTCGCGGGCCTGATCACCCGGTCGCTCTGCTCCAGGTAGGGCACGATCTCGCTGCGGCGCCACGTGTGGTTGCCGAGCGTGATCGCGTCGACGCCGGACGCCAGCATCTTGTCGGCAAGCTTCGGCGTGATCCCGACACCGTCCGCGAGGTTCTCGCCGTTCAGGATGCAGAGATCCACCCGCAGCTCGTCGCGCAGCGAGGGGAGGCGCTCTTCCAACGCGCGGCGTCCCGGGACGCCGACCGCGTCGGCGATGAAGAGGATTCTCACGGCTAAGCGATTGTCTCGGTTTTACCGAGCGAAGAGAAGGTCTTGTTCCGGGGCTTAGGGGAGGAGTGTGGCTGCGGCGCGAAGCTCGATCGACACGTGGTTGCCCGCGTCCTGCGTGAATCTCGAGAGTGCCTGCTGCTCGACGCCCGACAGATCGAGCACGCGGCCGACCTTCGTGCTCGACGCGGCGATCGTCGAGCCGACTGTCAGCGCCGGATCCGCACTCAGATGTGTCAGCGAGACGACGAGCGACGGAGCGGCCGACGGTTGGATGTCGATGCGAACACCGTAAGGCTGTCCGTTGAGGATGTAGTCGGAGATGCCCACGACCGTTCCGTCGACTGGTGCGTAGACATCGGTCCCGGGAACTGCGCCGACGTCGAGCGCAGCAGTCTCTCCTCCGCTCAACTGGTAGTAGACGAAGCCTGCGCCGCCTCCGCCGAAGATCTTGTGCGCGAGCCTCGAGAGCGCTCCCTCATTCCCCTGGTGCCCCAATGGGCTCAAGGGAATCGCTCCGTCACCGGACGAGTGGTAGCCGATCGCCGTCACGCGACTCTGCGCGATCGGGAGCTGGATGCGAAGGCCGCTGTGAAGCGCAACCGTCAGCGGCGTCGGCGGGCCGACGGGCAGCAGCCGGCTTGAGGGACCGGGCAGTGCCTGCGCGGGCTGGCGCGTGGCTCCCTGGCCGAATGCCGTGATCAGAAGTGTGCCGAGGAGGACGCCGGAAACGACGGTCAGGACGATCAACCGGCGGGCGCGGTGAGGCACAGTCTGCCGCCGCCTGCGCTTGCGCGCCGCGGGGGTTCGGCGGGAGGGGGCCGGCATCCGCGGCACCGTAACGAACCCTGACGGGTTCTGCATCCGATGAGGGGGCCTGGTTTGTGACAGCGGAATCCCAGGATCTGCCTGGGTTTCCTGCCTGAGCTCGTGACGGTCGAGGGCGAGGTTGCCCTCCTCGAGCCAGTTCCAGTCCCATTCAGGGGGTCTGAGGGGTATGACCTCCGCTGTACGATCACTCGCATGCCCGCCCGGGCGGCGAAGATCGAGATCCCGCGTTGGATCCAGCTGGCTGGGCTTCCGGTTCTGCTGCTGTTTCTCTGGATCGTGGTGGCGGCGGTCCGTCACGTCGTCTTCCTGTTCCTCGTCGCCGTGCTGATCGCCCTGCTCCTGAGCCCGCTCGTCCGGGGAGTCCAGCGGGTGCGTCTCCCGCGCGGCTTCTCGGTCGCGCTCGTGTACCTCGTCTTTGCGATCACGGTTGTCGCCGTCATCGGGGCACTCGGGACCGTCGTCGTCAGCGAGACGAAAACGGCAGCAAAACGGGTGGATTCCTACTTTACGGACGTGAACGGACAAACCGGCAAGGTGGATGCCGACCGGGACGTCGACCGCCTGCAGCGCTGGCTCGACGACCACCGTCTTGGTGGAGTCGACATCCAGGCCCGCGGTCATCGGCTGGTCCGCGACATCCGCAGGCACGACGTCGGGAAGTACACGACGAAGGTCATCAACTTCCTCGAGGGCGCCGCACTCTCGATCGGGAAGCTGCTCTTCAGCGCGATCGTCGTCCTCGTGGTGTCGATCTACATGCTGCTCGACTTCCCCAAGCTGGAACGGTCGGTCAACCGGCGCTTCCCACCCGAGCCCGGATCGGAGCCGCTGATCCTGCGCATGGAGCACTCGCTGGTGAGCTACGTCAAGGGCCAGTCGCTCGTCTCGCTGATCATCGGGACGAGCGCGGGGGTCGGGTTATGGCTCTTCGGCGTGCTCGGCTGGCTTCCGCACGGCCAGAAGTACGCGCTGCTCTTCGGTGCCTGGGTTGCGATCACGGAACTGATTCCGTATCTCGGTCCGTGGCTCGGCGCGATTCCGCCGTTCCTCTACGCGCTCGTCGTGAACCCGGTGTCGGCGATCTGGGTGTTCCTGCTGTTCCTCGGGATCCACCAGGTGGAGGGCCACGTCGTGGTCCCGAAGGTGATGGGGAGTGCGCTGCGCCTGCATCCGCTCCTCGTCATCTTCGGGTTGCTCGCGGGCGGTGAGATCTACGGACTGCCGGGTGCGCTCGTCGCGCTGCCGCTCTTGGCCGCGGGCCGGGCGATGTGGGAGTTCTTCGGCGAGCGGATCGAGCTGGAGCCCTGGGAGGCGGACGAACCGGTCGCGGTGCCGGTCGAGCTCGACGAAGCGGAGCCTCCGCCGGCGGCCGCCCGTCGCTGAGTGAGGTCGTAGTGCGGGCGACTCCTGCCCTGAGCGGACGTGTGCCAGGGACAGTCCCTGGAACACGTCTCGTGCCTGGCACCGGACACGCGCTTCAAGCAGGGGTCTAGGCTTCGGTCGTGAGCACCTTTCCCGTCACGCGGCTGCGTCGGCTTCGCCGGACGAGTGGGCTGCGCGACCTCGTCCGCGAAACGCGGCTCGACCTCGACGACTTCGTCATGCCGCTGTTCATCGGGCCGGAACCGCTTGCGAACGCGGACCTGCCGGGGCTCGCCCGGCACTCCGTCGAGACGCTCGGCGGCGAGGCCGACGAGCTGACGCGGCTCGGCGTCAAGGCGGTGATCCTCTTCGGCATCCCCGACGAGAAGGACGACGAGGGCTCCGGCGCCTGGGACGACGACGGAGTCGTGCAGCGCGCGCTGAGGGAGCTGCAAGGTCGCGACCTCGTCCTCATCACCGACGTCTGTCTCTGCGAGTACACCTCGCACGGGCACTGCGGTGTCATCGGCGACGGTGAGGAGATCGACAACGATGCGACGCTCGAGCTGCTCGTGCGCACCGCACGGAGTCACGTCGACGCCGGTGCTGATGTCGTCGCGCCGAGCGACATGATGGACGGCCGGGTCGGTGCGATCCGCGAGGAGCTGCCCGACACGCCGATCATCGCGTACTCCGCCAAGTACGCCTCGGCGTTCTACGGGCCTTTCAGGGAAGCGGCCGAGTCAGCGCCGTCGTTCGGCGACCGCCGCGGCTACCAGATGGATCCGGCGAACGTCCGCGAGGCACTGCGCGAATGCGAGCAGGACATCGGAGAAGGCGCCGACGTGTTGATGATCAAGCCTGCGCTTCCCTACCTCGACGTTATTCGTGCGGCGCGCGAGCGCTTCGATCTTCCACTCGCCGCGTACAACGTCTCCGGCGAGTACGCGATGGTCAAAGCGGCCGCAGCGAAGGGATTCCTGGACGAGCGCCAGGCTGCGCTCGAGTCGCTGACGGCGATCAAGCGAGCGGGCGCCGACTTCGTGATCTCCTACTGGACCAAGGAGCTGGCCTCCTGGCTTTGATTTCCCCGAAAAATGCTGCGCATTTTCCGGGGTCGGGTGAAAGGCCTTCGCTTCGCTCGGGGAAATATGAACGGCAGTGATACGCGCGTCCTGCGGACGCGAAGTGAGCTTGTACCGCCGCGCGCTCGAGCTCATTCCCGGCGGCGTGAACTCACCGGTACGCGCGATGCGCGCGGTCGGCCTCGACGAGCCCTTCTTCGTGCGCCGCGGCGAGGGCGCTTACATCGAGGACGTCGAAGGAAACCGCTACCTCGACTGGGTCATGTCCTGGGGCCCGCTCCTCTTCGGACACGGCGACCGCGAGACGGTCGAAGCGGTCCGCGCCGCTGCCGAGCTCGGCACGAGCTTTGGCGCGCCGAGCGAGGGCGAGGTCGAGCTCGCCGCCGAGATCGTGGACGCTGTGCCTTCCGTCGAGAAGGTCCGGCTCGTCTCCTCCGGTACGGAGGCGGCGATGAGCGCCGTCCGACTCTCGCGCGCCTTCACGTCGCGGGACCGCATCCTCAAGTTCGCCGGTTGCTACCACGGTCACGTCGACGCCCTCCTCGCGAGCGCCGGTTCCGGTGTCGCGACGCTGGGCCTGCCCGCAAGCCCCGGCGTGCCGACGGCCACGACGAAGGACACGATCGTCTGCAAGTACAACGACGTCGACGCCGTCGCATCGACCGTTGCCGAGTTCGGCGAGGGCCTGGCCGCGATCTTTGTCGAGCCGGTCGCGGGGAACATGGGCGTCGTTCCCCCCGAGCCCGGGTTCCTCGAGGCGCTGCGGCAGCTGTGCGACGCGTCGGGCGCGCTACTCGTCTTTGACGAGGTGATCACGGGCTTCCGGATCGCGCGCGGCGGCGCCCAGGAGCGTTTCGGAGTCATGCCCGACCTCACGATCCTCGGGAAGATCGCCGGCGGCGGCCTGCCGCTTGCAGCCTTCGGCGGTCGCGCCGAGATCATGGACCGACTTGCGCCGAGCGGCGACGTCTACCAGGCGGGAACTTTGTCGGGGAACCCGCTCGCCACCGCCGCGGGGCTTGCAGTCCTGCGCCGGCTTCGCGATCCGGCCGTCTACGAGGAGCTCGAGCGGCGCGGCGCGCGTCTCGAAGCAGGCCTCGCAGCGCACGGACGAGTGCAGCGCGTCGGCGCCATGGCCACCCTCTTCATGACCGACGACCCGGTCCGCAACTTCGACGACGCCGAACGCGCAGACGTCGAGCGTTACGCGGCGCTCTTCCGCCATCTGCTCGAGCGCGGGATCTACATCGCGCCCAGCCAGTTCGAAGCCATGTTCCTCTCGCTCGCCCACGGCGACGAGGAGATCGACCGCACGATTCAGGCCGTTGACGACTTCGACTGCTGATCTCTGGGAGACGATTGTCTCGGACGCGGGGCAGGAGAGCTCCCTCTGGACCCTCGCGCTCCGCCCACGCGACGAGCAGGAGCGGGAGCCGGTCTTCTCCCTCCTCGGCGAGGAGCGCTTTGCGCTCGGTATCGAGACGATCTACGAGGGCTACCTCTTGCACTACGGGAGCCCTCGACTCTTTGCTCCGGAGGATCAGGACACGGCGCTCCTCCTCGGCGACTACCTCTACGCGCACGGCCTCGTGCGCATCGAGGAGGTCGGCACCGTCGAGGCGGTCAGCGACCTCGCGGAGCTGATTGCCCTGTGTGCATACCTCCGCGCCGAGGGGATCGTCGGCGACGGGCCGGTCTGGGCCGCGACTGCGGCGTCGCTCGGGCGGGGCGAGCTGGACGAAGGCCGTTCCTCGCTCAGGCTCGACAACGATCCGAGCCCGCTCGAGCGGCTCGCCCGAAGCCGGGTCGGCGACGCCGCGACCGACGCTGCGCTCGCCACCCATCGCGGTCGACTGCGGTAAAGTCGCGCCGGATGCACGCGCTGCTTCAACTCCTCGCGGTCGAAGACGCCGCGACCGAGGGCAAGAAGGTCATCACGGGCATGCTCATCGTGGGCCTGATCTTCATCAGCGTGATCGCGCTCGGCCAGACGCTGCACTGGCTGCGCCACCGCCGCCGCTAACCCGCTCGCCTCGCTCGAGCCTAGACTGGACGCCGTGGCTCCGCCTGCCGACCTGCGCGCCTGGATCGCGCTCCTCGAGCGCGAGGGCGAGCTCGTTCGCATCGAGGCCGAGGTCGATCCGGAGCTCGAGATCACGGAGATCACCGACCGCACCGTCAAGGCGGGCGGCCCGGCGCTTCTCTTCGAGAACGTCAAGGGCTCGTCGCGCCCGCTGCTGATCAACCAGTTCGGCACCGAGCGGCGTATGTGCCTCGCCTTCGACGCGCCGTCGCTCGACAGCGTCGCCGAGAAGCTCAGCGACGTTCTCGAGATGCAGCCGCCCGCCGGGCTCGTCGACAAGGTGCGCGGCCTGCAGAAGCTCAAGTCGATCGCCGACTCGCGTCCGAAGACGGTCCGCCGCGGGCCGTCGCAGGACGTCGTACTCGAGGGAGACGACGCGTCGCTCGACCTCCTCCCGATCCAGACCTGCTGGCCCGACGACGCGGCGCCGTTCATCACCCTGCCCGCCGTGATCACGAAGGATCCGCGCACGGGCACGCGCAACGTCGGGATGTACCGGATGCAGAAGCTCGGCCCGCGCGCGACGGCGATGCACTGGCAGATCCACAAGGACGGCCGCGCGGACTATCTCGCGACCGACGGGCGGATCGAGGTCGCCGTCGCGCTCGGCCTCGACCCCGTCACCGCGTACAGCGCGAGCGCGCCGCTGCCGAAGCACATCGACGAGCTGATGCTTGCCGGCTTCCTGCGCGGCGAGCCCGTCGAGCTCGTGCAGGCGAAGACCGTCGACCTCGAGGTGCCGGCGAATGCGGAGATCGTCCTCGAGGGCTACATCGACAAGGAGGAGCTGACCGACGAGGGGCCTTTCGGCGACCACACCGGCTACTACACGCCGGCGGAGCCGTTCCCCGTCTTCAGGCTGACGGCGATCACGATGCGGCGGGACGCGATCTACCCGTCGATCGTCGTCGGCAAGCCGCCGCAAGAAGACGCCTGGCTCGGCAAGGCGACCGAGCGGATCTTCCTCCCGGCGATCCGGATGACGGTTCCGGAGATCGTCGACTACGACCTCCCGATCGCCGGCGCGTTTCACAACTGCTGCATCGTCTCCATCCGCAAGGCCTTCCCCGGCCACGCCCAGAAGGTCATGCACGCCATCTGGGGGCTCGGAATGCTCAGCCTGACGAAGTCGATCGTCGTCGTCGACGAATGGGTGGACGTGCACGACTACGGGGAGGTCATGTTCCGGGTCGGCGCCAACGTCGATCCGGCCCGCGACGTCCTCCTCACCGAGGGCCCGCTCGACCACCTCGACCACGCCCCGACCCGCCAGTTCTACGGCGGCAAGATCGGAATCGACGCCACCCACAAGGGCCCCGGCGAGGGAACCCGCGAGTGGCCGCCGGAGATCGAGATGACCCCGGAAATCAAGGCTCTGGTCGACCGCCGGTGGGGCGAGTACGGCATCTCGCTCGACATCCCTGCAGGAAACGGGCAAATCCGTCAGAGTCCCCGCCCGTTGCGTCGATTGTTACGTCGTTGACACGTAGAACGGGGCGGCTATTGAATCCACCAGTGGTGACCCACAAAGGGGAGGCTCGGTGACGGAACCCCAGCACGGGGACCGGCCGCATTCCCCGGGGCCGTCTCTCTACCCGATCGCCTTCGCGGCCGGCATCGCCTGCATCCTCGTCGGGCTGATCGTCAATCCCAAGATCATCGTCCCGATCGGCGCGGTGATCGCGATCGTGTTCGGCTTCCTTTGGGCGCGGGACGCCACGGAGGAATTCCGCGGCGAGCCGGTCCACGCGATCGACCCCGAGTCCGGCGGCCCGCCCGAGTCGACGGACGCGCCGGCGATCCCGGCGCCCGAGACAGGTGAACGCTTCCCACGCAATCGCTTCCTCGAGGGCGCGACGCTCGGACTCGGCGCCGTCATCGGCGGGCTCGTGACGGTGCCTGCGATCGGTTTCATGATCGTGCCGGCGTTCAAGGGGCAGGGCTATTCAAAGGTCGACCTCGGGCCGCTCTCGGAGTTCCCGGAAGGGCAGTGGCGGATCACGTCCTTCTTCATGCGTCCCCCTGACGGTGAGGTCTCGCGCAGAACCGCCTACATCCGCAACAACGGCGCGCTGAATGGCGAGCCGAGCTTCACGATCATCTCGAACCGGTGCGCCCACCTCGGGTGCCCGGTGCAGCCGAACGGTCCGGAGCAGCCCGACCAGACGAAGCAGGTCGACGGCAAGGGCGGGCAGAAGGTGACATTGACTCCGGTGCTGCCTGCGGGCGGGTTCGGCTGTCCGTGTCACGGCGGCCAGTACGACACGGAGGGCAACCGGACGGCGGGGCCGCCGGTCCGTGCGCTCGATCGCTACCAGTTCGCGATCGTCGAGGGCCGGCTGATCCTCGGCAAGCCGTTCAGCGTGGCGAAAGTGGACGGTCAAGGGAAGGACGCACAGATCCACGCCTACAAGCTCGCCGGTCCCGGGCAGCACGTCGACGGCTGGGAGCAGGTCCTCTACCCGTTGCAGCCCCCGCACTAGTGACTCAACCGCCCCCATTCACCGGCCCCTGGCGCGCGATCACGCGGCGCCATGCCGCGTCCTCAGTCGCCCCTGGGCAGTCAGCCCAGGGGCTCCCTGCGTCCTTGCCTGGCTTGGTGCTCGCGCACCAGGAATCCGGCAATGAGGGCGGCTGAATCACTTGGCCGTCGCAAGTCGCAACAAGAAGTCCCCGCGGCGACGCCAGCTCGAGGCCGCGATCAACTACCCGATCGACTGGCTCGAGGAGCGCTCCGGCCTCGTCGGCGGGATCAAGTACTTCCTCTTCCGCAAGGTTCCCGGAGACACGAACTGGTTCCACACGCTCGGCTCGGCGACCCTCACGGCGTTCCTCATCCAGGCGCTGACGGGCTCGATCCTCGCGATGTACTACAAGCCCGATCCGCAGAACGCCTATCAGTCGATCCAGCACATCACGAACGACGTCACGCTCGGCTGGCTCGTGCGCGGCATGCACAAGTGGGGCGCGAGCGTCTTCATCATCCTCATGTTCTTCCACATGGCGCGCGTGTTTCTGTTCGGTGCGTACAAGTATCCGCGCGAGCTGAACTGGATCATCGGCGTGATGCTGCTCGCGATCGGGATGCTCGAGGGCTTCACGGGCTACCTGCTGCCCTGGGATCAGACGGCGTACTGGGCGACCGTCGTCGGCATCAACCTCAACGGGACGGCGCCGTTCCTCGGGCCGTTTCTCGCGGACTTCTTACGCGGCGGCGCGGAAATCGGCAACGAGACGATCGCCCGCTTCTACGCCCTGCACATGCTCTTGATCCCGGGCTTGATCTTCGCGCTGATCGGTCTGCACCTCTACCTCGTCATCCGGCTCGGCGTGACGTCGCCGCCGTGGTCGAGCGAGGCCGCGGGAAGCGAGTCGAACGGCGACACGCCAAAAGCGAACGGGCGCAGTGGCCTGACGCAGCCGGCCGCCCGCAGCGGCTGGCGCCGCAACGGAGGTGAGGGCTAGTGGCCACGACCGAGGAGTGGCGCAAGCAGTTCACGAAGTACAAGTCGGACGTCAAGAAGCGCGGCAAGCCCTTCTTCCCGTACGCAATGTTCCACGACACGGTGATGAGCCTCGTCGTCGTCTCGGTGATCATCGGGCTCGCCGCCGTCTGGTACTACACCTCCGGCGAGGATCCCAAGACCTGCGGCAGCGGTGACTCGTGCCTGCTCGGGCCGCGTTACTCCGAGCCGGCAGATCCGGGCACGACGAACTTCGTGCCGCGGCCCGACTGGTACTTCTACTTCCTCTTCTACCTCCTGCGGATCTTCAAGTGGCCCGACTCCGTGATCCTCGGCACCGTCGGGATTCCCACGATCCTGCTGATCATCGCGCTCCTGCTTCCGTTCATCGACCGCCGCATGGAGCGCCGGCTCACGCGCCGCCCGGTTGCGGTGATCGCCGCCGTCCTGGTCGTCATCTCGATGGGTGTCCTGACGTACAAGGGTGCGACCGCGAAGGAGGCCCTCGCCAGCGAGGTCGTGCAGGCCGTGCCCACGTGGGCGAAGAGTCAGGGCTTCGCCGACAATCCGGACGCCGTCGCCGGGGCCAAGGTCTTTGCGAGCTCCGGCTGCACTGCCTGCCACACCTACCTCGGCACCGGCAGCTCCAACCTCGGCGCACCGGACCTGTCGGCGATCGGAAAGAGCGGTCAGGGGCCGGACTTCTTCTCCAAATACGTTGCAGACCCGTCGAAGTACGGCAACAACGTGATGCCGAAGTTCGCCTCGCTCGGACGAGCTGAAGCTGCATCAGCTCGGCGTGTTCCTGAGCGAATCCAAGGGCCCGAAATAGGCCCGCGGTGCGCGTCTTCCTCGGCATAACGGGCGCCTCGGGCGCCCCGTACGCGGCTCGCCTCGTTCGGGCACTGACTTCCGCGGACGTCGAGCTCGGCATCTGCGCGTCGAGCGCCGGGATCGAGGTGCTGGCGACCGAGCTCTACGGCAACCCACGGCTGTCGCGCGACGAGACGCTCACCCGAGTGCTCGAGCACGCGCAGGGCGGCAACGTCACCGTCTACGAGCCGAACGACTGGAAGTCGCCCTACGCGAGCGGGTCGGCGAAGGTCGACGCGTACGTGATCTGCCCGTGCTCGATGGGCACGCTCGGGACGATCGCCTCGGGCGCCATGTCGAATCTCATCCATCGCGCCGCCTCGGTGGCCCTCAAGGAGGAGCGGAAGCTCGTCCTCATGCCGCGCGAGACGCCGCTGTCCCTCATCCATCTGCGGAACCTGCTTACGGTCAAGGAGGCGGGGGCGACCGTGCTGTTTCTCGCCCCCGGCTTCTACCACGGCGCCGAGACGGTCGACGACCTCGTCGACTTCATCGTGGCGCGTGCACTTGACCAGCTCGGCCTGGAGGTCGAGCATGTGAAGAGATGGGGGGAAGGGGAGTAACGTGAGCGTCAACTACGAGTCCGGCCGGCTCGCGCCGGACAACGTGCGGCGCATGTTCGACCGGATCGCGCCGGTCTACGACGCGATGAACCGGACGATGACCGCAGGACTCGACCGGCGCTGGCGCCGGCTCACCGCCGAGGCCGTCGTCCGTCCCGGCGACGAGGTTCTCGATGCGTGCTGCGGGACGGGTGACCTCGCGATCGCCGGCGCCGCTGCGGGCGGCCGCGTCACCGGGCTCGACTTCTCGGAGCCCATGCTCGAGCGCGCGCGGCGCAAGGCGCCGAGTCTCGAGTGGATCCAAGGCGACGTGCTCGAGCTGCCCTTCGAGGATGCGAGCTTCGACGCGGCGACCGTGGGCTTCGGCGTTCGGAACGTCGACGACCTGCAGCGCGCCCTCGTCGAGCTGCGCCGTGTTCTCCGTCCGGGCGGACGCCTCGGCATCCTCGAGATCACCCGGCCGCGCGGTGTCCTTGCCCCCTTCTATCGCTTCTGGTTCGACAGAGTCGTGCCGTTGCTAGGCAAGCTGTTGCCAGGTGGGTCGGCCTACACGTATCTCCCGGCGAGCGTGCGGCGCTTCCCCGGGCCCGAGGAGCTGGCGGAGCTGATCGCCGCAGCCGGCTTTCGCGAGGTCCGCTTCCGGCTCTTCGCGGGCAGCATCGTCGCGCTGCACACGGCGGAAGCGGTTTGAGCGCACTTGCGGAGATCCGTGAGGCGCCCGGGCTGGACGCCTACCTCGGCGAGCTCGAGGACCGTCTGGAGGATGCGGTCGGTGCCTACCGCGGCGTCGTCGCGGAAGTCGGTGCGGAGGCGCTTGCCGCCGGCGGGAAGCGGCTCCGGCCGCTGCTCGTCTACCTCTCGGCGCCGCCCGGGTCGAAGCCGCCGGTGGTCGCCGGCGTCGCAGTCGAGCTCATCCACCTCGCGACGCTCATGCACGACGACCTCATCGACCGCGCCTCCCTGCGCCGCGGCCATGCATCGGCCTGGTCGGCGCACGGCCCAGAGGCCGCGCGAGCAGCGGGCGACTACCTCTTCGCGCGTGCGTTCGCCGAGCTCGCGGCCACGAGAAGCGCAGAGGCGCTCGCGGTCCTCGCGAACGCGACACTGTGCCTCGCCCGCGGTGAAGCGATGCAGCGCTCGCAACGGTTCGATCCCGACACGACGATCGAGGCGTATCTCGAACGCTGCACGCTGAAGACGGGGAAGCTCTTCGAGGCTGCGTGCCGGCTCGCAGGCGGCCCGGGATCGTTCGGGCTCGCGCTCGGCGTCGCGTTCCAGATCACCGACGACATCCTCGACTGCTCGGGCGTGACGATCGAGACCGGCAAGATCGCCGGCACCGATCTACGGGAGGGAACGCCGACCCTGCCGCTCCTCCTCGCCGCCCAGCGTGACGAGGCCGTTCGCGCAGCACTCGCGGGCGGAGCGCAGCTCGAGGGTGCACTGCTGCGTGTCGCCTCGACCGGCGCGATCGAGGAGAGCCGGGAGGTCGCACTCGCCTACGCGCGCAATGCCCGCGCCTGTCTGAACGGCGAGCTGCATCGCGAAGAGCTCGAATCCTTGACCTACGCCGTCGTGAACAGGGAGCGCTAGCCGGATGGCGCTACTCGAGCGAACAGACACGCTCGCCGCGATCCGCGAGAAGGTGGAAGCCGGCGAACGGCTCGACTTCGACGACGGCGTGACGCTCATGGAGAGCGACGACATCCTCGCGCTCGGCGAGCTCGCCGATCTGGCGCGCCGTCTCCGCGGCGGCGACGACCGTGTCTACTTCGTCCAGAACCTCTATCTCAATCAGACGAACGTCTGTCGCGTGAAGTGCAAGTTCTGTGCCTTCGCCGTCACGCAGAAACAGGACGACGCGTACACGTACAGCGGCAGCGAGCTGGTTGAGGACGCAGTGCGCCAGCATGAGCTCACCGGGTTCACCGAGATCCACATGGTCGGTGGTGAGACGCCGCACGTCGGGTTCGACTACTACGTCGACATCGTCCGCTCGCTGCACGAGGCGCTGCCGGACGTCCACCTGAAGCTCTTCACGGCGAGCGAGATCCATCACATGACCAAGCTCTCCGGGTTGAGCCACGAAGAGGTGTTGCGCGAGCTCAAGGCGGTCGGGCTCGGGTCGCTCCCCGGCGGCGGTGCGGAGGTCTTCGCGGATCGCGTCCGCCGGCTCGTCGCGCCGGGCAAGGAGCATCCCGATTTCTGGTTCCGCACGCATGACGCTGCCCACCGGCTCGGGATCCCGACCCACTGCACGATGCTCTACGGACACGTCGAGACCTACGAGGAGCGTGTCGACCACCTGTTGCGGCTGCGCGAGCAGCAGGACAAGACCGGAGGCTTCCTCGCGTTCATCCCGCTCGCGTTCCACCCGGAGAACACCGTCTTCGAGCGGCGCGGCTGGAAGCACACGACCGGCTCCGACGACCTGAAGATGATCGCCGTGTCGCGCCTGTTGCTCGACAACATCGCGAACGTCAAGGCGTACTGGATCATGATGGGCCTGCCGCTTGCGCAGGTGGCGCTGCATTTCGGCGCAAACGACGTGCAAGGCACGGTCGTGCGCGAGCAGATCTTCCACGCCGCCGGTGCGCGTACCGAGACCGAGCAGAAGATCCCGGAGCTCGTGCGTTTCGTGCGCGAGGCGGGGCGGACCCCGGTGCAGCGCGACACGCTCTACAACGAGGTGGAGCGATGGTGAGGCTCGGCCGCATCTCCTACGTGAACATGGCGCCGGTCTTCTACCGGCTCGATGCCGAGGTCGAGGAGATCCAGGGCGTTCCGACGGAGCTCAACCGCAGCGTGCTCGCGGGAGAGCTCGACGTCGCGCCGATCTCGTCGATCGAGTACGCGCGCAACGCCGATCGCCTGCGCCTGCTGCCGCGCCTCTGCGTCAGCTCGGAGGGAGCGGTCGACTCGATCCAGCTCGTTTCGCGGAAGCCACTCGAGCAGGTGCGCTCGGTCGCGGTCACCCCGGAGTCGGCGACCTCGGTCGTGCTGACGAAGGTGTTGCTGCCTGAGGCCGCGCACGTGCCGCTCGGCGAGGACGCGGACGCGAAGCTCCTGATCGGGGACGCGGCCCTGAAGTCGGCCTTCGAGGATCCCACCCCGCACTACGACCTCGGGCGCCTCTGGCTCGAGCGCACGGGCCTGCCGATGGTGTTCGCTGTCTGGGCCTGTCCCGAGCCGTTGCACGCAGGGCTCGCAGAGCTGGAGGACGCGTTGGTCGCCTCGGTGCGTCTCGCCCGGGCCGAGCCGGAACAGCTCGCCTACGAGGCGAGCGAGCGGTACGGCTATCCGGCCGGCTTTCTCGCGCGCTACTTCGAGAAGCTGCGGTACCGCTTCGGGCCGCGCGAGCGCGCGGGGCTGATGACCTTCCTCGAGCTCGCGCAGGAGACCGGCGAGCTCGGCGAGGTGCCGGAGCTCCGCTTCGTCCGCGAGGCGGTGGTCGCGTGACCGGCGTAGCGGCTCCGGGCCACAAGGTCTCGGAGGGGTCCGTTTCGCATGTCCTCGAGCGGGCGCTCGAGGGCGAGCGGATCTCCGACGCCGAAGCGTTGACCCTGCTCGAGTCCCGCGACCTCGTTGCCGTCGGTCGTGCCGCGCACGAGATCCGCAACCGCAAGGCGGATCCCGATCGCATCACCTTCATCATCGACCGCAACCTCAACTACACGAACATCTGCCACACCGACTGCGACTTTTGCGCCTTCTACAGAAGCCCCGGCGACACGCGCGAGGGCTATCTGCTCCCGAAGCCCGTGATCTTCAAGAAGATCGAGGAGACCATCGCCCTCGGTGGCACCGGTCTCCTGATGCAGGGCGGTCATCATCCCGACCTCGGGATCGACTACTACGAGGATCTCTTCAGCTCGATCAAGGCGCGCTACAAGATCCACCTGCACGCACTGTCACCGCCGGAGGTGCAGCACATCGCGCGGCGCAGCAAGCTGACGCTGTGGCAGACGATCTCGCGGCTCCGCGACGCCGGCCTCGATTCGATTCCCGGCGGCGGGGGCGAGATCCTCGTCGACCGCGTGCGCCACGAGATCGCACCGAAGAAGACGAAGACGAAGGAGTGGCTCGACGTCATGCGCCACGCACACCGGCTCGGCATGTCGACGACGGCCACCATGATGTACGGCCACGTCGAGACGGTGGCCGAGCGTGTGGAGCACATGCGTCGCATTCGCGACTTGCAGGACGAGACCGGCGGCTTTCGCGCCTTCATCTCGTGGACGTTCCAGAACGACGGCAACCGCCTCGCCGGAAAGGTCGCGCGGGAGGACATGCCGACGTCCTTCGACTATCTACTGACACAAGCGGTTTCGAGGATCTACCTCGACAACGTCCCGCACATCCAGTCCTCCTGGGTGACGCAGGGCATGAAGATCGGCCAGGTCGCGCTCGGCTTCGGTGCCGACGACATGGGCTCGATCATGATCGAGGAGAACGTCGTCTCCGCGGCCGGCACGACGCACCGCACCTCCACGGAGGAGCTCGTCCACCTGATCAAGGCCCTCGGGAAGACGCCGGTGCAGCGCGACACGCTCTACCGCGAGGTCAAGGTCTGGAACTGAAGCCGTAGCGTCTCTTGCCGTGATCCGGCCCGAGTGCGAGTGTTCGGGGACTGGGTCATCTCTTTCGAAGGGGGAGGCACTACATGAAGGGGTTTGCACTACTCGTCGGCGCGATCGCGGGCGCCGCACTGCTGTATGTCACGACCGCAGTCGGCGGTCAGCAGGCCAGCCCGTCGCGGGCCGAGTTCAACGCTTTGAAGAAGCAGGTCGCCACATTGAAGAGGGACGACCTGGCAATCCAGGCTGTCCTCAACGGCTGCTTTAACGGAGCGGTCCCAGTCGCCCAATACGGCGACTATGAGACTCGATTGGCCGACGGCTCGACGTCGATCTCGACCGGGCTGGACATCGCTGCGACGGGCGACACGCCCCAGGTGTATCTCCTCGACGTCGGTCAGGCTTGCGCGAGCGTGATCAACACGGCGAAGCTCAACGTGCACTTCAAGGTGATCCGCCCCGCGGCAACGCGTCGCTGAGCGGCAGTTCGCAGCGAGACCGGCGTGGCTTGAACGCTGCGCTGGTCTCCGCGACCTAACACTCTCCTTTCAGATTCCGACATACCGTTCAGCTACCCTCGGGCGGGGTCGTGCTCAGAAGAACCATCATCTGTGCCCTTTTTGCAGGGCTTTTCGATCGCGTCGGGAGTGGCCGGTGCAGCAACTCCGGTGCGCGGCCAGACGCTCGTTCCCGGCGTCATCTATTCGCGCCAGGTGGAGTTCACCGCACACGGGCCGGTGGTGATCCATGTCATCTCCGCACCGAAGCCCGTCGGCTTGTACGGGCTGAAGCCGGTGCTGTCGAACAACACGATCATCGGACGCGAGCGCGTCACCTCGATGCAGAAGCGCGTCTCCGGTGACGCGACCGTTGCAGGAGTGAACGGCGATCTCTTCAGCTTCACCGATGGACACCCGACAGGAGGTCTTATTCGCGGCGGCATCCTCGACAGCGCGCCTGTCGACTTTCGCTCGACCGTGGGGATCGACACGGACGGTGTGCTCCATGTCGAGCGCGTCCGGATGGCCGGAACGTGGCAGGGATCGGGCCAGCGGCGGATCCTCGGCATCAACGAGGTGCCTCGGGCGAATCGGACGACGCTCTACACCCGGGCTTGGGGACCGCGCACTCCCGCCGAGAACGGGGGCGCCCAGGCGATCATCCAGCCGTTTCCTGCGACCAAGCCGAACACGCCGCTCACGGGCGTCGTGACGCAATACGTCACCGGTGGGAACCAGCCGATCCCGGCGGACGGCGCGGTGCTCGTGGCGCGAGGCGCCCAGGCGGGATTCCTCTCGGCCGAGGCGCCGATCGGCGCGAACGTGACCGTCCTGCTCACGCTCACTCCGCCGTGGGCGAACGTGCTCGAAGCCGTCGGCGGCGGACCGGTGATCGTGCGTGACGGCAAGCCGGTCTTCCGCTCGCTGGAGGGTTTCACCACCGACCAGCTCGCCTACCGGCATCCGCGAACCGGCGTCGGCCAGACGGCGGACGGGCGGATCATGCTCGTCGCGGTCGACGGGCGCCAACCGGGGTACAGCACGGGGCTGACCAATTTCGAGCTCGCGCTGACGATGATGCGTCTTGGTTGCGTCACCGCTTCCGCGCTCGACGCCGGCGGTTCGACGACGATGGCGTTCGACGGCAAGCTGCTCAACAGGCCGTCAGATCCCGGTGGTGAGCGCGCGGTCGCCGAGGCGCTGACGCTCTTCTACTACGGCGTGTACGAACCGGCGTTGCCGGCGCGCGTGCTCTCGCCGAACGCCGACGGCGTCGACGACGCGCAGGTCTTTTCGTACAAGGTCGTGCGTCCTTCCACCGTCAACGCGTCGCTGCTCGGTCCCGGCGGCGTCGTGGTGCCCCTCGACTCCGGCTCGAAAGGGCCAGGTCTCTACAAGTTCAACTGGACCGGCGCAGGTCAGCCCGAGGGCGCCTGGACTTTCAGGACGATCGCGGACGACGATCTCGGGCGTCATTCGACCGCGGATCGTCAGTTCGGTCTCAACAACACGCTCGGGTTCCTCGCGGCGAGCGCAAGCCATCGTCGCTTTACGGGCAGATTCAAGCTGGCGCGCCCGGCGCGCGTCGCGCTTCGTGTCGAGACGCCCGGCGGCGGCATCGTCAAGACGCTTGCGACGCGGAGCCTCCCGGCAGGTGACGGGACGATCTCCTGGCGTGGGCGTCCCGGCAGCTACGTCTTCAGCGCCACGGCGACGAACGACGTCGGGGCGGTCGAGCTGACCGCCAAGTTCCGCCTCCGTCGGTAGCCTCCGCCGGGTGCCGGTCGCCGGCCTCACCAGCTCGCTCACCTCGCTGATCGGAAACCACGGCATCTACGCCGTCTTCGGTCTGATGGCGATCGACGCAGTGCTGCCCGCGGCCAGTGAGCTCGTGATGGTCTACGCAGGCGCGCTCGCGGCCGGAGCCTTCGCCGGTCAGCATGTCGACCTGTTCGGGGCGCGCATCTCCTCGCACGGCTGGGGCTTCGTCGCCATGGCGCTCGCAGGCACGCTCGGCTACCTCCTGGGCGGGATCGCCGGCTGGGCGATCGGCTTCTACGGTGGGCGGCCGCTCCTGGAGCACCACGGACGCTGGCTCCACCTCAGCCCGCAGAAGCTCGATCGAGCGGAACGGTGGTTCGACCGCTGGGACGACCTCGCGGTGCTGATCGGGCGCCTGACGCCCGTCATCCGCTCGTTCATCTCGATTCCCGCGGGGATCTTCCGGATGCCGTTGGGGCGCTACATCGTCTTCACCCTGATCGGCTCGGCGATCTGGGCCTTCGCCCTCGCGGGCGTCGGCTACGGCGCCGGCTCCAGCTACGAGCACTTCCATCGCGACTTCCGCTTCGTGGACTACGCGATCCTGGCCGCGATTATCGCGCTCGCGGCGTATTTGGTCGTCCGTTGGAGACGGTCTTCTAGACTTTCCAATCGTGCGTCCGATCCCGCTCGTTGACGTAAAAGCTCAGTACGTCCCGTTCCTGCCTCGGATCCGCGAGGCGATCGACGGCGTGCTCGAGAGCGGCGAGTTCATTCTCGGGCCCAATGTCGCCTCGTTCGAGCGCGAGGCGGCCGACTATCTCGGCGTCCGCGACTCGGTCGGCGTGGCCAACGGCACCGACGCGCTCGTGCTCGTGCTGGACGCGCTGGGCGTCGGCAGAGGGGACGAGGTCATCTGTCCTGCGTTCACGTTCTACGCGACGGCAGAGGCAATCGCCCGGCGCGGAGCAACGCCCGTCTTCGCGGACGTCGACGCGTCGACCATGAACCTCGAGGCGGAGGATGTCGCCGCCAGGATCACCAAGCGCACGAAGGCGATCCTGGCCGTCCACCTCTTCGGCCGGCCGGCACCGCTGGCGGAGCTCGTGCAACTTGGGGTGCCCGTCATCGAGGACGCGGCGCAGGCGTTCGGCTCGCCCGACGTTGCGCGCACGGGCATCGCGTCGACGTTCAGCTTCTATCCGACGAAAAACCTCTTCTGCATCGGAGACGGCGGCCTCGTCTCGACGGATGACGCGGAGCTTGCGGAGCGGGTGCGCATGCTGCGGTTCCACGGTTCTCGCGACAAGGTCGACTTCGAGCTCATCGGCTACAACTCGCGCCTCGACGAGCTGCAGGCCGCCGTGCTGCGCATCTTCCTCGCCGAGCTCGACGACTGGGTCGCGCAGCGCCGGGAAGCTGCGGCGCGCTATGCGGAGCTCGGCCTGGGCGCGGCCTGTGACCTGCCCGAGGACGAGACCGGTCACGTTTACCACCTGTTCGTCTGCCGCTCTCCCGAGCGCGACCGCATTCGCGCGGCGCTGAAAGAAGCAGCGATCGGGAGCTCGGTGTACTACACGACACCGTTGCACTTGCAGAACGCTTTCTCGGATCTCGGCTACGGTCACGGCTCGCTTCCCGTCACCGAGCAGCTCGCGCTCGACAACTTCTCGGTGCCGCTCTGGGCCGGCATCGACGCGGACGCGCAGGAGCGTGTCGTCTCCGTCGTGCAGGCTGCAGCACCGGTGGCGTCGTGATTCCCGTGAACAGGCATCGTCTCTGGCAGCTTCTGGCCGACGCAGCGCTGATCGCGCTCGCCTGGTGGCTCGCGTTCTGGCTGCGCTTCGACAAGGGCGTGCCGGGGCCGTACCACCGGCTGATGATCGACACGATTCTCGTCGTCATCGCAATCAAGCTCGCGGTGTTCATCACGTTCGGCTTCTACAACCGCTGGTGGCGCTACGTCTCGACGCGGGACATGTGGGGCGCGGCGCGCGGCGTCACCGTCGCGTGCGTTCTCGCAGACCTCGTCGTCTACTTCGCACATCCCATCAGCGGCTTCCCGCTGCCGCGCTCGATCGCCGTGCTCGACTGGCTGATCCTGCTCGCGTTCGTGGCGGGCACGCGACTGATCGCGCGGAGCCTGATCGAACGGCCCGGGCGCGGCGTCTCTGATCGCGCGCGGCAAGGAAGTGATCGTCGTCGGCGCGGGCGACGCGGCCCAGCTCGTGGTTCGCGAGATGCTGAAGGCGCCGGGGCTCGGCTACACGCCGATCGGGTTGATCGACGACGACCCGCGCAAGAAGAACATCCGCCTGCACGGGATCCGCGTGCTCGGGACGACGGACGATCTGCCGCACATCCTGCGTGACAACCCGCCGGATGAGGTGCTGATCGCCATTCCCTCCGCTTCGGGTGAGACGCGCCAGCGCGTCGTCGAGGTGGCCCAGGACGCGAACGTCGCCGTGAAGACGCTGCCAGGCCTGTACGAGCTGATCTCCGGCGACCTGAACCTCGCCGGGCAGATCCGTCCCGTCCAGGTCGAGGACGTTCTCGGCCGGGAGCCGATCGAGGTGGACGTCGGCTCGATCGCCAAGTACCTCGCCGGTGAGACCGTGCTCGTAACGGGCGCGGGCGGGTCGATCGGCGCGGAGCTCTGCCGCCAGATCGCCCGGATGAGCCCGGCCCGGATCGTGCTCGTGGAGCAGTCCGAGGCTGCGCTGTTCGACATCGAGCGCGAGCTCGTCGGCGAGCGTGGCTTCTCGGCCGCCGCCGCGGTTCTCGGCGACTGCGGTGACCGGGCCAAGATGAGCCAGGTCTTCGAGCGCTACAGGCCGAAGGTCGTCTTCCACGCGGCCGCGTACAAGCACGTCGCACTCCTGGAGGCGAATCCGCTCGAGGCGGTGCGCAACAACACGCTGGCGACACGTGTGATCGCCGACGTCGCCGTCGAGTACGGCGCGGCGCGTTTCGTGCTCGTCTCGACCGACAAGGCCGCGAACCCGAAGAACCTGCTCGGACAGTCGAAAGCGCTGTGCGAGTGGATCGTCGAGGCCTACGGGCACCGCAAGGACATCAGCACGCGCTTCGTCGCCGTCCGCTTCGGCAACGTGCTCAATTCGTCGGGGAGCGTGATTCCGATCTTCCGGCGCCAGATCGAGAAGGGCGGGCCGGTGACCGTGACGCATCCGGAGATGACCCGCTACTTCATGACGATCCCGGAGGCCGTGTCCCTCGTCGTGCAGGCCGGAGCGATCGGCGGCCGCGGCCAGGTGTACGTGCTCGACATGGGCGAGCCGGTCAAGATCCTCGACCTCGCCCGCAACATGATCCGCCTCTCCGGCAAGGAGCCGGAGACGGACATCGCGATCGCGTTCGTCGGCGTGCGCCCAGGCGAGAAGCTGCACGAGGAGCTCTGGACCGCAGGCGAGACGGTCGGCGCCACCTCACATCCGAAGATTCTGCGCGCAGCGCGCGCTCCGATCGACGGCGCGTGGCTCGACGAGGAGCTCACCGACCTCGAGCGGATGGTCGAGCGCGGAGAGACGCTCGACGTCGTCTCGAGGCTCACCGCCATGCTGCGCGAGCCGAAGCGCGTCGGCTCCGCCGTTCTAGAAGACACTCTCCATTGACCCCGTCCTTCGGCTCGGCAATCCAGCGGTCGGTAATGCTGCGGCGCGAGCGCGGTCGCGCCTCCGCGCCCGCTCGGCACTCGCCCAAGGATGTCATTGGACTTGCTGCAGGTCTGGCACACCCTCGTAACGCCGCCGAATGCCGTCCGTCTCAGCCGGTCCTTAGGGTGAGTCCGTGAACGTTGATGGCATCTTCGCCGGGCTGAACGCCGAGCAGCGCCGCGCCGTCGAGGCAGTGCGTGGTCCGGTCTGCATCCTTGCCGGCGCGGGCTCCGGAAAGACCACGACGATCACCCGGCGCATCGCCAACCAGGTGGCGATCGGCGAGTTCGAGCCGCACGAGATCCTCGCGGTCACCTTCACCGACAAGGCAGCGACCGAGATGAGGGAACGGCTGGAGCGGCTCGGCGTCGGCGGCGTGACCGCCCGGACCTTCCACTCGGCAGCGCTGCGGCAGTTGCACCGGCTCGGCACTCCGCCGGAGCGGATCATGTCCTCGAAGGCGCTCCTGCTGCGCCAGCTCGGGAACACGCTTCCTCCGCCCTACAAGTTCCGGCCCGCGGGAGACCTTGCGACGGAGGTCGAGTGGGCGAAGAACCGCCGGCTGACTCCGGCGACGTACCTCGGGGGCCTGGGTGAGCACGAGCCACCGATCCCGCCGGATCTCATGTTCCGCATCTTCCGCGGCTATGAGGTCGAGAAGGAGGAGCGGGGGTTCGTCGACTTCGAGGATCTCCTCGAATCCACGATCCGTCTCTTCGACGAGGACCCCGGTGCCCTCGCCGAGGTGCGCAGCTACTTCAACGCATTCACCGTCGACGAGTACCAGGACGTAAATCTCCTGCAGCAGACGCTGCTCGATCGGTGGCTCGGCGACCGTGACGAGCTCTGCGCGGTCGGCGACGACTACCAGTCGATCTACGCGTTCACCGGTGCGACGCCTGACTACCTCCTCGGGCTGCCGCGCAGGTTCCCCAACACGACCGTGATCAGGCTCGAGGACAACTACCGCTCCTCGCCCGAGGTGCTCGCACTGGCGAATCGCATCGTCCCCTCACTCGGCGGCGCGGAGAAGATCCTGCGCGCAACGCTCCCCGGCGGGCCGGAGCCGGTGACACGATCCTTTCCCGCGCGCGAGGTGGAGACGGCGTTCGTCGTCGACCGGATCCGGGCGTTGCAGGCGGAAGGCGTCGCGCTGGGGCAGATCGCCGTGCTGTGTCGCACGAACGCGCGGCTGGCCGACTTCGAGGAGCCCTTCCACGAGGCGGAGATCCCGTTTCAGGGCGCGGCACTGCTCGCCCGCGAGGCGGCGCGGCAGCTTCTGAAACAGCTGCGCAAGCACGACACGACGGAGGTGGCCGTGACCGTGCGAACGCTCGCCAGAGACGCCGGCTGGCGCGAGCGGCTGCCGGAGAAGCTCGGCGAGCGCGAGATGGTGCGGCAGTCCGATCTCGGGCGCATCGTCAGGCTCGCGGCGGAGTTCGACGACGGGCAACGCACCACTCGAGACTTCATCGCCGACCTCGAGGAGCGGTTCAGCTCGAGGGGCGTCGATCGGCAGGGCGTCCACCTGCTGACCCTGCACGGTGCGAAGGGTCTCGAGTTCGACGCAGTCTTCATCCCGCGGCTCGAGGAGAAGGAGCTGCCGATCAGGCAGGCCAAGAAGCCGCACGAGATCGCGGAAGAGCGACGACTGTTCTACGTCGGCCTGACGCGAGCGAAACGTCACCTCGCACTGTCGTGGGGCGGCAAGCCGAGCCGGTTCCTCGCCGAGCTCGACATCGCGGCGGCGCCGGCGCGGAAGCTGCGGGAGGCCGAACCCGACGATCCGCTGTATACGGCACTGAAGCGCTGGCGGCTCGAACGCGCGACCGCGGACGACCTGCCGGCCTACGTCGTCTTCCACAACTCGACGCTTGCGGAGATCGCGGGGCGTCGCCCGCGCGATCTGTCGGAGCTGAGCGCGGTGCCGGGTGTCGGCCCGTCGAAGCTCGAACGTTACGGCCCCGAGGTTCTGGCAGTGCTCGAAGCCGCCTGATTGGAGGGACTAGGCGGTTTCCTTCCGGGCGCTGAGCAGGAGCCCGAGCAGGACCGCGGGATCCCGGCGGACACGGCTCCCAGAGCCGTCTTCGCGCTTGTTGAGCTCGAGGGCACGCGGGTCGGTGAGCGGCTTCAGGCGTCCCTCACGGATCAGTTCCTCGTCGACGCCGCCCAGACGGCCCCCGTACGTCGTATAGACCGGAACGCCGAGCGCGGCTGCCTCACGATTCATCGTCCCGCCCGCAGAGACCACGACGTCGGCGAGCGAGATCAGGCTCTGTGCGTCCACGGCGCGGTCGGGGACGATCACGGAAGGCAGATCGAGTGCGCGCACGTACTCCCGTTGCTCTTCGGTGCGTGGGATCACGACGGCGTTCACACCTTCGAGCCTGCCCAGGAAGTCGAGCGTCTGCGGGAAGAGTGGATTGGAATGCCGGTGGTAGAGCGAGACGTCCGGCGGGGGCCGAAGGACGACGAGCACGCGGTCGCGGTCGACACCCAGAGTCTCGAGCACCGTCGGGTCCGGCTCGAAGTCGGAGAGGTAGTACTCCTCCTTCAGCCCGGGATAGCGCAGCAGCTTCGGCGGTCGCACGCCCAGATGCGCGAGCCGGTCTGCGGGGATCGACTCCGGCACGACCACCTTCGTCGCCGCTCGCATGCCGAGCTGGTGTTGCAGTGTCGCGAACTCGTAGTCGTGCGTCGTCGCACTCGGGACTCCGAGCCTGCGCGCCGTCATCGTCAGCTCGTGCGATCCGTGTGCGAGCGCGATGTCGAACTCGCGTGGCCGCGCCCACTTGCGCAGTGCGCGGAGGCGCGAGGTGAGCGAGCGTGCCTTGCCGAGTCGCGACCGTCCGCCGTGGCGTCCGATCACGGTTGCTTCGAGGCCGTGCAGCTCGAGAAGCTGCAGCGTCTGCGCGTAGTCGCGGGCGGTGATCTCGACCTCGTCGCCCCGCTCGCGCAAGAGCCCGATCAGCGGCCGGAAGACCAGCACGTGCGCCGACGCCGTCATGTCCACCCAGACCTTCAGGCGGTGACTCCAACCACGAGGCGTTCGATCTCCTCGGCTGCCCGTTCGCCCGCATGCCCATCCCAGAGCGGCGGGATCCGCCCGTGCTTCCGATCGGTGAGCAGAGCGGGTACCTCGCGCAAGCGTTCCGGCTCGAGCCCGAGAAGGGTGTTCGTGCCGAGCTCGATCGTGACAGGCCGCTCGGTGTTGTCGCGCAGCGTGAAGCAGGGGACGCGCAGCACCGTCGTCTCTTCCTGGATCCCGCCGGAGTCCGTCACGACCGCGGCCGCCTTCGCCTCGAGCGAGAGAAACTGCCGGTACGGCAACGGCTCCGTCAGGAGCACGCGCGTCGATCCCTCGAGGTTGCGACGGGTTCGTGGATGCACGGGAAAGATCACCGGCAGCGTCTCCGAGACGTCGTCGAGCGCCGCGACTGTTCGGGCGAGCAGGTCCGGCACGTCGACGAGGCTCGGGCGGTGCAGTGTCACGAGGATGTAGCCACCGGGCTCCAAGCCGAAGTCACGCCAGGCCTCGAGCGCCAGCGCGTCATCCTCGTTCGCCCGGAGCGTGTCGATCATCGTGTTGCCGACGAACGAGATCTTCGCGGTCAGGGCTTCGGCGTTCAGATTCGTGTTCGCGTCGTCGCTGTGGGTCAGCAGCAAGGTCGAGAGGTGGTCGGTGATGACGCGGTTGCGTTCCTCGGGCATCGACCAGTCCCCACTGCGCAAGCCGGACTCGATGTGGCAGACGGTGATGCCGCATTTGGCCGCCGCGACCGCTGCGGCAAGTGTCGAGTTCACGTCTCCGGCAACGACGACCAGCTCCGGTCTGAGGTCGGCAAAGAAGCCTTCGAGCTCTCGCAGTGTGTCCGCGAGCGTCGTCGTTTCGAACTGGACGTGCGGTTTCGGCAACGGGAGCTCTGCGAAGAAGACGTCTTTCATGATCGCGTCGTAGTGCTGGCCGGTGTGGATGAGCTGCTGGTCGACGTTGCCCTGCTGTTCGAGGGCGGCGTAGACAGGCGCTACCTTCATGTAGTTCGGCCGCGCGCCGACGACGTGGGCGACGAGGGGTCGGCTGGCCATTCGGAGGAGTCTAGGCGTGCGTCCGGCAGGGATCGGCGGTTTGCGGCGAGTCACGCGTTGGGTTAGACGGCCGCACGGGCAGAGCCCGTGCGGCCTCTCTGCGGCGCCGCCGAGTCGGCGCCTTGGGTCAGCGCTCGACGAGCACTTCGGGTCGCGATGCCCCCTGCGGGGCCCGCTCGACGTGCCGCTCGTGCCACAGCGTGAACGCGAGTAGTCCCCAGAGCTGGCGGCTGCGGTCCTCCCGGCCGGCGACATGGTCGTCGAGCAGCCTTGTCACAACCTCGGGGCGGAAGAAGCCTTGACGCCGCAGCACGTCCGCGGAGAGGGTCTCCCTCGCGAACGGCTCGAGCTCGCCGCGAAGCCAGGCCGCTGCGGGAATCGAGAAGCCGCGCTTCTTGCCCTGCACGATCTGGCGCGGCAGGAGTGGAGCGGCAGCCTTGCGCAACAGCACCTTCTTGGAGAAACCGCGGAGCTTGTGCTTCGTCGGCAAGGCGAGCGCGAGATTCGTCACGACCGTGTCGAGATACGGCACGCGCGCCTCGAGCGAATGCGCCATCGACGCACGGTCCGTCTTCACGAGCAGGTCGTCGACGAGGTAGACGCCGAGGTCGACGTCCTGCAGGCGCGCGAGCTCTTCGGCTCCCTCCGTCTCGGCGTAGCGCGCGCGCAAGAGATCCACTGGGTCGAACGACGACTGCCG
The DNA here is from genome assembly GCA_963804935.1 of uncultured Actinomycetes bacterium. Lineage (GTDB taxonomy): Bacteria > Actinomycetota > Thermoleophilia > Gaiellales > Gaiellaceae > 3-1-20CM-4-69-9. The sequence goes on from CAWDSD010000017.1 coordinate 513,376, forward strand.
GCCAGTCAGTTCCGCGCGCAGGTCCGGCGGGAAGATCTCCTTCCAGCCGTGATGGCGTTCGAGCGGCGGCAGGTGAGCCGCGCGCACGAAACGTTTCGCCTTGTAGTCGAAGCTCGCCCTCGAGGTCGAGGTCGGCAGGCGCTCGACGACGGGTGCAGCAAGTCGCGCGAGCCCACCGACGCGGGCGGCGAGCAGGTCCGCCGCGTACGTGTAGTACCCCCCGAAGAGCTCGTCGCCGCCCTCACCGGAGAGAGCGACCTTGACGTCACTCGCGGCCAGTTGCGAGACGAGATACGTCGGCAGCGCCGACGAGTCGGCGAACGGCTCGTCGAACGCGTCGGCGAGCGCAGGCAGGAGTAGCGCGGCGTCGGGCCGCAGCACCAGCTCGCGATGCTGCGTGCCGTAGCGCTCCGCCACGAGGCGCGCATCCGCGAGCTCGTTGAACGAGCGCTCCTCGAAGCCGATCGAGAACGTGCGCAGCGGCTCCGAGCTCTCCTCCGCGGCGAGCGCTGCGAGGAAGGCCGAATCCACGCCACCGGAGAGCAGGACGCCGACGGGAACGTCGCTGACCAGGTGTGCCCGGACCGAGTCGCGCAGACGGGAGCGCAGCTCTTCGACGAGCTCGGCCTCGTCGTCGTCGCGCACTTCCGCGCTCGGCGCCGGGCGAGCGAACCGCCGGATGTCGACGCGGCCTTCTTCCCAGATGAGCAAGTGCCCGGCGGGAAGCTTCCGCACTTCCTTGAAGATGGTCAGCGGTGCGGGAATGGCATTGAAAGCGAGGAACGCCTCGAGCGCGTCGAGGTCGATCTCCCCGCGGGGAAGCGCCCGCAGCTCGGAGGCGAACGCGAGCTCGCCGTCGACCGCACGGTAGTAGAGCGGCTTGATCCCGAAGCGGTCCCGCGCGAGCACGAGCCGCCGCCGGCGCGCGTCCCAGATCGCCACGGCGAACATCCCACGCAGGCGCTCTGCGAACTGTTCACCGTGCTCTTCGTAGAGATGGAGCATCACTTCGGTGTCGCCGTGCGTCCGGAAGTGATGTCCGGCGCGCTCCAGCTCGTGGCGCAGCTCGCGGTAGTTGTAGATCTCACCGTTCTGGACGACGTGCAGGGTGCCGTCCTCGTTGGCGATCGGCTGGTCGCCCGTCTCGAGGTCGATGATCGAGAGGCGCCGCGCGGCGAGGGCGACGTCGCCGTCGCTGAACTCTCCGAAGCTGTCCGGCCCGCGGTGAATCAGTGTCCCGCTCATCTCTGCGACGCGATCCGTTACGGCGGAGCCGTTCGTCGACGCGATTCCGCAGATCCCACACACGGTGCGTCAGTCTAGAGAGCCCCTCGAACGAGGGATTGCGCCATCACCCTTCTGGGTGACATCCTGCGATGCGGGGAGGGGTGAGTTGGATCCACAGACACAGGCATTCGTTCATGCGACCGCGGCGATCACCTCGATCGTCTTCACTATTTCGGTCCTGAACGTGCTCGCGGTCGTGCTCTCGCACGTCCTGCGCTAGGCCCGTCGCGTAGCCACCCGCGCGCCGAATAGGCTCGCGGCATGGACTTCGGGGTCCACGAACAACTGATCCTGATGGGCCTTCTGCTGGCCATTGCGGCGCTCCTCGTCGCGGCGCCGGCGCTCCACGTCCCCTACCCGATCCTGCTCGTCCTCGGCGGCCTGGCGCTCGGGTTCATCCCGGGGGTGCCCACGCTCCAGCTACCGCCGGAGCTCGTGCTGATCGCGTTTCTGCCGCCGCTCCTCTACTCGGCCGCGTTCTTCACGTCGTTACGGGAGCTCCGGGAGAACATCCGTCCGATCGGCACGCTCGCGATCGGGCTCGTGCTCGTGACGATGACGGCCGTGGCCGTCGTCGCGCACGCAATGGTCGACGACATGTCCTGGACGGCGGCCTTCGTCCTCGGCGCAGTGGTTGCGCCGACCGACCCGCTGGCGGCTTCCGCGATCATGCGCCGGCTGGGAGTGCCGCGGCGCGCCATCACCATCGTCGAAGGCGAGAGCCTCGTGAACGACGGAACGGCGCTCGTGCTGTACCGCGTCGCGGTGACGGCCGCGGTGGCGGGAACGTTCTCGGTCTGGGAGGCGTCCTGGAGGCTCGTGTGGAGCGTCGTCGGAGGGGTCGCGATTGGCCTGATCGTCGGCTTTCTCGTGGCCTTCGTTCGGCGCCGCATCGACAACCCGCCGGTCGAGGTGACGATCGCGCTGATCACCGGGTACCTCGCGTTCATCCCGGCGAATGCCGCGCAAGCCTCCGGTGTCCTCGCCGTGGTCACCGCGGGGATCTACCTCGGCTGGCGCACACCCGAGCTCACGTCCTTTCAGACGCGGCTTACGGGATCAGCCGTGTGGGAGATCTTCACGTTCGTCATCAACGCAGTGCTGTTCGCCCTGATCGGGCTCCAGCTGCCGAGCATCCTCGACGCGCTCACCGGGTATGCGGGGACGAAGCTCGTCTGGTGGGCGGTGATCGTCACCGGCACGGTCGTCGTGACGCGGCTCGTGTTCGTGCCCGTGTTCACGTACTTGCCGAAGCGGTTCCTGGGATCGTTCGGCGGGAACAATCCGGCGCCTCCGGTCAACCGTTCGATGGTCGTGGCCTGGGCGGGGATGCGCGGCGCCGTGTCCCTCGCTGCGGCCCTGGCGGTGCCCTTGACGACCAACGTCGGTCGCCCATTTCCGCAGCGGGATCTGATCGTGTTCCTGACGTTCTGCGTGATCCTCGGCACACTCGTCTTCCAGGGTCTCACGCTGCCGATGCTCATCCGTGTGCTCGGCGTTGAGGCCGACCACCTCGACGAGAAGGAGGAGGCGAAGGCGCGCATCAAGGCCGCGGACGCCGCGATCGCCAGGTTGGCGGAGCTGGAGGGCGAGGAGTGGGTACGCGACGACACGGCCGAGCGGCTGCGCGGCCTCTACGGGTTCCGCCGCAACCGCTTCGCGTCGCGATTCGACAGGGACGACGACGGTGCCATCGAGGAGCAGTCTCTGAGCTATCAACGGCTGCGCCGCGAGCTGCTCGACGCCGAGCGGTCGGAGCTCGTCAACCTCCGGCGTGACGGGGTGATCAGCTCCGACGTCGAGCGAAGGCTGCACCGCGACCTCGATCTCGAGGACGCGCGGCTCGACGTCTAGCGTGAGCGCCCGGAGATGCCGCGGGCGAACTGGCCAAGGACGCGCCACGCCGTCGTCGCGAGCGTGCGCAGGTACAGACGGACCGAACGGTCGGCGATCCACTCGAGATCGTGCGCGAGCTTCTCGGCCATCGACGTCTCGTAGCCGCGTCGCACCTGGGCGAGCCCGGTCAGCCCCGGGCGCACGACCAGACGTTGCCAGTAGGCCGGCAGCTCGTCGACGAGTGAGGCGAAGAAGCGCGGCCGGATTGGGCGCGGCCCGACGAGGCTCATGTCGCCGCGCACGACGTTCCAGAGCTGGGGAATCTCATCGAGCTGCGTCGCTCGGAGCCACCCGCCGATCGCAGTGGTCTCCGCGCCGGTGCGGCGGACGAGCTCCTCGCCGAGGAATGGGCCGAGTCGGTCCTCGGCGCTCGCACTCAGCGTTCTGAACTTGAGCATCGCGAAGACACGGCCGCCACGACCCACACGCTCGCCGCGGTAGAACACCGGCCGCCCGCTCGTCAGCAGGACCACGAGCGCGATCAGAATTGTCACAGGCGCCGTGACGAGCAAGAAGAACGCAGACAGCAAGACATCGAGCCCGCGCAGCGCGGCATCCCGTGGCCGTGTCGGGCTCGCCTGCGCCAGCTCGGAGAACCGCAAGCTGAGCGAGTCGCCCGGATGTGGGCCTGTCGCCACGTTTGGATCGTAGAGCGTCACCCACCCGGATCCTTTTGCATAATGAACGCTTATGGACACGCGTCAGTTGGCTGCGTTCTGTGCGGTAGTCGAGCGAAAGAGCTTCTCCCAGGCCGCGGAACGCCTGGGAGTGACGCAGCCTGCGGTCAGCCTCCAGATCCGCTCGCTCGAGCAACGACTCGGGCGACAGCTGCTCGACCGCTCCGGACGGCGTGTGGAACCGACGGAGGCCGGGCGCCTGCTCTACGCATCTGCACAGCGGCTCCTCGCGCTCGAGGAGCATCTCCTGGAAGAGCTCGAGGCCGACGACGAGGGCGCTGTCACCGGGACGCTCGAGCTCGGGGCCTCGACCGGCCCCGGCGGCACCGTCGTGCCTCTCCTGCTCTGCGAGTTCCACGAGCAGCACCCGGACGTGCGCGTGCGCCTGACCGTGTCCGACACCCAGACGCTCGTCGACGAGGTTGCGAACCGGGAGCTCGAGCTCGGCATCGTCGGAGCTGCGCGCCGCCACCGCGGTGTGGCCTTCGAGCCGTTCTTCCGGGACGAGGTCGTGCTCGCCTGTCCGTCCGGCCACCGGCTCGCCGGTAAGACGATCTCGCTCGACGATCTGAAGAACGAGCAGCTGATCGTGATGCAGGAAGGTGCCGGCGTTCGCCAGGTGATCGAGGACGAGCTGCGCAAGGCAGGATTGCGTCTGCGCGATCTCGACGTCTCACTCGAGCTCGGCCTCCAGGAGTCGGTGCGGAGCGCAGTCCTGGCCGGCCACGGTATCGCGTTCATCTCCCGCCTCGCGGTCGACGCCGATCTCGACGAGGGCCGTGTCGCGACGGCGCGCGTGCGCGGGCTCGATCCGGTGCGCGAGATCTTCCTCGCCCGGGCAAGCGGACGAAGCGAGACCCGCGCCGCGCGCGCGTTCGTCGCGTTCGCGCAGGAGCGGCTGCCCGCATGATCGTCCGCTGGGGGCTTGCCAAGCTGCCGAAGGTGCTCGGTGAGCTCGGGATCGAAGAGCCGCTTCTCGTCGCGAGTGAGCGCTGGGCCGGTACCAACCTCGGCGTGCGGACTGTGGCGCGCTGGACCGAAGTGCCTTCGGACCAGGTGGCTGCCGCCGCGGAGCACGTCGGCGACGGCGTACTCGCGGTCGGAGGCGGCAGCGCGATCGATCTCGGCAAGGCCGTTTCCGTCGAGGCCGGCGTGCCCGTCGTCTCGGTGCCGACGACCTACGCGGGCGCAGAGTGGACGCCGTTCTTCGGCATTCGCGATCCCGAACGGAGGATGCGCGGCGGCGGGGTCGGCGCTCAGCTGGCCGGGGTCGTCTACGAGCCGGAGCTGACCCTCTCGCTTCGGCGCCCGGAGACGGTCGGTACCGCGCTCAACGCGCTCGCGCACAGTGCCGAGGCGTTGTACGTCGATGGGCACAATCCGACGGCGGACGAGCACGCCTTGAAGGGGGCGAAGTTGATCGGTGACTGGCTGCCTCGTGTCGTCGCGCGCCCGCAGGATCTCGCCGCGCGGAAGAAGCTGCTCAAAGGCGCGATGCATGCAGGCATGGCGCTCGGCGGCTCGATGCTCGCCCTCGGCCACGCGATGGCGCAGGCCCTCGGCGGCCGCTACGGCCTGCCGCACGGCGCGATGAACGCCCTCACCCTGCCGCCGGCGCTGCGCTTCAACGCAGGCGTCGCCCCGGACGCCCTGCGCCGCTTCGGCGAAGCGCTCGGAACCGACGATCCTGCCGCCCGCGTCGAGGAGCTTGCACGCCTGGGCGGGTTCCGGGAGCTCCGCGACTTCGGCATCCCCGAGGACGAACTGCCCGAGGTCGCCAGCGCGACTGCCCAGCGGCCGGGCGCGAAGGCGAACCCGCGAACGGTGACGGCGGCGGAGGTCGAGACCCTGCTGCGCTCGATCTACTGAATAACGACTTCTAATACGTCGAATTAGTCGAAGCGTGGTAGAGTCCGATGGTCGTGGCGGACTCCTCTTTTGACGTGCTCGTGATCGGCAGCGGGGCCTCCGGCCTTGCTGCGGCCGTCTCGGCACAACGTGCCGGCGCCCGAGTCGCTCTCGCCGCCAAGGGGTCGCTGCAGTCGTGTAACTCGGCCAAGGCGCAGGGCGGCATCCAGGCAGCCTTCGGCGACGACGACTCGCCGGAGCAGCACGCAGACGACGTGTGGAAGTCTTCACACGAGACCGCCGACCGGAAGCTCGTCGAGATCCTCACCGGCGAGGCGCCGTCCGCAATCCACTGGCTGGAGGAGCTCGGCGTCCAGTTCACGCGCGAGAACGGCGGCTATCGCCTCGCGCGCTGCGGCGGCGCGTCGCGCAAGCGCCTGCTGCAGGTCGGTGACCGCACGGGACATGCGATCACGACCGCACTGCGCGAGAACGCCGAGGGCTCCGACATCCAGACCTTTCCCAAGTCACCGCTCGCCGAGCTCGCACGGACGGAGAACGGCTGGCGCGCGCGCTGCGGAGACCACACGATCGTCGCCACGACGGTGGTCCTCGCAGCGGGCGGGCGGTGTTTCCGCGTCGCCGAGGAGCGCGGCGAGCTGTCGACGAACCATCCGGGCGCGACCGGCGAGGTGACGCGGATCGCCGTCGACCTCGGTGCCGAGGTGCGCGACTTCGACGCATTGCAGTACCACCCGAACGGCGGGGCCTGGCCGGAGAACATGCAGGGCTATTCGATTCCCGAGACGACACGCGCGTACGGCGCCGTCCTCCTGAACGCCGACGGCGAGGAGTTCACGGACTCGCTCGGGCCTCGCGACGCCGTGAGTCAGGCGATCGTCGAGGAGGTCGAGAAAGGCAAAGGCGTCGAGACGCCCGACGGACGGCCGGCTGTGTACCTCGATACCACCCGGATACCGGAAAGCGACGCGAACGTCTCCCTGCCGTACATGTTGCGCCGGTACCGTGCGGGCGGGATCGACCCGCTGCGTGAACGACTGCTCACGTATCCCGTCCTCCACTACCAGAACGGCGGCCTCGTGATCGACGCGAATGCCGAGACGACGCTCGAAGGGCTCTACGCATGCGGCGAGATCGCCGGCGGGACGCACGGCCGCAACCGCATGATGGGAAACAGCCTGCTCGAGTGCTGCGTCTTCGGCCGGCGCGCGGGCAAGGCCGCTGCAGAGAAAGCGAGCGCATGAGCACGATCACCGTCACCGATCTCGAAGCCGCAGTCGAAGACGCCGCGGCGTATCTCTACGTCTGGGCGTTGAAGGACATCCCGCAGGACCTGCGCGACGCGCTTGCGGATGCCGCAGCGCGCGAGACGTCTGTTCCCGGACGGCGCGTTCTGCAGACCATCCTGAAGAACGTCACCGTCGCGGAGACGGAGAAGAACCTCGTCTGCCAGGACACGGGAATCGCCGTCTACACGTGCCGCGTCGGCGAGCAGTTTCCCCTGCATCCGGCTCGAATTTACGCCGCGCTGAAGACCGGCACCGAGCGCGCGACCGTCGAGCATCCGCTGCGCTCGAATGCGGTGCACACGATCACGCGCGAGAACACCGGACCGAACACCGGCTACCGACTGCCGATCGTTCACTGGGAGTTCATCGCCGACTGGGACGGGCTCGACGTCAAGTGCGTGCCGAAGGGATCCGGCAGCGAGAACATGAGCTTCCTGAAGATGTGCGTCCCCGCCGACGGCGTGAAGGGCGTGAAGCAGTTCGTGCTCGAGTCGATCGTCGGCGCCGGTGGCAAGCCCTGCCCGCCCGGCATCGTCGGCGTCGGCATCGGCGGCAGCGCCGACTACGCGATGTATCTCGCCAAAGAAGCGATCGCGCGACCGGTCGGTACGCACAATGCGGACCCGCACGTCGCGAAGCTGGAAGAAGAGCTGTACGAGCTGCTGAACGAGACGGGCATCGGCCCGATGGGTCTCGGCGGTGACGTGACGGTGTTGTCGTGCCACGTCGAGCACGCGGACACGCACATGACGCTGAACCCCGTCGCGGTCAACTACCAGTGCTGGGCCGCACGTCGCGCAAGCGCGCACGTCGCAGCGAACGGCGAAGTGGAGTACGACCGTGAGTTCTAACGGCGACCTTCGAAGCCACGTCCCAAACTGCTCGGGTCTGACCCCGGCTCTTTGGGCGGTGCTCTAGATGGCCGCTGTTCGCATGCAGTTTCCAGCGACCGAGGAAGCGATCCGCGAGCTACGCGCCGGCGACGAGGTGACGGTCGACGGACACATCATCGGCATCCGCGACCGCACGCAGATCCGAATCTTCGACCAGGGCATCGAACCGCCGATGGACTTGAGCGGCGCGTTCCTGCTGCACACCGCGCCCGGCGTGCGCAAGCTCGGCCCCGGCAAGTACGAGAAGGTCTGCATCGGGACGACCACGTCGGCGCGAATGGTGCGCTTCACGGAGGGCCTCGGTTCGCAGTACGGCGTGCGCGCGATCTGCGGCAAGGGCGGTCTCCCGGACGAGGCGATCGAGCCGATGCAGAGATTGGGGATGGTCTATTTCGCGATCGTCGGCGGCGCTGCCGCGCTCGAGACGACGCAGATCGAGGAGATCGAAGAGGTCGCGTGGGAAGAGCTCATGCCCGAGTGCCTCTGGAAGTTCCGAGTGAAAGACTTCGGCCCGCTCACCGTCGGGATCGACTCGCACGGCAACTCGCTCTTCCACGACGTGCAGGAGCGCGCGAAGGCAAAGCTCGAGGAGCTCTATGAGCGACTTTGACCTCGGCTTGACCCCGCACCACGGGCTGACTCACGTGATCGACAAGGGCCTCGGCCCCCGTGCGTGGGAGGACGTGCTCGAGGTCGCCGGCGAGCACATCTCGATCGTCAAGCTCGGCTGGGGCACGGCCGCCGTCACCGCCAACCTGCGCCGGAAGCTCGACGTCCTGCGCGACAAGCCCGTCGTGATCGGGGGGACGTTCTTCGAGGTCGTCTACGCGAAGGACAAGCTCGACGAGTACAAGTCGTGGCTGCAGGGCCTCGGGCTCCGACACGTCGAGATCTCCGACGGGACGATCGAGATTCCGCGGGAGCGAAAGCTCGAGCTGATCGCCGACTTCGCGCGCGACTTCACCGTCCTGTCCGAGGTGGGCTCGAAGGACTCAGCGGTCGAGTACAGCCCGGAGCAGTGGGTGCAGTGGCTCCAGGAGGAGCTCGACGCCGGCGCCTGGAAGGTGATCACCGAGGCGCGAGAGGGCGGCACGGCCGGAATCTTCGATTCCTCGGGCGGCATGCGCACCGACCTGATCGGCGAGATCGCTCTGGCCGTGGGACCTGTGAACGTCGTCTTCGAGGCACCGACCAAAGCGGCTCAGGTGTGGTTCATCAAGCAATTCGGTCCCTCGGTGAACCTCGGCAACATCCCGCCTGACGAGGTCATCCCGCTCGAGACGCTTCGCCGCGGCCTGCGCGGCGACACGCTGAAGGAGGTGCTCCTTGGCGACCGTGCCGGAGCTCCAGCTTCCTGACGTCGAGGCGATGACCGCCGAGGAGGCGCTGCTCTGGGCCTACGAGCAGTTCGGCGACCGCATGTGCCTGACGTGCTCCTGGCAGCGGCAGTCCTCCGTGCTCGTGCACATGGTCTTCGGCGAGCTGGGCCTCGACGTCCCGGTCGTCGAGCTCGACACGCAGCTCTTCTTCAAGGAGACCTACGAGACACGCGACCGGCTCGTCGAGCGCTACGGGCTCCGACTCGAGCGCCCCGAGGTGATCACCGTCGCGCAGCAGGCGATCCAGGAAGGGCCGAACCTCTGGGAGAGCGACCCCGACCGCTGCTGCCACATCCGCAAGGTCGAGCCGCTCGAGCGGGCGCTGGCTCCCTACGACGCGTGGATCACCGGTATCCGCCGCGAGCAGGCGCTGACGCGCGCCGACGCAAAGCGGGTCGAATGGTCGGAGCGCTACGGCGTCTGGAAGATCCAGCCCGTCGTCGACTGGGACGCGAAGCGCGTCCAGGCATACATCCACGTCAACGAGATTCCCTACAACCCGCTGCACGACGCGGGCTATCCGTCCATCGGCTGTATCCCGTGCACCCGCCCCGTCATCGAGGGCGAGGACGAGCGAGCGGGACGCTGGGCCGGCTCGGACAAGCTCGAGTGCGGCATCCACGGCAACACGCGACTAGTGAAGGAGTCCAATGACTAACGCGAACACTGGTGAGCACATCTATGCGCATGAGCATCCGGAGACGGAGCGCAGGCGCGACGGCGGTTTCACACTCTGGTTCACGGGACTGTCCGGTTCCGGCAAGACGACGATCGCCCACCTGGTCGGTCCCGCAATCGAGGAACGCGGCCCGATCGTCGAGTACCTCGACGGCGACACCGTGCGCACGCACCTGTCGAAGGGGCTCGGGTTCTCGAAGGAGGACCGCGATGCGAACATCGAGAGAATTGGCTGGGTCGCCGCGCGCCTGACCAGGCACGGCGCCGCCGTGATCGCAGCGGCGATCTCGCCTTACGAGGAGACGCGGCAGAAGGCGCGGGAGCTCGTCGAGGAGTGGGGCACATTCATCGAGGTGCATGTCGCCACGTCCGTTGAGGAGTGCGCGCGCCGCGACGTCAAGGGTCTCTACGAGAAGGCGTTCAAGGGTGAGATCAAAGGCTTCACCGGTGTCGACGACCCGTACGAGGAGCCGAGCAATCCCGAGGTGCGCATCGACACGGAGCAGCACGAGCCGGAGGAGAGCGCGCAGCTCATCCTGCAGCACCTCGAAGAGCGTGGTCTGATCCCCGCTGCGGTGCGAGTATGAGCGTCGCGACCGAGACCAAGTTGATCGCGCCGCACGGCGGCACGCTCGTCGACCGGACGGGTGAACGGCCTGACGACGTCGAGACGCTCGGGGTCGTGACGCTGACCTCGCGCGAGCTTTCCGACCTGGACATGATCGCCTGCGGTGCGTTGTCGCCCCTCGAGGGCTTCATGGGCCACGAGGACTACGAGTCCGTGCTCGACACGATGCGGCTCGCGAACGGCCTGCCCTGGGCGCTGCCTGTCTGCCTGGCCGTCGAGACGGCGCCGTCCGGCGATCGTGTTGCGCTCGCCGACGAGAGCGGCAAGCTCGTCGCCGTGCTCGACGTCGGCGAGACGTACGAGTACGACCGAGAGCGGGAGGCGCAGCAGGCATTCCGCACGACCGACGATGCGCATCCCGGTGTCGCGCGGCTGTACGAGCAGAAGCCGCTGTACCTCGCGGGACGCGTGACGGTGTTCGAGCGGGCCGAGCCGGCTTTCCCCGAGCTGGCAAAGGACCCGGCCGAGACGCGAGCCGAGTTCTCGGAGCGCGGCTGGCGCCGCGTCGTCGGGTTCCAGACCCGGAACCCGATCCACCGTGCGCACGAGTACCTGACGAAGGTGGCCCTCGAGACGGTCGACGGCCTCCTGATCCATCCACTGGTCGGCGACACGAAGTCGGACGACGTACCCGCCGCGACGCGGGTCGAGTGCTACCGCGTCTTGCTCGACGGCTACTACCCGTCCGACCGGGTCGTGCTCTCCGCTTTCCCGGCGGCGATGCGCTACGCCGGTCCGCGCGAGGCGGTCTGGCACGCGATCTGCCGTAAGAACTACGGCTGCTCGCACTTCATCGTCGGCCGCGACCACGCAGGTGTCGGTGACTACTACGGCACCTACGACGCGCAGCTGATCTTCGACGAGTTCGAGCCGCACGAGCTCGACATCGAGCCGATGTTCTTCGAGCACTCGTTCTGGTGCAAGGCGTGCGGTTCGATGGCCTCGGCGAAGACCTGCCCGCACGGCGGAGACGACCACGTCTTCCTCTCGGGCACGAAGGTGAGAGAGATGCTGGAAGCAGGAGAGCTTCCGCCCACGGAGTTCTCGCGACCAGAAGTGGCCGAGGTGCTGATCCAGGCGTACCGGAGGTAGCTTGACCTGGCAGTTCACCCTCACAGGGCTCCTGATCGGAGTCCTGGTCGGGCTCACCGGCATGGGCGGGGGCGCGCTGCTCACGCCCATCCTCGTAATCGTGTTCGGTTTCAAGCCGACCTACGCGGTCGGCACCGACATCCTGCACGGCGCCGTCTTCAAGAGCTTCGGCGCCGTGCGCCACCGTCGGCTCGGCAACGTGCACGCGCACCTGACCCTGTGGATGTTCGCGGGCTCGGGACCGATGTCCCTCCTCGGTGTTGCGGTCGCCGGCTGGCTGGCGCGCTCGTACGGCGACGGGGTGCAGTCCGCCGAGGGCTATGCGGTCGGGGCCGCGCTCGTGCTCGGCGCGGCCGGGCTTGTTGCCAAGACCTTCGTCAAGCGAGGAGTGCAGCCGAGCGAGGCGGGGTTCGTCCTGCGGCGCAAGGACAAGATCCGCGCCGTTCTGATCGGCGCTGTGTTCGGCTTCATCGTCGGACTCACGTCCGTCGGTAGCGGCACCTTCTTCGGTCTCGTGATGGTGATGATCTATCCCCTCACGATCGCCAGGATCGTCGGGACGGACATCTTCCACGCAGCGGCATTGCTCTGGGTCGCCGGCTTCGGCCACCTCGTGCAGGGCAATGTCGACCTCCACGCCATGGCGTGGCTCCTGATCGGCTCGATTCCTGGAATCTGGATCTCGAGCCGGTTCACGCTGCACATCCCCCAGGACGCGCTCCGGCTCGGTCTCGCGGGTGTGCTGGCGCTCAGCGGCGTGAAGCTCCTGAACGTGCCGGCCGCCGGGTACGTGATCACGATCGGACTCGGCGTCGGGCTGACCGCCTTCGTCGTCTGGCTGGCCACAGGTATGCGCGGCGTACAATCGCGCACCGATGAAGAGGAACGCCCCGACGATCCTGGCTCTGCTGCTGCTCGTCGTGACGGCGACCGCCTTCGTGGTGACGCAGCGCCTCAAGCTCGAACCTAGCCCGATCTCCCAGACCCGGATCGACAAGGTCTTCTCGCCGGTCTGCCGTTGCGACTCTGCCGTCGCGAACATCGACTTCTCGCTTCGGCGCGCAGATCGGCTCACGATCGCGATCCGCGTTGGCGCAAGCGAGGTGACGGTGGCTCGCGGCCTGTTCCCGCGCGGGAACGTGCGCGTGCGGTGGAACGGACGCGACGCGAACGGAAAGCGCGTGCCCGACGGCGTCTATCTGCCGCTCGTCAAGCTCGAGCGAGTGGGCCGCACGATCGACCTGCCGAACCCGATCCGCGTCGACACGATGAAGCCGACGATCACCGCCACCCACCTCCGGAGCAACGGCCGGAAGCTGAAGATCTCCTACACGTTCTCCGAGCCGGGGCACGGCATCCTGATCGTCAACAGACACCGCGCGGTCTTCACGTACGGGACGCGCCGGCACGGTCGGTTGACCTGGTACGGGCGTATCAACGGGCGTGTGGTCAAGCCAAAACGTCATCAGCTGCTGCTCGTGGCGCAGGACCTCGCAGGAAACCGTTCGGCACCCGTGCAGTTACCGTGACGCCCGGCGGGCCGCCGGTCCTCGTCCTCGGCGTGCGCCGCTCGGGCACGACGCTGTTGCGCGTCATGCTCGACCGTCACTCCGAGCTCGCCGTTCCGGACGAGTCGTACTTCGTCCCGCAGCTCGCCGACCGGCATCTTCGTCGCGTCGACCCCGAGGCGTTCGTCGACGATCTTCGCCGCATCGACACGCTCGCGGAGTGGAACGTCCCACTCGACAAGGTGCGTCGGCGGCTCCGCAACGGCATGCCAATCGGAGCCGCGATCGCAACGGTCTACGCGGTGTACGCGGAGGAGCGTGGCAAGGAGCGCTGGGGCGACAAGACGCCCATGTACATGCAGAACCTGCACCTGCTCGAGCGGCTGTTCCCGGATGCGCTGTTCGTGCATCTGATCCGTGACGGCCGCGACGCGGCCACCTCGTTTCTCTCGATGCCGAAGGGCTTGATGACGGAGACCTGGATGCAACCCGAGAGCGTCGCCGAGTTCGCCTGTCAGTGGCGGGCCGAGGTCAAGGCGGCGCGGAGGCTCGGCTGGCGGGTCGGCGGCTCGCGTTACCTCGAGGTTCGCTACGAGGAGCTCGTCCAGGACGTCGAGACGGTCCTGCGACGGATCTCGACGTTCGCCCTGCTTCCCTACGAGCCGGCGATGGTGGACTACGTGGGGAGCGTCGAGGGCACCTCGGCGAAGCCGCACCAGCAGAGCCTCAAGCGTCCTCCCACCGCAGGCCTGCGCGACTGGCGGCTGCAGATGTCCCCTGAGGACGTCGGGGCATTCGAGCAGGTCGCCGGAGACCTCCTCGGAGAGCTCGGCTACGAGTCGCACGAGCGGCCGGATCCGAGGGGAAGGCTGCGGCGCGCCTCGTACAACACACGTGCGGCGGCGTGGCGCGCGGCGAGCTTCGGCCTAAGGCGCTCCCCGCTTTGGCGCCGTCGTCACCCGCCCCTGCGCTGACCTCCTTCTTTGGCGCTGCTCGGCGAGAATCTGCGGGCTGCGGCGCGCGTGCCACGCCATCACGATGCCGTTCAGCGTGAAGAAGTAATGGCGCTCCGTGACGATTCCCGGCGAATACTTGCCGATGGGGAGCTGCCAAAGGATCTTGCCGTCGGTGACACGCATGGCGAACGTGTGCTCCGCGAGCGTCGACGTGAAGACGAGGTTCCCGGCGACGAACGAACCGCCGAGGATGCGCCCGCCCAGATAGCGACGCCAGAGGAGGCGGCCGTTGCTCGCACGGAATGCGCGCAGGTAGCCGTCGAAGCCGCCGATGAAGACGCGTCCCTGGGAGATCGCGGGCGTCGAGTAGCCGAGCCCGCCGACATGTGCGGTCCAGATCACACGGCCGCTGCTCGCCGAGAGCGCGTAGATCTTGCCCGACCGGGCGATCGTGAAGACGCGCCTGCCGTCGGTCGAGGCGCTCGCATAGAAGCTCTCGTAGCGCAGGACGTCGCGGCGCAGGTACGTGTCCCAGAGCTTGTGCCCGTCACTGGCGCGAAGTGCGTAGATCGAGCCTGCGTACGTCGAGATGAAGATGCGGTTGCCGGAGATCGACGGGCTCGAGTTGATGCGCCCGCCGGTGTCGTATGCCCACTTCACGTTGCCGGTGCGCACGTAGACGGCAAAGAGCCGGCCGTCGGTTGCGCCGAAGTAGACGACCCGCCCGACCACGACCGGCGAGGACTCGATCCTGGCGTTGACGTGCAAGCGCCAGAGCGTCTGCCCGTTGTAGCGGTTGTAGGCCGTCGCGTTCCCGTCGTGCGACGTCACGATCACGCGCGGCCCGGCGATTGCAGGTGTTGACGGTTTCTTGCCGCCTTGCCGTTCCCAGATCTTGTGCCCGTTGTGGGAGTCGAGCGCGACCGTCCTTCCCCCGAACGAGTTGACGTAGAGGATGCCGCCGCAGTAGCTGGGCGGATACTCGATGTAGCTGCGCAGTCCGACCACCCAGAAGTGACGGAGCGGCAGGCCGATGTCGATCCCGGGCCGCGAGAGCGTGCGTCCAGGATCTCCGCCGAAGTTGTCCCAGCAGCGCTTGTCGTCGACGAGGTGGTAGCGGCCCTTCTTCTTGGGCGGCGCCGTCACCGTGACGTTGGTCGCAACAGATTGCGAGACGCCGCTGAGCTTCGTGTCGAGCTTCCCGCCCGGATGCTCCCGTGACTTGAATAGGTAGGCCGCTCCCGCTCCCACGATCAGCAGCACGACGAGAAGAACGATGAGAAGGATCCTGCGGCGCACCCGGCCGAACTAGTCTGCCAGCGGAGCCTGATGCTGCAGTTGGGGAACCGATGGCTCGCCCGAGCCGTCGTCGTTCGACCGCTCTTCCGTGTCGGCGACTGCCGCGCTCCGTCGAGTGCGAGGCAGGGCGACGTATGCCCAGCCGGCGAGCGCCATCACACCCCAGACGATCGGATCCTCGAAGAAGCCGGCATAGAACAGCGAGTGGATGAACAGCGCGAGGAAAACCGCGCCTGCGGCGAGCCCGAGCGCGCGGTCGCGGCGCGTGACGAGGAAGAGGAGCCGGCTCGCGCCCGCAAGCAGCGCCGCGTAGACGAGGAGGCCGAGCAAGCCCAGCTCCGCTGCGACGGTGAGCGGTGTCGTGTGCGAGCGGTCGCGCTTCGCGGAGAGCTGCGTGTTTGCCTCGTCCCTGCTCGCCTGTGGCTGGCCGCCGATTCCGACACCGACGAGTGGATGGTTCGCGAAGACGACCCACGTCACGCGTGCGAGCCGCGTGCGCCCGCTCGTCGCCTGGCGCGCGGAGTCGCTGACCGCCGTCGCGGCGACGAACGCCGCTCCGGCGAGCACGCAGGCCGCCGCGCCGACGAGCAGCACGCGCCGCAGTCTCGGTCCACCGAGGACGTACGAGATCGCGACGCCGACCGCGAAGAGCGCGACGAAGCTCGACTGCGAGTACGAGAAGAAGAGACCGGCCCACAGGAAGGTGAGTAGCGCGGCTCCGGCCCAGAAACCGATCCGGCCGAGCCAGATCGCGACGAGCAGCACTGCGATCGCGATCACGACGTGACGGCCGAAGACGCTCGGGTCCTTGAACAGCGAGGTGACGCGGAAGTACGTCGTGTACGCGTTCGCCCGCTCCACGTCCCCCGCGAGCAGATGCCCATGGGTCAAGCGTTGGAAGAGGGCGACGGCGGAGAAGAGGCCGGCAAGCGCAATGAGCGTCGTCGCGAGCGCGCGTGGGTGCCATTTGCGCCACGGCGAGCGTGCGACCACGACGACCAGGGCGGAGAAGGGGAAGAGAAAGAAGAGGAGCTCGATGCTGCCCTGGCGCAGATCGCGGGTCCAGAGCAGCGATATTCCCGCAAGTGCGACAAACGCGGCCGCCGGAACGGCCAGCAGCGGCGGCAGGGGCTTTCCCATGTCGCCATGCAGTGCGCGCCAGGCGAACGCGAGCATCGCCGCGGCGAGCACCACGTAGAGCGGAACGAGGAGATACGCCGTCTGTGCGCCGATCGAGACCGAAACCCGAAACGGCGCTACTGCGAGCAGTGCCACCGGCACGACCGCCGGATAGCGGGCAAGCGCCCACGCCCCTGCGCCGACGGCGACGACTCCGACCACGAAGGCGGCCGCATGGCTCGCAGGGTTGACGACCAACTTGAGATCCGCGCCCGGGATCAGAGCTGCGGCCAGCCCGATCTCCGCGGCCGCGGTCGCCGCGAGGCCGGCCAGGAGCTGGGTGCGTGTGCGCGCAAGGAGCATCGCCGCCGCTCCCAGCCCGCCGATCACCGCGGACAGCTGAGCCAGGTCGCCATGGGGCATGACGAACAGAGACTACGGACTGTCTGTGGTCGAGTCGGTCGGGTCGGTTGGCGAGTTCCGACGGACATGCGGGCAGAGCCCACATGTCCAGGTGACGGCACCGCAAGCGGCGCCGTAGGGGGATCGTGATAGGAAGGGCCGCGTGATCGGATCCTGGGAACGCGTCCTCGTGCTCGCACCGCACACCGACGACGGTGAATTCGGCGCCGGCGGGACGATGGCGAGGCTCGTCGAAGAAGGCGCGGAGGTGCGGTACGTGGCGTTCTCGATCGCCACGAGGTCGCTGCCGGAGGGCTTTCCGCCGGACACGCTCGCCCGCGAGGTGGAGGACGCGACCGCCGAGCTCGGGATCGCGCGAGAGAATCTCACGGTGCACGACTTCGACGTGCGCACCTTCCCCGAGCACCGGCAGGACATCCTCGAGCTGCTTGTCGCGCTCTGGGAGGAGTGGCGGCCGGACGCCGTCTTCCAGCCGAGCCTGCACGACATCCACCAGGACCATCAGGTGATCGCGGCCGAGGGGCTGCGCGCGTTCAAGCGGACGACGATTCTCGGCTACGAGATCCCCTGGAACAACTTCGACTTCGCCTACCAGGCGTACTTCGCTCTCGAAGAGCCCCACATCGAGCGCAAGGTCGCCGCGCTTCGCAAGTACGCTTCCCAGCAGCACCGGCGCTACAGCGACCCCGAGTACATCCGGAATGTCGCCCGGACCCACGGAATCAACGTCAACCGCGAGTTTGCGGAGGTTTTCGAGGTCTACCGGGTCGTGACCTGATCCCCGGTGCGTCCGTCTGGCAGCCCCGCTTGAATCCCTACGTCATTGCGCCCACAACCGAAGGAGTACGAATGCCACTCACCCAGACACAGCTCGCAAGCGAGGTCGCGGAACGCAGCGGCCTGAGCAAGAGCGACGCCAAGGCAGCGCTGGCGGCGCTCGAGGAGATCGTCCTCGATGAGCTCGCGAACGCCGAGAAGGTCCGGATCGGCGGCGTCGTCCAGCTCGTCGTGCGCGTCAAGGAGGCGACGAAGCCGCGCAAGGGCCGCAACCCGGCCACCGGCGAGGAGATCACGATCTCGGCGAAGCCCGCTTCCGTCGCGCTGCGCGCGCGACCGCTGGCGAAGGCCAAGGCGGCTCTACCGTCAGTGCAGAAGGCGCGAAAGCGCCTGGCCGCCTAGCAGTCCATCGCGGGCCCCGGCGAGTCTGCCGGGGCCTACGCGTCCCTCGACCAGAGCTCGAGCAGGTTGCCGTCCGGGTCGTAGAAGTAGTACGACGTCGCCTGCATCCAGTCGAAGCGAGTCGGCCCGTAGATCTCGGTGCTCGTCCCAACGTGTGCGACGGCCTCGTCGAGCCGGCCGCGCGGGACCTCGAGGGCGAAATGCACGTTCCCGAACCGATGGCCTTCGGGGTGCGGTGAATGCTCCTCGAAGAGCAGCGACCCCTTGTGCAGCGCGATTCGCTGCGACCGATCCGCCGCTCCCGCGAAGAACCAGGCCCACTCCTCGTCAGCCGGGCTCTCGGGCTCGAGGCCGACGACCTCCCGATAGAAGTCCGCGGCGCGCGGAACGTCGTCGACGATCAGCACGAGCTCGGCGAGCCCCGCCGCGAAACCCCGAGCGCTCACCGGACGACGACGTCGGCGACCGCTTCGTCGATCGCCTGCAGCGTCGTGTCATCCAGAGAGATCCCGGATGCCCCCGCATTTTCCTCGACCTGTTCGGGCCGTGACGCTCCGACGATCGCCGCCGCAACGTTCCCCTCGCGGAGCACCCAGGCGAGCGCGAGTTGCGCCGTCGTCACTCCCAGTCCCTCGGCGATCGGCCCGAGCCGCTGCACTCTCTCGAGGACCTCGTCGTCGCGGTAGCTGTCCATCGCCCAGCCCATCTGCTGGGAGGCAGCGCGCGTTCCGGCGGCGGGCTCCTCCCCAGGCTTGTACTTCCCGGTCAGGGCGCCTTGTGCAAGCGGCGACCAGACGATCTGGGAGATGCCGTTCTCCTTGCAGAGCGGGATCACCTCGCGTTCGGCGACGCGGTACAGAAGCGAGTACTGGGGCTGCGACGACACGAACTTCTCGACGCCGGGAACCAGTGCGAGCGCCGCGCGGATCTGGTCGGCCGTCCATTCGCTGAAGCCGAGGTAGCGGGCTTTGCCCTGGCGGACGACCTCGGTGAGCGCTTCCATCGTCTCCTCGAGCGGTGTTTCCTGGTCGTAGCGATGGCACTGGTAGAGATCGACGTAGTCGGTGCGGAGCCGGCCGAGCGAGAGGTCGATCTGCTTGAAGACCTGTTCGCGTGAGAGCCCACGGTCGCCGTTGACCGGGAAGTAGAGCTTCGTCGCGAGGACGTACGAGTCGCGTGGGCGTCTCGTGAGAACCTCGCCGAGAAATTCCTCGGCCCCGCCGCCTCCGTAGACGTTCGCCGTGTCGATGAAGTTGATCCCGACGTCGAACGCTTTGGCCACGCACGCCTCGGCTTGCCTGTTCGAGACGCCGCCGCCGTAGGTCAGCCAGGACCCGAGGCTGATCTCCGAGATGTTCAGGTCACTCGAGCCGAGGCGGCGGTAGAGCACAGTGAAGGTCTACCATCCGCGGCCGTGCGTACACGCCGCCTCGGCAAGGAAGGCCCGGACGTCTCGGTCGTCGGTCTCGGCTGCAACAACTTCGGCGGCCGTGTCGATCTCGAAGGGACGCGTGCAGTCGTCGACGCCGCGTTGGACGCGGGCGTGACGCTCTTCGACACCGCGGACATCTACGGCAATCAGGGCGGCAGCGAGTCGTTCCTCGGGGAAGCGCTCGAGGGCCGACGCGATCGGGTCCTGCTCGCGACGAAGTTCGGCGGTGACATGGGCGACGGCACCAAGGCGCGCGGTTCCCGCGAGTACATCCGCAAGGCGATCGAAGGCTCGTTGCAGCGCTTGAGAACCGACGTGATCGACCTCTACCAGTACCACACCCCCGACGGCACTACGCCGTTCGAGGAGACGTTCGGCGCGCTCGACGAGCTCGTGCGGGAAGGGAAGGTGCGCTACGTCGGGCACTCGAATCTCAAGGCCGCGCAGGTCGAGGAGATCGACGCGTTCTGTCGTGAGCAGGGATTCGCGCGGCCGGTGAGCGCGCAGAACCAGTACTCGTTGATGCGCCGCGAGGCGGAGAAAGAGTTGCTACCGACGTGCGCGCGCCTGGGGATCGGCGTGCTCCCGTACTTCCCGCTTGCGAGCGGACTGCTCACGGGGAAGTACAGCCGCGGGGCCGATCGGCCGGAAGGAACGCGCCTCTCGGGTCGCGACGAGGTCTTCACGGACGAGACCTTCGATCGCCTCGAAGCGCTCGAGGAGTTTGCGCAAGCGCGTGGCGTGACGCTGTTGAACGTTGCGATCGGCGGCCTCCTCGGACAACCGACGATCGCGTCCGTCATCGCCGGTGCGACGAAGCCCGAGCAGGTCCGCGCGAACGTGGAAGCAGCCGAATGGCAGCCGACGCCGGAAGACCTGGCGGCGCTCAACGCCCTCCGCTAGCGCGGCATGTCCCAACTGGCGCTGTTTGGGGTCAGACCCCAAGACCTGTCCCGCTTGCCAAAGCGCCTGCAAACGGCACCTTTATTCTCGCATGGTCGTATTGGGCTCGGGGTCTCGCAGCAGTGACGAATGTGTGTCGCTTCTCTGACCCTCGGCAGAATCGGACGCAATGACGCGAGCTGGAACAGAGCACGAGGTGCCCGCTGCGGTCGTGGACGTCGGTTGGGTCAACGGGCTCGCGGCGATTCGCTCGCTCGGCCGCGCAGGGATCCGCGTTCTCGCCGTCGACCACCGTCCGAGCGCACTCGGTTTTCGCTCGCGCTACGCCGAGCCGTTTCTGAGCGCTGATCCCGGCGCGGATCCGCAGAGGTTCGTCGCTTCGATTCGTGCGCTCGGCAAGGTCGTCGTCTTTCCGACCCACGACCGCGAGCTCAACCTGATCTCGGAGCACCTCGGCGACCTGGAGGTGCTTGCTCCCTTTCCCGAGTGGGATCTGCTCGAGCGCGTGCAGAGCAAGCGCGAACAACTCGACACGGCAGCGCTCGCAGGCGTCGACGCGCCCCGCACGCACTACCCCGGCTCGACGCAAGAGGCCCGCGACGCAGCCGAGGAGCTCGGCCTGCCGGTGCTCGTCAAGCCCGAGCACCCGGTCGGCTTCAAACAGCGCTTCCGCAAACAGGCGTTTCGCTGCGCGACGCTCGACGAGGTCGCGGAGGCCTACACGAGCGCCGAGGAGTTCGCTCCGATGGTGCAGGAGTTGATTCCCGGCGGGGACGACACGCTCTACACCGTCGGCAGCTACCTCTCGCGAGCGGGTCTCCCGCTCGGAATCTTCTCGGGACGGAAACTGCGCCAGACTCCGCCGGGCGTCGGCACCTGCCGCGTGGGTGAGGCCGTCTGGATGCAGGAGGCGGTCGACGCGGCGCTGCGGCTCCTCGAGGCGTTCGGCTACTACGGCCTGTCGCAGGTGGAGTTCAAGCGCGATCCGCGCGACGGCGGCTTCAAGCTGATGGAGATCAACCCGCGGCTTTGGCAATGGCATGGGCTCGCAACGGCCTGTGGCGTCGACCTGCCGCGCATCGCCTACGACGACCTCGTCGGTGAGAGCTCACCCCCGCCGGCCACCATGAACGGTGCCGGGAAGCGCTGGGCGATCACGCTCCTGCCCGGCGAGCGCCCTGCCCTGCAACGGCCGCCCTACGTCGACGGGGTCTTCGCGCGCGACGACCCGAAGCCCGGGGCCGTGCACCTCGCACGGGTCGTGCGGAGCGCGCTTCGATGATTCCGGCCGTCGTCGAACGACGTGCGCGCTGGGTGCTCGACTCGATCGGCGCAACCGAGCTCGGCTTCGGCGACGACCTGCCGTACGACGCCGCTGCCTGGGAGCAGATCGATCGCGGCGAGCGACCGGTCGGCGACGACCTCGCCGACGGCTTCTTCCATCTTGCCCGCGTCGAGGAACGAAACGGTCCTCGTGACGAGCACGGCCGCTTTCGTGCCGAGTGGTCCTGCCTGGATCCGCTCGATCCACCGCTCGAGCGACTGCGGCGAAAGCTCGGCGTCACCACGGGAGACGATCGACCGCGTTTCACGATCGCGCTCACGCACGACGTCGACACGCCGTGGCGCTGGACACGCATCGGTCTGCGCGGCGCGGCTGCACGGCTGAAGCAGAACGTTCGCCACGCACGGCTCGGCCCAGCGGTGCGTGAGACGACAGGACTCGCGACCGTGCCGCTGCACCGCTTGCGCGGCACGGATCCCAACTGGCGCTTCGAGCAGATCCTGGCGGAGGAACGCCGCCGTGGCGCGACCGGCTCGTCCTTCTACGTGATCGCGAGCCATCACGACCCGCACGACGGTGCCGCCGCCGAGGCCTACGGCCGGCTGCGGCCGCGCCTCGTCGAGACGCTGCTCGAGGCCGGCGGAGAGGTCGGCCTGCACGGGAGCTACACCGCGGCGGACGATCCCGTGCGGCTCGCGGCGGAGAAGCAAAAGCTCGAAGCGCTCGCCGGACCGATCACCGGCCATCGCTACCACTACCTCCGCGTCGATCCGCACCGGAATCTCGCGCCGCTCGCGGACGTCGGTCTCAGGTACGACACGACGCTCGGCTTTCCCGACGCCCTCGGCTTCCGCGCCGGCATCGCGCGGCCCTTCAGGCCCTGGGACTTCGAACGCGAAGAGCCGCTCGACCTGATCGAGGTGCCGCTCGCCGCGATGGACGCGACCCTTGCGGAGGAGCGCTACCTCGGCCTTGCCGCAAAGCGCGCCGAGCCGCAGCTGATGCAACTGCTGGACCGGGCGGCGGAGTTCGGCGGCGCCTTCGCCGTCCTCTGGCATCCGGACCGCTTCGATCCCGTCACGTCCGGCGGCTGGGATCGCCTCTACTCGAGGCTGCTCGCAGGAGCTCAGGAACGCGGAGGCAGCTGCGTTCCGGCGGCCGAGCTCGTGTCGTCCCACTCGACCTGATCGAAGTAGCGCAACGCGCGCCGGGTCGGCCGCACCCGCGCGCTCAGCTGCGCCAGCTCTTCTCGCGAGATTTCGCCGAGCGCGCTCTTGACCCCGAGGTACGGGAGGTTCAGGTCCTCCTGGTAGACGATCGTCGAGATCCGTGGATTGATCTCGATCACCTGGTCGCCGACGAGCTGGATGTTGAAGAAGTACTCGATGCCGAGCTCCGCGACGATGCGCGACGCCACCTCCATCAGCCAGTGATCCTGCAGCGTCTCGAAGTACATCGCCAGTCCGGCGCGCATCGACTCGCGCGTCTTCGCGTGAGCGAGCAGGACCTGGCCCGAGCGCGCGATGCCGTCGATCGTTCGCTCCTTGCCCTCCGCGAGCTCCATCACGAGCAGATCCGGTCCGCCTTCTTCGGGTAGCAGCTCGACGACGTCCTGCAAGCGCATCGCGAGGTTCCCCGGCCGTTCCTCGAGCAGTTGTCGCGCGCGGTCGACCGTTGGATCGAGGATGCGAAAGCCGCGCGAGCCCGAGCTGAAGACCGGCTTGAAGCAGACCGCGCGGTCGGGATAGCCGAGCTCCTCGGCTGAATGGGCAAGTGCCCGGGCGCCGTTCACCCGCCGCCACGCGGGCGCTCGCAGTCCGAGTCGCTGGACGAGCGCATAGGTCGCCGCCTTGTCGTTCGCCGTCCGGATTGCTTCGGGAGGAGAGACGAGCACGGTGGTGCCGAGAAACCGGTCGCGCGAATCGGCGAGCGCCTGCAGGTCGTGCGAGGACTGCGGCAGGATCGCGTCGATATTCTCGCGCCGCACGACATCGACCAGCGCATCGGCGAAGGCAGGGTCCTTGCCCGGCGGCACCACGTAGAACCGGTCGCAGAAGTGCCGTCCGATCGCCTGCGGCGACATGTCGGTCCCGACGATGCGCACGCCGCGCTCCCCGTTCTGACGGAGCGCTCGCAGGAGAGCCGCGGTGCCGGGGGCGCCCGACGCGGTGACGAGGACGGTGATGTCGCGCATGGACGCCGGGCGATGCTACTTCGGGTCGATCCCTCCGTGGACCAGCTTCAGTAGCGCGTCGGCATCGAGCTCGAGGCCGAGTGTCCTCTCAAGGGCCACGCCGTTGGCCACGATGTTGACGAAAGCTGCGACGTCTTCGACCCTGACGTCGCTGCGGAACCCACCGCTCGCGTGCAGCTCTTCGAGCCAGGCTTTTACCTGTGCGTCGCGTCCTTCGCCGCCACGCACCTGCCACTCCTGCATCAGCTCCGGCCTGCGCCGCAGCCGCCGGAGCACCTCGAAGTAGACGGCCATCCAGTCCGGGCTCTCGGTCGTCAAGTGCCGGAGGGTCGCGTCCAGCCCTTGCTCGATCAGGAGCGTCGTCAGTTCGTATTGGTCACGCGACGCGAGCTCGAAGAAGAGCGACCACTTGTCCGGGAAGTAGTTGAAGATCGCGCCGCGCGAGAGGCCGATCTCCTCCTCCAGCCGCGCGACCGTCGCCCCCTCGTAGCCGTGGCGCGCAAACGCGCGGCGGGCCCCGTCGAGAATCTGCTCCCGGCGGGCCTCGAGATGCTCTTCGGAGACCTTCGGCACCCTCGCACTTTACAAAACCGTACGTCCGTATTATATTCTCGGCTCAGATGGGGCTGCTCCGGAACCGCAACCTCGCCGCGGTGCTCACGGCCGAGTTCGTCTCGCTCACCGGCTCGGCGATGACCTATGTCGCGCTCCCGTGGTTCGTCCTCACCACGACGGGCTCGACGGCGAAGATGGGCTGGGTCCTCGCGGCCGAGCTCCTTCCCGTCGGCCTCCTGGGCATTCCGGCCGGCTCGCTGATCGCCCGCCTCGGCGCGAAGCGCACGATGAACGTCTCGGACGCGGCGCGCGCACCCCTGATGGCCGCGGTGCCAGTGCTCTACTGGACGGGCCACCTCTCCTTTCCGCTCCTGCTGACGTTCACGTTCCTGATCGGCTGCTTCATGGCGCCGTACTACGCGTCATCACGTCTCATCCTCCCGGAGGTCGTCGGCGAGGACGAGCAGCTCGTCGCACAGGGCTCCGCGTTCGTCCAGGCGATCACGCAGCTGACCCAGCTCGGCGGCCCGATCCTCGGCGGCCTGCTCATCTCCCTCACCAGCGCTCCTGCAGTACTCATCGTCGACGCGGCGACCTATGCGTTCTCGTTCGTCGTGATCTTCACCTTCGTTCGCGTGGGCAAGCAAGTCGAGCAGGACGAGTCGTCGCGCGGCCTCTTCGCGGGGTTGCGCTACGTGTGGCACGACCAGTTGCTTCGGAGGATGCTCTGCGCGGCGTCCTTCATCAACTTCGCGGCGCAAGGGTTGTTCGCCACGATCCCCGTGCTCGTGCTGCGCCGTTACGACGCGGAGCCGAAGATCCTCGGCTTCTTCTTCGCCGCCTTCGGCGCGGGGGCACTCATCGGGAGCCTCGTCGCGGCGAACCTCGTCCGCAGGGTGCCGCTGCTGCGGCTCGCGGGCGTCTCCATCCTCGGGATGGCCCTGCCGCTCTGGTTCCTGGCGATCAGCATGCCGTGGCCGGCGGTGCTCGTCGTGCTGGCCGTGTTCGGTTTCTGCGCGCCGCTCGTCAACGCCCCGGTGCTCGCCATCGTCACGATGCGCGCCCCGGAGGCGCTGCGACCGAAGGTGCTGACGGCGGTGCTGACGTTCGCCCTGATCATCGGGCCGCTCGGCTTCCTGGCAGTCGGTCAGGCACTCCAGCACGTCGGCCTACGCGTGGTCTTTCTCGCGATCGCCGCCGGCTTCACCGCCGGTGCCGTGGCCTTCTCAGTGGCTGTTGGACGCGGCGACGCCAGGGAACAGGAACCGGACGCGATTCCAACGGGCGAGCTCGCAACCATCCGTCCGGCCGAAGCTCGCCCGGACTAGGTTGCCGCGGAAGCGGCCGGTGACGAGCGCCTTCTGCGGGCCGCCGTAGATCTGCGTGCACGCCACGTTCTTCGGAGTCGGTGCAAAGGGGCGGTTCAGCCGCATCAGCTGCGCGCATGCCGCGCCGCGTCTCGGCAGCGTCCCCGCCGCGGGTGCGCACCGGAGCGTGTAGTCCTTCTTGCCCGGTTGTCCCATCCCGTTCGGCCACACCGTGATGTGCAGCGACGTGCTCGCCAGGAGGATCGCCGCGATGAGGCTCATCGGCCCAGAATAGGCAAGACTCTGCGCAACCGCCGCCGCTCAGCCGGCAGGTAGAAGCCGAGCAGGCCGAGGACGAGCGGGAACGCCGCCGTCAGCGCCAGAGCCACTCCGAGGGGGACGTCGAGCAGCTTGCCGAGCAGGGTCAGACCGACTGCCGCGACAGCGAGCGTCGCGACCCGCCGCCACTGGTACGGGACCGGGAAGACCCGCTGTGCGCGCCAGGCCATGCCGAGAAAGAGCAGCGTGTAGGCGACCACGGTGGCGATCGCGGCGCCCATTCGCCCGTACGAAGGGATGAGGGCGAAATTGAGGCTGAGGTTCACGACCGCTGCCGCGCCGCTGACGAGCCAGTTCGACCGCGTCTGGCGTGCGCGCCCGGTGCCGATTTGCACGACGACGTACGCGCCGAACGCCGCGACCCCGAACGCGAGCGGCGCCACGACGTTCTGCGCGGGATAGAACGGCTTCGTCGTGATCAGTCTCACGATCCAGGGCGCGAGCAGTCCGAGTGCGAGCGCGAGCCAGCAGCAGACGTAGACGACGTACGTGAGCACGAAGCTGTAGGTGCGCTTCGCTTCGCGATCGTCCTCGATCGAGTAGGCGAAGGCAGGCCACGCCATCCGGAACGCGGTCAGGAGCAGGACGATCGCGGACGCGATTCGCACGCCGATCGAGTAAAGCCCCACCTCGTGCGCGTCGGCGAGCTTGATCAGGAAGAAGCGGTCGCTGAAGTTCGTGAGCCAGAGCGCGACGGCGGACGGAACGAGCGGAAGGCCGAAGCGGTTCATCGCGCGATAGAGCTTGCGGTCGAACTGCAGGCCGAGCGCGTGTCTGCTGTACACGAGCAGTGCTGCGTAGACGATCAGCGTGCCGGTGAAGTTGCCGACGAGGACGCCGAGCGGTCCCTTGTGGAACACGACGACGAGCAGGATCGTGGCGCCGATCGTGATCGCCACGTTGCAGAGCGTCGCGGCGACGTAGGCGGTCGAGCGCTGCTCGACGCGGAACAGCGACGTCATCTGCTCGTAGTTCAACGCGGCCCAGAAGCCGATGAAGGCGGCGATCACCAGGCTCCCGTGATCGTGTGTTCCGAAGAGCAGCCAGGAGATCTGCGGCGCAAGGACGATCCCTGCCAGCGACACGACCGTCGACGCGGCCATGACGTACCAGAACGCGGTGCGGACCACGAGATACCGACGCTCCAGCTCCGCGGAGTCGAAATAGAAGCGGAAGAAGGCGCTCTTCATCCCCTGCGCGACGAGCGCGGTGAGCACAGCGGCCAGCGCCACGAGCGTCTCGATCAGTCCGTAGTCGCTCGGCGACAGGTAGCGCGTGTACAACGGCAGAAGCAGCACGCCGAGGACGCGCGCGATGATGCTGCCGACGCCGTAGATGGCCGAGTGCCGCAGCAGCTCCTTGAGGCGCTGGAGCATCACCCGAGCACCGAGGCGTAGATCTCGATGAACCGGTCGGCGACCTTGTCGAGATCGTGAACCCGCTCGACGTAGGCACGGCCCTCATGACCCAGCTGCTTGCGCAGCTCGAAGGACTCCACGAGCGGACTGAGCTTCTCCACGAGATCGTCCTTCGTCGCCGCCACGATCGGCACCTTCAGGCCGAACGCCTCTTCCGTCTGGCGGACCGCGTCCGGATCGAGGTGCGTGACCACCGGCTTGCCGTACGCCATCGACTCGATCGCGAAGACGCCGTGCCAGAGGTAGTGCAGCTGGTCGACCACGATGTCGGCCCGCTTGAAGCGCTCGACGGCCTCGTCGTGCGGGACGCCGTGCACCACGTCGAGATCCACCGGCAGCCGGCTGCACGCGTCGATCACATGCCGCGTGCCCTTCTTTTCGAGGTCCGACGGCGCATGCACGACGAGCGGCCGTTCGCGCTCGACGGGTGGCACGGCCTCGTAGTCGCGCAGGTCGAGACCCGGTGGGACGACCGCCGTCGGATCGGGGACCCAACGTG
The DNA here is from genome assembly GCA_963804935.1 of uncultured Actinomycetes bacterium. Lineage (GTDB taxonomy): Bacteria > Actinomycetota > Thermoleophilia > Gaiellales > Gaiellaceae > 3-1-20CM-4-69-9. The sequence continues at coordinate 541,480 of CAWDSD010000017.1, forward strand.
TCGCGGCATACGAGCCGACGATGCACGCGTCGAACTTCTTGCGGTACTCGAGCTCCTCGGGCCGCTTGCCCCGGATGTCGTCGCCGAGGAAGTGCATCACCGACTTCTTCCGTGTCGCGCGCAGGATCGGCAGGTTCACCGACTTCGGGACGAGCGTCTTGCCGAAGTAGAAGTGGAAGACGTCCGTCTGCGGCAGGTACCTGGCGAGCGCGCGCCACTGGACGGCCTGCTGGCGAAGCAATCCCTGTCGCGGCAGATCGAGATTGATGTCGTACTCGTCCGGCCGCCACTTCTGCGGCCAGAAGACGAGCAGGCGCGCGTCGACGCCTTTGCGGCGCAGGGCGTTCACGTGTGCCCAACCTGTGCCGGCCAGGTTGACCGGCAAATGGAGGATTCGGGCGTCCACGCAGGCAACGATACGATCCGCGGCCGTGTCCGCCGGGCTGAAACGCCGTCTCTACCGCGCCGTCCGGGACGTTCGCGATCCACGCCGTGCGGCCGAGCGCCGACGCATTCGCGACGGAGTGGCGCGCTTTCTCGGCGGCCGAGACGTGCTGGAGGGCTACGAGCACGAGGTGCGAGCCAGCGGCCTGATGGATCACCTGCTCGAGAAGGGGCGCGAGCACCACGAGGCGGTCGTCGAGACCGGCGCGGGCCATTCCCTCGGTGCGATCGGCTACACCGAGGGCGTCTATCTCTACGCCGTCCTCCGTAAGGTGCAACCGAAGATCGCCGTCGAGACCGGGGTCGCGAACGGGTTCTCAACCGCGTTCTCGCTCCTTGCGCTGCAGGCGAACGGCGAGGGGCACCTGCACTCGATCGACCTGCCGCGAGAAGTGGGCCGGGACTACGAGCCCGGGACGTTCTTCGAAGGGGAGGGCCGCGCGGGCATCCCGGCCGGCTCCGAGCCCGGATGGCTGATCCCGCCCGATCTGAAGGAGCGCTGGACGCTCGTGCTCGGGCGGAGCCAGGAGGAGCTCCCGCCGTTGCTCGAGCGGCTCGGCGCGATCGACACGTTCATGCACGACAGCGAGCACTCGTTCGAGTGCATGTGGTTCGAGTTCAACGCCGGCTGGCCCGCGCTCCGCGCCGGGGGCGTGCTCCTGTCGGACGACGTGAACTCGACGGAGGCCTTCGCGCGCTTCGCCGCCGAGCAGGGCCGCGAGCCGGTGCGGCTGGCCCGCGGCATGGCCCTCCTGCAGAAGTGACTTGACAAGTTAGTGAGTAATCGCTAACAATATGAGCCATGCCAGTCGCCGAACGAAAGAGCGCCGAGGAGCGCCGCGAGGAGATTCTCGAGGCCGCGCTCGTGGAGTTCGCCGCGCACGGGCTCTACGGCGGCTCCACCGAGGCAATCGCCAGGGCGGTCGGGATCTCCCAGCCCTACGTCTTTCGCCTTTTCGGGACGAAGAAGGAGCTCTTCACCGCGACGATCGAGCGCTGCATGCGCGGCACGCTCGAGATGATGCAGTCAGCCGCGGCCGGCCTCCAGGGCGAGGAGGCCCTGCACGCGATCGGCGAGGCCTATGCCGAGCGGCTCGCGACCGATCCGACCTATCTCCATTCGCAGATGCAGGCCTACGCGGCCTGCGACGACCCCGCGATTCGCACGGTGGTGCGGAACGGCTACCGCGAGCTCGTCGACTACGTCGAACGGGTTTCAGGATTGCCCCCGGAGCGGGTCTCGCACTTCTTCGCGAAGGGGATGCTTCTGAACGTGATCGCGTCGATGGACCTGCTCGGTGCCGACGAAGGCTGGGCGCAGCGCCTCATCGAGGGCTGCCGCCAGGACGGCTAGATCCCCTTTTTTTCGAGTTGAAGTTAGTGACCACTCACAAGCATATGCCGGTTTTCCGCACCACCAGACACCAGAGGGCCGCATTCGCAGTCCTTTCGCGCAACAGCACGATCGAGTTGACGACCCGAAGGAGGAATCCATGACAGCCAAGACCCGAACCATCTGGACTTTTGCGATCACCTCGGCGGCGGTCTTCATGGCCACGCTCGACAACCTCGTGGTCACGACCGCACTGCCGGTCATCCGCGAGGACCTGCATGCGACGGTCGAGAGCCTCGAGTGGACCGTCAACGCCTACACGCTGACATTCGCGGTCCTCCTCCTCACGGGCGCTGCGCTCGGCGATCGCTTCGGGCGGCGCCGGATGCTCGCGGTCGGCCTCGCGATCTTCACGGTGTCGTCCGCCGCCGCCGCCCTCGCGCCGTCGGCCGGAGTGCTCATCGCCGCGCGTGCGGCTCAGGGCGTCGGTGGCGCGATCATCACTCCGCTCACGCTGACCATCCTGAGCGCGGGCGTTCCCGCCAACCGGCGCGGAGCGTTCATCGGCGCGTGGAGCGGCATCGCCGGCCTCGCGGTCGCGTTCGGGCCGCTCGTGGGCGGAGCGGTCGTGAGCGGCATCTCCTGGCACTGGATCTTCTGGCTCAACGTCCCGATCGGCATCGTCCTGATCCCGCTCGCGCTGCGGCGGCTGGACGAGACGTACGGGCCCGCCGCCAAGCTCGACCTGCCGGGGGTCGCGCTGGCGAGCGTGGGGCTCACCGGGATCGTGTGGGGTCTCGTGCGCGGACACGGGCAGGGCTGGACGTCGCCCGAGATCGTCATCTCTCTCGTGGCCGGCGCTCTCGTCTTCGCGCTGTTCGTGCTCTGGGAGCTGCGCACGGCGGAACCGATGCTGCCGATGCGCTTCTTCCAGAACCGCGTCTTCACGCTCGCGAACGTCGCCTCGCTCCTCATGTTCTTCGGGATGTTCGGGTCGATCTTCCTGCTGTCGCAGTTCTTCCAGACCGTGCAGGGCTACTCGCCGCTCGGTTCGGGCCTGCGCATCCTCCCGTGGACGATCATGCCGATGTTCGTCGCCCCGATCGCCGGCGCTCTCTCCGATCGGATCGGCGGCGCGCGGCTGATGGGCATCGGACTGACGTTGCAGGCCGGCGGGCTCGCCTCGCTCGCGGCGATCTCGACACCGACGACTCCGTACTGGCATCTCATCGTGCCGTTCATGGTCTCGGGCATCGGGATGGCGATGTTCTGGGCACCGGTTGCGAACGTCGTCCTCGCCGCGGTTCGGCCGGAGGAGGAGGGCAAGGCCTCGGGCGCGCAGAACGCGATTCGCGAGCTCGGCGGAGTGTTCGGTGTGGCGGTGCTCGCGTCCGTCTGGTCGCACTACGGGAGCTACTCGAACGGCCAGTCGTTCGTCGACGGGATGGTGCCCGCCCTCTGGATCGGCGCGGTTGTCGTCTTCCTCGGTGCCGTGGCCGCGTTCCTGATCCCGAGCCGCAAGCGGGCTGCCGAGGCGGCGGTCGACGAGCCGGTCGCCTTCGCGGAAGCGGCCTAGTCCGAACGGTCTTTTGCGCGGGCGGCTCCGGCCGCCCGCGCGAGTGCTAGCGGGCGCCTGCCAGCTGCGTGACGACCCGGTGGTTCCTCTGAATGAGCTTCGCGGCGTAGAGCCGGTCGTCGGCCTTGCGGAACAGCTCCATCGGGCTGAGCCCGTCTTCCGGCCAGGCGGCCCAGCCGAACGTCATCTGCAGATCCTGCGCTTCGAGGTCGGCACGGAGCTGCGCGCAGAGCTGCGCGGCGCCTGCCAGTCGTCCTTCGATGAGGACCGCGAACTCGTCACCGCCGACGCGCGCCAGCTCGTCCTCGGGGTCGGTGAGCCGGCGCAACGCGTCCGCCAGGTCGCGCAGCTTCTGGTTTCCGGCGGTGTGCCCGTGCGTGTCGTTCAACAGCTTCAGGTCGTCCATGTCTCCGAGCACGAGGAGAAACGGCGCTTCTGCGTTACAGCGCCGGGCAAGCACCTCGTCGAAGACACGGGTATTGAGGAGGCCGGTCAGGAAGTCGCGGTCGGCAAACTCTCGCAGCTGTTCGAGGTGGCGTCGGTGCTCGTTCGCGAACCAGCCGATCAGGAGGCCGCAGGACGAGTAGGTCACGAGCCTGATCGCCATCGCAAGCGTGAGGACGTCCTGGGTCGGTAGCCGCGGGGTGACGGCGATCGCAAGTGCATAGAGAGCGGCAGCGACGCCTCCCCCGAGCAGTCCGAAGCGTGTCCCGCCGGCGAGTGCGAGCAGCGCAACCGGGATGTAGAAGAAATGCCCAAGCCCGAGGCCCGGGACCTCGAAGGCGACGAACGCGATGAAGACGGCCCCGTAGAGCGCGACCGCGGTCACGATCAGCAGGCGCCGTTCTAGCCAGGCCGCAGGCATCAACCGGAGCTTCGTCAGGGGCTCGGCGGCCCGCGTCCCTCGAAAGAGGGATCGCCAGGGCACTATCCTCTGTTGCCCATGGCTGGCACACAGGCGTTCGAGACCGGCCTCGTCACCGATGCAGATCTCCCTGCCCCCGATCTGTCGATCGTGGTGACGGTCTTCAATGAGGCGGGGTCGATCGACGAGCTCTACCGGCGTGCGGTCGCAGCGCTCGATCCCGGGCCGCGCACCTTCGAGCTGATCTTCGTGGACGACGGGTCGACCGACGGCACGTTCGCGGCCCTCGAGCGCCTTCACGCGACCGACGTGCGCGTGCGCGCCGTCCGCTTCAAGCGCAACTTCGGCCAGCATCCCGCGATGCACGCCGGGCTGTCGCGGGCGCGCGGGGACGTCATCGTCACGATGGACGGCGACCTGCAGAACCAACCCGAGGACATCCCGCGACTCGTCGAGGCGGTCGAGGCCGGCAACGACGTTGCGAGCGGACGCAGGCGCGGGCGCAAGGACCCCGTGGGCCGCTCCCTGCCCTCGCGGGTGATCAACGGCATGCTGCGTCGCTTCACGGGCGTTGCGATCTCGGACTTCGGCTGCGCCTTCAACGCGTACCGCCGCGACGCCGTCGAGCCGATGCTCGGCTCGATCGGCAAGCAGAAGTTCACGAAGGCCGTGATCCTGTCCGGCGGTGCGAGCGTGGTGGAAGTCGACGTCGCGCATGCGCCGCGTCACGGTCAGTCGCGCTACTCGCCACTCCGCCTGACGCGGCTCGCGCTGCACGTTCTGGCGGGTTTCTGGCCGCAGCCGATCCAGTGGATCGGCGTACTGCTAGGCACGGTGTCATCGCTGCTCGCGCTCGCGCTCGGCATCTACGGCGTGATCTTCTGGATCGGCGAGTCGAACTTCCCCGGTCCACTCTTCGGCGGCGTCGCAGTCTTGTTCGTCCTCGGCATCCAGGGCTTCATCCTCGCCCTGGTCGGCGAGTACCTCGGCCGCATCCAACGCGACGTCGAGGGCCGCCCGATCTACACCATCGACAGAGAGCTCTAGTGCGCCAGCTGCTGCTCTGGCGCTGCCGCGAGGATCGCTTCCTTGAGCTGGTCGTGGAGCGCCCCTTTCACCAGGAGGGCGACGGCTCCGGCCTCGCGCGCCTGTTCGGGTAGCGACGCGTCGTCGAGGCCCGTGACGAGGATTACGCGCGTCTCCGGGCTTCGGACGCGCAGGCGCCGCGCGCACTCCAGGCCGTCGATCTCCGGCATGCGCACGTCGATCACGGCGACCTCCGCCTGTTTCGAGACGGCGAGCTCGATCGCCGAGCGCCCGTCACCCGCGGTTCCGATCACCTCGAGCCGGTCGTCGTGGCCGAGCAGGAGCGCGAGCGCGTCGACGAAGAGTCGGTGATCGTCGACGATCACGACCCGCACAGGAGTGGATTGAAAGTCTCTGGGCATGAGCTGGGCCCGGCGCCTGTTTCTCCCTTCCCCGGAAGGGGCCGTCGTTCAAACCACTAGGCTCCCGGCGTGAGCAAGCGCATCCTCGTGACCGGCGGGGCGGGATTCATCTCGTCCAACTTCATCCACCATCTTCTGGCGAAGACACCGTACGAGGTGGTTTCTCTCGACGCTCTCACCTATGCCGGGAACGTCGACAACCTGAGCGGCGCGATGTCCCACGAGCGGCTCTCGTTCGTCCAAGGGGACATCCGCGACGCGGATCTCGTGCGCGAGATCGTCGCGGACGTCGACGTGATCGTGAACGCGGCCGCCGAGTCGCACGTCGAGAAGTCGATCGAAGAAGGCGCGCGCGAGTTCGTCACGACCAACGTCGAGGGCACGCAGATCTTGCTCGACGCGATCCGCGAGGCGCCGGTCGAGCGCTTCATCCTCTTCAGCTCGAGCGAGGTCTACGGCACCGCCGAAGCGGCGCCGATGGACGAGGACCATCCGCTGAATCCCCGCAGCCCGTACGCGGCGACCAAGGCGGGCGCCGATCGCCTCGCTTACTCGTACTACGTGACCTACGGGCTGCCGGTCACGATCGTACGGCCGTTCAACAACTACGGGCCGAGACAGCACCCCGAGAAGGTCATTCCGCGCTTCATCACACAGGCGTTGCAGGACCGCGAGCTGACGATTCACGGGGACGGGCACGCAAGCCGCGACTGGCTCTACGTGGACGACGACGCAGAGGCGATCGAGGCGATCATCGCGGCGCCGCTCGACAACGTCGCGGGTGAGGTCCTGAACGTCGCGACCGGTATCGACATCCCGGTCACCGAGATCGCGGACGCCGTGCTCGAGGCACTCGGCAAGCCGTCATCGCTGAAGACGTTCGTGCCCGAGAGACTGGGACAGGTCGACCGGCACATCGGCTCGACGGAGAAGATGGAGCGCCTGACGGGCTGGACGGCGCGGACGTCGTTCGAGGAAGGTCTCGCGCGCACCATCGCGTGGTACCGCGAAAATGAGGTGTGGTGGCGGGGGATTCTCGAGAGCGAGACCCGGGCAAGCGTCTCCTCGTCCTAGGCGCGGGGCCGGCCCAGCTCGGACTGCTCGCCGCCGCGCGTGCACGTGAGCTGCACGTGATCGCCGTCGACCGCGATCCGTCCGCACCCGGCTTTCGCTACGCCGACCGCCGCGCGATCGTCTCGACCGAGGACGAGTCCGGCATCGAACGTCTGGCGAGCGCGGAGCGTGTCGCGGGGCTGATCTCCCCGGGCATCGACTGGCCCGTGGCGATCGCGGCTCGCGTCGCCGAGCGCCTTTCGCTCCCGCACGCGATCTCGCCCGAAACAGCGGCGCTCTCGACGTCGAAGTTGCGTCAGCGCGAGCGGTTCGCGGAAGCAGACGTGCCGCAACCCGAGTTCCAGATCTGCTCCGGGCCTGACGAGGCGACGGCGGCTGCCGAGCGGATCGGGTTTCCCTGCGTGATCAAGGCGCCGGACCGGCAGGGGCAGCGTGGGTTGACGCTCGTCCGTTCCGCCGACGAGGTCGCCGAGGCCGTGCGCGTCGCTCTCGACGCCGCTCGGACCGCCACGCTGCTCGTCGAGGAGCACGTGCCCGGTCTCGAGGTCACGGTCAATGCGTTCTCCTCCGGCGGGCATTTCCACCCGCTCACCGTGACCGACAGGTTGACCGCGCCCCTGCCAGCCTTCGGGGTGGCGCTGACGCATGCGTGGCCGAGCGAGCTCGAGCCGGCGCAGATCGGAGCGGTTGTCGAGGCGGCAGCCGCCGCAGCCGCGGCGGTCGGGATCACGGAGGGCCCGAGCTACACGCAGGTGCTGGTCGGTCCCGACGGCCCCCGCGTGGGCGAGCTCGCCGCGCGACTCGGCGGCGGTCACGACGCCGAGCTCTGTCGCGTCGCGCTCGGCGTCGACCTGAACGGCGCCGCGCTGTCCGCAGCGCTCGGGGAGGAGGTTCCTCCGGCCCGGCTCGCGCCGGTGGCACGCATGGGCGGCGCGTGCGTTCGCTTTCTCGTCGCTCCGCCGGGCGAGCTTCGTGAGGTGACCGGCATCGAGGAGGCGTTCGCCCAGGAGGGGATTCGGGGGATCCGGATCTACCGGCGCCCCGGCCACCGTTTCGAGGACTTCCGGCGGGGAGCCGACCGGGCGGGCGCCGTTCTCGCCGTCGGGGACACCCGGGAGGAAGCCCTCGAGCGCGCCACGAAGGCTGAAGCGATGATTCGATTCGAGACGGATGTCGAAGCTCTCGTCTGAAACCACCCGGCGTCCGACGATGCTCGGGTTCCAGCCCCCCGCGATCGGCGAGGAGGAGATCGCCGCCGTGGCCGAGACGCTCCGCTCGGGTTGGCTGACGACAGGTCCGCGCGCGGCCGAGCTCGAGCGACGGATGGCCGAGTACCTCGAGGCCGAGCACGTGCTCGCCCTCGCCTCCGGCACCGCCGCACTGCATCTCGCGCTGGTCGCCCTCGGCCTCGGTCCCGGCGACGAGGTGATCACGTCGCCGATCACCTGGCCGGCGACCGCCAACGTGATCGTGCACACCGGGGCGACGCCAATCTTCGTCGACGTGCTCGAAGACGATCTCAATATCGATCCAGCGCTCGTCGCCGCAGCAGTCACCGAGCGGACGAAGGCAGTGCTGCCCGTCGACCTCGCGGGGCAGCCCGCAGACCTCGACCCGCTGCTCGCCCTCGGGATCCCGATCGTCGAGGACGCGGCGCACGCCGCCGAGAGCAGGTACCGCGGCCGGAAGATCGGGTCGATTGCCGACATCACGTGCTTCTCGCTCTACGCGACGAAGAACATCGCGGCCGGTGAGGGCGGGTTGATCTCGACGAATCGCGGCGACGTCGCGCAGGCGGTTCTCGATCTGAGGTTGATGCGCCGCGGCGACGGCTCGCTCTACGACATCCCGGTGCCGGGCTACAAGGCAAATCTCTCCGACGTGCTCGCGGCGATCGCTCTCTGCCAGCTCGACAAGGTCGAGCGGCACACCCAGATCCGGCAACGCCAGTTCGCGGCCTACGACGAGGCCGTGGCCGGGCTCGCCGGCATCACGCCGCTCGCACGTGACGACCGCGACCTCCACGCCCTGCACCTCTACGTCGTGCGGATCGACGCCGATGCCGCGGGCGCGACACGCGACGAATACCAGCGTGCCCTCGCCGACGAGAACATCGCGACGTCGATCCACTTCCTGCCGGTGCACAAGCTGACGTACTACCGCGAGCGGTTCGCCGGCCAGCCGCCGCTGCCGGTGGCCGAGCGCGCCGGCGACGAGGTGCTGTCGCTGCCGCTGTCGCCGGCTCATTCGGACGACGACATCGCCGACGTCGTCGCCGCACTGAGACGCGTGCACGAACGCTTCGCGGGATGACCCGCAAGCAACTCGTCAGGGTTCTCCTGACGCTCGTAGTCACCGGCGGGTGTCTCGGCTACATCCTCTGGCAGCTCGACGTGCGCCAGACGGTGCACATCCTCGTCCACTCGAACCTCGCGTGGTTCGCGGGCGCGGTCCTCGTGATGCTCGCAGGGGTGCCGCCGATGGCATACCGGTGGCAGAAGCTGCTCGAGGCGCGCGGGATCCGTGAGCGCCTGGGCTGGCTGATGCGGGCCTACCTCGTGTCGTACACCGCCGGCCAGGTGCTGCCCACGGCCGTCGGCGGCGACGCCTCCCGCGTCTACGAGACCGCGCGCAGGCATCCCGGCCGGCTCGGCGACCTGACGGCGATCGTCCTGCTCGAGCGCGCGCTCGGCGGCGTCGCCACGCTCGTGCTGGCAGCGGTCGGGCTTGCACTCGCCCTCGGGCACTACGACGTCGGGGCCTATGTCTGGATCGAGGGCGCCTTCGTCGTCGGTACCGTCGTGCTCGGCGTGCTGTTCTTCTCGCACCGAGCACGCGGTCCGCTGCGCCGGTTCGTTCCTCTGCTCAGGAGGCTGCGAGTCGAGCGCGCTCTGCGCGCGCTCTACGAAGGCGTGCACGTCTTCCGGGGACACGTCCGGCTGATGGTCTGGGTCTCGCTGCTGACGCTCGGGGTGCAGGCGGTGCGCGTCCTTGCGATCTGGATGACCGGCCGCGCGGTCGGCATCGAGCTGTCGCCCCGCCCGTACTACGTCATGGGCCCACTGCTCTTCCTCGTCATCCTCATTCCGTTCACGATCAACGGGCTGGCGGTGCGGGAAGCCTTCTTCGTCAGCTTCCTCACACAGCTGGGAGTCGACAAGGAGTCGGCCCTCGCCTGCGGGTTCCTGTTCTTCGTCGTCACGATCGCGCTGGCGCTGCCGGGCGCCGTCATTCTCGCGGTCGAGAACCTGCGTGGGGTGACGCGTCCGCGTGCCCCCGAGCTGAGATAGCCTCCGCCGCGGTCATGCGCGTTCTCGTCACCGGCGGAGCCGGCTTCATCGGATCGCACCTTGCCGACAGGCTGCTCGCCCAGGGGCACGAGGTGCGGGCCCTCGACAATCTCGACCCGCAGGTTCATCCGGCGGGCGAGCGGCCCGACTATCTCGACGACGACGTCGAGCTGCAGGCCGGGGACGTCCGCGACCACGACGCGGTCCGCCGTGCTCTCGACGGTGTCGACGCGGTCGTGCACTTTGCGGCGGCGGTGGGCGTCGGCCAGTCCATGTACGAGATCGAGCGCTACACGTCGATCAACGCGATCGGCGCTGCCGTGGTGCTCGAGGAGGTGCTCGAGCGGCGTGACGAGATCGAGAAGCTCCTCGTCGCGTCGTCGATGTCGATCTACGGCGAAGGGCAGTATGGGAACCCGCAAACAGGCGAGTCGGGCCTGGCGCCCGGCCTTCGCCCCGACAGCCAGCTCGCCGCGCGCGAATGGGAGGTGCTCGCCGACGACGGGACACCACTCGAGCCCGAGCCCACGGCGGAGACGAAGCCGCTGCGGCCGACCTCGATCTACGCGATCGGCAAGCGAGACCACGAGGAGATGATGCTCGCCGTCGGCGCCGCGTACGGGATCCCCGCCGTCGCGCTCCGCTTCTTCAACGTCTACGGGGAACGCCAGGCGCTGTCGAATCCGTACACCGGCGCCGCTGCGATCTTTGCGTCACGGCTGCTCAACGACCGTGCGCCGCTGGTCTTCGAGGACGGTAATCAGACGCGCGACTTCATCGACGTGCGTGACATTGTCCGCTGCTGCGTGCTCGCTCTGGAGGAGGACGGTGCCAACGGCCGGACGCTCAACGTCGGTACGGGGAGGCCGACGTCGATCGCCGAGCTGGCGAACGCGATCGCGCGCGGGCTCGGCAAGGAGCTCGAGCCCGAGATCGTGAACGAGTACCGCGCCGGCGACATCCGTCACTGCTACGCGGACACGGGTCTCGCGAACGAGCTGCTCGGGTTCCGCGCAGAGATTCCGTTCGAGGCCGGGATGCAGGAGCTGCTCGAATGGCTCGAAGGACAGGAGGCGACTGACTCGGTCGATGCGGCGCGTGAGGCGCTCGTGGCGCGCGGCCTCGCGCGTTAGCGCGCGCTCGTTGGATCTCAGCGTCTCAATCGTCAACACCAACAGCCGCGGGCTCCTGCTGGCGTGTCTCGAGTCGCTCGCCGGCACGGAGGCCGAGATCGTCGTGCTCGACAACGCGTCGGAGGACGGTTCCGCCGCCGCCGTGCGCGAGCGCTTCCCGCAGGTGCGGGTGATCGAGCAGGAACACCGGGCCGGATTCGGCGCGAACCACAACACGGTCATTCGGGCGACGACCGGACGATACGTCTACGTCCTGAACGAAGACACGACTGCAGACGACTGGAGCTTCGAGCGGATCACCGAGTATCTGGACGCGCACCCGCAGGTCGCTGCCCTCGGCCCGCGATTGGTCTATCCCGACGGACGCCTGCAGGACTCGGCGTGGCGCTTTCCGACTCCGCTCGTCAGCACGATGGGTCTCGCAACGCTCGGACAGCTCGGCGTCAAGCAGTCGAAAGGCGCAAGCGTCCGGCCGGTGGACTGGGTGATGGGTGCCGCGCTCGTCTTGCGCCGTGAGGCGCTCGACCAGGTCGGCCTGTTCGACGAGGACTTCTTTCTCTATTCCGAAGAGGTCGACCTGCAGACGCGGCTGCGGCAGGCCGGTTGGGAAACGCATTACTTCCCGGAGCTCACCGTCGTCCACCACGAGTCGCAGTTCAGCGCCGGCATCCCCGAACGGCGCATCAACGAGATGTGGCGCAGCCGGCACCGCTACTGGCGGAAGCACCACAGCCGAATGGGTGCGCGTGTTGCCGCACTCGCCACCGGAAGCCAGTACGCCGCCCGTGCGCTGCTGTCGCCGGTAGCCAGGCGCGACCCGGGCATCGAAGCGCGGATGCGCCTGCACGCGCGTGACGCTTGGCGGGTGGAGGGGCCGGGCTTGCGGGAGCTCGCGGACGAATGGAACGGCCGTGTGGGCAGTACGCCGCCGGGCTAGCGGCGCGCCGATCCTGCTGCTGGCCCTGCCGCTGCTCGGCATCGCGCGGCTGCTTCCCGCATACGGCCTCGGGCTCTGGCTGCGCCTCGTGGCCGCTTCCCTCGTGCTGCTCCTTCCGGGCGCGCTCGTCGCCCGCGCCCTGCGCCTCCGCGGAGCCTCGGCGACGGTTGCGTGGGGGCTCGGTGCGCTCGGCCCCGCGCTCCTCCTCGTCCTGGTCGTGCACAGCTCGATCCTCCTGGCGCTCGTCGTGCTCGCCGCAGTCGCGCTCGTCGCGCTCCCGTTTGCACTGCGCGTCGTGTCGGGGCCTCCGGCCTGGGACACGCTCGTCGTGTCGCTCATCGGGCTCGCGTTCGGCATCGCGCTCTGGCACGTGGCCGGTGCGATCACGGGAGACGCCCTCTTCCACCTCGGCCGCGTGCAGAAGCTCTACGCATTCGGCGACCTTCACGTCCGCTCGGTCGACGAGTTCGCGGACGGCGGGCTGCACCCCGGGTACGCGTTCCCGCTCTGGCACGCCTTCCTCGCCCTCGTCGCGAAGGTGGGCGGCGTCAGTCCGACACAGGTGATGCTGCACGAGCCGAGCGCGATCGCCCCGGTTGCCTTCGCCGTCGTCTACGAGGCCGGGCTCGCGCTCTTTCGCTCGATGTGGCTCGGCGCTGCGGTCCTCACCGCGACCGTTGCCGCAATTGCGCTTGCACCCGGACACGGAGGCTCGTTCGCGCTGCTCAGCCAGCCCGGGACCGTCGACCGTCACGTGCTCGTGGCCGTCGCGCTCACGCTCTTCTTCCTCTTTCTCCGTCATCCCGGTTGGGCGCTCGGGCTTTCGCTTGCAGCCGTCGGCGTGGAGGTGCTGCTCGTGCACACGAGCACCGCCGTCTTCCTCGGCATTCCCCTGCTCGGCTTCGTCGTCGCACGCTTCCTGCTGACCCGCAGCGACCTGCGCAGCTCGGCGGTCGCGCTGGCCGCGCTGTTTCTGCCGGCGGGTGCAGCGCTTGCCTGGCTCCTGCCGCTCGTTCGCGAGACTGCATCGCATTCGCCCTCGACGATGGAGCTCCGGCGCGCGCTGACCAAGTACGGCGCGGAGTTGAACGTCGACTCGCTGCACCATTACGCGTTGCGTCCGGAGGTCGTGTCGCGCGGCGGCGCGGTCGCCGTCGCCGGGCTCGCCCTCGTGCCGCTCGCGGCCTTTGCAGCACGACAGCGCTGGGCTGCGTACGTGCTCGGCGGCACGCTTGCCGTGCTCACGATCGAATTGTTCCCGTGGGTCTTCCCGCATTTCGCGGACGCGGTCTCCGTCTCCCAGGCACGGCGCCTTGCCGGGTTCACGCCCATCGCGTTCGCACTCGCAGGTGGGACGGCGGTGCTCACCGGCATGATCGGCGCGCTCGTGCTTCCCGCCGCGCTCGCCGCCGGCATCGTGCTGCAGATCGAGTATCCGGGCGATTTCGGGCCGCTGGAGCAGGGCGGCCCGGGTTGGGCCACGTGGCTTGCGCTGATCGGTGGTGCGATCGCGGTCGTCGTCGGACTGCGCCGGGAGCGCCGCGTCGAAGCGCGGAGCGCGATCGTCACCTGCGCGGTTCTCCTCTTCTGCCTGCCCGTCGCGGTGCACGGCTTTCGGGACTGGACGCCCGCTGCGTCTCGGGACTCCCACGCTCTGACGCCGGGACTGCTTCATGCCCTGGAGACGAAGGTGCCGAAGCGCGCGATCGTGTTCTCAGACCTCGAGACGAGCTACCGCATCGAAGGCTTCGTCCCCGTCTACGTCGCCGCGGCGCCTCCTGCGCACGTCGCCGACACTCCGGCGAATCGCCCGTACGGTCGCCGCTACTCGGTGAATCGCTACTTCAGAACCGGCGACCTCGGCATCCTCGACCGGTACCGCGCGGACTGGCTCGTGGTGGACAAGCAGCGCTTCGACGTGCGCCCACCCTGGCCACTCGTCTACGAGGACGAGCGCTACGCGCTCTACCATCGCCCTTAGTGCCCCTACAGGGAATGCCCTCCGGCTTCTGGCCCGCGATCACGCGGCGCCATAGCCCGCCCTCGCTCTTAGCAAGGCAGACCAGCCTTGCTGCGGTCGAGTGCGGCCTCTGGCTTGGTGCTCGCGATCCAGCAGCACGGCAACATCCCCTGCAGGGGCACTAATGAAAGTCCTGCTCGTGACCATGTACTTCCCGCCCGCCGGGGGCGGCGGGGTGCAACGTCCCTTGAAGTTCGCGACGCACCTACCAGCGCACGGCATCGAGACGCACGTCCTGGCCCCGGACGATCCGAAGTGGATCCACTCCGACCCGGATCTCGTTCCGCCGACGCAGGCGTGGATCCACCGCGCGCGCTATCTCGGACCGCGCGCCCGCAAGCTCGCGGACGAGCTCCACGGCCGGGAGGGTCTCGACCGCCTGTCGCGGCAGGCGCGCTCGCTCTCGCGGCGCGTGCTCGTTCCCGACGAGAACGTCGGCTGGAACCTGACTGCGATTCCAGCAGCCGTTCGCATCGCGAGGAACGAGGACATCGACGTCGTGATCACGACGTCACCGCCGAACTCGGTGCACCTGGTCGGCGCGGCGGTGAAGCGGCTGACGGGTGCACGCTGGGTCGCCGACCTCCGTGACTCGGTCGGCGCGCATCCGCATCGCCGTGTCGAGAGCGCTTCCGTTCGCGCGAAGGAGAAGGTCAGCGAATCGGTTGCGCGGCTCGTTGCGCGCCAGGCGGACGTGATCGTGGCCGCGTCAGATGCGATCGCCGACGAGGCGCGGAAGCTCGAGCCCGCCGGTGTCGTCACGACGATTTTGAACGGCGCGGACTTCGACGACTTCGCCGGGCTCGAGTACCACCGCGGCGATCGCTTCCGGATCACGCATACGGGCAGCTTCTTCGGGAAGCGCGATCCCCGCCCGTTTCTCACCGCGCTCGCCGAGTCCGGCCTCGACGACGTCGTCGCGCGCTTCGTCGGGGACTTCCGAGTCGCCGATCGCGAGTGGGCGGAGACGCTCGGCCTCGGGCCGCGGCTGGAGCTCCATCCGTACGTGCCGCGCCGCGACTCGCTCGCACTCCAGCGCGACTCGGATGCGTTGCTGCTGCTGATCCCGGACGCGGACGGCCGCGGCCAGGGTGTGCTCTCGGGGAAGGTCTTCGAGTACCTCGCGGCGGAACGGCCCATCCTGGCCGCCGTGCCGCCGGACGGTGCGGCGGCGGACCTGATCCGTGAGACCGGTGCCGGCGTGGTCGCCGCGGCCGACGACGTTCCGGCCTTGACGGCCGCGTTGACGGAGCTCCATCGGAAATGGCAGGCCGGCGCGCTGAACGGGACGCCTCTCTCTGCGGACGATCGCGAGCGCCTGGGCCGCGGCGCGCGCGTGGAGGAGCTCGCCGACGTGCTGAGGAGCCTCGAGTGAAGATCACGGGCACGCTCTTCCTCGCGACGCTCTTCTGCGTGACGTGGGAGAAGGTGCAGTGGAACGTCGCCGGCGCGGTCGGAATCGCCGACGTGCTCACCGTGATGTTCCTCGTCGCTTTCGCGCTCGAGTGGGGCCGACCCAGGTTCCCGCGCACGACCGTGATCGTGCTCGCGATCTTTGCGGCGCTCCTCGTGATCTACCTCATCGGGTTCTTCAACATCGAGACGAAGCAGTCGCTCGACCAGTGGGGCAAGGGAATGGTGAAGTTCGTCCTCCACTTCCTCTTCCTCGGCGCCGGCGTCGCCTATCTGTCGCGGCGCTCGACGCTCTTCTACTGGAAGGCCGTCGGCGCACTGACCGTCGGGCTGGTCGTGAACGGCGTCTACGGCGTCCTGCAGCTGCTCGCGGCACGCGCCGGGACGAACCTCGACCATGTCCTGCTCTCGCCGCTGACCGGTGGAGCGAGCTCGATCAACGTGTACGGCGCGATCGGCGGCACCGCCGTCTACAGGCCGAATGCGCTCACAACCGACCCCAACCATCTCGCCGTGATGATCTGCATCCCGCTGCTCACCTTGCTGCCGGTGTACCTGAGGCTCGAGCGCGGGCACAGGATGCGCGTGCCGCTCGCGGCCGTGCTCGGCTTCCTCTTCCTCGTCATGCTCTCGACGCTTTCGCGCAGTGGGCTGCTCGGGACTGCTCGTCGGGCTGCTCGTGCTTGCGATTCCGTACCGCCGTCGGCTCGTGTCACGTGCGCTCGTCGTGCCGCTGACCGCAGTGGCAGCGCTCCTCATCGCAGTCGTGTGGAGCCGCCGCCATTACTTCGAGGTGCTGCTGAAGTCACGCGTGCAGACAGGCGGCCGCTCCGAGAACGCACACTTCGCGGTGTACGACTTCGTGCCGCAGGTCATCCACTCGCACCCGTTGTTCGGGCTCGGGCTGAACACGTTCTCGGTGTACTACGAGTTCGTTACCGGCAAGTCGAACTGGGGCCCGCACTCGTTCTACGTCGCGCTCATCGTCGAGACGGGGCTCGTCGGCGCGGTCGTCTTTCTCCTGTTCCTCCGCTACCTGTTCCTCCGGCTGCGTGCCTCCCGTGAGCTCGGGCGGCGCTTTGCCGCCGAGGGACTGGCGCTCGCGCGGCGCGTGCGGCCGCTTGCGTGGGGGATGACAGCCGCCCTTGCGGGGACGATGGCGGCGAACTTCTTCTACCTGACGATGCAGTTCTATTACTTCTACGCGTTCGCGGTGCTTATCCTCGCTTTGCCACTCGTCTTCTCGCGCCGCGCGCCAGCGTGAACGACGTGGCGCGAGCCGGGGTTATCCTCTGCCTTGGGCTGTCCATTGCGTTCGGAGCGATCTACTTTCCGCGCGCGCTCTCCGATCTCGGGGACACTGCCTCGAACAACAGCGCGCTGTCATTCTCGGACCGCGAGGTGGCAGGCGGCAACGGAATCGTCAACGATCAGGAAGCTGTTTACCAGGCCAAAGCAATCATCCCCCAGAGCGCGAGGTACCGCGTCGTCACGGGCTCAGGCCTCCGGAACCCGACATCGTTGACGCTCGCATTCGTCGACTCCTGGTACCGCTACTTTCTGATGCCGCGGCGCCCGGACCTCGGCGCCCGTTGGATCGTCTGCTACGGGTGTGACGCCTCAAAGCTCGGGCGTCCTTACGCGATCCTTTGGCAGGATGACGACGGGATCTCGATCGGACGTCTGCGGTGAACGCGCACTCGATTGCCGGTCTCTTCGCGCTGAACCTGTTGCTGCTTGCGGTGGGGGTGACGATTCTCTACGCGCTTCGCGGCTGGGTGTCGTGGACAGAGCTCGCACGTCTTTCCGGGGTTGCCTACATGCTCGGTGTTGCTGCAACGAGCGTTGTCTGCGTCTTTGAGCTCATCGTCGGCATCTCATTCGGGCTCGTCACGATCATCGGGACTGGAGCCGTTCTGGCGTTCGTTGCGTCGTTCGTCGGCCATCGAGTGGGCCACCGCCTGCCAGGCATTCGCGTAGCAATGAAGGTCCCACGCCTCTCGTTCGTAAGCGCAATCTTCGCCGCGGCGACAATCGTCTATCTAGAAGCGGCGTTCCGCGCCGCGCGGTTGGCGGGCCTCTATGAATTCGACGCGTGGGCATTCTGGGTGCCGAAGGCGAAGGCGATCTATTACTTCGGAGGTCTGGACGAGCAGTTCTTCCGTGAGTTGATCAACCAGCCCTATCCACCACTAGTACCGGCTCTGGAGGCTGCGGCTTTCCACTTCATGGGCGCGCCGGACGTCGTTACCGTGCATCTCCAGTTCTGGTTCCTGTTCGTCGGTTTCATAGCCGCCGTCGTCGGCTTGTTGTCAGGACGCGTCCCGCCGCTGTTCCTCTGGCCATCGTTGCTCCTGATGCTCGTGACGCCTCACGTCGGGGGTCACTTCTATCACCCGACGGCCGACTTCCTGATCGACGAGTTCTTCGCGATCGCCGCCCTTCTGATCGCGCTGTGGCTCATCGACCGGAAAGATTGGCAGCTCCTAGGTGCCGGCATTCTTCTCGCCGCGGTGGTGCTGACGAAGCGCGAGGGATACGCGTTCGCGGCGTCTGTCATCGTTGCCGCCCTCGTCGTCACAGCGCGTGAGCGTCGGGCTGCATGGCCCAAGCTGATTGCGGTCGGCATTGTCGCGGCGGCGGCGGCGCTGCCCTGGCGTATTTTCCTCGCCGTACGGGGGCTCGGCGGTGGCGGGCCCGAGGCCGGAGGGACAGGGCTGTTCTCAAACCTGGATCGTGCCTGGCCTTCTTTGAGGCTCGCCGTTTCGACGCTGTTCGACTATCACCTCTGGCTCATGGTCACTCCGCTCGCAGTCGTCGCAATCCTTGCGGCTTTCGCGGCAGGCGCACGGGTTTTGCCGCTGTACACGACCCTTCTCCTGGTCTTCGCAGTTGTTGCATTCACGTACTCGACGTGGGCGTTCCCGAGTCTCGGCATCTCGAAGGAACCGGCGCTGAATCCAATCGTGCGCCTCACCGGTGAGGTCGTGCTTCTGACACCGGCTCTCGTGCCTCTTCTGCTCGCGAGTGCGTGGCGGCGGGCTCTCCCCGTCGCGGAGGATCCGTGAGCCGCCGTCTCCTTCCGATCGCGTTGGTCCTTGTCGCTGCGATTGCGTACCCCGTCGGCATCGTGAGCGGCGGCGCTCCGCACTTCCCTGAGCGCAGTGATTGTGTCCACCTTGCAACAAAGGACGGCGAGATCGACGCGGTCTTCGGACGCTTCGACAAACGTTCCGACGCGGTGGCAAGGCTTCGGGTCGTACTCGGGCGGGGGTTCACCGGCTCGAAGATTGAAGGCGACGGCTGTGGCCGGTTGAAGGTCGTTGTTCACGGGATTCCTACGCTCGCGGTCGGCCGGGAGCTCGCGGCAGAGGCACGGAAAGTCGGTCTCGGCGTGACGCTCGAGCGCGCAGCGCCATAGTGCGCGTCGCGGTCCTGACGACCTCGTACCCGCGCTATCCGGGTGATGCCGCCGGCCGTTTCGTCGCCGACGCGGTCGAACACGTTCGCTCGCGCGGCGTCGCCGTGGAGGTGATCGGGCCGCAGCAGTTTCGGAACTACGGGATCGCGTACGGCCACGGTGTGCTCGGCAACCTGCGCCGCCGGCCCTGGCTCGGCCTGTTCGTCCCGGCGCTGCTTGCGAGCTTCGTGCGCGCCGCCCGTGCCGTCGAAGCGGACCTCCTGCACGCCCACTGGCTTCCGGCCGGCTGGGTCGCGGCCCGCAGCGGCAAGCCGTACGTCGTCCAGGTGTGGGGGACGGACGTCGCGATCGCCGCGCGTGCTCCCGCGCTGACGCGCGGTGTGCTTCGCGGCGCGCAGCTCGTGATCGCGGCGTCCCGGGATCTCGCCGACCGGGCTCGGTCGCTCGGCGCGCGCGAGGTCAGGGTCGTCCCGAGCGGTGTCGACCTGCCGCCCGAGGTCGGCGCGGAAGCCGAGCCGCCTGAGGTCCTCTATGCAGGCCGTCTGTCGCCGGAAAAGGGCGTGCTCGAGCTCGTCGAGGCGGCGGGCGACCTGAACCTCGTCGTCGCCGGGGACGGACCTCTGCGCGGCCAGATTCCCGGCGCGCAGGGCTTTGTCCCGCATGACGAGCTCCAGCAGCTGTATGCGCGCGCGGCGGTCGTCGCCTGCCCATCGAGACGCGAAGGCTTCGGCGTCGCCTGCCTCGAGGCGATGGCACACGGGCGGCCGGTCGTCGCGACGGCCGTCGGTGGGCTGCTCGACCTCGTCGTCGACGGGGAGACCGGCATCGTCGTCCCGCCGCGCGACCCGGTCGCGCTGCGTTCGGCGCTACAGCGCCTGCTGGCCGATCCCGAGCTACGGCGGAGCCTCGGCGCCGCGGGGCGGGAACGCGCCCGCGAGCGCTTCTCCTGGGACGCAGTCACCGATGCCACCCTCGCCGCATACGCCGAGGCGGCAGGGACAATGGCCCGGTGAAGCGAGCTCTCGTCACAGGCATCGGCGGGCAGGACGGCTCCTACCTCGCGGAGCTGCTCCTCGACGCACGGCTACGCGGTTGCGGGAGTGGTGAAGCCCGGCGCCGCTGCCTACGGGAACATCGATGCGGTCAAGGACCGGATCGAGCTGATCGAGGCGGACTTGCTCGACCAGGCCTCGCTCGCCGGCGCGCTCGAGCGGACGAAACCCCAGGAGGTCTACAACCTCGCCTCGCCCTCGTTCGTGCCCGCCTCGTGGGATCAGCCCGTGACGACCGCCGAGTTCGCGGCCGTCGGCGCGACGTCGCTGCTCGAGGCGATCCGCGCCGTCGACCCGTCGATCCGGTTCTACCAGGCGTCGTCGAGCGAGATCTTCGGCGAGCCGCGCGACAGCCCGCAAACCGAGGACACACCGCTCGACCCGGTAACGCCGTACGGCGTTGCGAAGGCGTATGCGCACTTCATCGTCAACTCGTATCGCCGCCAGTACGGCCTGTTCGCCTGCTCCGGGATCCTCTACAACCACGAGTCGCCGCGGCGTCCAGTGCAGTTCCTGCCGCGCAAGGTCGCGCACGGAGCGGCGGCGATCTCGCTCGGCCGGCAGGACGAGCTCGTGCTCGGCGATCTCGATGCGCGGCGCGACTGGGGCTACGCCGGCGACTACGTCCGCGCGATGTGGCTGATGCTGCAGCAGGACGACCCGGGCGACTACATCGTCGCCTCGGGCGAGAGTCACTCCGTTCGCGAGTTCGTGCAGTGCGCGTTCGCCCACGTGGGCCTCGACTGGCAGGAGTACGTTCGCGTCGATCCCGCTCTGCAGCGCGGCGCAGCCGAGCTGCACCGCCTCGTCGGCGATTCCGCCCGCGCGCGTGAGCGGCTCGGCTGGGCTCCGGAGCTCGACTTCGAGCAGCTGGCCCACCTGCTTGTCGACGCAGACGTCGAACGCCTCCAGGCGCCCGCCTCTAGCATGGAGCGGCGATGAGCGAGCGCCGCCTCACGATCGACGGTGTCGAGATCCACGACGGCGGCGCGTGCTACGTCATCGCCGAAGTGGGTCACAACCACCAAGGCGACCTGCAGCAGGCGAAGGACCTGATCGACGCTGCGAAGGACTGCGGAGCAGACGCGGTCAAGCTGCAGAAGCGCGCCAACCGCTCGCTCTACACCCGCGAGTTCTACGAGCAGCCCTACGACAACGAGTTCAGCTTCGGACGCACGTACGGAGAGCATCGCGAGGCGCTCGAGCTCTCGCCCGACGAGTACCGCGAGCTACAGGCGCACGCGCACGGCGTCGGGATCACGTTCTTCGCGACGGCGTTCGACGTCGAGAGCGCGGACTTCCTCGCCGAGCTCGACATGCCGGCGTTCAAGTTCGCCTCGGGAGACATCCGCAACACTCCGTTGCTCCGGCACGTGGCCGGGTTCGGCAAGCCGATGGTGCTCTCCACGGGCGGTGCCGATCTCGCAGACGTCGAACGTGCGGTGGAAGCGATCCTGCCGCTCAACGAGCAGCTCTGCGTCCTGCAGTGCACGGCCGCGTACCCGGCCGACACGGACGACCTGAACCTCAAGGTGATCACGACGCTGCGCGAGCGATTCCCGGGGCTCGTGATCGGCCTGTCCGATCATCAGAACGGCATTGCCATGGCGGTCGTCGCCTACATGCTTGGCGCGAGGGTGATCGAGAAGCACTTCACGCTCAACCATGCGGCCAAGGGCACGGATCACGCGTTCTCGCTGATGCCGGAGGGAATGCGGAAGCTCGTGCGCGACCTGCAGCGCGTGCCCGGCGCACTCGGCGACGGCGTGAAGCGACCGCTCCCGATCGAGGAGGCGCCGATCCGCAAGATGGGGAAGAAGCTCGTCGCTGCGCGCGAGCTCGACGAAGGCCACGTTCTCACCGCGGACGACGTTGCGATCAAGTCGCCGGCCGACGGCGGCCTTCCCCCGTACGAGCTCGACCGGATCGTAGGCTCCCGGCTGCGCCGGCGGCTCGCTCCGGACGAGAACGTCGAGCTCGCCGACCTCGAGCCGGTCGAGGAACCGGTCGGCGCGCACGCAGCTCCGCGCCGGTGACGGAGCTCTCCCCGCTGCTCGAGCGGGTGCGCTTCGCGGTCTTCGACTTCGACGGCGTGTTCACGGACAACCGCGTCTGGGTGAACGAGCGCGGTGAGGAATCGCTTGCCTTCTCGCGGAGCGACGGTCTCGGCCTGCGCCGCCTCGACGAGGTCGGAGTTCGCTACCTGATCGTGTCGATGGAGAAGAATGCGATCGTCGGTGCACGCGCGAAGAAGCTCGAGGTCGACTGCGTGCAGGGGGTCGACGACAAGCTCTCGGTCGTGCGGGGCCGTGCCGTCGACCTGGGAGTGTCTCTCGAGGAGACGGCCTTCCTCGGCAACGACATCAACGACGCGGAGTGCCTGCGCGCGGTCGGAGTCCCGGTCGTGCCGGCGGACGCCTGGCCCGAGGTGAAACCGCTGGCGCACTGGGTGCTTTCGCGCCCAGGCGGCAGCGGCTGCGTGAGAGAGTTCTGCGACGCGGTGTGGGAAGCTCAACGCGCATGACCGATCTGTTCTCACTCGAAGGCAAGGTCGCCGTCGTGACCGGTGGCGCCGGTCAGCTCGGCAGCGAGATCGCGCGCGGTCTCGCGGCGCGCGGGGCGGAGGTCGCGAGCTTCGACATCGAACCGACGGAAGAGAGCGACGGCGTGCGTGGGTTCCTGGTCGACGTCACCGAGCGCGGCGCGATCGAACAGGCGACGGTGCAGCTTTCCCAGGCGCCGCACGTGCTCGTGAACGCTGCCGCCCTCGACTCACCGCCGGACGCGCCGGCCAAGGAGGTCGGCCGGTTCGAGGACTATCCGTCGGAGTCATTCGACGAAGTGATGCGCGTGAACGTGAAAGGAACCTTGCTCGCCTGCCAGGTGATCGGTGCACGTATGGCGGACGCTGGCCGCGGCTCGATCGTCAACGTCTCGTCGATCTACGGGATGCTCTCACCGGTCCAGGAGCTCTACGACTTCAGGCGCACGGGCGGCGAGGAGTTCTTCAAGCCGGTCGCCTATTCGGTCTCCAAGTCGGCGCTCTACAACCTGACGCGCTACCTCGCAACGTATTGGGCGAAGAGCGGCGTGCGCGTCAACACGCTCACGCTCGCCGGCGTGTGGAACGAGCAGCCGCAGGAATTCCTCGATGCGTATACCGCGCGCATGCCGCTCGGCCGAATGGCCGAGGCTCACGAGGTTGTCGGCCCGGTCGTCTTCCTCGCTTCGGATGCGTCGTCCTACGTGACCGGTGCGAACGTCATCGTCGACGGCGGCTGGTCTGCCTGGTGAACACGACGGTCGATCCGGACCCAGTCGGCCGGGATCCGGCCGCTCTCGTCCCAGCGGGCGTCCTGTAGCCACGGGCGCGGCGCGACGACGATCTTCGCCGGGCTGGGGCTCAGCCACGCGCCCCACCAGCTGAAGCTGCTGTTCGCAAGGACGTGATGGTCGCAGAGCGTCATCAGGTGCATGATCGACGCCCACCTGTCGCCCTCGGCGCGCGTTGCCCCGACCACGACGTCCTGGTCGCTCAGACGTAGATGCTTCATGCACCACTCCGGATCGTCGGTGAAGACGAACTGGCGCACGCTGCCGACGCCGGAACCGAGTGCGTCGAGCGCCCGGCTGTAGTACTCGGGCTCGAGCGTTCCCATTCGCTCCCGCACTCCGGGGTCGCTGACGTAGTCGCTGCGGCGCACGTGCACCGAGACGGCAGGCTCGGCGGACTCGCGAATCTGTCGTGCCAGCTCCGCCTCTTCCTCGGCGATCGCCGGCTTGAAGGTGAAGTCCTGACGGAGCACCGGCTCCGCGTCGCCGAAGTAGTCGACGTTCTGCCAGTACCCGCGCAGGTACGTGTTGTCGCCGGCCTGCGCCAGCTCGGGGCACGGTTGCCCGAACTGCGGCTCGACCAGCTCCTGCAGCACGGGGCGGCGGCTCGGCACGACGGTGCGTCGTAGGCGGGCCACGTCCTCGACCTGGGCGAGCGGTGCCTCGAACTCGAAGCAGCCGAGCTCGTACCGGCGGGCCTCCGTCGTGACGCTGCCGCCCACGCTGCCCGCGATCCAGCTCGAGTCCAGCACGAGCTGCGTTCCGTGTCTGGCCGCGAGCGCTCGTCCCGTTGCGTACTGGAACATCTGATTGCCGAGGCCGCCTGAGAGCTGGACGACGATCACCGTCCGGTGAGTGTACGTTCGGGGGCGGTGGGCTCAGAGATCGGAAACCTCATCGACGGCCGTCGGTCGGAAGCCGCCGGCGGGGAACGCTTCGAGAAGCTGCGTCCGGCAGACGGCTCGGTCTTGTGCACGGCGCCACGCTCGGACGAGCCCGACGTTGCGGCTGCGGTTGCGGCTGCGCGTAGCGCTCAGCGTGAGTGGGCCGGCAGGACTCCGGTGGAACGTGGCGAGATCGTGCGCGAGCTCGCGTTCGCATTGCGCGCGCGTCGCGAGGAGGCCGCGGCGATCGTCGCCGAGGAGACGGGAAAGGCGCTCGAGCTCGCGCTCGGCGAAGCGGACGCGGCCGTCGAGATGGGCTTCTTCGTTGCGGGGGAAGGGCGGCGTCTCTACGGACGCACGACCACTTCGGCCATGCCGAACCGCACCGTGCTGGTGACGCGCCGTCCCGTTGGGGTTGCCGCCCTGATCGTCTCGTTCAATACGCCGCTGCCGAACTACGCCTGGAAGGTGTTCCCGGCGGTGTTCTGCGGGAACAGCGCCGTGTTGAAGCCGTCCGAGCACACGCCGGCGTCGGCCGCGTTCTTCGGCGAGCTCTGCCAGGAGCTGCTTCCTCCCGGCGTGCTGAACGTCGTCCACGGGCTCGGCGCGGAGGCGGGGCCGCCGCTCGTCGAGTCGCCCGAGGTGGACCTCGTCAGCTTCACGGGCTCGGCCGAGACGGGCCGGACGATTGCGGAACGGGCGGGCGCGCGGCTCGCGAAGGTGGTTCTCGAGCTGGGTGGGAAGAACGCGCTCGTCGTCTGCGACGACGCGGACCTCGACCGGGCGGTCGAGTGGTCGCTGGCGTCGTCGTTCTCGAATGCCGGACAGCGGTGTGCTGCAGCGAGCCGCATCGTCGTCTTCGACTCCGTGTACGACGAGTTCCGCGAACGCTTCCTCGCAGGTGCGCGCAGCTACGAGACCGGGCCGGTGATCAGCGAGGAGAGTCTCGAACGCATCCTCCGCGCCCTCGAAGGGGCGAACGTCGCTGCGGGCGGCAACCGGCTCGACCGGCCGGGCTGGTGGCTTGCACCGACCGTCGTCGAAGACGTCACTCCCGGCGCGCCGCTCTCGCGCACGGAGCTCTTCGGCCCGGTCGCGCTGCTGTATCGCGTGCGCGACCTCGAGGAGGCGATCGCGCTCGTGAACGACTCGCCGTACGGGCTCACCTCGGCGATCCATACGGCGAGCCTGCATCGCGCGATGCGCTTCGCGGACGAGGTCGAGGCCGGCGTGGTCGTCGTCAACGGCGGCACGCACGGCAGCGAGCCGCACATGGGCTTCGGCGGCGTGAAGCAGTCCGGCACGGGCTGGCGGGAAGCGGGCATCGAAGCGCTCGACGTCTACACGGAGTGGAAGTACGTCAACCTGATCGCCGATCCGGCCAAGACCTGAAAGCCTTCTGCGCCTATGGAGAACTCGTCACACTTCCGTCACCATGTCCGACACGGAGACGTGGCCTGAGCGGCCGTGACGGCTTCCGCCACAGTCGGTGTGCTCGGCCCTGGGGCCGTCGGCGGAGTGCTCGCCGTCGGGCTCGTCCGCTCAGGCGTTCGGGTCGTTTGCATCGCCCGCCCGGACACGGCCGAACTGATCGCGTCCGAGGGACTGACCCTGAAACACGGCCCGGAGGACGAGACGGTGCGGCCCGAGGCGACTACCGCGCTCCGCGAGCCGGTCGACCTCCTGCTCGTGACGGTGAAAGCGCCCGCGCTCGACGACGCGCTCGGTCGGATCGAGGCGCCGGTCGAGACCGTCGTCCCGCTGCTGAACGGCATCGAGCACATGGACACGATCCGCCGGCGCATCCCGGATGTTCGCGTCGTCGGCGCCACGATCGGGTGGATCGAGGCCTGGCTCGACCGCCCGGGCGTGATCGTGCAGAACACGCCGCGAACGCTGATGACCGTCGCCTCCGACGCCGGCGCGGAGACGGTCGAGTTGCTCCGCCGGTCCGGTGCAGACGTTCGCGAGGACGGGAGTGAGGCGGCGGTGTTGTGGGAGAAGCTGGCGCGGCAGGCGCCGGTCGCCGCCGCGACCGCGCTCACCCAGCAGCCGATCGGCGAGCTGCGCAACGACCCGGCCTGGCGCCGGCGCCTCGAGGAAGCCGTTGCCGAGACGTGCGCCGTTGCCCGAGCGGACGGAGTCGACCTCACGCCGGAGGCGCAGTGGGAGATCATCGACGGAATGCCACCTGCGCTCACCTCGTCCACCGCGCGTGACATCGCCGCCGGGCGCCCCTCGGAGCTCGACGCGATCACGGGCGCCGCGGTGCGCGCCGCGCACCGGCTCGGGATCAGCGCGCCGGTGCTCGAAGGTCTCCTCGACGAAGCGGAAGCCGTATGCCGAGCGCCGTCGCACTGATCCCGGCGCGCTCCGGGTCGGAGCGCGTAAAGGATAAGAACGTCCGCCCGCTCGCGGGACATCCACTGCTCGCGTATGCCGTCGCCACCGCCCGGCAGTCGGGGATCTTCGATCGCGTCGTGTGCTCGACCGACAGCGGCAAGATCGGCGAGGTCGCGCAACGTTACGGCGCCGACGTTCCGTTTCTGCGTCCCCAGGAGCTCGCGACGTCGACCTCGCCCGACATCGAGTGGCTGCGCTACACCCTCGACCGTCTCGGTGAGCACTACGACCTGTTCGCGATCGTGCGTGCGACCAATCCGTTCCGTGGGCCCGACGTCCTGCAGCGCGGGCTGCAGCAGCTGCTCGCAACGCCCGAGGCCGACTCGATCCGTGCGGTGGAGCTCGTCAAGCAGCACCCCGGCAAGATGTGGGTCGTCGACGGCAAGGTGATGCGGCCGCTGCTCGACCAGTCCCAGCTCGACGTCGCCTGGCACGCAGGCCAGTATCAGGCCCTCCCCGAGATCTACGTCCAGAACAGTGCGCTCGAGATCGCCTGGACGCGCGTCGTCTCGCAAACGGGCACTCGCGAGGGCCGTGTCGTCGCGCCCTTCTTCACCCGCGACCACGAGGGCTTCAACGTCGACGACGAGGAGGACTGGGCCCGCGCCCGCGCCCTGGTGGACTCCGGGGAGGCGACGTTGCCCCAGGTCGACCGCCAGTAACCTCCGTATCCTGCCGCGGGATGAAGGTCGCGCAGATCGAGACGCTCTACTGCGACGCGGGCTGGCGTCCCTGGATCTTCCTCAAGGCCACCACTGACGACGGCGCCGTCGGCTGGGCCGAGATCACCGATTCGCACGGCTCGCCCCGCGGGCTCGCCGGCATCGTCGAGGATCTCGCCCCACAGGTCGTCGGGCGCGACCCACGCGCCGTCGAGCGGATCGTCTGGGATCTCTTCCGCGCCACGCGCCAGAGCCCGGGGTCCGTGATCCAGAAGGCGATCGGCGGGATCGAGAACGCGCTGCTCGACCTGAAGGGGAAGGCACTCGGCGTTCCCGTGTACGAGCTCTTCGGCGGGCCGACGCGCGACGACGTCGACGTCTACTGGTCGCACTGCGGCACCACGCGGGCGCGCGCCTGGGAGGTGACGAACACCGCCAAGCTCGCCTCCTACGACGATGTCGTCAAGCTCGGCGCGGAGGTCGTCGAGCGCGGCTTCCCGGCCTTCAAGACGAACATCGTCATCCCGGGCGACGAGCCGCAGGTGCTGATGCCCGGTTTCCAGGGCGAGGGGCTCGACCGCAATCCGTCGCCCGAGCTCGAGGATGCGCTCGTCCAGCTGCTCGACGCGTTCGCCGAAGGGACGCAGGGACAAGCCGAGCCGATCGTCGACCTCAACTTCAACCTCACCGCCGAAGGAGTGCTGCGCATCGCGCGCACCCTCGAGGACCACGACCTGATGTGGCTCGAGGTCGACGCCTTCGATCCCGTCTCACTCGCCGCGGTTCGCAACGGCTCGGCGATTCCGATCTGCTCCGGCGAGAACCTCTACACGAATCGCGGCTTTCGTCCCTTCTTCGAGACAGGCGCGATGGACGTCGCATCCGTCGACGTGATCTGGAACGGCTTCCACCAGGCGAAGAAGATCGCCGACCTCGCCGAGACATTCGAGGTCAACTGCGCGCCGCACAACTACTACAGCCATCTCGCGACGTTCATCTCAGCGCAGTGGTGCGCTGCGATCCCGAACGTGCGCATCCTCGAGGTCGACGTGGACGACGTCCCGTGGCGCGAGGAGCTCACGACCTCCGTGCCTGCGATTGCGGACGGCAAGCTGACGATTCCGTCGGGACCAGGGTGGGGCACGGACGTGAACGAGGACGTCCTGCGCGAGCATCCGTGGCCGGAATGAGAGTTCCCGCCCCGGCGCGTGCCGTTGTCTGGAGGACCGGCCGCCGCGCGGTCGACTGGTCCGCGAGGAAGCTCAAGCTCGCAAGCTACGTGCCGTTCTACGACTACCGCGAGCAGCTGGACCTGCACACGACGTTCCACCGGGACGCGCGCCGGGTGCGCGACAAGCGGCCCTCGACCGTCGACGACAGCAACTTCGATCTCACGCTCACCGTGGAAGGGCTCGAGGACGTCCTCGCGGGGCGGGACTGGTCGGGCAAGCGCGTGCTCGAGGTCGGCCCGAAGCACGGCACGCACGCGCTCTGGATCGACGAGCACCTTCGGCCCTCGGAGCTCGTCTTCTCCGACTTCGCCTCCGACCGGCACTTCCACGAACGGTGGGAGGGACAGCTGCGCGCGCCGCACCGCTGGGTGTACGGCGACCTGCGCTCGGCCGCCGGGCTGCACGAGCTCGAGCCGTTCGACGCCGTGTTCTTCCTCGGCGTGCTCTACCACAGTGCGTTCCACCTGCCGCTGCTCGGGATGCTCAACCGCGTGACGCGTCTGGGCGGGGAGATGCTGCTCGAGACGACGATCGATCCACGACCCGATGCGGCCGTTCGCATCCGCTGGCAGCAGGGGACCGGGAAGGCGAAAGCGGTACCGACGCTCGACGCGCTCCGCATCGAGCTCGCGTGGACGGGCTGGCGCGACGTGACCTGGTTCACCGACTACAGGCCGGAATCGAGCGAGGTCGTCCTGCTCTGTCGCAAGACGGATGACCTGGGCGACGGCGCCGACGTCGTGGACGTCGTCACGCCGCAGCGTCAGCCGGCGTGAAGCGAGCACTCGCGCTCGCGGCGATCGTCGTTGCGGGCACGGTCACCTACGGAGAGCTCGGCGGGCTTCTGAAGGGGCCGTCCGTCTTCGCCGACGAGCTCATCTACATGGACGCGACCCGGTCGATCGCCGACGGTCACCGGCCGATGGAGCGCGACCAGCCGTACGGTCGCGGCCTGCTTTTTCCCGTCGCGGCGGCGCCCGTCGTCGCTCTCGCACCGAACCAGCTCGACGCCTACCGCGGCCTCAAGTGGTTCAACGCGTTCGTCTTCTCGCTGGCGGCGATTCCCGCGTTCTTCCTTGCGCGCCGGTTCCTCTCCGAGGGCTGGTCGCTGGTGGTGGCCGGCCTCACGGTTGCCGTTCCGTCGTCGGTGTACTCCGGGATGGTCCTCACCGAGGCCGCGGCCTACGTCACGGGGACGCTCGCGCTTCTTGCGCTGCTTCAGGTGATCGAACGTCCGACGGCGCGGCGTCAGCTCTATGCACTCGGCGCTGTCGCGCTCGCCGCGCTCGCCCGTCCACAGCTGGTCGCGCTCGGTGCCGCCCTCCCGGTCGGGCTTGCATTGCGCTGGTGGCTGTTGCCCAAACTGACCCGGCCACGAGTGTCCACCGCGTTACGACGGCTCTGGCCGACAGCAGCCGCAGTCGGTTTCGTCGTCGTGGTCGGGGTGGCCGCGCTCGCTTCGGGACACGCATCGCTTCGCGACTATCGGGACGTCTTCAGGACGTACGACGTCGTCGACGTCGCGCGCTGGAGCTGGTACACGCTCGGCAACCTCGGGCTGTACGTCGCGATCGTCCCGCTCGTCGCCGCGCCGGCGGCACTTGCCGACTTGTGGCGGCGCGGCCGCGCAGGCTCGGTGACGGATGCGTCGTTCCTCGGCCTCTTCCTGACGGTCAACGTCGTCACGATCCTGCTCGTCGCCGCCTTCTCGAGCGCGACCTTCGGTGGCGAGCGCCTGCATGATCGTTACCTCTTCTACGTCATACCGCTGTGGCTCGTGCTCTTCGCTCTCTGGCTCGTGCGCGGTGCGCCGGCGTCGTGGCGCTCGCTCGCGTTGGGCTGTGGACTGACGGGCCTACTGCTCGTGACGATCCCGCAGAACCTGCTGCTCCGCGACACGAACCTCCAGTTCGACGCGGTCGCGACGGCGGTGTGGGCACGGGTTCGCGCCGTCGATCCGACCCGGCCCGGCGTGCTGCGGGTGCTGCTCGTCGTCGCAGTGCTGGCCGCGCTCGCCGCGATCGTCGCGGCGCGCCGGGGCTCGCCGGCGATTCGACCTCTTCTGCTCGTGCCGATCGCCCTCGTCTTCGTCCTGAACGCCGTGTTCGTCTGGGAGTCGCGGGCGCACGATGCCGATCTCACGGTCTTCGCCGACGATCGCGCTGCGACCTGGTCGTGGGTCGACCGGGCCGTGCCGGACGATGCCGAGGTGACCGACGTCTTCGTCGAGTCCGGCCCTTGCCGGCCGGTGAACATCGGACCGTTCCGCATGACGGAGTTCTTCAACGCCAGGATCACCCCCGTGCTCCGCGTCGGCGTGCCGGCGGACGTCACGACCGACGGGCGAAGCGTGCGGATCGGCAGCGACGGCATCGTGCGCACGCTCGACGGCAAGGAGATCACGGCCCAGTACGCAGTGCTTCCTTCGGGTGTAGCGGTTGAAGGTCACGTGATCGCACAAGGCACGCTCGCGAATTTGCGCCTCTGGAAGGTGGGCGGAACCCTTCGCTTCCCGCACGCGAACTCGAACGCAGCTGCCGTCGCGAGCGCCTGCCCCGTCGGAACGACATGAAGCGCTGGCTGGACGGTTGGCGCGGAGTCGCACTGCTCTTCGCCGTTGCGCTCGTCGTCTACTGGATCGAGGCGCTCGCGTGGCCCTTGCGGCGGGGCCGTGACTCGTGGGACTACTGGCTCTACTACCTGCAGCTCGCCGACAGGCATCCGGTCTTCTGGGCCGTGCAGCTCTTCCGCACTCCGGTCACGCCGCTCGTGACGGGCATCCCGATGACGATCGGCGGTGCGCGGCTACTGGAGGCCGTCATGGGCGTGATCTATGCGGCGGGGATCGTCGGCTGGGCCTGGGCGGCACGGCCGTTCGGCCGCGGCGCCGCGATCGCGACAGCGCTCGTCACACTGGCGCTGCTGCCGTACGCGGCGATGTTCCACGAGGTCTCGAGCGACTTTCTCTTCGGCGCGCTGCTCGCCCCGTGGGCCGGGCTCGTCGTCCGGGCGATCCGGGAACGCCCGACCCGGCGCGTGCTCGCCGGGCTCGGTTTGCTGACCGCAGTTCTCACGCTGACACGTCCCGCCGGACAGGTCCTCGTCCTGGCCGCCTGCGCGGTTGGCCTGATCGCACGAGGAACCGCCCGTCAGCGGCTCGTCTCACTCGGCGTCGTCGCGGCGGCGGCAATCGTCCCGCTCCTGCTCTGGGCGAGCCTGAACGCGATCCGCTACGACGACTTCACCGTCGCCCGCGGCGGCAAGGCCTGGGTCCCGTTCTTCAAGGTGCTGAGCCTGAAGACGATCGATCCCGCGAACGGGCCGGCTTCGCGCCGTCTCGCTGCCGCGATCGACCGCGACGTGCTGACCCTGCCGCAGTACCGCCGTTTGCACGTCAACCTCGATACGTACTTGAACAGCCCGTCGAATCTCGAGGCGATCAGGCTGATCGCGCTCTCGGATCGCGACTTCGGCCGGGCGAGCAACTACAGCGTGCTGTTCGACACCGCGTGGGAGACGATCCGGCACGAGCCGCGGCCGTACGTCGACTCGGTGGCGAGAACCTTCAAGCACTTCCTCTGGTTCCGTTTCTCGCTCGAGCCCGTTGTCCGACAGCCACCCCCGCCCCCTGGCCCACGCGTCCTGCACGTCGACGGAAAGCCGAGCCCCAGCCCCGAGGCCGTGTCGCCGATGGCGCAAGCCGCGCGTTACGGCTTCGTCTGGTGTCCGACCGATGCGATCGACCGCTGCATCTTCCGCCACCCGGAGCAGGTGTTTCAGTCGGCAGCGCAGCAGCGCCGCTACGTCGCGCTCACGAACCATGTGCGCGACTGGAACGCGCAGCTGCCGCTCCGAAACGGCCGCCGGTGGCTCGCCGCGAAGCTCGGCACGCTGAGCTCGGACCTGCCGAGCGCGCCGGTGGTCTGGCTCGTGCTCGCAGCCGTCGGGCTCGCGTGGCGGCGTCCCCGCGGCTGGCCGGCGCTGGTCGTCCTGCTCGTGGCCGGACTGCTCGTGCTCTTCATCCACGCGCTCTCGCAGGAGCCGCAGAGCGAGTTCTCGATCCCGCTGACACCCATGTTCGCGCTCGTCGCAGTGGCAGCGCTCTTCGGAAAGCGCACCGACTCGGCTACGGTCCCGGAGTCGTGACGGCGCTGAGGCTGATACCCCGCAAGGAGTTCGAGCGCGCGGGCGACGACCTCGCATTGCTCGCAGACATGTGCCGCGCGAATGCGCTCGTCGCGGTCAAGCGCGCGGGCTCGGGACATCTCGGCTCGAGCTTCAGCTCCCTGGACATCGTCGCGCACCTCCTCTGGCGCGAGCTCAACGTCGCCGAGCTCGGCTGGGACCATCCGGATCGCGACATCTTCTTCTCCTCGAAGGGCCACGACGTCCCCGGGCTCTACGCCGCGCTGCATGCGCTCGGCGAGATCCCGACGGAGCGGCTGCTGCGGCTCCGCCGCCTCGGCGGGCTCGACGGCCATCCGGACATCGGCGTGCCCGGCATCGAGGCCAACTCCGGCTCACTCGGCATGGGCCTGTCCAAGGGCCGCGGCATGGCGTGGGCGAAGCGCTACCTCGGCCGCGGCGGGATCGTGGTCGTGATGACGGGCGACGGTGAGCTGCAGGAGGGACAGAACTGGGAAGCGCTGGCGTCGGCGGCGCACCAGCATGTCGGCAACCTGTGGGCGATCGTCGACCGAAACGAGCTGCAGTCGGACCGCCCGACCGAGGAGATCCTCGCGCTCGGCGACCTCGAGGCGAAGCTGCGCGCGTTCGGCTCTCATGTCGAAGTGTGCGACGGGCACGACCACGATGCGCTCGCGTCCGCGTTTGCATCGATGCGCACGGCGCCCGCCGATGTGCCGAAGGTCCTCGTGGCCAACACGATCAAGGGCCGCGGCGTGTCGTTCATGGAACACCCGCAGGCCCTTCGCGAAGGCGGCGGCACCTACCGCTGGCATGCGGGCGCCCCGGACGACGATGCGTTTGCGCGCGCACACGACGAGCTGGTCGATCGCATCGGGCAACGCCTGCCGGACCTCCAGCTCGAAGAGGTTCCGCCGCTCGAGGAGCGTGTCTCACTCGAAGGTGAGCCTGAGTCGGGCGCGGGGACGCGCGCAGTCGTGACCGACGAGTACGTCGCAGCTGCCTACGGCGAGGAGCTGCTCCAGCTCGTCACGCGTCATCCGGAGGTCGTCGTCCTCGACGCCGATCTCGCGTCGGACTGCCGCGTTCGCACCGTCGAGCTCGAACAGCCGTCGCACTTCGTCGAGGTCGGAATCGCGGAGCAGGACATGGTGTCCATGGCCGCCGGTCTTGCGCGCCAGGGACTGCTGCCGGTCGTGAACTCGTTCGCGAGCTTCCTCGCTTCGCGCGCGAACGAACAGATCTACAACCAGGCGAGCGAGGGGACGAAGGTCGTGTACGCGCTCCACTACGCGGGCTTGATCCCTGCAGGGCCGGGCAAGTCGCACCAGAGCGTGCGCGACATCTCGCTGCTCGGAGCGCTGCCGAACGTGACGATCGTGCAGCCCGTGAACGCTGAGGAGACAGCTGCGTTGCTCCGTTGGGCGATCGAGGACGCCGAAGAGTCCGTTGCGATTCGTCTCGCGATCGGGCCTTCACCGCGTCGCATCGAGCTCGACGGCGGCTTGCAGCCCGGCCGCGGCAGTGTGCTGCGCGACGGCGACGGGCCGACGCTGCTTGCGTACGGGCCCGTGCTCGTGCACGAGGCGCTCGTGGCAGCGGAGACGTTGGCCTCACGCGGGGTCGACCTTCGCGTGGTGGCGATGTCCTGGCTCAATCGCTTCGACGCCGAGTGGCTCGAAGAGCTCGGCGAAGAAGAGGACGTCTTCGTCCTCGAGGATCACGCCCCGGTGGGCGGCCTCGCCGACGGGCTGCGCCGCGCTCTCGACGGCAGGACGCGGGTGACGGCATTCGGCGTCGAGGGTTGGCCGGCGTGCGGAACGCCGCCCGAGGCGCTGCGCGCGCACGAGCTCGACGGCCTGTCGCTCGCGGCCCGCATCGAGCGCGCCACGTCCCTCGCGCCAAGCCCGTGAGCGACGGGCGGCCCGTCTGGCTCGTGCTGGCGGATCCGCTCTCGACGCGGATCTTCATCGACTGCGGGATCGCGGAGCGGCTCGAAGAGCACTACGGCGCGCGGTTGCAGCCGGTCTTCCTGTTCGACCGTGAGGAGGCGGCCGCCTGGGCTTCCCGGTTCAACGGCCGTGGCGTGCTCTTCCAGAGTGACCTGGACGCCGCGTCGCCGCGCCCGCTCGAACGCGCCTTCACCCACGGCGACCGTTGGCTCGACGAGCGGATCGGCTACTACCCACTCGCGATCCGGCTCAACTACCGCCACGGGTTTCACCTCGAGCGCATGCAGCCCGGGCACGGCAACTGGCTGCTCGACTCGTCCCGTGCCGGCCCACTGCCCCGCTGGGACGCGCTCGAACGGGGGATGCGGCGCTGGCACTTCTCACCGCGCCGGCACGTTCCGCATGCGTTGCTCGAGCGGCTGAGAGCGGACCGGCCGGCGGTCGTCTTCAGCAACGTGCAGATGCAGGCGGCCGTTCCGTACATCGTCGCGGCGCGGCGGCTCGGCCTCCCGCTCGTCGGCTACGTCGCGAGTTGGGACCACACGGTGGGCAAGGGCGTGATCTCGCCGCACCTCGATCGCTACGTCGTGCAGAACGACGTCATGCGCGACGACCTCGTCCGCTACCACGACATCGATCGCGGGCGCGTGATCGTGACGGGCTGGCCGCAGACGGACGTCTTCCACGTGCGCCGCCCGCGTAGCGCGTACGAGCCGGTGGTGCGCCGGTACGGGTTGGATCCCGGGCAGCCTGTGGTCCTCGTGATGGGCAACACGCCGACGAATGCGCCGTACGAGGGACGGTTCGTCGAGCGCCTCGTCGCCTGGCGAGACCGGACGCCCGGGGCGCCACAGTTGCTCTTCCGACCCCATCCGCGTGACCGCCAATGGCGTGAGCGCTTCGCTCCTGCCCTGACGAACGGCGGGACGGCGGTGCAGGAGCCGAGCTACACGGATCTGGAGACGCTGGCGACGCTCCTTCAGCACGGCGATTGCGTCGTCGCGAACGCCGGCACGATCCTGCTCGATGCGCTCGTGAACGACCGCCCGGCCGTCTGCGTTCTCTACGACGAGGGAGCGCCCGCCGGCGAATCGTGGGCGCTCAAGAACGTCGTCGGCGAGCACTATCGGGAGCTGGTCGATTCCGGCGCCTTTCTGCGGGCAGACCGGTTCGACGATGTCGTCGCGGGAATCGAGCGCTGCCTCGCAGAGCCGGGCGAGCTCGCAGACGAGCGGCGCCGGGTCGTCCAGGCCGTCGTCGGTGACGTCGACGGGCTCGCAGCCGAACGTGTCGTCGCGGCGATCGCAGGGTCGGTCGGCTCGTGAACCCGGTCGGTGTGATCCAGAAGGGGCGCGCGACTCGCAGGGCGCTTGCGAACGCGCCCGTTCCGAGCAGTTGGGCGCGCGAGGCCGTGAAGACCCAGTTGCGGCTCGCAGCAGGCCGAGTTGGCCGCCGCACCGATGGTCTCGTGAACGTGAAGGTCGACCGCTTCGACGTCACCGGCTTCTCGATCTCGTCGTTGGCGCACCTCCATCGCGAGATCTTCGTCGAGCTGCAGTACTACTTCCGCGCCTCGCGCATCGATCCGGTCATCGTCGACGGCGGCAGCAACATCGGAATGTCCGTCCTCTTCTTCAAGGTCCTCTATCCGGCCGCGAACGTGCTCGCCTTCGAGCCGGCGGCGCGCGCGCATGAGCTGCTGCGCCGAAACGTCGAGGCGAACGGCCTGGCCGGCGTCGAGATCCGCCACGCGGCTCTGGGCGGCCAGGACGGCACGGTCCCGTTCTTCGAGGATCCCGACGATCCCGCGACGTTTCGCATGAGCACCCGCGCCGAGCGAATCCGCGGCGGCGAGACCTCGGTCGAAGAGCTGCGTCTCTCAGGTGTCATCCCGGGCCACGTCGACCTGGTCAAGCTCGACGTAGAGGGGGCGGAGGACGACGTGCTCGAGGATCTGATCGTCTCGGGAGCGATCTCGCGTGTCGAGCAGCTGCTCGTCGAATACCACCATCACCTCGATGGCGGCCGCGACTTCCTGGGCGCGTTTCTCGAGCGGCTGCGAGACCACGACTTCAGGTACCAGGTGTCGGCACAGTCACCGGTCCGCAATCGCAATGCGCTCGCGCCGACGTTTCAGGACGTGCTCGTGCACGCCTTTCGGCCCTAGACGGGCCCGACGTCCTCCCAGTTCTGCCCGAGGCGCTGCACGAGCCCGGCTTCGTCACGCTGCACGTAGAGATCGTTGTTGGCAAACGTCAGGACCCGGTCGTACCCCCGCTCGCCGACGTAGCGTCGGACTGCACCGCCTGCATCGTTGTTCTCGACGAGAAGGACGCTCGGTCGCCACCGCTCGAGGTCGAAGCCCTCGAGCGCAGCCAGCTCGTGGCCTTCCAGGTCGAGGACGACGAAGTCGATCCCGCCCGTGTGACCCTCGAGCAGCGCGTCGAGCGTGGTGACCTCCACGACGTTCCCCTGCTCGCCGTCGTCTCCCAGCTTCGAGTACCACTCGATCTCGTCACGTCTGAACGTCGCTGACTGGGGAGCGCCGGGCCTCGAGAGCGCCGCGGTCACGACCCGGCTCGCTTTCCGGCGGTCGGCCGCCTGAGCTGCACGATCCGCCAGCGGCTCGACGAGCAGCCCGCTCCAGCCTGCGCACTCGAAGAGGTAGCTGACGCTGAACTCGTAGCCGTCGTATGCGCCCGCCTCGATGAAGAAGCCCTCCTGCCGGTCGCCCACCAGATCCCAGAGCAGAGCGTCCTCGCCGTTTTGCGACCTGGCTTCGGGGCGCGGACGGTCGCTGCGGGCGACGCGCCAGCGGTCGACTGCTTCGGCCTCGCTGGCCCGTAGGCGCCACCGGGTCAGCAGCTTGTTCGGTCTCAGCCGCTCGGGCCAGAGCAGGTTCGCGAGCTTCCACCGTACGCGCGAAACGAGGGACGGAGTCTCGCTCGGCATCTGAGCCAGTCTAGGCTTGCCGCGTGAAGCTGGCTCTCACGCTCCTCGCGAAGAACGAGGCCGACGTGATCGACGCGAACATCGCCTACCACCTGGGCGCGGGCGTCGACTTCGTGGTCGCCACGGACAACGGCTCGACCGACGGGACGCGCGAGATCCTGGAGCGCTACGAAGCCGACGGCGTCCTGCAGCTGATCGGCGAGCCGAGCACGGACTTCCGGCAGGGCGAGTGGGTGACGCGGATGGCGCGGCTCGCGGCGGAACAGGGCGCCGACTGGGTGATCAACGCCGACGCCGACGAGTTCTGGTGGCCCCGCGCGGGAAATCTCAAAGAGGCGCTCGAGCGGCTGCCCGTGCGTTACGGCGTCGTCCACGGCGTGTGGCGCCCGTTTGTGCCGCGCCCGGACGACGGCACGCACTTCGCCGAGCGGATGACGACGCGCCTCTCCATGCAGGCGGCGATCAACGACCCGACGAATCCGTTCCGTCCCGCCCGCAAGGCGACGCACCGAGCGCACCCTGGGATCCACGTGCGTGACGGGAACCACGACGTCGAGGGCACGCCGCTCGTGACGCTGCACGGCTGGTACCCGCTGGAGGTCTTTCACCTGCCCCTGCGCTCGCGCGAGCAGATCGAGACCAAATACGCGGGCGGCGCAAGCCGCGGTCTGCGGTTCGTGCCGGACGAGGACCGGATGAATGCCGCCGCGGAGCCGCTCGTCGTCGACGACGCCGAGCTCGAGCGAGGCCTGCGCGAGAGCGTGCTCGTCGAGGACACGAGGCTGCGCGATGCGCTGCGGACGCTCGCCGGCACCGACCAGCTCGCCGCGAAACCCGAGTTCAGCCGGAGGACGCTGTCGTTTCCCCGGCCGTCGG
The DNA here is from genome assembly GCA_963804935.1 of uncultured Actinomycetes bacterium. Classification (GTDB taxonomy): domain Bacteria; phylum Actinomycetota; class Thermoleophilia; order Gaiellales; family Gaiellaceae; genus 3-1-20CM-4-69-9. Next base: position 579,926 of record CAWDSD010000017.1, read on the forward strand.
TCGTCGACGACGCGTTGTTCGCGGTCGAGGCTGCCGTCGTGGCCCAGGCGGACGAGATCCGGCAGCGCCGCCAGGTCGACGACCTCGAGCGCCGTCTTCAGGACGTCGAGGCGCTCCTCGGTGTCCGCATCCAGCGGCGGTTGCAGCAGCTGCTCACGCGCCGTCCGGCCTGACGGACTTCTTGCGCAGCCCGAGCTGAAGTCCGGCGAGCTTGGCCAGCTCGTAGACGACGGCATAGGGGATCCACCGGCGCTGCCCGGTCGTCCAGAGCCAGCGCAGCTCGCCGGTTGCATAGCGTTTCAACGCGCGCCGGATCGCGGCGCGAGATTCGTCGCCTGCGACGTAGGACCGGTCGGCCGACGCGCCGGAGTCATAGAAACGCTTGAACGCGCCGCGTAGTGAGTAGGCGTGCGAGTGGCGCACCGCCGCGCTCGGCTCGTAGACGATCGTGTGCCCGGCGAGCAGCATGCGGCGAGACCACTCCTGGTCCTCGCTCATCGTCACGTCGTCGCGGAACGGGTTCGCCTCCCATACTGCGCGGGGGATCGCGGAGTTGACGTTGGAGAAGAGCGTCTGCTCGAACGTGAGCTCGTCGATGCCGCCGATCCGCTGAGTCCGCGGCGCAGGCCCGTACATGAAGTCGAGGAAGAATCGCTCCGGCGGTGTCGCGCTCTCGTGCGGGAGCTGACGCCCGTACGCACCGACGACGCCGTCGGTCGCGAGCGCGTCCGTGAGACGTGCGAGCCACTGCACGTCGGCGGGGACTGCGTCCTGCGTCGTGAAGACGAGCACCTCGCCGCGGGACCGCCCCGCCGCCAGGTTGCGGGTCGCGCCGTGCACGAACTCCGCCGGCGGGATCTCGTGCACCGTCGCGCCGAGCTCACGCGCACGCTCGACGCTTCCGTCTGTCGAGCCGGAGTCGACCACGACGACTTCCACGTCGTCGTCCACCTCCTGGGCTCCGATCGCCTCGAGGCACCGCGCGAGGTCGCGCACCGCCGTTCTTCACGGGGATGAGGACGGAGATCACTGCGGTGTGGCGGCGACGACGAACTGGTACGCGAGAAGCGAAGGGCGCACTCGCGCGAAGGCGTGAGCGGCCCGCTCGACCGCAGGAGCGCCGATGCCCGGGACCGGCGCCGTGACGTCGAACGCCACGATCCTGTAGCCGGCCCGCTCGAGCGTCTGCTCGAGCGTCTTCTTCGTGAAGAAGTGCGTATGCGTCCGGTCGAGGATCCCGCGGTCGGTGTAACGCCACCGGCCTGCGAGGAGACCCAGGCGCATCGCCCAGTTCGCCACGTTCGGCGTCGTGAGCACGAGCCTGCCGCCCGGGCGCAGAAGCGGCCTCACCCGGGTGAGGAACGCCTCGGGGTCGCGCAGATGCTCGACGACGTCTCCGCAGAGCACGACGTCGAAGGAGTGCTGTGGGAACGGGAGCTCCATCGACTCGACGTCACCGACGAGCACCTGTTCGCAGACTGCGCGCGCCTCTTCCGCCGCCTGTTCGTCGTTGTCGATGCCCACGACCGTCGCGCCGCGCTCGGCGAGCCGGCGGCCGAGGTAACCGGACGAGCAGCCGACGTCCAAAACGTGTTTCGGCGACCCGGCGAGGGCCAGCAGGCGTTCGTGCCCTCCGTACGGCCGCGTATTGAGAGGGACGTACGCCGCGCCGCTCACGCAGCGGGGCGTCCGTTGGTCGACTCGAACGACGGAGAGCTCGTCCAGCGCATCGTCAGGAGGCTGAGGAAGAACGAGCCGAGCACGACCTGCACACCGAGCCCGAAGAGCGTGAAGCCGAGGGCGGTCGCGTGAGCGTGGCCGAGGGTGCCGAATCCGTTTGCCGCCCACTCGCCGAAGATGACTCCGACCAGCACGAGGCCGGCGAGGATGAGCCCGAAGCCGAGCAGCAGGCCGTGCTCGAGCCTGAACCGCGCGTAAAGCTTGTCGAGGAAGGGGTCGTGCTCGTTCAGATGGACGAGCGCATAGGTGCGGGCGAACAGCCCGAGCTGGACGACTTCCGCACCGACGAGGATCGCTGCGACGCAGGCGAGCATCGTGTGGATCTCCCAGGTCCGGCCGAAGATGTCCACGGGGCCGGTTGCGAGCACGAGGGCGCCGATCAGCCCGAGCAGGAGCAGGATCGCGCCGGGGAGGAAGTAGAGCCAGCTCGGGCTGTACACGAGCATGAAGCGCGCATGGCGCCACGCGTCGCCGAAGCGGTTCAGCTTCGACTCGCCGACGCGCGGGAAGTAGTCGATCGGGATCTCGCTCACGTTGAGCCCCCGGCGGTACGCCTTGAAGACCATCTCCGAGGCGAACTCCATTCCGGTCGAGTGCAGGTCGAGCGTCCGCAGCGCGTCGCGGCGGACTGCCCGCATGCCGCAGTGCGCATCGGAGACCTTGACGCCGAAGAAGAGGTTGAGGAGCCCTGTGAGGATCGGATTCCCGACCCGCCGGTTGAGCCATGGCATCGCATCGCCGTGGATCTGTCCCTGGAACCGCGAGCCGAGGACGAGGTCGTCGCCCTGCTCCAGCCGGTCGACGAACGGGCCGAGCTCCTGGATCGGATACGTCTCGTCGGCGTCTCCCATCACGACGTAGTCCCCGCGGGCGTCGGCGAGCCCGGCGAGGTAGGCGCTGCCGTACCCGCGTCTCTGCTCACGGACGACCCGGGCACCGTGCTTTGCTGCGACCTCCGCCGAGCCGTCGCTCGAGTCGTTGTCGACGACGATCACCTCGCCGTCGCGCCCCGACCGGCGGATCCCCTCCCAGGCCTGGTCGACAACCGCGCCAACGGCCTCCTCCTCGTTGAGGCAGGGAATGACGACGGAGATCTGGACGGGCGACGACATCGGAACCTCACCAGTATGATCGCGCCCCGCGATGCTCTCGGCGCGGTCGACCGCACTCCGTACGCGTGTCGTGCCGGCTTTTCGGGGCCTCGAACGGCTTGCCGGCACGCGTCGTGGCGCACTCGTGCTCGTCGGCGCCGCCGTTGCCGTCTACGCCTTCGAGAGTGTCGGGTGGGCCCTGCGGCCGGGGCGCGACCTCGGCGTCTACCTGCGCTACTACGTGCAGCTCGGCCAGGAACACCCGGTGTTCCCGTGGTCGATGCTCACGCGGACACCCGTGACCCCGTTGTTCACGGGCGGCCTGCTCGCTGCCGGCGGCGGCCTCGCGGCAGAGATCGTGATGGCGCTGCTCTTTGCCGGCTCGATCCTCGCGTGGGCGCTCGTCGCTCTGAAGTCCGGCGGCCGCCGGGCCGCGATCCTCGTCGCCGCTGCGCTGATCCTCTATCCCGGTTACGGCGGGCTCTTCCACGAGCTCTCGAGCGACGCGGTCTTCGCGGCGGCGTTCGCCGGTTGGGCCCTGCTTTTGGCGCGTGCGTTCGAGCGGCCGAGCCTTCCCCGTTTCGCAGCAGCCGGCGCCGGCGTTGCGCTGCTCGCCCTCACTCGTCCCGCGAACCAGGTGCTCGTTCTTTTCGCTCTCGCCGCCTTGCTCGTGTCCGGGCCGTGGCGCGTTCGTGCGGCCAGAGCGGCGGTCTTCGCCGCGGCGGCCGTTTTGCCGCTCGTCGCCTGGGCCGGCGTCAACGACCTTCGTTACGGGGACTTCACGGTGGCGCGCGGTGGCCAGGCCAGCGTGCCGTTCTTTCGGGCGTTCGTGACCGACCGGATCATGTCTCCCGACAACGGGCCAGCCTCGCGACAGCTCGCCGCTGCGGTGCAATCGGATCTGTTGCGGCGCCAGCCCTACCGCGCCTACGGGATCGACCTGCACGAGTTCTTCACGCTCGGAAGCCCGCGCATGGAAGAGGACCTGATCAGCATGTCCGACCGTGTGTTCGGTTGGAACAGCGACTACGACGTGCTCGGACGTGCGGCGCGGGAGGCGGTGCGCCGCCACCCCGGGAAGTACGCTCGCGGCGTGACGAAATCGATGTGGGACGAGTTGAACCAGCCGCTCTTTGTCTCACCGCGGGAGCCTGCAGCCCCTACGGCCGCGTCCACCGCGGCCGGCACCTCTGCACAGACGTCTGCTGCGGCGAGCGGCACGCTCCCGACGCCGACGGAGGGTGAGCCCATCCCTGCTGCGCACCAGGGTGCGTACACGTCGACTCCCGACAATCACATCCGCGAGGTGTGGACGTCTGCGACCGACCACCAGATCGTGTTCGACGATCCCCGCGACCAGCGGCGGTACGACCAGCTCAATGAGAGGCTGCGCGAGCTCGGTGGGCGCTTTCCCACGCGCGGCGAGAGCAGCTGGCTCGGCCTCCAGCTGAACCACGCCTCGAAGGCGTTCCCGCGGCCGTGGTTGTGGCTCCTCGTGGCCCTCGTCGCGTTTGTGCGACGGCGCCCACGCAACTGGCAGGTACCGACCGTGCTCGCGGCTTCCGCACTCGTCGTGCTCTTCGCGACCGTGCTCGGGGTCTACGCGATCCCGGAGTACTCCGTCCCCGTCGCGCCTTCGTTCATCCTGCTCGCCGCCGTCGCTCTTTTCGGAACGCGTTCGCCGGCGTGAAGCTCGCGCTCGCGACACGGATCGGGAACGGTGCGGAGCTGCTCGACGCCCAGCTCGACTTTCATCTTGCCGCCGGCGTCGACGTCATCGTCGTCGAGAGTGACGGAGCCTTCGCCCTCCCCGAGCGGTTCGCACGCGGCGGGACCGTCGAGCTCGTCCACGGCTCGGCTCGTGAAGCCGCGGCAGAGCTCGGTGCGGATTGGGTGATCGAGAGCTGGCCGGACGAGTTCTGGTGGCCGCGTGGTGCAACGCTCAAGCAGCTGTTGGAGCCGGTGTCGCCGACCTATGGGAGCGTGCAGGCGCTGCCGCGCCGCTTCGTGCCCGTGACCGCAACCGGTCCTGTCGCCGAGCGGATGATTTACCGCCTCGCACAACAGTCGGTCGAACGCCGCTTCGTGCGACGCGCAGGGCCTGGTGAGAAGGAGTTGTCGCCCATCCGCGGTTGGTATCCCATCGAAGTGCTTCGCCTTTCGGGGGACGACCTCGGGCACTACGACGAGGAAGCACTGCGACTCGGTGTCGACCAGGGATCGCTCACTGTCGACACGCGGCTTCGCGATGCGTTGCGCACGATCGCCGAGGGCCGGCCTCTCGGCTTCGAGCGAGTCGGCCGTCGCCGAGGAGGCCCGGTTCGCCGCCGACCTGGCGGCTCTTCGTGACGCCGAGCTGGCGGACACGCGCAAGCGTCTGAACGAGCTCGAGCTTCGTCTCGCGGCAGTTGAAACAGGCCTGGTCGAGAGCGTGAAACGACGACTCCGTTCGAGGTGGAAGCGCGCGTGAAGGTCGTGATGACCATCGCGGTTCGCAACGAGGCGGACATCATCGAGGAGAACTTCCGCTATCACCTCGGCGCGGGAGTCGACTTCGTCATGGCAACGGACCATCGCTCCGAAGACGGAACGACCGAGATCCTGGAGCGTTACGAGCGAGACGGCCTGCTCCATCTGACCCGAGAGACCGGAGAGGCTTTCCTGCAGACCGAGTGGGTGACGCGGATGGCCAGGCTTGCGGCTACGAGTTTCGGCGCCGACTGGGTGATCAACGCCGATACCGACGAATTCTGGTGGCCTCACAGCGGCACGCTGCGCGACGTGTTCGCGGCCGTGCCGCCAGGCTATGGCGCCGTTCGCGGTACCTGGCGTCACTTCGCGCTTCGGCCCGATACGGACGAAGCGTTCTACGAGCGGATGATCGTTCGCCGCGCGCCGGCACGTGATCCCGCCAACCCCTATTGCGCCAATGCGAAGGTCGCTCATCGCGCATCTGCCGGGGCGCGCGTCGCGCGAGGCAATCATGATGTCGAGGGCGAAGGGCTTGCGCTGCTGCGCGACTGGGTCCCGTTCGAAGTCCTCCACTTTCCGATCCGAAGTCACGGCCATCTGCTCGACAAGTTCTCAGTCACGCGTACGGGACATCGACTGGCCGGCGCGGACCTCGTCCCGAAGCATGTGACGAAACTTGCGCATAGCCTCGTGGAGGGCCCGGAAGATCTCTACCGCGAACTGCTCGTCGACGACGCTGCACTGGAGCGCGGCCTTGCGACGGGGCTGTTGTCGTTGGACACGCGCCTACGCGACACCTTGAGAGGCGATGCTGTGCCGTCTGCGTCGCCGGCCGAGGACGTCGCCTTTGCCGAGGAGATCGACGTGATGCTGGCCATGGATTCGGCTGTCCGCCTCGAAGAACGCGTGGATGCATTCGAGAATCGCCTGGCCGCCGTCGAATCAAAAGGAGGCCGGTAGCATCGGCCCGGTGAACCGCCCTTCCGACAGCGCGGTCGCCGAGCCGAAACCGGCGCGATCCGTGGGCCGTCGGGCCGTCGACAGAGTCGGCGATGCCTTTACGTTCCGGCCGGACCGTGTGACCGTAATCCGGCCGGCCGCGCGCTGGCCGCACCTGGACTTCCGGGAGCTCTGGCACTTCCGCGAGCTGCTCGGGCGCTTCGTCTGGCGAGACGTCAAGGTGCGTTACAAGCAGACCTTGATCGGCATCGCGTGGGTGATCCTGCAGCCGTTCCTGACGATGGTCGTGTTCACGTTGATCTTCGGGAAGTTCGCCAAGTTCCCGAATCAGGGCCAGCAGTACCCGGTGTTCGTCTACTCCGGTCTGCTGCTCTGGTCGACCTACTTCCAGTCCTCGGTCGTCGGCGCGAGCAACAGTCTCGTCGCGAACGTCCCACTCGTGACCAAGGTCTACTTCCCCCGCGTCCTGCTTCCGGCCGCCGCCGTGTTGGTTCCGATCGTCGATTTCATCATGGCATCCACCGTGCTGGTGGGTCTCATGCAGTACTACGACACTCCGTTTGGACAGTACTGGTACCTCTCGCCGTTTTTCGTGCTGATCGCGATCGTCACAGCCCTTGGCACCGGCCTTCTGTTCTCGGCTATGAACGTGCGCTACCGAGACGTGCCGTACGTAATCCCCTTCATCATCCAGACCTGGTTGTTCGTCTCGTCCGTCGTCTTTCCGGTCGCTTCGCTCCCGCTGAAGTGGCAGTGGGTGCTCGCGTTCAATCCTATGAACGGTGCGATCACGGGCTTTCGCTGGGCGCTGATCGGAACGCCGCCTCCGGATACCGGCCAGTTCCTCGTCGGCGTCGCATCGGCGTTCACCATCTTCATCATCGGCCTCGTCTACTTCCGCCGCTCCGAGCCCAAGTTCGCGGACACGATCTAGTCATGTCGGCGGCGATCGCAGCAGAGAGTCTTTCCAAGCGCTACCGGATCGGCGAGCTGCAACGTGGCTACGGGACGCTGCGCGACAGCCTCGCCGCGGTGGGCAGGCGAATCCGCCAGACCGGGCACCACCATCACGAAGAGATCTGGGCTCTGAAGGACATCACCTTCGACGTCGCTCAGGGCGAGGTGCTCGGAGTGATCGGGCGGAACGGCGCCGGCAAGTCGACCCTGCTGAAGGTGCTGACACGAATCACGACGCCCACCTCGGGTCGCGCGACGATCCGTGGGCGGGTCAGCAGCCTGCTCGAGGTCGGAACCGGCTTCCATCCCGAGCTGACGGGCCGCGAGAACGTCTTTCTGAACGGCGCGATCCTCGGCATGAAACGCCGGGAGATCATTCGCAAGCTCCCCGACATCGTCGAGTTCTCGGGCATCGACCAGTTCATGGACACGCCCGTGAAGCGCTATTCGAGCGGCATGTACGTGCGGCTGGCCTTTTCGGTTGCAGCACACCTGGAGCCGGAGATCATGCTCGTCGACGAGGTGCTCGCAGTTGGTGACGCCGAGTTTCAGCGCCGCTGTCTCGGGCGCATGGAGGAGATCGGCGGGACCGGACGGACCGTGCTGTTCGTCTCGCACAACATGCAGGCGGTCGCACAGCTGTGCGACCGGGTCATCCTCCTGGAAAAGGGCGGCGTCGTAGTCGACGGGCCGAGCACGGAGGTTGTCGCGCAGTACCTGCAGATGGGTCACGGCTCGACCTCCGAGCAGGAGTGGCCGGACGTCGCGACGGCTCCCGGCGACGACCTGGTGAAAATCCGTCGCGTCAGAGTCATCGACGAGGACGGCACGCGCACGGACGCAGTCGACGTCCGTCGTCCCGTGGGAATCGAGATCGGGCTCACGGTTCTGCGACAGGGCGAGTCGATCTTTCCGAAGATCAAGCTGTTCGACGGTAAAGGGGACGTTGCGTTCAACGCGATGGACACGAGCACGCGTTGGCGCGAAGCGCGGCCGCCCGGCGACTACGTCGCCACGGCCTGGATTCCGGGCAACCTCCTGAACGAGGGCCTGATCTCCGTACACGTCGACGTCTGCTCGATTGGGCCGACGAAGCTCTTCCACCACGCTGCCGCACGCGATCTGATCTCGTTCCACGTGCACGACCCGGGCGAGGGTGGCTCGGCCCGTGGCGATTTCAGCGGCCAGCTGCAGGGCGTCGTGCGGCCGCTGCTCGAGTGGACTTAGCCTGACCCTCGCGTAAGGGCGAGAATACGGTCGTGGTCCGCGGCCCCTCCGTCGCGATCGTCATTCCCAACTGGAACGGCGTTCGCTACCTCCCCGATTGCCTCAACTCGCTCGAGGCGCTCGACTATCCGCGGGATCTGCTCGAGGTGATCGTCGTCGACAACGGCTCGACCGATACGTCGCTCGAGCATCCAGCTGCGCGCGGTCCTGGGTCTCGACGAGCTTTTCCACCGGCAGCGAGCGACCCACGTGCTGATCGTTGATCCAGCAGCCGTGGGAGTGGCAGCGTCAGACAAACCAGTCGCGCGAGGCGGTCCTTCCCGAAGATCTGAGGATGTTGCTCGCCAGGTCACGGACGCTTACCGGGACGAACGGTCGTGCGACGGCCCGCATCCCGAGACTCGTGTGGGCACGAATGCCCGAGACCGTTCAACGTGCAGTGCTGAAGGTCCTGCGTCGTTAGGGCTGCCGCACCGTCGCGTTCCAGCGCTCGGCGTTCTGCTCGAAGATCTCGCGTAGCGTGTCCTCGATGCCGTAGGTCGGCTCCCAGGCGGGGTAGTCGCCGTGAAACTCGTCGAGGTCGCTGATCCACCAGCGGTGGTCGCCGACACGCGGCTCGTCCGCGAGCTCCCAGTTCAGGTCACGTCCGGCAATCTGTTCGCAGAGCGCGATCGCTTCGAGCATCGAGCAGTTGGCGTAACGGCCGCCTCCCATGTTGTAGACGGCAGCAACGCGTGGCTCGGCATGAAAGTCCGCGAATGCCCGCACGAGGTCGGCGCTGTGCAGATTGTCGCGCACCTGTTTCCCGCCGTACCCCGCCACGACGTAGCGCTCGCCCGTGACTGTGCAGCGCATCAGGTACGAAAGGAAGCCGTGCAGTCGAGCGCCCGCGTGGTTTGGTCCGGTGAGGCAGCCCCCGCGGAAGCACACCGTGGGCATGCCGAAGTAACGCCCGTACTCCTGGACGAGCAGGTCGGCGGCCGCCTTCGACACGCCGAAGAGCGAATGCAGCGACTGGTCGATCGAGAAGGTCGTCGGAATGCCCGAGTAGTACTCGTGGTCGTCCGGCAGTTCGAGCCTCGACTCGAGCTCGACGAACGGAAGCGTGTTCGGGCGATCCCCGTAGACCTTGTTCGTGGACGCGAAGACGAACGTTGCGTCGGGGCTGTGCCGTCGCGTCGCCTCGAGCAGGTTCAGCGTCCCGTTCGCGTTGATCGTGAAGTCCGTCCGGGGCTCCGATGCTGCCCAGTCGTGCGACGGCTGCGCAGCGGTGTGAACGATCAGCTCGAGCCCGGCGCGATACTCGGCAAAGAGGGAGTCGACTGCATCGCCGTCCCGAATCTCGGCGTCGATCGACCGGAAGCCGTCGCCGTAGGCATCGAGGAGCCGCTCGGTCTGTGGGCGGGTCGAGGCTTCGGGGCCGAAGAAGTACGAGCGCATGTCGTTCTCGAGCCCGATCACGTCGAAGCCTGCCTCGACCAGATGGGCCACCGTCTCCGAGCCGACGAGGCCCCCGGATCCGGTCACGATGGCGCGCCGCACGACGCCTCCGACGCTATCTCATTCCCCATCCGGCGCGGCCGCCAGAATGGGGCATCGGTGCTGGAAAGTAAGCGATTTGTGAGGTGTGTTCGGCGCGCATCCTTTCCCTGCTACTTTCCCGGCCGCTATTGCCGAGAAAGGGGTTCGATCCTTGAAACGCTTGCTCCAGGTCACAATTTTGTTCGCAGTGCTCGCGTGCTTTGCCGCGGGTAGCGCATCAGCGCTCACCTTCCAGGACCGCACCTGCGACAACGACAAGCCCACCTGCCCGCTGCCGGCGGGAAGTGCGGAGGTGCCGTATCAGTTCGACATGTACGCACGGTCGGGTTGCCCTCCGTATCACTACGACATCGACGGTGGCACCCCGCCGCCCGGTCTGACGCTCTCGACGGTGAACGATGCGGCGAGCGGAGGCATCGGCCGTCTGAAGGGAACGCCGACGACTCCGGGCAGCTACGCGTTCTGGGTCAAGCTCACGACGCCGGAGTCCCCGACCTGTCTCGGTGACCGAGCCGATCGGTTATTCACGATCACGATTGGTGCGGCGCCGCTCGGCGATCAAGACGTCGTCGCTCAGGCTCGGCGTCGTCGGCGCCACGTACACCGAGACGCTCACCGCCTCCGGTGGCGGCAGCCAGACGTGGTCGGCCACGGGCCTGCCCGCCGGCCTTGCGGTCAGCGGCAGCACGATCACCGGCACGCCGACGACCGCCGGCAACTACACGGTCACGGTCTCCGTCAACAACGGCACCTCGACGAAGTCGGCTCAGTTCACCCTGCAGATCATCGATCCGCTGAAGGTGACCGGGCCCGCCTCGCGTCCCGCCGAGATCGGGAAGCCCTTCACCGCGACCTTCCAGGTGTCCGGCGGTCTCGGGACCTACTCCTGGGCGGCGACCGAGGTTCCCGCCGGCCTGACGTTCGACGCTGCGACTCACGTCCTGAGTGGGACCCCGTCGGCTGCCCGGCCCCTACACCGTCAAGGTCACCGTGACCGACGGTGCAGCCGGCCTGACACAGGATCTGCTGGTCAAGGTCAACGTCGCCGCGCATGTCGCCATCACGACGAGGAAGCTCAAGGCGGCGACCGTCGGCAAGAAGTACCTGCTCAAGCTGAAGACGACGGGCGGTGTCAAGCAATTCAAGTGGCGCAGCCTCGGCAAGCTGCCCGCGGGCTTGAAGCTCGACGCCAGGACCGGAGCGATTGCCGGGACGCCGACCAAGGCGGGCAAGCTGACGTTCTCGATCCGCGTCACCGACGGTCTCCGCGCCTCGGCGACGCAGACGCTCACGATCACCGTCCAGGCCTAGTCGTCCACGAGCTGGCGCTCGGTTCCGACCTTCACGATCGGAACCGGGCGCCAGGCTCGCAAGGTCTTTGAACGTTCGGGCCGAGGCATAGACTTGCGACTTCGCCAACGCACCGAAAAGGGGGTCTGATGCGACGTTTCATCCGAGCTCTGCTCTTCGTATCTCTGCTGGCAGCGGCGTTCGCGGGCGTTGCATCCGCGCTCGACTTCAACGATGAGGCCGAGGAGGCTCCGCGCGGCGAGGTCGGCAAGCTCTACCGCTTCGAGATGCCGAGCCACGGCGGCTGCTTCTACGCGCCGTACAGGTACGTCGTGGAGTCCGGCAAGCTGGCACCCGGCTTGAAGCTCGGGAACGCGAGGAATCTCGTCGGCCTCGTCGACGGCGTCCCGACCGAGCCCGGCATCTTCACGGCCTGGATCGCGCTCAAGGACGTCTGCGGCAACAGTGCCGAATTGCTCTTCACGTTCGAGATCTGGGTCACGCAGGTGGGGGATCGCGACCGATTCGCTTTCGCCCGCGAGTGTGGGCGCGCCGTATTCGTTCCAGCTGAAGGATCAGGGCATCACGTCGAACGTGACGTATGAGGTCACCGACGGGACGCTGCCGGCAGGTCTGACCCTCTCGCCCGGCGGGTTGATCTCGGGTACGCCCACCGCCGTCGGCTCGGCGAGCTTCACGGTGAAGGGCACCGCAGTGAGCACAAATCCATCGGCCGACGGAACGCGCATCGACTCGAAGACGTTCACGCTGAGCGTCACTGAGCCGCTCGTGGCGCGGGTCTCCACTCGGGCCGCCGAGGTCGGCGTTCGCTACGCCGGCTCGCTCTCGGCGACCGGGGGCCAGGGCCCGTACACCTGGGCGGCGTCGGGTCTTCCGGCCGGACTGTCGCTCGGGGACAGCGGTTCGATCACCGGCACTCCTTCCGGCGCCGGCTCGTACCCGGCCCAGGTGACGGTGACCGATGCCAACGGCAACGCGAAGACCACGGCCGTCACGTATCGCGTCGCGCCGAAGCTCGCGATCTCGACGAAGAGCGTCCGTACTGCGAGGGTCGGTAGCGCCTACAGGTTCAAGCTCGGCACGAAGGGCGGCGTCCGGCCGGTGCGCTGGTCGATTGCCCGCGGTGCGCTTCCGACTGGGTTGAGGCTCAACGCCGGCAAGGGCACGATCGCCGGCATCGCACGCGCAGCCGGCAGCGCGCGGGTGACGCTCAGGGCGAGGGATGCCGCCGGCGGGAGCTCGACGAAGACGCTCGTCGTCTCGGCGTCGGACTGATTCAGCTCACGGCGTAGCGCCCCTCCCGGCTGAGCCCGCTCAGCTCGGAGGGGTCTACGTCGTAGTTCCGCTCGGAGAGAGCGGCGAGTGAGGCGGGCGAGCAATACGTCGCGGTCGCAAGCACGCGCGCCCGGCTCGTTGCAAAGCCTCCGCGGTGCAAACCGCTCGTGTTGCAGAAGATGATCGTTCCGCGCGGCGCGGTGAAGGTCCTGATCGCCTCGTCCGGGACGGCGCGCTGCACCTCGTCCTCCGGTACGCGTCCGAAGCCCATCGGCTTCCACGGACGCACGTTGTGGTGCGGGCCTCCCGGTTGGCTGCCCGCGACGTACTCGAACGGGCCGGTCTCGGCGTCGACGTCGTCGAGGTACAGAAACGCCTTCAGCAGATGCTTGTCGTCGAAATCGTAGTGCCAGAGCTGCGACGCGACCCGGTCGGCGTCGGGTGGCTGCGGCACCGTGTACCAGAGGTCGACATACGAAAGCTTCGGCCACATGCGCAGATACGCCCGCGCGACGTCGAGCAGGTACGGCGACAGGCAGGCCCGCAGCCACGCATGGTCGAGCCCGAGCCGCACGCCGTCGAAGCTGTGCGCCCTGACGAGGAACTCCTTGCCGGGACGCCGGCGGAGCTCCGAGCCCGAGCCGTCCTGCGACTCCTGGCGCAGCCCCTGCTCGGTGCCCGCGACGAAGTCGGCGCCCTGAGCCAGCACGGCGTCGCGCAGTGCGTCGTCGGTGACGAGCTCGTCGAAGCGAAGGGTCGCGTAGCCATCCCGGTCGACCGCCTCTAGGGCGCTGCGCTGGACGTCGTCGAGGCTCGGCGGGTTGGACTCGTACAGCCGGCGGCTGCTCCGATTGGAGAACAGGTGGTCGTGCAAGGCGTACGTGGCAACGATTCCCCGGTTCTCGACGGCCTTGGCCACCGGCTGGGCGCGCCCTGGAACGCGCGCGGCGAGACGTGTTCGCTGTCGGTGCATCGAGGCCCAACCGTACCGCGCGATAGCCTCGGCTCGCGCAGATGAAGATTGCGTTCGTCCATTTCCCAGGCCGGCTCTCGCGGCTCGAGGCGGCGCGGGCCGGGACGGCGCCGACGGAGTTTCTCTTCGGAGCGGTCGAGCTCGAGCGAGCCGGTCACGAGGTCACGCATTACGAGGTCGATCCCCACGGCCGGGCCTCGCGCCTCGGGCGCCGGCTCGTGGATGCAAATGCCGGGCGCGGCCTGCTCGCGCCGCACCTCGGGGCTGCCACGCTCGCCAAAACGCGGCGGTTGCTGCCTGTTCTTCGCGAAGCGGACGTCGTGCTTGCAACGACGACCGGGACCGCGATGGCGCTTGCGGCATGGAGCCGAGCAGGCCTGCTGCGGACGCCGCTCGTCGGAATCGTCGCCGGCCTGCTCAACGATCCGTGGCGCCGGACACGCAGGCTGACGACATTGCCGCTGCTGCGCAGGCTGCAGCTCGTCCTCTACGGGCCCGGCGAGGTGGAGGGACTGACCGCGCTCGGGCTCGGCGACCGCGTGCACGTCGTTCCGTTCGGCGTCGACACGAGCTTCTGGACGCCGGGCGCTGCGACGTCGGAGCGCGACGTGCTCGCGATCGGCAACGACGGTCACCGCGACTGGGACACGCTCGTCGCCGCAGCCTCGTCGATTCCGGCCCCGGTACGGATCTTCACGCGGCACGCGCCGCCATCGTCGTTGCCGGAGAACGTGACGTGGCGGCGTGCGGACTGGTACACGCAGGTGTTGAGCGACGATGCCGTACGTGACCTCTACCGGCAGGCTTCGGTCGTGGTCGTTCCCGTCAAAGACGTTCCGCAGCCGTCGGGCCAGAGCGTCACGTTGCAGGCCATGGCCACGGGCCGGGCGGTCGTTCTTTCGAGGACGCGCGGCCTCTGGGCACCGGATGAGTTGCGCGATGGTGGAAACGTCATGCTCGTGCCGCCGGCAGATCCCGTCGAGCTTGCGCACACGGTGAACTTGCTGCTCGACGACCGCGCTCGCGCGACCGCGCTCGGAGAAGCGGCGCGGGCGAGCGTCCTGCGCGACGCCACGACGGCGCGATATGCGGAACGGTTGCTCGAAGTGTGTCGACTAGCGTTGGCGGCCGGCTGATGTCCCTCCGCACGAAACCCCGCGCCGCGATGGTGCACACGCGGCGACTCCTTCGCCCTGCACGCACCTACGTCGACTGGATGTCGTCGCGACGCGACGGAGCGGATCTCTCGGTCTTTCACGAGTACGTGCCGCCGCCGTCCGGTGGAGGCCACCAGTTCATCCGCGCGCTGTCGCGCGAGCTCGCAGGCCGCGGACTGACTCTCGAATCGAACCGCATCTCGGGTTCGACGAAGACGTGCCTCTTCAACTCGTTCAACTTCGACGCAAGCCGGTTGCGCCGTTTCGCGCGCGACGACGTGCGAATGGTGCATCGCGTCGACGGGCCGATCGGCGTCTACCGCGGCTTCGACGACGGAACCGACGGCGTGATTCTCGAGCTGAACCGAGCGTTCGCCGACGCGACCGTGTTTCAGTCTCGCTACAGCCTCGAGAAGCACGCGGAGCTCGGGCTCGACCTGCGCGACCCGGTTCTGATCCCCAACGCGACCGACCCGGCGATCTTTCATCCCGGAGTGGCCAAGCCGGATCCCGTGGGTCGCCGGCTGCGGGTCATCGCAACGAGCTGGTCGGACAACCCGCGCAAGGGAACGGACGTGCTGACGTGGCTCGACACCCATCTCGATCGCGACGAGCTCGAGGTCACGTTCGCGGGCCGAACCGATGCGCGGTTCGAACGGATCCGGGCCGTCGGCCCGCTGCCCTCGCGCGAGCTGGCCGACCTCCTCCGTGAGCACGACGTATACCTCGCCGCGAGCCGGGACGATCCGAGCTCGAACGCACTGCTCGAGGCGCTCGCCTGCGGGTTGCCGGCGGCGTTCCTCCGCAGCGGCGGCCATCCGGAGCTCGTCGGTGAGGGCGGGATCGGGTTCGAGAGCGCGGAGGAGTTGCCGGACGTTCTGCAACGGCTGCAAGCCGAGTTGCCTGACCGCCGAGCGGCGATCCGCGTGCCTGCGCTCTCAGACGTCGCCGACCGCTATCTGGAAGTGCTGCGCGGATGAGCGTGCTGACGCGCGCCGTCCTGCAGGCATACGTTCCGGCTCGCACGGTCCGCTGGCCGGACCACTCTCGGCTCTTCGTCGTCGGTGACGACATCGGCTGGTCGATCGACGACGACAGCGCGCGGCTGAGGCGGACAGCGGGGCGGCTCGGCTACGACGTCGCGCCGGGATCCTGGGCGAGCTCCGCGCGGCACCAGTCCGTCTTCCACGCCGACCACTTCGGAGCTCTCCGGCCGCGCTGGCTCGAGTCGTCGCATCGCCTCGGTCTCTCGTACTTCCACGGGCGCCCGGGGACGCCCGGCTATCCCGAGTTCGACGAGGCGTACGAGGCACTGCGCCGAAACGCGGCGCGTGTCGATCGGATCCAGGTGACCCATGACGAGATGCGGGACCTGGTGCTTGCGGCAGGTGTCGATCCAGCGCACGTCTTTCGCATCCCGATCGGGGTCGACATCGAGCGCTTTCGCCTCGGCGACACCGCTGCCCGGCAGGCGGCGCGCAAGGAGCTCGGCGTACCGGAGTCCGCGTTCGTCGTCGGTTCGTTTCAGAAGGACGGTGTGGGCTGGGAGAAGGGCCTCGAGCCGAAGACGATCAAGGGCCCAGACACGCTCGTCGCCGTGCTCGAACAGGCAAGAGCACGCATCCCGACGCTTTTCGTCTTGCTGACCGGGCCCGCCCGGGGCTACGTCCGGGGCGAGCTCGAGCGTCTGCAGATTCCCTACCGGCACGTGCAGCTCGATTCACGGGACGGGCTCGCCCGCGCCTATCACGCACTTGACGTCTATCTCGTCACCTCACGGCAGGAGGGCGGCCCGAAGAGCGTGCTCGAGTCGATGGCTGCGGGCGTCCCGCTCGTCACGACCCGGGTCGGCCAGGCGCCGTCGCTCGTCACGGACGGTGAGAACGGCTTGCTGGCCGACGTCGACGACGCCGACGCACTCGCGGCCGGTGTGCAACGAGTGCATGACGACGGCGACCTTGCACGACGTCTACGTGCGGCCGGCCGCCCGACGGCCGAAGCGCATGCCGACGAGCGGCTCGACCCGAAGTGGGCCGAGCTGCTGCACGGCTTCGTCGCGAGAGGCGGACGGCATGAAAGTTGACCCGGGACGGGTCGGACGGTATTCGCGGGCGGGCTGGCGCTGGATCCGGCTCCTACCGCCGAGGCGACGACGCGGGCTGCGCGTCTTCTACGGACACGACCGCGTCCCAGGCCCGGGCGAGCCGGTCGCGGGCGGGTCGGCGAAGTTCCAGCGACTCGCGTCGCGGTTCCCGAACGACCCGACCGGCTTCACGGTCCTCTACCTCGGCTCGACGTGGTTGCCGCGCGATCTCGGGCCCCTCCTTGGACTCGCGCGACGTCGTTCGATTCCGGTCGTCGTGAACATGGACGGCGTCGCCTATCCGGGCTGGGCCGGTGAGCGGACGGAGGAGCTCAACGAGCCCTACCGCCGGGCCCTAGGTGCAGCCACGCACGTCCTGTATCAGAGCGAGTTCTCGAAGTCCTCGGCCGACGAGTTCCTCGATGCACCGCCCGGCAGCTGGGAGATCCTGCACAACGCCGTCGACGTGAATCACTTCACGCCTCCAGCGGAAACTCCGCCGGACGGGCCCGTGCTGCTCCTCGGAGGCGACCAGACCCAGGCCTACCGGCTCGAGCTCGGGCTGCGCACGTTCGCCCGCGTCCTCGAGTCCGAGCCCTTCGCGCGCCTGCTCGTCACCGGCCGCCTCGTCTCTCGGGCCGAGCCGCTCATCGACGAGCTCGGCCTGCGCGGCCGGGTCGACCTCGTCGGCCGCTACTCCCAGCGCGAG
This sequence comes from uncultured Actinomycetes bacterium, assembly GCA_963804935.1. Taxonomy (GTDB): domain Bacteria; phylum Actinomycetota; class Thermoleophilia; order Gaiellales; family Gaiellaceae; genus 3-1-20CM-4-69-9. The sequence goes on from CAWDSD010000017.1 coordinate 597,423, forward strand.
GCGCCTGACGTCATGCGCCGCGCGCACCTCCTGCTGCACACGAAGGTGCAGGACCCGTGCCCGAGTGTCGTGATCGAGGCGATGTCGTGCGGGCTCCCGGTCGTGTACCCGGCGAGCGGCGGGACTCCGGAGCTCGTGAGCGAAGAAGCCGGCATCGGAGTCCAGCATCCGACCGGGTGGGAGCGCGACGAGCCGCCGGCTCCGGAGGAGCTCGCGGCCGCGGTGCTCAGGGTGCTCGACGACCGGCCCCGGTATTCGGCTGCGGCGCGCAGCCGGGCCGTCGACAACTTCGACCTCGCCCCATGGCTCGAACGTCACGGCGAGCTGTTCAACGACCTCCTGGTGCGGCGTCAGCGCCGATAGCCGGCGACGCGCCCTCGCAGCGTTGAGAGGTGGAAGCGTGCGCGTGCTGGATCGCGCCTGGCGAGCGCGACTGCAGCACCGCCGAGTGGGCGCACGAACATCTTCCCGACCGTTCCGGCCGAGTAGCGGTGCTTGCGCAGGAGATAGCCGATGCTCGCCCCCTCGCGTGCGCCGGCGCTCTGAAGGGCGGTAGGCGCGAACGTCTTCTCGTCGTGCAGCACGACGAGCTCGGGGTCGTACTCGATTCGTACGCCGGTGTCGAGCGCACGGATGAGGTAGTCGGTCTCCTCTCCTGATGCCCAGGGTTGTCCCGATCCGAGCCCGAGCTGCTCGTCGAACGGCCCGACCACGCCGACCGCAGACGAACGGAGGAAGATCGTGAACGAGATCGCACGTCGCCACAGGTTCTCGCGTGTAACTTCAGCGGCGTCGAGCGGCCAGCCCGGCCCCGAGTGTCCGCTCAGGTCCGCGGCCCGTCCCGTCAGCCCGCCCAGGCTTGCATCGACCGCGAAGCGGCGAGCGACCCGCTGGAGCAGGTCGTCCGGGTAGGCGCAGTCGTCGTCCGGGAACGCGACCAGCTCGGCGCGCACGTGTTGGAGTGCGGCGTTACGGGCGCGCGACAGGCCGCGCGGCGCGCGTAGACGCTTGACGTCGAGCGAGGGGTGGCGGCCGATGATCTCGTCGAGTCGGCCGTCTTCGTTCTGGTCGACGAGCAGGACCCTGAACGCCGGATGGGCCTGACGCTCGAGCGACTCGAACAGGCGCTCTAGCTCCTCCGTGCGGTCGACCGTGGCCACGACGAGATCGAAGGAGGGAAGCTCGGTGTAGCCCACGGCCTTACGCTAACGCCCGTGCCGCTCGTCTCGGTCCTCCTGGCCGTCCACAACGACGCCCGCTATCTGCCTGCCGCCGTCGAGAGCGTGCTCCGGCAGTCGCTCGCCGACCTCGAGCTGATCGTGGTCGACGACGCGTCTTCCGACGAGACGCCGGGAATTGTCGGCTCCCTCACCGACGCGCGGGTCACGGTGCTCACCAACGATGAGCAGCTGGGGCTTGCGGCGTCGCTCAACCGTGGCCTCGACCAGGCGTCCGGACGCTACGTCGCGCGGCTCGACTCGGACGACGTCGCGCTGCCGGGGAGACTGGAGTCGCAGATCAGGAGGATCGGCGCGGCTCCGGCCGTCGCCGTGCTCGGCGGCGGCATCCTCGATCTCGACGGCGCGGGACGGCCCGGGACGCTGCACCGCAACCCGCTCGGGCCCACTGCGGTTCGGTTTCTCGCCCTCTTCGGCGCCCCGTTCTTCCATCCGACCGTGCTCGTCGACCGCGAGCTGCTCGACGACAACGGCCTTCGTTACGACCCGGCCTTTCTCGAGAGCGAGGACTACGACCTCTGGACGCGGCTGCTCGAGCTCGCCGACGGCGGGAATCTCGCCGAGGCGCTCGTCCTGAAGCGCGTCCATCCGGGGCAGGCGTCTCTGAACCGCAGCGACGTCCAGGAGTCCTTTCAGCGGCAGGTGGCATTGCGAGAGATCGCGCACCTCGCACCCGAGCTCGGGCCGAAGGAGGCCGAGGCGGCGTGGCTCCTGGGGAGCGGCCGGGGAGCGGGCAGCTCGGAAGCGGCGGGTCCCTTCCGGGACCTCCTCGCTGCCTTCGAGCGGCGTCACGGCGTCGACCGCGAGGTACGCGAGGCCGCGGCGAGAGTGCTCCTGCGCGCGGATACCCGCCGCGGACTCGCACTCGGCCTCTCCTATCCGGCACGGCTCGCCGCCGGTCGGCTCAGACGGCGACGGGAAGAGCGGGCGGCGAGGAAGCGCGCGACTCCCTGGCTCGAGCAGCTCGCCGCCTCGCCGCGCCCGCTGCGTGTCACTGTCGTCTCTCCGGAACCGACGCCCTACCGGTCGCCGCTTTTCGATCTGGTTTCCGCTCGCCCCGAGGTCGAGCTCGCCGTGATCTATGCCGCGCAGACCGTCGCAGGCCGCACGTGGTCGGTCGAGCCGCGGCACCGGACCACTTTCCTGCGCGGACTCAGGCTGCCCGGGCTCGCCCGGTTGCTTCATCACGACTATCCCGTCACACCGGGAGTCGCGCGCGCCCTGCGGGAATCGCGCCCGGATGTCGTCGTCGTGTCGGGCTGGAGCACGTTCGCGTCGCAGGCCGCGATCGCCTGGTCTCGTCGGCGGGGAGTTCCATACGTGCCGCTCGTCGAGAGTCACGATCTCGGCCCGCGCCGCGCCTGGCGGCGTGCGGTGAAAGGAACCGTGGTTCCGCGCGTGCTGCGGAAAGCGGCCGGTGCGCTCGCTCTGGGGACAGCGTCGCGCGAGTCGCTCGTAGCCAGGGGCGCGGACCGGGAACGCGTGCGTGTCTTCGCAAACACGATCGACGTTGCCGCCTGGGAGGAGCGCGCCGCAGAGCTGCGCGCACGACGGTCGGAGTTGCGGGCCCGTCTCGGCGCCGCTGACGACGACGTCGTCGTGCTCTCGGTCGCCCGGATGGGACCGGAAAAGGGTCTCGACACGCTCGTTCGTGCCGCTTCCGAGACGCGAGACGCGCGCCTGCTGGTCGTCGTGGCCGGCGACGGCCCGGAACGCTCCGCGGTCGAGGAGCTCGCCCACGCCCGAAGGGTGCGGCTGCATCTGACCGGCGATCTCTCCGCCGACGCCGTCGCCGAGACCTACGTGGCCGCCGACATCTTCGCGCTCCTCTCGACGACGGGAGACCTGGGGGGTGGTCGTCAACGAGGCCGCGGCCTCGGCTCTGCCGCTCGTGCTCTCAAACAGGGTCGGCGCCGCGTATGACCTGCTGCGCGACGGTCAGAACGGCGTGCTCGTCCCTGCAGGCGACGTCGCGGCGACGACCGCTGCGCTCGCACGGCTCGCCGCCGACGGTCGATTCCGCGAGGAGGCCGGACGCCGGTCGCTCGAGCTTGTCCGCGAGTGGGGCTACGAGCCTTCGGTCGAGAGCTTCGTCGCCGCCGTGCGCGAAGCTGCCGCTCGATAGATCTCTTCCTGCACCGAAGCCACGCTGTCCCACGACATGCGTCTCGCTGCCGCCACGCCTCCCTGGGCCAGTCGCTCGCGGAGGCCGACGTCGCCGAGAACCTGCCGGACGGCGCCGATCACCGCTGCGCCGTCGTAGGGCACGACGAGCGCCTCGCCGTCCTCGAAGAACCCGGCGATGCCGCAGCGGTCCGAAACAACGACGGGGGTTCCGGCTGCGGCCGCTTCCGCGGCGACCATCCCGAAGCTCTCGCCCGCCGAGGCGAGCACGAAGACGTCCGCTTGGGGGTACAGGTCGCGCGGCGGCTGCTCGCTCACCGGCAAGGTGTGGATCCGGCCGCTCGTCGCCTTGTCCGACTGCGCCCGTTGGAGCGCCGCGCCGACACCGTGACGGTCGTCAGGCCCCGCCACGACGACGTGTGCCTCCGGGATCTCGCGGGCCGCCTCGAGCAGGTGTTCGATCCCTTTGCCTGCCGCGATCCTGCCGACGTAGAGGATCAGCGGCGCGGTGTCGGGGATGCTCAGCTGCGCGCGCAGAGCGCCGTTCGAGGTCGCGGGGTGCGGCTCGGGAAAGCCGTTGCCGCGAACGTGCACCTTCGCGGGATCCACACCGCACGCGACGACGTCGTTGCCTTCACGCTCGGATGCGACGACGACCGCAGCAGCGCCGCGCGCCACACCGCGGTACAGCGTTGCGTCGAGCGCACGCTTGAGCAGGACCTTGCGGAGCCGCGGCTGGAACATCCCGAGGGGCTCGAAGACGTACGGGACGCGCGCGATCCGGCACCACGCGGCGGTGCACGTCGTGACGGGGTCGCGGAAGCCGAACACGTGCACGGCGTCCGGGCGGTGCGCTCGCGCGAGCGCGAGCGGAAGCGTCGGCGTGATCCCCATCCAGCGGTAGCGCAGCGGCGTCGCGAGGTAATGGACCGTGGCCCCGTCGACGACGTCGATGGACGAGCGCGCCGATGGGCGCCGGTCGAGGTCGACGATCGTGGTCGTCAGCACGTCCACGGTGTGACCGTGCGCCACGAGCCGCCGGACGAGCTCTCCCGCGGCCACGACCGGGCCACCGAAGGCACGAGAGGGAGCCCAGACAGGCGACGCGAAGAGAATGCGTAGTGGCCGATTGCTCACTTGGGCAGGCTAGCCTTGCGCGGATGCCGAGACCGCGCCTTCTCGTTCTGAACCAGTACTACTGGCCGGGCGTCGAGGCGACGGCGCAGCTGCTGACCGAGCTGTGCGAGGCTCTTGCAGAGGACATCGACGTGAAGGTCGTGACGGGGATCCTGCACGGCCACGAGGACGAGTCGCGGCGGCTGGTCCACAACGGCGTCGAGATCGTGCGCGTGCCCTCCACGTCGTTCGAGCGCTCGAAGCTCTTCGCTCGTGGCGCCAACTACGTCACGTACCTCGGGAACGCGCTCTTCCGGGGGCTGCGCGGTCCTCGCCCGGACGTCGTGCTCTGCATGACCGATCCGCCGATCGTCGCCGACATCGCCCTGCTCGTGGCGCGGCGTTATCGCGCGCCGCTCGTCGTGATCAGCCAGGACGTCTTTCCAGAGGTGGCCATGGAGCTCAAGCGCCTCGAGAATCCCGTTGTCATGTCGCTTCTGCGCGGTCTCGTCTCGCTCTACTTGAAGCGTGCCGACCGTGTCGTCGCGATCGGCAACACGATGCGCGACAAGCTTGCAGGAGAAAGGAGCGCAGGCGGATCGTCTCCGGGTCATTCCGAACTGGGTCGACACGCAGCGGCTCCGGCCGCTTGTCGAAGACAACGGCTGGGCGCTCGAACGGGGCTATCAGCACAAGTTCGTCGTCATGCACTCGGGCAACGTCGGCCACGCGCAGGATCTGGACTCGCTCGTCCGTGCGGCGACGTTCCTGCGCGATCTCGACGACCTGGCGATCACGATCATCGGCATGGGCGCACGGCACGCGGAGTTGATCGCGCTTGCCGAGCAGCTCGAGGTCGACAAGGTCACGTTCGCCTTCTACCAGCCACGCAGCCTGCTGCAACAGTCGCTCTCCGCCGCCGACGTCCACGTTGTCGGTCTCGCGTCCGGCCTGGCGGGCTACGTCGTGCCGAGCCGCCTCTACGGGATCCTCGCCGTCGCGAAGCCCGTCATCGTCGCCGCCGACCCGGAGAGCGAAACCGCGCAGGTGGTCACGGAGGCGGGTTGCGGCATCGTCGTCCCGCCCGGTCGTCCGGAGCTGCTTGCGCGCGCCATCCGCGATGCGCACGACGGGAAGTACGACCTCGAGGCGATGGGCGCGCGCGGACGTGAGTGGGTGGAGCGCGAGGCCGATCGTTCCGTCGCCGTCCGCCGCTACCGCGACCTCCTGCTCGAGCTTGCGTCGTAGCTACGTCGCGGCGGGCTTGATCGCCGCGCTGGCGCTCGTCGCCGGCTGGAACACCTACAAGTATCCGAGCGGATCGGGATACGACGTGCGCCAGCATCGCGAGTACGCGGACCTCCTGATTCACCACGGCGAGATCCCCGGACCGAAAACGCGGAGCGAGTACTACACGCCGCCGGTCTTCTACGCCCTCGCCGGCGCGGCGACCTACATCGGCGAGCACGTGCACCGCGGCGATCCCCACAAGCTCGGCCAGGTCCTGAACTGGTTCGTGCTGCTCGCCACCGCAGTCGTGCTCTGGTTCCTCGCACGCGAGCTGTTTCCGCGGCGTCCGTGGGCGCAGCTGTCAGCGCTTGCGTTCTTCTGCTTCCTTCCGGTGGTTCTGCGAGTCGGTGCGATGTTCCACCCCGAGCCGCTGTCGATGCTCTTCAGCGCGGTCGCGTTGCTGCTCGCCACGCGCATGCTCGGCCGGCGCGAGTACGGCTGGCAGCTCGCGGTCGCGACGGGCGTCGCGCTCGGCCTCGGCCAGCTCGTGCGCGCTTTCTCCCTCTGGACGCTCGCGGCGGTCGTGCTTGCGTTCGCCGTGGCGCGCGCCTGGCGGCCGCTGGCCGTGATCGTGCTCGCCGCGGCAGTCGTGACCGCTCCCTGGTACGTCCGGCAGGCCGTCAAGTACGGCAACCCGGTCTTCGACCGGCCGACGAAGAACCAGGCGATCTGGGATCGCAGGCCCGCGCGGTTCTACGTCGGGCTCGGCCTCCCCGACGTCGTGACTCATCCGATCCGGCCCCACTTCGTGAACGAGGCGATTCCGACGACGTACAGCGACGTCTGGGGCGACTACTTCGGCGTCTGGCGCGGCAGCCGCGAGCGGCAGAGCATCCTCGGGCTGCTCCCGACCGTGCTCGCGATCGCCGGCTGGCTCGTGTTGCTCGTTCGCTCCCGGCGGTTACCCGCCCGGCTGCCGGTCGCGCTGCTCCCGGGCCTTGGGCTCCTCGGCTACCTCTACTTCACCGTCAGCTACCCGACGCCGGACGGGGACGTGTTGAAGGCGAGCTACATGCTGACCACCGCGCCTGCGTGGGCCCTCGCCTTCGGCTACGCGGTCGACCGCCTCCCCGGGCGCTGGCGTGTCGCGGCGGCTGCGCTCCTGGCCGCCTCGGCGCTCGCAAGCCTCCCGTTCCTGCTGTACTGACCGCCGTGACGGCGGTCCTCTTTACGTGTGCGGGGCAGCGCGTGGACATCGTCGGCGCATTCAAGCGCGCCGGCGCCACGGCGATCGCCGCCGACGCCAACCCGCTCGCACCGGCTCTGTACGAGGCCGACGCGCATGCCCTCGTACCGAGGATCGACGACCCGGGCTACCTCCCGGCCCTGCGGGCGCTCGTCCAGGAACACGACGTGCGGCTGATCGTCCCGCTCACGGATCTCGACCAGGTGCTGCTCGCGCGCTCCCGCGAAGAGCTGGCCGGCGCACTCGTGCTGCTCCCCGATGCCGAGACCGTCGAGCGGCTCGAGGACAAGTACCTCGCACACGTGCTCTTCGAGGAGCGTGGGCTCGCGTCGCCTCCGACCTGGCTGCCGGGGAACGTGCCCGACGACGCTGCCTTCCCGCTGCTCGTCAAGGCACGACACGGTTTCGGCTCGAGACACATCTATCGCGCGGCCGATCGCGCGCAACTCGGCTTCTTCCTCGGCTACACACCGGTCGAGTCGATCGTGCAGGCGTGCCTCGCCGGCGAGGAGTTCTCGATCGACGTCTTCTGCGATCTCGACGGCCGTTGTCTCAACGCCATTCCGCGGACGATGATCGAGTCGAAGGGCGGCGAGTCGATCAAGGGCATGAGCATCAAGGACGAGGTGCTGATCGAGCTGGCGCGTGACGTCGCCGAGAGCCTCGGCATCGTCGGGCCTGCCAACATCCAGTGCTTCCGCGAGGCCGACGGCACGCACTTCATCACGGACATCAACACGCGCTTCGGCGGTGGATTCCCGCTGCCTCTCGCAGCCGGTGGACGCTATCCGGAGCTCGCGCTCGCGCTCGCGCGCGGCGAGCGTCCGGAGCCGCGCCTCGGCGACTTTCGCGAGGGCATCGTCATGACCCGGTTCTTCTCCGACCTCAGTCTCACCCCGAACGGCGACGGAACCCTCAAGCCGCTCGCACCTGCGGAATGAAGTACGTCGTCACGGGGGCGGCCGGATTCATCGGCTCGCAGCTTGCGGAGCGACTCCTCGAGTCGGGCCACGAGGTGGCGGCCGTGGACTGCTTCACGGACTACTACGACCTCGCCTTGAAGGAAGAGAACGCAGCTGACCTCGACGTCGCACGCATCGACCTCGCGGAAACGGATCTGGAGCTTGACGGCGTCGACGGTGTCTTCCACCTCGCCGGCCAGCCGGGCGTGCGGAGCTTCGGCGACGTCTTCGAGGAATACGTGCGCCGAAATCTGCTCGCGAGCCGGCGCGTCTTCGAGGCGGCCGCAGCGGCAGGCGTGCGCGTCGTCTTCGCGTCGTCGTCGTCGATCTACGGCGATGCCGAGGCGTATCCGACGTCCGAGGACGCGGAGCCGCGGCCGATCTCTCCCTACGGGATCACGAAGCTCGGCTGCGAACAGCTGGCGTACGCGTATGCGCAGGGCTTCGGCCTGGACGTCGTCGTCCTGCGCTACTTCACGTTCTACGGCCCGCGCCAGCGGCCGGACATGGCGCTCGCCCGCATCGTCGGCGCACTGGCACGTGGAGCCTCCTTCGAGCTCTACGGCGACGGACTGCAGTCGCGCTCGTTCACGTACGTCGCCGACGGGATCGAGGCCACGATCGCCGCGATGCAGCGCGGCGCACCGGGTGCCGTCTACAACGTCGGGGGCGGCGAGGAGGCCACGATGCGCGACGTGATCGCGACGCTCGAACGGGTATCCGGCCGCACGCTCGACCTCGTCGAGCGTCCCGCCGCGGCCGGCGACGTGAGGCGCACCTCCGCGGATGCGACGAGGATCGAACGCGACCTCGGCTGGCGTGCGACCACCTCCCTAGACGACGGTTTGCAGGCCCAGTGGGATTGGGCCTCAGCTAGAGTCGCCGCGCCTTGAGCACGCGTGACGTCGACCCCGACGCCGAGCAGGAAGTCGATCTCGGCCGCTACTGGAGCGCGATCGTCGCGCGCTGGTGGCTTCCCCTGCTCGGACTGATCGTCGGTGTGATCGTCGGCTACCTGATCTCGCTCGGCGGCAAGCAGGTCTGGAATGCGAGCTCGACGGTCTATCTCGGCGCGTCGTACAGCATCATCGGCGGGAACCTGCTGCAGGGCCCGCAGGCGAACCCGGCCACGGTCGGCACGATCGCGCGCGCCCAGGACTCGATCGCGCAGGCCGCCGCGAAGGCCGGCATGCGTGCGAGCGACCTGCAGGGCAACGTCTCGACGAAGAGCATCTCCACGGGCGCCGGGGCGAGCACGCTCCGCGTGACGGCGAACCCGCTCGTGCGTCTCATCGTGCAAGCACCGACGCGGCGAAAGGCACAAGTGGCGGCGAACACGCTCGCGCAGATCGTCGTCCTGCGGCTGTCGCCCTTTGCGGACAAGAAGATCGCCGGCCTGCAGGAACGCATCGACGCGGACCAGCAACAGATCGACGCGATCCAGCGGCAGGAGCGCGGCGCGTCCGATCCGACCTCGAAGGCGGTCTTCGCTCTCCATCTCGGTGACGTCCTCGACGACCAGCTGCAGGCGAAGCAGTTGCTGATCCAGGCGCAGGAGGTCGAGCGGCCCAAGGTGCTGACGCGTGCTGCGGCCGTGAAGACGACGGCGCGGAGCCGGCGGAACGCCGTCGTGGTAGCGGGGTTCCTCGGGCTGCTGATCGGACTGCTCGCAGCGTTGCTGTGGGAGCCGGTCGTCCGCCGCCGCGCCCGCTGATGCTCGAAGGCAAGATGGTGGCGGTGGTCGTGCCCGCGTACGACGAAGAGGCGCTCGTGGCGACGACGATCAAGGGAGTGCCGGCGTTCGTCGACCGGATCTTCGTCGTCGACGACGCGTCGCGGGACGGCACCGCAGCCGCAGCCCGCGCAACCGGCGATCCCCGTGTCGAGGTCGTGGTGCACGCTCGCAACTCGGGAGTCGGCGCCGCGATCATCACCGGCTATCAGCGAGCGCTGGCCGAAGGGATCGACGTGTCGTGCGTGATGGCCGCCGACAACCAGATGGACCCGGCCGACCTGGAGAAGATCGCGCTACCCGTCGTTCGCGGCGAGCTGGACTACGCGAAGGCGAACCGTCTGATCTCCGGCGAGGCGTGGCGCGTGATTCCGCGTTCCCGCTATCTCGGCAATGCGGTCCTGTCCATGCTGACGAAGATCGCGTCAGGCTACTGGCACGTCGCCGACTCGCAGTCCGGCTACACGGCGGCGAGCAAGGAGATGCTCGAGCAGCTCGACCTCGACCGCATCTACCCCGGCTACGGGATGCCGAACGACATGCTCGTGCACCTGAACGTGTGGAACGCGCGCGTGCGCGACATCCCCTCCCGCCCGGTCTACGGCGTCGGCGAGCAGTCGGGGATAAAAATCCGCAAGGTCATCCCGCGCATCTCGTGGCTGCTCGTGAAGGGCTTCTTCTGGCGGATGAAGGAGAAGTACGTGATCCGCGACTTCCACCCGCTCGTCTTCTTCTACGCGTTCGGCTTCCTGATGACCCTGCTCGGCCTCGGGCTCGGCATCGCGGAGGTGGTGCTGCGGCTCATGGGCAACGCCGTGTCCGTGGGCACCGTCGTGCTCGTTGCGCTGCTCCTGATCTTCGGCTCGCAGTTCACGCTCTTCGCCATGTGGTTCGACATGGAGTCGAACAAGGACCTGCGCTAACTCTCGAGGAAGGCCTCGAGCTCCGCGAGGCCTGACGGCGAGCCGATCTCGTAGAAGCGTTCCTTCGCCTCGAAGCCGGCTAGGCGTCCTTCGTCGCTCAGGCGCGACAGCAGATCTCCCAGGTCGGACGGCTGGTCGGCGGGGATCTCGGCGACGACGTCGCGCTCGAGCACGATCAACCCGTAGTCGATCCACTCGAAGTCGCCCTGCGACTTCGAATAGCGCGTAACGAGCTTGCCGTCGAAGTCGGCATTGCTCCTGTCCCACCGTCCCTCGTTTCGGAGAACCGTCATCAGCGCCGGCTGGGCCGAGGCCTCGAACGCGTGGAAGACGTTTGGCAGGTCGAGCCGCAGGTACGAGTCGCCGTACAGGACGGCGAAGGTTCCGCCGAGCGCGCCTTCGTCGTACGCGAGGCGAAGCGCACCGCCCGTGCCGCGCAGGTCCGTCCCCTCGTCGACGTACGCGACCGACAGACCCCAGTTCGAGCCGTCGCCGACGTAGTCACGAATCTGGTCGCCGCGGTACGCGATGCAGTACACGATCTCCTCGATGGCCTGTTCCGCGAGCCAGGTCAGCTGATGGTCGGCGAACGGGCGGCCTGCAACGGGCACGAGTGTCTTCGGCAGCTCGCCCGCCTGCGCGCCGAGCCTCGACGCGACGCCGCCGGCGAGGATGACGCACTCACTCACGGACGAGCAGTGTCGAGCCGTCGTGGTCGAAGCCGAACCGAACCTCCGGTAGCCCGAGCTCAGCCATCTTCTTGCGCACCGACTTCGGATCCGATGCGTACACGACGAGAAAACCGCCGCCGCCTGCACCGGTGAGCTTGCCGCCGAGCGCGCCGTTGGCGAGCGCCGCGTCGTAGGCCTCGTCGATCTCCGGCCGGGACATCCCCTTCGAGCGTTCGCGCTTTCGCACCCAGTGCTCGTGCATCAACCCGCCGAACGCGCCGGTGTCACCGTCCTCGAGCGCGGTTCGGATCTGGACGCCTACCTCCTCGACGGCGCGGAGCGCGTCGATCATGCCCTCGTCTCCCGCCTCGGTCCGTTGCCGCTGATCGTCGAGCAGCTCCTCCGCGCGCCGCGAGTACCCGGTGAAGAACATCAGCAGATGCTCCTCGAGATCGTGCAGCGTGGGAGTGCTGATGCTGAGCGGCGACACGTGCACGCGGCCGTCCTGCTCGATCTCGAAGCACGTGATCCCGCCGAACGACGCGATGTACTGGTCCTGCTTTCCGGCCGGCCGGTCGAGGAGGTCGATCTCGATGTGGCAAGCCTCCTCGGCGAGGTCGCCCGGGGTCACCGGTTCGCGCTTGTAGGCGTGCAACGCCCGCAGGAGGCCCACCGTGAACGTCCCGGAGGAGCCGAGCCCCGTCCCGGCGGGGATGTCGGCGACGCTGACGATCTCGAGCGACGGGCCGATCGGGTGCTGCTGGAGCGCGGTGCGGATGATCGGATGATCGATCTCGTCGATCTGCTTCACGCGCTCGAGGGCGGCGTACTTGAGGAAGTAGTCGTCCGTGAACGTCCGGTTCACGGCGATATAGACGTGCCGGTCGATCGCGGCCGAGATGACGAAGCCGCCGTGCCGCGAGTAGTACGAGGCGAGGTCGGTTCCGCCGCCGCCGATCGAGATCCGGAGCGGTGTACGGGTTATCAGCATGGGCTGGTTAACTGTCCGCCGTGGCGCGGCTGGAGCAGGAGATCGTAACGGCACCGGATCTGGCCGAGGACGGCGACGTCAAGCTCCTCGTCCCGGAAGCAGACGTCGCCGAGCCGGAGCTTTCGATCGTGATCCCCGCCCTGAACGAGGAGCTGACCGTGGGCGAGTTCGTCGACTGGTGCAAGCAGGGCCTTGCCCAGGCGGGGATCGCCGGAGAGGTCCTCATCGTCGACAGCTCGCAGGATCGCACCACGGAGATCGCACTCGAGCACGGCGCCAGAGTCCTGAAGACTCCGAAGCGCGGTCTCGGCAGGGCCTACATCGACGCCCTGCCGTACGTACGGGGCAGCTACGTCCTCATGGGAGACGCAGATTGCACCTACGACTTCAGGCGGCTGGCGCCGTTCGTCGAGCGCTTCCACGAAGGCTTCGAGTTCGTGATGGGCTCGCGCTGGCGCGGGTCGATCGAGCCCGGGTCGATGCCTCCGCTGCACCGCTATCTCGGCACACCGGTCACGACGTGGATCCTCAACCGTGTCTTCGGGAGCAAGTTCTCGGACATCCACTGCGGAATGCGCGGCATCACCCGCGACGCGCTCGCACGCATGGATCTGCACTCCGAGTCATGGGAGTACGCGTCCGAGATGACGCTGAAGTCGGTACAGATGGAGCTGCGCACCGCCGAGGTGCCCGTGACCTTCCTCAAGGACCGGGAAGGACGGTTGAGCCATCACAAGCGTTCCGGTTGGTTCTCGCCCTGGCAGGCAGCGTGGATCAACCTGCGCGCGATGTTCGTGTACGGCTCCGGCTTCTTCGTCTACAAGCCCGGGCTCGTGCTGATGGTGCTCGGGCTGCTGCTGACCGTGCCCCTCAGCTTCGGCAACATCCAGCTGGGTGGTGTGGGCCTCTCGCTCAACTGGCAGTTCCTCGGCATCGCGCTCCTCACCGTCGGTGCACAGGCGTTCTTCCTCGGCTGCATCGCACGCGTGCTCTTCGACTACACCGGACGCCAGAAGCGGCGCTGGCTGCGCGTCTTCCCGTACACGCGCACCGTGCTGCTCTCCGTGGCACTCGTGCTGCTCGGCATCGGCTGTGCGATTCCGCTCGTTGCGACCTACATCGGCAACGGGCTTGCGCTCGAGCAGTCGGACGCCTTGCCGAACCATCTCGCCGTCACCGGCGTTGCGCTTGCGATTCTCGGCGCCCAGCTCTTCGTCTTCACGCTGCTGCTGCACGGCACCGTCGTCGCCACGACGCGCGGCCGTCCCTCGATGCCCCGAAACAGCTAGCGCGTTGGCTTCCTCTTACGTCAAGTACTACGGCCGGCTCGCGCGCCAGTCCGCGCACTCGATCGCCAAGGGGATCGCCCTGCCGTTGTTTCGCAGCGAGGCGATGCGCTCGGGCGCGCACGAGATGGCGTTCCCGCTCTCGACGTACGCACCGTGGCAGGCCGACGAGGAGTTCCGCCGCGCCTACGAAGCGGTCAGGCAAAACACGCTCGTCGACGTCTGGCGCTGCTACGAGCTCTGGAGCCTCGTCGGCGAGCTTCGCGACGTGCCGGGCGCGATCCTCGAGGTCGGCGTCTGGCGCGGCGGCACGGGCGTCCTCATGGCCAAGCGCGCGGCTGCACTTGGACTGGACGAGCCGGTGTACCTCTGCGACACGTGGGCGGGAGTCGTCAAGACCGGTGACGTCGACACGTACTACCGCGACGGCAAGCACGACGACGCCTCGCGGGAAACGGTCGCGGCACTGGCCGTTGCGCTCGGCACGACGAACGTCGAGCTCCTGCAGGGCGTCTTTCCGGACGAGACGGCCGATCGGATCGCGGACAGCCGGTTCAGGCTCTGTCACTGCGACGTCGACGTCTATCGCTCCGCGAAGGAGGTCTTCGACTGGGTCTGGCCGCGGCTCGAGCCCGGCGGAATGGTGGTCTTCGACGACTACGGCTTTCCGGCGTGTCCCGGCGTGACGAAGTTCGTCGACGAGCAGCGGTTGCTCGGCGACCGCACCGTCATCCACAACCTCAACGGCCATGGTCTCGTCGTCAAGCGCTGACATGACGGAGCGCAGCGGCTCGTACGGCCAACACCGGCGGCTGACCCCGGTCGACCGCTTCGGCGTCTGGCTGTCGGGGCAGGCCCTTCGGAAGCACGTCCCGAGCTTCACCGGCAAGGCGATCGGCGACTTCGGCTGCGGCTACGACGCACGGTTCGCCCGCTCGGTCCTCGACGAGGTGGTCCATGCCACGCTCGTCGACCTCGCACTCGCGCCGGATCTGAAGGAGGATCGCCGCGTGACCGCGATCGAGGGGACGCTTCCCGATGCGCTCGAGTCGATCGGCGAGGACTCGCTCGACATCGTGCTCTCGATCTCGGTGCTCGAGCATCTCTGGGATCCGGCGGCACTCCTTCGCGAGCTTCGGCGGGTCGCCGCCCCCGGAGGCGTCTGCCTCGTCAACGTCCCGAGCTGGCGGGGCAAGCGGTACCTCGAGCTGTCCGCGCGGCTCGGCCTCAGCCCGGCCGAGGAGATCCGAGACCACAAGACCTACTACGACCCGGCCGACCTCTGGCCCTTGCTGATCGAGGCCGGCTTTCAGCCGGGGGACATCGAGTGCTACAAGCACAAGTTCGGCCTCAACACCTTCGCGGTCTGCAAGGTTCCGAGATGAGCTTCTCCGAGCGGTATCTGGACGAGACCAGCCGGATCGTCGGGGAGCTCGATGCCGACGCGGTCGAGCGCGTCGCGACCGGTCTCGGGGAGGTCAGAGACGGAGGAGGACGTCTCTTCGTGCTCGGCGTCGGCGGATCCGCCGCGCATGCGGGCCACGCGGTCAACGACTTCCGCAAGCTGTGCGGCTTCGAAACGTACGCGCCGACTGACAACGTCTCGGAGCTGACCGCGCGCGTGAACGACGACGGCTGGGAGACCGCTTATGTCGAGTGGCTCAAAGGCTCGCGGCTCGGCAGCGGCGACGCGGTGCTCGTGCTCTCGGTCGGCGGCGGCAGCGTCGAGACGAAGCTCTCCGGCAATCTCATTGCGGCCATCGACTACGCCCGCGGAGCGGGTGCGCGCGTTTTCGCGATCGTCGGACGTGACGGTGGCTACGCGAAGAAAGCGGCCGATGCGAGCGTGGTGATCCCGCCGCTCGTGGCCGAGCACGTCACACCGCACACCGAAGGCCTCGCGTCCGTCATCTGCCACCTCCTCGTCTCCCATCCGGCGCTGCAGCAGAGCGCACCCGTGTGGGAGTCGCGGGGATGACGGCGGGCGAGCGCTGGCTCGTCGTCGGCGGCGCCGGCTTTCTCGGAAGCCACTTCGTCGATCGGTTGCTCGGCAGCGGAGGAGCCGCCGGGGTCACGGTCTACGACAATTTCTCCTCGGGCCAGGAGTGGCACCTCGAACAGCACGGCGACGACGATCGCCTGGTCGTGCAACGGGCAGACGTCGGCGACCTCGAGACGCTCACGACTGTCATGCGCGGTCACGACGCGGTGATTCACCTCGCGTCGAACCCGGACATCGCACGAGCGGCGGTCGAGCCGACGATCGACTTCGACCAGGGAACGGTCCTGACCCAGAACGTCGTCGAGGCGATGCGCGTGACGGAGACGCCGCGGATCCTCTACGCGTCCGGCAGCGGCGTGTACGGCGACCTTGGTGAGACCGCGATCGACGAGGACTGGGGGCCGCTGGTGCCGATCTCCACCTACGGGGCGAGCAAGCTCGCCGGCGAGACGCTGATCTCGGCGTACGCGGCGATGTTCGGCCTCCGCGGACGAGCGTTTCGGTTCGGCAACGTCGTCGGCCCGCGCCAGACCCACGGTGTCGGCTTCGACTTCGTCCGTTCCCTCCTCGCCGACCCGTCTCGACTGCGCATCCTCGGGGACGGATCGCAGCGCAAGTCGTACATTCACGTGCTCGACGTCGTCGACGCCGTGCTGCTGGCGGATGGCGCAGGCCCGAACGCCTACGACGTCTACAACGTCGCGACCGGGGACGAGATCACCGTCGCCGAGATCGCGGACCTGGCCGCCGAGGCAGTGGGGCTGAGCCCTGATGCGGTGGATTACGACTACGCGGGCGGGGACCGCGGCTGGCGCGGTGACGTTCCGGTCGTCCGGCTGCAGATCGAGAAGATCGAGTCCCTCGGCTGGAAGTGCTCGCGCTCGACGCGCGACGCCCTGCGAGAGTCGCTCGACGCTCTCGTCTCGGAGACGCGGGCGCGCCGGTCCGCGTGAGCCGGGCAGTCTTCCTCGACCGAGACGGAGTCCTGGTCGAGACGAAGGTCCTGGACGGTGTGCCGCAGCCTGCGATGAGCGTCGACGAGCTCGAGCTTCTCCCCGGAGTGTCGGAAGCGTGCGCGCGCTTGCGCGACACCGGCTTCCTGCTGATCGTCGTCACGAACCAACCCGACGTCGCGCGTGGAAGCCTCAGTCCCGAGGCGGTCGAAGCGATGCATCTCGAGCTGGCGCAGACCCTGCCGCTCGATGACATCACCGTGTGCATGCACGACGATGCCGACGGCTGCGACTGCCGCAAGCCGCAGCCGGGGATGCTGCTTGCTGCCGCCCGGCGTTTCGGCATCGACCTTGCGGCGAGCTTTCTCGTCGGCGATCGCTGGCGAGACGTCGAAGCCGCGCACCGTGCCGGTTGCCGTGCAGTCTTCGTCGACCGCGGTTACGACGAAACGCTCACCGTGCAGCCGGATGTGACGGTGCGCGACCTCGGCGAAGCGGCCGACTGGATCCTGCGGCAGTAAGGCTCAGGGAATCAGCCGGACCGAACGCACCGGCTGAGGTGGATCCGTGCGCAGATACAGCGTGCTGCTGCGGTAACCGTGCCACTGGCTGCACGAACCGATCTGGATGCGCACGTGGTCCGTGCCCCCGCGGGTCCTGAAGCGAATCGCGTGCCCGTCGTCGCCGTTCGCCTTGCGGTCGGACAGCTCGAACAACGTACGGCCGAACGGTCGTGAGCCCGTGACCTCGAGCCAGCCGTAGCGCGCATGGTCCTCGGGAATCTGCACGACACTCGTCCCTTCGAGCGTCCGGGCGCCCGCGGTCGACTGCGGGCGAATGTTCAGGAAGTCCGGCGTGTAGCCCCAGTCGCACGGGAACGTGCGGAAGTAGAGGCCGGTCGTCTGTGCCGGCTCGGCGAGCTTGCCGGTCAGGCTCGAGACCGGAGGCACCCGCGCTCCGTTCCGGACGAAGACGACGAAGCCGTGCGAGTAGAGCAGCGGGTGGTAGTGGTCGAGCAGATAGCGGCTGACGTCGTAATGGCGTACCTCGTTCGAGATCCCGTCCCAGAACGGGAGGCCGAGCCACTCACTCGAAAAGACGGCGATCCTCGGATTGGCCTTGCGGAGCTCGCGGATCAGGTCGTGCTGTGTCGCCTGCCGGATGGCCATGCTCACGTGGTAGTACCGCGTCGCCGGATCGAGCCTCAGGACGTACCAGAAGAGGCCCGGGTTGTTCGAGAAATCGAAGATGTGCTCGCCCGGACGGACGTAGGCGCGCATGATCGCTCCGAGGTCGTTCGCGAGGCTCGGCCCCACCTCCTTCGGCGGCGCGGGCGCGACCGATCGAAAGAGCGGCACAGGGTTGAGCACGTAGCCGACGCGCGCGATCGGCGGTTCCGCCGGCGTGAAGGCAGCCAGGTGCGACGGCACGGCGCGTGTGAGCGTCAGCAGCCCAGTCGGCGCGGTGAGCAATACGATCGCGAGGAGCGGGAGCGTCACGGTGTGCCGCGGCGGCAGCCACCGCAGGTGCCGCCCTGCGAGCCACGCTTCCGCGGCAGAGACGATGCGATAGATCGCATAGAACAGCAGAGGCAGGGTGATCGCGA
The DNA here is from genome assembly GCA_963804935.1 of uncultured Actinomycetes bacterium. Lineage (GTDB taxonomy): Bacteria > Actinomycetota > Thermoleophilia > Gaiellales > Gaiellaceae > 3-1-20CM-4-69-9. The sequence continues at coordinate 615,503 of CAWDSD010000017.1, forward strand.
GCGTCTGGTAGACGTGATCGGTTCGGCTGATGAACTTCACGTAGTAGAGGCCGACGAGCACCGCAGTCGCACCCATCACCCAGTCGTCGACGGGAATCGCCCGTGCATTCGGCGCCCGTGCAGCGAAGTACCAGATCGTGAGCAAGACGAGCACGACCGGAGCACCGGCTGCGAAGACGTAATACAGATGTCCCCCGAAGATCGTCGGCGCCTGGCCCTCGCCGAGTGCGACGGTCAAACCGCCGGTCAACTCGTGGCCGGGAGCAAAGGTGCGGTAGTAGAAGATGAAGTCGTCCAGCGCATGCTGCGAAGCGAGGAAGACGATCCACGCAACGCCGAGCACGCCGGTGGTCACCGCACACCGAATCGTCCGCGTGAACCCGGGGCGGTGCACGATCTCGAACAGCACGACCGCAGCGAGGTACGCCGGGACCATGTAGCTCCCCTCGGGAGTCAGCACGGTCTGAACGAAGAGGAGCGTGGTGAACGCGATCGCTCGCGGCCACGTCGGCTTGCGCAGGAGGAACGCGAGCAGCAGGATCACGATCGGCACGAGGAACAGGCGCGTCTGGACCGCGTAGATCCAGCCGGTCACGATCGCCACCTGCGTCGCGACCAGGAAGAGCCAGTTGTCGCGGAAGAGGTACGCGCAGAGCAGAAAGAGCGCCACCCACGTGACCGGCCTCGCGATCACGGCGTCGCCGGCCAGATTCCCCCAGCGCGTGTCGCCGAAGACGTGCATGTTCAGAAGCGGCTGGAAGACGTCGCCGAGCAGGCCGTGGATGTAGAGCAGGTCGCGCCACGGGAAGCGTCCGGCAGCGGTGAGGTGGGCCGCGCCAAGCTGTTCGCCTTCGTGAAAGCTGTCCATGTAGTCCTGTGCTCCGGGGAGGACCGCGAGGAAGAGAAAGAGCAGGATCGGCGAGATCACGTACAGCAGCACGCGCCGTTCGACACGGCGCGCGGCCGTGGACCGCAGAGATCGGACGACCACGGTGAGCAGAGCAACGGCGATCACGACGCCGAGCCACCAGGGAAACCACGGGTAGTGATGCACGGTTCCGTCTGCAGACACGGTCACTTTCGTTCCGGACGAGACCCACGCGAGCCCCAGGACGGTCAGCGTTCCGAGCGCGGCGTTCACCGTGGAAAGCGCCGCTGCCAGGTCGGCTCCGCGAAACGGGCCTGCGGATGTGGCCACGGCTGCGATCAGGGCGACCACCAATCCGTAGCCGGTGGCGGCGACGGTCAGAACGATCCCACCGTAGTCCTGCCAGCCCCCGCCGACCGCCGCCTCGAAGCCGATCGTCAGGCCGACCAGGAGAATCGCGCCGGCGCTCGTCGCGAGGCTCACGCGGTCGCCGCTTGCAGCAGGCGCGCGCTCGTCGAGCAGCTCGATCAGCCCGAGCGGCTGTGCCGGGCCCGGCGCGACGGTGCGCCTGAGAAGGAGGTAGAGGCCGAGCGTCAGGAACGGAAAGAGACCCGCGACGAGCCCGTACGCCCAGAAGTAGCGCTCGATGTTGAAATCCGCCGCCTCCGGATAGCCGACGATGTCGGTCCGCACGTTCAGCGCACGTGGAAGCTGCGACCAGACGAGCGCGCAGACGGCGGCCGCAAGTGCAGCCGAGCCGAGTAGCAACACCGTGCGAACGAGCGGCGTCGGTCTGGCCTTGATCACCTTCACGGGCGCGTCGCGACCGCCACGATCTGCCAGCCAAAGGGTGACCGCGGCAGGTTGAAGCGAAAGAGCCGATCGAAGGCCGACATGGCCGCCGCGGCTGTGGGGCTGTTCCCGTGCACGTCGTGTGTGACCCGTCGCCCGCGCGCGATCACCGTCAGCCGGTACAGGTTGAAGAACGGAAAGCCGGCGCGCTGTGCCCGCTCAACACGCAGGCCGGAGTCGGCGAGCAGGCCGGTCAGAGTCGAGGGCGTGAAGTGCCGCCGGTGGCCGATGCTGTGATCGAAAGCGGACATCGGACCGCCGGGCACGGTCACGACGACACGGCAGCCGCGAGCCAGGTAGGGGACTGCTCCGCGGAGAAGACGCACTGGGTCGTCGACGTGCTCGAGGACCTCCGAGCAGACCGCGGCGGTCGCCCACTCCTGGAGCCGCGAGTCGACGTCGTCCGCGCGGAGGAGATCACGCTGGACGAAAGTCGCGCTCGGCACGGCGATGCGTGAGCGCTCGACTCCCTCGCGGCTCAATTCGATGCCGACGATCTCCGCTCTCGGGAAGAAGCGGTGCAGCTCTGCGGCGAGCGCGCCGGTGCCCGAGCCGATGTCCAGGATGCGCTCGCCGCCACCGCTCTCGCGGAGCAGGTCGAGGACCAACTTCTGCCGGTAGGCCTGCGCGGGATTGGTGTCGTTCGCCTGGGCGAAGTCCGCCCAGTGCCGGTCCCAGTCGTCCTGGTGCGATTGCACCCTCGTAGTCTGGCCACTTCGTCGGATCAAGCCTGCGGTATGCGATAAAGAAGAACGAGACGCCGTCGCGGTCGGGGCGTCAGTGGGCGAGCGCTAGAGAACGAACCCCGCGTTGTGCGCGTCGCGATGGAACATCTGGACGGTCTCGAGGGAGAACTGGTCGAGATCTTTCCCGAGCGAGTCGAGCTTCGGCAGGAGGTCCTGAGTCAGAGTGATGATGTGACAGCCGATCTGATCAGCCTGGACGACGTTGAGGATCTCGCGCGGCGAGGCCCAGATCAGCTCCGAGCGGGGCGCGTCCGCGAGCACGTCCAGCGACTTCGACATGATCGGAAGCGGGTCGATGCCGGCATCGGCGATGCGTCCCGCGAAGACGGAGACGTAGGACGGCGCGCCGTCTCTGAGTGCCGCCGTGATCAGCTCGACCTGGGCCGTGGTGAACAGCGCCGTAACGTTGATCTGCACGCCGTCCTCGGAGAGCTCCCGGACGAGCGGCGCCGTCGACTCGCCCGCTGTCCTCGTGACCGGGATCTTCACGTAGACGTTCGGGCCCCACGACGCGATGATCCGTGCCTGTCTCCGCATCTCGCCGATGTCGTCGGCGAAGACCTCGAACGAGATCGGGTGCGTCGTGATCCGCTCGAGCAGGCGCTGCGCGAAGTCCGCGTAGTCGATCAGACCGGCCTTCCACATCAGCGTCGGGTTCGTCGTAAAGCCGGAGATGCGTGGGTCCTCGGCGAGCGAGAGAATGCCGTCGAGGTCGGCCCCGTCGGCGAAGAGCTTCACGGTGAGGTCGGCCAGAACGGCCTAGGTTAACCGCTTGCCCAGCCGGAGGATGTCCCGGGCCGCGCGGCGGCGGCAGCTTCTGTAAGGGCCCCGTAAGGATTGCGCCAGGCCTTCCAAGCCCCCCGGTAGCATCCCGCCGATGCCTACGGCCGTCGTGACTGGCGGGGCCGGGTTTCTCGGTTCCCATCTCTGCGATCACCTCGTTTCGAAGGGGTATCGCGTCATCTGCATCGACAACCTGGACACGGGCTCGCTCCAGAACGTGGAGCACCTGCGGGGGGACGAGTTCCTCTTCATCAACCAGGACGTGACACTGCACCTGGACATCCCCGAGCCCGTCGACGTCGTCTACCACCTTGCGGCCCTCGCCAGCCCGATCGACTACCTGCGGATGCCGCTGCACTCGCTGAAGGTCGGTTCCTACGGGACGCACAACGCGCTCGGGCTCGCGAAGTTCAAGCGCGCACGCTTCCTGCTGGCCTCGACGAGCGAGGTCTACGGCGACCCGCAGGTGCATCCCCAGCCGGAGACCTACTGGGGGAACGTCAACCCGATCGGCCCTCGTGGCGTCTACGACGAGGCGAAGCGGTACTCGGAGGCGATGGCGATGGCGTACCACTCCCAGCAGGGCGTGGACACGTCGATCGCCAGGATCTTCAACACCTATGGGCCCCGCATGCGCCCCAGCGACGGGCGTGCGGTTCCGACGTTTGTGAGACAGGCTCTAGAGGGCAAGCCTCTGACTGTGTTCGGAGACGGCACCCAGACCCGGAGCTTCTGTTACGTCGACGACCTCATCCGTGGGCTCGTTGCGCTGGCGGAGTCCGGTGAGCACTTGCCCGTGAACCTCGGCAATCCCGCCGAGTTCACGCTCAACGAGCTCGCCGAGGTCGTCCTCCGGATCACCGGCTCGAAGAGCGAGCTCGTCTACGAGGCTCTGCCGGTGGACGACCCGCAGGTCCGGCAGCCGGACATCACCCGCGCGCGCCAGCTGCTCGGCTGGGAGCCCAAGATTCAGCTGGAAGAGGGCCTGCGACGCATGCTTCCGACCTTCGGACGGGAGCCGGTCGTTGCGTAGGCGTATGGGGGTCGCGGCGGCGATCGTTCTCGTCGCCGCAGGTCTCGCTGTGCCCGCGGCGCAGGCGAAGCAGCACATGCTCGTCGGTATTCAGGACGATGCGATGACGCTGCACGGCAATCCGCAGTTCACCTTCAGCACGCTGAAGAGCCTGCGCACCCAGATCATTCGGATCAACCTCAACTGGAACGAGGTCGCGAAGCGCCGGCCGGCGCACCCGCAGGATCCGGCGGACCCGGCCTACGACTGGACGGTCTACGACCGCGCCATTCGGTATGCCGGTCAGTACGGCATGCAGGCGATGCTCAGCGTCCTGTTCACACCGTCGTGGGCCAACGGCGGCAAGGCGAGAAATGTGCCGCCGTCGAACTACACTGACCTGCGTAACTTCTCGTACGCCGCGGCGACCCGCTACAGCGGACACTACATTCCGAACACTGACGACTTCGATGAGGTCTACCTGCCCGCCGTGAGGTACTGGACGGCCTGGAACGAGCCGAGCAACCCGATCTGGCTGCAGCAGACGTCGGGCGGGCGATTCGTCAGTCCGCGGTCGTACGCGCGCATCTGCACGGCGGTCTGGCAGGGCGTCCACTTCACGAACTTCGCAAGCGAGAAGGTCGCCTGCGGTGTGACCGGCCCGCGTGGCAACAACGCGCCGCGCTCGTCGCGGCCCTCTTTGTCGCCGCTCGCCTTCATGACGCTGACGAAACGTGCCGGGCTAAAGAATCTCGACGCTTACGCCCACAATCCGTACTACGGCAGGCCGAGCGAGACGCCGGCATCGAAGCCCGGTGGCAACGCGGTGACACTTGGGAACATCAACAAGCTCATCGCTCTCGTCAACAAGCTCTGGGGGAAGAAGCGGATCTGGATCACGGAGTACGCGTGGCAGACTCCGCCCGACCGGGTCTTCGGCGTGTCCCTTGCGCGCCAGGCGGCGTACGTGCGCCAGTCCTATGCGATCGCCCGGGCCAATCCGCGGATCGACCTGATGGTCTGGTTCATGCTGCGCGACGACACGAACATCGGCATCGGCTGGCAGTCCGGTTTCCTCACGGCGGCCGGCAAGAAGAAGCCGGCGTTCAGCGCCTTCGCACGTCTGCCGCACTGAGCAGCGACCGATAGAGCTCATCGACGTCCTCGACGAGGCGCTCGACCGCGTAGCGCGGTAGGACCCGCTCGCGTCCCCGGCGCCCCATGCGCTCGCGGAGCTCCGGATCGCGTGCGAGCTGCTCGAGCCGGTCGGCGAGATCGCCGGTTTCGCCTGCCTCGACGAGGAAGCCGTCCTCGCCGTCGCGCACGACATCCGGGACTCCGCCGACGCGTGTGGCCACGACGGGGCGTTCGGCCGCGAGCGCTTCGATCACACTGACCGGAGTTCCCTCGTTGCTGGACGGCAGGACGAGCGCATCGAATGCCGCGTAGAAGGAAGCGACCTCCTCCTGGTAGCCGAGGAAGAGAACCTCACGCATGATCCCGAGCTCGTGCGCCCGCCGCTCGAGTTGAACACGGTCCGGCCCGTCTCCGACCATGCAGAGCATCGCGTCGACGCCGCTGTCCCGGAGCTCCTTGAACGCGACCAGCACGTCGTCCGTGCGTTTCACTGCAGTCATGCGCCCGATCCAGCCGACGGCGAACCGGTCGTCGGAGATGCCGAGGTAGCGGCGGCTCTCGGCACGACCGTCCTGTTCGCCGGAGACGCGTTCGTCGAGCTCGATGCCGAGCCGGATCACCACGAAGCGCTCGCGCGGCGCTACCCCCAGGCCGACGAGGTCGTCACGTACCTGCGGGCTCACGGCGATGAGAGCTGTCGAACGAGAGGCAAGCCAGCGCTCGAGCAGGCGGAAGGCCGACGAGCGAACCGGGCCGAAGTACCCGCGGAGCACGTGGCCGTGGAAGGTGTGGACGACGATCGGCGGCCGCCGCGAGCCGGCGAGCAGCGCGGCCACGCGCCCGACGGTTCCGGCCTTGGCCGTATGCGTGTGCAGGATCTGCGGCCGCTCCTTTCGGATCAGTCGCGCCAGCCGGATCGTCGCGGCGAGATCCCGTAGCGGTGAGATCTCGCGCCCGAGCTCGTCGATGTGCACGATCTCGACGCCGTGCGCGTCGGCAACGAAGGCCATCGAGTCCTCACCGCGCGCGAGGGAACCGGCCACGAGCGTTGTCTCGTAGCCACGCTTTCTCAATCCCTCGGTGAGATAGGCGACGTGCAGCGCCGGGCCGCCCATGTTGAGCCGGGCGATGACGCGCAGGATCTTGACAGGCTTGTCAGACCGCGGCAACGATGGCCTCGGCCGTGAGCTCCAGCCCGGCGGCGAGGTCGACCCGCGGCTCGTATCCGAGAACCTCGCGTGCGGCCGAGATGTCGGCCCAGGAGTCACGGATGTCTCCGGGCCGAGGCGGCTCGAAGCGCTTCTCGACCGGCTTGCCGAGAAGAACGCCGATCGTGTCGGCGACGTGGTTCACGGTCGCGGGCGAGCCTGCGGCGACGTTGAAGGCGCGTCCGCTTGCTCCCGCCGCCTCGGCTGCGCGAATCGTCGCGTCCACGACGTTCGTGACGTACGTGAAGTCGCGGGACTGCTCGCCGTCTCCGTGGATCGTCACCGGCTCGCCCCGATCGATCGCGGCGATGAAGAGCGGCACGACCGCGGCGTACTGCGATTGCGGGCTCTGCCGGGGGCCGAAGACGTTGAAGTAGCGAAGCGCGACCGTCTCGAACGACTCATAGACGCGGCTGAAGCTGATGCAGTACCGCTCGGCGGCGAGCTTCGCGACTCCGTACGGCGAGATCGGGTCGGGCGGAGTCGTCTCCACGGTTGGTAGCTCACGGTTGAGGCCGTACACGGAAGTCGAGGAAGAGAAGATCACCCGCCGCACGCCTTGGTCGCGCGCGGCGAGCAGCACGTTGAGCGTGCCTTCGACGTTGACGGCGCTCGACGTCAGCGGATCCTGCACTGAACGCAGAACGGAGCCGAGCGCGCCGAGGTGGTAGACGACCTCGATCCCGCGCATCGCGGCATGCACTCGTTCGTAGGAGCGGAGCTCGCCCTCGACGACCTCGATTTCGAGGCCCTCGAGATTGGCCCGGTTGCCGGTCGAGAAATTGTCCAGCACGCGCACGTCGTCTCCGCGCTCGACGAGCGCGTCCACAAGATTCGAGCCGATGAACCCGGCTCCGCCGGTGACGAGTGCCTTCATCCGTCCCATTTTCCCTGAGCAGCCACCTGACTCCTCTGAGCAACTGCCGTGGCGGCCAGGCCGAAGGCCAGCCAGGTTGCCGCATCGAGCGGGATTCCGGCCACCAGGCCCTGCGCTCCCCAGAGTCCCATTACGGCGAGGATCGTGAAGGCCGCGACCGCTCCGGGCGGGGCGTTGGCCCTGAGGGCCAGCACGAGAGCCAGCGCGAATGGGGCCAGCCAGAGCACGAGGCCGATCAGCCCGAGGTCGGCCGCGGCCTGGATGTACGCGTTCTGAACGCCCCATTCGTGGGCGCGCGTCGGAAAGGCGAGGGGGGCCAGGTCCGGGAACCTCTTATGGGCGGCCGGCAGCTGCGGGTCGACCACGACTGGATCGGTGGATGCCTCCCAGCCCGCGCCGACGACCGGATGGTCGCGCCAGATTCGGTAACCGATGTACGCAAGCAACGTGTGGTGCGAGTAGGTCTCGATGTTGGTCGTCTGCGCTTCCTTTCCTTTCACGTGCAGGAAGCGCAGGAAGCTCTCGAAATCCCCGCCTCGCAGGACGAGCACGCCTGCAGCCACCGCTGCGACGACGATGCCGCTGACGGCGACGTCGCGAAGCACGAGCGGCCGTCGTCGGTGGATGGCGTAGAGCAATGCCACCGTCCCTGCTGCGATCCCGATCAGGCCGGCGCTCGCTCCCGAGAGAGTGAGCCCGAGCGCGCCGGTGACGACCGCAAGCCAGCCGATGCGCCTGTTCGCCAACAGCACGGCCGCGAAGCCGATGCCGAGCGCGAGCGCGGAGAGCGCGGCGAAGTCGGAGTGACCGAGGAACGACGGCTGACGGCGTCCTGCTGCCCACGCGTCCGCGATGTCGAGGCCGAAGAACTGCAGCAGCGCGAACAGTGTCGCGGCGACGCTCCACGCCACGATCGCCGCGGCCACGAGCTCCCAGTCGTCCCGGCGCCGCAGGATCAACGGCGCAGAGATCGCGAGCAGCGCGTACTCGGAGAACTTCACCGCTGTCACAAGGTGCACGAGTGTCTCGGAGCGAACGAGGATCCAGACCACGAGCGCAGCGGAGGCAATCCAGAGCGGCAGTGCGGGCCGCAGCGGCGCGAACCCCGCCCGCAGGCCCTCCCGGAGGGCGACGAGAGCGACCACGACGACGGCGAGATCGGACGCCTCGATGCCGAGGTGCGTCGAGCCGAGGCGCACGCGTACCCCAGGCTGGTACTTGATGTGCAGGAAGAGGAAGGGAACCGCCAGTGCCAGCACGAGCGCGCGCCCGCTCACGGCGGGTGTTTCCGGCGTGGGCACTCGGCGAGTCTAGGTATTGCCGTCCCTACAATGGTGCTCCTGATGCGTTCGCGGCTCTTCTGGCGCCGTTCGGCGGCAGCCGCTGGGATCTACGCCTCAGTAGCCCTCGGCTTCTTCGGCACCGTCATAGCGGCGCACGCGTTCTCGACCCGGGTCCTCGGTCTGTACGCGATCGTGATCGCGGCGACCGGGTTCTTCCAGACGCTGCTCGACCTGACGATCGAGGAGGCCCTCGTCAAGTACGGCTTCCGCTTCCAGGAGCGATCGGACTGGGGGCGGCTGCGCCGGCTGTTCGGCCGAGCGCTTCAGGTCAAGCTCGCGGGCGGGATCCTGGCCGGCATCTGCCTGCTCGCGCTGGCACCCGCTTCCGGCGCGCTCTTCGGCGACCCCCGGCTCGAGACGCCGATGCTGATCGCTGCCGCGCTGCCGCTCGTGCAGTCTCCAGAGAACGTCGGCGGCGTTGCGCTCATCCTTCGGGGCCGCTACGACATCCGCGCGTTCTTCCTCTTCCTCTCGATGGCGCTTCGGCTCGGGGCGATCGCGATCGGGACTCGCTACGGGCTGACGGAGACGATCGCGGCGATGGTCGTCGCGCAGGTGCTCGCCACGACCGCGGTCCTTGCCGCGGGCTGGGCTGCGTTCCGGCGGAATCCGTTGGCTCCGGCGACTTCGATCGGCGAGGAGCGTCCGGAGATCGTTCGCTTCGTCATGCAGTCCAGCGTTGCAACGGGAGTGGTCGCGCTCAGGAGCACGCTCAGCCCGTTGCTCCTCGGTCTCGTGTCGTCGCCTCCGCAGGTCGCGTACTTCCGCGTGGCGCAGGCCCCTGCCCAGGGATTCGCCGCGCTGTCGGCGCCCGCTCGGCTGGTCCTCCTCACGGAGCAGACGCGGGACTGGGAGCGCGGCACGCGTAGCGCGGTGTTCGCAGGGGTGCGCCGTTACTCGCTGAGCGCCGCTGCGGGCGCTCTCGTCGCCGTGCCCATCCTGCTCTGGCTCGCGCCTGATCTCGTCCGGCTGTTCTTCACGGAAAAGAATGTCGGTGCGACCGACGCGCTCCGCCTGATCGTGATCGCCGGCGCGCTGCAGTTCGTGTTCGGGTGGACGAAGAGCTTCCCGGTGTCGATCGGCCGGCCGAACCTGCGCATCTGGGCGCACGGCCTCGAGACAGTCGTGCTGGTGCCGCTCGTCGTCGCGTTCGGTGCGGCGTGGGGTGCGACCGGGGCCGCAGGCGCGGTCCTCGTCGCGACCATCGTGTTCGTGGCGTTCTGGACCGTTCTCTTCCTGCGGATCCGGCGTGAGCCCGAGAGCGAGAACGCGCCGGCAGCACCGCAAGTCGAGGTGGCGACACCGTGAGGGTGCTCGTCGTGTCGGGCATCTGGCCGCCGGACGTGGGCGGTCCCGCGAGTCATGCGCCGGACGTCGCCGAGTTCCTGCGCTCACGCGGGCACGAGGTTGAAGTCGTCACGACTGCGGATGCCCCGCCGCCCGACCGCCCGTATCCGGTCCGCGCCGTTCGACGACAGCATCGGCCCGGAGTGCGGCACTACCGCGGCGCCGCGCTCGTGCAACGCCGCGCGAGGAAGGTCGACGTCGTGTACACGACGGGGATGTTCGGACGAAGCGCGCTCGGCTCGAGCGTTGCGCGCACGCCGTACGTCGTGAAGCTGACCGCCGATCCCGCGTTCGAGCGCTCGCGTCGCCGCGGGCTGGTCGAAGGCGACGTCGACGAGTTCCAGCGCGGCGGCGGGGGGGCGGCGTCCGCGTTTCTGCGGTTCGTGCGCGACGTCGAGCTCCGTCATGCGGCGCACGTCTTTACGCCGAGCGCCTATCTCCGCGAGCTCACCGTCGGCTGGGGCGTCGAGCCCGAACGGGTCACGGTGCTGCCGAATCCGGCGCCCCCCTTTCCAGCGCTGCGCCCGCGCGACGAGTTGCGCCGCGAGCTGGGTCTAAACGGCGCCACGCTTGCATTCGCAGGCCGGTTGACGGCGCAAAAATCGCTCGAGCGTGCGCTCGAAGCGGTTGCGGGCGCCAACGGTGTTCAGCTCGTGATCGCGGGGGAAGGGCCGGATCGGCAGCCGCTCGAGGGAAAGGCGCGCGAGCTCGGAGTTGCGGAGCGGGTGCGCTTTATCGGTGCACAGCCACGCGAGCGAGTCGTCGAGCTCTTTCATGCAGCCGACGCGACGATCCTCTCGTCGAGCTGGGAGAACTTTCCGCACACGGTCGTCGAGGCTCTCTCCGTGGGGACGCCCGTGCTCGCGATGGAGGCCGGCGGCGTTGCAGAGGTGGTCCACAACGAGGTGAACGGCCTGCTCGTGCCGCCGGGCGACACGGCGGCGCTCGGCGAGGCGGTGCGCCGGTACTTCGGCGACGAAGCCCTGCGCGAACGCCTGCGTGGTGCGGCTGCCGGGTCGGTGTCGGAGTACGCGCCCGAGCGCGTCTTCGGTGAGCTGGAAGAGACGCTCCGACGGGTCGCGCGGGCGTGAAGCCACGCGTCCTCTTCGTCTCGCGGCGGATCGAGCTGCCGCTCGCGCCGAGCCTGGCACGAAAGTGGGATGCGATCGGCGAGGAGATCGACTTTCGCGTGCTCGCCGGCGGCAGCGGCGGGAACGGCGTCTTTCGATTGGCGCGCGAATTGCCCGTCCTGGATGGGCCGGCGTTCTTCGCGGCACTGCCGCTTCGCGTTGCCCGCGAATTGCGCTCCTTCCGGCCGCACGCAGTGCTGGCGCAGGGCGCACACGAGACGGCGGCGGCGTTGAGCGCGCGCAGGCTCGCCGGAACGGACACGGCCGTGATCGCAGATCTCCACGGTGACTGGCGCGCTCCCACGCGTCTCTACGGCTCGCGTCTGCGCGGAGCGTTGAACCCGGTCGCCGACCGTGTCGCGCTCGCCGCGCTGCGCAAGGCTGACGGCATCAGAACCGTCACCGGCTACACGACGGGCCTCGTACGGGAGCTCGGCCTCGAGCCGGCGGACGAGTTTCCCGCGTACATGGACTTCGACTCCTTCCTGCAGGCGGCGCCGACGAAGCTGCCGGAGCGTCCGGCGGCGCTCTTCGTCGGCGTGCTCGAGCGCTACAAGAACGTCGACGGCCTCGCGGAGGCCTGGCGCCGCGCAGCACCCCAGGTGCCGCAGGCACAGACTGCGGCTCGTCGGCTCTGGGACGATGCAGCCGCTGGTGGAGGAGCTCGTGCGCGAGCTTCCGGGGCAGACGAGCTGGACCGAGCGGCTCACGCAGAGCGAGGTGTCGTCGGCGCTCGACGAGTCCACGCTCCTCGTCCTTCCGTCCCGCTCCGAAGGAATGGGCCGCGTGATCGTGGAAGCCTTCTGCCGTGGCCGCCCGCTCGTTGCCAGCCGCGTCGGCGGCATCCCGGACCTCGTGGAGGACGGTGTCAACGGGCTGCTGGTCGAGCCGGGAGACACGGAGGCTCTCGCGGCCGCGCTCGTTCGGTTGCTCACCGACCGTGCGCTGGCGGAGCGCCTCGGTGCGGGCGCACAGGCGAGCGCCGGGGAGTGGACGATCTCGCCCGAGGAGTTTGCGTCCCGCCTGCGTTCACTGGTCGAGCGGACCGCAGGACTAAGCTAGGCCGCACGATGCGGGCCGACCGGTTCAAGCAGCTGTTGAAGAACTCCGTCTACCGGACGATCGGTGAAACGGCGACCGCGATCGGCGGGAACGGTGACGGCGATCGCAGCCTGCGTGTGCTCATGTACCACAAGGTCAACGACCTCCCGGCCAATCCGCTGACGATGCCGGTGTCGATCTTCGACGAGCAGATGGACCAGCTGCGGGACATGGGCTACACGGTCGTCGACCTCGACGCCGTGCTCGACCATTACGTCGACGGAAAGCCGCTTCCGGAGCGAGCGGTGCTGATCACATTCGACGACGGCTATTACGACAACCTGGACAACGCTGCGACGGTGTTGCGCAAGTACGGCTACCCGGCCGTGCTCTTCGTTCCCATCGGCTACCTCGACGACCGGCACCCGCTGCCGCACGAGGAGCACCTTGCGGCGCAGGGCATCCTCAACCGCACGATCGAGTGGGGGGAGCTGGCGGATCTCGAGCGCGAGGGCATCCGGATCGAGTCGCATGGGATCTCGCACAGGCCGCTCGCCGATCTGGAAGTGGACGAGGCCGCCCGGGAGATCGCGCTGTCGAAGCTGAGACTCGAGGAGCGCCTGGGCAGGCCCGTGCGCGCTTTCTCCTACGTGAAGGGCTCCGAGGCGCACTACAAACCCGTCCATCTCTCCCTCGTGCGGCAGGCGGGGTACGACGTCGCCTTCACCGCGGTCTCCGGCGCGAACTCGCAGGCGACCGATCCGCTGCAGCTCCGCCGCTACAACATCGAGCCGTACTCTCCGCGAACGTTCGAGCTCGTGCTCGCAGGAGCGTGTGACCTGATCTCGCTCAAGGACACGGTCACGGGGACGCACGCACGGCGGCTCTTCAACGCGGCGCTCGGCACGTCCACCAAGTAAGTGTCCGGCTACGAGCTGGCCGCCTACGAACCGGGGCAGCGGGAGGACTACCTCCGGTTGTTGCGAGACGCGTGGGGCGAAGCGGCGCTCACGGGTGCGGAGTTCGACTGGTGGTTCTCCCGGAATCCCGAAGGCTCGCTCATGTCGGTCGCTCGTGACGACGGGCGGGTGATCGGCGTCGCGGCGCACTCGATCTACCGGATGACCCTCGGAGGCGGGCAGCGTCCCGCGACGTTCTCGGTGCACGCGACGACGGATCCGATCGCCCGCGGCCGCGGCATCTTCGTCGGGCTCGAGCGCAAGCACGAGGAGGAGGCGAAGGCAAAGGGTGCGGCGGTCGTGCTCGCGTTCGCGTCGGCGCCCACCGCGCCGCTCTTCGTCGGCCCGCTCGGCTGGACGTCGATCGCGAAGCTGCGTGTCTGGGCGCGGCCTTTTCCGCGTGTCGCGCTGCGACGCGGCGGCCCAGAGCGCATCGAGCGTTTCGAGTTCGACGGCGATGCGGGTGCGGGCTGGCCGAACCACATCGTGCGCAGCGCGGAGTACCTGAACTGGCGTTACCTCGATTCGCCGCGCGACTACGTCGCGTACCGCTCGGGCGACGGGTACGCGGTGCTCGGCCACAAGCGACACCGAGGCCGGCCGATCGCGCTGGTTGCGGATCTCGTCGGGCCCGTACGGCCGCTCCTGCGGGCCTGTCTCGCGGGCGTGAAGCCTGGGACGCAGGCGTTGTTCGCGCTTCCGGGTCCAGGCCAGCACGTCGCGTATGCCTCCTACGGCTTCGTGCCGACCCCGATGTCCCTCGACTTCATGGGCAAGTCGCTTGCCGGTGAGCTCGATACGGATCCCCGGTCATGGCGCTTCACGCTCGGCGACACGGACTTCTTCTGATGCGGCGTCTGGTCTTCCTGACACAGAGCGTCGATCCGGCACATCCGGTTCTCGCGGCGACGATTCCGAAGATCCGGGCGCTCGCGGAACGAGTCGACGAGGTGGTGGTGCTCGCGCAGTCGGGCGGCGGCGAGGGACTGCCGTCGAACGTGGACGTGCGCACGTTCGGCGCGGCGACGCAACCGGGTCGCGCGTGGCGCTTCGAGCGCGAGCTGGCGCGGGCCCTGCCGGCCGACGCGGTCGTGGCTCACATGATTCCCGTCTACGTCCTGCTGGCTGCGCCGCTGGTGCGTTCGCGCCGTATCCCGCTCCTGCTCTGGTACACGCACTGGAAAGCCTCGCCCACGTTGCGCGTGGCCGAGCGGCTGGCGACGGCGATCGTCAGCGTCGATCGCCGTTCTTTTCCGCTCGAGTCGGCGAAGGTGCGCGGGATCGGGCACGGTATCGACGTGAACGAGTTCGGCTGCACCGACCGGGGCGCACACGCGGCTCTCCGGGCGCTCGTGCTCGGACGCTATTCGCCGGCGAAGGGAATCGAGACGATTCTGCGCGGCGTGCAGCAGGTCGACGGAGTCGAGTTGAAGCTGCACGGCGTGGCGCTGAACGACCTGGAGCGCCGCCACCGTGGGGAGCTCGAAGGGCTCGGCTTCCGCCTGGGTGATGCGGTACCGCGTGAGCGCGTTCCAGATCTGTTCGCCGCAGCGGACGTGCTGATCAACAACATGGAGGCCGGCGCTCCCGACAAGGTGGTGTATGAAGCCGCGGCCGCGTGTCTACCGGTGCTCGCGTCGAATCCCGTCTTCGACGAGCTCTTCGACGGTTTCCCCTTGTCGTTCGACCGTGAATCGCCGGAGAGCCTTGCGGAGAGGCTGCGCTGGCTTGCGAGCCTCGACGAGGGTGAGCGCGCGAAGATCGGCCGCACGCTGCGCGAGCGTGTCGCGGAGCGTCACTCGGTGGACACGTGGGCGGACGGGATCCTGGCGGCGGCGCGATGAACGGCAACGGACTCGTACTGCATCTGCAGAAGGTGGCCGGCATCTCGGGCTCGGAGGCGCATCTGCTCTCGCTCCTGCCGCGCCTCAAGGAGCGCGGTTGGGACGTGAGGTTCCTGATGCTGCACGAGCACGAGCCCGGTGCGTGGGACTTTGCGCGCGAGCTGACGGATCGCGGCATCCCACTGGACGCGATCTCGCTTGCGGCGGACGTCGATCCGGTTGCCTTCCTGCGGCTCGGCGCGTACCTTGCGCGCAAGCGGCCGAGGATCCTGCACACGCATCTCGTGCACGCCGACGTGTACGGACAGCTCACCGGCGCGCTGACGGGAATTCCGGTGCGCGTGTCGACGAAGCACGGCTTCAACGAGTTCCGCGAGAACCCGGGCTTTGCGCTCGGCGACCGGGCGATCGCGACCTTCGCGCATACGCATATCGCGATCTCCCGCGGGCTGGCGCGGTATCTGGAGGAGGTCGAAGGGTTCGACGGCGCGAGCTTCGAGATCGTCCACTACGGCATCGAGCCCGACGGCGAGCCGCGGCCCTACGAGGGGAGTGTGCCGCGGCTTTTGTGTGTCGGGCGCCTGATTCCCATCAAGGGTCACATCGTCCTGCTGCGCGCGTTCGCGGAGGCGCGGCGCCGGATTCCGGGCCTCGAGCTGCAGATCGCCGGCCGCGGTCCGTTGGAGCCGGCGCTGCGGGCGCTCGCGAAGGAGCTCGAGATCGAGGATGCGGTCCACTTCCTCGGCTATGTCGCGCCGGTGCAGAAGGCGATTGCGGACGCCGCGGTCGTGGTCGTGCCGTCCATGGGGGAGGGGTTCGGCATGGTCGCCCTCGAGGCGATGGAGCGCGCGCGGCCGGTGATCGCCGCCGAGATCGGCGGACTGGGTGAGCTCGTTCAGGACGGCGTCACGGGTCTCCTCGTCCCGCCGGGCGAAGCGGATCCGCTGGTCAGCGCGATCGTCCGGCTCGCAGGCGACCTCCCTCGAGCGCGGGAGATGGGCGAAGCGGGCCGGCGCCGGGCGCTCGAGCATTTCCTGCAGGCCCGTTGCACGGACCGGACGGAGCTCCTCTACGAAGGCGCACTGGCTGCCCGAACCTGACACGTTCCAGGGACAGTCCCTGGCACGTGCCTTGCTGGAGCCCGTCCGAATGTGCGACTTGACATTCCGCGGGAGACGCTTTCCGGGGCACGTCTCCTCGTGACCTGTAGTTGGGTCAGACCCCGAGACCTGTCCCGCCCAGAGCGGTCTCGTAGATACCGAGGGTCCGGTTCGTCATGTTCTCGACGCTGAACTCCGTTCTGGCGCGTGCGAGCCCTCGCTCTCCGTACTCGCCTGGTGCGTCGAGCACGCGGTTCACCGCTCTCGCAAGTGCGTCCGGATTCGTCGGGGCCAACGAGCAAGCCCGTCTCGCCGTCCGACACGATCTCGGGGATCGAGCTGACATTCGTCGCGACGACGGGCTTCGAGGCGAGCATCGCCTCGAGGAGCGCGAGACCGAATCCCTCCCAACGCGCAGGATGGACGAGGAGCTCTGCACGCCGCAGCCAGGCCGCGACGTCGGGCACGCGGCCGAGCAGGTGCACCGGCACCTCGAGCTCCCGCGCAAGCGCCGACAGCTCGGCTCGCTGCGGCCCTTCACCCAGCACGACGAGCACGGCCTTGGGATGACTCGCGCGGATGCGCGGCAACGCTCGAACCGCGACGTCGAGGCCTTTCTGCGGTTCGAGGCGCGAGATCGCGAGAAGCACTTGCGCATCGGCCTCCACCGGGTCCGGCTCGTTCGTCCCCCAAGGCGCAGGCAGGTCGTCGAGGCCGTAGTGAACTACCTCCACCTTTTCGGCGGGAAGACCAACACGCTCGATCTGGAAGCGCGCGAGCGCGCGCGTGATCGCAATGATCTTCGCGGCCCGCCGGGCGAGCGCGCGCTCGACGTAACGGAACGCCCCGGCGCGAAACGGGTCGTCGTTGTGCTTCGTCGACACGAGTCGCCGGGACCCGAGCGCGCCGTACACGTCCGCGTGCACGAGATGCGTGTGCACGAGATCCGCCTGCCGGATCGCGCGACGCACCGCGAGCCCGAGCCGCACATCGAGATCCCGCGGAGCCGGAAGCCGTTCGTACGGGACTGCGAGCGCCTCGTAGAACGGATCGGGCGCGCGCGACGTGTCGTCGAGCCCGAGGAAGCTGACGTCGACGCCGTGCTCGGCGAGTGCGGGGAGCAGCGTCAGGAGATGGCGCTCGGAACCGCCGATCCCCCCGACCCGGTGAACGTGCATGACCTTCACCGGCGCTCGCGCCACTTGCCGAACGCCCACTCGAGCGCGGCCGCCGCGAGGAGGGCGATCAGAAAGTCGGTCGCGACGCGATACCGCGTCGCTCCGACGAAGACCATCGCGGCCACCGTCTGGTACGCGAACAGCGCCAGTGCGAGCGCGACGAACCGACCCGGGCCTACGAACAGCCCGATCAGCCCTAGCGCATAGAGGGCGGACGTGTACAGCGGCTGCGCCAGGCTGCGGATCGCGCCGTGACCCGAGTCGGTCGCGGAGGCGGTCGACCGCGGATCCCATTCCATCCGCACCGCCTGGGCCGCAAGCCGCGCCTTCTCGCCCGGATGCCCTCGTACGAAGACCCACGTCTTGTGCTGGTAGTAGGACTCGTTCGCGCACTCGTCCACGTGGATCTTCTTGCCGTTCAGCCTGTAGAGGTCACGCGCCTCCTCGGGATTCGGATAGGGATGCCCGGGTGGATCCTTGACGTCGTCGATCCACTTCCCCTCGGCGAGCAGGTGGTAGGTCTGGGCGTTGTTCGCCTTCCAGAGCGCCCGCCCGTCCGTGGTGAGAGCAAAACAGCCGACCTCGACCTTGTTGCGAACGACCCACGGAGTGACGACGACCGCGGCGGCGGCGATCACCGCCAGAGGCGCGACCCAATCTCGGCGGCGGCCCGAACGAATGAACAGGTATACGGCGACGACGACCGGGATGAGGATCAGCCGGACGTTGCCGAGGATCGCCAGCCCGGCGAAGATCCCGGTGGCGATCGCCCAGGGAGTGGAACGCCGGTCGGCCGCGATCAGCGTGCAGAGGATGAGCACCGCCGCGACGAGCTGGTCGAGCACCTCGCGGTTCAGGTGCACGTCGTGCCACACGAGATACGGATTGAGCGTTGCGAGAACGGCGGCGATCGTGCCTGCGCGCCGCGACATGACCCGGGCGCCGATCGCGTAGACGAGCAACGCGGTGATCGTCGCCACGACGATCTGCGCGCCGCCGACCGCCCACCAGGTCCGACCGAAGATCCAGTAGATCGGGACGAGAAAGAAGCCGTACAGCGGCTGCGTGTAGGCGGAAGGCTCACCCGGAATGAAGCCAAAGGTCCCGTGGTGGACGAACGTCTGCGCGAAGTCGTCGCTCTTGTCCGTGAACGCGGTGAGTATCCGACCGCGTTCGTGCACGAGCACGATCACGCGGGGGACGATCGCCGCCGCGGCGATCAGCCAGAGATAAGGCCGCTTCACGCTGCCGGTACGAGAACCGGTGCCTCGACGTGCTCGCGCACCCACAGCTCGAGCATCAGCAGGCACCAGAGCCGGTGCCCATGATCGGCGCGGCCCGATCCGTGCTCGTCCAGCAGGCGCCGAACGGCCTCGGGCCGGAACCAGCCACGGTCGCTCGGGAGCAGGTCGTGTGCGAGCTCGCGCAGATCGGAGCGAAACCAGCGGCCGAGCGGCACGCCGAAGCCCGTCTTGCCCCGCGCCGTCACCTCGGCCGGCAGGAGGTCGGCGAACGCGCGGCGCAGCGCAACCTTCCCTTCGCGGCCGCGTACCTTCAGCGAGTCGGGTAGAGCGAGGCCGAGGGAGACGACCTCGTGGTCGAGAAACGGCGAGCGCAGCTCGAGCGAGTGCGCCATCGAGGCGAGATCCGCCTTGAGCAGGAGATCGCCCGGGAGATAGGTCTCGAGGTCGAGCTGCTGCAGCCCGGTGATGCCGGGACGGGTCGGCGTGAGCTCGGCCGGGCGTGCCACGCCGGGATCGGCCCAAAGCGCTTGTCGCGCCCTCAGTGGGAAGACCTCCAGCAGGCGCGCGTAACGCTCCTGCGCCGGCGTCGCGGCCACGTCGAGAAAGCGCGCGGCACGGAAGAGCCGCGAGCGAGGCTCCCGCCGCGCCGCCGGCAGAGCCCGTAGCGCCGATGCGCCCGCCTTCGCGACCGGCGACGGAATGCGCCCCGCCAGTGCGAGCGCCGCATAGCGCTCGTAGCCCGCGAACGATTCGTCACCACCGTCGCCCGCAAGCGCGACCGTGACATGCCGGCGCGCCTGCTCGGCGATCAGGAAGGTCGGGAACGCAGCCTCGTCGCCGAGCGGCTCGTCGTACGTCGCTGCCAATCTCGGGAGCGTCGCCGCGACGTCCTCCTGGATCTCCAGTTCTTCGTGCACCGTTCCGTACCGCGTCGCGACGAGCCGCGCATAGGCACGCTCGTCGTAACGCGCATCAGCGAAGCCGACCGTGAAGGTGCGCACCGGCTCCGAGGACGCCTGGGCCATCAGCGCGACGACGATGCTCGAGTCGATCCCGCCCGAGAGCAACGCGCCGAGCGGGACGTCAGCGACGAGCCGCTTGCGCACGGCTTCGTCCACCGTCCGGCGCACGCGTTCGAGCCACTCCTGCTCACCGGCGCCCGCCTCCGCCGGTTCTGCCCGCCAGTAGCGCTCGATCCGTTCGGCGTCTCCTTCGGCGACGAGCACGTGTCCGGGTGGAAGCTTGTGGATCCCACGCAGTCCCGTCCGCTCGCCGGGGACGTACTGCAGCGCGAGATACGCATCGAGCGCTGCCATGTCGACGTCTCGCGAGACCTGCGGCAGGCGCAGCAGCGCCTTCAGCTCCGACGCAAACGCGAGCGTCCCGTCGGGAAGCCGGGTCCAGAGGAGGGGCTTCTTGCCGAGCCGGTCGCGCGCCAGTACGAGCCGCTCGCGCGGGCCGTCCCAGAGGGCGAGCGCAAACATTCCCTGCAGTCGTTCCACGAACCGCGGCCCGCTCTCCTCGTAGAGGTGCGGCAGCACCGGTGTGTCGCCCGTGCCGCGCACCTCGTGGCTGCGAAGCTGGTCTCGCAGCTCACGGAAGTTGTACGCCTCGCCGTTGTAGACGGCGACGACGTCGCCGGTCTCGTTCGTCACCGGCTGGTAACCCGTGTCGAGGTCGATCACCTTCAAGCGTTGGTGGCCGAGCACGCAATGCCCGAAGGCATCGGTCGAGCCTTCGTCGGGCCCGCGGTGCTGGAGCGCGGCGCGCATAGCGTCTACGAGCTCCGGATTCGGGGCGCCCGTTGGCGAATAGAGTCCGGCGATGCCGCACACGGGACACATACTGCACGGGCGGTACGCGGTCGTCTCGTGCCATGTGGAGCGCCCACTGGACGACGAGGTCTGGAGGCGCTTCAGCGCGCTGCAGGACCGTCGCCCGGCTGGCTTCGCGATCGCCGCGCTCATGCGGCCCCCTGCGACCGGAGAGGACGAGGCTCGCTGGCTCGAACGTGCGCGTGAGGCCGAGGCGCGCGGGCCCTTCGGCCTGCACACCCACTGGACGGCGCCGGACCATGCGCGCCCGACGGAAGGAATGGATCCGGCCGGGCTCGTACGCGAGCAGGGGACTTGGCTCCGTTCGGTCGGCCTCGAGGCGACCCTTTTCTGCGGCGGCGGCTGGTACTTCGACGAACGAGTTGCCGACGCCGTTGCCGATCTCGGCTACGCCGACTGCACCGCGACCGCGTTCAGGCCCGCGTATCTCGCGGACGACGCTCCGCATCTGCAACTCGAGGAGCCGACGTGGCTCGAGCTGGCTGCAGGACGCCGCCTGCTCGAGCTGCCGACGACGCACTCGGTCGGCATGCTCGCGCGAGGAATCTTCGCGCGATCATCGACACAGCAGGTCGTCCACGCGTACTTCCACGACACCGACCTGCTCGACGCGCGGCGCTCGGCGGCGCTGCGTATGGGGCTCGGTGTCCTCGGGCGCAGGCGGACCCCGTCGGACCACGGCGAGCTTCAGCGCGGCTTGCGTCCCGAGAAGACGATGTCGTTCGCGAACAAGCGCGCGTGAAGCGGCACGAGGCGTCCGGCGATGAAGTGGAGCTGCGGGTCGTCGAAGCCGGCGAGCAGCGCACGCACATCCGCAGGCGCGAACATCTGAAGGTGCGTGGGGTCGTCCTCGGGCTTGCGGCCGAGGAGAAAGCGCCCGCGGTTCTTGAGTCGGTACGCGTTCGGCACCGACGCCACGAACGTCCCGCCGGGACGTAGAACGCGTCGCACGTCCGCGACGACGCGTCGAGGATCGCGTAGATGCTCGAGCAGCTCGCCTGCGACGACGACGTCGAAGCCCGAGTCCTCGAACGGCAGGGGCTCGTCGAGGTCCGCCCAATGCGTTTCGATCCCGAGCTTCTTCGCCTCGGCGAGCGCCGCCCGGTCTGCATCGACGCCGACGATCTCGTTCCCACCCGCGTACGCCTGTGTCAGTGCGCCGTCCCGGCAGCCGAGATCGAGAACCCGCCGGCCGGGGCCGCCCACATAGCGGCGGAAGAGCTCGACACGCTCTGCGCCCGCAAAGACGAACCCGGCTCCGCGCTCGTCGCGGTTGTGCTCGGCATAACGGTCACTCAGCTGTTCAAGGCCCACAGCGGGCCAGAGACTAGACAGAAGTACACTCCGGCGGGTGAGCACGAAGCCAGCGGTGCCGACCGAGCCGCGGCCGGGACCCGGGCCGGTCGAGGACATCCGCTCCGCGCGGCCGTACCTTTTCTCGCGTACCACGCTTCTCGCCGTCGCCCGTCGGTTTGCCAGCATCCTGGCGCTCGTCAGTCTGGATCTCGTCGGGCTTACCCTCGGCGTCTTCGTCGCCCTGGTCCTGCGCGAGCTCTACCTCGGCGACTGGCCGCCGATCTGGGGAGTCGTCTGGGACACCGAGACCAAGTGGCTTCCGTTCCTCACGGTGATCACGGTGCTCGTGTTCTGGGTCGGAGGCCTGTACCGGAGGCGTGAGCTGCGGGCCGGTGTCGGCCAGATCGTCCTCTCGCTCGTGCTCGTCGCGGCGATCACGCTCGCGTTCGGTCTCGGGACGGGCTACCACTTCACGACCTACGGCCTGACACCGACTGCGGTCGTGACGACCGCGGTCTTCATCGGCATCCTGCGGGCCAGTTACGAGCTGCTGACCCGCGACGTTCTCCGCCTCGCCGGCGCGCGACGGAGAACGGTGCTCGTCGGAGAGGGAGAACAGCTCGCCGACCTGCGGCGAATGCTCGGCGCCGATCGCAGCGGCATCCGGTACGAGTTCCTCGGCGCGATCGCTCCGAACGGCGACACGGGCGACCTGGCCGTGCTCGGCGGCTTCGACGCAGTGCCGCGCATCCTGCGCGAGCACGACGTGCACGAGCTGATCGTGACCGACGGTGGCTACGCCGAGCGCCAGCTGCTCGAGCTCGTCGAGGAGGCGCATCGGTACGGCGTGAAGGTGAAGATCGCTCCACGCACGACAGAGCTGCTTCTGCAGCGGGCGGAGTACATCCCGGGTGAGGGCGCGCCGCTGTTCGAGCTGCGCCCGCCTGCTCTGGCCGGATCCGAATGGGCGGTGAAGCGTGGCTTCGACCTGCTCGTGTCGAGTCTCGTCATCGTCGTCGGGCTGCCGCTCTGGGCTACGGTCGCCGCCGCCGTCAAGTTGACGTCGCGCGGCCCCGTCTTCTATCGAGATCGCCGTATCGGCCTCGGAGAGCGAGCGTTCGGGATGATGAAGTTCCGGACGATGTACGCGGACGCTTCGGAGCGCCAGGCAGCGCTCGAATCCGTGAACGAAGCCTCGGGACCGCTGTTCAAGATCAAGGACGACCCACGCGTGACGCCGGTCGGCCGGTTCCTGCGCCGCTTCTCGCTCGACGAGCTGCCGCAGGTCTTGAACGTCCTCTGGGGAGAGATGTCGCTCGTCGGCCCGCGCCCGCTGCCGATCCGCGACTACGAGCAGTTGCAGCAGTGGCACCGGAAGCGCTATCTCGTGCTTCCCGGGATGACGGGCCTCTGGCAGGTCTCGGGCCGGATCGACCTGAGCTTCGACGACCTCGTGCGGCTCGACTTCTACTACATCGAGAACTGGTCGATCTGGCTCGACATCACGATTCTGGCCCGGACCCTCCCGGCCGTCCTGGCCCGGCGCGGCGCCTACTAGGGCACAGGCCCGCTAACAGGGCCGACACACCCCTTCGCCATACTGAGGCCGTGCCCGGAGCGCCGAAAATCCTTGCCGTCGCGTCGGCGACCGACCTCGATTTTCGGTACGGGTGCACGCCGGCGTGGTGGCAGATCTGGAAGGGCCTCAACGAGGTCGGCGTGGATCTCATCGTCACTCCCTACCGCGGTCGCGCAATCGAATCGCCCTGGTGGCGGACCGCTCCCAACCCGCTCTACCGCGAGGCGGAGCTCTTCGCCGGCGCGCGCGGCTTCGCCGCTCGGCTGAAAGGCGACACACTCCTTCGCCGCGGCGAGGACAATCCGGAGGACACGGTCGGCGACAAGCTCACGCGCGAGGCGATCTGGCGCTACGTCACGCCGCGGTGGGAGCGTCATCTCGAGCGCATTCTCGAGCGCGAGCGCGATGTCGCCGCGGTGATCGTCTTCACCGTGCCGATGGCGCACCTGCGGGGAATCCCCACGCGGCTGCGTGAGCGCTTCGACGTGCCGGTCGTGTTCTACGACGGCGACGTGCCGATGAGCCTGCCGGAGTTCGGCGGCATGGACACCGGTTTCAACTACTACCACGGTGCGGACCCTTCGGAGTACGACCTCGTCCTCTCCAACTCGGAGGGCGGGCTCGACCGTTTGCGTGAGCTCGGCGCCCGCCGCGCGGAGGCCGTGTTCTGGGCCGCCGACCCGGAGCTGTTCCAACCTGCTCCGGTCGAGAAGGAGCACGACGTCTTTTTCTACGGCTACGGCGACAAGTTCAGGCGTGAGTGGATGCAGGCGCTGATCGGCGAGCCGAGCCGGCGTGATCCGGAGATCGACTTCGCCCTCGGCGGCAAGGACTTCCGCGGGGACATCGGCAGCGCGCAGGTGATCGGCGACGTTCCCTTCAACGTCTTCGCTCAGGCGATCTCCCGTGCGCGGATCAACCTCAACATCACGCGCCGCTCGCACGCGACCGTCTACGCATCGTCCACGTGTAGGCCATTCGAGCTCGCTGCTTCTGGGGCGGCGATCGTCTCGAACCCGCACGAGGGGATCGAGCGCTGGTTCGACGTCGGCTCCGAGCTGACGGTCGTCGCGACGCCCGACGAGGCGCTTGCCGCGTATCGAGAGCTCCTCGACGATCCGGGCGCTGCGGAGGGGATGGGGCGACGTGCCCGGGAGCGTGTGCTCGACGAGCACACGTACGCTCACCGCGCTCGCCAGATCCTCGAGCTCGTCGGACTCGGCACACCGGTGGCTGCGCGTGGCTGAGCTGGCGGCGGTACCCGCGCCGCCACGCGACGCCGTGCTCGCGCAGCTCGGCGAGCTGAAGCGGATCGCCATCGTCCCCGCGCTGAACGAGGAGGAGAGCGTCGGCCGGGTGATCGACGAGATCCACGCGTTCGACCCCGGATTCGACATCGTCGTGGTCGACGACGGTTCCACGGATCGAACAGCCGGGATGGCGGCGGATCGCGGGGCGCACGTGTTGCGTCTGCCCTTCAACCTCGGCATCGGCGGCGCAGTCCAGACCGGCTATCGGTTCGCATTCGAACGTGGCTACGACGTCGCGGTGCAGGTGGACGGCGACGGCCAGCACGATGCGGCTCAGCTGCCGACGATTCTGGAACCTGTTTTGACCGGACAGGCCGATCTCTGCGTCGGCTCGCGCTTTGCTCACGGGAGTGGCTACCAGTCGTCCTTCATGCGCCGCCTCGGGATCAAGGTCTTCGCGACGGTTGTCTCCGCCGTCGTGCGCCAGAAGGTGACCGACACGACTTCAGGTTTCCGCGCCGTCAACCGGAAGGGCATCGCCCTGTTCGCCGCCGACTATCCCCACGACTATCCGGAGGTCGAGGCGACGGTGATGTCCGTGAAGCACAAGCTGCGCCTGATCGAGGTGCCGGTCGAGATGCGCGAGCGCGCCAGCGGGGCCTCGTCGATCACCGCTCTGCGCTCCGTGTACTACATGACGAAGGTGCTGCTCGCGATCTTCGTCGGCTTGTTCCGCCGCTACGCCGTTCCGCCAGAGGAGGGCCATCACCGATGACACCGCTTCCCGTTTCGATCGCCGCGGCGGTCGCATCCTTCCTGCTGCTGCTCGTGGTCTTCGAGCTGATCCGCTCGCGCCGGCTGCGCGAGCGCTATGCGCTGCTGTGGCTCCTCACCGGTGCGGTGCTGCTCGCGCTGTCGGTCTGGCGCGACGGTCTCAACACGATCGCCGGCTGGTTCGGCGTCGAGACGTATCCGCCCGCGATCCTCGGCGCGATCGGTGCGCTCTTCATCCTGATCGTGCTGCTGCACTACTCCACGGTCATCTCGCGGCTCTCGGACCAGAACACGATCCTCGCCCAGCGGCTCGCGCTGCTCGAGCAGCAGTTGCGCGAGGGAGTTACGGAACCGTGATCACGACTGGTTCGCTGAGGACGTACACGTCTCCGAGCCGATCGTTGTTCAGCCAGTTCGCCGACACCGCGACGCGGTAGCTCCAGGTTCCACTACCCGGGTGGTCGACGAGCGAGGTCGACCGCGTCGGGATCGAGTTCTGCACGTCGAGACGGCAGTCGACGCTGGCATCGGAGACGTGGGCGCACGTGACTCCGCCGCTGGGGCCGGTAGAGCGCAGGACCACGTAAAACGTCTTGGCGGGCCGCACGTGGTGCGGGTCCCAGGTGAGCTGGACGGCGTTTCCGTTGGCCGACGCCTCGAGGCCGAGATCTCGCACCGGCACGAGCGTCCCGGAGTAATCCATCATGTGGCTCTCGTCGCCCACGCGCTGGGCCGCAGCGATGACGACGACCGGAAAGACTGCGAACACGGCGAAGACGGCGATGGCGACGGCTCCGAGCCTTCGGCCGCGCAGGAGCGGAGCGGCCGGTGCGGGCGCCGGCTTCGGTCGGGCCCCCGGGAAGAGCAGCGGGATGGCGGCCATCAACAGCACGAATGCGGGGAACGCGGGCAGCAGGATGCGGAAGAAGCTCGCGTCGTCCATGCGGGCATCCACATAACTCCCCTTGATGGCCAGGAAGGCGGCGAACCACGGCACGATCAGCCAGAACGCGCGGCGCGCGCGCGCAAAGAGGGCGAGCGCTCCTGCCAGGGGGAGCCACTCGAGCACCCGGGCGATCCAGAAGTGTTCGCGGATCGCGATCAGGTTCTCGTGGAAGTGCGACCAGCTGTTGGCGTCAGGGTTGTGGATCCGCCGCAAGAGGTCGCCGACGCCGCTCGCCAGCCGGACCGGCTCCTCCTGGGTGGCGCCCAGATGCCCGAGGCCGCGGTACTTCCAGAGCGCGAGCGTGGCGAGCGCCGGCGCCAGTCCGAGCACGAACGGCAAGATCGTGCGCCAGCGTGTGAGCAGCAGCAGGAGCGCGGGGCCGAAAAGAAAGATGGCGCTCGACGGCTTGACGGCGATCGCGTACCCGGCTGCGAAGCCTGCGGCCACCATCGTCAAGCGGCTGCCGCTCTCCAGCGCGCGTAGGCAGAAGTACGCGGAGACGAGGAGGCCGACCATGCTCGGGAAGTCAGACATCGCGGTCAGCCCGACGATGTGCGGGATCGTCAGCTCCGTGTACTTCTGGTGGTAACCGGGCTCGACGAAAAGGATCCCGAAGTACGGCAGTGCGATCCAGAGCGCCGCCGCCCAGTAGCCGAAGAGCCGGCCGCCGATGCGTGTCGCGATGCCGTAGATGCAGAACAGTGCCACGGGAAGCAACACGAGCGTGTTGAAGAGGACGATCACCGGCAGGGCCGATACGAGATTGGGACCGGTGAAGTACGTGACGGGCAGCAGCAGCATCGACCAGCCGTATCCGACGAACGAGGGCGGCTGCAGCCGGTGACCCAGGACGTAAGCGTCTGTGTAGTGCCAGAGCTGGTCGCCGCCGGAGTAGAAGAGCCAGCCGTTGTGTCGAACCGTGAGGGCGAATGCGAGCACCGCGAGCCACTGCACGACGACGAGTACTCCCAGCACATACGCCGCACGGACGGACAGCACGAGATCTCTTGCGCGCCGGAGCTTCTCCCCTGCGGCGACGAGCGGGGCGGGAGCTGAAGCCGCCGGGGCGCTCACGAAGGAGTGACGGCGGCGATCGCGCCGGCGTGCTCGCGATACCACGCGATCGTCCGCTCGAGCCCTTCGCGGAGCGGCGTGCGCGCCTCGAAGCCGAAGAGCTCGCGGGCGCGGCTCGCGTCGAGGCTGCGACGCGGCTGGCCGTTCGGCATCGAGCTGTCCCACTCGATCTCGCCTTCGAAGCCCGTGAGCTCCGCGATCAGCTCCGCCAGGTCCCGAATCGAGATCTCTGCGCCCGTGCCCAGGTTGACCGCATCGGCACCGTCGTAGCGTTCGGCAGCCAGCACGAGCCCTTCGACGCAGTCGTCGACGTAGAGGAACTCCCGTGTCGGCGAACCGTCGCCCCAGAGCGTGACCCGCTCCGAGTTGTCGAGCATCTTCCGGATCAGCCCAGGAATGACGTGCGACGTTTCGAGGTCGAAGTTGTCACGCGGTCCGTAGAGGTTCGCCGGCAGCAGGAAGATCGAGTCGAGGCCGTACTGCTCGCGATAGGCCTGCGCGCCGACGAGGATCGACTTCTTGGCGACACCGTAGGGCGCGTTCGTCTCTTCGGGATAGCCGTCCCACAGGTCGGCCTCGCGGAACGGCACGGGGGCGAACTTCGGATAGGCGCAGACGGTGCCGGCGATGACGAGCTTGCCGACGCCGTGTTCCCGGGAGAGCTCGAGCACGTGCGCCCCCATCATCAGGTTCGCGTACCAGAAGCGGCCCGGGTTGAGCCGATTCGCGCCGATGCCGCCCACCTCGCCAGCAAGGTGGAACACCCGCTCGGGCTGTGTGTCGCGGAAGAGCCGCTCTGCCTCGTCCCAGTGCGTGAGATCGACCTCGGCGCGACGTGGGACGACGACGTCGTGACCGTCGGCCTCGAGTCGCGCGACGAGATGCGAGCCGAGAAAGCCCCCGCCGCCCGTCACCAGCGTCTTCACGCCGGCGCCCGGGTCTGCGTGTGCCAGTCGACGCGGCCGATCCAGCGGGGTCTGTTCTCCGCGTACCACGCGATCGTCCGCGCAACGCCGTCCTCCCACGACACGTTCGGCTCCCAGCCCGTCTCGCGATTCAGCTTCTCGTAGCCGACACGCAACGCCATCACCTCGCTCGCCCCGGGACGGAAGCGATCGGCCG
This sequence comes from uncultured Actinomycetes bacterium, assembly GCA_963804935.1. GTDB lineage: Bacteria > Actinomycetota > Thermoleophilia > Gaiellales > Gaiellaceae > 3-1-20CM-4-69-9. Next base: position 644,048 of record CAWDSD010000017.1, read on the forward strand.
TCGAGACGACCTCGCGCGCTTCCCAGTACCCCTGCTCACGCCCGACGCGCAGGATCATGTCGGCCCAGTCCCGCATCGAGATGTTGTTGCCCTGCCCGTACACGTAGACGTCGCCGGGGATCCCGCGTGCCGCGACCGTCAGGTGTCCCCGGACGCCGTCGGTGCAGAAGCAGAAGTCGCGCAGCGGATCGAGTTGGCCGAGCTCGACCGTTTCGCGCATCAGCGCTTGCGTGATGATCGTCCCGGTCACATAGCGGGGGTTCTGGCGCGGCCCGTAGTTGTTGAACATCCTCGTCACGACCCCCGGCACGCCGAAGGCATCGTGGTAGTTCATGGTGAGGAAGTCCGCGGCCACCTTGGACGTCGCGTAGATCGACTTCGGGTTGATCGGCGAGCGTTCGTGCAGGATCAGCCCGCCCTCCTCGTCGAAGTCGTGGTGATGTGCGACCGACTCGCGCGGATTGCCGTACTCCTCCGACGTTCCTGCCGTGTCGAACTTCTCGAGCTCGAGCCCGTAGTCGACGATCGACTGCAAGAGGTTGAGCGTTCCAACCGTGTTCGCCATCACGGTCTCGTACGGCCGGTGCCATGACTCGCCGACGTGCGCCTGCGCTCCGAGGTGGAAGACATACGGCTTGTCGGGCGCGTCGAGCAGCTCCTTCACGAGGTAGTCGACCGACGTCTTGTCGGTGAGGTCGGCGAACTTGATCTTCAGCTGCTCGCGCAGCGGCGCGATGTTGTTCAGCGCACCGCTCGAGGTGGCGCGCACGAAGGCATGGACGTTCGCGTCGAGCGAGACGAGCGCCTCGGTGAGATGGGAGCCCATGAAGCCGTCGGCGCCTGTGACGAGGCACGTGCGGCCGGAGAAGAACTCGCCGAAGTCCCGCCGCAGATCAGCGACGCCGTCATCCGTCCAGGTGGAGTCTTGTTTGTCTGCTTTCATGCAGCGGTGCCCGCCGACGAGCAGCCCAAGGGTAGCCCGGAGCGCGGCCGGAGTGCCGTTCGAAGCGGCGCCTTCACGGGTCTCTCATATGTTGCTCTGAGCCTTGCAGCCGCGGTGGCCGGTGCCTTTCTGGCGCACAAGTTCGGCCGGAACGACAAGACGGACGGCTTCATGGCCGCCTACGGCGTCTATCTGGTCCTCGTGCTCGGTGCCCAGGCCTTCCGCATGGTGGTCGTGCCCGACCTGACCCGTGCCGAGGCGGAGGGGCGGCTCGGCTCCGAGTTCCGTGCCTATGCGGTTGCCTTCCTCGCCGTTGCGGTTCCGGCGACGGTGGTGACGGCGGTGTTCGCCAACTTCTGGGGCGAGCTGATCACCGGGCGGCTGCCGGAGTCGTCCGCCCACGTGGCCGCCCAGGCGCTTCCCTGGCTGGTGCCTGCGGCTTTCGCACAGTTGATCGCCGCGCTGGCAGCGAGCGCACTCGCAGCGAAGGACAGCTATGCCCCTGCCGCGCTTGGCTTCGCGATCGGCGGGATCGCGGGCGTTGTCTTCTTCGTGCTCGCCGCCGATTCGCACGGTCTCGTGTCACTCGCGTGGGGGCTCGCGCTGAACGGTGCGATCGCGATCGGTCTGCCACTCGCCGTCTTGCTCGTACGGGGAAACCGTCTGCGGCGGCATCGCGGGGTCCCGCTCAGGTTGGGCTACCGGCTCTGGCGCCTTGCCTACGGCGCAGCGGTGCCGATCGCCCTCCAGGGCCTCTACCTGATTGCGCTCAGGTTCGCCGCCGGCACCGGTGAGGGCAGCGTGACGAGCCTTTCCTACGCCTATTTGCTCGCCGCGACCTTCGTCAGCACGACAGCCTTCTCGCTCTCCCTCATCTCGGCCGCTCCGTTGACGCGTCGTGGGGTAGATGCGGAAAGCGCCGCAGAGCACGTTGTGCACTCGGCATGGATCTCGCTCGCGTTCGTCGGCGCCGCGGCCGGTCTTGTCGCGCTGCTCGGCGGCCGGGTCGTGACCGCCGTCCTCGGGCCGGCTTTCGCCGGAAATGTCGGCGACGAGCTCGGCCGGCTCGTGGTCTTCCTCTCGCCGTGGATGATCGGGAACGCGGCGTTCCTGATCACGTATCCGCTCCTCTTCGTCATGCACCGGACACGGTTGCTCATCCCTCTGGCTCTGGCCGGTGTCGTGATCGACGTGCCGATCTCGATCGTGTGCCGCTCGCTCTGGGGTCTGACCGGTGTCACCGTCGCGCTCGGGCTCACCACACTGCTCGTCGTGCTCGGCCTGATGGCCTCACTCGCGCCGAGGATGCTGTGGTTGACCGTGAACGGGCTCGGGCGGCTCTCGTTGCTGGTCGGGGCGGCGACGGCACTCGCTTTCGGCGGCGCCTCGCTCGTTTTCGGTGCGGTGCCCGCCGCGGCCGCGGGTCTCGCGCTCTACGCGCTGCTCCTCCTGGCGATGCGGCAGCTCGGGCTCGCCCAGGCGTGGCACTACGTGCGCGCGCTCCACTGACAGGTTCACCCCGTACAATCCTCTGAATGTCCGGGCCGGAGGCGAAAAACCCGGCGCCTGCAGGTATTTCCTCGCCGGAGGAGATCGACGTCGCCGCCCTGTTCGACCGGCTCCGCGAGGAGCTTCGACGTGGTGCTGTCCAGGGGGACTCACGGGGAGCGGAATTCGCCTCGACACGGGCCCTCGCCGAGCGCTTCTGGCCGGTCACGGCGGAGCGGCCGGCAGGCGGCGGGCCGAAGGGCGCGGTCAAGCGGTTTCTGCGCAAGCTCATGCGCTGGTATGTCGAGCCGCTGGCGGCCGATCAGCGGGTCTTCAACGACTCGGTTCTGAAGCTCGTCGACGCCCTCTCGGAGCGCGCCGACTCCGCGTCGGTCGCCCGCGAGCAGGCAGAGCGACTTGTGCGCGAGCTGCAGGAGCGGGTCGAGCGTCTGGAACGGCGCCCGGTTTCTGCCGGCAGCGCTGGGCCGGCCACGCCTGTCACGGTTGCCGCTCAGCCCGCGGCGGCTGCGATTCCAGACTACTTCGCCTTCGAGAGCCGGATGCGTGGCAGCACCGACTCGATCCGCGAGCGGCAGCGCCGTTACCTCGATGACCTCCGCGCCGCGGCGCCCGTCCTCGACATCGGCTGCGGGCGCGGCGAGTTGCTCGGCCTGCTGCGCGAGGCCGGCGTCGAGGCGCGCGGCATCGACGCCGACGCGGACATGGCGGCGTACGCACGTGGCGAGGGCCTCGACGTCGAGCAGGCCGACCTCGTCGAGTATCTCGGCCGCACCCCCGACGGGTCGCTCGGCGGAATCTTCATGGGCCAGGTGGTCGAGCACCTTCCGGGGCCGACGCTCGCGCAGTCTTTGGAGCTCGCCGCGGCGAAACTCCGCCCGGGCGGCGTGCTGATCGCCGAGACGATCAATCCGTTGTCGCCGATCGCGCTCCGCAACTACTTCGCCGACCTGACGCATGCGCAGCCGCTGGTGCCCGAGACGCTCGAGCTGCTCGCGCGACAGGCAGGCTTCGCCGAGACCGAGATCCGCTTCCTCAACGAGCCTGCGGAGCGTCTCACCGAACCGGACGATCCCGTGATCGCAGCCAACGTCCGCCGTCTCAACGAGCTTCTCTTCGCGCCGCTCGACTACGCACTCGTCGCGCGAACGACTGCGAATGCATAGACACGCACACGTCGCGCCCGTGACACGGACGTGTGACAGATCCAGGCGTAGGGTGTTGGTGGGCGGGCGTGGTGGGACCCTGCAACACGCGCGTGTACCTCTAGAGGCCGGGTCGTGAGGATCGCGGTCTGCGCGCCGCAGGTGCCGTTCGCGCGCGGTGGGGCCGAGATCTTCGCGGACGATCTCGTGGGCGAGCTGCGCGAGCGCGGTCACGAGACGGATCTGGTCACGATTCCCTACAAGTGGTACCCGGGCGAGCGCGTGCTTTCTCAGGCGTTCCTCTGGCGGCTGCTCGATCTGAGCGAGTCGGACGGGCGCACGATCGACCTCGTGATCGCCACGAAGTTTCCGTCGTACGCCGTTCGTCATCCCAACAAGATCGTGTGGCTGCTGCACCAGTTCCGCCAGGCGTACGAGCTCGACCGCACCGAGCTCGGACAGTTCGGCGAGAGCGCCGAGGATCGTGCCACGCGCCGTGCCGTGCAACGCCTGGACGGCGTCGCCCTCGGCGAAGCGCGGAAGGTCTTCGCAACGTCGCGGAACGTGGCCGACCGCCTCCAGCGCTCGACGGGGATCGAGGCCGAGGTGATGCCGCATCCACCGCAGGAGCTCGCCTATCGAACGGAGAGCTACGACGACTTCGTCCTGTCTGTCGGCCGGCTCGACCGGGCCAAGCGGCACGAGTTGCTGCTCGACGCGTTGGCGGCGGACACGACACTCCGCTGCGTGATCGTCGGGGACGGACCTGATCGCGAGCGGCTCGAGGACGTGGCTCGCCGTCACGGTCTCGACGGACGCGCGCGCTTCACCGGCCGGGTCGACGAAGAGGAGCTCGCAACGCTCTACGCACGCTGTCTCGCGGTCTACTACGCCCCCGTGGACGAGGACTTCGGGATGGTTCCCTACGAGGCGTTTCTTGCCGAGAAGCCGGTGGTGACGACCACCGATGCGGGGGGACCGCTCGAGGTCGTCTCCGATCGCAGGACTGGAATCGTCTGCGAGCCGCGGGCCGACGCGCTTGCGGAGGCATGCTCCTGGCTACGCGAACACCTGGACGACGCGAAGACGTGGGGGCAGGCCGGCAAGGAGATCGCGCGCCGCGTGTCCTGGGACGAGACGATCGCGCGCCTGCTCGCGTGAAAGTTGCCTACTACTCACCGCTCCCTCCGGAGCGGTCGGGGATCGCGGACTACTCCGCGTTGCTCTTACCGGCACTCGGCCGCCTCGTCGAGCTCGAGATCGTCAGGCGCGGACGCACCCGCCCGGTCGCAGCCGACGTTGCGCTGTTTCACGTCGGCAACGATCCGGAGGCGCACGGCTGGATCATCGATGCGCTGAGACGAAGGCCCGGTGTCGTCGTCCTGCACGACTTCGTCCTGCACCATCTCGTCGCCGGGCTCACGATCGGTCGCAAGGACGGTCACGGCTATCTCGCGGCGATGGAACGTGATGCGGGAATTCCCGGACGTCTGCTCGCGCACGGAGTCCTCGACGGACGCGTGCCTCCGCCCTGGGAGACGAGCCCGGCCGAGTTTCCGCTCGTCGGAGAGGTGCTGGCAAACGCAACCGGGTTGATCGTCCACTCGCACTACGTCGAAGAGCGTGTGCGCGAGGCCGGCTACCACGGCCCGGTCTGGCGCGTCGAGCATCCGGCCTGGCCGCCCGTCGACGTCGAGCCGGCCGGCATCGAAGGCCGTCCGTTATTCGGGTGCTTCGGCCATCTGAATGCGAGCAAGCGCATTCCCTACCTGATCGAGGCATTCGGTCTGGTACGCGAACGCCATCCGCACGCGAAGCTCCTCCTCGTCGGCCCAGCCTCGCCCGGCTTCGACGCCGACCGCTTGGTGAACGACGGCGTTGAACGCATCGGGTACGTCGAGGAGGACCGCCTCTGGTCGCTGATGGCTGCCTGCGACGCCTGCATCTCCCTGCGCGCGCCGACGATGGGCGAGACCTCGGGCAGCGCGATCCGAGCGCTCTCGCTCGGCCGACCACTCGTCGTGAGCGACCTCGGCTGGTTCGCCGAGCTACCCGACGACGTCGCCTTGAAGGTGCCGGTCGACGAGGACGAGATCGCCTCGATCGCAACTGCGCTCGAGCTGCTCGCGTCCAGCGAACCGACGCAGCTTGCGATGAGCGATGCGGCGCGTTCGTACGTCGAGCGGGAGCACGACCTCGGCCGGGTTGCCGAGGAGTACGCGGCCGCGCTCGAGGACGCGGCAGGAGGCACGAGCGTTGCCGATGCCGTCGTCGCGGAGGTCGCGCACGCTGCGGCCGAGATCGGCATCGAGCCGGGGACGCCGTTCGCCGCGGAGCTCGCGGGTCAGCTGGACGAGGTCGGGCTTGCGCTTAACGGCCGGCCCGCACAGCAACCGGTGTCTTCACGAGGCGCGAATCTCCTTGCACGCGTGCCGGTCTGGGCCTGGCTCACGGCGCTCGTCATCGTCTCCTCGGTCTTCCGTTACGGATTGTCGCGCAGAGTCGTCGCGCCGTGGATCATGGTCGACGAGCTCATCTACTCCGAGCTCGCGAAGAGCTTCGCCGGCACCGGCCACTTCCTGATCCGCGACGTGCATCACGGCGCGTACGGCGCCGTCTATCCGTTGCTGATCGCACCAGCCTGGAAGCTGTTCGGCTCGGTGCCCGACGCCTACGCGGCCGCGAAGACGATCGGTTCCGTGCTGATGTCCCTGACGGCGATTCCCGTCTACTTCCTCGCCCGCCGCGTGATCGCTCCGATTCCGTCTCTGCTCGCGGCGCTGCTGGCGGTCGCCGTGCCGTCGCTGATGTACACGGGGACGCTGATGACGGAGACGGTCTTCTATCCGCTCTTCGCCTGTGTCGCGCTAGCGCTCGTCCTCGCACTCGAACGACCCACCATTCAGCGGCAGCTCGTCCTGCTCGCGCTCTGCCTGCTCGCCTTCCTCACGCGTTCACAGGCGATCGTCCTGGTCCCCGCTGTTGCGACGGCGCCGTTGGTACTCGCGTGGCTCGATCGCCGCCGCCTGCGCATGCTCGCCGACTTCAAGGCTCTCTACGGTGCGCTCCTCGTCGCGGTCGTCGCCGTCCTCGTCGTGCAGCTCGCGCGTGGACACTCGCCGTACGACGTCCTCGGCAGCTACAGCGTGACGGGTCACGCGACCTACAGGCCCGGTCAGGTCTTGAAGTGGGTGCTGTACCACCTGGCCGAGCTCGATCTCTATCTCGGGATCGTTCCTTTCGCGGCGCTGCTGTTGCTCGCCATCGTCGGCCGGTCGCTCGACCGGCCCCTCCGTGTCTTTCTCGCCGCCTCGTTGCCGCTGATCGCCTGGCTTCTCCTCGAGGTCGGAGCGTTCGCCTCGGCGCTCTCGCCGCGGATCCAGGAGCGCAACCTCTTCTACGTCGCACCCCTGTTCCTGATCGCGCTCCTCGCGTGGATCGAGCGTGGGCTTCCCCGCCCGCCGCGGGTCGCTGCGATCGCTGCCGTCGTGGCCGCCGCGCTTCCCGCGGGCCTTCCCTATCAACGGCTGATCGACGCGTCTGCGGAGTCGGACACGCTTGCGCTGCTGCCGCTCTGGTGGCTGCACGAGGCCGTCGTCGGGCTCGACACGATCGCGGTTGTGGTCGGAGTCGCCGGCGTTGCGCTCGGCATCCTGTTCCTGACGCTGTCACCGCGCTACGCACTCGTCTTACCGGGTGTCGTCCTGCTCTGGTTCGCCTTCGCGACCGAGCGAATCGAGCGTTTCGACCACGGCTTCCCCAAGGCGTCGATCGGCGCGCTCTACGAGGGCATCGCGACACCGGACCGGGACTGGGTCGATGCCGCCGTGGGCCGCCACGCCGATGTCGCCTTCGTCTTCTCCGGCAAGGATCCGACTCACCACCCGAACACGCTCTGGGAGAACGAGTTCTTCAACCGAAGCATCGGACCGGTCTACGACCTCCGGCAACCCTCGATGGGCGGCTTGCCCGAAACGAAGGTGACGGAGAGAGCCGACGGCGTCTTGCTCGCAAACGGAAGCCCGGTTCGACACGCGTACGTCCTCGCCGAGGAAGCGGTGCCGATCGCCGGCGACATCGTCGCCCGAGACGACCGCAAAGGGATGGCCCTGCGGCGCACGGACGGCCTGGTCCGGATCGGCTACCGCGTGCGCGGCCTCTATCCGAACGACACGTGGTCGGGGAAACGCGTGACGTACACGCGCCTGCGGTGTACGGGCGGCACCGTGACCGCGCAGATGCTGCGCGATCCGAATCTGATCAGCGGGCCGCAGACCGTCCGGGCGGAGGGCAGGAGCGTGACGTTCCGCTCCAGCGACGCTGCGAGCCTGACCGTGCCGCTTCGTCCGCGTGGCGGAGTGTGTCGTGCCGTGTTCACGGTGAGCCCGACCGCTGTCCCCGGGCCGGCCGACCCGCGCGTCCTCGGCGTGCACTTCCTCGCCTTTCTGTACTCCGCTCCGTGAGGATCGCCTACGACGTCACGCCGCTCTCGCATCCGCGAACGGGCGTCGGCAACTACATCCTGGGAGCGCTGAAGGGGATGCTCGAGGCGCCGGGCCCGGAGCGCGAGATCGTCGCGTTCGGTCCCGCGAGCATCCGCGGGCGCGGCCTGCTCGACGAGACGCTCGACGGCCTGCCCATCGAGAAGCGTTTCCTCACGGTCCCCTTCGCGCACGCGACCCGTCGCGCATGGGGTGCCCTCGGGCGTCCGCCCGCGGAGAGGTTCCTCGGCGACTTCGACGTCATGCACTTCACCGACTGGATGGTGCCGCCCCAGCGTTCCGGTCTGCGCGCAACGATGATCCACGATCTCGGGCCGCTGCGGTTTCCGGAACACCTGCATCCGCGCACGGTGAGCATGCACTCAGCTACCGCGCAGGGAGGCGGCGAACTGCGACGTCGTCTTCGCCAACTCGAGTTACACGGCGAACGATGTCATCGAGCGGCTCGGCCTTCCGCTCGAGCGCGTCCACGTTGCGTATCCCGGCGTCGACGACCGGTTCCGGCCGGACGGTGCACGTCACGACCACGGACGGCCGTATGTCTTCACCACCGCGACCGAAGATTGGCGCAAGAACCGCGGCGTCGTCGAGCTGGCAGTCCGGCTGCTCGGAGACGAGCTTGCGTTTCTCGCTCTCGGTCACGAGGGGCTCGGCTACCCGGCGGACGACGAGCTGGCCGCTCTCTACCGCGGTGCCGCGGTGTTCGCGTACCCCTCGCGGTTCGAGGGTTTCGGCATGCCGGTCATCGAGGCGATGGCCTGCGGCGTCCCGTGCGTCGTGTCTTCGCACCCGTCGCTCGACGAGGCGTGCGGGGACGCGGCGGTGCGCGTCGATCCGGACAGCCCCGAGGAGTTCGCGGAAGGAATCCGCCGTGCCCTCGTCGATCGCGACGAGCTCGTGACGAGAGGGCTCGACCAGGCCCGGCGCTTCAGCTGGCTGGAAACGGGACGGATTCACCTGCAGAGCTACGCTGACGCGCTGTGATGCGCGTAGCGATCGACGTCTCTCCGCTCGTTCAGACACGTGCGGGCACGGCGAGGTATCTCGAGAGCTTGATGCACGAGCTCCGAGCCCGGGACGACGTCGCGCTGACGACGCGAGCGTTCGGACGGAGTGACCGCGCATCGACCCTGGCGCGTGACGCGGTCTGGTACCCGTTTCTGCTCGGGCGCGAAGACGCTGCCGACGTCCTTCATTGCCCGACCTATCGCGGCCCGACGCGCTCACGTGTTCCGCTGGTCGTGACGGTCCACGACCTCGCGGTCTTTCGCCATCCCGAGGCCTTCAATCGCTGGACGCGCTCATACAGCCCGCGTGTCGTCCCGCGCGTGCTCGCAGCGGCTCAGCGGGTGATCGCGGTGTCGGAGTTCACGCGGCAGGAGCTGATCGAACTGCTTCACGTGCCCGACGAGAAGATCCGCGTCGTGCCGAACGCGGTCGGCGACGAGTTCACGCACGTAGGCGAAGCGGAGGAAGGCGACTACGTTCTCGCCGTCGGGACGCTCGAGCCGCGCAAGAACCTCGAATGCCTGGTCGAGGCTGTCCAACGCACCCAGAGGGAGCTGCGAGTCGTCGGCGCCCGCGGCTGGGGCGGTGTCGAGGTCGGCGGCAACGGCGTGCGCTGGCTCGGCGAGGTGAGCGATAAGGAATTGGCGCGCCTCTATCGCGGCGCGGCGTGCGTCGCCTACCCGTCGCTCTACGAGGGTTTTGGGATTCCCGTGCTCGAGGCCATGGCGTGCGGCGCCCCGGTCGTCACGACCCGAGGAACCGCGATGGAAGAGGTCGCCGACGGCGCCGCGGTGCTGGTCGACGCTCGAGATCCCGCCGAGATCGCCGCGGGCATCGAACGCGCGGCGACGGATCGTGACGAGCTCGTGGCGCGAGGGCTCGAGCGCGCCAGTCAGTTTCGCTGGGACGCCGTGGCAGCTGCGACCGTGCAGGTGTACCGAGAAGCGGCGACATGAGCGACAAGCCCCTGGTACTTGTCGACGCGGACGTGCTCGGCAGGCGACGCACCGGCGACGAGACGTACGTCATGCAACTGCTCCGTGAGCTGCCGAACGTGGCGGACGATCTGCGAATCGCGGCGGTGACCCGCGACCCTGCTCTCGTCCCCGACGGCGTCGAAGCGATCCATCTGCCCGCCCGCTCGCAGGAGTTGCGCATGGCGGTGACGGTGCCGCGCCTGCTGCGGCGGCTCCGCCCGGGTGTCGCACACTTCATCCACGCGCTGCCGCTGAGCTGCCCGGTCCCGGCGGTCGTCACGGTGCAGGACCTCTCGTGGGAGCGGGATCCGAGCGTCTTCGGCTTCTGGGATCTCGCGACCTTCAAGGTTTTCGTCCGCCGCGCCGTGCGCAAGGCGGACCATGTGCTCGCGATCTCGGAACGGACGAAGAACGACCTGGTCGAGCTCTACGGGACGCCCGCGAGCAAGGTGACGGTCACGCCGCTCGCGCCCGATCCGGCCTACCGCCCCGCAACTGAGCACGACTCCTTCCTGCTCTTCGTCAGCGCGATCGAGCCGCGCAAGCAACCGCTCGCCGCGATCGACGCAGCGAACGCCGTCGGCCGCAAGCTCGTCGTCGTCGGCCCGAGGAAGGACGAGGAGCTCGCCGCCGAGCTCGCACGGCGCGGCGCGGACGTGCGCGGTTACGTCCCGCAGGCCGAGCTCGTCGAGCTGTACCAGCGCGCGGCCTGCCTCGTGTTCCCGTCGCGCTACGAGGGCTTCGGCCTTCCCGTCGTCGAGGCGATGGCGTGCGGGACACCGGTCGTCGCTGCGCCGGAGCCCGCGATGCAGGAGGTCGCCGGCGACGCAGCGATCTTCACCGACGATCTCGCCGACGGGATCCGGCAGGCGCTCGCCGACCGCGACCGGCTCTCGGCGGCAGGGCTCGCGCGGGCAAAGGCCTTCTCCTGGCGGGAGACTGCGCGCGTCACCGCCGACGTCTATCGCAAAGTGCTGGCGGCGTGAAGGTCTCCGGTGTCTTCGTCGTGACCGGCCCGGGGGAGGCCGAGCTCCTCGGCACCTCCCTGCCTGCATTGCACGCGCAGGTCGACGAGCTCGTCGTCGTGGCGAACGGACCGGGCAGCCGGCCGGCGGACCTGCCGGACGACGTGCGCGTAGTAGGGAACGACCGTGCTCTCGGCTTCTCCGCGAACGTGAACAAGGGCATCGCCGCGACCAGCGGCGAGTACGTCGTCATCTCGAATCCCGATGCGGTGCCCGAGCCTGATTGCGTCCGCGGCCTCGTCTCCTTCGCGGACGCGCATCCGCGTTGCGGCATCGCAGGGCCCAAGATGATCAATCCGGACGGGACACTGCAGGCCTCACGGCGAAGCTTTCCGACGGTGGGCGGGACGATCGTGCGGCGCACTCCGTTGCGCTCGCTGTTCCCGCCGCTTCGCTGGCAGCGGCGCCACTACCTGCTCGACGCGCCGGCCGACGAGCCGCTGTGTGTGGACACGATGCTCGGTGCATTCCTTCTCATGCGTCGCACGATGCTGGACGAGATCGGCGGCTGGGATGCCGGCTACAAGCTCTACGTCGAGGACATCGACCTCAGCTACCGCGCGATGAAGGCCGGTTGGGAGCGCTGGTGGGTGCCGGACGCGGTCGTCCACCATGAGTACCAGGCGGTGATCGACAAGCACTTCTTTACGCGGCGCAACCTGTGGCATCTCCACGCGATGATGCGCTTCCTGCGCAAGCATCCGGAGCGCCTCTTCGCGCTGCGATGACGACCGAGAAGTACGGTCGCAAGGCGGAGCGCTGGTCCCAGGACGCATACGCCGACGCGGTGACGTACTTCGGTCGGCGCGGCGAGGTGATCCTGGCACTTGGCCCCGCGCTGCACCCTGGCGACACGCTCCTCGATCTCGCGTGCGGGGACGGAGCCCTGGCCGACTACCTGCCGGGGATTCGCTACACGGGTCTCGATGCGAGCCCCGACATGGTCGAGGTGGGCAGACGGCGGGGCCGGGACCTGACCCTCGGTGACCTCAACGACTACGAGCCCGCCGAGCCGGTCACGGCGACGACCTGCTTTCGCGCCATCTACTACGCGGATGACCGCGCCGCCTTCTTCCGTCGCGTCGCGGGCTACACCGAGCGCAAGTTCGTCTTCGACCTCAATCCGAGGCAGTACCGCGTCGCGGACGTGCGCGCCGACCTGCAGGCGGCCGGCTTCGACGAGCTCGCATTGCGGCCGTTCTTCTCACCGCAGCACCACTCCTTGCCAAAACCGGCTCTGCGTGCATTGCGTGCTCTCGAGCAGACTGGACCGGTCGCGAGAGCCATGCTCGCGCTGCGGTTCAGCTACTTGTGCGCTGCGTTCCGCGGCGGGAGGAAGATGTAGCTCACCTTCGCTCCGAGCTTGCGCCGGTCGCCCGACGCCGGATCGAGGTCGTGCGGCACGAAGGTCGGCGTGATCGTCACCTCGACCCGGAAGCGTGGCCCCGGCGCCTTCAGGACGACAGGCTTCACTTCCTTGCTGTGGATGTCGAATCGCTTCACTTCCGTTGCCTTCCCGAGGTGAGGTTGCTTGTCGTCGCCCACCACCATCGGCCCGATCGCAACGGTCACGTGTCCCGTCACGTTCGTCCCGCCCCAGGGCGCCCTGGAGATGATCACGCGAATCCGCCCGGCCTTGTTCTCCTCGGTCGAATAGCGCGTGTAGGCGCTGAACGAGCTCATCCAGCCGTCGGAGTAGACGCCGGTGACCGAACCTCGTAGCCGGAGCGGTGGCGTGATCTTCACGAGTCGCCACGGCTCGAGCCCGCCGCCGGCACGGTGTAGGTGCGTCGCGACCGTCTTGCCGACGACCTCGATTCCCTGTTCCTCGACGACGTACGGATAGCCGGGGTCGTGCGAAAGGGCTCCGTTGGCGGCGCCCTGATCGGGTGTGAGGAAGGGGCCCGGGCCTTGCGCGGTTCCGTCGAGGCTCCAGACGGCCTTGATCGAGCGGTTCCAGAACTCGAGCAGCCACTCGCCGTTCTGATCGGACATCTGCTGGCCGAGGTAGAGCGTCGATGCGCCGCCGGTCGCATCGTCGACCCACGTGAACGGCGCGCGAATGTTCTCGACGAAGCGGTCCGAGGTGCGGTTCGACGCCGAGGCGAAGGAGATCTCGGCGGTCAGATTCCAGGCGACGACTGCCGCAGCAACCGCAAACACGAGCCACTTGATGCCGCGGCGGAAGAAGCGAGGCGCGAGCAGGAGTGCGACCGAGAAGCAGAGCAGCGAGACGAGGCCGATCTTCGCGGCGGTCGGGTCGAACTGGAGATAGCGGTTCCCCTGCTGGAGGATCGCAAGCCCCGGCGCGTTGTACGAGAGGTCCTGGCCCATCTCGTACGGCGTGGTCAGGATGAGGACGAGGACGAAGACCGCCGATGCTGCGAGCGCGATTGGATGCAGCCGCCGCCGTTCCAGCCAGAGCGCCGTGCCGGTGAACAGCAACGGAGCGAGGTAGATGAGGTTGCGCTCGTAGGTGTACGTCGCGAAGGTGATCGAGACGTACGTGGCCTTGACCGCCGTGTAGAGCCCGAACCCGATGATCGCGGCGAGCAGGACGCTGCGGAAGGTGCGGAGCTCGCGCGTCACCGGCTCGCCGGGCGCGCGCCAGAGCGAAGCGAGACCTGCGACGACCGGCAGCACACCGAGCCCGATCGTCAAGGCGCCTGCAGCATTGAGGCCGAGATCGAGCATCCGGTCCTTGTAGAGCCGGGTCGAGTAGTTCCACTCGAGCGAGCGGTGCCCGAGAACTGCGCTCACGATCACGACTGCACCGATGACGAGCGTCACGAAGCCGACCCAGTCCCAGCGGCCCCAGCTCTTGCGCCAGGCAGTGAAGTACCCGGACCGCCAGACGAGGAACGAGCCCGTGAGCAGGAAGACAGCCGGGATCACGGCGAGCTCACCGCGCACGAACGGAGCGATCAGCGAGGCGAGCACGGCACCGCCGATCCACCAGCGCGACGGCGTGACGAACGCGCGCAGGATCAGGAAGAGCGCGAGCGTCGAGAAGAAGTACGCGAACGGCTCCTCGACGATCATCGAGGAGTAGGCGACCGCGGGAATCGCCGCAGACGCCGCGGCGACGAAGAGCGCCGGACGGCGCCCGACGACGAGCCGTGCGATCCCGTACGCGGGAAAGACGGTTGCGGTCATCACGATCACCGTCAGGTACTTCACGGTCGCGTACGCGGTGTGGAGGTTGTCGATCAGCCACGCGGGTGCGAGCACGTAGGTCCAGAGCGTGGTGAAGGAGTACGGCGCGCCGCGCCGAGCCGCGTGACCGGTGTCGGCGATCGACCGGGACAACTGCGTCAACTGGAGCTCGTCGCCGAAGAGCCACGGTGTCTTGTGAGCCCAGGCCTGGATCACGAAGACGATCGCGAGCCAGAGGAAGATGCTGAGCAGCGGCACCGCGGCCAGAAAACGGTCGACCAGCGTCTGTTCGGCTGGCGCTGTACGCGCGGTCACGACGGCCATCGGCGGATCAGTCGACGGTAGCGCGGAGTGCGATGTCGGGGTCGAGGTCCGTGTGGCGCCGAACGAAGCGGCACGGCAGCTGGGCCAGGGCGCAGGCGTCGACCACGAGCCCGAGCCGCTCGCGCGGAGCATCCGGAATCGTGACGAGCACGGTGTCCGGGCGGGCCTTCGAGAGGATCTGCTCGATCTCGCTGGTGTCGCCCAGCACCGGAACGCCCTGCAGCCGACGGCGCGACAGCCGCGGGTCGTCGTCGACGAAGCCGACGACCTGCTCGCCGGGCGTCTCACGCAACTCGCGCAGCAGGCTTCGCCCTCCCCGGCCTGCCCCCACGATCAGCGTTCTGTGGCGCTCGGCACGGCCGGTGAGCGACGAGACGCCACGCACGAACGCCCGCTCCCAGAAGCGGGAGGCGCCGATCAGCACGGTGCAGATGAGTGCGTCGATGATGAACACACTCCGCGGGAACGGTCCCCACGTCTGCGTCGCATCGAGGATGAGGTAGGCGACGACCTCCGAGACGACAACTGCGGCGACGATGCTGGCCGCATCGCGGGCGCCGGCGTAGCGCCAGACCCCGCGGTAGAGCCCGAACGGAATGAACGCCAGATAGCGTGCGGCGACGACGACCGCGATCGAGACGGCGAAGATGTGCCGCTGATAGGAGACGCCGCTGCCCTGGAGCCGCAGGTAGTAAGCCAGCGCGAACGAGGCCGTGATCAGCGCGAAGTCGACGAGCGATTCGACGAGCCTGCGTGGGTTTGCGACGAAGGTGCGCAGCCAGCCGCGGTCGTCGACGAGACCCGGACTGCGTTCGACGTCCGAGAGGACGCTTGCGAACTGGACGAGCAAGGCGAACGTCAGCAGCACGCCGATCAGGGTCACCCACGCGTTGTCGAGCACGCTGTAGAAGAGGCTCGTCGTTCCGAGCGCTGCGGAGATGACGGCGAGCAGGACGACGGCACGCTTCTCGGAGAGGCCGTGGTACACGAGGCGGTGCGACGCGTGATCGCGTCCGCCCTGGTACACCGGCCGGCCGTCGAGCAGCCGCACGACGGTGACGAGCGTCGTGTCCAGGATCGGGACGGCGAGAATGAGAATCGGCAGGAGGAGGGTGGCGACCGTCGTACCGGCGACCTTCCAGCTCGCCGTCAATCCGAGCGCTGCGAGCAGAAAGCCGAGCACCTGGCTGCCGGAGTCGCCCATGAAGACCGCGGCCGACTTGCCGTAGCGCAGATTGAACGGGAGGAAACCCGCGCAGGCGAGTGCGAGCGCGAGCGACAGTGCCAGGACGCCGTGGCTCTTGTGGACCTCGAGCGCGTCGATGGCGAAGAACACGGCGGCGATCGCGGCGAGAGTCGCCGCAAGGCCGTCCATGTTGTCGAGCAGGTTGAACGCGTTCGTCATCCCGACGAGCCAGATGAGTGCGACGACACCCGCGAGGAAGTCGTTCGAGATCAGGCCGGAGATCGTGAGCCCGTTGAAGATCACGAGGAGTGCTGCGGCAATCTGGGCGGCCAGCTTCGGAATCGGGCCGAGCGAGAAGAGGTCGTCGAGGAGACCCGCCACGAAGAGGATGGCGCACCCTCCGAGGATCGCCACGAGCTCGCGGCTGGCAGGCGCCGCGCCGACCGCGACCGCGACCCAGAAGCCGGTGAGGATCCCAGCAAAGATGCCGATGCCGCCGAGCACCGGCGTCGTTCGCTCGTGCCAGCGATCCTCGCGCGGCGCTGCCCCGAGCCGGGCCGCCAACGGTGTGTGAAGCAGCAGCCAAATGGCCGCGGCCGCGGCGGGCAATGCAGCGATCGCCGCGAGCACCTTCACGGAGCAGAAGCGTAACGAAGGGCTGTAAGCGCCATGTGATCCCACCTCTAGACTAAGGCGCGCCGATGACGACGGTCTACGGGGATCTCGTCCGCTACCGGGAGCTGTTCGGGAACCTCTTCCGCCGGGACGTCCAAGCGAAGTACCGGGGCTCGCTCCTGGGCGTGGCCTGGACCCTGGCGAACCCGATTCTGCTGATGGCCGTCTACCTCCTGGTCTTCTCGGTGCTCTGGAAGACGGGGTTCGGCTCAGGGGGCCACTATGCCCTCTTCCTGCTCGTGGGGCTCTCGGCCTGGATCTTCTTCGCGACGTCGGTGCAATCTGCCTCCCGGTCGATGCTCGACAACGCGAACCTCATTCGCAAGACGCGCTTTCCGCGGCAGCTCGTGCCGCTCTCGGTCGTCGCGACGCACCTGATCAGCTTCACGGTGATGCTCGTCGTCCTGCTCGTCGTCAACTTCGCGCTGCTGCCGCGCGTCCGCGCAACCGAATGGCTCGCGTTGCCACTCGCGCTTGCGATCGTCGCGCTCACGGCCGGAATCGCGCTCGCGCTCGCCGCGCTGAACGTGTTGTTCCGCGACATCGAGTTTCTCGTCTCCGCGCTGCTGCTGCCGCTCTTCTTCCTGACGCCGATTCTCTATCCGCTGAACGACCCGCAAATCGCGCAGCGCGACTGGGTCGTCGATCTGATCCATTGGGGGAACCCGCTGGCACCCCCGATCGAAGCGTTCCGCGATCCGCTCTTCTACGGCCGCCTGCCCGGGCTCGGCGATACCGTCTACACCGTCGTCGCCGCGGTCGTGGCGCTCGCGCTCGGCGCTTACGTGTTCAACCGCGTCGACGACCAGATCGCAGTCGAAGTCTGATCCTCGCGTCGTAGATCCACGGCTCGTCGCCCTCGGGCTGCCACGCCGGTAGCCCGCCCACCTCGGTGTTCGGCTCGAGCGGTGGCAGCAGTGACGGCAGGACGAGCGGATGCGCGAACGCAGGGTTGCGCCCGCCGCCGGGGCCGTACGGTTCGAGCTCGCCGGGCGGCCGTCGTGTTTCGATCGATCCCCCGACGGCTGCGTAGCCTTCCGTGTGCGCTGCGTACACCCGCTCTTCCCAGTCGGGAGCGAGATTTGCCTCGGGGGGGAGATGCGCCCGCGCTGCGGTCGCGTCGCGCGGTGCTACCTCGATGTCGAGCTCGGGCGAGTAGTTGCCGAGCTCGGCGAGCCAGAAGCGTTGCTCGTCGACGAGATCGAACGCAAGCTTGTACATCCCCGGTGGGATCGGCCCTCTGATCTCGAGCTCGCGGTCGACGCGCTCGCCGGGAGCGGCGCTCACCTCGTAGCGCAAACCGTCCCAGACGATCGGATTGCCGCGTTCATCGAGCCAGTGATACGAGAGGTTCAGGCCGCGCCAGGGCGCGCTCCCTGCATTCTCGAGCGCGACGCGTGCAGGCTTGAGTGCGCCCGCCTGCGGCGGCTCGATCTCGTAGGCGAGCCAGCGGACCGCGAGCGGGCCGGCAGGTACGTGATGCTCGCCGACCGTTTCCAGTGCGCGACTAGCCTACGTTGTCGTGGAGCCGCTTCTCGTCAGGGCCTGTCGCCGTGAGTCGGTGGAGCACACGCCGGTGTGGTTCATGCGCCAGGCAGGCCGGTCGCTGCCCGAGTACCGCGAGTTGCGGAAGCGTTACGGGCTGTTCGACATCGTGGCTGAGCCGGAGCTCTGCGCCGAGGTGACGTTGCAGCCCGTCCGCCGGCACGACGTGGACGCGGCGGTGATGTTCACGGACATCATGTTCCCCGTTCTTGCGATGGGGGTTCAGGTCGACCTCGTCGAGAACGTCGGG
This sequence comes from uncultured Actinomycetes bacterium, assembly GCA_963804935.1. GTDB lineage: Bacteria > Actinomycetota > Thermoleophilia > Gaiellales > Gaiellaceae > 3-1-20CM-4-69-9. Next base: position 662,290 of record CAWDSD010000017.1, read on the forward strand.
CCGGTGATCGCCGACCCGGTGCGGAGCTTCGCCGACGTGGAGCGCCTCGTCGTGCCGGAGCCTGAAGAGTCGGTGCCAACGATTCTCGAGGGCGTGCGGCTCGTGCGTGCGGCGCTGCGTGACGATCAGGCGGTGATCGGGTTCTGCGGTGGACCGTTCACCGTCGCCGGCTATCTCATCGAGGGGAAGCCGAGCCGCGAGTTCGCGACGGTGAAGAAGCTGATGTACCGCGAACCCGGCACGTGGCACGCGTTGATGGAGAAACTGGCGGAGACGTTCGCGCTCTACGTTGCCGCCAAGGCGCGAGCCGGCGCGGACGTGATCCAGGTCTTCGACTCGTGGGTGGGAGCGCTGTCGCCGTCCGACTACGAGGAATTCGTGGCGCCCTACTCCGCGCGCATCCTCGCTGCGGTCGACGTGCCGACGATCCACTTCGGTACGGGGACGGCGACGCTCCTGTCGTCGATGGCGGAGGCGGGCGGTGACGTGATCGGCCTCGACTGGCGCATTCCGCTCGACCGTGGCTGGTCGGAGGTCGGTGAGGACCGGGGCGTGCAGGGGAACCTCGATCCGGCCCTCCTGCTCGGCCCGTGGGAGCGAATCGAGTCCGAGACCCGCGCTATTCTCGCGCGTGCCGGAGGGCGGCCGGGTCATGTATTCAACCTTGGGCACGGTGTGCCACCCGAAACAGACCCGGCCGTTCTCGGGCGTCTGACCGAGTTCGTCCACGAAGCCACCGTCGAGGCTCGGGTCTGAGCACAACGGGCGGCCGGGACAGCGCCGCCCGCCACGTCCGGTGTCGGACATGGTGACGGGAGTGTGACTTTCGCTCCACAGCCGTCGGCTAGCGTCCTGCCGATGAAGGCCGTGGTCTTGATGGCGTACGGCTCGCCCGAGCGGCTGGCCGACGTTCCCGCCTACTACAGCGACATCCGTGGCGGGCAGCCGATCAGGCCGGAGCTGCTCGAGGACCTCGTCGAGCGCTACCGCAGACTCGGCATCGACGAGGGCTCGCCGCTGAACGCGATCACCGAGGAGACACGTGCGGCGCTCGAGGCCGAGCTCGGAGACGTCCCGGTCTTCACCGGCATGAAGCACTGGGCGCCGCGCATCGCCGAGGCCGCAGACGCGGCGGTGTCCGCCGGCGCGGACACGGTCGTCGGGCTCGTGCTCGCCCCCCACTACTCGGCGATGTCGGTCGCCGGCTACCGCACCCAGCTCGAGCAGGCTCTCGACGGCCGGGCCGAGCTGGCCTTCATCGACAGCTGGCACGACGAGCCCGGCTTCGTCGAGCTGCTGGCGGACCGCGTCAGGGGAACCGGCGCACACGTGGTCTTCACCGCCCACTCGCTGCCCGCACGGATCCTCGAAGCCGGAGATCCGTACAAGGACCAGCTGCTCGAGACGTCGAGGCTGATCGCCGAGCGCGCCGGGCTCGACGACTGGTCGTTCTCGTTCCAGAGCGAATCGCAGACCGGCGAGCCCTGGCTCGGGCCGGACATCCTCGACCATCTCGAGGAGCTGCACGAGCGGGGGATCACCGAGGTCCTCGTCTGCCCCGTTGGGTTCGTCGCCGACCACCTCGAGATCCGCTGGGACCTCGACCACGAGGCGGCGGAGAAGGCGCGGGAGCTCGGGCTCTACTTCAGCCGGATCGAGATGCCGAACGCCGACCCGGCGTTCATCGAGGTGCTCGCAGGGCTGGTGCGACGGGTGCTCGCGGTACCCTCGGAAGCGTGATCCGACCAGGGGAGATCGAAACCGAGCACGCTTCGCGGCACTTCAAGGTCTATCCCCGGGAGGCCCGGCGGCTCAAGGACGCAATCGTCGCCCGCGGCAGGTCGAAGCCGGCCCAGGTCGTGGCGCTCGAGGATGTCTCGTTCCGCGTCGAGCCGGGCAGCGCCATCGGCCTCGTCGGGCGCAACGGCTCCGGCAAGACGACCCTGCTACGACTGCTCTCGGGAATCATCAAGCCCACCTCCGGCCGCGTGGACGTCGGCGGACGGGTGGGCTCGCTGCTCGAGCTCGGCGCCGGCTTCCATCCCGACCTGACCGGGCGCGAGAACGTCTTCCTCAACGGATCGATCCACGGCCTCACGCGCGCGTACGTGCGGGAGCAGCTGGACGAGATCGTCGCGTTCGCGGGGCTCGAGGAGTTCATCGACCTGCCTGTGCGAACGTACTCGTCGGGGATGTATATGCGGCTCGGGTTCGCGATCGCCGCGCACATCGACGCAGACGTGCTCCTGCTCGACGAGGTCTTCGCGGTCGGCGACGAGCAGTTCCAGCGCAAGTGCTTCGGCAAGATCTTCGAGTTCAAGCAGGGCGGCGGCACGATCGTGTTCGTATCGCACGACGCATCCGCAGTCGAGCGCCTCTGCGACCGCGCCGTTCTCCTGCGCGACGGACGAGTCGAATTCGATGGCACGACGCACGACGCAATCGTCCGCTACCGCCAACTGCTCGCGGGTGACGTCGATCCCGCCGAGCGAAGCGCGGGCCTGAAGGAATGGGGGAGCGGCGACGCGCGGATCGAAGGGGTCGAGCTGATCGGCCCGGACGGCGCCGCACGCACACAGTTCCTCGCGGGCGAGCCTCTCATGCTGCGGCTGCGTATCACCGCCGCACGCCCGCTACCGGCGCCGCGCCTCTCACTCGAGCTGCGCGACTCGTCCGGCCTGCTCGTCACCGGCTCCGGCCGTTCGACGGGCGATCTCGGCTGGGACGAGGCGACGACCGAGCTCGCCGCCCGCTTCGAGGTCGACCAGCTTCCGCTGGCAGACGGACGCTTCCACCTACGACTCGGGCTGACCGACGAGAGCGGCGAGCGGCTCTACCACTGGCTCGACGAAGCGCTCACGTTTGTCGTCTATCCGGCCGGCGACGAGCGTGGAGTCGTGCGCATGGAAGGTCGCTGGACCGGGGAGGAGATCGGAGCGCAGGCAGAAAGGATCCCAACGTGAGCTCGCGCACCTGTCCCGATTGGCCGAAGCTGATGGAGTACGCACCCGACCTGCAGTTCAAGCACTACACGGTCGCGGAGGCGAAGCTCCCTGGTGAGGCGTTGATGGAGATCCCGGACGTCGTGCTCGCCTCGGTCGCGATCTGCTGCGACCTCGAGCGTCACGTCTTCTACGCGGCACACACAGACCCGCAGGTAGCGGAAGCGCTGCGTGCGACGCACTGGTTCGAGCTGGCGGAGTGGTCGTCCAGCGGACCGGGCGCCGCACTCGGTTAGACCACGAGCGACACCAACGGCTCGCCGCGCTCGAACGCGAGCACGTTGTCGACGACGAGGCGGGTCATGGCTTCGCGTGTCTGTCGCGTCGCGCTGCCGAGATGCGGCGTCAGGACGACGTTCGGCAGGTCGAGCAATTCCTCGGGAACGTGCGGCTCGTGTGTGAAGACGTCGAGCCCCGCGCGCAGACGCCCGGACACGAGCTCGGCGTTGAGCGCCGACTCGTCCACGATCTCCCCGCGTGCCGTGTTGACGACCGCAGCGCCGTCACGCAGCAACGCCAGGCGCCGCGCGTCGAGGAGTCCGCGCGTCTCCGGCGTCAGAGGAGCATGAATGGTGACGAGGTCAGACTCCGCGAGCAGCTCGTCGAGCTCTCGAAACTCACCGAGGTCCGTCTCCGCACGTGTTCTCTGCGCATACAGAACACGCAGCTCGAATCCCTGAGCGCGCCGGGCCACCGCCTGCCCGATGCGGCCGAGCCCGATGATGCCGAGCGTCGACCCGGTGAGCTCCTCGGCCAGGAAGCCGTCGGCCCACGATCCGCTCCACTCGCCACGGCGAACACGCGTGTCACCCTCAACGACTCGCCGACGCACGGCAAGGATCAGAGCAAGCGTCAGATCTGCGGTCGCCGCCGAGAGCACTCCCGGCGTGTTGGCCACGGCGATGCCCCGCCGGCGAAGCTCCTCGATCCCGAGCCGGTCGTAGCCGACGCCGAAGTTGGCCACCAGCTTCAACTCCGGCAAGAGATCCACGGGCACCGGCTCGTTGGCGACGAGCAGTGCCTCCACGTCCGGCCGCGCCGATTCGAGCTCCCCGAGGGCGCGAACCTCCACGTCCCCCAGCTCGTCGAACGCCGGGCCGGGGTACCTGCGCGTGGCGAGAACTTTCAAGGGACGAGTCTCGCATGCCGAAACGAGGAGCGATGAACGTGAGACTTGCGGCGATTCTCGGCGTTGCGATCGTGGCGTCCGCCCTGCCCACCGCGGCCGGCGCCTACCGGCTCGAAGGAGGACGCTGGCCGACGCGAACGGTCACGTACTACAACGAGGTCCCCGCCTACAACTGGGCCGTCGACACCGCCGCTTACGCGTGGAACACGAGCGGTGCGCGAGTCCAGTTCGTCAAGAGCTCGCGGCGCAACGCGAAGGTGCTGCTCGGGATCCGCTGGTTCAAGGTCGCAGGAGATGCGAACGTTCAGCGGACGAACGGCCGCTTCCTCGGCGCGCAGGTCGGGATCCGGAACGGCCAGGACCGTTACACGATGACGCTTGTCGTGGCCCACGAGCTTGGGCACGTCCTCGGTCTCGATCATGAGGACCGCTTCTGCGCGACCATGAACTCGTACCTCGTCGACGGCCACCCCGAGTATTGCCCCGCCGCCCCTGCGGGCAAATGGATCTGCCGCCTGTTGCGCACGGACGACGTGCGCGGGGCCGTCAGGCTGTACGGCGGCACCGTGCGCCCCATCCGCGGGCCCGAGTTCTGCGCGAAGTAGTCAACGCCTGAGCACCTCGGACAGCGGCCGCGTGTTGACGACGTCCGCCGCCGTCGCCCAACCGCGACGCGCGGTGTGCACCGCCAACCGCATGTTCTCGAGGCCGCGCACCGAGTGCGCGTCCGTGGAGACGACGATCGGGACGCCGGCCTCGATCGCCTGCTTGATCTCCGGGCCCGACAGGTCGAGCCGGTCGGGCAGCCCGTTCGTCTCGAGTGCGACGCCCGTCTCCAGCGCAACCTCGAACGTTCGCTCGAGATCGAGCTCGTTCGGCGGGCGGTGGTTGATGATCCGCCCCTTCGGGTGACTGAGCGCACGGACGGCGGGATGCCGCATCGCCTCTGTCACCTTCCGGGTCAGCTCGGCTCGTCCCTGCCGTTGCCCTGCGTGCAGGCTCAGCTGCACCCAGTCGAGCTCCGCGAGCACGTCGTCGGGCAGATCGAGCGTCCCGTCGGCGCGAATGTCCACCTCGGTGCCGCGGAGCACGCGAAACGGTGCGAGCTCCTCGTTGACCGCGGCGATCTCCTCGCCTTGTCGCCGTAGGTCGTCCGCATCGAGCCCGGGAACGACGCGCACGTTCGGCGTGTGGTCGCAGATCGCGACGTACTCGTAACCCAGCTCCCTTGCAGCCGTCGCCATCTCGAGGATCGTCGCCTTGCCGTCCGACCAGGTCGAGTGCATGTGGAGGTCGCCGCGAATGTCGTCGCGCGTGAGCAAGAGCGGCGGCTCGCCGCGAAACGGCGCCTCCCGCAGCTCGGGCGGGCACCACGGAATTCCGAGCGCTGCGTACACGGACTCCTCGTCGCGAGCAGCCGGAAGCTCGCCGAGGCCTTCGACGTACGTGCGCGCGCCTGTGGCGACCAGCAGCTCGGTGCCGAATCGCGCAGGCTCGGCCGCGACCAGCGCGACAGGCACGCCTTCGACCGTCACTCCGACGGCTCGGCGCTCCTCACGCTCGAGCACCGACACGATCGAAGGAAGAGCCTCGAACGTGTCGAGCACCGGTCGAGGGTCCGCCGCGGAGCAGACGACGGCGAAGTCGAACGAGGCATCCGCCCAACGGCGCGGATCACCGGCCACCTCGCCGCCGAGCGCCGTCGCGATCTCCTCGAGGAGGGTGCGCGCCCTGTTCAGGGTCAGGCCCTTCTGCGGCTGCGGCTTGCCTTCCCGTTCGAGGGCGGCAAGCAGGCGCTGCTCCGTCTGCGGCCCGATGCCGGGCACGGACGTCAGCCGGCCTGCACGCGCCGCCGTCCTGAATTCCTCCGCAGTCGAGATCTCGAGTGCGCGGCCGATCTCCACCATCCGCTTCGGCGTGACCCCGAGAAAGCGGCCCAGTCCGACGAGCTCGGGCTGCACTTCGCGTTCGAGCTCGTCGAGCTCCGCGATCGTCCCGGTCTCGACGAGCTCGCGCAGGCGTCCGGCGATGCCCGGGCCGATCCCGCTCAGCTCCTGGATGCGATCGGCCGCGACGAGCTCTGCAATCGGAGCCTGCGTCGAGCGGATCGTCTCGGCCGCGCGACGGTACGCACGGGACGTGTAGAAGCTTGCGCCCGAGAGGTCGAGCAAAGCGGCGAAGGCTTCGAGCCGCTCGGCGATGGTCGCGTTGTCCGGAGGGGTGGGCATGGCTGGTTAGTCTTGCCGCGTGGCGGCGTTCGTCATTCCTTATCGCATAGGCGGCAAGTCCCGGCTCGGCGACCCGAAGCTCGCGCTTGCGATGCTGTCCGATGTGACCGAGGCGGTCAACGAGCTCGCCGCCGAGGCGCTCGTCGTCGACGGCCCAGGTGGGCAAGGAGCTGCCGTCGCCGGCGCGCTCGCAGGGCTTCGCGGTCCGGTCACGATCGTCAACTCCGATCTTCCGTGTGCCACGGGCGCCGAGATCGAGGAGCTGACCGCTGCCGCGCCCGCGATCGTCGCCGCAGCGGACGGGACGACGAACGCACTTGCGCTGCGCGACGTCGCCGACTTCGAGCCGCTCTACGGGCCGGGCAGCGCGGCGCGCTTCCAACAACACCTTGCCGCCGTTCAGCTCGATCTGCCCGGGCTTCGAGACGACGTCGACACCTGGGAGGATCTCGAACGCGTGCGCGACCGCGTCGGGAAGAACACGCGCGGGTATCTCGAGACGCTGGCCCGCGCGTGAAGGTCGTCGTCCTCACCGGTGGTGTCGGCGGCGCACGCTTTCTCCGTGGGATCGTGGACGCGATCGATCCTGCGGCGGTCACCGCGATCGTCAACGTCGGCGACGACCTCGAAGTCCTCGGGCTTTCGGTCTCACCCGATCTCGACAGCGTTCTCTATGCGCTCGCCGGAGTCTCGGACGAGGAACGGGGCTGGGGGAGGGCCGACGAGACGTGGAACGCGCTCGCGAGCGTCGAGGCACTCGGCGGTGAGTCGTGGTTCCGCCTCGGCGACCGCGACCTCGGGCTGCACGTCGTGCGCACCCATGCGCTGCGCACCGGCGCGCCACTCTCCGTAGTCACTGCACGGCTCGCCGCGGCGCTCGGTGTCGACACGACCATCCTTCCCGCCACGGACGACGTCGTCCGCACGTGGCTCGACACGCCGAACGGCAGCTTCTCCTTCCAGGAGTGGTTCGTGGCGCGCGCACACCGCGACCCGGTCGACCGCGCGCGCTTCGAGGGCGCGACCGCAGCGCGACCTGCACCCGGGGTGCTCGAGGCACTCCATGACGCAGACCTGATCCTGATCGCGCCGAGCAACCCGTTCGTCTCGATCGGCCCCATCCTCGCCGTCGAACGCATCAGGGCGGCGCTCGAGCGACGCCGCGTACCGTGCGTTGCGGTGAGCCCGCTGATCGGGGGCCGTGCGGTTAAAGGGCCGGCGGCGGCGATGCTGCAACGCCTGCAGGGCGGCACGACTGCAGCGCACGTTGCGCAGTGCTATCCCGGCTTGATCGACGCGCTCGTGCTCGACGAGGAAGACGCCGCGGATGCCGAAGCCGTTTCGCAACTCGGCGTGCGGCCGGTCGTCGCGCGCACGTTGATGCACGATCCGGCTGCGCGCAAACGGCTCGCCGAAGCGGCGCTCGACGCGGTGGCATTCGCGTGAGAGTCGCGATCGTCGGCGGCACGGGCGCCTTCGGGCGAGCTCTCGCAAAACGACTCCAGGAGATCGGTAAGGACGAGGTGCTCGTCGGCTCGCGCGATGCGGAGCGCGCCCAGGCGACCGCCGAGGAGCTCGGCGTCACGGGAGGCACAAACGCCGACATGGTCGCCGGCGCCGACCTCGTCGTGCTCGCCGTCAAGTCCGATGCGACACTCGCAACCGCGAGCGAGCTGGCAGACGCGATCGGCGAGACGCCGCTGCTCTGCGTCGCGAGCGACCTGCGCTTCACCCCTGAGGGCGTTCTCCCGGGCCGACACCAGGGCTCGCTCGCGGAAGAGGTGTCGCGGATCGTGCGCGGCCCCGTCGCGTCGGGACTGCAGTCGTTCGCAGCGGCGAACCTCGTCGAGGGCGACCCGGGCGACGCGCTCGTCTGCGGCGGCGACGACAGGGCCAAGGAGCTCTCCCTGGAGCTCGCCGACCGCGTGGCCGAACGTGCCATCGACGTCGGCCCGCTCGAGAACTCGCGGGCGCTCGAGGGCATGACAGCGGTGATCCTGAACGTGAACAAGCGCTACAAGGCGCACGCCGGCATCCGGCTCACGGGTCTCCCCTGACCGGCGAGCTGCGCATCATCCCGGTCGCGGACCTGCCCGAGATCGAGGCGGACGACGACCTCGCCGAGCTGATCACCGCCAGGATCGAACTGGAGGACGGGGACGTCGTCGTGCTTGCGCAGAAGATCGTCTCGAAGTCAGAGGGGCGCGTGATCGAGCTCGCAACGATCGAGCCGTCCGCCGAGGCGATCGAGATCGCCGGCGACGACGACGATCCGCGCCGGATCGAGGTGATCCTGCGGGAGGCCGCGCGCGTGGTGCGCGTGCGCCCGCCGCTCGTGATCGCCGAGACGACGCACGGGTTCATCTGCGCCTCGGCAGGTGTCGACTCGTCGAACGCTCCCGCGCCCGGCATGCTCGTCCTCCTGCCGGTCGATCCCGATGCATCTGCGGCCCGCATCCGCGAGCGGCTCCGCGACCTCACCGGCAAGACCGTCGCGGTGCTGATCACCGACTCGTTCGGGCGCCCGTGGCGCCAGGGGACGATCGACGTCGCGCTCGGTGCGTCCGGCCTCGAGGTGATGCGCGACCTGCGCGGCACGCGTGACCGGGTCGGCTACCAGCTGCATGCGACGCAGATCGCGGTCGCCGACGAGATCGCGAGCGCAGCCGAGCTCGTGATGGGCAAGGTCGACGGAATTCCGGCCGCGATCGTCCGGGGGCTCGAGGTCGCAGGCGACGGCATCGCCCACGACCTCGTGATCCCCGAAGAGCGTGATCTGTTTCGATGACGTCGCCGCTCCGTGTCGCGCTGATACCCAGCTGGGTGAGACGGCCGCAGAGGCAAAGCCTCTGCGGCCTTTGTGCGGCATCGACAAGCGACGCCTTGGCCGCTAGCCCTCTGCGGACTGCTTGAAGCGCTCGAGCACGCCGGGCCAGCCGTTGTCGTAGCCGACGCGACCCTCGCGCCGCTCGTCCGAGAGGCTCTCCCAGCCGCTGTGCTCGAGAACGACGATCGTGCCGTTCTTGTCGGCCGTGAACGTCACCTCGACCTCGGTCGGCTCGTCGCCGATGTCGCGGCCCGGGTGCCAGGTGAACCGCACGCGGCTTGCGACCTCGTAATCGAGCACCTCGCCCCACACGTTCTCGCGGCCGTCCTTCGCCCGCTCGATCAGGCGCCAGCCGTCGCGGTCCTCGAAGGCGACCGTCTCGGCCTCCTCGAGGTAGATGCTGTACTTGTCGAGCGGCCACCAGTCGGAGACCTGCTCGGTGAAGACGCGGAACGCAGTCTCGGGTGCCGCGTCGACGAAGATCTCCTTACGGATCGTCTCTGTCGCTGTCACGGTCACTTCTTCCTCCCTTCCTCTTTCTCGGCCGCGGCCTTGAAGTTGGCGAGCGCCTCTTCCCAGAAGCCTTCGAGGTACTCGCGCAGCTCGGCCAGACCGTCGGGTTCGACGCGGTACAAACGCCGCGTCCCGTTCTGTCGCTCGGTCACCAGACCCGCCTCCTTCAGGACCCGGAGGTGCTGGGACACGGCAGGCCGGCTCACCGGAAGCCGTGCGGCGAGCTCGCCGACGGCTCGCGGGCCGTCCCGGAGCTCTTCGAGCACCGCTCTCCGAGTGGGATCGCCGAGCGCCTGCAATGCCTGTTCGTAAGCCATGACTTACCGTAAGTCTACACTTACTCTCTGGCTTGTCAAATAGGCTGGCCGCCGTGTCCGAGCTGCGGAAGTCAGACCTCGCCGCAGACCCGCTCGAGCAGTTCAGGAGCTGGTTCGCGGAGGCGGGATCCGCCGAACGCCGGCCCGCAGAGGCGATGGCGCTTGCGACCGCCACTGCCGCCGGCGCCCCGTCCGTGCGGATGGTCCTCCTGAAAGGAGCCGATGGGCGCGGCTTTGTCTTCTTCACCGGCTATGCGAGCAGGAAGGCGGCCGAGCTGGATTCGAACCCGCGCGGAGCCCTGCTCTTCCACTGGGCCGAGCTCGGCCGGCAGGTGAGAGTCGAGGGCTCGGTCGAACGGGTCGCAGGGCAGGAGTCCGACGCGTACTTCGCCACCCGTCCGCGCGGAGCACAGCTCGCTGCGACGGCATCCGAGCAGAGCTCGGTCCTGTCGACGCGAGCGGAGCTCGACGAGCGGGTGGCGGCATTGGCCCGTGAACATGAGGGAGACGACCTGCGACGGCCCGAGCACTGGGGCGGGTACAGGCTCGTCCCGGAGACGTACGAGTTCTGGCAGCACCGCGACGACCGCATGCACGACCGCCTGCGCTACCGGCGCTCGAACGGCGACTGGATCGTCGAGCGGCTGTCGCCCTAGCGTTCGATCCGGATCAGCGTGTGCGCGCGGTTGTCGTCGCTCGGATCGACGAAGTCGCGCACGCGTGTGAAGCCCGCCTTCTCGAACGCACGAAGCGACGCGTGGTTCTCCGGCGTCGGGGTCCGCGATGCAGGCGTGCGTCTGTGGTGTCGCGAACACGACGTCACGCACGAACTGAGCGATCACTTTCGATCCCAGTCCTTTCCCGGTCTGCTCCGGATCCGCCAGGAAGAGGTCAACGCCCGCAACACCTTCTTCGACGCCGACGAGGGCCCGGTAGTCGGGGTGGTCCGACACGAGGTAGGTCTGGATGAAGCCGACAGGCCGATCGTCGACGAGGATCAGATAGAGGTCGGTGGGCTCGCTGCCTTCGATCGCCGGCAGGTAGCGCCGAACCACGGCGTCGTAGCTCTCTCGCTCCCTCCACCAGAACTGAACGTGCTCGCGTTGCAGCCACTCGTACAGCAGCGGTAGATCGGTTTCCGTCAGACGGCGGAAGCCGACCGTCATCCGAAGAGCGCCGCCAGCTCCTCGGCCTCCGACTGCGAGAGCCGATGCTCGAGGGCTGTCAGTGCGGGCTCGAGCTGTTCCGGACGCCGCGGGCCCACAACGACGGCGGTCACGTGCGGCTGCGCAAGAAGCCACGAGATGGCAAGCGTCGCGGGATGGACGCCGCGCTGTGCTGCGATCTCTGCAAAGCGATCGAGCGCGGCGAAGGTCTCCTCGTTGCGCAGATGTTCGTACGGCCCGGGACGCATCGCCATCCGTGAGCCTTCGGGCACCGGCGCGTCACGCTTGTACTTCCCGGTGAGCCAGCCACCGGCGAGCGGGCTGAACGGCGTGTACGAGATCCCGAACGCGGCGCACAGCTCGACCACTCCGCGCTCGTCGGCGCGGTCGAGCAGCGAGTAGGAGTTCTGCACGACGGCGGGCGTACCCGCCTCGAGCAGCGAGCGAAGCTGCTCCGCATCGAAGTTGCTCACGCCCCACGCCCTGATCAGGCTGATGCCGACAAGCCCTTCGAACGTTCCTACGAGCTCGTTCGCCGGTACGTCCGGGTCGAAGTCGTGCGCCAGGTAGACGTCGACGCGGTCCACGCCGAGGCGCTCGAGGCTCGATTCGAGCTGTCGTGTCATCCGGGTGCGCGCGAGCCCGTGGTCGGCTCCGGCCTCCATGGGATTGAACGTCTTGGTTACGAGCCCGGGGCTGACGTCGCGGCTCGCGATCCACTTGCCGACCATCGTCTCGCTGCGACCGCCGCCGTACGCGTCAGCCGTGTCGAACGTCGTGATGCCGAGCTCCCAGGCGGCGTCCATGATCCGGAACGCTTCTTCCTCGCTTTCGCCCTGGCCGAAGAACTCGGGCGCGGAGCCGATGCCGCCGAAGTTGCCGCAGCCGAGGATGATGCGCGAGACCTCGACGTCGATCCCGCCGAGCGGACGGCGTTCCATCCGGCGAGTCTAAGGGCGGCGGTTTCGCAGGTGCTTGCGCAGGGCGGCGAGGCGCGCGTCCCAGTCCGCGCCGACGCTCGCCATCCAGTCCATGGCGACGCCGAGCGGTCCCGGGGTGAGCTCGTACAGCGTCTCGCGGCCCCGGCGGCGCCCTTCGACGAGCCCGGCCTCACTCAGCGCTGCGAGATGCTTCGCGACCGCCTGCCGCGTGACCGGCAGCTCGGCGGCGAGCTCGGTCGCCGTTGCGGTCTCGCGCTCGGCGAGCGCCTCGAGCACGTAGCGGCGGTTGGGATCGGCGAGCGCGTCGAAGACGCGCCCCGTCGGGTCGGTCACGCGTACGAGTGAGTGAAAGCCTGGGCGCGGAGGAAGAGTGCGGTTGAGAACTCGGGCGTCGACTCGCGGACGAAGAGGCGTGTTCCCTCCTCGACTTCCTCGAGTGTGAACTCGACCTCGCCCTGGTCGTCCCAGTCGAGCAGCAGCCGCTCGCCCGGCTCGACGACGAGCACGGTCGCACGACGTTCCTCGCCGTCGGCCCAGCGGAAGATGCCGTCACCGCCCGGCCGCGCATCGAGCTCGACGTCGTTCGCAAACCACTCCTCGAGCTGCTCGGGATCGGTCAGGGCCTCCCAGACCTCCTCGGGCGACTCGGGGAAGACGATCTCGCGCGTGACTTCCATGGCTCCTCCAATCCGCAACCTGGGGGTTGCGTATACTAGGCGCAACCGAACGGTTGCACATTACCAGGAGGCACAGATGCCGCTGATTCCGATGGTCGTCGAGCAGGACGGGCGCTACGAGCGCTCCTTCGACATCTACTCGCGCCTGTTGCGCGAGCGCATCGTCTTCCTCGGCCAGGAGGTCGAGGACAACATCGCGAACGTCATCACCGCACAGCTCCTCTTCCTCGAGGCCGAGGATCCCGACGCGGAGATCTCGCTCTACATCAACTCACCCGGCGGCTCGGCCTACGCCGGGATGGCGATCTACGACGCGATGCAGTACGTCAAGCCCGACGTGCGGACGATCTGCACGGGAATGGGAATGTCGGCCGCCGCGATGATCCTCGGCGGCGGTGCTGCCGGGAAGCGCTTCGTGCTCCCGAACGCCAAGGTCATGATCCACCAGGGCTCCGCCGGTTATCGCGGCTCACCCGCAGACATCCAGATCGCCGCGAAGGAGATCCTCGAGATGACCGAGCGGATGGCGGAGATCATCTCGCGCCACACGGGGCAGCCGCTCGAGCAGGTCATGAAGGACATCGACCGCGATCACTTCATGACGCCCGAAGAGGCGGTCGCGTACGGGCTCGTCGACGAGGTCATCCAGCCGGCCGACGTTCGATTCGCCGGAGCGCGGTGATGGAGACGGGCAAAGCTCTACGCGAAGTGAGCGACGTCCGGGTGCGCGCCTGGCGCGTCTGGACGGTCCGGGAGACGTGCGCGGGAGTCCGGCTCTGCTCGGTGCTCCACGACACGGTGTGGACGCCTTCTGTCGCGGCGGTCGCAGCCTGTGCCGAGGAGCACCCGCACGAGGCCCCTGAGCTCTCGTGCACGTGCGGATTCCATGCGGCGCACGATCCCGTCGATGCGCTCACGTACCTGCGTGGACGAGACGAGGCACGAACGCTCTGCCGCGTGCTCGGTGAGGTGACGCTCTCCGGGCGCATCGTCGAGACCCAGACCGGCTGGCGCGCAGCTCGTGCCTATCCGGCGCGGTTGTACGTGTCCGATACAGCGCTCGCCGACCTGCTGGAGGTCTACGGCGTGCCCGTAAGCTCCCCGGGGTGCGAGTCGCATTCCTTTCCGACATGCACGGCAATGCGGTCGCCTTCCGTGCGGCGCTCGCCGATCTGGGGCAGCATGACGTCGACCTGATCGTCAGCCTGGGCGACGTCGCGCAGGGCGGGCCTCAGCCGCTCGAATGCGTCGAGCTGCTGCGCGAGCTCGACTGCCCGTGCGTCTTCGGGAACTCGGACGATTTCCTCCTGACCCTCGATCTCGGCAACGAGCCGATCGAGGACGAGGAGCGAAAGGAACGGCTGCTCGAGACGGCCCGCTGGTCTCAAGCGCAGCTCGGCGCGGAAGGGCTCGAGTTTCTCCGCGGCTTCCAGCCGACGGTCGAGGTCGAGCGGATCCTCGGCTGCCATGCGACGCCGAAGTCGAACGAGGACGTGATCCTGCCGTCCACCGCCGCTGACGAGGTCGATCGGGCGCTCGAGGGAGTTGAGGCAGCTGCCGTTGCCGCCGGTCACGTGCACCTGCAGTGGCTGCGCCGCTTCGACGCGACGCTCTGGTTCTGCGTCGGCAGCGTCGGTCTCGTTTACGAGCACAAGGAGCCGCTCGATCCTGTTCCGTTTGGGCCGTGGAGCGAGTACGCGCTCGTCTCAACCGAGTCGCTGTCGGTCGAGTTCCGCCGGATTCCATTCGACGTCGACGAGCTGCTCGGCGTTGCCCGCGCGAAGGACTTTCCGGGCTACGAGACGTGGGCCGCGATGTGGCAACGCTGAAGATCCTCCAGTCTTGCGACGAGTTCGACGGCGGTTTCGGTTGGATCGTGGATGAGTTCATGGCGCGCTGTTCGCACGTGCTCGTCGCTGCCGGCCGCGTCTGGGCGATCGATCCGCTCCTCGGCGACGACGTGGAGGATCGAATCCGGGCCGCCGGCGAGCCGGCCGGGGTCCTGCAGCTGCTCGACCGGCATAACCGAGACTGCGTCGAGCTGGCGAAGCGTCTCGGTGTGCCGCATCACGTCGTACCCACCACGGGCGTGCCGCCGTTCGGGCTCATTCCGATCCGGATGGGGCGCCGGTGGAAGGAAGTCGCCCTCTGGTGGCCCGAGCGACGTGTCCTCGTCTGCGGCGATGCGCTCGGGACGGTGGACTACTTTCTCGCAGGCGACGAGCCGCTCGGTGTTCATCCGTTCCTGCGTCTCCGGCCGCCGCGCAAGCAGCTGGGAGGACTGGAGCCGGCGACGATCCTCTGCGGTCACGGGGAAGGCATCTTCGACAACGCCGCAGCGGCTCTCCGCGAAGCGCTCAGCACGTCGCGGCGGCGGATCCCCGCTCAGGCTGCCAACGCTTGGCGCGCCTGGCGGGCTCGACCCAGCTAGCTGCGGCGAAGCCGATGCCGATTGCGAGCGCGCCGCCGGCTGCGTCGAAGAAGAAGTGGTTGCCGGTTCCGACGATCACGAGCAGCATCACCAGCGGGTAGGTCCAGCCGATCAACCGCACGATGCGGTTTCGCGCTACCAGGCCGACGGTCACGCCGACGAGGAGCGCGTAGCCGAAGTGGAGGCTCGGCACGGCGGCGAACGGGTTGTAGAGGCTGCCGAGAAGGTCGGAGCTCAGGTTCACCTTTGCGTTGTGCGACACGGTGTCGACGAACCCGAGGCCGGCCAGGCGAGGCGGCGCAACCGGATAGAGGACGTAGATCGAGAGCGCGACTCCCGTCGCGAAGATCATGGTGTTGCGCACGATCGGGAAGCGCTCGGGGTGCTTCCGGTACAGCCAGACCAGAAAGACGGCGGTGCCGACGAAGTGCAGCGCGATGTAGGCGATCCCGAGCGTCGTCGGCAGCGCGGGCACCGCGTGCGCGGCCCGTTGCACCGAGCGCTCTCCGAACACATGCAGGTGCCGCTCGAGAGAGACGATTGCGTCTGTGTGGGCTCGCGCCCCTGCGAGGGTCGCATGGCCCTGCCCGCGCACGACCTCGTAGACGCTGTAGAGACCGAAGATCGTCGCCAGCTCCACGAGACCGCGGTGGGGGGTGGCCGCGAGGTTCCGGAGCGAGGGGAGACGGTGGAGGGCTGCCGAGTTCATGTCTTCGAGGCTACGCCCGCCGCTTCGGCTTGGCAGTGCGGTTAGCCCCACTCGGAATTGCGGCTGGCTGGCGTCTTCGATGGCCGGAGTAGCGGTTCCTATACTGCTGTTCGTGGCCTTCCGAATGCTGTTGCTCGCGGTCGCCGTCGCGGCAGCGAGTGTCGGGGGCGCACAGGCCGCACTGCCCGCTGACCCGCTGTCGGCGAACTGGGCGTATCAGGCCGCGAATCTGCCTTCCGCCTGGGAGGTGACCAGCGGCTCGCCGAAGGTCGTGATCGCCGTCATGGACTCGGGGGTCGACGCCACCCACCCAGACCTCGCCGGCGCCGTCGATCCAGGTTGGAACTTCGTCGACGAGAACGCCGACACGAGCGACCTCGTGGGTCACGGCACGGCGGTCGCGGGCATCGCCGCGGCTCGATCCAATGGGCTCGGCGCGGTCGGAGCCTGCTGGAGCTGCCGGATCATGCCGTTGCGGGTGCTGCGGCCCGAGGGCTTTGCACTCAAGGCCACGATGGCGAGGGCGCTCGACTACGCGGTCGGGCATGGCGCCGCGGTCGTCAACATGAGCCTCTACGGCGAGAGTCTCAACGGCGTCCTCCACGATGCGATTCATCGCGCGCGGGAAGCCGGTGTGATCGTCGTCGCCGCGGCGGGGAACGAGTTCTCGACCGTGCCGGAGTACCCGGCCGCCTATCCCGACACCTTCTCCGTCGCGGCGACCGTCGAGTCGGGCGAACTGGCGAACTATTCGAGTCGCGGTGAGTGGGTCAAGTTCGCCGCGCCCGCCTGCATGCCCACGACGGTGCTCGGCGGCGGCTTCGGCATCGGCTGCGGGACATCGGGCTCGACGCCGGTCGTGGCGGGGATCGTCGCGCTGCTGCGGGCGCACGCTCCGTATGCGTCGGTCTCGCAGATCGAGACTGCGCTCGAGCACACCGCGCATCCCGTCGCCGGCGTGCGCTTCGGGAGCGTCGATGCCTTCGCCGCCCTCGAGGCTCTCGGTCAGCCGCCGCCGCGGCTCGAGCCGTCGATCGAAGGCTTCCCCGGAATCGGCGCGACGCTCACCGCCTCGAGCGGTATCTGGTCCGGGGCAGGCATCCAGGTCGACTACCGCTGGGAGCGCTGCCGCCAGAGCGGGTGTGAGCCGGCGGCCGCCGGACGGACGTACGTCGTCCAGACGGCGGACGGTGGGGCGCAGATGCGCGTCGTACTGACCGCGCCGGGAATCGGCACGGCGACATCGGTGCCGACGGCGCTCGTGCTCGCGCCTCCACACAGCGACTCGCGCCCGAGCATCTCCGGTCGACCCGTCGCGGGCGCGACCCTCACGGGGAGCCCGGGCTCGTGGTCCGGGACGCGGCTTGCGTTCACCTACAGCTGGATTCGCTGCAGAGCCTCCTGCTGGAGCGGGAAGACCGTTGGTCACCGGCTCAGCTACAAGCTTCGGCCGGCAGATCGCGGCAGCCGGATCGAGTTCGTCGTGAACGCGTCGAACGATCTCGACGTCGCGCGTGCGGCCAGCCGGCTCACGCGCCGCATTCGCTAGTTAGTCTCCACGGCCGTGTGCTTCGAGCTCGACTCGGTTCCGCCGATCCCGGTCATCCGGGGCGCCGCCGTCTCGCACGAGGACCTCATCCTGGACACACGTGACGGGAACCGCTTCGCCGCGTTCGCCGCGGCGCCGGATGACCCGACGAGCGTCGGCGTCGTGGTTCTCCCGGATGTCCGCGGGCTCTACCGCTTCTACGAGGAGGTCGCCCTGCGCCTGGCGGAGCGTGGCTTCGCCGCCGTTGCGTTCGACTACTTCGGTCGCACCGCCGGAGTGGCGAAGCGTGACGACGACTGGGGCTACATGGAGCACGTCGGCCAGACCACGCCCGAGGGCGTGCAGGCCGACGTCGGCGCCGCCGTCGAATACCTCCGCTCCAAGGGGGCGACGACGGTCTTCACGCTCGGCTTCTGCTTCGGCGGCCGGAACTCGTGGCTCGCGGCGGCGGCCGGCCACCGGCTTGCAGGCGCGATCGGTTTCTACGGCCGGCCGGGTGAAGGGCGCGACGGGACACCGGGGCCGATTCAGCGAGCCGCAGAGCTGGAGGCTCCGATTCTTGCGCTCCAGGCCGGCGCCGACCAGAACATCACCGCCGAGGACAACGCTGCCTTCGAGCAGGCGCTCGCCGATGCGGGCGTCGAGCACGAGGTCGTCACCTACGAAGGCGCACCGCACAGCTTCTTCGACCGCAAGCAGGACGAGTTCGCCGCCGCCTCCGAGGATGCCTGGGCCAGGGTGCTCTCGTTCATCGAGACGCACGGCCCACCGCTCACAGACCGGACTTAGGTCAGGCCGGAAACCGGGCGGGCGGCTCGTTCGAGCCGCCGGATCCGCTTGGCGAGCACGGTCATCATCCCGAGCGCGATCTCCGGATCACGTTCCACGATCTCGCGCAGGACGCGGCGCGGGAACTTGATCACGTGCAACTGACCGGCTGCGACCACCGACGCCGACCTTGGCTCCGAGTCGAGCAGCGCAAGCTCGCCGAAGTAGTCGCCGACCCGGAGTGGGCGTCCCCCGCGCTTCGCGAGAACCTTCGCCTCGCCGCTCAGGATCACGTAGAGGAAGTCGGCCGGCTGACCCGCGGCGATGACCACCTCGCCGGGTGCGTATTCGGAGAAGCGGCCGAGCTTGACAAGCTCACGGAGCCGGCGCTTGCCGAAGCTGGCGAAGAGCGGGAGATCCCCGAGGACGTCCGCCCAGCCGCGCTCGTCTTCGACGCCGGTGACGCGCTTCAGTCCAACGAGTCCTGATTCCGTTGCGAACATGACTTCAGCATGCCTGCAGAGTGGAAGGCTGCGAAAGTCGGCGTGCCTGTGTCTTCGCGGTGCGGTTAGCCGTACGCACGCGACCAGCCGTTCTTAGAAAGCTCTTACGCACCTCTCAACCGTTTTTCAGGCTGGCCTGATTTGCTGCGGCCGTGACCGAGATCACGATCCTGGCAACCGGAGGTTTTCCCGATGACTGATCAGAAGCTCACCCGTCGCACCTCGCTCGTGAGAATCGGCGGTGTTCTCGCGACCGCGCTCGGCGCCGCCGGAATCGAGGCGCGCGCCTCTGAGGGCTCGGGCCCTGCCGCCGTTGCTTCGGGCGAGGTCGCCTGCGTGCTCGCTCCCGAGCAGACAGAAGGTCCGTACTACATCCCGAACGAATCCGTGCGCCGCAACATCACCGAGGGCAGGCCCGGAACCCCGCTGCTGCTGCGCGCGTTCGTCGTCAACGCGTCCACCTGCAAGCCGATCAAGAGATGCGGCCGTCGATATCTGGCACGCCGATGCTGCCGGCGACTACTCGGGGTTCGGGCAAGGGGCCGCGAGCCGCACCTTCATGCGGGGCGTCCAGCGGACGAGCGCGAAGGGGCTCGCACTGTTTCGCACGGTCTACCCGGGCTGGTACCAGGGCCGCACCGTGCACATCCACGTGAAGGTGCACCTCGGCGGCAACGTCGTGCACACCGGTCAGCTCTACTTTCCCGACTCGGTCACGGACGCCGTCTACAAGAAGGCCCCGTACACCAACCGTCCCAATCGCACGACGCGTAACGCCGCTGACTCGATCTACCGAAACGGCGGCAAGCGCTCACAGGTGAGCCTGCGCAAGACGAGCGCAGGCGTCTATGTCGCGACGATCACGATGGGCGTCCACCGCTCTTAACACCCTCCCGCTACATTCGGCCGCGTGGAGCGCATCACGCGGCTCGAGTTGCTCTCGCGAGGCGGCCGGGCCGCCCTGGTTCTCGGCGGGCTTCCCTTCGCAGGACGCCTCGCCGAGCTCGCCGCCGCCGCTCCGACGACAGGGATCTTCGACGAGCTCGGCAACGCTCTCCGCGGTGACGTGATCGTTCGCGGCGCCTCCGGGTACGACCAGGCGCGGCTTCTCTACGACACGCGCTTCGACGGGATCAAGCCGCGCGCCGTCGTCTTCTGCGAGTCGCGTGAGGACGTGCAGCGCACGGTGCGCTGGGCGAGAAAACACGCCGTCCGGATCGCGCCGCGCTCGGGTGGACACAGCTACGGCGGCTACTCCACCTCGCCGTCAGGCGTCATCGTCGACGTGTCCCGGCTGAAGGGCGTGGCGCTCGACGCTCGCGGACGTGCGATCGTCGGTGCCGGCGCACGCCTGATCGACGTCTACGACGGCCTGTGGCGACACGGACGAACCGTCCCCGCCGGTTCGTGCCCGACCGTCGGCATCGCAGGCCTCACCCTGGGCGGCGGCGTCGGGCTCGCCTCGCGCAAGTTCGGCCTGACCTGCGACAACCTGCTCGAGGCGACCGTCGTCCTCGCGGACGGCAGTGCGGTCGTGGCCAATGCGCATCAGCACCCCGACCTCTACTGGGCGCTTCGCGGCGGCGGCGGCGGCAACTTCGGCATCGTCACACGCCTCGTCTTCCGGACGCACCCGGTCGGCCAGGTGGCGACCTACTCCCTCGAGTGGCCCTGGTCGGACGCGAAGAGCGTCGTCCAGGCCTGGCAGAAGCTCGCGCCGCACGCACCCGACGGCCTCTTCTCGGTGCTGAACCTGAACGCCGCCGCGGGCGGCCGTGCGCACATCACGTCGGCCGGGCAGTTCTTCGGGACCGCAGACAAGCTTCGTGAGCTGCTGAAGCCGCTCGCGAACGCCGGGACACCGACGCGCTTCACGGTGACCTCTCGTAGCTACCTGGATGCGCAGGAGATGTGGGCCGGCTGTGGCGGCACGCTCGCCGAGTGTCACCTGCCGCCGCAGGGGAATCTCGGCCGCTCGACCTTCAAGGGCAAGTCGAGCTTCGCAAACGCTCCGCTGACCTCGGCCGCGATCGACACGATGCTCCACCAGATCGAGGCGCGCATCAGCACGGGGACCGGTTCCGGGATCATCCTGCTCGACTCGTACGGCGGCGCGATCAACCGCGTGAAGAAGGATGCGACTGCCTTCGTCCATCGCGATGCGCTGTTCTCGATGCAGTACCTCGCGTACTGGGATGCCGCGGCCGCCGCCGAGCCGAACCTGCGCTGGTTGAAGAGCTTCTACGCGGCGATGCGACCCCACGTCTCGCCCTTCGCATATCAGAACTACATCGACCCCGACCTGCCGAAGTGGGGTCGTGCGTACTACGGAACGAACCTCGACCGGCTGATCGCGATCAAGCGCAAGTACGACCCGCAAAACGTCTTCAGATTCAGCCAGAGCATTCCGGTCAGGCGGGGCTGAGCGGGAGCTGCGCGGTCACGAGCGTGCCCTTGCCCGGCGGGCTGATCACGAAGAGCGTGCCGCCCACTGCCTCCGCGCGATCGCGCAGGCCGAGGATTCCGGTACCGCTCGCCGGATCTGCGCCACCGCGACCGTCGTCCGTGATCTCGAAGCGCAGAGCCTCGTCATCGAGCTGGATCGTCACCTTCGCGCGCGTCGCCTCTGCGTGCCTTGCGACATTCGTGAGTGCTTCGAGCACGATGTAGTACACCGTCGCTTCGATGTTCTCCGGCAGCCGGACGTCCGGCACGGAGATGTCGACCTCGATCGAGAGTCTCTGCACAGCCGCCGTGATCGCGGGGCCGAGTCCCTGCTCTGTCAGTGCAGCCGGGTGCAGGCCGCGGGCAAGCTCGCGCAGCTCTGCCAGTGCCAGGTCGAGCTCGTTCGCGGCCCCCTCGAGCGAGGCCGCAACAGCCTCCGGTTTGGTCTCGAGCTGCCGGCGGGCAAGCCGGATCGTCAGCGCCAGTGAGACGAGGCGTTGTTGTGCACCGTCGTGCAGGTTTCGTTCGAGCTTCCGGCGCTGCACGTCGCCGGCCTTGACGAGCCTCGCTCGGGATGCGCTCAGATCCTCGCGTGCCTGCGCGCTCGCGACGGCGAGGGAGACGAGCTCGCAGAATGCGCCGAGCCGTGCCTCCGTGTCGGCCGGCAGCGGTTCGGCGCTCGCGATTCCGACGGCGCCCCACATGATGCCCGCGACGATGATCGGGGCCGACACGCTCGAGCGGTAGCCCATGATCCGCATGTTGTCCGCGGTTTGTCCGGTCTTGTTCGTGTAGTCGTGGATACGCGCGGGGGCGCCGGTACGCAGCACGCGGCCGATGCCGGTGTCCTCGTCGGCGGGGAGGCGCAGGCCGAGGGTGAACGCGTCTTCATCTCCCCCTCGGCTGTGTCGCCCCACGATCGTCGCCGTGTCGTCTCCCTCGTAGCGAAAGACAGCGGACGCATCCACCTCGAGCACGCGGGCGCATTCCTCCGAGACGGCGGTGAAGACACGTTCGGGGCTCGCCTCCGATGCGACGAGGGTGGCGACTCGACGAAGCGCGCGCTGTTCCTGCGCGAGGCGGCCGACCTCGTGGAGCTTCGCCTCGAGATTGAAGTCGAAGGCGACCTCGTCCGAGACGCCTTTCGGGGGTGCGCTCAGATCGATTCCGGCCGTCACCAGGATCGAGGATGCGCCGTTCTCTCCGGGCATCAGCTTGTTCGACCAGGCAACGAGCTTCCGCGCTCCGTCTTTCGTCAGCCAGTGCCCGACCTGAGGGCTCGCGAGGCCGGTCGTCCAGATGTACGCGAGCACCTCGCCGAACGCCTCGGCTTCCTCAGGAGGGATGACGAGCTCGCGGGCGTCGCGCCCAACCGCCTCGGCGCGGGTGAAACCGGTCAGTCGCTCGCACGCCTCGTTGAAGAACAGGATCCGTCCGTCCTCGCCCAGGACGCAGACGAGCGACATCGTCGTCTCGGTGAGGACTCGGGCGAAGTCGTCCCCGAGGACGAAGTCAGGACTCTGAGACATCGAACAGCGTGACTTCGTAGTCCTCGAGTGCGAGCCGCGTGCCGCCGACGGTCTCAGCCGTCAGCTCGCCCAACTTCTTCCCGGCGTCGGCACTCGCCTGGAGGGATTCCTCGTCGGCCCAGAGGGTGATGACGAGGGTCTTGCCGGCGCTTGGGCTCGCGAGCCTGATCAGGCCGCGGAAGCCCGAGCTGTCCCGGAGCCAGGGTAGGAGCTGGTCGCGGACGATCTCGAGCCCGAGATCATGCTGCTCGGGGGTCGTCTGGAGGACGTGCATGCGCGCGAACACGATGTGGTTTTACACTGTCGCCATGGAGTTCGTGCCGCGTCTCGCTATTGCCTGGGCGATCAACCTCGCCGCCCTGTGGGTTGCGGACGCTATTTGGGACGGCGTACACATCGAGGGTTGGAAGGCCTACCTGATCGGCTCGGCGGTCCTGGGGATCGCCAACGCCGTGATCAAGCCGTTGCTCGCCATCCTCACCCTGCCGCTGATCCTCGTGACGCTCGGCTTCTTCTACCTGCTCATCAACATCGCAATGGTCGCGCTCGCGGAGTGGATCGCGCCAAACTTCTCGATCGACGGGTTCTGGACCTACGTCGGGGTCGTCGTCGTGGTCTGGGCCGTCAACTGGATCGGTGGCCAGGTCGTCGGCGACCTGGAACAACGTCGTCGTCCGCGCCTGACCTAGCCTCGAGGCTCAGTCCCAGAAGCCGTCGTGGACGGCGGCAGACTCCTTCGGCAGGTGTGGCCCGCTGACCTCGACAGGATGGTCGCCCCGTGCAAAGACCTCGCGGGACGAAAGCTGGAGCTGCATGTTCTCGGGATTCCCCGCGCTGATGGCGTGAATCTGCTCCTGGCTGAAGCCGAAGACGACGCTCCTGATGTTCCCCCAGTAGATCGCGCCGGCGCACATGGCGCAGGGCTCGGTGCTGGTGTACAGGGTGCAGCGACCGAGGAAGTCGCGGTCGAAGCGGGCAGTCGCCATGCGCATGAGGTTCGTCTCGGCGTGGGCCGTCACGTCCTTGTCCGTCCGCACGGTGTTCTCGGCCTCGAGCACGACATTGCCCTTCGCGTCCACGAGCAGCGCGCCGAAGGGATGGTTGCCATGCTCGCGTGCCAGGCGCGCAAGCTCGATCGCGCGGCGGAGAAGCTGCCGGTTGCCGTTGCTCATCGGCGCCGAAGATATCGCTGCAGGAACGAGGGTCGCCGCGGCTGGGTTGCGCGCCAGTCGTCGTAGGTCTTGAAGGTGCCTGCCTTGCGGGCTCTGCCGACGCACTCGGTGTGGGCGTGCCGGCGGCGTTCGGCGTCGTTCTCCGGCGCGATCACGACGTGTTCGCTCATGGCGTGCAGTCGCTGCCCGCAGAGCGGGCAGGTGTATGTCGCCGGCTTCCTGCTGTGCGCCCGGCGTACCGCCCACCACTCGGTCATGCGAAGTCGATGACGCTGCGGATTCCGTCCTGCGCCTCCATCAGCTCGAAGCCGCGGTTGACGTCGTCGAGCGTGAGCTTGTGGGAGACGAACGAGTCCACGTCGATCTCGCCCGCGAGGTAGCGGTCGACGAACTGCGGAACCTGGTCGCGACCCTTGACGCCGCCGAACGACGAGCCCGCGACCCGGCGTCCAGTGATCAGGAACCTCGGCACGATGTCCAGCGTCTCGCCTTTGCCCGCGACGCCGCACATCGTCGCGAGGCCCCAGCCCATTCGTGCCGACTCGACCGCCTGCCGCATCACGTTCACGTTGCCGGTCGCCTCGAAGGTGTAGTCCGCGCCCATGCCTCCGGTCAGGTCGAGAATCTGCTCGACGATGTCGGGGCCGCCGAGGAGCTCCTCCGTCGCGCCGTGCCCGCGCGCAAGCGTGAGCCGCTCTCCGGACAGGTCGACGCAGACGATCCGTTCGGCGCCCTGGAGCCGGCAGCCGACGACCGCGCCGAGGCCAACCATGCCCGCGCCGAAGACGACGCAGGTCGATCCGGGCGCGACCTTGGCCGTGTTCATGGCCGCGCCGATCCCGGTCGACAGGCCGCACGCGAACAGGCAGGCACGATCGAGCGGCGCCTCGGGGTCGATCTTCGCCAGCGCGATCTCCGGCATCACCGTGTACTCGGCGAACGTCGAGGTGCCCATGAAGTGACGGATCGGCTCACCGCCGCGGGAAAGGCGTGTCGTGCCGTCCGGGAGGTGTCCCTGGTTCTGTTGCTCGCGGATCGCGAGGCAGAGGTTCGTGCGGTGGTCGTGACAGTGCTCGCATTCGCGGCACTGTGGTGAAAAGAGCGTGACGACGTGGTCGCCGGGCTCGACGATCGGAGACGCCGTCGCCGATCGCCTCGACCACGCCGGCGCCCTCGTGTCCGAGCACCGTCGGCGAGTAACCGGAGGGATCCGCGCCCGACGCCGTGTAGAGATCGGTGTGGCAGACGCCGCAGGCGACGAGGCGTACGAGCACTTCGCCCGCTCGCGGCTCGGCGAGATCGAGCTCCTGTACCTCGAGGGGAGCCCCGAAGTCCTCCAGGACTGCGGCCCGGATCTTCATCGGTTACGAGCGAGCCCTAGGCCGCGGCGAAGCGCTTCGCGGCTCGCGCGCGGGCTCGTTCCGCTTCAACCTCGCGGTCCTTCGGGGCTGCGGACGTCACGAGTGCGTCGAGCATTCGATGCGAAGCTGCGGCGACCTCGTCGACCGCGCGCGCGAATGCTTCTTCGTTCGCCTGCGACGGCTTCGTGAAGCCGCTGATCTTGCGGACGAATTGCAGCGACGCGTCGCGAATCTCGTCTTCCGTTGCGGGAGGCTCGAAGTTGAACAGGGTGTGAATGTTTCGGCACATGGGCTCAATCCTAATGGGCCGCTCACTTCGTCCTAACTTCGCGCATAGATAATCCGCGTCCCCTTACCCCGAGATGGAGGATTCATGAAGCCCTCGCTCGTCGTCCTGACCGCCGTGGTGATTCTGCTCGCCGCCGTGGGTGCATCGCATCTGCAGGCAGCGCCGGCCGCCTCGCAGGCCTCTACGCCTTTCCTGCCGACTCCGCCGGTGGGCGCACCGCAGCAGCTGGTCGTCTACGCGCACATCAAGTCCATCACTGCCAAGGGCGGCAGCTTCGAGGCGAAGGTCGATCCGGCCGAATACCTCTCGGGAGAGACGGCGAACCGTGCGGCGATCGCCGACAAGGTCCTCCAGCCCGGCGACACGGTCCCGAACGACCACTACGTCCGTGACGAGAGCCACAAGCTGCTCGTGTACAAGGTTCCTGCGAACGCGCACGTCACGGTGATCACGGCCGGCCTGCACGCGACCCGGATCCCGGTCTCCGAGCTTGCGCAGATCGTCGCCGGCAAGAACCCGAAGCACCGGAGCCTCTTCGAAGCGAGGAATCCGTTCTGGATCCGCGTCGCGTCCGACACGGCCCTGGCCCTGGACCAGCAGTACTCGCCCTAGCCGATCGCGAAGGTCACCGTCACGGTCGCCTCGATCTGCTGAGTTCCCGGTTCGATCGGCACCGCCGAGTCCTTCGCGCCGAGCGGTAGAGGCACGGCACCGCCGCCGCCTTCGACGATGGCGGTGATCTTGCCGAGGGTCGAGCTCGATGCGCTTGCGAGCGTTTCCGCCTTCGTGCGCGCCTGTGCGACAGCGGCCTTCAGCGCAGTGCGGTAGGCAGTGTCCTGATCGGAGGCGAGCAGATTCGGACCGGACACCTGGTTCGCGCCGGCACCGACGGCCGCGTCGACGACGTCGCCTGCGTCCCCAAGTTTGCGGATCGTCGCCGTGACGGTGTTCGACGCCGTGTAGCCGACGATGTCGTTCCCGTTGTCGTTCATCCGCGGTGAGAGCGAGACGTCGGAGGTCTGGATGTCGGCCTGCCCGACGCCGGCCCGCTTGAGGGCTGCGATGACACGGGCGACGGCCTGTGAGCTCGCCGCGAGCGCCGCGTTCGCCGTCTGGGCCTGGCTGACCGTCCCGAAGGCGAACGAGGCACGATCCGGCGTGACGTTCGCGGACCCGGTGCCGAGCACGGTGATGCCGCCGGAGGTCTCGTCGCCGGGGGCGCTGCTTGCGCCCGACGGCTCGAAGACTCCGGCGAAGGCGGCGACGGCCAGAGCGGCGGCCGCCAGTAGAGCGATGCGAGCAAGCTTCATGAGGCTCTCCTTCGGGTTGTCTGCGACGTAGTACGTCGCACACCCCCACGATCCTCACATCGGGATCTGCTCTCGCCTCGATCCGGGAGAGAGTCGGCCCACCACCGGCACTAACTCGTGCGTAACCCCAGTTCTCCACAGTCGTCCGCTTCGGCCACTGGTTTGGGTCAGACCCCAAGACACGCCAGTACCGGACTTGGCCCTGATGGATTGTGATCGAATCGGTTGATGGCTTCGTTCGAGGAGCTTCTGGAGAGCTGGAGCGGCGAGCAGGCGGTGATCCACCGCGATCGCGAGAGCGACGGCTGGATCTTCATCTGCATGCACTCGACACAGCTCGGCCCGGCCGCCGGCGGCACGCGCCTGAAGGTCTACGAGACCCCGGCCGACGGGCTCCGCGATGCGATGCGGCTCTCGGCCGGGATGACGGCGAAGCTTGCGGTTGCAGACCTCGGACTGGGAGGCGGCAAGGCCGTCCTCGCCGTCCCGGCGATTCCGCAGGGTGACGAGCGCCGCGCCCTCCTGCATCGCTACGGCGACATGGTGCAGTCGCTCGGCGGCGGGTTCATGACCAGCTCTGACGTCGGCACCGGCGAGGCGGACATGGACGTGATCGCCGAGCGCACCGAGCACGTCTTCGGCCGCAGCCTGGCGGCCGGCGGTGCGGGCGATCCAGGGCCCTTTACCGCAGTCGGCGTCTTCCACGGGATCAAGGCGAGCCTCGCGCACTCCACCGGCTCGAACGAGCTCGCCGGGCGCACCGTGCTCGTGCAGGGCGCGGGGAGCGTCGGCGGCGCGCTCGCGGAGCTGCTCGGTCGCGCGGGCGCCACCGTGCTGGTCGCCGATGTCGACGCAGAGCGAGCCCAGACCGTCGCGGCGGCAATAGGCGGATCGCCGGTCGACGCAGGGAAGGCGATTGGCACCGAGTGCGACGTGTACGCGCCGTGCGCGCTCGGCGCGACGCTGAGCCTCGAGAGCGTGCCGCAGCTCCGCTGCCGAATCGTCGCCGGCTCGGCGAACAACCAGCTCGCGGAGCCGGAGGCGGCCGAGTTGCTGCGCGACGCGGGAATCCTGTACGCGCCGGACTACGTCATCAATGCCGGCGGCGCGATCGCGATCAACTTCCTCGAGTTGAACGGGCGGAGTCAGGCCGACGTCGATGGCGCACTCGAGAAGATCGGCGAGACGCTCGAAGAGATCTACGTCCGCGCGGATAACGAAGGCATCACGACGGCGTCGGCGGCGGACGCGTTGGCCGCCTCGCGCTTGTCGTAACCCGTCGCGAGGCGGCCATCGTGAGTTGAGCTACATGCCCTTGGCGAGCCCCACTACGTGTCCCTCGGGGTCCGCGAACAGCGCGATCGTGACCTCCGGGAGCTCCGTCACCGGCAGGATCGTCTTCCCACCGAGCTGCTCGGCCTTGTCGAGGGTCGCCTGCGGGTCGTCGGTGCCGACGTAGAACGTGACGTGGCCGTTGCCGTCGGGCGACTGCCCGATGCCGCCACCGATGCCGCCGTCTTCCTTCTCGACCATGGCGTACGGCATGTCACCCGGGATCTTCTGGGTCTTCCAGCCGAAGAGCTCGCCGTAGAACGACTGGAGTGAGTCGAGATTCTTCCCCGACACTTCGAAATGCAGAACGGGATGTGTCATTGCGTGTTCCTTTCCTACATCGACGGTGCGTTCGTGATCCACGGGTCCTCACCCGGATCGCCGCCGGCGGCAGCGATCTCGAGGCGCGGCAGGTAGTGATCCCAGCCTTGTGAATGCGACTCCGCGGACTCGACGCTCGAGAGGGTGTGGACGAAGTGCAGACTCGTCCCGTCTCCGTCGGGGGAGAGCTCGATCTCGACCGTCGATGAACCGGGCGGCGTGCGCTCCTCGTTCTCCCAGCCCCAGGTGAAGACGAGGCGGTTCGGTGCATCGAGCTCGATGAACTCGCCTCGCGCGGTGTGTCCCGGAATGACCTCGCAGCGGTAGAGGCCGCCGGGCTCGGCCTCGAACGTGCAGGTCTGGCCCATCCAGCGCGTCGCCTTGTCAGGGTCGACGAGGAACTCCCAGACCGCCTCCGGGCTTGCTTCGATCGAGAGGGTCCGCTCGACCGACATGGTCTCAGTGGTTGCGTCCATGCTTTTTCTTCTCCTCCTTTTCTACTTCGCGTTTGAGGGCGTCGAGCCGCACGTCCCAGAACTCGGTGAGGAACTCCTTGAGATCGGCGAGCCCTTCGGGACGTGCCCTGTACAAACGCCTCGTGCCGTTGCGTCGCTCGCTCACGAGCCCCGCCTCCTTGAGGACGTTCAGATGCTGGGAGACCGCCGGGCGAGTCACGTCGAAGTGGCTCGCGATCTCACCGGCGCTGAGCTCGTCGTCTCGAACGAGCTGCAGGATCTGGCGGCGCCGGGGAGCAGCGATCGCTTTCAGGGCGGCTTCCACGGCTCTATGTAAGCATATTCTTACGTAAGAAGCAACTTACGAACCGACCCCGATCGAGATCTCGGGACTCGAGTCCGGATCGAGCCAGCGGAGCACACGGAGGAGAGCCGGCCGCCGCAGGCTGATGCAGCCGCTCGTGGCCTTCCCGATCTGCACATGGAGGAAGATCCCCGACCCACGTCCGGGAACGACGGGATGCATGTTGTACTCGACCACTGCCAGATGTGCGTAGGCGCGCGGCGACGTCGACATGTCCGGCGTCGTCACCTTGAACGGCGGCCGTCGGCCGCAACCGACGCGCTGGAACGTGTTGTACGCCGGCGACTTCGAGTCCTCGACCCACCAGTCCCCGCAGCGGAGGCGAACGTAGCGAAACGCAACGCCGGGATTCGGTGAGTTGCCGTACATCGTCCGGCCGATCGGAAAGAGACCGGCCGGTGTCGAGCCGTCGCCCTCGCGTCGGTTGGCACGCACACGCCGTTCTTGCCGACCCGAGCGGTGTACGGACCGCCCGACGGGAAGCCAGCAACCGTCATCGCCGCGGGCCCAGGTTCTCGTCGTCGCATATGTCGAACGTGCGGTCGCGGCGCGAACGGTGATCAACTGCCGCGAAGCAGCGTCGGCGGGAGTTGCCAGATCGTTCGCGAGATTCGCGGGACACGTGGCCACCGCAATGGTCGCAAGCTGGACCGCCAGGAGCATCGGGGGCACGTTATCGACCACTCGCGCGGCGTAGGGTTCGGTCGAACGGATGAACACCACTCCTGACCTGGAACGGGGCCACGCCGCGTATTCGAGCTCTGCGTGGCAGGACGCTTACGCATCGCTGTCCGAAGCCGATCGGGCCGTACCGCTCGCCGCAGAGGATCTAGAGCTGCTCGCGACGTCGGCCTACATGCTCGGGCGCGAAGACGACTGCATGCGGATCCTGGGCCGCGCATTTCAGCGCCACTCGGACGACGGGACCACGCTGCGCGCCGCGCGCTGTGCGTTCTGGATCGGAATGCAGCTTGCGCTTCGTGGGGAGATGGGCCCGGCCACTGGTTGGCTCGGACGCGCACAACGGTTGGTCGAACGCGAGGACCGTGAATGCGCGGAACAGGGCTACATGCTGATGCCTGTCTCCTTCCAGCACGAGGCCGTCGGCGACTTCGAGGGTGCGGCCGCGACTGCAGGCGCAGCAGCCGAATTCGGCGAGCGTTTCGGCGACGCCGATCTCTTTGCCCTTGCTGTGCACACGCAGGGCGGCATCCTCCTCAGGTGCGGTCGCGTCAGGGAAGGGCTCGCGTTGCTCGACGAGGCGATGGTGACGGCGACGGCGGGAGAGCTCTCGCCGATGGTGACGGGAATCGTCTACTGCGGCGTGATCCTGGCGTGCGAGGAGATCTACGAGCTGCGTCGCGCGCAGGAGTGGACGGCCGTCCTGGCACGCTGGTGCGGGCAGCAGCCCGACCTCGTCGCGTTCACCGGCCGCTGCCTCGTGCATCGCGCTCAGCTGATGCACCTTCGCGGGGATTGGCGGGATGCACTCGAAGAGGCGCAGCGCGCAGGCGAGCGTTTTGAGCTGAGCATGAACGAGGCCGCTGCTGCAAAGGCCTGCTACCTCCGCGGTGAGGTTCACCGTCTTCGAGGAGAGTTCGCCGAGGCCGAGGAGTCGTATCGCGAAGCGAGTCAGCTGGGGCTCGAGCCGCAGCCGGGCTGGGCGCTGTTGCGCCTTGCGCAGGGAAACGCCGACGCGGCGGCCGCGGCAATTCGTCGTGCGATCGGCGAGACGACCGATCGGCTGAAACGTGCCGGCCTGCTGCCTGCCTACGCCGAGATCCTGATCGCGGTCGGCGATCTCAACGAGGCGCGACTGGCATGCGCTGAGCTCGAGGAGATCGCTGCCGAGTGCAACAGCGCGATGCTGGAGGCGATTCACGCACACGCTCACGGAGCGCTCGAGCTGGCGGCGGGCGACGCCTCTACGGCGCTCGCGAATCTTCGCCGGGCCGCGCAGGCCTGGAAAGAGCTCGAGGCTCCGTACGAAGCGGCTCGCGTGCGTGTGCTCGTCGGGCAAGCCTGCCGCGAGCTCGGCGACGAGGATGCGTTCTCGCTCGAGTTGGAGGCCGCGCGAGGTGCGTTCGAACAGCTCGGCGCGGCTCCGGATCTTGCGGGTGTGGACGCCCTCACGGGAAAAGCCGCAGCCACGGACGCACACGGCTTGTCGCCACGTGAGCTGGAGGTGCTGCGGCTGGTCGCGTCCGGCAAGAGCAACCGAGAGATCGCCGGCATCCTCGTGATCAGCGAGCACACGGTTGCGCGGCACGTGCAGAACATCTTCACGAAGCTCGGCGTCCCCTCGCGAACGGCAGCGGGCGCGTTCGCGTTCGAGCACGACCTCGCCTGACATCGCCGCTGGTCAGAAATGACCATGCGCCTAGCGAGGCAAGTTGGTGGATCCGCGCGATGCGACCGGGTCACCTTCCGTCCTACCGTCGTCATGCAGGTCATTCCACACCGAGCCCACTGGAGGAACGGTCATGGCGACACAGGAAGCAGGGATCGAGACCCGGCACGACGCCGCCTCGAGCAGCAAGAGCACGGAGGAATTCGACACCGTCGTCATCGGCGGCGGCCAGGCCGGACTTGCCGTCGGCTACTACCTGAAGAAGCGTGGCCGGTCGTTCGTGATCCTGGACGCGAACGACCGAATCGGTGGATCCTGGCGCACCCGAACCTGGAATTCGCTGCGCCTCTTCACTCCGGCTCGTTACGACGGGTTGCCGGGCTGGGGCTATCCCGGTCCGGGTTGGTCGTATCCGACCGCCAAAGAGTTGGCCGACTACCTCGAGGCCTATGCGCTGCGGTTCGATCTTCCGGTACGAAGCGCGACGGCAGTGAAGCGTCTCGCGAAGGAAGGCGAGCGCTATGTGGTGGACTGCGGCGAACGCCGCTTCGTGGCCGACAGTGTGGTCGTTGCGACAGGCTTCTACGGGACGCCGTCGGTACCGGACTTCGCGTCCGAGCTCGATCCAAGCATCGTGCAGATGCATTCCAGCGAGTACCGCGATCCGTCCCAGCTTCGGCCCGGCGGCGTTCTCCTCGTCGGCGCCGGGAACTCGGGCGCGGACATCGGGATGGAAGTGTCGGCCACCCACCGGACCTGGCTCTCCGGGAGAGACAAGGGTCAGATCCCGTTCCGGATCGAGCACCCGCTCAGGCGCGTGGTACTGCCGGTGCTCTGGTTCGTCGCCTCGCACGTCCTGACCATGAAGACGCCGCTCGGCCGCAAGGCCCGCCCGCACGTCCTCGAGGGCGGCGCGCCACGGATCCGGGTGAAGTCGCAGGACCTCCTCGGAGCCGGCGTCGAGTGCGTCGCAAAGACGGTCGACGCCCATGACGGCTTGCCCGTACTCGAGGACGGGCGCGTCATGGATGTCGCCAACGTCATCTGGTGCACGGGCTTCCGGCAGGACTTCAGCTGGATCGACGTGCCGATCTTCGGCGAAGACACGCAGCCGATTCACGAGCGCGGGGTCACCTCCGAGCCGGGCCTCTACTTCGTTGGCCTCGACTTCCTCTACTCGTTCACGTCGGAGAACGTCGGCGGCGTGGGGCGGGATGCGCGCCACATCGCCAGGCGCATCGCTTCGGGTTAGCCGGAGCGTAGGATCGGTCGACCGCTGATCCTTTAGAGAAGGAGGAGAGTGATGCTGAAGGAAGGAATGCCGGACGAGGAGCGCCAAGAACTTCTCGCGGCCTTGCATGCTTCTCGCTAGCGGCCTTCTAACCGAGCTGAGAGAGAGGCACCGCGGTCCGGTCATCGCTCCGGGCGACGACCGCTACGACGGTGCGCGGGCCACGTTCAACGGGATGGTCGACCGCCGGCCCGAGGTGGTCGTTCGTCCGTTGGATACCGCGGACGTCGTCACGGCGGTGCGGTTCGCCCGCGAAGGAGACCTGCCCGTGTCGATCCGCGGCGGCGGCCACGGTGTCGCGGGCCACTGCGTGGGCGATGGATCGGTCGCGGTCGACCTGCGGCTCATGCGCCAGGTCGTCGTCGACCCGGAGAAGCGGACGGCGACCTGCGGCGGCGGTGCGCTCTGGGATGACCTCGATCCCCCGTGTCAGGTGCATGGTCTCGCGACGCCCGGCGGGACCTTCGGCGACACAGGCGTCGCCGGGCTGACGCTCGGCGGGGGTCTCGGGCATCTGAGCCCGTCGCTCGGGCTCACCCTCGACAATCTGCTTGCAGCGACCGTCGTCACCGCCGACGGGGCCGTCGTCTCCGCGAGCGAGGGAGAGAATCCCGAGCTCTTCTGGGCGCTCCGCGGTGGCGGTGGCAACTTCGGCGTCGTCACGGAGTTCAGGTTCCAGCTGCATCCGGTAGGCCTGCTGCTCGGCGGTCAGATCGATTTCCGCTACGAGGACGCGCCGGTCGCCCTCACGCGCTGGCGGGACGTGATGGCGAACGCGCCGGACCTGCTCGCGAGCTTCGGGCAGGTCTACCGAAGCCCACTGGCGGGCCTGTCCGGGGCGAACCTGTCGTTCGCCTGGCTTGGTTCGGTCGACGAGGGAAACGCGCTGGTCGCCGAGCTCACCGAAGGGCTCATTCCGACGCGGAACACCGTGCGGCCCATGCACTACTGCGAGCTCCAGGGCATCTACGAGCGGATCCCGTTCGGCCTGCGGAACTACTGGTCGGGCCGGTTTCTCGGAGAGCTCCCGGATGAGCTGCTCATGCAGACGATCGAGATCTTCCGCGACCCGGCAATGGCTGGAGGCGTCCTGATCGAGCCGATGCACGGTGCTCCGGCGAGGATCGCGTCCGACGCCACGGCGTTCGCCGGACGAGAAGCGCGCTGGAACGCGACGTTCCTCAACATCTGGACCGACCCGGCCGAGGACGAGCCCGAGATCGAGAAGGCCCGTGCGTTCTCGCGCTCGCTCGAACCGTGGCGCATCGGCGGCGGCTATCTCAACTACGCGAACGAGGCGGCGTCGGAAAGCCTCGAGACCGAGTTCGGTGCGGAACGGTTCCGGCGGTTGCTGGCGGTGAAGCGGGAGCTCGACCCCGCGAACGTCTTCAGGTTCAACCACAACATCGCGCCCTCCTGATTCGCTTCGCGAGGGCGACTCGCGCCGCCCTCGCGAAGCTGAAAAGAGCCCGTGGGCTAGACGGTTCGGGCCGTAGGTGTGCTGCGGAGGAACATCAGGATCGAGACGATCAGGATCCACAGCAGGAAGAGAAATTGCGGGAAGAAGGCGACCGAGGCGAGCGACAGGATGCCGACGACGACCCCGAGCCAGCCTGCCCAGGTCGGCCACGTCCCGGCCCACATGAATGCGAGCGAGGCAGCAATGATCATCGCGGCGAGACCAAGCGCGCCCGTCGCGTGCATGACCCAGCCCACGTCGTCCGCCGCGTGGATCAACTCTGGGAAGACACGGTGCTGGTAGGTGTCGTCGCTCATCGTCCTGATTCCGTCGCTGAGCGCGACCGCCGCTGCTGCAACCGCGATGTAGATGCCACCGCCCAGGCCGACGACGGCCGTCAGGACCCCCTCGCCGTCGACCAGGCTCACCGCTCGGCGCAGCGCAGCGACGAACCAGAGCAGGAAGAAGAGGCTGAGGCCGATGAGAATCCAGCCACCATTGACGCGGTCGCGGTGGCCTGAGTCTGAGTACCACTGGATGACCTTCGCCGGCGCTGAACTGCTGTCCGGCGCGCCGCTGAAGAGCAGGATCGTCCCGATGACGAAGAGCACGACGTAGATCGCCCCTCCGAGAAACGCCATCCGCGCAACGGTGCGGGGACGGCCAACTGGAACCGCAGTTTCCATGGAACCTCCCTCTGAACGCGGGCACCATGCCCGACGGATGAGGCCCGGTTCGCGTTGCGTGGGGGGAGTCCTTCGCTACTCCGTCCGGCGCCGCCGGCAGGCAAAGGCAAGGGCTGCGGCAAGTGCCGCGGCAAGCGTGAGGAGGTAGCGTCGGCGAGTTCGGAGGCGTGCTTCGGCTGCAGCCTGCTCCTGACGGTAGGCGAGCTGGTCCGCGAGATAGGCGAGCAGCTCGAGCAGCGTGATGCCCGCGTCGCTCGCGGTGGCGTCGGTCCAGTCCCTGGCGTCCCGGGGCTTCATCTCGGGACGAACGGCTTGCCGGCGCGCTCGAGCGGCAATCCCGCGTCGCGCCATTCGTTCTTGCCGCCCGGGTAGTGGCGGACGTTCGTGTAGCCGAGCTCCTGGAGTTGCACACCCGTGGCGAGCGAGTCCTCGCAGTTCGGGCTCGCGCAGTAGACGACGATCTCCGTATTCCGGTCGGGAATACGCCGCGCGACCATGTAGGAATCGAAGGCCGTTGGCGGCACGTTGATCGCTCCCGGAAGGTGAGAGTGGGCGTACACCATCGGCGCGAGCGCGTCGACGAGCACGAACGGCTCTCCGTCTTCGAGCTTGCGCAGCAGCTCGTCCGAAGTGATCCCGGGAATCGTCACCGGGCGCGAATTCTTCCAGTCGCCGCCTGGCAGGCAGGTGCGGTTAGCCGTACTTCGATTCACCGGGCTAGACCATTCCGTAGCCCTCCCGGCGCCAGGCAACCTGAAATTACGGCTTTCAACTTGAAGGGATATGGACGACATGGTTACTTCAGATCGACGCAAATGGTGGGCGCTGGCGCTTCTCAGCGTCGTGCAGTTCATGGTCGTCCTGGACATCGCAATCGTGAACGTGGCATTGCCCTCGATCCAGGTCGACCTCGGCTTCTCTGAGCAGAACCTGCAGTGGGTCATCAGCGCCTACGCGCTCGTCTTCGGGGGCTTCCTGCTCCTCGGCGGCCGCGCGGCCGACCTGCTCGGGCGTAGGCGGGTCTTTCTCGCCGGCCTCGTCGTGTTCACGCTCGCTTCGCTCTTCGCCGGCTTGGCGTGGTCCGAGGCGTCCCTGATCTCGGCGCGTGCCATTCAGGGCCTCGGCGCGGCGGTGATCACGCCGGCGGCGCTGTCGATCCTGTCGACGACCTTCACCGAGGGCCGCGAGCGGAACATCGCCCTCGGCGTCTGGGGCGCGGTGGGCGGCTTCGGTGCCGCGGCGGGCGTCCTGCTCGGCGGCGTGCTCACGTCCGTGCTCAGCTGGTCCTGGATCTTCTTCGTCAACATTCCGGTGGGCGTGGCGGGCTTCGTGCTCGCGCCGATCCTGTTGAAGGAGAGCCGTGACGCGAGCGTCAAGTCGTTCGACGCAGCCGGCGCGGTGCTGGTGACGAGCGGGCTCTCCCTGTTCGTCTACGCCATCACCGAGGCGGGCCGGAACGGCTGGGTCGCGGGAAGCACGATCGCCTTCTTCGCGGTAGCGGTCGCGCTGCTCGTCGGCTTCGTGGTGTGGGAGCTCCGGCATCCGGAGCCGTTGATGCGGATCGGGATCCTGCGGATCAAGACCGTCACGGGTGCCAACGTCGCGGGCTTCATCCTCGGCACGGCGACGTTCTCGCTCTTCCTGATGCTGACGCTCTACATGCAGCAGGTGCTCGGGTATTCGCCGATTCAGACCGGCGTCGCGTACCTCGCGGTCGCGGGGACGGCGATCTTCACCTCGGCGCTTGCCGCGCAGCTCGTGAACAAAATCGGTGTGAAGACGGTGCTGATGATCGGGATGACGTCGCTCACTGCCGGCCTCGTGTACTTCACCCAGACGTCGGTGCACGGCTCGTACCTCGGCGACCTGTTGCCCGGGTTCTTGCTGGTCGCCGTCGGCCTCGGCTTCTCGTTCGTGCCGATCTCGATCGCCGCGCTGGCTGGCATCCAGGCGGCCGAGGCGGGCTTGGCATCGGGTCTGATCAACACGTCGCAGCAGATCGGCGGCGCGCTAGGAATCGCAGCGCTGTCGACGATCGCGACGTCGCGGACGAGTGACGCGATCGCCGGTGGCTCATCGCAGGCATCTGCGCTCGTGAGCGGCTTCCACGGCGCGTTCGTCGCAGGCGCGATCGTCGCCGCGATCGGCATCGTGGCGACGTTCGTGTTGGTCCGTCGCGAAGAGCTCGAACAGACGAACGTCGAAGAGCTCGAGCCGGCGTTCGATCTTGCAGCCTAGAAGGGGGGCTTGTGGGGGAGCTTCTGCTCCCCCAAAGGCCTTGAGACTCTCCTAGCCTCGTCGACGACTGCGGCCTCGCCCATTAGGGTGCCGCTCCGCGGGTGAATACGTCGACCGCCATCGCTCTACCGCTTGCGCTCGCGTCGACGGTGCTGATCAACTTTGCGTATCTGCGCGAGCACGAGGCGGTCGCAGCGCTTCCGGTTCTCAGCATGCGGCGCCCTTTGCAGTCGGCTCGCGCGCTCCTCACCGATCGCAGCTGGCTGCTCGGCTTCGCGATGGAGTCGGTCGGCTTTCTCCTTTATGTGGCGGCCCTCAGGCTGGCGTCGCTCGCGCTGGTGCAGAGCGTCTCGGCCGGAGGGATCGGCGTCCTGGCGTACGTGTCCTCGCGGTTCGCCGGGCGGCGTCTCTCATCGCGCGAGCGGCGCGGCGTCCTGCTTTCCATCTTCGGCTTGGCGGCGCTCGGGGTGTCCTTGCTCGGTGGGAGTGGGCAAGGCGGAGCAGGTTCCACTGCGGCGATCCTCGTCTGGCTCGGCGCCACCGCGGGGGCGGCGGTGCTTGTCGTCACGCTAGGCCGGAGGATGCTTGGAGTCGCAGTGGCCGAAGGTGTCGCGGGTGGGCTGTTCTTCTCGCTCGGAGACGTCAGCACGAAGGTCGCGACGCAGGGCGGTGCACGTATCGCCTTCGTGGTCCCGCTGATCCTCGGCTACACGCTCGGGACCTGGCTGCTCCAGCTCGGGTACCAGCGGGGCGCTGCGCTGACCGTCGCCGGGTTGGCGACGCTCCTCACGAATGCGGTGCCGATCGCCGCCGGCACGATCGTGCTCGGGGAGCCGGTTCCGTCCGGTGTCTACGGCGCCTTGCGGATCATCGCGTTCGCCGCAGTGACGATCGGCGCAATCTTCCTCGCACGTCCCGAGCGAAAGGCGGCGTAGCTCAGCGACGCGGGCGGCGGCGGCCGAACGGACGCTTTTTCGAGGTGCGGCCGAGTAGCTCGCTCTCCTCGAGGCTGCTGCCGGCGCCGAGCACGACGCACTCGAGCGGCTTCTCCGCGACGACAACCGGCAGCCCTGTCTCCGAGCTCAACAGCTGGTCGAGCCCGCGGAGCAGTGCACCTCCGCCGGCGAGCACGATCCCTCGGCTTCCCAGATCGGCGGCGAGCTCCGGTGGCGTCGCTTCGAGCGTTCGCTTGACCGTGTCGACGATGGTCTCGATCGGCTGCGCGATTGCCGTGCGCACATCGTTCGAATCGATTGTGTTTCGTCGGAGCAGTCCCGTAATCCGGTCGCGTCCGGCAACCTGCGCCTCGATCGTCTCTGTCAGCGGCCACGCGGCTCCGCAGGCGATCTTCGCGGCCTCGGCGGTCTCGGAGCCGATGAGCAGGCGCGCGTTGGCGTCGACGTGCCGAACGACTGCTTCGTCGAGCTCGTAGCCGCCGACCTTGATCGATTCCCACACCACGATCCCGCCCAGCGCGAGCACTGCGACCTCGGTCGTGCCGCCGCCGATGTCCACGACCATCGTTCCCTGTGCCTCCGCGACGGGCAGCCCCGCTCCGATCGCGGCGGCCATCGGCTCCTCGATCAGCGAGACCCTGCGAACGCCGGCGGCAAGCGTTGCTTCCTCGACTGCGTTCCGTTCGACATCGGTGATGCCGCTCGGCACGCAGAGGACGACATGCGAGTACGAGAGGCCGCCCCCGCCGCCGACGCGGCGAATGAAGTAGCGCAGCATCTCGGCGGTGATGTCGAAGTCCGCGATGACACCGTGGCGGAGCGGGCGGATCGCCCGGATCGTCGCCGGGGTGCGCCCGATCATGCGGCGAGCCTCCTCGCCGACCGCGTGAACGCGCCCGGTTACGTCGTCGATCGCAACGACGGACGGCTCGAACACCGCGATGCCCTCGCCCCGGACGAACACGAGTGTGTTCGCGGTGCCGAGATCAATCGCAAGCTCACGACTTCGTTGGAAACGCCTTTGTGCCACAGACCCCCGTCCACGGTACCGGGCGCCTTACCAGGGTGCGACCGTTACCCCGCCCCATTCCTCCGGCTCGATGTCGCGGACCGACTGCGTGAGCTCCCACCGATGGCCACCCAGGTCCTCGACAACGCATGAGCGCTCGCCGTACTCGTACGTCGTCGGTTCCTGGAGGACGCGGCCGCCGAAGTCACGCGCCCGCGCGAACGCCGCATCGACGTCTGGCACACGAACTTTGAGGAGATGGGTCACGACACCGCCGGTCGGGGCGACCTGATCGGAGCGAACGTCGGCGACGACGACGGCGCCGTCGGTGCCGACGCGCAGCTGAGCCCGGTGCGCGTCGCCGATGCGCACGCGCTCCTCGAAGCCGAAGGCGGAGTCGAGCCAGGCGACGGCCGCTCGCACATCCGGGTAGATCAACACCGGCGTAACGGTCGCGGGTGGTGCAGAGCGATTCGTCAGCACGCTCGCTAGGTTAACGGGCACCCCCTCAGAAGGAGTGATACATGGGCGAAGGAGAGAACCTGTTCGGCGAAGAGCACGTGCGGCGCTACCGCGAAACAGGGGGCGAGGTCGGCCACAAGTGGAAGCGAGGCTCGAAGACCTTGCTCTTGACGACGAAGGGTCGAAAGAGCGGTGAGCCGCGAACGAAGCCGCTCATCTACGAGCAAGACGGTGATCGTTACGTGATCGTCGCGTCGAAGGGCGGCGCGCCCGAACATCCGGATTGGTACCGGAACCTGGAGAACGATCCGAACGTCGAGCTCCAGGTGCTCGACGACGTGTTCCCGGCGCGTGCGCGCACAGTGGAGGGCGAGGAGCGCGAACGCTTGTGGCAGCTCGTCAACCAGCAGTGGCCGGACTACGAGAGCTACCAGACGAAGACCGACCGGGAGATCCCGGTGGTCGTCCTGGAGCGCGCCTAGACACTCGAGGCGACGTGTGTGAGGGAGTCAGCGTCCCCCACACACCTCGCCGGGCGGTTCAAGCTGCGACCGCGACAGGATCGGGCCGGACGAGCACGGTCTCTGCGACCTCGACGATCTCCGTCGCCGGGATCCCCGCACGCTCAGCGTGCTCGCGGATCTTCTCGGGGCTCGAGGCCTCGTAGACACAGAAGGTGCCGAGCGTCCCGTCGGCCTCCTTGACGACGTAGGAGCGGATCCAGCGGATGTCCTCCGGCATCTCCTCGTCGCCCACCTGCTTCGATATTGCTGCCGCAGCCTGGAGCTGCTCAGTGGTCCCCCAGCCGCTGGGTCTGCGAATGACGTACAGGTTCATCGTGAGCCTCCTTGATTAGTTAGTACGATCGTTCGTGCGTGGAGTATACGAACGGTCGTGCTATCTTGTCAAGGAATTGATGGAGGCCCCCCGTAAGCGCCGCAGCGACGGCGAAGCAAGCCGCAAGGCGATCCTGCAAGAGGCGGCGCGGCTCGCCACGGTCGAGGGCATCAACGGGCTCTCGATCGGCCGGCTCGCTGAGGCGGTCGGGATGAGCAAGAGCGGGCTCTTCGCCCACTTCGGGTCGAAGGAGGAGCTGCAGCTGGCGACGATCGAGACCGCGCACGCGCTCTTCCACGAGCTCGTGATCGAGCCCGCGCTGGTGGCGACGACGGCGCTCGGGCGCCTGAGGATGTTGATCGAGTTGTTCCTTCGGCACGTAGAGAACAAGGTCTACCCGGGCGGTTGCTTCTACGTGTCGGTCGGCGTGGAGCTCGGCGCGCAGAGCGGCCCGGTCCGCGACGAGGCCGTCGCGCTGTCGGCGGGGTGGATGCGGCTTGTCGTCGACACGATTCGGGAAGCGCAGGCCGAAGGGAGCATCGCTGCGGACGGAAGACGCCGAGCAGCTCGCGTTCGACCTCACCGGCTATCTGCTCCTCGGCAACACGCAGTTCGTCGCCACCCAGGACCCGGCGACGATCGACCGGGCACGCCACGCGGTGGAACACCGGCTCGCGGCGGCCACAACGTCTGCTTAGCGGCTCAGCGAGGGCACGAAAGCGTTCGCGTCGCCTGGCGGTAGGCGACGATGCCGCCAAAGAGGTGCGGGACGGAGACGCTGGTCTCGTTCGCCGACGGCTGGACGGTGAGCGCCCGCGCTCCCGCCATCTTCGTAACGAGCGGGCGGATCGGCTGCAGGTACTTCGAGCGGCCACACGAGACCGCGGCGGTGTAGAGCACCTTTTCGCGGAACGTGCGGGCGTCGGGCAGACTGAAGGCGAGCTCGACCGTGTGGTCGCCGGCTGAGAGCGAAGGCTGTCCCACGAGGGTGAACTGCGTCCCCGGCTCGGCCCGCAGTCGCTTTCCGAACGCGAGCGCGAGCGAGGTGAGCGGAGCTTGCACGGGTAGCGCCACCTGCAACCCGGACGCGTCGGTCGCGACCGCCTGAACGTCCGACGCATCGGTGGGAAGCTCGACGATCACGGGACCAGCGCAGTCGAGCTGGTAAGGGGTTCCGCGCGGAAGCGGCCGCGTGCGTAGGTGGACGACGTAGAGCTGAACCAGCACGGCCGGTCCAGTCGGATCGTCCACGTCGTAGATGCCCGTGATGGAGCAGTCGATCCGGACGATTTGCCCGGCGCGTGTCGTCGTTCCCTGCACGCGGTGCGGAGTGACGTCCACCTTGGCGGTCTGCTTGACCACTGAATCTCCGAGGAGCTGAACCGCGATCTGGCTCTCGAACGAGCATCCGGCCGCGAGAACGGGCGGGGCTGCCAGCAGAAGCGCAACCAGGATCAGCCGGTGTCGACCCCCACGCATCCGCCGCTTAGAGTATCGCCGCGTGACTTCCGAGCTCTTCGTGCCGCCTGAGTTTGTCGTGCCGCTTCGGCTCGAGACGCCGCAGTTCGTGCTGGAGCCACTCGGCCCGCAACACAACGACCCCGACTACGAAGCCTGGTCGTCCTCGATGGAGCACATCCACGCCACGCCCGGCTGGGAAGAAAGCTCGTGGCCTCGTTCGATGACGCTTGACGAGAATCGCGCGGATCTCGAGCGACATGCCGCGGACTTCGAAAGTCGGAAGGGCTTCACGTATACGGTGCTCTCGCCCGGCGGCGAGGTGATCGGGTGCGTCTACATCTATCCCGTTCGAACCGAGGGTGTCGACGCGCAGGTGCTTTCCTGGGTCCGCGCGAGCGAAGCGGAGCTCGACGCGCCGCTGTGGAGAGCTGTGAGTGGATGGGTCGAGTCGGACTGGCCTTTCGAAAAGGTCAAGTACGCGACCCGTGGCTGAGCAGCGAGGCGCGTGAAGTGGGCTGCGCCGCTGGTTTGGCTTGGCTGCCGAGCTTCTAAGACGCGCGCTTTGTAATTCGTCCGAAGAGACGCTGCAACCTGCTTCGAGTGGCCACGGCGTGATCGTGCTCGGAAACTCGCCGTACCCCGGCGGGTAGAAACATCATGCAGTGCGTGGGGATCTTTTCCGGCTGCTTCACATGACCACTGTAAATCGTCCCACAGTCGGATACCAGTTGGCGACCGGGCGTGAACAACCCCAACAGCGGATACCTGACCCACTTCTTGCCCATCCAGCGGAAGATGTAGTCGACGATCGACTTCACGGCGGTGATGTCCGGGTCGTTCGTCCTCCCGCTCGACTCGAAGCGCATGTGCGCGAACTTCGAGACGTACACCTCGAGCGGCTCGCCGTACCGCAACGTCTAAGGGCTTGCTAGGGAGCGACGGTCGCGCAGACGACCCAGGCCTGCACGGCCCAGTTGCCGGCGTTCCCGCCACTCGACTCGCGACCGGTCGCGACCCAACCCGTACCGGCATCGGACGGTCGGCTCGTCGAGAGGAACGTGTTCGTGGTCGTGCCGAGCAGCGTGCCGCCGCCTCCGATCGCGCGCTTACCGGACGGGCAATCCACCTGGGAGCTTTTCGGCCCGGTGCTGTTGGACGGACCGGTCGACGAGGTCTGCTGCACCCCGCTCGTGCCCGGCGGCCCCTGCGGCCCGGCCGCACCCGCAGGTCCCTGCGGCCCCTTCGGGATCTGCCCGATCCCGAAATCGACTGCGCGCAGCGAACGGTTTTGCACCTTGGCGGAGTTGACAGCGTTCGCCTTCAGCTGGGCCGGGCCGACGCTGTTGCGCGGCAGCGCAGTCGAGACTGCGTAGGCCCCTCCGCTCAGCGCAACCGCGAGCGCAAGACAGGCGATGACCATCGCCGGTGACGGCGGCCGCAGACGCATCTCGGGACGAGTCTTCACGAGCAGCCGGTGTTCGTGCCGCAGTCCCGACACGTGTAGCAAGACCCGGTCCGCACCATCCGCCCGCCGCACCTTGCGCACTCCTGGGCGTCCTCGAACGCATTGAAGAGCGCGGTCTGCCCGGGCGGTGCCATCTCGACCGGCGCCTTGATCGATTGAGGCGCGTCCCCGCCGTTGCGATAGCCCTCCGCTAGGCGGGCTCGCACCTCGGCCGACAGGATTCCGATTTCCTCCTGCTGGTCGACGGTCAGGAACTTCTTGCCCATCCACCTGAAGATGTAGTCGACGATCGACTTCGCGGCTCGGATGTCCGGGTCGTTCGTCATCCCGCTCGGCTCGAAGCGCATGTGCGCGAACTTCGAGACGTACACCTCGAGCGGCACGCCGTACTGCATGCCGAGAGACACGGAGATCATGATCGAGTTCATCAGGCCGGCGAGGGTCGTGCCCTCCTTGGCGATGTCCACGAAGATGTCGCCGGGCGTTCCGTCCTCGTACAGACCGACGTGGATGTAGCCCTCGTAGTCGCCGACGCGGAACTTGCGGCCGACCTCGACCCGGTCCTCCGGCAGGCGGCGCCTGCGCGTCGCCGGCAGCGGCGGAGCTGCGGTCGCGGCGTCGAGCAGCGTCGTTGCGCCGCCGTCCTTCTTGCCCGACAGCGGCTGCGCGACCTTGCAGTTGTCGCGGTAGATCGCGATCGCCTTCACGCCGAGCTTCCACGAGTCGACGAAGAGCTTCGCCACCTCGTCGACCGTCGCCGTCTCCGGCAGGTTCACGGTCTTCGAGATCGCGCCGGAGATGAACGGCTGAACCGCGCCCATCATCTTCGTGTGGCCGGTGTAGTGGATCGCCCGGTCGCCGACCGCGCAGTCGAACACCGGATAGTGCTCGGCCTTCACGTACGGCGCGCCGACGACGGTGTTCCGCTCGTCGACGAACGCGACGATCTCTTCGCCCTCGGCCGGCGTGTAGCCGAGCTTCTCAAGCGCCATCTGCACCGACTTGTTGACGATCGTTATCTCGCCGCCGCCGACGAGCTTCTTCGACTTCACCAGTGAGAAGTCGGGCTCGACGCCGGTCGTGTCGCAATCCATCATGAAGCTGATCGTCCCGGTCGGCGCGAGCACAGTCGCCTGCGCATTCCGGTAGCCGTGCACCTCGCCGATGTTCAAAACGTCATCCCACGCCTGGCGGCATGCGGTGAGCAGGTCGGCCGGAATCACGTCGGA
This sequence comes from uncultured Actinomycetes bacterium, assembly GCA_963804935.1. Lineage (GTDB taxonomy): Bacteria > Actinomycetota > Thermoleophilia > Gaiellales > Gaiellaceae > 3-1-20CM-4-69-9. The sequence goes on from CAWDSD010000017.1 coordinate 707,071, forward strand.
GTCCTGGATGTTCCCGACGGCGGCGCGATGCTGCTGCATGACGCCGAGCATTGCCGCGGCGTTCGGCTGGTGACCCGCGAAGGCGCCCATCCGGCCCGCGATCTCCGCCGACTTGCGATAGGCCCGTCCCGTCATCAGCCCGGTGATCGCGGCTGCGTATGCGCGGCCCTCGTCGGAGTCGTACGGGAGCCCGCGCGCCATCAGCAGCGCGCCGAGGTTCGCGTAGCCGAGCCCGAGCTGGCGGTAGGCCTTGGCGTTCTTCTCGATCTCCGGAGTCGGATACGACGAGTTGCCGACCGCGATCTCCTGCGCGAGGAACATGACGTCGACCGCGTGCGTGAACGCCTCGACGTCGAGCTCGCCGTCCTCGCGGCGGAACTTCATCAGGTTCAGCGAGGCGAGGTTGCACGCGCTGTCGTCGATCGACATGTACTCCGAGCACGGGTTCGACGCGTTGATGCGGCTCGTGTTCGGCAGCGTGTGCCAGTTGTTGATCGTCGTGTCGTACTGCACACCGGGATCAGCGCACTGCCAGGCCGCTTCGGCCATGTCCTTGATGATCTTGCGCGCCTTGACCGTCTCGACGACCGCGCCGTCAGTCCTTGCCGTCAGGTTCCAGTCGCCGTCGGACTCGACGGCCTCCATGAACGCGTCGGTGACGCGCACCGAGTTGTTCGCGTTCTGGTACTGGATCGACGCCCAGTCCGGCGAGTCGAGTGACATGTCGTAGCCGGCCTGCTCGAGGACGCGTGCCTTCTTCTCCTCGTGCGACTTGCACCAGATGAACTCCTCGATGTCGGGATGGTCGACGTCGAGCACGACCATCTTCGCCGCGCGCCGCGTCTTGCCGCCGGACTTGATCGTCCCGGCCGACGCGTCTGCGCCGCGCATGAAGGAGACCGGCCCGGAGGCGTAGCCGCCCTTCGAGAGCTGCTCCTTCGAGGAGCGAAGCTTGGAGAGGTTGACGCCCGAACCGGAGCCGCCGCGGAAGATGACGCCCTCGCGCCGGATCCAGTCGAGGATCGAGTCCATCGAGTCGTCGATCGAGAGGATGAAGCAGGCGGAGCACTGCGGCTTCTCCTCGAAGCCGACGTTGAACCAGACCGGTGAGTTGAAGGAGGCGAGCTGGTTGACGAGGATCGCCTTCAGCTCGGCCTCGAAAGTGTCGGCCTCCTCGTCGGAGGCGAAGTAGCCGTCGGCGCGGCCCCAGCCGGAGATCGTGTCGACGACCCGGCCGATCATCTGCTTGACGCTCCGCTCGCGCTCGGGCGAGGTCATCCGGCCGCGGAAATACTTCTGGGCGACGATGTTTGTCGCAGTTTGCGACCAGAACTTCGGGAACTCGACCTCCTTCTGGTCGAAGACCGGCTTCTCCTTGCCGGGGATGAACGCGTCGCGGATCTCCCACTCGATCTCGTCGAACGGGTCGCGGCCCGGGATCGTGAAGTAGCGGCGGACGGCGAGACTCGCCGTCTTGTCCACGACGGTGTTCTCCGCGAGCGTCTCTGCGGGTGCCTGAGTCTCTTGTGTCTTGGCGGTCGCCATCCTGTTCCTCCCGAGCCTAGTCCTATGGATATGGATCTCGATCGGTGTGGTGTTGCGTCTTCTAGGAGGCGCCGCCGACCGGGATCTGGACCTTAGAAACCGGCCCGGACGTAACCCCAAGTGTAGCCGCGAGGCCGCTTTCCAAGCCGCGAACGGGCCTCGGCAGCGTCTAGAAGGAGGGTCCTGCGGGTGGCGGATCTACCGCCGCCCGCCGGGCCTGCACCCGGCGAGCGAAAAAGCTGATTCCGGCGGCCGCCATCAACGCAAGTGCGAGCCCGCCGAGGACGAGCAGCGGCACCGGGACAGAGTCTGCGGTGTTCGGTCCGAGCGTGTGGGCGACCCAGTGGAACACGCCGCCGCTGCCGCCCGTTCCGCCCGGGTCGCCACCGCCACCGCCGCCACCGCCACCGCCGCCCCCGGCCCCTGGAACCGGGGTGTCATTGTCGACATGGCCGTTGTGCTTTCTGATGGTGTTCGCAAGTGCGCGGTTGAGATCGTCGCGCAGCGTTCCGTAGACCAGCTGATCCTCGGGGATCGTCCTCAGAGCTTCGCGGTAGCAGTGCACCGGGTAGGTCTTGTCGACGCGCCCGTCGACGAGCCAGTCGTGCACGAGCGCCTTCGAGCAGACGCTGAGCGAGCGCGCCTGCGCCGGCTGCGCTGTCGTCCCGAGCGCGGCACCGATGGCGAGGATTGCGGCGACGAGGATGAAGGGTTTCAGAGTTCTGGGCATGCGGGGGCCGGGCTGCGGCTTAGCGCGTGACTCTAACGACGATCTTGCCCACCCTGCCGGATGGGAGTGAGCGTGCCATGAGTCACTTGTAAGCGCTTTGTAAGCGGGCCGGATCTGCTCATTTCCGTGTTGTTCGAACGATCGGCAGGCTTTCCTGGATGCGGCCCCTGGCTCTGTTAGCTTCGCGCCCGATGCGCTGGCCCGTTGCCCTGGGAGCCGCGGCCGCCGGCCTCACCTTTGCCGCGCTCTTTTTCAGCGGGGGCTCGAGTCAGTCCCGGCTCTTCTGGATCGGGGCCGCCGCGGTGCTGGTGGCGGCCGTGGGATGGATCTGGCGGCCCAGACGGCTGCCGCTCGAGGGGACGGTGTTCTTCTGCCTGCTCGCCGCGTTCATCGTCTGGCAGGGGATCTCGATCTCCTGGTCGATCCAGCCGAGCCGCTCGTGGGACTACACGAATCGCGGGGTCGTCTACTTCGCGTTCGCGGCGGTCGGTGCGCTCCTCGGTGGGGTGCCGTTGCGGCGGCTCGCCGCCGTTGCCTGCGTGTTGCTCGGCGCGTTGTTCGCGTGGGCGCTGGCAGCGAAGGTCGCCCCGGGGTTGTATCCGGACTACGAGCGGCTGGCGCGACTGCGCTATCCCCTGGCTTACTGGAACGAGCTGGCGTTGCTTGCCGCGGTGGCGGTGCCGCTCGGGTTGTGGGCGGTGGGGCCGCGGCACGAGCGGCGGGCGAGGCTCGGCGGCGCGCTCTTGTTGTACGCGGCGCTCGTCGTCGCTGTTCTGACGTACTCGCGTGTCGGGATCGTGTTGACAGTCGTCGCTGCGCTCGTGTGGCTCTGGCTCGACCGGGACGAGCTCGCGGTGCTCGGGCCGCTCGCGGTGGCCTGGGTTGTCGGCGCCTGCGTCGCCGCGGCGGCGTTGCTGCTTCCCGGGGTCAGCGAGGACGGGCAGCCGCACCACGCGCGCCTGCAGGACGGGCTCGTGTTCGGCGCAGTGCTCCTCGTCGGGGGGATCGTGGTCGGCTTTGCGACACAGTTCGTGCTGGAGCGCGCCGTCGATGCGCGTGTGGCCCACGGGGCGGCGGTCGCGCTCGTCGTTCTGTTGCTTGCCGCGCTCGTGGCCGCGGTGGTGCAGGCGGGCGGGCCCGGTGATTTCGTCAGTGCGCGCTGGCACGAGTTCTCGAACAGGGTCAGCTCGCAGGTGCCGGATACGCCGGGCAGAGTGATCAGCACGAGCTCGAGCAACCGCTGGCGCTGGTGGACGGAAGCCTGGAACGCGTTCACGGCGCATCCAGTGCGAGGAACCGGCACGGGGACGTTCGAGCTCACGGATCGGCTCGAGCGCGACACGCAGCTCGCCACGACCGAGCCACATTCGGTGCCGCTCCAGTTCCTGAGTGAGACCGGGATCGTCGGGTTCCTGTTGTACGCCGGGGTGATCGCCGCGGGGGTGATCGCGGTGCTGCGCCGGGACCGGACGCGGGCTTGGCTTGCGCTGTCACTGGCTGTGGCGCTCTGCGTCGTCCATTCCTTCGTCGACATCGACTGGGACTTCCTCGCGGTGCTGGGGCCGCTCTTCCTGACCCTGGGGGCGCTCGTGTCCCCTCCTGTCGTCGAGAGGTCTCCGCTCACTGGGCGTCGTTGGCTCACCTCGGCTGCCGTGGGCGTCTGCGCTGTTGCGGCGCTCTACTCGTTGGCTTCGCCGTGGCTCGCTGCGAACCGCGTTTCAGCCTCTCTCGACGCCTTGACGAACGGGAATCTCCGGCAGGCGCGAACGGATGCGTTGTCGGCGCGGGCGTTCAATCCGCTGTCGGTCGACGCGCTCTTCGCGCAGGCTCTGGTCGAGCGGAACGCGCAAGCGCTGACGCTGTACAGGAAGGCTGTCGACCTCGAGCCGAAGAACGCCGAGACGTGGTACGAGCTCGGCTCCTTCGAGCTGATGAGCTTGCGCCGCCCGCGCGCTGCGTACCGCGACCTGAATCACGCGTACACGCTCGACCACAACATCTTCGGGCCCGGAACCCTGCCCGGTCGTGCTCTCGACGCCGCCCGCTGTCAGATCGACCCGGCTACCTGCCCAAAATGAGCACGAGGTGCGCTCCCAGCAGCTGAGCTGGGTGCATCCCGTCGAGCGGCCGAACGATCCGGACGCGGAGGTCGTGTCCGAGCCGCTTGCCTTCGGCGACGTAACCGGGGCGGTACATGATCAGTGTGCGCGGCGTGTCGCCGGCGGCGTTGCCGATCTGGCCGAGGAGGTAGCCGTGGGCGGTGACCTTGTCGGCTGCGGCGTGCGCGGCGCCGGAGACGCCGCCGCCGTTCAGCACCATGACGGTGGTCTCGGCTCGGCCGAGCTCGGGCTTCTTGGCCGGTGCGGGCTGGGCGGTGCGAACCGGCGGCGTGCTCGCGGCGGCGGCGCTCTCGCGCAGGTGGCTCGCGAGCGGGTTTCCGAAGACGAAGAGTCCGATCGCAGCGAGAACGATGAGCTCGATCGTCGCGACGGCGCTGACGGCGATGGTCGCGCGGCGCCAGGGCCGGATCGGGTCGCTCAGATCGTGCACATGCTGCATTGCCCGGAGCGAGTTCGTCTTGCGCGCCCCCGCTCCTTCAAGCCCCCCGTTCTTTTCGGACCCGTGCCAGGGTCAGTCCCTGGAACAGGTCCCGAACCGTCACGGCCCTGGAGCCGTCGTTCCCCGACATGCCGACTCGAGCCACGACGGGGACTGTCCCCGACATGTCCCGGCGCGACAGGTCCGCGGCACGGCGACTTTGGACGGGATGGGTGTCACGAATGTGTGACTTCGCTTCCACACCCGCCTCGCGCGGGCACGTCTGGCGGCTTCGCGGCGCATATGTTCGACGGCGGCACGCCGCGGTCCCAGAAAGGACTCCGAAGCGATTGAGTCCCGCGGGGCCTTCGTGTTTCCGGTTCGTACGGTCTATTCTCGAAGGCCTGAGCCCGACACTCGCCGCTTCTGCGCCGCACGATCGCTCGCTGGTCGAGCGGTTCGACGCATGGAAGCTCACCGGCATTGGACGGCTCGCGCTGTACGGGATCATGGTCGGCGCCGTCGCGGGGCTGTATTACGGAGCCGGTCGCGCCGGGCTCCAGCTTGCCTACCTGCACGGCACGGTCACGGCGCTGTGGCCGCCGGTCGGCATCGGCGTCGCTGCGCTGGTCATTCTCGGGCCCGGGATCTGGCCCGGAATCGTCATCGGCGATCTGCTACTCGCCGACTTCTCGTCGCCGTGGGGCACGATCCTTGGTCAGACGGTCGGGAACACGCTCGAAGTCGTCGTGGCGGCGGTGCTGTTCCGCCGACTGACACAGAAGCGAATCGCGCTCGAGCGGGTCTGGGACGTCCTTGCCCTCGTCGCGTGCGCCGCCCTCGGAACGCTGATCAGCGCCGTCTTCGGCGTCGTCTCGCTCAGGCTCGGCGACGTGATCAAGGCGGATGAATTCGGCAGTGTCTTCCGCACCTGGTGGCTCGGCGACTTTTCCGGCGCGCTCGTGTTCACGCCGCTCATCCTCGTCTGGGCGGCTCGCAGGACGTGGCGGATGCCGCCCATGCAGCTCGTCGAGGCCGTGCTTCTCCTCACGGTCCTCATCGTGCTGATCGAGGTGCCGTCGCAGCGCGACGTGCCGTACATCGTCTTTACCGTGTTGATCTGGGCGGCCCTTCGCTTCGGGCCGTTCGGTGCTGCCACTGCGCTCGCGATCACGTCGTCCTTGACGGTGTGGAACACCGCGCACGGATCAGGGCCATTCGTGCGGGCGTCGATCACGCATAGCGTGCTCGCGAGCCAGCTGTTCGTGACGGTCGCCGCGCTGACGTCGCTCATCCTCGCGGCCGTCACGGCAGAGCGAACCGCGAGCGAGCGCGCGCAGCAGGCGCTCACCGACGAGCAGACCGCGTTGCGACGCATCGCCACGCTCGTCGCTGGTGAGGCAGCATCGGACCGCGTCTTCGAGCAGGTGACGGTCGAGGCAGCCCAGACGCTTGGAGCGTCGGCGGCCAGCCTCGCACGCTTCGATGAGGACGGCACGGTCACGTTCGTCGGCGGCTGGAGTGACACGGGCCGGCTTGCGTTTCCGGTCGGTTCGCGCGTGCCAGTTGAGGAAACCGGCGTTCTCGCGCAGATCCAAAGGACAGGCCGACCCGAGCGAATCGACGATTACAAGGGCCGGGCGCCAGAGATCGTGGAACGGCTGAGCAGCTTCGGCTACGGCTCGGCGGGCGCCGCGCCGATCAGGGTTGGCGGCCAGGTCTGGGGCGCCCTCGTGGCGGCGGCACGACGCGACGAACCACTTGCACCGGGATCAGAGCGCCGTCTCGCCGACTTCGCCGAGCTCGTCGCGCAAGCGCTGGCGAACGCCGATGCGTACAGGAAGCTCGCCGCGTCACGCGTCCGGATCGTCGAGGCAGGTGACACCGAACGCCGACGCCTGGAGCGAAACCTGCACGACGGCGCGCAGCAACGACTCGTTTCCCTCGCACTCCGGCTCCGGTTGATCAGAGGGAGCCTGCGGAAGGACGCCGAATCCGCGGAGGCGCTTCTCGTTGAAGCGAGCCGCGAGCTCGATCACGCGCTCGAAGAGCTCCGGGAACTCGCGCGCGGAATTCACCCGGCCGTTCTCACCGACCGAGGTCTCGAGGCTGCGGTCCGCGCACTCGCCGACCGCGCGCCGATCCCGGTCGAGCTTGCTCGGCTTCCGGAAGACCGGCTGCCGGATTCCGTCGAAGCAGCGATCTACTACCTCGTCGCCGAGGCGATCACGAACGTCGCGAAGTACGCGCAAGCGACATGGGCAAGCGTTGCCGTCGAACGGTCGAACGGTTTTGCGACGGTGGTCGTGCGCGACGACGGAATCGGAGGCGCGGAGCCTGTCCCCGGCTCGGGACTCGTCGGTCTCGCGGATCGCGTCGAAGCGCTCGGCGGTCGGCTGCACATCGAAAGCCCGCCGGGACAAGGCACACAGCTCACCGCCGAGATCCCCGTGCCGAAGAACGATCAGACATCAGGGCACTAGGGGGATTGGCGGAACGAGTGGCGAAACGTCACCTTGGTGGCAGCAGAGCATTTCGATGAGGCCGGTGATGCGATACGACGCACGAGGCTGGCGACCGAACGGACCTACCTGGCGTGGTGGCGAACCGGGCTGACGTGTCTCGCCGTCGGCTTCGGTGCCGGACGGCTGGTGCCGGACCTGTCGAAGGGCGCGACCTGGCCCTTCGAGGTGATCGGAGTCTCGTTTGCGCTCGTGGGTGTCGGGTTCATCGCCTACGGCTATGTTCGGCAGAAGCAGGTTGAGGAGGCTCTCGTTCGTGGCGACTACGCGCCTCTCGATAATCGCGCCACCTTCGTGTTCGCGTCCCTGGGCGTGCTTCTCGGACTCGCGACACTGGTACTGCTACTCGTTCATCCGACCTAACCAACCTCCAGGACAGCGTTAGTGTCTGCGCAATGGAATACGTGAACCTTGGCGGGACGGGGCTGCGCGTCTCTCGCGTCTGCCTCGGGATGATGAGCTTTGGCAGGCACGAGACGCGGCCGTGGGCGCTTGACGAGGCTGCTGCGGATCCGATCGTGCGCAGGGCCGTCGAGGGCGGGATCATCTTCTTCGACACGGCCGACGTCTACAACGGCGGTCAGAGCGAGGTCGTCACCGGCCGGGTGCTGCGCAAGCTCTTCGGCATGCGCGAGGAGTACGTCGTCGCGACGAAGGTGCACGGTCGGACCATGCCGGGCGAGAACGGGCGCGGCCTGTCGCGCAAGCACATTCTCGCTTCGATCGATGCGTCGCTCGAGCGGCTCGGCCTCGACTACGTCGACCTCTACCAGATCCATCGCTGGGACAAGACGACGCCGATCGACGAGACGATGGGCGCGCTGCACGACGTCGTGAAGGCCGGAAAAGCCCGCTACATCGGCGCGAGCAGCATGTACGCGTGGCAGTTCGCGAAGGCGCAGGGCGTGGCGCCGACGCGGTTCGTGTCGATGCAGAACCACTACAACCTGATCTATCGCGAGGAGGAGCGGGAGATGATCCCGCAATGCATCGACCAGGGCGTCGGCGTGATCCCGTGGAGCCCGCTTGCTCGGGGCCTGCTTGCGCGCGGGAACGAGCAGACGACGCGCGCCGGGAGCGACCCGTTCCTGGAGTCGCTCTACAAACCCGAGCTTGATCGGCTGGTGATTGAACGCCTGACGGAGGTGGCCGGCGTCCGCGGTGTCGCGCCGGCCCAACTTGCGCTCGCATGGCTGTTGCACAAGCCGGGCGTGACCGCGCCAATCGTCGGCGCGACGAAACTCGGGCACATCGAGGACGCGCTCGCGGCCGAGGAGATCTCGCTGAGCGACGACGAGATCGGGCAACTCGAAGCGCGGTACGTGGCGCATCCAGTCTCGGGCATCGAGCTCTAGCCCCGCGAGCGGAGCGCGGGCGCCCCGCCGAGCTGGGCTAGTCCACCGGCGGCGTAGCGGGCAGAAGCTCGCGGGCCGCTTCCAGCTGATCTTCGCTAACGAGGATTTCTCGCCATCCTCCAGAGCCGCCCATGCCTTGAATCGCGACATCCGTTGGGCGGTCGCCGCACCTGATTCCGTTTTCGCGTAGCAGTGAGCAAAGGATGTCGGCCTCAGCCTGGCTGCCAACGGCCGTCAGGTGGACAGGGGTCTCCATCGGAGACAGTGTCGCAAAATCCGAATGCTCAGGTCTACGTGGAGGAGATCCAGGCCCATGTTTCCGCGAGGCCCTCGTCGAGTGAGTGCTGCGGCGCCCAGCCCAGCTCGGTCCGCGCACGCGACGGATCGAGGACGCTTCGCTGCAGTTCGCCAGCGCGGGCTTCAGCAAACTCCGCTTTGCCCGTGACTCCCGCGACGCGCTGGATCCGCTCGTACAGGTCCAGCACCGACGTCTCGATGCCACTGCCGACGTTCAGCACGCCGCCGCCGTGCTCCGCCGCCGCCAGAGACGCCGCGACGACGTCACCGACGTAGACGTAGTCGCGCGTCTGCGTCCCGTCGCCGAAGATCTTCGGCGTCCCGCCCTGGCGCAGCCGATTCATGAAGATCGCGACGACGCCGGCTTCGCCCTTCGGATCCTGGCGCGGCCCGTAGACGTTCCCGAACCGCAGCGACACATGGCTCGTGCCGTACAGGCGGTTGTACGCCGCGAGGTACTCCTCGCCCGAGAGCTTCGATACGCCGTAGGGCGCAAGCGGCTCGCGCGCGTGATCCTCGTCCGCCGGCCCGTCGCACTCGCCGTAGATCGCGCCGCCCGTCGAGCTGAACACGATCTTCGTGCCGTGCCGCCGCGCGGCCTCCAGCACATGCAGCGTCCCCACGACGTTGACGTCCGCGTCGAAATCAGGACGCTCGACCGACACGCGCACGTCCGCCTGAGCCGCCAGGTGGAAGCAGAGCTCGGGGCGAGCCTCGTCGAAGACACGCCCTGTGTCGGCACGGATGTCTCCCACGTGCACACGCGCCTCAGCGGGAACGTTCTCGCGCTTACCTCGGGAGAGGTCGTCGAGGACGTGCACCTCGTCGCCGCGCGCAACCAGCGCATCGACGACGTGCGAGCCGATGAAGCCCGCGCCTCCGGTGACGACCGCCCGCACGCGCCGTATCGTACGGCCGCGGTGTTCGTCACCTTCGAAGGCCTGGACGGGTCCGGCAAGACCACGCAGGCGGAGCTCCTCGCCGAGGCGCTCCGTGCGGACGGACGAGACGTCGTCTCCACCCGCGAGCCGGGAGGCACACCGCTCGGGGAAGAGGTGCGGCGCCTGCTGCTCGAAGGGGTGGAGATGAGCCCCTGGGCGGAGGCCGCTCTCTTCACCGCCGCCCGGGCCGAGCTGGCCGCGACCGTGATCGCGCCCGCCCTCGCCGCGGGCCGGGACGTCGTCTGCGACCGCTACCTCGACTCCTCGCTCGCCTACCAGGGCATCGCGAGGGGCCTCGGCGTCGAGCGCGTCCTCATGCTGAACCTCAACGCCACCGAGGGCCTGCTTCCCGACCTGACCTTCGTCGTGCTGGTCGATCCCGAGGTCGCTGCGGAGCGCAGCACGGGCAGCGACCGCATCGAGCGCGAGGGGCTCGAGCTCCAGCGGAAGGTCGACGCCGCCTACCGCGAGCTGGCGAGTATGTTCCCGAACCGGATCACGACGGTGGACGGCAACCGCCCGCCCGAGGTGATCGCAGAGGAGATCCGTGAACGCCTTCGAGAGCTTTCCTGAGCAGGCAGAGGCAAAGCGCCTGCTGCGGGCGGCCGTCGCGGACGAAGGGCCCGCGCACGCGTACCTCTTCCACGGCCCCTCGGGCGTCGGCAAGCGCGCGGCCGCCATCGCGTTCGCCGGCGAGCTGATCGGTGATCACGGCCGCGTCGAGCGCGGCGCGCATCCAGACGTCTACCTCATCGAGCCGATCGGGGACCAGATCCGCATCGATGAGATCCGCGAGCTCCGCCGCGACCTGCACATGCGGCCTTTCGAGGCCGACCGCCGCGTCTACCTCGTGTACAGCGCCGAGACGATGAACGAGGACGCCGCTGACGCGTTGCTCAAGGACCTCGAGGAGCCGCCGCCGTACGCCGTCATCGTCCTCGTCGCCGACGACCTCGGCCCACTGCCCGACACGATCCGGTCGCGGTGCCAGCTCGTTCCCTTCACGCGCCTCTCCGAGCGCGCGATTCGCACCGAGATCGACACGCGCGCTCCCGGGCTCTCGCCGAACGAGGTCGCGTCGCTCGCGCGGCTCGCGGCGGGACGCCTCGACCGCGTCACGCGTTTGCTCGATCCCGAATCCACCCGGCGACGCGACACGCTGCTCGAGGTCGCCCGCTCGGTCTACACCGATCCGGAGTTCGAGCCGGGCGCTGCCGCGCAGCGGCTCCTCGACGGCGCGCGCGAACGTGCCGCCGAGGCAAAGGTGAAAGCCGAGGAGGATCTCGAGACGCTCGACCTGCCGGCGCGCGAGGCCGAGCAGCGCGTCCGACGGGCCGCCCGCGGCGCCGAACGAGACGAGCTCCTCGCCTCGCTGGAAGAGCTCGCCTCCTGGTACCGGGACCTTGTCGTCGTGGCCGTTGGCGCGGAGAGCGCGGTCGTCCACGCCGACCGGCTCGACCTCCTCACCCAGGACGGCAAGACGGAGCGACTCGCCGGAGCCGAGCGGGCCGCGGAGCTCACGCGAGAGACCTGGCGGGCCTTCGAGGAGTTCAACCTCAGCCCCCCGCTCGCCCTAGAGGCGCTCTTCGTCAAGCTCCGCCGCGAACTGGGCGCCATCCCGGTTCTGGCCTAGCCCCTCGTTCTAGGGTCGCCCACCCACCCCGGCCTGCCGACACACCACGTACGAGCGCCCCGCAGAGCGCTCCGCAGCAGGAGGACCGGTGGCCGCAGTACCGCAGATAGGTCGAGCAACCCGCGTCGAGCGACCAATCGCTCCGGGGGTCAACGCTGCCGCCGAGCTCTACGAGCGCTACTCGGAGCAGATCTTCGGCTACTGCCAGCATCAGCTGGGCTCACGCGAAGAGGCAGAGGACGCCGTTCAGACCACCTTCATGAACGCCCTGCGCGGTCTGCAGCGCGGCATCGTTCCGGAGCTCGAGTCGGCATGGCTGTTCAAGATCGCCCACAACGTCTGCCTGTCCCGGCACCGTTCGTCCTGGCGCCGCGGAAAGGTCGAGTCACCGAACAACCTCGAGGTCCTGCAGGAGGTCGTCGCAGGGCCGGACCACGCGGCGGACGAGCTGATCCGTCTCCAGGAAGTCCTCGAAGGAATGCCGGAAACCCAGCGCCGCGCGATTCTGTTGCGCGAGTGGCAGGGCCTCACCTACAAGGAGATCTCGACCGAGCTTGGCCTGACCCAGGGCGCCGTCGAGACACTGATCTTCCGCGCACGACGCGCACTCGCTCAGGGCCTGGAGCAAGACGCGGACACGTGGAAGAGACGGCTGCGCCGCGGCGCCGACGTCGGCGGCGTATTCGCTTGCGTGTAGCGCTGCTCGGCGGCGGCGGCGCGGCAGCCGTCAAAATCACTGCGACCGCACTCGCGGTTGCGAGCGTGGCGGCGGCGGCCGCTACGACAGAAGGGCCGAAGCACGACGCGTACCAGCTGAGCCTCGGGAAGCAGCCTGCTCCCATGACGATTCACGTCACTCGCGCTGCCGCGCCGAGGACGGAGGCGCTGACGAGCACGACACCCGCGCACCACAGGACACGAACCGGGAAGTCCGCGAGCTCAGGGGCGCGGAGCCTGCCGAAGCCTGTCTCGCTGCTCACCTCGCAAGCCACCGAGGCGACTCACGCCCCGGCATCCGACGCGTCCTCGGCGCCGACTCCCACGCCCGAGCCTGGACAGACCGAGCCGACGCCTGCGCCTCCTGCAGCGACGATCGCCGCGCCTGCCCCGGCGCCACCGTCCGATAACGGCAAGGGGAAGAAGGATGAGCGCGCGCCGCTGGCGACGACTCAGCCGACCAAGACGACGCCTGCTCCGGCTTCCGCTCCCAAGCCCGATCCGGCCCCGCCGGCCGATCCGCCCGCCGAGCCAGAGCAAGGCCTGACCGACACGGGCAAGTCCGGCAAGTCCGACAAGCCCGGCAAGCCCGCGAAGCCCGAGAAGCCCGGCAAAGACAAGTAGCACGCGGCAATCAGGCGTCCTGAACGGGCCAGGAGGCCGCAGAACGTGGCGCTAAACTGAGCCGGCTGCCGACGTAGCTCAGCTGGTAGAGCACTTCACTCGTAATGAAGGGGTCCCCAGTTCGAATCTGGGCGTCGGCTTCGCTTTCCGAGCCGGTTTCGCGTCAGTTCAGTACTACGATGGCTCCGAGTGACAGACACATCCGCATATCGTCCCACGACTCTCGTTGATTACCTCGCCATCCTGCGGCGGCGAAAATGGCTCGTGATTGTGCCGATCCTCGTGGCCGGATTGAGCGCGTTCTTCCTGTCCTCACGCCAAGAACCCCAGTATCGGGCGAGTGCCAAGGTTTTCGTCGACACGACGAACATCAAAGGCGATCCGCAGCGATTCATCAATACGCTCGCCGCCCGCTCCCGCTCTCCCGAGCTTGCCCGTCAGGTCGCGGCTGAGCTGCCGGGGATGACACTGGGAGCCGTCCTTGATCAGACTGCGGTAGCGCCTTCTCCGGACGCAGATTTTCTCTCCGTCACTGCCACCGACAGTCGCGAGGCGATGGCCGTTCGACTCGCGAACACCTTTGCGTCCCAAGTCACGAAGTTCACGGAGGAGTTTGTAGCAGCGGCGAACAGGAGCTCTAAGGGCTGATGGGTCGGGAGCCGCGGGCGGCCCTTCTGGGCCCGTGCGCCGCAAGGGAGTGAACGTGGAGGATCCGCCCCAGTGACAGCGGGGCCCCCTTCCACGCTGAGCAGCGCTTGAAGTGCCCCCTTACGGCATCTAGTGGTCGATGGCTCCGCTGAACGTGCCGGTACTAACGCCCGTTGTCTGCTCCACGGTGGCTTCCAGCGTAAAGGTGCCGGTTGCGCCAGCGAAGCGTCCCGTTCCGCCTGTGACGGTGTAGACCTCGACGATTGAGAGCATCGTGGGACCTATCCGGGTCGCGTGTCCGACCTCGCTTGCGGACAAGGTGTCGCCGTTCGCCGCAGTGAACGTTGCAGCGCCTGTCGAAGACATCGTCCAGAACGTTGATCGTCTCCGTCACGTGCTCCGTGTACCTACCGAGATACGTGGCGGTGCCTGTGCCCTCCCGAGTGGTCGTACGGATCGGGAAAACGAGTGGTCCCGTTTCAACCGCGCTGAACGGTTCCCTTGAATGGAGTCTCAGCCGCGACGGCGCTGACAGCGGTGCTCGCCAGCGATACCGCGCAAGCAGCCACCAGTGCAAAGAACAGTGGGTGACGAATCTTCATTCCGTTCCCCTCCCCTTGGACGCGGTCGGCCGCAGATGGTCGACGTCTCCGCTCCACCGTAACCACTTGTGGCACAAGAAACAAGAACGCGCCCTTTCCGCCTCAGAAGGTTTGTAACGCGTCCTACGACGATCGACGAGGAAACGATGGGGTACGCCGCGTGTACATCTCGCGCAGGGCGCCCTGCGGCCGCTACGGGGAGCTTCTTGACCCCTTTCGTGCAAAAGACGCGGAAGTGACGACATATCAGCGCTCCGAATTCGAGCGCTCAAGCCGCTGAACGGTCCCTCGTAATGAAGGGGTCCCAGTTCGAATCTGGGCGTCGGCTTCTTCTTAGCTCTGGTTGGAGCCGCAGTCGCGGAGACCGGCGCGGTCAAGCCGAGCATTGAGAGTCTCTGCGAGCTTGCTGATCTTTTCGAGCTCGACAATCATCCCGCGGCTGTCTCCCATGGCGCCCTTGCGGAGGGCGAGTCGAGCGTGGCCGTCAGCCGTTCTCAGTAGGCGCAGAATCGGCGTCATCTGTGTGCGCATCGCGGAAGGGACCGGGGTGCTCTCAATTTGCCTGTCCTGGGCCAGCGCGAGCACGAGGTAGTGACCGAGCGCGTAGCCGACGGCCTTCCAGTCTTTGGCCTTGGTCGCCTTTTGTATTGCCTTCTCGTCGGCTCTGAGCTTCGGGGTGTAGCCACGACAGAGGCCGTTCAGTTGCGCGCGGTAGCCGGCAGGAGTCTGCGCTGAGGCCGCCGACGGAGCGACGACTCCTAGGGTGACGGTGACGATGACTGCGGCGTAGAGCTTCATTGGCAAGCGTGGGCCTTTGCTTCCCGACTTACATCGTCTGCTTGGCCTACCGACTTTAGTCACCTCCCCGAGCCAGCGGTCCATGCGGCGTGTCCCGCTGCAAGGCGGCGCGGTGGTCGAACCAACCTCTAGGTCCAGGCACACCAGTACCTTCGTGGCGCGCCTGTCATCTGGCTTTTCGCAAAGTGAGACACAGGGGGAAAAGCTTTTCCGCGCTCGTGTGCGACACGGGCGTGCGGTGGCTAGCCCCATCCACGGAAACGAGAGGAACTTGCATGACTGGATGGACGCTCAAGGCCGCGAAAGTCGTGGCGATGGTGGGTGTGCTGATCGCCGGTATCGGTGTGTCAGCTGCCCTCGCCGATTCCGGCAACGGAAACGGAAACGGGAATGGGAATGGGAACGGTTCTCCCACGACAGTCCCTGGATCCCCGGGCGACGACTGCTCGCATGGCAACTCTGGCAAAGATTGCCGTCCCGATCCGAACCAGAACGGTAAGGACTGTGAGGACCACGGGAACGCGAAGGGCAACGAGGATCACTGCGATCAGGCCGAAACGACGACGACGGTTCCCACGACTACGAACGAGACCACGACGACGAACGAAACGACGACGACGAACCAGACCACGACGACGACTACGAAAACCGAGACAGGCACGACCCCGCCGACGACCACGAGCTCATCGACTCCGGGCAAGGGCGGATCATCCGGAGGGCCGGGACCTTCCTCGGTGCCGGAGCCCGCGGTCAGCACACCGGCGGTCCAGAACAAGCCGGCGCACCACGTGAAGGGTGCACGGGCGAGCGGTGTCGCAGCGGCGACGAGCAAGCCCGGAGAGCTGCCTTTCACCGGCTTCCCCGCTTGGGCTCTTGCCCTGATCGGTTCCGCGATGCTCGCGGCCGGCCTCGGGCTCCGCAGAGTCGGGTCGAAAGTCGCCTCCTAGCACGTCCATCGTGGTGGCCCCCACCGGGGCCACCACGATGTTCCCACTCCTTCCCGGCTAGAGCAGACGCACGCCGCTCACAAGGAGCGCCACGCCCACGACGACGAGGACGAAGACCGTCGCCGGGCGGCGGTGGCGGGAAAGCCATTCCACGGCCGCGTCGAGGGGGGTCATGGCCCGATTGCCGAGGAGCAGATAGCCGAGGACGGGTACCCAGACAAGCACCGTTGCGAGCAGCCCGTACCAGAAGATCAGTGCAGCTTCATCCGATCCTGTGAGGCCCGAGGCGGCGATCGAGGCCGAGGCCAACGCTGTGAGCACGAGGCGCTTCGGCCCGCCAATCCCGAACAGCAGCCCGACGACCGAGGCAGTGACGACGTGGACGCGCTCCAGCCGTTCGAGCGCGGCCTTCGAGCGGCCGTTTGGCCGTCGGCGCACCGTCTCTGGACGGCGATGAAACCACTGCGGCGTACGACAGCAACACGATGCCGAGGCCGAGCTCGAGCAGCCCCTCGAAACTCGGATGGGACTTCGAGCGATCGGGTGTCGCGATGGCGCCGACCGCGACGAGTACCGCGCAGGCCAGCAACTGACCGAGGACGACGCCGACCGCGAACCCGATGGCCTTGAGCCGGCCGCTGCGCATCACCGTGATCGTCGCGGCGAAGCCGAGTGGGCTCAAGGTCGCGATCACGGCGTAGGGGATCAAGTGAACGGCCGCGCTCAGCACGAGTATGCGACGCCCTCACGAAGACTGAATGCCAGTAGACGACCGCGGAGTCATTTTAACGCGATCATCCGAGCGGCCTGACGGCACCGCAGCGCCACCACTCTCCCTTTTGATTCCTGAGATGACGAAGCCCCGCGTCGCCGCGGGGCTTCGTGTTTTCGGATCTCCGACCGGACTAGCGGTCGCTGTAGCCCATACCGCCCGGGCCGTAGTAGCCGCCGAGCTCGTCGCGGTAGTCCTGGTCGCGGTAGCGCTTGTCGTCGAACTCCGGCGCGTCCTTGATCTGATCCTTCGTGCGGTTGACGAACACCGTTTCGGTATCGAGATCGAAGTCACGAATGACTCCGGCCGGGAGCATCACCTTCTTGCCGAAGATCCACGGGCCGGTGTCGACGACGATGAAGCTGCCGCCGGCCTCGTTGGTGGACTCGTCGACCTTGCCGATGCTGCCGTCGAGCGCCTCGACCTTGAAGCCGGTCAAGTCGATGGACGGAGCCGTGCTGGTGCTGTACGTCCAGATTTCAGCGATCGTCACTGGCCTCAACCCCTTTGCGAAGGCCCTCGCCTTCGATCGTGTGCATGACCTGCTAGGTACAGCTCTTCTAGCCATTGGGCGGCTGACTAAACACGCGAAATGCCTGCAAATAGGCACATCTCCGAATGCGTTCCCTGCGATTCCGGCTATCCTTCCGCCTCCTAGCGTTTTGCCGCCCAGACCTTCGCGGCCCTGAAGAGAGGGGTCTCCTCATGTCTATTCAGCGGCACGACGGTTCGGGCCGGCCCAGCGCCGCGAGCCCGGCTCACAGCTTCCGGTGTGTCAAATGTTCGTACGGTGCGAGTCGGGCGATGGCACCTGAGCGCTGCCCGATGTGCGGCGGATCGTCTTGGGAGTGCGAGGACTGGCGTCCGTTCCGTGAGCTCCAGGTAGACCTGAGTGCAGCGATCACAGCGACGGAGCACGAGGCTCCTTAGAGCCACCGCGAGCAACCGACACCGAGAAAGCCGGTTCCATGTGGCACCCTGTCGCCGGAGTGCTGAATAGTCGCTGCATAAGCCTTGTCGCCTTCGGCGGACTTGTCGGTCTGACGGCGGCCGGCTGCGGCAGCACCAAGACGGTGACGAGGACCGTGACCGTGCCCGCCAAGTCGACGTCGGACCTCGGCCCGCCTGCGGTGCAGACGCAGTTCGGCTACATCAAGTCCCTGAAGCGAAAAGGCGCCGGCTACGTGCTCCGCTTCGATCCTGCCTTGCTACTGAGTGGAATCACAGCGAACACCGCCGCTGCCGAGGACGGCGCCGTCGCGCCAGGGGAACCGGTTCCCAACGACAATTACCGCCTGAATGAAGGCCACAGGCTGCTGACGTACCTGCTGCCCACGAGCGCGCGCGTCTCCGTCATCACGCAACACGGGCAGGGCTCGCTCGGCGAGACGAAGATCCCGGTCGACGAGCTGGCGCGGATCGTCAACGGCGGGAAGCATCGGAAGCTTTTCGAACCGCTGGCGACAGGCGTCTGGCTGCGAGTGCACATCGACACGGTGCTCACTCTCGACCAGCAGTATCAGCCGTGATGAAGAGGATCCTTGTCGGTATCGACGGGTCGGACACGTCGAAGCAGGCTCTGCGCTGGGCCGTCGACAACGCCGGAGAGGCTGAAGTCGTTGCGCTGCATGTCTACGACGTGCCACTACCGATTCCCGATGCGGCGCCGGGCCACCCGGTCAACTTCGCGGAGATCGTCACCGAGACGCACGAGGGCGCAGTTCGATTCGTCACGTCGATCGTCGACGAGGTCGTGGGAGACCAACGCTCGGTGAGGGCCGAAGCGATCGAAGGACATCCGGTCGAAGTGCTGCTCGAGGCCGCCGCCGACGCGGATCTGCTCGTGCTCGGTTCACACGGCGCCGGTCGCGCCGAGTTTCTGATCGGGTCGGTCAGCCAGGAGTGCGTCCAGCGGGCTGCCGGGCCGGTTCTGATCTACCGCAGCTGATCCTCGCTCAGCTCGGCGTGCCGCGACACGCCTGGGACTCGACCTGATGGTCGGACGCCGCGTGCACCTCGACACGGCCGGCCGGAACATGCCAGAGCACGAGGCGGTCGACGGTTCCCTCGGCCACCGGCATCCCACTCACCTTGACACCGGAGGGCGCGACGACCCAGCTGCTCCTCAGAGCACGGCCGTCCAGGCCGATCAGACGTCCAGTGCCGCTGACGTGCACCGTCTCGTTCGGCAAGCCGCCGTACGGCGCGACGCCGAGCTGCGGCGTTGCGTCGACACGGTCGTTGAAGAACTCCGTGAGCATGTACGCGTAACCCAGCTCTCGCTGGCACCCGGAGGGCTGAACCTGGAGCAGCGTGACGGACTGGTCGTCCGGGACGATCTGGTCGACCCAGCCCCGCGTCGCGCTGCTCTGCGAGGCGAAGACGGCGCCGTTGTTGTCTCTGATCCCGTGGGTCCAGAGAAGAGCCGAGTTGACCGCGAAGACCGCGATCAACGGCAGGACCAGTGCCGGAGCGAAGCGCCGCGGGATTGCGACCACGGCGGCTGCGGCGAGAACGGCGGCCACCTCGATGGCGCGATGGCCCGTCTGTCCGTGCGCGACAGCCAGGTCTCCAAGGTGCGTCCAGATCGGCGTCCCGGCCGCGTGGAGCTCCTTCGACGCGTCGTCGACGACGTAGACGTCAAAGGGGAGGAGCGCGAGCGCTCCGAGCAGCAACACCGCACCGAGTCCGACTGCACGCCTCGGTCGCGGCGCACCTTCCTGAAGCCAGACCGCGCCGACGATCAGCCACAGCGGCACGACGTAGAAGACGTAGCGATCGTAGATCCGGCCCTGTGCCGAGCCCGAGCTCGCAAAGAGCGCCGCGACGAAGAGCGCCAGCACGGTCGTCGAGACGAACACCAGGAGAAACGCGCGATGCGCGGACGAGCCGGCTCGCGCCTTGCGATAGAAGACTGCAAGCGCAGCGGGCAGGATGATCAGCGGGATCAGGCCGAGGTAGAGCGCGAGGTCGGCCAGGTGGTAGTCGAACATCCGCGCGACGCCGTCGAGGTCGTACGAGCGCCAGAGGAACGAGTAGTCGCCAAGTGCATTGGCACCCCGCGCGATCGCGACGACACCCGCACCCACGAGTGCCAGCCCGGTCACGACGCCGGTGACCCAGAGCTCGCGCAGACGACGCCGGCTTACGGCAGCTACGGCGAGTAGGAACGCGGGATAGAGGATCGCGAACTGCGGTCGTACGAGGTAGGCAACGAGGACGGCGGCCGGAACGGCGAGTTGCCGGCGCCACGTCGGCCGCTCGACCGCGAGCACGATCGCGTAGAGGGCGATGAGGCCGACGAGGTACGCGAGGCTGTCCGTCATGACGAGCCCGACGTAGATCGACGACGGAATCAGAAGCGACAGCGCGGTGACGACGAAGCTCGCCCTGCGTGGCAGCAGCCGGCGTGCGAGCAGATAGATCGGGATTGCGGTAAGCGCAAACCAGAGCGCGTTGAACAGTTTCGCCCAGAAGTAGACGGTCGATCGGTCCTGCGTGACGACCGCGATCGGAGCGATCGTCGCCGGATATCCCGGACCGCGTCCGTAACGATGCTCCTGCACGAGGAGGCCGTGGCCGTCGGCAAGCGAGTCGCCTGCGTCGAGGTAGATCACCTCGTCTCCAAAGACCCTCGGCCCGGCGACGAACGTCGACAGCAGGCCGTATCCGACGAGTGCTACGAGGACGAGGGCGCCGACGGCAAGCGCGGCGCGGACGCCGGATCTGGGCCCCGCCTCGGACATGCCCTCTCTCTTACCTGCGAATCAGCCGGTCCAAGCCTCTGCGGCGGAAGTCTTTACAGAGAATCAGCTCTGGTGGCGGCCCACGGCCAGGAGTGACTGGCCGAACGGCGGCGACTTCAGGGCCTCCGCGCGTCGCGCGAGGGGACGACGAAGCTGTCCCAGGCGCGGAGGAGGACGCCCTCGCCGGGCTCACGCTTGATCCACTTCATCGCGATGATCCACGCGAGCAGCCCGGGCGCGTTTGGTACGCAGGCTCGGCGCTCTCGGACACGGAGCCGGACAGTACCCGGCTAGGCTCCGCCGTCGTTGGCGTCCACGGTCACGCTTCTGGTCGGGCTCGCGCTCCTCGGTCTCACCGCGGCTCGTGTCATGGCGAGGCTCGGGGTCAGGTCTGCGTCTGCTTTCCTCATCGGCGCGTTCGTCGTGGCGCACGCCGAGTTGCTCTTGGTCGCGCTCGGGCTCTCGCTCTTCCGGGCGTTCACCACCGGGGCGGTGCTCGGCACGCTCGCCGGTCTCTGCGTCGTCGCCGTTCTGCTCAGCCGCGGCTTCCGTAGCGGAATCGAGTGGCGCGCCGCTCTCCGCCCCCTGTGGAGCGATCGGCTCCTGCTCGTCCTCGCAGTCGTCGTGATCCTCGGTTTCGCGTACACGGCCGCGATGGGAATCTGGGTGCCGCAGGTCGAGGACGACGTCCTGACCTTCCATCTCGTACGCGCGCCGCTCTGGTGGCAGCACGGCGGCATCACCTACCTCCGCGGCATCTTCGATCTGCGCAACAACGCATATCCGCCCGGTGGGGAGCTCGGCCCGCTCGCGACGATGACCCTGGCGGGGAACGATTACTTCGTCGCGCTCGACCAGTTGTTCTGCGCGCTCGCACTGGCGGTAGGTGCCGGCGGAATCGCCCGCCGGTTCGGCTTCGGTCGTCGTGAGGCGCTCTTCGGCGGTCTGCTCGTTCTCACGCTGCCGCTGATCGCCCTGCAGGCGGGCACGGCCATGAGCGATCTCGTCGTCGCCGCGTTCCTGCTCGCCGCAGCCTTCTTTCTCATAGATGGGAATCGCGTTTCGCCCTGGCTTGCAGGCGTTGCGACCGCACTGGCCGTCGACGTGAAACTGACCACACCGATCGCGCTGCCGTTCCTGCTCGCTCTCGCATGGTTCGCTCGGCCGGCCGGGCTCAGGACGCTGCGAATCGGCGGCGTCGTCGCAGGAACCGTGGTCGGAGCCTTCTGGTACGTCGTGAATCTCGTCGAGGCGGGCACATGGGACAACCACATCTCGACGGAGTACAGCGTCGACCGTGGCCTCGCGCCGGTGGCCGCGCGCACTCTCCGGATCGCGATCGAGTTCGTCGACCTCTCAGGTGCCGGCGGGCGGGACCGCTGGCTCTACGGGATCGTGGCCCTCGTCGTGCTCGTGGTCGCGATTGTCGTCTTCGTACGCACTCGGGCTCGCGGGACGCTCGTCGCGGGCGGCATCGCCGCGCTCGTGGCGGCCGTTCCGCTCTTGCTGTTGCCGTTCGAGCACCGGCTCATCAACGTCTACTTCAAGCTCTGGGACGCGCTCGGGCGGCGAGATCTCGCCAACCTCGACAGCGGCCGTGACCTCACGAAGTCGGCGTCGAACTTCTCCTGGTACGGACCGCTCGGCTCAGTGCTGCTCGTCGCCGCGGCGGTGCTCGTGATCGTCGCGGTACGCCGCAGGCAGCTCGACCGCATGGCGCTCTTCTCCGTGGTCGCACCGGTGTACTGGCTCGTCGCCTTCTCCGCGCTGCTCTTCTACCAGGACTGGATCGGGCGCTTCTTCGCCTTCCCGATTGCACTCGCCGCGGCGACGTGGGGGATCGTGTTGCGGTGGCGGCCGGTCGCGTGGGGTGTCGTCGCGATCGCGGGCACGACGTTGTTGCTCTCGCTCGCGAACGATGCAAAGCGTCCTTCGGGGCTGCCGCTGCTGGAACGAGACAAGCCGCGCAGCGTCTGGACCACGCCGCGCTGGACGGGCGTCGCGCTCCGCAAGGACTACGACGCGCCGATCCGGTTCCTCGACCAGCGCATCCCCGACTCCGCCGACGTGGGGCTTGCGATCACGCCGAGCGAGCCCGTGTATCCGTTCTTCGGCCGCGGCCTCGAGCGGCATGTCCGTTTCGTTTACGAGGACGACCGCGACGCGCCCCGAGGCGTCGACTGGGTGTTCGTCCGGCCCGACCAGCCGAGCTCGCTCTGCAGCGAGGCCTGGAAGGTGGCGCTCACGACCGCCGACGGCTGGCGCATCCTGCACCGCGACGGTGCGAGAACATGCTCGACGTGAGACCTCTCGGCGGGAAGATCGAGTCCTACGACGCGCCCTCGACGGAGGAGATCGCGCGACGGACCGGCCTTGACGTCGCCGAGATCATCCGTTTCGACGGCAACACGTCGCCCCACCTCTTGCCCTCGACACGAGCCGAGGTGCTCGCGGAGGAACTGGCGCGCATCCACACCTACCCGCACGGTGGCTACCCCCGGCTCGAGCAGGCGATTGCGGACTATGCCGGGGTCTCCCCGGAGAACATCGTCCTCGGTGCGGGCGCGGACGACCTGATCCTGCTCGTCACCCGTGCATTCGCAGGTCCGGGAGACCGGGTCGCGATCGCGAACGACCCGACCTATCCGATGTTCCACATCGCCGTTTGGATCGCAGGCGCCGAGATCGACGATCGCGACCCGGCGCTGACGATCTGCTGCCGGCCGAACAATCCAACGGGCGAGCTCGGCGAGCTTCCCAACGCGCGGCCGCTCGTCGTCGACGAGGCGTACTTCGAATACTCGGGCGACACGGCCGTCGGCCTGATCGAGGAAGGCGTCATCGTGTTGCGCACGTTCTCGAAGGTGTTCGGGCTCGCCGGCGCACGGGTGGGGTACGCCCTCGCAGGCCGCGACGTCGCGGCGGAGTTGAACAAGCGCCAGCATCCCGCGCCGCTGTCGACACTCTCCGCCGCCCTCGCGATTGCCGCGCTGCAATCCCCTCCCGAGGTCGGCCCGCTCCTCGAGGAGCGCGAGCGCGTCGCGGCGCGTTTGCGCGAGCTCGGCCGCGAGCCGCTCCCCTCGCGCGCGAACTTTCTCTACGTGCCGGTCGACGAACCGCAGGAGCTCGCCGGCTCACTGCTCCAGCGAGGGCTCGCCGTGCGACCAGTGCGCGGCGGCATCCGCATCACAATCCGAAACGAGCAGGACGACGACCGGCTCCTCGCCGTCCTCGGCGGCTAGCTCGATTGCCCTCAGGCCCTTGCTCCGAATAACCTAGGGCCGATGGCGTCGAATCCACACCGCTGGCGGATCCTCGCGGTCGTCGCGACGGCGTTCTTCATGACGATCCTCGACGTCTCGATCGTCAACGTCGCGCTGCCGTCGATCGGGCGGGCGCTCGACTTCTCGCGCGAGAACCTGCAGTGGGTGATCACGGCGTACTCGATCGCCTTCGGCGGCTTCCTGCTCCTCGGCGGCCGTGCAGCGGATCTGCTCGGGCGGCGCCGCGTGTTCATGGTCGGAGTGGCGCTCTTCACGCTCGCCTCGCTCGCGTGCGGGCTCGCGCAATCGGAGGGAATGCTGATCGCATCGCGCGCGGTGCAGGGGCTCGGCGGCGCGATCATCTCGCCTGCCGCGCTGTCGATCGTGATGACGAGCTTCGAGGAAGGGCCTGAGCGGAACAAGGCGCTCGGGATCTGGGGCGCGCTCGGAGGCAGCGGCGCCGCGGTCGGCGTGCTCGCAGGCGGCGTGCTGACGAAGTACCTCGGCTGGGAATGGATCTTCTTCGTCAACGTTCCCGTCGGCGCGCTCGTGCTGCTCGTGGCGCCGCGCATCGTGCCGGAGAGCAAGCGCGACGAGACGGGCCGGAAGTACGACGTGCTCGGCGCCGTGCTCGTCAGCGGCGGCCTTGCGCTCCTCGTCTACACGATTTCGAGGGCACCCGACGTCGGTTGGGTGACGGCACGGACGATCCTGCTCTTGATCGCTTCGGCCGCCCTGCTCGCTGCGTTCTTCTTCAACGAACGCCGGATTCCCGATCCGTTGATGCCGTTCCACATCTTCCGCGTACGGACGGTCACCGGTGCGAACGTCGTCGGCGGCCTGCTCGGCGCCGTTATCTTCGCGAACTTCTTCGTGTTAACGCTCTACGTGCAGGGGGTCCTCGGCTACTCCGCGCTGAAGGCGGGCGTGACCTTCGTCGCGACAGCGGGAACGGCGGTCATCGCCGCCGGCGTTGCGCAGGCGCTGACCACGAGGTTCGGCCCGAAGCCGATCATCGCGATCGGTCTCACGCTCTTGACCGCAGCGATGATCTGGTACTCGCAGATCCCGGTGCATGCGAGTTTCGTCTCCGATCTCTTGCCGGGCTATCTGATGGTCGGGGTCGGGATCGCCTTCGCCTTCGTCCCTGTTTCGATCGCAGCGCTCGCCGGGGTTGCCGAGCGGGAGGCGGGCCTGGCGTCGGGGTTGATCAACACGTCGCAGCAGATCGGCGGCGCGGTCGGCACGGCTGTCGCCTCGTCGATCTTCACGAGCCATTTCAAGACGCTCCTGCGCGACGGCAAGTCGCTGCCGGTCGCGCTGACCGGGGGCTACTCCTGGGCCTTCTGGGGGCTCGCGGTGTTCGGAGTGCTCGCGCTCATCGCATCGCTGACGCTCATTCGCAGCCAGGAGATGAGCGAGGCGCCTGCCGCGGCGCCGGGCCTCTGACCTTCTAGACCTTCGCGACGAGCGCTTCCGGCACGGTGTCGTGCACGGAGAAGTGTCGGTCGAGGCCCGAGATCTGAAGCGCACGCTTCGTCTCGACTCCAGGAGCGGCAAGGAAGAACGCGCGCCCGTTGTCGAGCTTCGTCCGCGCTTCGATCAGGACGCCCAGCGCCGTCGAGTCCATGAACTCGACCTCGCCGAGGTCGACCACGATCCGCTCAGGCGCTTCGGCGCAGGCGCCGGCCAGGGCGGCCCGGACACTTTCGGCGTTATAGAGATCGAGCTCGCCGCCCAGGCTGACGACGCAGGCGGTTCCGACTGCCTCGATCCGCAAAACGGGATCCCTGCGCAGTCCGTCTCCGGTCGGGTTGTTCGGCACGACAACGCCCTCCTTGACTCCACGAGCGCCGCAGGGGGGTCTGGGCGGGCTCGACGCAGACGAATTAGACACTTGCCCAACCCGAAGCGCAACCGTCATGTGTTGACCAGCCGCCTCCCGCAGGGGATCTTGTACGGCATGGATGTGGCTGCCGTCGCCCGCCGAGCGCGCACCGAGAACTTCCCGGTTGCCTCCGTCCTCTTTCCTCGCCGTCTCCGGCCGCATCTCCGCGCCATCTACGGGTTCGCCCGGCTGGTGGACATTCTCGGCGACGAGGTGGAGGGCGATCGGCTCGCCGCGCTGGACGAGCTCGAGCGTGAGCTCGAAGCCTGCTACCGGAGCGAGCCGACCTGGCCTGTGATGCGCGCGCTGGCTCCCACCATCCACGAGTTCTCCTTGCCGCGTGAACCGTTCCTGCGTCTGATCGAGGCGAACCGGATGGACCAGCGCATCTCCGAGTACGCGACCTGGGAGGACCTTCGGGAGTACTGCCGGCATTCCGCGGATCCGGTGGGGCGGCTCGTGCTCGGTCTGCTCCGCCTGGACGGAGACGCCGAGCTCGTCGCCGCGAGCGACGACGTCTGCACGGGACTGCAGCTCGTCAACTTCCTGCAGGACGTTCCACGTGACCTCGAGCTCGGGCGCATCTACCTGCCACTCGAGGACCGCCGCCGGTTCGACGTGACGGAGCTCGACCATCCCAGTCCGGAGCTCGTCGACCTGCTGCGCTTCGAGGCCGCCCGCGCGCGAGACCTTCTGGCGGCCGGGCAGTTGCTGCAGGAACGGATCGGCGGCCGTACCGGCCGTGCTGTCGGGCTCTTCGCGCGCGGCGGAGCGGCGGCACTCGACGCGCTCGAGTCTGCGCACTGGGATGTGTTCACGCAGCGCCCGCGTCCTTCCCGCACCAGGCTCGCACTGGCGGCGCTCGCGCGATGACCACCGAGCAGGCCTATGCGGAGGTCGAGCGGCTGACTCGGCGACGCGCGCGCAACTTTGCGTACGGGATCATGGTGCTCCCACGGGAGAAGCGTCGTGCGATTGCAGCCATCTATGCATTCGCTCGGCAAGTCGACGACGTCGCCGACGGTGAGCTGCCGCGCGACGAGAAGCAGGTGCAGCTCGAAAGGCTGCGCGCCGCGCTCGACTCGCCCGGCCCCGATGCGATGTCGGTGGCGCTCGCGGATGCGCGTGCGCGCTTTCCGATTCCCGACAGTGCGTTGCATGCGCTCGTCGACGGCGGCCTGCAAGATCTCGACCAGACGCGCTACGCGCACTTCGAGGAGCTGCGCTCGTATTGCACAAGGGTGGCCGGTGCGGTCGGCGTCGCGTGTGTGGCGGTGTACGGATCCGACGACGTCGAGCGTGCGGAGACGCTCGGGATCGCATTGCAGCTGATCAACATCATCCGGGACGTGCGTGAGGACTGGGACCTCGGCCGCGTCTATCTCCCGCAGGACGAGCTTGCATCGTTCGGCGTCACCGAGGACGAGATCGCGGCCGGCGAAACGACAGACGCTTGGCGGGCGCTGATGACGTTCCAGTCCGAACGCGCCCGCGCCTACCTGCGCGACGGGCTAGGCCTCACACGTACGCTCGACGGTAGAAGCGCCTTGTGCATCTCTACGTTCGCCGGCCTCTATCGCGCGACACTCGATCGCATCGAGGCGCGCGGCTTCGACGTCTTCGACGGCCCTCCACAGCTCTCGACGCTGACAAAGCTGCGGATCGTGGGCGGGGGCCTGAGGCGATGAAGGCCGCCGTGATCGGCGGCGGCCTCGCAGGCTGCGCCGCTGCACTCGAACTGGTGGACGCGGGTCACGACGTCACGCTCTTCGAGGCCAGGCCGACGCTCGGCGGGGCCGTCCAGACGCTGCCGGAGCGAGAGGGCGACCCGGCGCCTCCTCCGGACAACGGGCAGCACATCGCGCTCGGCTGCTTCACGGAGTACCTCGCCTTTCTCGAACGCATCGGCGAGAGCGGCTCGGTGCGGCGGATGCGGCTGAGCCTTCCGGTCGTCGACGAGGAACGCCGCTGGGCGCAGATTTCGCCCACCACGATTCTCCTCGCGCGTTACGGCCACCTTCCGTTGCGCGACCGCCCGCTCGCGTGGCAGTTGCTCGCACTGCGCGGTGCCCGCGCAGACGAGCACGACGACGAGACTTTCGCGGACTTCCTCCTCGGCAAGGGTCAGTCGCCCCCGGCGATCGAGCGGTTCTGGGACGTCTTCATCCGTCCTGCGCTCAACCTTCCCTGCGCAGAGGCGAGCGCCGCGATGGGCATCTTCACCGTGCAGACCGCACTGCTTTCGGGCCTCCGTGCGGGCGAGCTAGTCCTACCGACGAAGCCGCTCGGCTGGATGCACGGCGATGCAGCACTGAAGACGCTCGAACGCCGGGGCGCGCAGGTCGAGACCGGAGTCAGGGTCGACGACGTCGACGACGTTGCCGCCGATGCGATCGTCGTTGCGACCCCGCCGGGGGAATCGGCACGCCTGCTCGGCGAGCCCGAGCCGAAGCTGGAGCCGTCGCCGATCGTCAGCGTGCACCTCCTCTTCGACAGGCCACTCCTGCGGACGCCGCTTGCAGCGTTGCTCGACTCTGATGCGCACTGGCTCTTCGATCGGAGCGCTTTGACGAGCGTCAGCCCGTCAAAGAAAGCTCCTGTCCGCGACAGCGGACCAGGGGAGGGGGTTCGGGGGAACCTGGAGGTTCCCCCGTGGCCGGCCGACGCGCAGTACTTGACCGTGGTCTCGAGCGGCGTGCCGGAGTTGATGGAGGTGCGCGGCCGCGAGCTCGTCGAGCGGATCGCGGGGCAGGTGACCGAACGGCTGGGCCACGCCGAGCTGCTCTGGTCGCGGGTCAGCCGCGAGCCGAACGCGACCGTCGCGCTTCGCCCCGGGACCGCAGCTCTGCGTCCCGGCCCGCTGACGGACCGTCCCCATGTGACGCGCGCCGGCGCGTGGACCGCGACGGGCTGGCCTGCGACGATGGAGAGCGCGGTTCGTTCCGGCCGCACGGCCGCGAGCTTGTTGTCCGATGTGACAACAAAGGTTGCCGCATGACTGTCGTCCAGGAACTGACTTCGCTCGACACTGCTGTCGAGCTCGGTGCGGAGCGCCTGCTCTCGCTGCAGCACCCCGACGGCTGGTGGAAGGGCGAGCTCGAGTCGAACGCGACGATGACCGCCCAGCATCTCTTCCTGCTCCACTTCCTCGGCCTGCGCGACCCTGGGACCGATCGGCTGCTCGCGAACGAGCTGCTCGCGGGGCGCCGCGACGACGGCACGTGGTCGATCTGGTTCGAAGGGCCGCCTGACCTGTCCGTCACCGTCGAGGCCTACGCGGCGCTGAAGCTCGCAGGAGTCGACGCCGGCGAGGCGACGCGCGAGTACATCCGGCGCGCCGGCGGTGTGCCGCGCGCAAGGATCTTCACGCGCGCGTTTCTCGCGCTGATCGGGCAGTGGCCCTGGAGCCGGCTCGCGCACGTCCCGGTCGAGCTGATCCTCCTGCCGGCGCAGGGGCCGCTCTCGGTCTACGACTTCTCCTGTTGGGCGCGCCAGACGATGGTGTCGCTGTCGGTCGTCGAGGCGTTGCGTCCGGTGCGCCCGAGCGCGATCGACCTGAGCGAGATCGGCGGCCGCAAGACCGCGCCGGGCGGTCGGCCGCACCACTCCGCGCTCCGTCGCCACGCGATCAGGGTCGCCGAGCGCTGGGTGCGCGAACGACAGGAGGCCGACGGCTCGTGGGGCGGGATTCAACCGCCGTGGGTCTGGTCGCTGATCATGCTTGCCGCCCTCGGCCACGGCTTCGAAGATGAGACGTTCGCGCGTGGGCTCGCCGGCTGGGAGCGCTTCATGGTGCGAGACGGCGACCGCCTGCGGCCCGAGGCCTGCCAGTCGCCGATCTGGGACACCGCGCTCGCGATCCTTGCCCTGCGCGCGGCGGGGATTCCCGCCGACGATCCGCAGCTCCAGGCTGCGGGCTCGTGGTTGCTCGGCGAAGAGGTCAGCGTCCGCGGCGACTGGGCGATCCGCCGGCCGGGACTCGCGCCGGGAGGCTGGTCGTTCGAGTTCGACAACGACCTCTATCCCGATGTCGACGACACCGCCGTGGTCGTGCTCGCGCTGCGCGAGCTCGGCCTGGGCGACGAGGCGGCGCGGCGCGGGCTCGACTGGCTGGTCGGAATGCAGTCCCGGAACGGCGGCTGGGGCGCGTTCGATGTCGACAACGAGGCGCTCTGGCTCTACAAGCTCCCGATCTGCGACTTCGGCAAGGTCACCGACGAACCGAGTGCCGACGTCACCGCGCACGCTCTCGAGGCGCTCGCTCACGAGACCGGATACGGAGCCTCCGCGGAGGCGGGGCTCGAGTGGCTGCTCTCCGAGCAGGAGGCGGACGGCTCCTGGTTCGGCCGCTGGGGCGTGAACCACGTCTACGGCACAGGGGCGGCCGTCCCCGCACTCGAGGCCTGCGGCCTTCCCCCCGAGCATCCCGCGATCCGGCGGGCGCTCTCCTGGCTCGACTCCGTCCAGCAACCGAGCGGTGCCTTCGGTGAGGACATCGCCTCCTACTCGGAGCCCGCGGCCCGCGGCCGTGGCGCCGCGACCGCTTCCCAAACGGCCTGGGCGCTACTCGCCTACGTCTCGGGCGGTGCCGAGACGGGCTTGTCCACGCGGCATGGAGCCAAGTATCTTTGCGAGACTCAGCGTGGGGATGGCGACTGGGACGAGCGCCACTTCACTGGCACCGGTTTCCCTCTCGATTTCATGATTCGCTACCACCTGTACCGATTGACGTTCCCGCTCCTCGCGCTCGGGCGCCTGAGAGAAAGGCTCAACGGATGAAGTTCCCGCTTCGCTCGACCGTCCAGATCGGCAAGTACGTCGCGAGCCAGCAGCGCAAGGGGGAGCGGTACCCGCTCGTCCTGATGCTCGAGCCGACGCTCGCGTGCAACATCGCCTGCATCGGCTGCGGGAAGATCCGGGAGTACGAGTCGAACAAGGCCAGGCTCACCGTCGAGGAGTGCATCGACGCAGGCGCGCAGTGCCCGGCACCGGTCGTGTCGATCTGCGGTGGCGAACCGCTCGTCTACAAGGGCATCGAAGACGTCGTCGCCGGCATGCTCGAGCTCGGGAAGAACATCGACCTCTGCACGAACGCGCTTCGCCTGGAGCAGTACCTCGACGTCTTCAAGCCGAGCCATCGCATGACCTTCGTGGTTCACCTCGACGGCATGCGCGAGATCCACGACTACATCTGCGACTACCCCGGTCTGTGGGACGTTGCCGTGGACGCGATCCGGAAGGCGCGCGAAGCCGGCTTCCGCGTCACGACGAACACGACGATCTTCAAGGAGACGTCCGTCGACGACGTGCTCGAGATGATGGGCTATCTGACGAACGAGGTCGGCATCGACGGAATGCTGATCGCGCCCGGTTATCAGTACTCCCAGATCGATCCGGCGCTCACGATGACCCGCGCGGAGCATGAGGAGAAGTTCCGGATCATCCGCAAGGTTGCGCGGCAGCGGAACTACCGGTGGCTCGCGACGCCGATCTACCAGGAGTTCCTCACGGGCGAACGGAAGTTGAAGTGCGCGCCGTGGGGCTCGATCACCCGCAATCCCTACGGGTGGAAGGGGCCGTGTTACCTGCTGACCGACGGGATCTTCCCGACGTACGACGCGTTGCTCGACGGAATGGAGTGGGAGGACTACGGGCCCGGCAACGATCCGCGCTGCGAGCACTGCGCCATCCATTCCGGTTTCGAGCCGTCGGCGGCATACGAGGCTGCAGGTTCTTTGCGGGAGGGCGCGAGGAGCATGGCTTGGACGCTGACGGGCTGACGTTCGCTTGTGCCATGACCGTCGAAGAGCGCATCGCTCGCCGGTTGGGGCGGACCGCGGTCGTCGGGCTCGGCGCCTCGAAGGGCGTGCCTGAGGGACGGCTCGTGTCGTTCGGGATCGCGGGCGCGCTTTCCGGTGAGCTGGCGGTGGGAACGGTGATCGACGCGACGCGCGTCGTCGACGAGTCGGGCGCGGTGCTCTGGGAAGGCGAACCGCTCGGAGCGTCACCTGCAAGGACGGGAACGATCCTCGGCGCGAGCCGGATCGTCGACGACCCGGCGGAACGGGCCCGGCTCCATGCGGCGACAGGAGCAGACGCGGTCGACATGGAATCGGGTGCGCTCGCGCGGAGCGGGCGCCTCGTCGGCTGCCTGCGCGCGATCAGCGATACGCCGACCCATCGGCTCGGCGGTGTCGCCCAGGGCGCGACGCCTGACGGCGGAGTCGACGTGGTCGGGTTCCTGCGGGGCTTCGTCCGCGAGCCTGCGGTGACCGTGCGGGCGGCGCGGGGTGCGCGCCGGGCGCTGCGGAGCCTGGAGAGGGTGGCATGAGCAAGCGCGTCCTCCTTGCCGCCCCTCGTTCTTTCTGCGCGGGAGTCGACCGCGCGATCGAGATCGTCGAGCGACTGCTCGCCGAGCATGGCCCGCCGATCTACGTCCGGCATGAGATCGTCCACAACGATCATGTCGTTCGCCGGCTCGAGCTGCTCGGGGCCGTCTTCGTCGACGATGAGGCGGAGATCCCGGCCGGAGAGATCTGCGTCCTGTCCGCACACGGAGTCGCACCTGCGGTTCGCGAGAGCTGCGAGCGCCGCGGCCTGCGCGTCGTCGATGCGGTGTGCCCGCTCGTGTCCAAGGTGCATGCCGAGGCTCGGCGCTACGCCGACAGCGGTCATCTCGTGGCGCTCGTCGGCCACGCCGACCATGTCGAGGTGATCGGAACGCAGGGTGAGCGGCCCGAGTCGACCGTCGTGGTGGAGTCGCCGGAGGAAGCGGCGCAGCTCGAGTCCGACGGCAGGCCGGTCGCGGTGATCAGCCAGACGACCCTCTCCCTGGACGACGTCCGGTCGACCGTCGATGCGCTCGAGAAGCGGTTCGGTACGCTCACACGGCCGGGCGCCGATGACATCTGTTACGCCACCCAGAACCGCCAGGACGCCGTCAAGCGACTTGCCGAGGAGGCGACGCTCATTTTCGTGATCGGGTCACAGACGAGCTCGAACGCACAACGGCTCGTCGAGGTCGCACGGCTCGCGGGCGCGGAAGCCGTGCTCATCGACGGCGAGAGCGAGCTCGGCGACGAGCTGGTCTCCCGGCACGAGGTGATCGGCCTGACGGCCGGCGCTTCGACACCCGGGGAGCTCGTCGACGCGACCATTGAACAGCTCGGCGCGCGCGGCTATGACGAGGTGATCGAGATCACGGTGGCCCGCGAGGACGTGCACTTCAGGCTTCCGCGGGAGGTGGCCTCCGCGTGACCTCCGTCGAGATCCCCGTCTCGATCGCCGCCGCGCTGCCGAATCTGACGGTGCTCGACATCACGAACGACGTCCGCCGCGAGGTCGCAACGACCGGTGGCAGCGGCATCGCGTTCGTGTCCCCGAACGGCGACCCGTCGGTGATCCGGGTGCAGGAGCGAGAGACCGGCTTCTTCTCGGATCTCGAGTGCATGCTCGAGCGCCTCGTCCCGCTCGAGGTGGACGAGCGGACGAGGCTCGTCTCGATGCTGCTCGGGCCGCGGACGGAGCAGATCCCCTTCAGTGACGGCTCGCTCTGCCTCGGGCACTACCAGCGGATCTTCCTCGTGGCGTTCGAAGACCGCTGCAGCAACGAGTGGATTCTCACCCTGGTTTCCTAGGGGCAACTTCGCGGGTCCCTTCCGAGTTGCGCTGACTGTGCCGGGAGGCGCACACTGTCTGTGAGATGGAGAGGGCCCGTCGCCACCAGCGACTGCTGGCGCGGTTCGCGCTAGGCCTGCTCGCGCTCGTCGCCGAGCTGGCGGGCCGCAGTCTCGCTCACCGGCTCGACTTCGGCCGTCACGTCGAGACGCCCTACGCGGGGGCCGAGTACTACCCGGAACTGGTCGCGGTCGTGAAGGTCGCGGTCGCGTTGATGCTCGCGCGCCTCGCGTGGCGTTTCGCCAAGGCACGCGCGGTTGCGCGCGGTGCTCGCCGCCTGTTGATCGCGCAGGGCTCGCCGGTCGCGCGCCATTCGCCGCGCGTGCGGCTGCAGTTGTCCCCGCGCCTCTGGCTCGGCTCCTTCCTGGTGACGTCGCTGATCTACCTCGTGCAGATCGACGCGGAGGGAATCTCGGTCGGACGCTGGCCGCTGCTCGCGCCCTGGCTGCACACCGCCGCGCTGCCGGTCTTCGCAGTGCTGTCGGTCGTCGTGGCGGTCGTGTACCGCGCCGTCGAGAGCTGGCTCTCCGACTACGAGAGCTACGCGCGCGAGACCGTCGCCCGTGCCAGCCGGCTGTCCGCCGAAACGCTTTCCGTTCCACGCACGAGTCTCGACGAGCTCGTTGCACCACGCAGCCTCTTCGGGCTCGCGTTCGAAGTCAGACCGCCTCCCGCGCCTGCGTAGGCCTGCGGGCTCACGTCCGCCGGCCTTGGTCTTGACCTCGACCACAGGAGGAGGACGTCGTGAACGCAGAGCTAGTCACCGAACTCGAAAGACCCTTACAACGAACGACCACCAGCACCCGCGCGCGGATCGTGTCCGCGCTCGGGCCGACCGCAGCGCTCGGCGGAGTCATCTGGGCGATCGTCCAGCCGTACCGCGTCACCTTGCTGCACCCCGCGGGACAGGGGTTCTGGTGGCTGTTCGTCGAACCGCCGCTGCTCGCGATTGCGGTCGGCTTGTTCTTCTACTTCGTCATCACACCGGGGCTGCTGCGGGACCTCGCAGAGGACCATGCAACCGCCGAGTGAGCACGTCCACTGGCTGTTCGCGACGGGGTTCCTCCTGCTCGCTCTCTGCCTGCTCGCAGAGGCCGTAGTGGGAACCGACGTCTGGCGACGGCGCGCGTGGCGTGCGTACCTCTGGCCCGGCCTGGCGTTCGCGCTCGGCGTCCTGATGTGGCCGGTGATGACCTTCTACACCAACTCGGCGATCCACATGATCGCGCACGGTGCGTGGGCTCAGGTCTTGATGGGCGGCGCGGCGATGGAGCTCGGGCTCGTCAGCGGGAAGCTGCGTAGCGGCTGGTGGCGTCTGGGGATGCCCGCCGGGTTCCTCGTGTCGGGCACCGCCTTCCTGGTGCACGAGCAGAACTCGTGGCTCTTCCAGCGCTCGGCGTTCACGCATCACCTGCTCGGCTGGACGCTCGTCGTGGCCTCGATCTTCCCGCTCGTCCGGGTCTTCAGGCCACGCTCTCAGCTTGCGGCGACCGGCTTTGCACTCACGTTCGTCATCGTGGCCGTGACGCTCTATTGCGATCGAGACGTCGCACAGATCTTCGGACACATCTCGCCCCTTGCGGGAGCGCCGCATCGATGAGACGGCTGCTGTTCATCGGCGTCCTGGCGTTGCTCGTCTTTCCGTCGGAGGCGTTCGCGCATGCGACGCTGCTGAGGACGACGCCTCAGTTCCGCCAGCGGTTGTCCGCATCGCCACCGACGGTCGTTCTGCGCTTCGACCAGTACGTCAAGGTGCTGCCGCAATCGGTTCAGCTGTTCTCGGCGACCCACCCCTTGCACGTGAAGCGAATCTGGGCCGACGGTCTTTCCGTCAAGGCGGCGCTGCCTCGGCTGCCCAGAGGGCCTTACACGATCCGTTGGCATGCCCTCTCGGGCGACGGCCACGTGGTCTCTGGAGTCTTCACCTTCGGCGTACGGGCGAACGCTCCGCCGCCGACGGAGGCGTTCGGCTCATCAGGCCCGACTCGCAGCGAAGACGTCGTCCGCTGGCTGTACTTCGTCGCGCTCGCGCTGGTCGTCGGCGGCCTCGGGTTTCGCTTACTCGTGCTGCGCGGCCGCGCCCTGACGCCCAGGGCCGAGCGGAGGTTCTTCATCCTCACCGGCATCGGCGTCATCGCCACGCTCGATGCCGGCATCGTCGCGTTCCTGATGCGCGCCGAGGATGCCCTGCAGCTGCCGTTCGGCCGGCTCCTGTACGGCGATCTTTCGCCCCTTGCGCGCTCGCGCTTCGGCCACGCGTTCATCGCCATGACTCTCGGCTTTGCCCTCGTGGCCGCCTTGCTCTTCCTCTCGTGGCTTACCGACCGAGGGTTCCTGTTGTGGCCGGCATTCCTGCTCGCGCTCCTGTTCGCTTCGGGGCTCTCGCTCTCGGGCCACTCCGCGGCCGATGCCGGCTCATCCTGGAAGTCGCAACTCGCGGACTGGGCGCATCTCTCCGCCGCCTGTCTCTGGATCGGCGGTCTGATCCAGCTCGTTGCCGTCGTCTGGCCGTTGATGCCCGACGCGCGGCGCGAAGCCTTCCTCGCCTTTTCGCGGCTTGCAACCGTCTGCGTCGGCGTCCTCCTGGCCGCGGGGATCTACCTGGCGATCCTGCGCCTGCCACAGCTGAAGGATCTCTGGACGACCAACTACGGCGAGGTGCTCCTCGTCAAGATCGGGCTCGTGTCGCTCGCGCTTGCGTGGGGCGGCGTGCACAAGCTCGTGGCCGTACCCGCATTGGCGGGCGGCAAGGAAGGAAGAATGCTGCCGCGCCTGCGCGGGAGCTTGCTCGGCGAGAGCATGGTCGGCATGGCCGTGCTGCTCGCCGCCGCCGTGCTCGTGGACGCGAAGCCGCCGGTTCCCCCGGCGCCCACGCCACCGGCGGCGAGTAGCGTTCCCAGGTAGTGCTCTATTCGATCTCGGGCGGCGCGGGCTTTCTCGGCCTGCACCTGGCGCGACGGCTGTTGGCCGAGGGCCACCAGGTGCGCACCCTCGACGTCGTCCCTCTGGACGACGCCGAGCTCGAGCAAACCGTCGAGGAGCTGCGCGGTGACATTCGCGATCCCGACCGAGTGCGTGCGCTCGTGGTCGGAGCGGACGTGGTCGTGCACGCGGCGGCGGCGCTGCCGATTCAGGCCTCGCGCGAATCCATCCGGTCCGTCAACGTCGGCGGGACCGAGAATGTTCTGCGCGCCGCGGACGACGCGGAGGTCGGGCGGGTCGTCTTCATCTCGTCGACCGCGGTGTACGGCGTGCCGGAGAAGCATCCGATCGAAGAGAGCGATCCGCTCGTCGGCGTCGGCGCCTACGGTGAGTCGAAGATCGATGCGGAAGGGCTGTGCCGCGTCGCCGCTGTCGAGACGACGATCATCCGCCCGAAGACGTTCATCGGCCCGGAACGGCTCGGCGTGTTCGAGATCCTGTTCGACTGGATCCGTGAGGGACGTCGCATCTACACGCTCGGCAAGGGGCACAACCACTATCAGCTGCTCGGCGTGGAGGATCTCGTCGATGCGATCGTGCGCGCGGGGCACGAACCGAAGGCCGCGCGCGAGACCTTCAACGTCGGCGCGACCGAGTTCGGGACCGTTCGTTCCGACCTGCAGGCGTTGATCGACCACGCGGGCTCGTCGTCCCGGTTGCGGCCCATTCCGGTGAAGCCCGCCGAGGTCGCGCTCCGCGGCCTCGAGCTCATGCGCGTCTCGCCGCTTGCGGAATGGCACTACAAGACCGCGCACAAGGACTCCTTCGTCGACGTCACGAAGGCACAGCAGCTGCTCGGGTGGCAGCCCCGGCTCTCGAACCGCGACGCCCTGATCGAGACGTACGACTGGTATCTCGCGAACCGCGAGCGAGTCGGTGCGGCCGGCGTGACGCACCGCGTGCCGTGGAATCAGCAGGCGCTCGGTCTGCTCAAACGCCTGTCGTGATCTTCCTCGACGAAGCCGAGGTGCGCGAGCTGCTTGATCTCGATGCGCTCGTCGACGCGCTGGCGGCCGCACACAGAGACTTGAGCGCCGGCGACGTGTCGATGCCGCCGCGCATTGCTGCGCTGGTGCACGAGCGCCAGGGTCTGCTCGGGGTGATGCCGGCGTACCTTCCCTCGGCAGGGCTCGCCTGCAAGCTCGTGACGCTCTTCCCGCAGAACACCGACAGGCACACACATCAAGCGGTGATCGCTGTCTTCGATCCGGAGAACGGCTCCCCCCTGGCGTTGATGGACGGGAGATACATCACCGCGACCCGAACGGCTGCGGGCTCTGCGCTGGCGACACGGCTGCTCGCGCACGAGGACTCGGGGGTGCTCGCCCTCGTCGGCACGGGCGTCCAGGCACGGTCGCACGCGCGCGCCTTGCAACGCATCCGGCAATTCGACGAGATTCGCGTCGCAGGGCGTGACTCGGCAAAAGCCGAAGCGTTCGCCGACGAGCTCGGCCCGAAGGCACGGGCGGTGAGCTCGTACGAGGAAGCGATCCGGGGCGCCGACGTCGTCGCCGCGACGACACACGCCACCGAGCCCGTCGTTCGGCGCGAGTGGCTATCGCCGGGTGTGCACGTGAACTCCGTCGGGCTCAACCCGAACGGTCGCGAGGTCGACGCAGAGACCGTGAGAGACGCGCTGCTCATCGTCGAGTCGCGCGAGTCGGCACTCGCACCGCCGCCTGCAGGTGCGCCTGAGCTCGTCGGCGTCGACCCGCAGGATGTTCACGCGGAGCTGGGGGAGCTCGTGGCGGGCACGAAGCCGGGACGCACCTCCCGGGATGAGATCACCCTGTATAAGTCAGTCGGCGTCGCCGTCCAGGACGTAGCCGCAGCAGCTTTGGTGCTCGAAGCTGCGCGGGAACGGTCGCTCGGGCGGGTCATCGAGTTGGAGGAAACGGCATGAGCAGCAACAACGACTTCAGACCAGGCCTCGAAGGCGTCGTCGCCGTCGAGACCGAGATCATGGAGCCTGATCGCGACGGCGGAATGCTCCGCTATCGCGGTGTCGACGTCGAGCCGCTCATCGGGAAGGTCCCCTACGAGAACGTGTGGGGCCTGCTCGTCGACAACGACATCAACTCGAAGATGCCGGATCCGGAGCCGCACGAACCGGTCGGGCTGACAGGCAATGCACCGGCCGATCTCCAGGCGGAGACGGCGCGGCTTTCCGGCCAATGGAAGCTCGGAAAGCTCAACGAGATCTCCGACGAGCAGGCGCGCGAGGATCTCGGCCGGCTCTCGTCGCAGATGATGTCGATCGTCGCCCGGTCTGCCCGGCTCGCCGACGGGAAGACGGACACCGTTCCCGACGAGGTCGTCGCACGCGGGAAGACTGCGGCAGAGAAGTTCCTGCTTCGCTGGCGAGGCGAGGCCGACCCGCGTCACGTGAAGGCGATCGACACGTACTGGATCTGCACGGCCGAGCATGGTTTGAACGCATCGACGTTCACCGCGCGCGTCGTCGCCTCCACCGGCGCCGACGCCGGCGCAGCGCTCTCTGCGGCGGTCGGCGCACTCTCCGGCCCGCTACACGGTGGCGCTCCCGCGTACGTGAAGCCGATGCTGGAGGAGGTCGCGCGCATGGGCGATCCGGAGCGTTGGGTCAAGGAGACGCTCGACCAGGGGAAACGGATCATGGGCTTTGGCCACCGCGTCTATCGCGCCGAGGATCCCCGGTCCCGAATCCTGAAGCGAACGGCGAAGGAACTCGGAGCACCGCAGATCGAGGTCGCCGAGGAGCTCGAGGGCGTCGCGTTGGCCGCGTTGCAGAAGCGTTCACCCGACCGCGTGCTCGCGACGAACGTCGAGTACTACTCGGCGATCGTCCTCGACGTCGCGGAGATCCCGCCGGAACTTGCGCCCGCGATGTTCGCCTGCTCGCGTGTCGCCGGCTGGTCGGCCCACATCATCGAGCAGAAGAAAACCGGCCGCCTCTTCCGGCCTTCGGCCCGCTACGTCGGCCCGGGCGAGCGCACCGTCGAGCTCTCCGCCCAGTGACAGGTCGCGAACTGCTGGGGTCTGACGCCAGTAGTTCGAGACGTGGCACTCGCAGCCGGGACGTCTAGAACGGCTGGGGTCAGACCCCGGTACTTCGAGACGTGGCTCCCGCAGTAAGGTCCCGCCCATGGAGCTGACGGAGTACCGCGAGCGGTTTCCGATCCTCCACGACACGACGTACCTGATCAATCACTCGCTCGGCGCAATGCCTGCCGCTGCGGAGGACCGCGTGCTCGAGTTCACGCGCATGTGGCGCGAGCGCGGGATTCGGGCCTGGGGCGAGGGTTGGTGGGAGATGTCGATGACGGTCGGCGACCAGATCGGACGCATCATCGGCGCACCGCCGGGCTCCACGGTCATGCACCAGAACGTCGCCGTTGCCGAGGCGATCGTGCTGTCGTGCTTTCGCCCGGTCGACCCGCACCGAAATCGCGTCGTCTACGAGGAAGGCAACTTCCCGAGCGTGCGCTACCTCTACCAGGCCCAGCCGGAGCTCGACGTCGTCGTCGTCCAGAACGACCAGGCGATTGTCGACGCGATCGACGAACGCACGTTGCTCGTGCCGATCACGCACGTCCTGTTCAAGACCGGTGAGATCCAGGACGTGGAGGCGATCATCCGCCGGGCGCACGAGGTCGGCGCGCACGTCGTGCTCGACGCGTACCAGTCGGCCGGCATCGTGCCGCTCGACGTCGCGGCGCTCAACGTGGACTTCGCGGTCGGCGGCAGCGTCAAGTGGCTCTGCGGCGGGCCGGGAAACGGCTGGCTCTACGTCCGGCCCGATCTGGCGGACGTGCTCGAGCCGACGTTCGTCGGCTGGCAGGCTCATGCGCGGCCGTTCGGCTTCGAGCCCGAGCTCGAGTACGCCGACGGCGCGGCGCGTTTTCTCACCGGCACGCCGAACGTGCCTGCGCTCTACGCAGCGACTCCGGGTTACGACCTGATCGAGGAGATCGGCGTCGAACGGATCCGCGAGAACTCGATCCGGCAGACGCAGCTGCTGATCGACCTCTGTGACGAGGCCGGCTTCGAGGTCGGCAGCCCTCGCGACGCTGCGCGTCGCGGAGGCACCGTCACAGTGCGCACGCCGGAGTTCGAGGCCGTGCACAAGGAGCTCGGCGAGCGCCAGATCATCTGCGACTTTCGTCCCGATGCCGGGCTGCGGCTCGGCCCGCACTACTACAACACCGGCGAGGAGCTTCGCTACACGGTCGAGCAGATTGCAGAGATCGTCGCGAGTCGCGCGTACGAGCAGCACCTCGGCGCCACCGCCCGGTTCTGATCTAGCGCTGCGTCGGACAGAAC
The DNA here is from genome assembly GCA_963804935.1 of uncultured Actinomycetes bacterium. Lineage (GTDB taxonomy): Bacteria > Actinomycetota > Thermoleophilia > Gaiellales > Gaiellaceae > 3-1-20CM-4-69-9. The sequence goes on from CAWDSD010000017.1 coordinate 747,598, forward strand.
TTGTCGTTCGCGAGGAACTGCATGAACAGAGCATCCATGTTGCGTTCGTAGGCCACGTCTGCCTCGCTTGCCGGATTGAAGTCGTGGAGCCCGGGACCTTCCCACAACAGATCCGGTGTCACCCCTGGCCCTTCGACCGAGATGCGGTAGCGCTTGCCGTTGCCTGCCGGGCGCGGATTGTTCGGATAGCCCGGCAAGGTCTTGTCGTGCGTAGGCCAGAAGCTGTAACAGAACGCACCACTCCCGGTGCGGAACATGATTGACGTCTCGCGCTTCCAACCCGGACCGTACGCGGAGTTGAACGTGTCGATGTAGAGGCTGCGGCCGTACTTATCGCCTGGCGCCCCGTCGCGCCCGGCCTTGAAGCCGTAAACGGGCTGTCCCAGATACGTCAGACGCCCGAAGAGGTCGTGGGCCTGGCCCTTGAACGCCCAGTCGGTGTGAACTTCAAGGATCGCCGGAGGTCCCTTCCAGTGCGAAACGTGGAACTCCCATTGCGTCTGTCGCGGTTCGTACGGCGGGTAGCCCCGGTGAGGGAGATACGGCTGCCACCTCTGTACTGCCCAGTAGGAACCGTCGGGGGCCTTGCAGGCGGTCACCAGATAGGCGAGTGCGGGCCCGTCATAAGGCCCGCAGCGGTTTCGGAATGTCTTCCAGACCAGTCGGTGCCTCGTCTTCCAACCTCCGCTCCAGTCGAACCGGAAACGCACCTGCTTCTCTGTTCGGCTTGGCGGCCGAGCGTTGACGGCGCCCCAGACCAACGCATGGACGGCGCGACCTCGCGCTCGGTAGGTCACAAGTGCCGTGCCGCCGTTCACGGCTAGCCGGACGCCCGATGCGTTCACGTCTAGCCGCTCGGATGCATTCGCCGTCTGCGCGCATACGGCAAACAGGCTTGAGACAATGACGATGGCTAGACGGCGGCCCACGCTCCTCTGGGGGCAAGACGGTAGCGGAGATCCCTCGAACGAGTGACGGGCCCATGATTTTCAACGTCGATTTCCAAAGTGTGGGCCGCCACCTCCTGCTGCCGTTGTCGGCTGCTCTCTTGGTGTTTTCCGCACCGACCGCGTCCGCTTCGGAGATCATCGACCGGAACGCGCACGCCGTCAGGCTCGGCGTCGATGCGAGCGGGCAGGCGTTGGTGAGCTACAAGGCAGACGGCCGCGCGATGCACGTCCGCGCGTGGGGAGCGATCGATGCGCGGCAGCCGACGACCAGCCGCCCGCAAGTCAGGTTCCGGAAGGACTACTCGGGCCGCTACTGGACCTCCTTCAGGAACCAATGCCGCCCCTACGACGGGCCGAAGCTCGCATTCCAGGTAGCCGCCTGCACCGCGTCCGACGGCTCGTACTGGGCGCTCCAGTCCTGGCGCAGGACGCTCCCGAACTTCGACGGGCGCTCCCATAGCGGTCTCGGCACATGGGAGCTCCACCTCTCCCACTGGTCGGGGGAGACCGCGACGCTGGAAGCGTGGACCGACTGGGTCTACGGCGGCCGCTACCACCACCTGTTCGGGAGGCTCACGTATGCCGGCAAGCCCGTATACGGCTTCTCGGCGTCGCGTGTCGGCTCACCGCTCGACGGTTACGGCCGGAACATCTACGTCGACACGTTCAACTCGCGCTACGGGAAGGGTTGGCGGCGGGAGAACGCGTTCCTCGCGCACCGCCCGACGGGAGTCTTCTGTTACGGCTTCTACCGATTCAGCTCACGCGGCCCGGGCAACGGCGCGATGTACCGCCTGACGGCGCCCGGCCCTGGAGTCACGCCCGACGTCAGCATCACGATCCCGGGACTGCACGACTACAACCCGAACAGCTCAACGGACGTTGCGTACGAGCGAGAGCAGAACGCCTTGCAGGACTCCATCGCCGGGGCCGACAAGAAGTGCCATGTTCACTGATCGAGCAGCTCCAATAGTCGTTCCGCATAGGCGGGTGCAGTCGGTGCGTCCTCGTGCCTGAAGTACGCGTAGAGCGGCACGTCCACCTGCCGAAGCAGCGGCACCCACTCGCGTAGCGCCTCGTCGTCGTAGGGCGGGTCGCGGAAGCGGACGTAGCGAAACGGTGCATCGTGCTCGAGATCGTTGACGCGCACCGCTCCCGCCGCGGCCAGGCGAGGTTCGATCCCGTCCCACGACGGATGCGCGAGGTCGAAGGCGACCTGCAAGCTCGGGTCGAGCGAACCGAGGATCAGCTCGATCATCCCCTCGTCTCGCGCGCTGATCAGCGAGACGCGGATCGGCCCGAGCCGGTCGCCGAGTGCGCCAACGCGCGGGCCGAAGTCGGCAAGCAGCCCGGGACGGTTGCCCGCGAGCTTCGGCGCGAAGCGAAAGCCCGGCGGCGTCTGCTCCGCCCAGCGCACGAACTGCTCCTCGGCCGGAATGCGGTAGCCGGTGGTGTTCAGCTCGACCGTCGAGAAGCGGCCGGCGTAGAAGCGGAGGAACTCTTTCGAATCCGTCCCGGGTGGGTAGAACTCCGGCTTCCACGAGGGGTAGGACCAGCCGGAGGTGCCGACATGCACCCCGGCTAAACTCGCTCGACCCATGGCCACGACGGACAGAGTGATAGCCGAAGACGCCATCCGTGTCCTCGACCACGGGTTCGTGCGGCTCGACGACGCGATGGCGACCGACCTCTCGGTCGTGAACGCCGCCAGGGTCAGCTTCGCCCGTCGCAAGGACGTCATGGAAGAGGCCGACGAGGGGTTGATCCGGTTCCTGATGCGGGATAGGCACGGCACGCCTTTCGAACACAACTCGTTCCGGTTCCACATCCGCGCGCCGATCTTCGTCGCGCGCGAATGGTTCCGACACCGTGTCGGCTCCTTCAATGAGTTCTCCATGCGCTATGCGAAGGCAACGGACGACTTCTACGTGCCCGAGGCCGCAGACGTGCGCAGCCAGGTCGGGAAGCCCGGCGCCTACTCTTTCGAGCCGGTCGACGAGGAGCTCGCCGAGCGGACGCGTGAAGAGATGCGGGAGGTCTACCAGCACGCCTTCGAGACGTACGAGCGGCTCGTCGAGGCGGGCGTCGCGCGCGAGCTCGCCCGCTCGGTGATGCCGGTCGGCGCGTACACGGAGTTCTTCTGGACGGTCAACGCCCGCGCGTTGATGAACTTCGTCTCACTGCGCGCAGCCGAGACCGCGCAGCGCGAGATCAGGCGCTACGCCGACGCCGTCGAGCACTTCTTCGCCGCGAAGATGCCGGTCACGCACGCGGCCTTCGTCGCGGCGAACCGCGTCGCGCCCTAGGCCGGCTTCAGAACGATCTGATCAGGCTTGAAGTGCCCGGACGGCTGGCGTGTGACCACCCAGCCGTTCCTGTCGAACCGGCTGAGGTCATAGGCGGCGTTCATGCGGATCGTGGCCTCGCCGCCGTTCGAGTTGAACGTGCTGCAGAGGACGACGGGCTTGCCGCCCTTCGTCAGGTAGAGGTCGTAGTAGCCGCCCTTCGGGAGCTGGTCGAGTCCCTTGATGTGCAGGTCCATCGGCCAGTTGCCATCCGCGTCGGCCTTGCCGAGCTGGAGGGTCCCCGTCGCATTGGGGTCGAGATTCGTTCCGGCCAGTCGCACGACGCGTTCGGTGCTCAGAGACGTCGAGCTCGGAGCCGTCGCCTGGCCGAGGATGAACCCGCCGCCGACCAGAGTCGCGATCGCGGCGGCGATCAGAAGCGGCCGGCGGTGAACGGGCTTGGTGAGAGGTTGCTGCGACTCGTCGGGCCACGGCACCAGATCCAGCTCCGGCGAGAGCTCTGGGGGCGGGGCCGCGCGTACGAGGAGATCGTGGGCACGCCGAAGGCGGTCCCGCTCCTCCGCAGGGACATCGCTGCCAATCAGCTGGTCGAAATCGGGCTCGCGCCTCACTGCAGTTCTCCTTCGAGTAGATCGGCGAGCCGGCCGAGACCGGCACGAGTCCGCGTCTTCACGGTACCGAGTGGGATGCCGAGGAAGTCTGCGACCTCGCTCTGCGAAAGGCCGCCGTAGTAGGCGAGCTCGATCACGTCGCGCTCGTTCGGCGAAAGACTCTCGAGGGCGCGGTGCACCCTCCACGACACGTACGACTCCTCTGCGCGTTCGTCGGGACCGAGCTCCGTCGAGGCGATGTCGGGCACCTCTCCCGGTGGCTCGGTCCGGCTCCGACTGCGGTCGACGATCGCGTTGCGCGCGACCGCGTAGAGCCAGGGAGCGCCCGCACCGCGGTCGGGTTTGTAGGTGCGGGCGGAGCGCCAGACCGCGGCAAACGTCTCCTGGACTGCATCCTCGGCCCGCATCCGGTCACCGAGCCGCCGAGCGCGAGGCCGAAAACCGGCCGCGCGAAGCGGTGGTAGAGCGCCTCGAAAGCATTCGCATCCCGCCGGGCGACGCGCCGGATGAGGTCGCCGTCGGTCAGCCTGCCGAGGTCTGGCAAGTTCAGGCGGGTCGTTTCCCGGTTGCCCTCCTGGGGCATGGCGGATGGCAAGGCGAGGCTGATGCCCATCTTCTCGGGATCTCTACGGAATTCCACGTCTGCTGGATTGCAGCAGACCTGGGGTGTCCACCACAAGCAGGACCCATACCAAACGCTTAAAAACCGCTTACGCGCCTCGCACGTCTGAAGGGAAGGAAGGGGAAAACACAGGGGGTTCCAGGATGCGCAGGTTCATTCCGATCGCAGTGGCAGGTGTGGCACTCGTGCTGGCAGCACCGGCGTCCACTGCGACGAGCACGGTTCAGATCAAGAGCACCGGGTTCGTCCCGGCGGCCGTCACGATCAACCAGAACGACTCGGTCACCTGGACGAACACCGATACGAAGGATCACCAGGTCGTCGCGAACGGTGGCTCGTTCGCCTCGGCGATCCTGAAGCCGGGCAAGACGTACACGCACGCTTTCCGAGCGGGTGGAACCTTCCGCTACCACGACGGGCTTCATCCGACGCTCAAGGGAACGATCACGGTTCGAGGCGCTCCGCCGCAGGTCACGCTCGCGACCTCGGTGCCGGTCGTCAAGTTCGGCACGCAGGTCACTCTCAGCGGAACCGTGTCGAACAAGCGCGCGGGCGAGACGGTGACGCTGACCGCGCTGCCGTTCGGGCAGACGACGAAGCAGGTGATCGCCACCCTGCAGACCATCGCCAACGGGGCGTTCAGCTTCAACGTCACGCCACAGGTGAACACGACCTACCAGGCGCAGTGGAAAGGCTCCGAGAGCTCGGTCGCGGTGCAGGTCCAGCCGCTGATCAAGCTGCCATTCGTGTCGCACTCGGGCTGGTTCCACTTCTACGTGACTGCCGGCGAGTCGTTCGCGGGCCGGTCCGTCTACCTCCAGCGCTTCACGCTCGCGCACACGTGGATCAACGTTCGCAAGCTGCAGCTCGGACAGCAGTCGGGACGCATCATGTCCCTGAAATTCGCGCGCTCCGTCGTCCCGCGCGGGCGCTGGTCAGTCCGGGTCTACATGCCGGCAAGCGAGATGCCGCCGGGTTACATCGACGCGTGGAGCGGCACCCAGCCCGTCGTCAAGCGCTGACGCACTGCGAGAGCGCGGACTACTTGTCCGCGCTCTCGTACCTCTTCTGAACGGCGTCCCAGTTGACGACGTTCCACCAGGTCTCGAGATATTCGGGCCTGCGGTTCTGGTACTTCAGGTAGTAGGCGTGCTCCCACACGTCGATGCCGAGCAGCGGGACGTCCGAGTTCGAGATCGGTGAGTCCTGGTTCGCGGTCGAGTACACGGAGAGAGCGGTGCCGTCGTAGACGAGCCAGCTCCAACCCGAGCCGAAGCGCTTCACACCCGTGTCGATGAGGTCCTTCTTGAGTTCGTCGACGCTGCCGAAAGTGGTGGTGATGGCCTCGGCGAGGGAGCCGCTCGGCTCGCCGCCGCCGTCGGGGCTCATGATCTCCCAGAAGAGCGAGTGGTTCGCATGGCCCCCGGCGTTGTTGCGAACGGCCGTCTTGATGTCCTCGGGCAGGATCTCGAGGTTCGCCAGCACGTTCTCCACCGGCCGGTTCTCCCACTCGGTCCCCGCGAGCGCCTTGTTGGCGTTGTCGACGTAGGCCTGGTGGTGTTTGTCGTGGTGGAGCCGCATCGTCTGTTCGTCGATGTGCGGCTCGAGGGCGTCGTAGTCGTACGGAAGAGGCGGGACCTCGTAGGGCATGGTGGCTCCTTGCTCGCTTGCTGACCGAGGATATGCTCCGCGCGCCCGGCTAGGAAGAGAGAGGAGAGAGATGGCGTCGCTTGCCTTCAGGTTCGAGGAGATCACCGCCAGGGAGCTGAAGCCCGAGCTCTACGAGCTCGACGGCATCTCCCGCGCAACGATCGAGGCTCACTACAAGCTCTACCAGGGCTACGTCAACAAGCGAAACGAGATCCTCGCGCGGCTCGACGGGGTCGACACGACCGCTGCGAACCAGGTCTACTCGGAGATTCGCGCGCTCAAGGTCGATCTCACCTTCGCGATCGGCGGGATCAAGAACCACGAGATCTACTTCGAGCACCTCGGGGGCGGCGGAGGCGACCCGACCGGACTGATCGGCGACCTGATCGAGCGTGACTTCGGCTCGTTCCAGGACTGGCGCACCGACCTGAAGGCCACGGGGATGGCCGGCCGCGGCTGGGCCTGGACGGCCTACGACTGGGACGAGGGCCGCCTCTTCAACTACGTCGGCGACGCGCAGAACACCTATCCGATCTGGAACGCGACGCCGCTCGTTGCTCTCGACGTCTACGAGCACGCCTACTTCCTCGACTATCAGACGGATCGCGCGTCGTACATCGACGCGTTCTTCGACAACCTCGACTGGCCGACGGTCAACGACTGGGTCTCGAAGTACCAGATACACACCTAGTAACGACATGACCACGGCGCTCCTAGTCGCCGCCGGCTACGTGCTCGGCTCAATGCCGTGGGGGTACTGGCTCCCGCGGCTCTTCAAGCACGACGACATCCGGCAGCACGGGAGCGGCAACATCGGCGGAACGAACGTCTGGCGCGTCTACGGCTGGAAGCTCGGTGCTCCGGTCGTCGTGCTCGACACCCTGAAGGGCTTTGCACCCGCGTTCGTCGCGACGTTGACCGTCTCCCATCTCGCCGGCGTCCTTGCCGGCGGGGCGGCGATGCTCGGGCACTGGCGCCCGATGTTTCTGCGGTGGCAACGCGGCGGCAAGGTGGTCGCGACCTGCGGCGGCGCGTTCCTCGGCGTTGCCCCGATCGTCGGTGGGATCGGCGCCGCCGTGTGGATCGTGACCTTCCTGCTCTTCCGTTACGCCTCGCTCGCCTCGATCGTCTCCGCTCTCGCGGTGCCGGTGATCGCTGTGGCGCTCGGGGAGCCGTGGCCCGTGATCGCGTTCGCCGCGGTAGCGGCGATCGCCGTCATTGTGCTGCATCGCGGGAACATCACTCGCCTGCGCGCCGGCACGGAGAACCGCTTCCGATTTAGGCGGCTAGGCCGCGAGCCACTGGCGTAGCTCGGTGTGCCGCTCGGCCGGCTCACCGTCGTGCAGTTCGCGGCGAAGCTCGCCTACAGTCCCGTAGCGCTCGGCCAGCACCTCGTGCGAATGGATCGTCTCGAAGTTGAGCTGGCGCGCCAGGACGAAGTCATCGTCGTCGAGTTCGGTGTAGCGCTCGAGCGTCGACTGGAGCGAGATGCGCACCGAGTCTTCGACGAAGCGCGGCTGCAGATGCGCGTGCTCGACGACGAAGAGCTCGTCCGGCCTCTTCAGGAGCTCGTAGATCGGCGAGCTCATCGAGCCCTCGACGATTCCGGCGAGCTGCTCGGCATTCACCGGATGGTCGCTCCCGATGTAGAGGGTGCCGCGGCCGCGCTGGTTGTGGGTCGCGATCGGGACGAGCTCGAGGATTCGCTCGACGTCGGTTTCCCCGAAGCCGGCCTCGAGCAGCCGCTCGGACGCCTTGCCTCGCACGAGGCCTTGTGCGCATGGGCAGGCGTTGATCCCCGTCGCCTCGACGCCGACGATTCGGCGCACACGCGTCTTCGTCGCGGCGGCGATGCCGATGATCGAGATCATCTCCTGGGTCGCGAGGCCCGTGACCGGCGTGCGGCGCTCGAGCGGATAGCGGGCCGCGATCCGAACCTCGGCGCGACCCGCCGCCTGGCGGGCGACGATCTGGCGGGCGATGTGCTCGGCCAACTCTTCCACGAGGAACGCCTCGCCGATCACGACTTCGTCGATCGCCTCCTCGAAGAGCTCCGGGAAGCGCGACATGTGCACGCCCTTCTGGGCGGGATCGAGGTCGACGAAGCAGTCGATGTCGGCGGAGATCAGCTTTTCGGCGCCGCCCCAGCGCAGGCGGATCGCCTTGGCAACGCCCTGCACCCCGGCGCGCGAGAGGCCGAGCCGCACTTCGGGTGTCGAAGCCTGCAGGTCGTCCAGGAGCTCCCGTGACTTCGTCATGGACGAAAGGTTAGTGTCAGGCCGCCTCGTGGGGGATTCAGACGCCAGTTTTTCGCGGCTTGTCTCGCTCGCCGCTCACGACCTGCGCACGCCGCTGGCGACGATCCACGGGTTCGCGCAGACCCTCGTGCGCATGAACGACCTCGGCGAGCCGAAACAGCGGTACCTCGAGATGATCGACGCCGCTGCGCTCCAGCTCGCCGAGCTCCTCGACGAGCTCGGCGTCGCCGCGCGGATCGAGGGCGATCGCTATGAGCCGAATCGCCAGCCGATCGACTCTCTCGACCTCGCGCGCCATGCCGCCGCGGAGCTCGGAGAGGAGCGCGTTGTCGTCTCGGGGACCGGCGGGAACGTGCGGGTCGACGTCGACGCGACACAGCGCGGTGTCGCCGCTCTGGCGCAGGCGGCTCTTCGGCACGGAGGATTGGATCAGGTCGACCTGCGCGTCGATGGGGTGATGCTGACGATCGGCCCCGTGACCGCTTCGTCAGGCCCCGTCCTGGTGGGAGCGGAGCTGCGGGACCTCGGTGCAGCGGTCGGGGTGCGGGTCATCCAGGCGAACGGCGGCTCGGTGGCACTCGACGGCGAGCTGCTGGCCGTCACGCTCCCGGCGTGAGCCGGGGCGCACAGGTCAGTCTGCTGCGCTGGCTGCGTCGCCAGCTACAGCAGCCGACGCCGACCCGCGAGCATCTCGAAGCGGCGGTGGAGAACGACGATCCGTCCGAGGTGCGGCGGCTGCTCGCCGACATGCCGTTCAGCGACGCTCAGCGCCGGCACGTCGAAGACCTGCTGGACGCCTGGGAGGAAGGCCGCTAGGGCCCGGCGCCGTGATCGAGCAGTAGCTGCTCGACGCGTTCGTCGCCGTTCTGGCGTGCCGCGTCGATCGCTGTGAAGCCGCCGCCCTGCCTGAGGTTCGGATCGGCACCATGTTCCAGCGCGAGCCGCACGAGCTCATAACGGACCGACCCGTCTTTCCCCTCCGCAGCGGCAGCGGCGTGAATGGCCGCGGTCTGGACGTGCTCGTTTGTCGAGAGGGCATTCACGTTTGCGCCGCGTTCGAGCAGGAGACGCGCCGCGTCGATATGCCCGAAGAAGCAGGCGAGGCCGAGCGGGTGAAAGCCGTCGACGCCGAATGCGTTCGCCCGCCCCGGGTCCTCGTCGAGCAGCTCGCGCAGCCTGTCCGTGCGGCCGATCGCCGCCGCCTCGAAGACGTCAAGGCTCGGGTCGGCGGCAAGCAGCTCATCCACTGTCGCCCGGTCGCCCCGGTACAGCGCCTGCAGCAGGCTCGACATCAGCGCAGCAATCGTGACAGGCGACGGTCCTTGAGGACTCGCCCACCGGTCTGGCATTCGGGGCAGTAGTAGATCGTGTGCTCCTCGAAGTCGACCTGCGCAATGGCGGTGCCGCAGACGTAGCAGGGCTCGCCGAGCTTCTTGTGCACGCGGTACGTGCGCTTGTCGTTCGCCCCCTGCTCGCGGAGCTCGAGCCCGCGCGTGAGCTCGGCGTCGATCGCGCCGGCCAGAGCCTCGACCTGCTCGGGAGTCACGTCTCGGGTCAGCTCGTACGGCGAGAGCTTTGCGTGATGGAGGATCTCGTTCGCCCACGCACGCCCGATGCCGGCGATCACCCGCTGGTCACGCAGCATCGAGTGCAGCCGTCTCGATTCGGTCGCGCAGATCTCCGCGAGTCGTTCCGCACCGATGCCGAGTGCCTCCGGTCCGAGATGTGCAAGCTCTTCTTCAAGCTCCTCGGGGTTGAGCAGCCAGACGCCGGCGCGCTTCTTCGCGCCGGCCTCGGTGAGCACGAGCCGCGCGCCTCCCTCGAAGACGAGCTGAAACGCCGGCGTCTTCGGGCCCGTCTCGCCGGCCTTGAGGTACTTCAAGCGACCGGCGGTCATCAGGTGCACGAGCAGCACGAGCTCCCCGTCGGCCGTGGGGAAGAAGAGCCGCTTCGCGCGACGCTCGGCGCCGGCGAGCTGCCTGCCCTCGAGGCTCGAAAGCGGCGGATCGAACGTCTTCAGGGTCGCGATGTGCGCCGGCCCCGCCTTGACGATCGGGAACGCGGAGACCGGATCGTCGAGCGCCCGCCGCCAGGCCTCCATCTCCGGTAGCTCAGGCATCCCGCCGTTCATTCCCTTCTGCGAGGGCGGAGCGATTCGCCTTTAGGCTCCGCCGCATGGACCCGATCAGGGTAGCCGTGCGCCGGGGAGGTGTGGTCGAGGCGATCCACCGTGTCCACGGCGTCGCGGTGCAGGACGGTGCGGTGATCGCAGAAGCGGGGGACTCCGGCCTCGTCGCTTTCATGCGCTCGTCGTCCAAGCCTCTGCAGGCGCTGCCGCTCGCGCGTGCCCGCGACGATCTCGACGCACGCGACCTGGCGATCGCCTCTGCGTCACATCTCGCCGACCCGGCGCAGCTCGCCGCCGTGCGTGGGCTGCTCTCCAAGGCGCCGGCGAACGAGGACGAGCTCGAGTGCGGGCCCGAGGGAGAGCCTCCGTCCCGGCTCAAGCACAACTGCTCGGGCAAGCACGCCGGCATGCTCGCCCTCTGCCGTGCGAAGGGCTGGCGAAGCGAGGGCTACCGGCTCGAGGGCCACCGCGTCCAGCGGGAGATGCTCTCGGCGCACGCCGAGGCGGCGGAGGTGGCGGAGGACGAGATCCGGACCGCGGTAGACGGCTGCGGCGTGCTCACCTTCGCGCTGCCGCTGGAGCGAATGGCACATGCGTTCGCCCGCTTCACGCAGCTCGACGGGGGCGCCCGCATCGCCGAGGGCATGCGCGCGCATCCCGACCTGATCCGCGGTCCGCGTGCCGCCGACTCACGGCTGATGAAGACGCTGCCGGGCTGGATCGCAAAAGGCGGCGCCGAGGGCCTGTTCTGCGCGGCGGGCGCCGGAATCGGCGTCGCGCTCAAGGTCGAAGACGGAAACGGCCGTGCGGTCGGCCCTGCCGCCGCCTCGTTCTTTCGGCAACTTGACCTGGATCTCGGCGACCTGGCCGTTCAGCCTCTGGACAACAGCAGGGGAGAGCGAGTCGGCGAGATCGCTCTCTAGCCAGGCTCAGCGCTTTTTCGAATCCTTCATAAAAAAAGTCGCTCTTTGCTTTCGTCGGATGCCCTGTAATATGCGGAACGCGAGAGGGTGAGCCGGGGGGAAGCGGGTATCCGGCTCTTTTGCGTTTCAGGTAGACCCAAAGCCCCGTCCACTTAACGCGAATGTAGCCGGGAGGTAGGCCGCCGTTGCTCACCGTCGAAATCTCCCTTCCTGAGGTCGAGGAGCTTCAAAAGCTCGTCCAGGAAGGTCTCGAGAAGGGCGTTCTCAACTACGACGAGATCGCAAACGGGCTCGAAGACGTCGAGCTCACGAAGGAGCAGATCGAGGACTTCTACACGTACCTCGTCGATCACGGGGTCGAGCTGCTGGAAGGCGAGACGCACAAGCATCCGCCGCACGAGCAACTCCCCACACCTGAGGAAGAGAAGGGGCCGAAGCTCGACCTGAGCGTCGAGCCGTCACTCGACTCGTTGCGGCTCTACCTGCGCGAGATCGGAAAGGTCTCGCTGCTGACCGCCGACCAGGAGGTCTATCTCGCCAAGCGCATCGAGCGCGGAGACATGTCGGCGAAGACCCAGATGATCGAGGCGAACCTCCGGTTGGTCGTGTCGATCGCGAAGTCGTATCTCGGCCGCGGGCTGAGCTTCCTCGACCTGATCCAGGAGGGCTCGCTCGGGCTGATCAGGGCGGTCGAGAAGTTCGACTACCGCAAGGGCTACAAGTTCTCGACCTACGCGACCTGGTGGATCCGCCAGGCCGTGACGAGGGCGATCGCCGACAAGGCGCGGACGATCCGCATTCCCGTGCACATGGTCGAGAAGCTCAACAAGGTCGTGCACATCGAGCGCCAGCTGGTGCAGCGCCTCGGGCGTGAGCCCCAGCCGGACGAGATCGCCGAGGAGCTCGAGATGACGACCGAGGAAGTCCGCGAGATCCTGCGGATGTCGCAGCTGCCGGTGTCGCTCGAGAAGCCGATCGGCGAGGAAGAGGAGTCGGAGCTCGGTGACTTCGTCGAGGACGAGTCGGCCGAGTCGCCGTTCGACACCGCGACCCTGTCGCTGCGCCGTGAGGACGTCGAGTTTGCGCTGTCCGCGCTGCCCGAACGCGAGCGGCAGGTGATCGAGCTTCGCTTTGGCCTCTCCGGGGCGCAGCCGTGCACCCTCGAGGAGGTCGGGCGCGCCTTCGGCGTCACGCGCGAGCGCATCCGTCAGATCGAGAACAACACGCTCAAGAAGCTCGAGTCCCTGCCGGAGGCGCAGGGCCTCAAAGACTGCGTTTGACGCTCTAGCGGAACGTCACGACAGGCGCGTGGACGCTGATGGCGCGGTCGCCGAGGAATCCGGGCTGCGCGACGTCGAAGCGGAGATTCCACTCGCCGGCGGGCACGTGGAAGTCGAGCGGAATCCGCTCGCCGGGATGCACGCGCACGGTGCGGTCGATGCCCTTGCCGGTCAGATGGAGCGGGGTGACGCGAGTGCCCGGCGGGAGTCGCAGCACGAGGTGCAGCGTCCCGCCTCCCGTGCTCCACACGGTGAATGCGCCGCGCGGCGCCAGCCAGCCGTCGAGGAAGCGTCCGGCGGCGATCATCCGTAGGCGCGGCGTCCCGGCGGGGCGATAGAGATCGAAGATCGGCTCGTGCCGGACGAGCTTCACACCGGTCAGCTGCACGGTCGACCCGTACGTCTGCACCAACATCGGCCTACGGCTTGCCTGTCCGTCGACGAGCAGCCGGCCGTCCTTTGCCACTCGCACCTGCTTCGCGGGGAACTGGTCGATCGGCGGGCTGCCGACGAGCAGGAGACGCGTGACCGAGGTGTTCCAGAACATCTGCAGCCACGACTGTTCCTTCTGCGAGCCCGGCGGCGCGACGAGGTCGACCGGTCCGAGCTTCGCGTGGTCGACCCAGCGCAGGTCTGCAGGCAGCGACGCGCGGACGTGCGTGCTCGAGAACGAGTCGAATGACGCGGCGCCTGCAGAGAGTGCGCAACAGGCGGCGATCGCGCCGACGAGCGCGAGCGCGGCGGGGATCTTGCGGAATGCGACGAGCGCGGCGAGCACCGACAGGACACCTGCGATCAGCGCGACGGTGAGGGAGCCGTTGCCCACCGAGGTGAACGACTCGAGGCGCAGCACGGCCCAGAGCGTCGGCGAGTCGTCCTTGTTGTGCGCGGCCGCGTAGCCGGAGAGGGGAACGCGTGCGGCAAGCAACAGCAGGCCGGCCGAGAGCAGTCCGACCGGGATGCGCGCCGGAAGGCCGCGCTTCACCCAGAGGGCGAACGAGATCGCGAGCAGTGGGACGAGCGTGAAGAGGTAGCGCTCCTGGAAGCGCTGCGAGTCCGTGTCCGCGATCTGGGCCGCTTCGAGCATCAGTGCGACGGCGAGCAGCACGGTCGTCAGCCCGAACGCGAGCTCGGCGCGGCTGCGCGAGCGCCACAGAGCGAAGGCGAGCCCGACAACAGCGCCCGGGACGATCACCCAGCCGCTGGAATAGATCAGCAACATCGCTTCGCGGCCGACCCAGCGCACGAGCGAGCCCGGATGGACGCCGTGGTTCCCCTTGGAGTAGACGCCGAGGACGCGGTCGGTCCCGAGGATCCCGAAGAGAAGCGCCGGCGGGACGACGAGGACACAGAGCGCGAGCCAGACCCGGCGGATCGACCTGAAGACGTTCCCGCGATCCGCGAGCAACTCGGCGCCGAGCACCGCGAGCGGCACGACGACGTACTGCACGCGGGCGAGGACGGCGAGCGCGCTGAAGCCGGCGAACGCAAGCTGTGCGCTCCGCGTCGGCTCCGTGATCATGCAGACACCTGCGTAGACGGCCGTGAGCACGAGCGGATACGCGAGCGGATCCGCGAGCATCGACGACGCATAGACGACGTCCGGCACGGAAACGGTCAGCGCAGCGACGGCGAGGCACGGCCACCGGGACAGACCCAGGCGGCGAGCAAGCAGAAAGGCGGGGATCACGGCGAGCGACACGAAGACGGCGTGCAGCCCCTGCGTCAGCCGGAATGCGGTGACCGGGTCGTTCGTCACGAGCCACACGGGCGCCGTCGCGATCGGGTCGAGGAGCGCCGGAAAGTGGGCGGTGCCGCCTCGGATCAGAGGCCGGCCGTGCTCCGCGAAGCTGCGCGCCAGCGTGGGGTAGATGTACTCGTCCGGCAGGTAGTCAGGCGTGGGGCGGCCGGCGGCGGCCCAGAGCCGGGCACCAAAGCTCGCGAGCATGAGCCCGCCCAGCCACACCCAGGCAGGCACCGCGGCGACCCGCGTGAAGGCGCGGGGCGCAGTTGGAGCTTCGTGGTCCGCAGAGGGAACGGCGACGTCGACTGCCACGAACTGCTTATCGGCAGGCGGCGGGCATCCCTTGAACGAGTGATGCCGGCGGCTTGGTTACGTGCTTTTCGCGGCTCGTGCGGCCGGCACGAAGAGCTTGCAATGCGGGCACTTGAACCCGCGGTGACGCTCGGTCTCGCCGGCCATCAGTTCAGCCGTGAACGTCTTCTTGCAGTGTGGACACCGGATCTCGTGCACCGGGTTCTCGGCGGGAAAGTCAGCCACTCGAGCCAAGGTACCTGCGCGCAGTCCGTTCAGGGCAGAAAGAAACGGTACGTCTCGAGCGGAGCCCGCTCGGGAGCCGGCGGCCGGCTCCGGCTGGTCCCGAGGTGGATGAGGCCGAGGAACCGTTCTCCGTCAGGCAGACCGACGGCCTCGCGACCCGCCTTTGTCCGGAGGACGTGCGGAGTGCGCCAGTAGCCGGCAAGGCCACGGGCATGCGCGGCGAGCAGGACGGCGTAGATCGCGCTGGCCGTCGCGCACAGATCCTCCTCGTCCTGCTCGAGGTCCCCGCTCAAAACTGCCGACGCAAGAACCAGTGTCGGCGCGCGGTCGAGCTTTGGCGCTTCGCTCGGGCCGGCAGCCTCCTTCAGGCGGCCGAGCGTCTCAGGACCGAGAACGCGAAAGCGCCACGGGTTCGTCCGATGGTGGTTCGGAGCCCAACGCGCGAGCTCGAGCAGCTCGTCGAGCGTGTCCGCCGAGACGGGCTCGGGGCCGAACGACTTGTGCGTCCGGCGAGAACGGATCAGTTCGTCGAAGGCGTCCAGGCCGCGGACACTAGTCTCAGCCGAGGGGAGGCATGCGCCGCTGCTCTTGCGGCGACTGGGCGCCGAGCCTGCGCCAGGTGAGGTGACGCGCCCCGTCGCGGCCGCTGTCCTGGTTCCCAGGTGCATCGAAGAACCATTTCCAGGCCGGCTTGCCCTCGATCGACGAGATGAACAGGAAGAAAGCGGCGAGCCCGATCCCATCGATCAGATGGTGAACCAGCGCTCCGACCGCGATCACCAGGCCGAGAAAGATCACGAGCGATTTCGACGGCGTGCGGAGCGTCATGTCAGGAGTATCCTCGCGGAAACGGCCGGAAAGGTTGCTCTCGGGTTAAGACGCGCCCGAGTCGTCGGGCGGCACGAGGCGGCTGCCTTCCACGCGAAAGCCGGCCTTACGCAGGTACGGACGGGCGACCTCCACCGCCCGCGCCAGATTCGACGCCATCCAGAAACAGAGGACGGCGAGTGGGAGCTCCACCAGAGCCGCCTCGAGCCCCGCCTGGACGAGCTCGCTCGTCGTGCGAGCCGTGACGACGTCGAACCACGCATCGCAGACGAGCAGCGTTCCGGTCACGGCGGCGGCGACCTCGGCGAAGGGCGACCTGCGCGCAACGGCGAAGGCCGTCGCGACCATCGCCACGCCGAGCCCGATGTCGAACCCTCCCCAGGCGACCCGCCAGTGGTTCGCGGTGTAGTCGCGCGGCAGCGTGACGATCAGATACGTGGCCCACGGCAACAGTACGACCGCGCAGATGAGGAATGCAGGCGCGATCCAGGGTGGCAGCAGCCAACGGCCGTGGCCCGACCGGAGTGCCGCGCGTGCGCGTAACTGAAGACCGCGCACTCGAGGTTATGCGGCTCCGCTTTCGAGGAGTTGCTTGAGCTTTGCCTGGTCCTTCGGGATCTGCTTGCGGGCCTGGCCCTTCGCGACCGGCAGGAGCACCTTGCCGGCGACCCCGTGGCCTTTGAAGTCGATCGCGATCGTCAGCTTCGAGCGCGTTCCGTCGCCGACCGGCTCGATCGAGATCGTTCCCACGGCGCGTATCGGCCCGTCGAGAACGCGGAACGCCGATTGTCGTGGCGGATTGTGCTCGGTGACCTCGTAGGTCATCGACCGGTCCCCGCCGGGCACGCGGCGTGTTTCGCGGACCCGTGAGCCCACGTCCAACGGCCCGTCGCTTTGACGCTCGACGGCGACGATCTGGTCTTGCCACTCCCCGTGCCGCTCGACGTCGTCGAGGTAGGCGAACACGTCATCCGGGCTCCGGTTGATCTCGATGCTCTCGCTGATCGCGGTCACTCGTTACCTCCTCCTACGACGATGCCTGATAGACACCGGTCTCCGCGTTAGCATCGCCGTGTGCCGCCGGATCCGCAACTGCGCGGCTTCCGCTTCACGGGCAGCGGCGTCCGAGATAAAGCTTCATTTGGTATAGCTTTACCGACCCTGACTTGTGAGCAGAACCCCCGGGGCATTACCTTTCGCCGCACGGGGGTTTTGAAGCCGAAGGAGGCTGGAGATGGCGTTGCAGATTGGCGAGACGGCACCGGATTTCGAAGCGGAGACGACGGAAGGTCGGATCCGCTTCCACGACTGGATCGGCGACTCGTGGGCCGTCCTTTTTTCCCACCCGCGCGACTTCACGCCTGTCTGCACGACGGAGCTCGGGTACCTGGCGAAGATCAAGCCGGAGTTCGACCGGCGTAACGTGAAGGTGATGGGCCTCTCGGTCGATCCCGTCGGCAACCACTCCAAGTGGGCGGAGGACATCGCGGACACGCAGGGGACGGCACCGAACTATCCGATCATCGGCGACGCCGACTTCAACGTCTCGAAGCTCTACGGGATGCTTGCCGCCGATACCTCAGGTGATCCGACGAGCCGGACGCCGGCCGACAACCAGACGGTCCGAAACGTCTTCGTCGTCGGTCCCGACAAGAAGGTCAAGCTCGTGCTCGTCTATCCGATGACGACCGGTCGCAACTTCGACGAGGTGCTGCGCGTGATCGACTCGCTCCAGCTGACCGCGACACACAAGGTCGCGACGCCCGTCAACTGGCAGCAGGGAGACGATGTGATCATCGCGGGATCGGTGTCGGACGACGAGGCCAAGGAGACGTATCCCGACGGCTGGGAGTCGCCGCGGCCCTACATCCGCATCGTGCCGCAACCGCAGTAAGGCGTCCGCTCGTCACGTCTGGAGCTCGGCGAAGAATCGTGCGATCGGCCACGCGCCTTCGGACGTGTTCGAGATCACCGTGCGGGTAATCCCCCGGCTCGGGTCGTGCACGCTGCGAAACGAGACGCCGGCGTCATAGCCCTCGAGCATCACGGCGTCGCTCGTTTCGCCGAGCCAGAAGCCGAGGCCGTAGCGGCTCGACATCCGAGGCACGTCGCTGCGGGGACGGACAAGCTCCGCGACCGAATCCGCGGACACGAGCCGGCCCGCGAAGAGACTGCTCCAAAACGAGCTGACGTCGGCCGCGGTGGTGTAGATCCCGCCGTCGCCGCTGCCGCGCACCGGCAGGTGGAGCACGTTCGTCCTCGACCCTGCGTCGCTTGTGAGATACCCGAGCGCCGCCCGCCCCGGCAGCTCGTCGGAGCGCAGAAATTCGGAGTCGTCCATTCCCGCCGGCTCGCATACCCGTCGGCGGACGAGCTCGTGAAATGGAACACCGCTCGTCCGCTCCGCGATCAGGGCGAGCACGACGAAGCCGCCGTTGCAGTACGAGAACTGCTCGCCGGGTGAGAACTTGGGCTCGTGGCCGTCCAGCACTACCAGGTACTGCTCGGTGGTCGCGAGCTCGTGCACGGGAACCGGCATCAGGTAGTCCGTGATCTCGTGATCGGCGTCCTCGTCCAGGTAGTCGCCGATGCCCGACCGGTGCGACAGCAGGTGCTCGACCGTGACGTCGTCGCCGATCAGCGGAAGATCTCGGCCGAGCACCGAGCGCGCCGTCGTCGAGAGCTCGAGTGAGCCGTCCTCGATGAGGCTCGCGACCACTACCGCGGTCAAGCCCTTGGCGCCACTCGCAACTGCGAACTGCGTGTCGACCGTGTTCGGGATCTCGTGACCGCGATGCGCAAGTCCGTACGCCTTCGCAAGCTCGACCTCACCATCACGATCGATGCGTACGACGCCCGAGAAGTCGTTCGCAGCGGCGATCGCATCGATCTCGGGCTCCAATGGCTGCATTCAGGAAGACGGTACTGCCGTCTGCGGCCGCCCGCGGAACGTCTGGCGATAGGCGCGCGGAGACGTCCTGTAGCCGCCCTGCGAACTGTGCTCGCATCGTCACCGCGGAGTCGTAGCCCGCGCGGCGGGCCACGAGCTCGATCGGGTCGTCCGTGCTCTCGAGCAGGCGCTGCGCAAACCGCAGGCGCTCTCGCTGTAGCCACTCTCCCGGAGGCATCCCCACTGCCGATCGGAAGCGGCGGGTCAAGGTTCGGACGCTCATGGCACCGCGCACTGCGAGGTCATCGACGGTGATTCCGTCGTCGAGGTTCGCCCGACCCCAATCGAGGAGCGCACCGAGGCCCCCTGAGTCAGGCGCGATCGGCGCGTCGACGTACTGCGCCTGACCTCCCGAACGGAACAGCGGCATCACCAGGCGACGGGAGACGGTGGCCGCAACCTCGAGCCCGTGATCGAGGGCGACGAGGTGGAGGCAGAGGTCGATTCCCGCCGCGGTTCCCGCCGACGTCAGGACCCGGCCGTCGGCGACATAGAGGACGTCCGGGTCGAGACGGATGCGCGGATAGCGCCGCTGGAGGCGCTCCGCGTACATCCAGTGAGTCGTCGCCCGGCGATCGTCGAGCAGGCCCGCGGCCGCCAGGACGAAGGCGCCGGTGCAGAGCGACACGAGCCTCGCTCCACGGTCGTGCGCGGCGACGAGAGAGTCCTTCAACGCAGCGGACGGCTCGTCGTCCGGGTCGGACCAGCCTGGGACGACGATCGTGTCCGCCTGCTCGAGCTTCTCCAGGCCGTGCGGCGCGTCGACGAAGAATCCCGTCTGCATGCGAACGCGTCGCTCGCCCGCGCCGACGACGGCGAACTCGTACCACGGGTCGACGATGTCGCTTCGATCGAGGCCGAAGACCTCGCACGGGATCGCAAAGTCGAACGTCAGCGCACCTTGGTCGATCACCGCCGCCACCACGTGCATGGCCGAAACCTAGCGAAGGTCGTCTCAAAGCCAGCGGAACGGCTCGGCACGATGCGTGGGTGACAGCACGGAGCAGCCGCCTGGGCGCCGTCGTCGCGCTCGTCGTGACTGCCCTCGCGGCCTCGGGCGGTGCGGGCGGGACGTCGAGCGCCTCATCCATCAAGGTCTGTGCAGCTGCAGGTCCCTACTGGCCGACGATGACGCTTGCCCTGCAGGGAACCTCCGCGTGGGTTGCGTGCAAGGAGCAGTCGCGCGTCATACGTGTGGACACGAGGACCGGCAAGACGCTGAAGTCGGTCCGGCTTCGTGCGCCGGCGATTGCAGTCGCTTCGGGGTTTGGTTCGGTCTGGGCGCTCGATTCGAGCGCGACGCTCTACCGCCTCAACCCATCGTCGGCACGGATCGTCAAACGCGTCGGGCTGCCCGCGAGAGCTCCGTACAACATCTGGATCGGAGGCGGATCCGTGTGGGTCGCGGACGACCAGGGCGCGGAAGTGCTTCGAGTGTCGCCGCGTTCGAACAAGGTTGTCGCTCGAATGCAGGTGGGCGACGGGCCTGCCGACATGGCGTTCAGCGGCGGGACGGCGTGGGTCGTCAATCACCGCGACAAGGTGCTAAGCCAGATCAACCTCGATACGAACAGAGCACGGAAGTTGGTCGTCCTGTCCGGAGACGCGCCGGAACGGATGGTGTGGTCCCGAGGAAGCCTGTGGATCACCGGGCCGGGGGACCGACCTGCTGAAGGTGAGCCCGGTAGGCGGGTCGCTCGAAGCAACGATCGAGATCGGCGCGAGCGGCATCGACATCGCGGCCGACGGCGACAACCTCTGGGTGCCGACGCGCAGCGCGGCAGTGGATCCAAGCGGCCTTCCGACCATGGATGCGCTGAAGCGCGTCTCGGCTTCCTCCGGCGCCGTCTCGACCGTCTTCCGGCCGACAAGTCGTTTCGATGTCCACGGCCTCGTTGCCCGAAGCGGGATCGTGTGGATCGCCGACAACACCAGAGGCCGGCTCTACCGGCTGCCCTAGCTCCGCACCAGCCTCGCCACGAAGTGGGTTAGCGTCCCTTCGATGAGTCTCACGCAGTACTACACCGCGACGAGCCTCGACGGCTTCATCGCCGACCCCGCCAATTCGCTGGACTGGCTGTTCACACGCAGGCGCGAGGACGACGGGCCGATGAACTACGGCGACTTCATCGCCGGCATCGGCGCCCTGGCAATGGGCTCGACGACGTATGAGTGGATCCTCGACCACGAGTTCGCGGGCAAGGATCCGGCGGAGTGGAAGTGGCCGTACGACATCCCGTGCTGGGTCTTCACTCACCGTCAGTTGCCGGTCGTGCCCGATTCGCGAATCGAGTTCACGAGCGCGGAGATCCCAACGGTGCACAGGGAGCTGACCGCCGCCGCAGGCGACCGGAACGTCTGGATTGTCGGCGGTGGAGACCTGGCCGGTCAGTTCGCGGACGCGGGACTGCTGGACGAGGTCATCGTCTCGATCGCGCCGGTGACGCTGGGCGGAGGTGCGCCTCTGCTGCCGCGCCGGATCGAACTGCGCCTCGACGAGGTTGGACGGAACGGCGACTTCGTCTCCGCCAGGTTCTCCGTCGTGCGCCAACCGGGCTGACGCATGCGTTGACCCCGCCGGGCTACGTACCCTGACCGGTGATGGGCATGTTCTTTCACTCCTCGGATGCGTCGCCCGAGCGGCCGGCCGACCCGGCTGTGCGTCGCGCGAACCTGCGCCGCATCGGCGCCCTCTTCGTGCCGTACAAGCGGCGGCTCGGCGGCCTCCTGCTCCTGATCGTCGCTTCGGCGGCACTCGGCGTCGTTCCGGCCTTCCTGCTCAGGAACGTTCTGGAGGCGATCGGCCAAAACGACACCACCGCGCTCTCCATCAACGCCGCCGGGATGATCGTGATCGCGATCGTGACCGGCGTGCTCGGCGTCATTCAGACGCTGCTCTCCAATCAGGTCGGTCAGCGCGTGATGCACGATCTGCGCGCGGCGGTCTTCCGGCATCTGCAGCGACTGTCGCTTGCCTTCTTCACCCGGACGCGCACGGGCGAAGTGCAATCGAGGATCTCGAACGACATCGGCGGCGTGCAGAACGTCGTCACGAACACGGCGACGTCGATCGCCTCGAACGTGACGACCGTCGTCGCCACCATGGTCGGCATGCTCCTCCTGAGCTGGCAGCTGGCGCTGTTCGCGTTTGCCCTGATCCCACTCTTCGCGGTGCTCACCCGGCGCGTCGGCAACGAACGCCGTCGGATTGCGAAGACAACCCAGGAGACCCTCGCCGACATCTCGAGTCTCGTGCAGGAGTCGCTGTCGGTCTCCGGGATCCTGCTCGGCAAGACGATGGGGCGCGGCGACGAGCTCGCCGACCGCTTCGAGTCCGACTCGCTCCGGCTCTCCGACCTCGAGGTGCGCCAACGGATGGCGGGTCGGTGGGTGATGGCGGCGATCCAGACGAGCTTCGCGGTCATGCCCGCCGCCGTCTACTGGTTCGGCGGGCTCGCCCTCGCGCACGGATCGCATGCGATCACGATTCCGACGCTCGTGTCCTTCACGACCCTGCAGGCACGACTGTTCTTCCCCGTCGGCTCGCTGCTCGGCGTCGGCCTCGACGTGCAGACGTCGCTCGCGCTCTTCGACCGCATCTTCGAATACCTCGACCAGCCGATCGACATCGAGGAGAAGCCGGACGCACGCGCGGTCGGGCAAGCCGGCGACGTCGTGTTCGACCACGTCTGGTTCCGGTACGACGAGGGTTGGACGCTGGAGGACGTCTCGTTCACGGTCGATGCGGGCACGACGACCGCGCTCGTCGGTGAGACCGGCTCCGGCAAGACGACGCTCGGCTACCTGGCGGCGCGGCTCTACGACGTCAGTCGAGGCAGGATCACCATCGGCGGCGTCGACATCCGCGATCTCAGCTTTCAGGCGCTGACCGACCTCGTCGGCGTCGTCTCGCAGGAGACGTATCTCTTCCACGAGTCGGTGCGTGAGAACCTGCGCTTCGCCAAGCCGGACGCGACCGACGAGGAGATCGAGACGGCTGCCGAGGCAGCGCGCATCCACCACGTGATCGCGGCGCTGCCCGAGGGCTACGACACGGTCGTCGGCGAGCGCGGCTACCGCTTCTCCGGTGGCGAGAAGCAGCGGATCGCGATCGCGCGCACGATCCTGCGGAACCCGCCGATCCTCGTCCTCGACGAGGCGACGAGCTCGCTCGACACGGAGACCGAGCGTCTCGTGCAGGAGGCACTCGACCGCCTCTCCGAAGGCCGCACGACGATCGCGATCGCGCACCGGCTCTCGACGGTGCAAGACGCCGACCAGATCATCGTGCTCGACCACGGCCGTGTGGTCGAGTCCGGTCGCCACGAAGACCTGATTCGCGCGGGCGGCCGCTACACGGCACTCACTGCACGGGGAGCCGAGCTCGACCCTGGAGTCCCGGGCCTGACCGGGGTCTCCGCACTCTCGCCGGCTACCTGATGGCCGGCGGCGATCGAATGGATCTCGTCATCGCCGTCGACGATCCAGGCGCCGACGACGTTCGAGCTCTCCTGGAGCGCCACCTGGCGTTTGCCCGCGAAGTGACTCCGCCGGGTCACGTGCACGCCCTGGACGCCGACGGTCTCATGGACCCGGCGATCACGCTCTTCAGCGCGCGCAGCGCCGGTGTCTTGCTCGGAGTCGGGGCGCTCAGCCGGCTGGACGAGGCGCACGCCGAGCTGAAGTCGATGCACACGAACGAGGCCGCGAGAGGCCTCGGAGTGGGGCGGGCGATGGTCGACCACATTCTTGCCTTCGCAGCAGAGCGGAACTACACGCGGGTGAGTCTCGAGACCGGCGCCATGGATGCCTTCGCGCCTGCTCGATCGCTCTACTCGAAGCTGGGCTTTGTCCCGTGCGCGCCCTTCGGCGATTACACGGGCAATCGCCACAGCGTCTGCATGACCATCGACCTCAGCTGAGGACGTGGATCTGGTCGCCGAGCTGCCGTGAGATCGCAGTCTCGCGGCCCTTGGCCCGAATCGTGAGCGGACCGCCCAGCGGTTCGGCGCGAACGAGCTCGACGGGCTGACCCGGAAGGAGGTCCAGCGAGGTCAGGTAGCGGAGCAGCTCGGCGTCGCGATCGGGAACCTTCTGCACGGTCGCTCGTTCGCCCGGTGCGAGCCGGCTGAGCGGCTTTCCCTTCGAATGCACGATTCGCAGCTTCGCGTCGGGGATCGGATCGCCGTGCGGATCGTGTGTCGGCGAGCCGAGCGCCTCGTCGATGAGCGTCTCGAGCGTTTCGGAGAGAGCGTGCTCGAGGCGATCCGCCTCGGCATGAACGGCGTCGAGCCCGAGCTCGAGCGTCTGGGCCAGGTAGAGCTCGAGGAGACGGTGGTGACGGAGCAGCTCGAGCGCGATGCGCTCGCCGTCACGGGTCAACCGAACGCCGCGATAGAGCTCATGGTCCACGAGTCCGAGCGCTGCGAGCTTCTTCACCATTGCCGTCGCCGAAGGGGCGGCGACGCCCATCTGCTGCGCGAGCGTCGAGGTCTTGACGCGTCCGCTCTCCGCTTGCAGCTTGTAGATCTCGCGCAGGTAGTCCTGGACCGCGTCGCTCAGGTCCGCGAGGACGGTCTTTCCTGCCCGCTTTCCTGTGCGTGCGGCGTTCTCCTTGGCGGACATTTCTATGCGACCAGGAGCCCTGTGGTGTACATGACGACGATGCCGGCGAGGTAGCCCCCGACGACGTGTCCCGAACGCAGTCCGCCCGGAGCTCGACGCGCGACGTAGCGGCCGACTTCGACGACGACCTGCAGCGCGGCGCCGACGGCGAGCGCGAAGAAGAACACGCCGAGCACGTCGCTCGTGAGGAAGCCGCCGATCCACCCGCCGAGGATCGCCGGACCACCGGCAACGAGCGCGAGCGCAGCGAGCCGCCAGGCATTGACGCGTTCCCCGCCTGCGATCGGCGCCGCGATCCCGAGCCCCTCGGTGACGTTGTGGACCATGAAGCCGATGATCAGGAAGGTTCCGAGCGCGAGCTCGCCGATCGCGATCGAGGAGCCGATCGCGAGGCCTTCGCCGAGATTGTGGAGACCGATCCCGATCGCGACGAGCGTTGCCAGCGCGACTCCCTCGAGTGGCGCGCTCCTGTCGCGGTTCCCTCGCGCAGAGAAGCGCTGAGCGACGAAGGTGAGGCCGAGGTAGCTGGCGGCGACCCCGAGCAGGATCAGACCGGGCCCCTGGAGGCCGCTCGGAAGGCGCGCTTGGAGGTCGAGCGCCTCCGCGAGCGCATCGAGCGCGAGAAAGCTGAGCAACCCCGCGGTCAGCGCCATGAAGGCAGCCACCCAGCGCGGGTCGGCACGG
The DNA here is from genome assembly GCA_963804935.1 of uncultured Actinomycetes bacterium. Taxonomy (GTDB): domain Bacteria; phylum Actinomycetota; class Thermoleophilia; order Gaiellales; family Gaiellaceae; genus 3-1-20CM-4-69-9. The sequence continues at coordinate 772,694 of CAWDSD010000017.1, forward strand.
CGGAGCGAGGGCAGCCACGCCAGCCCGAGGGCGACCGGAATCACACCGACAAGGAGACCGATGAGGGCGTAGCCGAGAAAGCCGCGCGGGCTCGCGCCGCGCGCCTCGACCGCGGCGGGCACCGAAGCGGTCGTTTCGATGCCGGTGGAGCTCGTGACGCCGACCGAGTAGGGGTCTCCGTCCACCCACTGGTACGGCACCACGATTCGGCTCGAGCGCAGCCTGCCGAGTCGGGTCGGCCCGTCGGTGTGGAACGGAACGATGGCGTCGTCGACCGTGACGCTCGCGATCGTCAGCTTCTTCTGCTGCGGGTTCGTCACCCGGATCGTGATCTCGCCCGGCTTGAATTCGACCCGGCGGATGTCGAACTGATCGAGCGACGGCGGCGCGCGCCCCACGAGGTCGAGCAGTGTGGTTCCGCTTGACGCGAACAGGGCGACGACGCCGACGAGCAGGAGCAGCGGAATCAGCGCCCACAGCCGCCAGGCGCCCCCGGAACGCCGCTCGGCGGCTGAAGTCGCTGCCATCAGGCCACCACGTCGAAGAAGCCCATCCAGCCCAGCTCGGTGAACTCCGACTGGTGCGCATGGAACATGAACCGGCCGGTGTTGTGGAAGTCGATCTCGATGATGCCGCGCTGTCCCTGGCAGAGCATCACGGTGTCCGTGTACTCGAAGTGATCGGTCGAACCGGTCGGGTAGTAGCGGAAGAATTCGCCGTGAAGGTGGAACGAGTTGATGAGATCGAACTCCGTCAGGTTCGCGAGGTAGATCCGCACCGTCTCTGAGCGGCGCACGCGGATCGGGTACTTCGCGTAGTAGAAGGCGGGGCCGTTGACGCTGTAGAAGTTGTTCGCGCCATCCCCATCGGTGTCGAAGCCGGCCAGCAGCATCACGAGCTCCTGTGCAGGCGGGCGCGGCTTCGGCGGGTCGATGATGAACGCCCCGTAGAGGCCCTTGGCAATGTGCTTCTTCAGCGGCGTCGAGTGGCAGTGGTAGAGCTGCATGCCGTAGGGGCGGGCCGGGAACTCGTAGGTGTAACTCCCGCCTGGCTCGACGATCTCGAACACGCCGTCCATGTTTGCCGGGTGGATGCCGTGGAAGTGAATGGTGTGCGGGTGCGAGCCCGCGTTCACGAGCGTCACGCGCAATAGGTCGTCCTCGGTCGCCCGGATCACCGGCCCCGGCGCGGTGCCGTTGTAGGTCCAACCGGAGAAGAACACGCCCTTGGCGACCTCGATCTGCCGGTCGGAGGCCACGAGTGTGTATTCGCGTACGCGACCCGGCTTGTGTGCGAGCACCTTCGGCGGATACAGGAGCGCGTCGAGCTCGTTTGGGCCGCCGGGTGCGGGGACCTCGGCCCCGATCATGGCCGCATGACCCATCGGGCCCATCGCCATGCCGGCGTGCCCGGCCGCCGAAGCGGCCGCCGCTTCCCCGAGGGCCAGCTTCGCGAGGGGAGCCGCCGCTAGAACCGGCGCCGCCGCTACGAGCAGCTGCCGCCGCGTCACCGGTCGTCTTTTAGGCACAACTAAAGACTAGTTTCGCTAACTCCAAGAAGCAAGTCCGGCCTGGCCCGACCCTCGGAGGGTCGTATGCTCGGCTCGTGGGCCCTGTGCTCGGTGTCATCCTCCGCATCCTTGGGATCGGCGCGCTCGTCGCGGGCGGGATCGCGGTTGCTCTCGCGGCGCTCGCCGCGGTGCTCCTCCTCGGGCCACTCGTCTTCTGGCTTGCCTGGAACGTGCTCAACTTCGGGCCTGCGCTCGGGCTACCCGAGCTCGGCTTCTGGGGGATCGTGCTCGCGACGCTCTTCCTCGTCGTCGGCTGGTTCCCGAAGGTCGTGATCACGGCGATCGTCTTTCTGGTCGATCCGTCGTGGTTTCACGGCAGCGCGCGGGTGCATTGGCCCGAGACCACCTTTCGCAACTTCGTCGCGATAGCGCTGCTGGCCCTGCTTGCCTCCCGGCCGCATGCGCATGCGCAAGGACGCAAGCGGCCGAACACCGGCTGACGCCGACCTCCTTTTCGACGGTCGACGTGCTTTACCCTGACCTCCCTGTCCGTCCACCAGCTCACCAAGGCGCAGGCCCGGCGCATCGCGGTGCGCGCGCAACTGCTCGACGCACCCCGGCCGACCAAGCTGCTCCCGGTCGTGCAGCAGTTGACCCTGCTGCAGATCGATCCGACCGCGGCCGTTGCGCCGAGCGCGGACCTCGTCGCCTGGAGCCGCCTCGGCTCGGCGTACCAACCCGCCCACCTGCAGCAAGCCCTCGAGCAGGACCGCACGCTGTTCGAGCACAACGCGCTCGTGCGGCCGATGAGCGACCTTGGCCTGGTCCTCGCCGGCGCGCGCACGGCGCGTAGCCACGAACGCACGGCTACCTGGATCCGCGACAACGACAGCTTTCGGCGCGACATCCTGAAACTGCTCCGGCGCTCCGGGCCGCTGAGCTCACGCGACATCCCGGACACATGCGTGGTGCCGTGGGCCTCGACCGGCTGGACGAACAACCGCAACGTCACCCAGATGCTCGAGTTCCTGATGATGCGCGGCGAGGTCGCGATCGCGGGACGGGTGGGACGGGAGCGGCTGTGGGACGTCCCGGCGCGGGTGTATCCGGCCGACGTCGTCGTCCCGTCCGTCGACGAGGCGCGCCGGGTCAGGAACGAGCGGCGGCTCGCCTCGCTCGGGATCGCCCGGCAAAAGACGACCGCCATGCCGATCGAGCCGGTCGACGTCGGGGAGGCCGGCGAGCCCGCCGTTGTCGAGGGCACGAAGGGCGAATGGCGCGTCGACCCCGCCGCGCTCGGTGGGGATTTCAAAGGGCGGACGGCGCTGCTATCGCCGTTCGACCGCCTCGTCTATGACAGGGCGCGCGCTCAGGAGCTCTTCGACTTCGAGTACACGCTCGAGATGTACAAGCCCGCCGCCAAGCGCCGCTGGGGCTACTTCGCCCTGCCCATCCTCCACGGCGACCGGCTGGTCGGGAAGGTCGACGCCATTGCCGATCGCAAGGCCTCAGTGCTGCGGGTCAACGCGATCCACGAGGACGTGAAGTTCACCGGTGCGCTGACAAAGTCCATAGACGCCGAGCTCGAGGACCTGGCTGCCTGGCTCGCTCTCGACGCGATCGAGCGCCGATAGAGGCCGGACCACCGGCTGAGCTCGCAGTGGTCCGGCGTTCTGGTTTGCGGCTCAGCGAAGTGAGACCGCAACCTCCTCGAGCAGATCCATCGCATCCTGCATCCCGGCTTCCATCCCGGAGTTGATGTGTGCGTCGCGGCCTTCCTTGGTCGGGTGCTCGACCAGGACCGTCAGCGTCGTCCGCCCGTCCGACTCGGTCAGCGTGAGAGTGTCCAGCGCCGCGTGCTCTTCCGCGTCGGGGATGCCCTCGTAGACCTCGGTTGACACGAGACGCTCGTTCGGGACGATCTCGCGGTATTCGCCGTGGAAGGCGACCTCGAGGCCGTCGTCGCTCCTGCTGACGTAGCGCCACATGCCGCCGACCCGGAGATCGATCTCGGCGAGCGTCACCTCGCCTCTGTTCGCGTGCCACCAGCGCTTGACCAGCTCGGGTGTCGTCCACGCGCGGTACACCAGGTGCTTCGGCGCGTCGAACTCCCGGGTGATCAGGATCTGCGTGTCGGTCGGCAGGGTCACCGTCGCCGTCCCGCTACTCGTCACTGCCATCTCCTTCCTCCTTTTGTTTGAGTTCATCGAGCACGACATCGAGTTGGTCGAACCGCTCCGACCACAGGCTCTCGTAGCTCTTCACCCAGTCGTGGATCGGCTTGAGCGCCGGCCCGTTCAGCCGGTAGAGCCGCTGCCGGCCGTGGTCACGGACCTCTACGGCTCCCACTTCACGGAGCACTCGTAGGTGCTTGGACACCTGTGGCTGGGCGAGCCCGAGTTCCCGCACCAGGTCGTTGACCGGCCGTTCCCCGCCCGCGAGGACGTCGAGAATCAGCCGTCGCCGGGGCTCGGCCACGGCGTTGAAAGCGTCTGCGGTCGTCGCTGCTCGTGCCATGCCCGAGATCATATACCGATATAGGAATATGTCAAGCGGCAAGGACTCCGGGACTCGCCACGGACCTGAGAGGCGGGGCTAGCCGGACGTGCTCGACACGGCGGCAGTCGAACCGGCCGCGGAGTCGTTCGCTGCGTTGACCGCGAGCTGGCGCACGACGAAACAGGCGAAGAGGAGCAGCCCCGGTTCGACGGCTTGGCCGTCGGGGATGCTCACGGAGACCGGCCGGCGGCCCCAGCTCTTGCCGTCGAGGATGACGAGCTCCTCGTCGCCGTCGGCCAGCGCATAGCGCTCGCGCCAGCTGCTGGCCGGGCGAAGCGTGAGGTCGCGTCCTGCCCACTCGAGCGTCCCGCCTCGGCGGAGATCGCGTGGCCGGAACTCGCCGACGACGTTCCCCGTCGCGTCCGTGGCCTGCATCACTCTCTGCCAGAAGCCGCTGCGGACGAACTGCCAGTGGTCACTGCCCGCTTCGGCGTTTGCGCTACGTGCAAAGAGGCCTTCGAGGTGAATCGTGCCGATGTCCTCCAGTGCGTAGCGGCGGCGGTCACCGGGCGTGCGGATGAGCTCGAGCTCTGTCATCGATTCCCTTTAGCTTAAGGATCGTGGCCGTGGTGCTGGTGACCGGGATGTCCGGGACGGGCAAGTCGGCGGCGCTCGCTGAGCTCGCACGCAGAGGACATCGGGTGGTGGACACCGACTACGGCGAGTATTCCGAGGAGGTGCCGTCTTCCGACGCAGGCGGTTGGGAGCAGCTGTGGCGGGAGGATCGGATCGAAGCGCTGCTCGACGGACACGACGACGGAGTGCTGTTCATCTCCGGATGTGTTTCGAACCAGGGAAAGTTCTATCCACGTTTCGACGCCGTCGTGCTGTTGACGGCTCCTACGAACGTGATCCTCGAGCGCGTGGCGAGTCGAGAGTCGAACGCATTCGGCAAGCGCGATGCCGAGCGGGATCGGATCCTCCACGACCTGGCAACGGTCGAGCCGCTGCTGCGCGCGGGCGCGACGGCTGAGATCGACACGCGCGCGCCGCTGGACGAGGTGGTGGACGGGCTTGAGAGCATCGCGGACACCGTGCGGCGCCGCGTTGATTAGGGTGGCGTAGGGAAGAGCTTGCGCTCCATCCCGAGCTGCGGTGCCCACTCGAGCCGACTCACGCCGGCGAAGTGAAGGTACGCGCGCAGCGCGGCCCGCATCGCCTCGACGAAGCCCTCGACGCGACGCGGGTCGAAGCTGTCTTCCCACCACACGTCGAGAACGCTGACGCAACCCTCGGCGCGGTCGATGCGGGGCTCGATCCGACCGACGAGCCGGTCAGCCAAAGAGGATCGGCAACACGTACCAGCCCCAACGCCGTTTGGCCGGAGGCACGAAGAGCTCCCACACGTACTCGAACCCGAACAGGGACCCGAGGAGGGCGCGGTCCCAGACCAGCGCATCGAACGGCGGCAGGAATGCAACGGACTGCCCGGGCTCGGGCGGCGCTTTCAGCAGCTCGACCTCCTCGCGAAGGACGAAGCGCTTGCCACGCACGCCTTCGACCGTGACGGGCACGAGCTCACCGTCTTCGATCAGCTCTTCGCGCAGCGCGGTGCGCCCCGGGGACTCCGGTTGCGCCGGATCAGGCTTTGCTCGGCCCAGGCCGCCGAAGATGTCTGGGCCGCTGATACCGAGAAGACCGTGCGCGCGATAGCGCGACAGGAGTTTGTAGCGAAGCTGTTCCCTCAACGGGACCTTGCGCGCCAGGATGTCGGCAGGCACGAGTCGCTCGATCAGGTCGTAGTAGCGGCGATTGCCCTCGCGTCGAGCAAGTCCGAGCACTCCCGTCACGGCGGATGCCTCGAGCACCGCGCGCACGATGTTCGTGGGAGCGCCGAACCAGTCGACCAGGGATCCCTGCCGGCGCTCGAAGTCGAGCGCAGTGAGGGGGCCCTCCGCACGGATCCGCTCGACCACGTGCTCCGCGACGTCCGGGTGCTCGGCGAGGATCGCGCCGCGAGTTCACGGCCAGGACTCCGCGAAACCATGGAAATTCGCTCGTGGGGACGAGCGAAAGACCCTTGTTGTACGCCTCGAAAATCTTCTGCCGCTCGTAGAGGGAGTCGCACCAGGCGGGGTCGTACCCTGCGACGCGCGCGTGGAGGACCAGATCGTGGCTGCGCCCGGCGACTGAGAGCGGGTCGAACTGAATCGAGCCGAGTCGGCGGAACACCTCGAGCACCCCGTCGGGCCCACCGTCGACCGAACGTGCGGGCGCGAGCATTTGTCGCGCGACGAGGAAACGCCGTGCAGCCTCAGCGGGACGTCCATCGCCAGGACGTTATGCGAAGGACCGCGCCGGGGACGCGCTTCAGGAAGCCGAGAGTGGCGCGCGGAGTGCGCGCGTTTCCGCGCGAGCCTCGCGCCACCAGATGATCTCGTAGGCGTGGAGTGCGACCCAGACGGCCGCCACGAGTGCGAGCGCGACGAGCGCGGGTACCGACATCGCTACCGGTACCAGTGCCACGCAGGCAAGCGCGGCGACAAGGCGGCCGCGGCCGAGCGTGCGCGACACACGCACGCGCAGGGCTACGTAGGCGAGCAGATAGAGCGCAGGGCCACCGCAGAGGGCGAGCGCCGGGATCGTGTCGAGCTCGTCACCGACATGTGCGAGCGTCGTCTTCATCGAGAACGCGAAGAGGACGATGCCGGCCACCATCGGCAGGTGCAGATAGGTGTAGACGTCGCGCGCAAGGGCGGTGCGCTGGACGCCGCTTCGGTCGGCGAGCAGCTGCTGCCCCCGAATCGCGAAGAAGTCGAAGTACGCCAGCCAGAACGACGTCGCGACCAGGAACCCGAGCACGGCTGCGACGATCACTCCGGTGCTGAGCCCGACGCTTCTCTCCCCGAGGCCGATTGCGACGAGGGACTCGCCGATCGCGATGATCACGATCAGCCCGTGACGCTCGACGAAGTGCGCCGGCTGGACACGCCAGCCGCTGAGCCCCGGTGAACAGCGGTCCGATGAAGCCGACGACTATGGCGGCCAGCCACAGCATCGTCTTGGCCCCTCCGTCGACGAACCCGGCGGCGATGATCAGTGCCGCGCCGGTGAGGGACGACGGAGCGATCCGCAGGATCGCCGTCAACAGGTCTCGATCACCTCGTGCCCGTGCTGCGAGGGCGTACAGCGCGAGCTGCATGACGTTGACGATCAAGAAGGCAACCCCGAAAGCGACACCGTGAGGGCCGAACGCATCCGGGACCGCCAGCGCCGCGACGAACATCGCCGCCATCGCGACCAGCACCGCCCCCCAGACGGCACCCAGCACCGGGATCGACGGTGTTGGTCAACCAGGCATAGGCCGCCCACGCCCACCAGAGCGCTGCGAGGATCAGCAGACCGTGCCCGAGGCCACTCCAGGTCGGATTGTTCGACATGACCGTCGTGACCTGGGTGAAACCGAAGACGAAGACGAGGTCGAAGTAGAGCTCGAGCGGGGTGACCGGGTGCTCGCGCTCGGCGGTCGGTTCGATCACAGCCGGACGCTAGCGCGAACGATCGTGTAAACCGAATTCAGGCGCAGTCGCCGCACCCATTTGCCCTCTTCGGGCATCTCTGCAATAATGAACTCAATGGTTCAGTATCCTCCGACCGTCGACCGCGCCTTCGCGGCCCTCGCCGACCCGAACCGCCGTGCCGTGCTCGAACGGCTCGGCGCCGGCAGCGCGACGATCAGCGAGCTCGCCGAGCCATTCGGCATGTCGCTGACCGGGATGAAGAAGCACATCCGGCTGCTCGAGGAGGCGCAACTCGTCAAGACGGAGAAGGTCGGCCGTGCCCGCAGATGCACGCTCGTGCCCTTTGCCTTCGAGGGCATCAGCACGTGGCTGCAGCGGCTCGACCGCTTCGCGCAGGTTGTCGAACGTACGAAAGGAGCACGATGAGCACGACTACGAAAGGCAAGAAGAACTCCGCCAAGAGCACCAAGAAGAAAGAAGGATTCACAGCCGAGGAAAAGGCCGCGATGAGAGCGCGCGCCCGAGAGCTCAAGGACAAGACGGACGGGGAAAGCGCCGTGCGCGAGGCAATCGCCGCGATGTCGCCGAAGGATCGCGCCCTCGCCAAACGGCTCCATGAGCTCGTCAAGGCCACCGCTCCAGAGCTCTCGCCGAAGACCTGGTACGGGATGCCGGCGTATGCCAAGGACGGCAAGGTCGTCTGCTTCTTCCGCAATGCGACGAAGTTCAAGGAGAGGTACGCGATGTTCGGCTTCAACGACACCGCGAAGCTCGACGAGGGTTCCATGTGGCCGGTCGCCTTCGCGCTGAAGGAGCTCACAGCAGCCGACGAGACCAGGATCGGCGCGCTCGTGAAGAAAGCGGTGGGCTGAGATGAACGAGACCGTCGTCACTACCCCGAATGAGCTCGAGATCCGCGTCGAGCGGATCTTCGACGCACCACGCACGCATGTCTTCTCGGTCTGGACGGATCCGAAGCTGATCCCGGAATGGTGGGGCGACGGCACGGTCGTCGAGCAGATGGACGTCCGTCCCGGCGGCACCTATCGCTTCAACACCGGTCACGGCGTCGTCGAGGGCGAGTTCCGCGAGGTCGACCCGCCCGAGCGGCTCGTGCAGACGTTCATGAACCACCTGCAGACGCTCGAGTTCGAGGATCTCGGCGAGCAGACGAAGCTGACGCAGACGATGCGCTTCGCAACGAACGAGGAGCGCGACACGACGATGCAGTACGGCGTCGAGGAAGGAGCGAAGGGCGGCTTCGCGCGCGTGGACGCGGTGCTGGAGAAGACCGCAGCATGAGACGGGAGCGAGGGCTGGGCGCCCCCGAGGAGGCGCTCGGCTACCGCTCGGTCATCTCGTCGGCTCGTAGGTGAGGATCGCGACGCCGTCGCCGACGATCTTCGAGTCGACGAGTCGGAGGGGCTTCTTGTCGTTCAGCTCCCCGAAGACGCGCTTTCCACTTCCGAGTACGACCGGAAACACCATGAGCCTGAGCTGGTCGACGAGATCCTGTTCGAGCAGCGCGTGCACGAGCTGGGCGCTGCCGTGGACGACTACGTCGCCGTCGTACTCCTCCTTCAGCTTCCTGACCTCGGTGCGCAGGTCGCCCTTTAGGACGGTCGAGTTCTGCCATTCGGGCGCGGCAAGAGTCGACGAAACGACATATTTCGGCATGGTATTGAACTTGTCCGCGAACTCGCCCTCCCTCGACGGCCACGCTGCGGCGAAGCCCTCGTAAGTCCTGCGCCCAAGGAGGAGCGCCTCCGACGCGAAGGTCTCGTCGAGCTTGAACTTGTCGCCTTCGTCTCCACGGCCGATCTCGAAGCTCCAACCTCCGTGCCTGAAGTTCTCGCTCCCGCCGGGGTCCTCCATGACGCCGTCCAGCGAGACGAACTCGGTCACGACGATTCTGCCCATCGGTTCCTCCTTTTCATAAAGCGAGACTAGGGTCTGCCTCCCGAATTCACGCGGCGACTGACGAGATACCAGGCGTCGACCTCGCCTTTGCCCTTGATCGGGATCCTCCCTCGCGGCTCGCAGACGAACTCGTCCTCGAGCAGCTCCTTCGTTGCACGTGTGATCTGGATCCGCCCCGAAGTTCCGTGGGACTCCATGCGGCTCGCGGTGTTCACGGCGTCGCCCCAGAGGTCGTAGAGGAACCGCTTCCGGCCGATCACGCCGGCGATGACCGGTCCCGAGTTGATTCCGACACGCAGCTCGAGCCCGAGATGCCCGACCGCGCCGACCGAGCCCATCGCCGCCTGCATGTCCAGCGCCATCAGGGCGAGCGCGTGTGCGTGGTCGGGCCGCGGTGAAGGGACGCCCGCGGCGACCATGTAACAGTCGCCGATCGTCTTGATCTTCTCGAGCTCGTGGCGCTCGGCGAGCACGTCGAAGTGGGTGAAGAGGTGGTCGAGCACGCCGACGACCTCGGCAGGCGGGAGCCGCTCCGCGAGCGGGGTGAAGTCCACGACGTCGGCGAACAGGATCGACGCCGAGCTGAACTGGTCGGCGATCGTCTGCGTCTGAGCCTTGAGCCTGTCGGCGATCGACCGCGGCAGGATGTTGAGCAGCAGGCTCTCCGACCTCGACTGCTCCTCTCGCAACGCCGCGAGCGCGTCCCGGCGCTGGCTGGCGAAGACGGCCAGCAGCGTGAAGACGATCGTGCCGCCGACCGTTACGTTGAGGGCGAGCATCGTGCTCGTGAACCACACGGGAACAGCCGGCGACACGCCGCCCAGCAGCTCGCCGGCGATGCCCGAGCCCAGGAACACGACGACCCACGCGACGTACCAGCGACTCGCGGCTCGGACGTCGCTGAACACGAGCGCTCCGAGCGGGGCGAGGATTCCCCACAGACCGACTCCGCCGGAGTCGAGGAAGCCCCCGAGCGGCACCATCGACAGCGTCGGAGCGAACAGGATCGCCACCTGACCCACGTAGAGGAACTGGTCGAAGTTCCGGGTGCGTGAGAAGACGACGATGGACGCCAGCAGGACCACGAAGTAGCCGAGCGGCACCCAGCCCACCGGCGATCCGAAGGCGAGATAGAGGGCCGCCCACAGCAGCGAGACCGGCAGGATCAGCACCGAGATCAGCACGAGGAGCGCCTTGCTCGCGCGAGTGTCCTCGTCGTCGTGCGGATCCGCGCCGATCAGCGCGAGACACGCCACCAGTCGCTCGCGGACGCTCGGGCTCGGGCTCGCCTCGTTCACACCCGAGACGGTACTGCGGCGACCGTCGGAAAGATGGCTGAACGCGATGCAGCTAGGCTTCGCCGCCGTGGATGCACCGACAGCCAGCTACGTCGACGCGCTCGCGCGGCTGAGCCTCTTCGCCGACCTGCCGCACCCGCAGCTGGAGGGGCTCGCGCACTCGTTCGACGAGGAAGTCTTCGCCGAGGGACAACGCGTCATGCGCCAGGACGTGACCGGAGGCGGCTTCTACGTGATCCTCGACGGTGAGGCGAAGGTCGTGATCGACGGCAAGGAGCGTGCGCGCCTCACCCGAGGCGACTTCTTCGGCGAGATCTCGATCTTGACGGACGAGGCGCCTGCCGCCGACGTGATCGCGACGTCCGTTCTGCGCTGCCTGATCATCCCCGACAACGAGCTGAAGGCGTTTCTGCTCAAGCAGCCGACCGTGATGTGGCGAATGCTCCAGATCGAAGCGCGGCGGCTGCGAGCCGCGAACGTTTGGAACGGCTAGACGAGCGTCCTTTCCCTCCGGGCGACTACGACGTCGTGCTGGTGGGAAGCGGGCCCGGCGGACTGCAAACCGCGTACAGCCTCGCCCGCACGGGAATTCCGCGGTGCGCGGTGATCTCGCGCGACCCGGCGCCGGGCGGCATGTTTCGGCGCTTCCCGGTCTATCAGCGCCTCATCAGCTGGACGAAGCCGGACGCGCCGTTCGAGCGGGGCACGCGGGAGTACGAGTGGTACGACCACAACAGCCTCGTCGGCGACGAGCGTGAGCATCAGGCGCTCGCACCGGAGTTCATGGATCGCGCGTTCGACGTTCCGGCTCGCCCCGAGATGGAGGCGGCGCTCGTCGAGTTCGCGACGCGCGGGGACGTTCGCGTTCGCTACGGCTGCGAGTGGCTGTCGACGCGGCGCGACGATGCGGGCTTCGTGCTCGACACGTCGGACGGCGAGTATCGCTGCCGGGTCTGTGTCTTTGCGATCGGCGTGACCGAGCCGTGGGTTGCTCCGATTCCCGGGCTCGAGGCGGCGCCGCACTACGTCGCGGCGAACGCACCCGAGCGCTACGAGGGCAAGAGCGTCTTCATCGTCGGCAAGCGGAACTCCGGGTTCGAGCTCGCACAGGGTCTATTGCCTTGGGCGCGCCAAATCGTGCTCGGCTCTCCACGCCCGGTGGACACCGCGATGCTTGCGTTCTCGCCGCTCAGCATCCGCTACCTCTCGCCGTATACCGAGCACGTCCGGGGCGGCACCGGGAGCTACGTCGTCGACGCGGCGATCGAGCGCGTGGAGCGCAACGCGGACGGGTACCGCATCCATGCGAGCGGGACGACCTGGGAGGGGGAGCTCGAGCTCGAAGTCGACGAGGTGATCGCGGCGACGGGCTTCCGTGCGCCCATGTTGGACTTGCCGAGCATGGGCGTGGCGATGGTCAACGACGGCCGGATGCCGGCGCAGACGCCCTACTGGGAGAGCGTCTCCGTCCCCGGGATCTACTTCGCGGGCAACCTGACCCAGGCCTCGCCCGGCTTACGCAAGCACGGTGCGACGAGCAGTTCCGGATCGGTCAACGGGTACCGCTACAACGCGCGCGTCCTCGCGCGGCACATCGCGGAGAAGCACTTCGGGCTCGGGCGCGAGCGACGCTCGCTCAACAGCGACGAGGTCGTCTCGCATCTGCTCGGGGAGCTCGCGCATGCGCCCGAGCTCTGGACGCAGAAGGGGTACCTCGCGCGGGTCGTCGACATCGATGGGGCCGACGGGATTCGCGACGAGGGGATCGTGCCGCTCGCAGACTTCGTGGATCGCGACGATGGCGACGCCTGTGCAGTTGCGGTCGAGTACGACGCTGACGGGACGATCATTCCGGTCGTGTACCTCCGGCGAGGCGGCCACCTCGTGGAGCACCAGTTGCCTTCGCATCCTCTGCACAGGTTCGGGACCGACGAGCATCGTCAGCAGCTCGCGGCGTGCCTGGCGCCGCTCCTGTCCCGAGGGGCGAGCGCGTCGCGGGTCTGACCACGATGGCGGAAGGCGACGTCATACAAAGGACCGCCCTCGTCGCTAGATGTGGTGGGCTCCTACTTCCAGGGCGACGATCACGAGACCCACGCTTGGTAGCGCGATCAGGTAGATGAGCTGCTGGGAACGAGTCGCACCGGCGAGGCGAGCGGTGAGGAAGGCCGCGCCGAACAGGACGGCGACGCCGAGACCTTGGGCGATCCGCAGTCCGACCGCGACCGACCAGGCGCCGGCCGCGGCTAGCACCAGCGAGGTAGTCCCGGGCAGCCCAGCTAAGAGGATCGGCCACGATCTCAGCAACTCGTGTAGTTCGTGGGAGCGCTCCGGTTCGGGGTCTTGCCGTGCTCGTGCTCTAACGGCTCGCCACGTCGAGTGCGCTAACCAGGCGGAGATGGCAATGACGATCAATACGGCCGCCGCCTGCCACGGCTTGAGAGACTGGGACTCGAGTATTAGTCCGCCGACTGCGGCAAGCAGCGTGATCGAGCCGTAGACAATGAAGGCGACCCGGTCCGCCCACTGATTGCGAGCGTGTTCGCTCAGCTGCGTCTCGGCGCTCACGGTCAGCCGAGAACAGTCAGCTCTGTCGACGCATTCCGCCGCGGCACGTCACTTACAGCGACTGGATCAGGTCGCACTCGAGTTTGACGCTGAGACGGGCCCGAGCACGTGCTTGCGCAATCTGCGCCGACGGCTCCAGGGTGTCCGCGAGCTTGTTAGCGAACGCCTCGGCCTGATTGCCGAAGTCCGGCTTGAGATTGGTCGGCGGGATCTTGATTCCCAAGGAGCGCTCGCGCATCTCGCCCTTGCCGAAGTAGCTGAGCAGGGCCAGCAGAGAGCGAATCTGGCCGCCGTCGTTCGGCTTCATGCCCTGACGTAGGTGGGAGTGAAGGGCAGGAGTTCGTCCTGCCCTTCCTGGATGACGCCGTAGCTCGCTTCGGGGACTTCGTTCCAGGCGCCGGCGAGATCGCCGAGCGGCTCGGAGACGACCAGTCGCGTCTCGTCGGAGAGCGCATGGAGCACCGGATTGTCCGGGTACTGCGCGCGAAGGGTGTCGACGGCGGTGCTGTAGAACAGCGATCGCGACTTGCCCTCGCTCGAGTAGCGGAAGGCCCAGACCCGAGTCACCATCGGTCGTCGCGACGGTCATCTGGATCGGGTGCTCGACGCCGTGCCCGCGCCCGGTTTCTTCGATCAGGCCAACAGCACGCGCGACCGCTCCGGGCGGGTCGTCTTCGAGGCCCAGCGTGAGCGCGAGGTGGAAGAAGATCTCTGAGTCGGTCGTGCCTTCGATCTCGGGGTAGAGCACTGGGTCGACCGCAAGCAAGAGGTCGCGCTTCACCTGGTGAAAGTCGTGGATCAGGCCGTTGTGCATCCAGAGCCAACGACCGTGGCGGAACGGGTGACAGTTGGTTTGCTGGACCGGAGAGCCGGTCGAAGCCCGGACGTGCGCGAAGACGACTCCGGAACTGATGTGGCCCGCGAGGTCGCGCAGGTTGCGGTCGTTCCAGGCCGGCTCCGTGCTGTGGAAGACGCCAGGTGCACTTTGCGCCCCGTACCATCCGATCCCGAATCCGTCACCGTTCGTTTCCTCCGCTCCCAGCTGCGAGTGGAGGCTCTGGACGATCAGCGAATGCTTCGGCCCATAGAGCAGTTCCTCGAGCAGAACGGGCGAGCCCGAGTACGCAAGCCAGCGACACATTCGCCCGTCTATTAAGGCATCAGTGAGCCGGCCGAGGCTTCATCCCGAGGGGATGAACATCAGAAGGAAGGGTGGGCTCTGCCGCAGGATGGGCTCCGGCGGCCGCGAACTCGATCGTGATGGAAGACGAGACGAGGCTCGAACGGCGACTCGACCGTCTCGTGGCCCACGCTACGAGGCCGCGCGGGGCGGCTGTCGTGATCGCCACGGTGTCGACCACGATCACGGTCGGGGCGGGAATACTGATGACGGTCGCCGACCGCGAGAGCTTTCCGTCGATCGGATCCGGGCTCTGGTGGGCCGTCCAGACGGTCACGACGGTCGGGTATGGGGACCACGTTCCCGCGACTGTCGCCGGCCGGCTCGTCGCCGCGCTCGTGATGCTGGTCGGGATCGGCTTCCTGACGGTCATCACCGCCGCCATCACGAGCGGGTTCGTGTCACGCTCACGCCGCGAGCAGACGCCCTCCGGTGCCATCACTCCGACGGAGGAGCAGCTTAGGCAGATCGCTGGGCGGCTCGAACGGATCGAAGCCGCGCTGACCGATCGCCCGTCGGGGTGAGCCGCCGCTTAGGTAAACGCGTTGACGGCTCGGGCGACGACAGGCCGACCAGCGCGAGTGCGACCGTCGACTGCACGAGCATCGCGTACTTGGCTCGGTGTGTGAGCGGCAACACATCGGTGGGGCTGAACGCCGTTGCGTTCGTGAAGCCGAGGTGCAGATAGTCGAGAAAGACCGGCCGCCAGCCGGGCGGCGCGAGTTCTGGGCTAGCTGCTGCGTGAAGGCGAAGTCGATCGGGCGCGACTGCCGCTCCCGCATGATCGGCCCACCGCTGTCCATCAGCCAATAGAGCATCCCGAACGCGAGGTTGTTGCCGAGCCAGACGAGGGCGCCGGCGGCAAGGAGCGGCCCTGGCGCTTGAGTCACCTTCGCTCCGGTGATCAAGTCGTTGATCAGGAGTGCCGTCACCAACAGCGCCCCTAGAACGAGCAAAACCACGAGGGCAATCACCACGCGGTGCGCTGTCGTGCGGCTCGGGCGCGACGAGCAACAGGAGTTCGATCCCTGGCAAGAGCCAAGGTACGTCGCCGAGCCGTTCTTGCGGAAGCCATAGACGCAGACCGATGTTGAGCCCCATGAACACAAGCAGCGCAAGGACAGGTGGCCAGCGCGGTTCGCCGAATGGGATCTCCTGCAGACCGTCGCCCGTCGGTGCAGCAATGTCAGTGGCCTCGGGAGAGTCCAAGCGCAAATCGTGGCACATGCGCCTCAGGGTTGCCGCTGCGACGCACGCGGCATCAGCCGTTGCGGAGCTTCGTGCGCAGCGCGCGGTCCGCCGCCTCTAAGATCGGGGCATGGGCGCGGACGACCTGGAGATCGCGACACGGTTTCGGATCGCTCTCGAGGCAGCGGCAAAGAGCGGTGACCGCGAAGCGCTCTACCCGTTCCTTGCTGCAGATGTGGAATGGGTCACTGCCAAGCGCACACTGCACGGGATCGACGAGGTGAGAGAGGAGCTGATCTGGGGCTCACCGGATGAGAACCTCGACCTCGAGTTCGAGGAAGGCGAGTGGGTTGAGCTCGGTGATGGCCGTCTCGTCTTAGACGTCCACCAGGTCTCCGCAAGGCGACGGGCGACTTCGCGTACGAACGCAAGCGGCAGATCGAGCTGACGATTCGGACAGCCAGATCAGCCGCTATGAGATGCGGATTGTTGGATAGGCGCTCTCGATGTCCTTAACCAATCGCTGCGACTAGGTCATTGCACGCCTGCTCGCAGCGGCGGCAGACCTCCGCGCAAATGCGGCAGTGCTCGTGATGAGCGGCATGCCGCTCGCACTCATCACCGCAGGCTTTGCAGGCGCCGCGCAGGCCTCGACCATTGCCCGCAGGACGCGGAGATCCGGTGCGGTCTGACGGATCGCGATCCGGGCGGTAGTGCGCAGGCGTCGGCGCAGTCGAGGCAGAGGCGAATGCAGCGCACCATCTCGTGCACGTCGTCCTCCGCGAGATCGGCGTCGGCGCAACTCGTGCAGCTGGCGGTGCAGTCGAGGCACTCTTCGATACAGCGCAGGAGCGCGTTGTGATCGACACTTGTCGGCTTTGGATGCGTCTTGATTACGTCTTGAACCGTCACGTGCTCTCTCCTCTCTCGGTCGGGCCATGAACACGATCTGGAAACTACCTCCGTCGGCATTCGACCGCTAAAGGATCTCGAGCTCCTCCTCTGACGCGCGCCTCCTTAGGAGCCGCCGACATCAAGCGCGGTGAGCAGCACGAGCACGACAGTCGTGACGGCAAGCAGTCCATGCACCCCCACGACCGCGACCGGGAAGTGCTGTTCCGCAGGAACGCCGGGCGTTGCGATTTCGGCCCCACCCCGGTCGCGGCCTGGCGACGCCGAAGCCAGATCGCGAACATCGTGAAGCCGAGCACCGCGACGACCGCGAGGATCGCGAACGCGATCCAGGCAAGCGCATCGTTATCTGAGATCAGGTAGATGATCCAGACGACGAGCCCTCCTGCAGCGAGCAGGAAGTGGCTCAGGATCAGGGGCGGCCGGATCCGGTTACCCGCCTCCTGCGCCTGCTGCATCCCGCCTCGCGCCAGCCAGATCGAAAGCAACACGAAGCCGCCGCCTGCTGTGACCACCCAGGCGATGAGCGCAGCCCATTTCATGTACGCCTCCTTTGGTTCGTAACCAGCGAGCAGAGTGCCTCGCTCGAGAACGACCGTCTTTATACCGCGAGGCGGTATTTATTAAGCCTCGGAGCCCCGGCCCCGTTTCACCTTGACGGAGCGTGAGCAGGACGCGACATTCGCCATCGTCACGCTGGCAGCTGTGGGTATCGCAGCCGATCTGAGCGACGGGGGTGCCTTCGAGCGCCCGCGCGACCAGGGCGGCCCACATTCCGCGGTCGAGCGGGGTTAGCCCCGGGTGTGCCCGAACAAGCGGGCGCAGCGGGCAGGTGGCGGTCGTGATCACCGCACGGTCGCCGGTCAGCTCAGCCAGGGTCGCCTGATAGCCGAGGCTCCCGAGAGCGGTGCAGACGCGGGTCAACGCAGTCCGGAACGTCTTCGCGGAACGAACTCGACCTTCACGAGCGAGCTCTCGACCGAACGCGACCCCGACCTCGTACAGACGTTCGCGGCGCCCGTGCTCGGGCAGCGCATCGACAGCGAGCCCGATCAACTGTTCGTAGCGGCGTTTGGGGAATTCGATCGCGCTGAGCTCCGGAGCCACCCGATAGGTCTTGGCCGGCCGTCCCGCACCCGGACCGGTTCTTCCCGTTCGCCGTTCGAAGGAAGCAATCAGGAGACCCGCTTCGGCGAGCCGTTCGAGTCGGCCCCGTGCCACGTTGCGATGAACCCGATGGGCGGCAGCCACCTCGTCCGCCGTCACCGGCAGCTCCTGCGCACGCGCGAATAAGAGCGTCTCGCGAAGCTCCCGATCCCCAAGTACGTCGAGCCGATGCATCATTTTCTAGAAACGTGGTAACCGTAGATAGAGATGGCTACTCCATGCTGACGGATCCAGGAGGCATACCGTGAAGCTCAGCTACCTCTGGCACGGTCTACCCGGCCACCCGATTCATCCACCACTGACCGATGCAACGATCGGCATCTACACCTTCGCCACTATCGCAGCCTTCATGGACGTTGTCGGGATTACTCACTCGAACGGCGCCTACGGCTGGTGGATCGCACTCGTCGTCGGTCTGATCGCCACGGTCTTTACCGCGCTCACCGGCTTCGCAGACTGGCTGACCCTGGAGTGGGGCAGCGAAATCTGGAAAACGGCGACCATCCACATGTTCGCGATGGTCAGCGCGACCATCTTCTTCGCGCTCGCAGCCATCTTCGGTCACGCGAGCTATACACACGGAGACGTCAGCGCCGGTGCCTTTGTGCTGACATTGATCGGCTTCGGCCTACTCACCCTCGGCGGCTGGCTCGGCGGCGCGATCGTCTTCGTCCACGGCATGCGCGTGCTCAGCCTCGTCAACGAGCCGGCGTCCCGCGCAGCCGCGCCTGTCCCACACCCCGAGAAGGAGCGAGCCGAGGGGTCATGACCGCGCGGTTCCAATTTTCGCCCGGTCGGCTTCAACAGCCGGCCCGCGTGGTCCGATGACCTCAGTGTCGGTTCGCCTCATGCGCCGGCGACTTCGATTTCACACTGTCGCTCTCTCGAGGACGGAGTCCTTACTCGGGAACGCGCGTTCTCGTGGATCGTCCCGCGGAGCTCGAGGATCTGATTCGACAGCTCGAGCAGTTGCTCGTTCTGCTTGTCGTCTTCTTGACGCGTGCCGTGCGGGAGGGGATCGTTCTCGAGGCTTACAGTCCACTCGGACACGGTCGCCACATCGGCAGCGAAACGGCGACACGGATCGCGCAGCGCCTCGGGCGCACGCCGGCCCAGGTGTTACTTCGCTGGTGCATCGAGCGCGACGTGCCGCTGATCGCGAAGTCGACGCACCGCGACCGGCTCGCGGAGAACGCGCAGATCTTCGACTTCACGTTGTCCAACGCGGGTATGGCGGAACTGGACGCGCTCGACCGCACCGGCGGAACCCAGCGTGCTCTCGAACGCAAGTGGTGGTGAGCTCCGCCGACTAGAACCCCGGCTGAGAGCGCCCTAGGATGCGCGGGACGTGCTGCTCGCGAACGTCCTTGGTCAATTCTGGAACTGGGTCGACGGCGTCTTCGGGCGCATCGGCGACCTCTCGCTCTACTGGCTCTGCTTGCCTCGGCGCTGAAGACCGCCGAGTCCGCGTTCATCGGGCTCGCGTGGCGGAACATCCTCCGCGCGGCTTACCCAAATTCGGCTCTCTCGTTCAAGACCGCCTGGGGCGCGTCGCAGGGAGGGACGGCGATCAACGCAGTCACGCCCGCGCAAGCTGGGACGGCGGCGATGATCGGCATCTTCCGGAAGAGCATCCGAGGATCTTCGGTTGCCGGTGTGACGTCGGCGACCGTCGTCCAGTCGCTCTTCTTCACCGCCGCGAGCGTCGTGATCGTGATCTGCCTCGGGATCTTTCGTCCTCGGAGCGTCTCGAAAGGGAGTCCTTCGGACGAGACGGGCGGCTTCTTCGCATCTCATCCTGTGCTCGTGCCGATCATCGTCGTCGCGTTGATCGTTGCCCTCTACTTCCTCTGGCCGCGGCTCAAGCCCAAGCTGGTCAACCAGTGGCACAAGGCGAAGCAGGGCGCGGCCATCTTCCGGGACTGGCGGCGTTATGCGAGGGAAGTGGCGGCGCCGTCAGCGGCGTCGTACGGCTGCAGGGTCGGCGTCAACATCGTCTTCATGGCCGCGTTCAGCATTCCGATCACCGCGTTCACCGTTTTCCTGGTGGCGTCGTCCCACATGCTCTCCGGTGTCTTTGCGCTCACGCCCGGTGGCGTTGGGCAGACTCAGGCTCTCGATGTGGCGACGCTGCGGGGCCGGGCCGCGAGCGCCGACATCGCGGCGTTCTCGATCGCCCAGGACTCAGTGATGACGATCTGGAACGTCGTGCTCGGCATCATCGTCGGGGTCTGGGCCTTCGGCTTCGGACAGATGACGCAAATGCTGACCAAGAAGGGACGCCAGCAGGCGCAGGAAGAGGCCCCTGCCTGAGGTCAGGCAGCGGGCGCGTGCTGAATCTGGTGGATGCGGAAAGCGAGCACGATTTCCGTCACACCGCGGATGATCGTGTACGCGGCCACCCAGGCGACGAGGAGCACCGCGCTGCGACCGTAGTAACCGGCCGCCCAGAAGCCGAGGGCGAGCTCGATGATTCCGCCGACGAGTTGAAGCCACCAGACCTCGATCTCATGCCGCGCGGAGATCGACATGATGATGTCGAAGATCCCGGCGAAGATGAGGAAGAAGCTGATCACAGCTGCGAGAGCCACGAATGTGTCGCCGGGATGGATGAACGACACGATTCCGGCGGCTATGAAGGCAACCGCGAGGACCAGGTGGAGGAACTTCCACCAGCCGTGGGAGAGCATCATCACGCCGATCTCGAACAGGCCGGCGGCGATTGCGACGATGCCGAAGAGGATCGAGATCGCGCGGACGGACGTGTAGTCGAAGCGGAGCACGATCGCGCCCACGAGGGTCCAGCCGATGCCGGTGACGAGAAAGAGCCACCAGGGAGGCAGCCTCGGTCCGAGCGTCCGTCCTCCCATTGGCGCAAACATCGACATGCCCGAAAGAGATTACAACTCGGCAGGCCTCAGGCCAAATCGACGCCGAGGCGCGCTAGGTTCTGATTCGACGGCACGAAGTAGTAGGCGCCGGTGACGGGCTGGGTGTACTTCGTCAGCGCGTCACGCAGACCGTCCTTGAGCCCGGCCATGTTCTCCAGCATCTCGCTGAGCCGCCGCTGGTCGGAGCTGAATCCGACGAACATCGTGCCGTGGTCGGTCACGGTGCCGTAGGGCATGTTGCGGCGGAAGATCTTGCCGAAGTCGTCCTGATCGGTCCGAGCGACGTGAGAGTCGTCGGGCTTGTCCTCGAGCTCGACGCTGTCGTCCTTCCTCCGGCCGATCACCTGCTCCTGTTCCGTCACGGAGAGCGATTCCCAGGCGGTCGCGTCGTGGCTCCACTTCTGGAGCAGGAGGATCGAGCCGCCGGCGCCCGGGCCGTTCGCGATCACCGCGAACTCCGGCGCTTCGATCAGGGTCGGGTTTTCGCTGCCGTCGATGAACCCGGTGAGATCGCGGTCATGCTGGTACGGCCAGCTCGAGGTCTCCTCCGCGACCGTCGCGACGTCGTGCAGCGCGGCAATTGCCGCGCGAGCGGTCTCGAAGACGACGTCGTACGCGCTTCCCGACAGCCAGAGGACGGCGTCGTGCTGCGTCGCCGGCATCCGGTAGCCATCGGCGCCCACGACGTCCGCGTCGAAACCCTGAAGACCTGGTGGCGCGTCGTGGGGTGCGACCTCACGCCAGAGGTCGGGACGGAAGCCGGTGACGAGGTTGACGCCGCCCATCGTCGTGCGCGGCTCGCGCAGCGAGGCGATCGCGGTGACGAGTCTCGGACCGGCTCCTTCGTGTGCATCGAACTCGAGATAGGCGTGCGACGGCGTGCCGAGCGCGAACATGCCTGCCTGCGAGGTCTCTGTCACTTTGGAGCGAGTCTACGACTGCCCGCGAGTCTTGGGGTCAGACCCTGACACGGCGGCCGCGAGCCGGTAGCCGCGGACGTAGTCCACCACGAACTCCTTCGGGTATCGGTTCGCGGCCTTGCGGTCGGTCGCCGGGAACGCGTAGATGCCGAGCATCAGCTGCAACGGGTAGCTCGGCGACTGGTCGGTTGTCTTGATCGGCTCGCCGTCGATGGAGAACGTGACGCCGTCCGGCGTCCAGTCGGCGTTGTAGACGTGGAACTCGCGGGCGTCGATCGCGACGGTCTCACGCGAGAAATCGTCGCGAAGGTCGAGATCGTCGAAGGGATGGACGCCGACGCCGACACCAGTTTCTGCGTGGCCGACGTCGCGGCCGAAGATCTCGCAGACGCAGATCTCGGCCGACTGTGGTCCTCCCTCATAGCCGATCAGCCACAGCGCGACCATGGCCTCGGGGTCGTCCGTTGCCTTTGCCCGCACCTCGATCCGCCCGTAGTGGGATGTGTAGAGACGGACGTCGGACTGCTGCTCCCTCACGACGGCCGCGGGGTTGAAGCGGTGCTGGCCCGTGCGGACTCCTGTCTGAAGGGATGAGACCTTGATCTCGCCGTCGAACTCCGGACACCACGGTTGCTGGCCGGCTTCGATCCGCAGCCGCAGCACGTCGTCGCGGAGTTCGTACCGCGCCGCGGCGCGCTCGCGGCTGCTCCAGTGCGGCAGATAGAACGGCAGCCAGCGAGCCGGGTCAAGCGTCGCGCCCTCGAATGTGTCCTCGAACTCCAGCTCGAGCCTCATCCGCGTAGTCTCGCGGACTACGATCGGGTATGGCGTACGACGCGGTCCTCGCAGGACGCATCCGCGAGCTGGTCGAAGGCCAGTCCCAGCTCGAAGAGAAGAAGATGTTCGGCGGGCTCGCCTTTCTCATCGGCGGGAACATGGCGATTGCGGCAAGCGGCCAGGGTGGCGTGCTCGTTCGCGCGGACCCGTCGGAGTCAGACAAGCTCGTCGCCACGACGAACGCCGAGACGTTCGAGATGCGCGGCCGGACCATGAAGGGCTGGTTGCGAGTCGCCCCCGAGTATGTGCGGACTAAGCCGCAGCTCGCGAAGTGGGTTGAAGTCGGCACGACATACGCGCGGTCGCTCCCTCACAAGTAAACGACCAGGTCTCCTCAGAGGCTGCGGAAGGTACGAATGTCGCGAGTTCCGCGATGCGATCGCGCCGCCTACCCGCCATACTTCCTCGCATGCTCGTGCTCACGCCTGAAGCGGTCGGCGCCGTCGTCGAATTCGTCGTTGGTCAGGATGCCGGCGCGGCTGCAGGACTCCGAATCTCCCCCGGCCCGCACTCGGCCGTCGACCGCACGTGGGATTACTCCGTCGTGCACGAGCCCTTCGAAGGCGACGTCGTGATCGAGGACGGCCGCGCCCGTGTCTTTGTAGACAGCGATGCGGCGAAGGAGCTCGAGCACGCCGTGTTGGACGCAAACGTCGACGAGCACACCCTCGAGCCACGCTTCATCGTTCGTACGCGTAACGCGAGCTGAGCACCAGCCGCGCTCGGCCGCAAACCGCAGCGGGCGATCACACGGTCAGCGACGGTTCGTCGGGCGCCGACAGGCTGAGCACAGCGCCCGCCACCGCCGGTGAGGCTGTGAGCTTCGCCTCGAGGGCCCGAAGCCGAACCGCGATGTGCGACTCGGTGTCGTCACCCTGGAGGTCAACGTCGCCGGTCACCGCGACGATTCTCGGGCCGACGATCTCCAGTCTCAGATACGTCACACGGGCAACTTCGGGCTCCTTCAAAAGCGCGCGGATCACCGCCGCGCGGATCCGGGGGTCCGCCTCTTCGCCGATCAGGAGCTCACGATTCCGGTCGATGAGGTAGATCGCGACCGCCGCGAGCAGCAGGCCGACCAGGATCGACCCGATGGCGTCCGGAACGGCGGACCCGGTCAGCTGGTGTGCGCCTAGGCCGGCGGCGGCGATGACCAGGCCGATCAGCGCGGCCGAGTCTTCGGCGAAGACGGCGCGGAGGGTCGGGTCCGACGTCGCCATGACTTGCTCGATCACGTCGCGCTCCATCAGTTGGGCTCCCGGCTTCGCCTGACGGACCGACCGCAAGAACGAGACCCCTTCGAGCACGAAGGACACCGCAAGCACCACGTAGCCGACGATGAAGTCGGTCGCCGGTTCCGGCCTCACCAGCTCCTGCACGCCGTGGGTGACCGACAAAACAGCACCGGCCACGAACAGACCTAGCGCTGCGAGCAACGCCCAGACATACGCCTCGCGCCCGTACCCGAGGGGGTGCGCATCGTCCGCTGGGCGGCGCGACCGCCGGTTGGCGACGAATAAGAACACCTCGTTCCCCGTATCCGCCCAGGAGTGCGCGGCCTCCGCAAGGATGGATGCCGACCCGGTAACTACCGCGGCGACCGTCTTTGCCACCGCCACCAGCAGGTTCGCGGCGAAGGCGACGAGGACCGTCCTGACGCTCGCGGACGAGTCCGCGGACGCTCGCGCGAGCGGGCCGAGCAGCTGGTCCGACGCCCCCGTCCAGTCGGCGTCGCGGTGACGGCTAGGCGACAGGCTCGATCACCACGCGAAGCGACTCCGTCGACAGCACCAAGTAGTGCGCTTCCGAGAGCGCGCGCTCCCGTAGTCGACCTGGGCCATGGGTTGAGCTTGCCAGCGCGAATGCCGATCGGCAATGCGCCGACGCCGTCACGGAAGCAGAGCGGGGAGCCTGGTGCCTAGGCTGTCGTGATGGCGCGCCTGTACGCGGCCACGGGGGACGGGATCGCCCGGCTCGATGAGTCACGTGAGGCGTGGACGGTCGAGCTTTGCCTGCCCGGAAGTGGCGCGCAGTGTCTCGCCGTCGCCCCGGATGATCCGGACACCGTGTACGCCGGGCTTCGCGAGGGTGGTGTGCGGCAAACCGTGGATGCCGGGCGAAGCTGGCTCGACTGCGCGTTGCCAGAACCGGGTGTGTTCTCGCTCGCGGTGAGCGCGGTCGACGGGGCGGTGTACGCAGGTACCGAACCGAGCCGGCTGTTCCGCAGCGACGACCGCGGCGAGAGCTGGTGCGAGCTCGACGCGCTGCTCGAGCTTCCCTCCCGTCCGAGCTGGAGCTTCCCACCCCGGCCGTGGACGTCGCACGTGCGCTGGATCGCTCCCAGCCCGTTCGACGCCGATCTACTGCTGCTCGGGATTGAGCTGGGCGGCCTGATGCGCTCCACCGACGGCGGCGCAACCTGGCAGGACCATCGCCCCGGCGCCCAACCCGACGTGCACTCGCTCGCCTGGCATCCACGCGTACCAGGGCACGCGTACGAGGCAGGAGGTGGTGGGGCCGCCTTCAGCACGGACGGAGGCGAGACCTGGCAGCCAGCCGACGAGGGCCGCGACCGCCACTACACCTGGTCGATCGCCGTCGACCCCGACGGCCCAGACTGCTGGTACCTGTCGGCCAGCACCGGCCCCTATGCCGCCCACGGCCGACGCGACCCACAGGCGCGGATCTACCGTCGTCGCGACAGGGAACCGTGGCGGGCGCTCGCCGGCGGGTTACCGGAGCCGCTCCCGGCGATGCCCTACGCACTGCTCGTCACCGGCGGTCGCCTCTTCGGCGGCTTCGCCGACGGGCAGATCTGGGAAAGCCGCGACGGTGGGGATAGCTGGGCAGCGTTGCGGCTCGAGGGTGACGCGCTCGGCTCCCTCGTCGCACTCGTCGACGCAGGCGGCTGACGCGCACGCGATAGTGACGCCACTGCCCTTCGTTGCACGGTGCGGGAGGTGACGGGGAGCCGGCGGCTGGACGATTATCAGCGAATAGCTGTCCGGGTCGCGACCAGAGGTCGTGCAAATCGATCGCCAGACTTGCGGCAGATCTGACCGTGGGACTTGCGGACGAATCGTCAGATCGGCCCGATCGTGCTGCAATTCCCGTTATCGTCATCTGCCAGTGTGCGGTGGCGCGGCGGGTAGTTGCACCGTGACGCGGAGCCCGCCGGCGGCGCGGGGGGTGAGGGTCAGGGTTCCGTCGTGCGCTTGGGTGATGCTGTTGACGATTGCCAGGCCGAGGCCGACACCTGCGTCGTCGGTACGTATGCGTTTCGTGCCGCGCTGAAACGGCTCGGCAAGCGTCGCAACTTGCAGTGGGGTGAGCTTCTCGCCGGTGTTCTCGACAGAGAGCACCACGCTCTTGTGGTGAACGCCGGTCGTGACCCAAACGGTGCCCTGCTCGGGCAGGTTGTGGACGATCGCGTTGTGCAGGAGGTTCGTACTCAACTGCAGCAGGAGCGGGTGTGAGCCGATGGTGGGGGTCATGTCGCCGGAGGTCTCGATGGTGAGACCGCGTTTTTCTGCGAGAGGGAGGAGCGTTTCAGCGGCTTCTTCCGCTATGAGGGAAAGGTCGACGTGTTCTCGGGTGAAGGACCGTTGGTCGGCGCGGCTGAGCAAGAGCAATGCTTCTGTGAGGTCGATCGCTCGGGTGTTGACGGCGTGGAGGCGGTCGACAAGTTCGCCGGTTTCGCGGTTCGAATCGCTGCGGGCCACGTCGAGAAGTGTTTGCGTGATCGCCAGCGGGGTGCGCAGTTCGTGGGAGGCGTTGGCTGCGAATCTCTGCTGCTCGGCGACGTGCGCTTCGAGCCTCGCGAGCATGGCATCGAAGCTGTCGGCGAGCTCGCGGAACTCGTCCTGGTGGCCTTCCAACTCGATCCGGTGCGAGAGTGACCCGCTCGCGGCCGTGCGTGTGGCGTCTGTGATGCGCGTCAGCGGGGCGAGCATGCGCCCGGCGAGGAGCCACCCTCCCAGCAGACCGAACACCAGCAGGAATGCCATCACGATGGCCGCGGTCGGAGCGAAAGCGCGCAGGAGGTCGGCGTGGTTGCGCACCATGAAGATCACACCAGGGTGCACACCGCGCGAAAGCGAGAAGTACCCGACGACGAGCAGCACGGCACCTGCGAGCATCAGGAAGCCGGCGTAGCTGAGGGTGAGCTTGAGGCGAACACTCAAGCCAGGGGCTCTATCCACGCTCTTCTCCCTCAGGCCTGGTGTCTGGTTGCGTGTCGATGCGATAGCCGACGCCGGGCACGGTGGTGATGAGCCAGGGTTCGCCGAGGCGTTTGCGCAGCGCCGACACCGTAATGCGCACGGCGTTGGTGAACGGGTCGGCGTTCTCGTCCCATGCTCGTGCCAGGAGCTCTTCGGCACTGACGACACCGCCTTCGGCTGCGACGAGGACTTCGAGCACGGCGAACTGCTTCCTGGTGAGCGCGACGTAGCGGCCGTCGCGGTGGACCTCTCGGCGGAACGGATCCAGCCGGAGACCTGCGATCTCGCGCACGGGCGGCCTGTTGTGTGCGCGCCTGCGGTCGAGTGCTCTGAGACGGAGCACGAGCTCTCGGAGCTCGAACGGCTTCGTGAGGTAGTCGTCGGCGCCGAGCTCGAACCCGGTGGCCTTGTCGTCTAGACGGTCGGCAGCGGTGAGCATGAGGATCGGCATGCCGCTGCCGGAAGCGACGATGCGTTTGGCGATCTCGTCACCGGTAGGTTCGGGAATGTCTCGGTCGAGGACGGCGATGTCGTAGGCGTTGGCGCTCATCAGGTCCAGAGCGGTCTCGCCGTCACCTGCGATGTCTGCCGCGATCGCTTCCAGGCGTAGGCCATCGCGGATGGCTTCTGCCATATAGGGCTCGTCCTCAACGATCAACACCCGCATGCTCCGATGCTACGAGCTGGCGCATATCGCCCGCATATCGCAAACCGCATACGTGCTGGCAACACCCCGCTGCCTTGAATGGAGGCGTGAGCTACAGCCAACCAGCACGAGCAACGACCCGCCGGATTCGGATTCGCAGGATCCGTGTCGCCGCCCTGCTCGTCGTCGTTGCGGCGATCGCCGTGGTCCTCGGCTACCAGTTGCTGGCGTCCTCGTCCTCGAGAGCCCCGTCATCCAGCGACATCCTTCGCAGTGAGCGCCGTGGTGCGGCTGGCGAAGCGGTGCCCAGCACGGTGTGGCCGGCATATGGCCAAGCCGCGTTCGTCCGGACAGGACAGTCTCAGGTCCAAGCCGGCCCGAACCAGCACGCGGCTGCAATCGCCAGCGTCGCGAAGGTGATGACGGCGTATCTCGTGCTCCGTGATCACCCGCTACGGCTCGGCCAGGACGGCCCAACGATCACGCTCACCGACGGCGATGTCGCCGACACCGACCGCCGGCGCCGACAGCAGGAGTCGATCGTGCCCATCGCCGCCGGCGAGCAATTGACCGAACGGCAGGCGCTGCAGGCACTGCTGCTGCCGTCGGCGAACAACATCGCCGCGGTTCTTGCTCGATGGGACGCCGGCTCGGCGGACCGGTTTGTTGCCCGGATGAATGCCACCGCACGGTCGCTGGGCATGACCCACACCCGCTACACCGACCCGAGCGGCTACGACGACGCAAGCGTGTCGACTGCCGCCGACCAGGTGCGCATTGTCGATCGGGCCATGAGCCTGCCGATGTTCGCAAGCATCGTCGCCACACCGAGCGCGACGCTGCCGGTCGCCGGCACCGTGCACAACACCAACGCATTGCTCGGGCACGACGGTTTTGTCGGCGTCAAGACCGGCTCGGACGACGCGGCCGGCGGCTGCTTCGCCTTCCGGGCCGTCCGCTGGATCGACGGCAAACGGACGACGATCACCGGAGTCGTGCTGGGACAGCCCGGCCACGACCAGATCGCGGCGGGTCTCGCGGCCGCCGACGCCATGGTCGACCGCATCGCCGGAACCGCGCCCCGAAGTCATCGATTACGGCTGCACGCCCGGCCGAGCGAGCCCGCCACTGCGCCGCCGGCCAGGGCGGAAGTCGACCCCGCGAGCGCCAAAGCTCCATAAACGGCTCCATACCCACCGCACGTTCGACCTGGCGCCGACGTGCGGCGCTTCTGCAGAGCCCTCGACGCTGGCGACCTGTGGGCGTCGCCTCTTCTCATCGGGTCCGGTTCGCCGGATAGTCCCAGGCTGACGATCAGGAGTCGGTGGGGACCCGGAGAGTGAAGCTCGCTCCGCTCGGGGCGGGGTCGCAGGTGAGGTTGCCTTCGTGTTGCTGGGCGATGCGGCGGGCGATCGCGAGACCGAGGCCGTGGCCGGGCTTGCTGGGGTCAAGTCGGACGAAGCGTTCGAAGATGCGTTGGCGTTGCTGTTCGGGCACGCCGGGACCGTCGTCGGCGACGCGCGCCTGGACGAAGCCGTTGAGCCGTTGGAGGTTGACGTCGATTCGGCCGGTGGGCTCGATCGCGGCCAGAGCGTTGTCGATGAGGTTGCGGAAGACGCGTTCGAGCGCGTCGGGGTCGCCGCGGACGATGGTGTCGCTGTCGGCGTCGAGCGTGATCGCCGCGCGCGGTGCGAGCGTGCGGGCGTCTTCGACGAGGGGGCGTGCAATCGTGGCGAGGTCTACCGGTGTTCGGGTGGGGTGTGCTTCGAGTCGGGCGAGTCCGAGGAGGTCGCTGACGAGGCGGCCGAGTCGTTCGCTCTCTCGGGCGACGGCTGCTTCGAGGCGGTCGCGCTCGGGCCGTTCGGGCTGCTCGCGGAGAAGCGTCTCAACGCTCGCTTGGAGGGCGGCGATGGGGGTGCGGAGCTCGTGGGAGGCGTCGGCGAGGAAGCGGCGGGTTGCAGCCTCGCTGGCGCGCGCATCCTCGATCGCTTTCTCGAGGGCGTCGAGCATCTGGTCGAAGGCTGCGGCGAGGCGGCCGAGCTCGGTATCGGTGCGGCTGGGCTCGAGGCGGAGCTTGGAGTCGCCGTGGGCAATCCGGGTTGCGGTCTCGATGACGGTCGAGAGGGGATGGAGGGCGGTCCGGGTGCCGTGGACGACGAGGATCGCGGCGAGCGCGAGCGCCGCCGCTGCGACCAGTAGCTCGACGAGGAGCAGGTTGGTGACGGCGTGGTCGATGCTCGCGCGGCTGGCGCTGAAGACAACGTCCGTTCGGTCGCGGAGGACTTCGTCGAGGGTGAGGAGCGATCCGTGTGTCTGGATCGTCGAACTGGTCTTCGTTGGACCGGTCCCGGGAGGTGCCGCGAAGCGGGTGGCGATCCCTTCGAGCGCGAGCCCGGGGATGAGCCGCTTCGCCGCCGCGGCGGAGCCCGCGTGCTCGACGGCGGCGCCGGCGTTCGTCAGCCGGTTGTGAAGGTCGCCGTCGAGCTTGGCGCGGTAAGCGAGGGTAACCGCGGCCACGACAGCGGCGAGGACGATCGCGAGCAGGGCAAGCGTGGTGAGGATGACGCGGGCGCGAAGCGAGCCGGTCTTCATCGCGGGGCGAGCCGGTAGCCGAGGCCGCGGACGGTGTGGAGGACGCGCGGCCCGTGCGCTTCGAGCTTGCGGCGCAACGCGCTGATATGAACTTCGACGACATTCGGGTCGTAGGCGTCGTAGCCCCAGACCTGGGTGAGGAGCTGATGTTTGGAGAGAACAAGGCCTCGCTGGCGGACGAGGTAGGCGAGCAGTCGCAGCTCGGTCGCGGTCAGGTCGAGCGGTGAACCGGCCCGGGAGGCGAGGCCGGCCTGCTCGTCGACGACGACGTCGCCCGCTTCGATCGCCGCGCCGAGCCGCCCTGTTCGGCGAAGCACGGCGCGCACACGGGCGAGCAGCTCTTCGAGTGCGAACGGCTTGACCAGGTAGTCGTCGGCGCCGATCTCGAAGCCGCCCAGCCGATCCTCGACCGCGTCGCGCGCGGTCAGGAACACGATTGGCAATTCGCGGGCGGCACGCAGCTTCCGCGCCAGCTCGAACCCGTCGCCGCTGGGCAGCATCACGTCGACCACGGCCAGATCGGGGGCCGCGGCGAGAATCGCATCGGGGTCGGGGTAGTCCGAGAAGCCGGTGACGGTGATCCCTTCGCG
This sequence comes from uncultured Actinomycetes bacterium, assembly GCA_963804935.1. Classification (GTDB taxonomy): domain Bacteria; phylum Actinomycetota; class Thermoleophilia; order Gaiellales; family Gaiellaceae; genus 3-1-20CM-4-69-9. Next base: position 803,156 of record CAWDSD010000017.1, read on the forward strand.
CCCGAGCGCCCGCGCGACCGCCTCCCGGACAGGCTCCTCGTCCTCGACGAGCACCACTCGTGGCGATGTGCTCACAGAGGAAGTATCGCCGCCTGATCCTGAGCGTTAGCTGAAGACCCTCGGTCTTCAGGGCCAGCACAGGAACGGCTGTAACGCTAAGGGGCGATGCGAACGGCGCCCAAGCGAAGGTGATGTCTGCGAGCGCTAGCCCCAACGAGGTAGTGCTGCCGGTCCGCGCCGATCGGGCCATACCGGGTGCGGGACGCGGCATCCGCGCGGTACGCGTGGAAGCGACGCTCGCCCTCGCCGCGTTCGTAGCGTTGTGCGCCGTGGTTCTGTCCGTCGCGCCCCAGACCGCAGAGCCTGATGACGGCGCCTATCGCGCGTCGATCGTGGCGATGATCGACGGGCATTTCCTGACGTTGTCAATCGCTCAGGCAGAAACCCTGGCAAGGAAGCTGGGCGACAATCCGGCCGCCCCCCCGAACCAGTGGGTGGAGCTGAGCGGTGGGCGGTATATCAGCGAGAAGGATCCCGGCTACCCGTTCCTGGCGGCGCCGTTCCAGGCCCTCGGGATCATCCGCTCGGCGCCGTTGTTCTACGGGGCGCTCGCCTGCCTTGGGCTGTTCATCGGCGCCCGGCGCTGGCTCGGGCGCTTCGGCGGCCTCGCCGCGGTGGGCCTGTACTGCTCATCGGGAGCAGCGCTGGCGTTCGCCTGGCGCGACTACATGCCGACGTTCACCGACGCCTCGCTGATCGCGGCCGGCTCCGGTGCTCTGCTGTGGGCGGTGCTGGCAACCGAAGCAAGTTCCCGGCGACGCACCTGGGCCGGCCTCGCTGGATTCGTGGCGATCGAGATCGCGACCTTCGCCCGCTACACCGACATCGTGATCCTTGGCTGCGCTGTCGTGGCCGTGATCGCGGCGTGGCGCCTGCGAGCCGCAAGGCTGCCACTCCGCACGCTGTGCTGGTGGCTCGCCTCGGTGGTCGCCTTCGGCGTGGGCGTGGGCATCTTCGACGACCTCGTCTACGGCGGGCCGCTGACAACCGGGTACCAGCCCGGCGAGGTCACATTCAGCCTCAACGCGATCGGGCCGAACCTGCGCCTCATGCCCCGGCACTTGATGCAGGCGATGCCGATGCTGGCGCTCGGACTTATAGCGCTCTCGTGGATCATCGTGCGGTGGCTTGTGCTCCGCCGGGCCGACGGCGAGGCCGGCGCGGTGGCCCGCCGTGATCTGTGGGTCGGGCTCGCCGTGGCCGCGTCGTGGTTCGCGATCTGGGGCCTGTACTCCGCGTACACCTGGACGGCCGACCCGACCAATGTCACTGTCCAGGTCGTCAGGTTCTACGTCCCGGCGATCGGTGCGATCGCGCTGCTCGGCGCCTGGCTGGTGACCAGGATTCCGGGCCGTGCATGGGTGGGCGGCCTGACCTCGACCGCCGTTATCACCGCGTTGTTCGGCCTCGGCGTGTGGTCCTTCTACGCCATGTACGCAGCGTTCGGCGTCCCGCTCAGGGGATAGGCATTTACAGCCATCCTGGTCTGGGTGCAGCCCTTGCTCCGGCCGCCGGCCGTTAGCCTCGGGCGTGCTCGATCGCGACCATCGCCGTGACCGTCCAACACACGATCTCCTGCGGCGGCTGCTCGATGCGGTTCGGTCGGTCGTTGACCGTGTCGTAGACGTCCACTATCCGCTTCGTGAAGGGTGCGTCGCCCGGCTCACCGCCGCCGACAAACTCCGGAAAACGGTGCGTCGCGCGGCAGAACGATGCGAGCCGGCGTCGCAGCTCCTGCGCCTCGTCGACGAAGCCGCGCTGTTCGAGACCGAGCGAGATCAAGTAGTTGTCGTGCGGCCAGACCGTCCCGTTGTGGTAACTGCGCGAACGGAAACGGACTTCTCGGTTCGAGAGCGTGCGGACACCCGACTCGGCGAGGAACTCATCGGAGAAGAGCAGCTCGACGATCCGCCTTTGGCGATCTTCGCGTCCGTCGAGAAGTCGGGAGCGCAGCAGCCAGCCCATGTTCGACGCACGCGTAGAGAGCGGACGCGGCGCGCCGGTCGCAGGATCGCGGTCGACGCCGATCGCATAGAAATCGCCGAGCCAAAAGTGCTTCTCGACCGATCGGGCGAGTCGGTCCGCCGCGTGCAACTCACCGACCTCGACGAGCGCGTCGTACGCAAGCGCCTGCGCCTCAAGCGATGCTACGGGCGCCGTATGGTTCGCGACAGTCCCGTCGGCGTGCGACATGCTGTCCCAGCTGTCCTTCCAGACCTGGTTCGCGATTCCGTGGGAGTTGACGCGCTGATGGCTGAGGAGGCCGAGGTCGTCGGAAGCGAGCCGCCGGAGCAACCACGCGACGGCCGCGGCGAGCGCGTGGCGGATTTCTCCCTCGAAGGTCGGTCGCGCCTGGATCGCGTGCATCGCCGCGCTGATGAAGTGTGGTGTCGCGTCGACGGTTCCGAAGTACGGATACCCCAGCTTCGCATCGCGATTCGGATTCCAGATCATGTGCGCAATCCGTCCCGGCTCCTCCTCGTGCCACGCGTCGTATCTCTTGCCCTGGTAACCGGCCAGGTACAGGACGGTCGCTTCCCGCAGGAGCGGGAAGAGGTCGCCCACGAAGAGCGCGGCCATGAGCGAGTCCCGCCCGTAAACGATTTCGAACAGCCGCAACGCCGCCTCGCCGGCGTTTGCGTCGGTAGCGCGCGCTGCAATCAGCGGCCCGTTCTGCCCGACCTCCTCCGGGCGCTCGACGCGGGCCAGCTTGCACAGCTCGTCAAGTGCGTCCGGCGTCGCCAACGGGTCGACGATGTCGAGCTCCTGCACACGCTCGAGACGTTCTCCCGGGAGAAGCTTGACGTCATTCCACTGCACTCGGAGCCCATAGCGCGTCGTGGAGTTGCTCGAGGAGGTTGCGCAGATCGCGTGTCCAGCGTGGTCTCACACGGCGGCTGCCTCGGCCGGCGTCGCCTCGGCGGGAATCGCCGCCTGCGTAGGTTCTGCTCTGCGACGGGCTATCAGCTTGCCGAGCTCCCACAGGATGCACAGCACCAGGGCGGGAAGGGCCCCGATCAGCCATTGCCGGCCGGTGAGGGCATGAGTGCCGAGCAGTGACGTCAGTACGCCGCCCCGGGCGATCAAGAGCGCGAGAGCGAGTTCCACGACGATGGTGACGTTCACGATGTTGTTGTCGAGAGTCTCGATGCGCAGGATCGATCCCGTCTGATCGCGGCACTCGAAGGCGGCAACCACAAGCATCAACGAGAACGCGACCAGGCCCATCGTGCTGCCGATCGCGACGTTGTACTCGTGCTTCCCGAACACGATCAACAGGTTGATCGCGATGGACATGAACAGGCCGGCCAGCCCCACGGTCAGGATGACGGGGCGAGACATGATCGAGGCCGCCGCGGGGGCGCGGCTTTCGCTTCATCAGCCCTGGGGTCTCCTTGTCCAGGCCTAGCGCGATACCGATGGGGGCCGTGATCAGGAAGTTGATCCAGAGGATCTGGACGGCGGAGAAGGGCTGCCCGCCTGCGATGTTGAACAGGCTCGCCGTCAGGAAGGTCACCACGTAGGTGACCAGCGCCACCATCATGAAGCGGATGTACTTCAGCATGTTGTCGTAGAGCTTGCGGCCCTCGGAGACGGCCCGGACGATCGTGGCGAAGTTGTCGTCGGTGAGGATCATCTTGCCGGCGTTCTTGGCGACCTCCGTGCCGGTGCCCATCGCGATGCCGATGTCGGCGGCCTTGATCGCCGGGGCGTCGTTGACGCCGTCGCCGGTCATGGCGACGACGTCGCCCTTCTTCTGCAGGGTGTTCACCATCAGCACCTTGTGCTCGGGCGCCACCCGGCCGACGACGCCGATCTTGTCGATGCGGGCCAGCCGTTCGTCCTCGGACATGGCTGCGAAGTCGGCACCGAGGATCGCCTCTCCGGGGATGCCGAGCTGCGTCGCAATCGCTGCGCCGGTGACGACGTCGTCACCGGTCACCATCCGCACCCGGATGTTGGCGTTCTGAGCGTTCCGCACGGCGTCCTTGGACTCTGCTCGGGGCGGATCGATCATCCCGACTATGGCCGTCATTTGCAGGCCGGTGACCAGGGAGAGGAGGTCGCCTTCGGGGTCGAAGTCCGCCGGGTCGATGTCCCTGGTGGCCGCGGCCATGATCCGCAGACCCTGGCCGCCGAGGCGATCCATCTCCTTGGCGGCTCGGCTGCTCTCGGCGTCGCCCCAGGGGACGTTCTTGCCGTTGGCCAGGGCGGACGCGGCCCGCCCGATCACTGCCGGGCCTGCTCCCTTGACGAAGGCTCGGACGACGGCCTTCCCGGACTCGTCCTTGGCATCCGCGAAGACGGCCATGAGCTTGTAGGTAGGGTCGAACGGCAGGGTCGCGAGCCTGGGGTAGGCAGCTTGCGTGCTTTCGACGTCGAGCCTGGCCTTGTTCCCCAGGATGAGCAGCGCGCCCTCGGTCGGATCGCCCACGACCTTGCCGTCGACGAGCTTGGCGTCGTTGGCGAGCAGGAAGGGCAGGATCGCCTGCTCGATCGTGTTGGTGTTGCCGGCTGTGTGCTTGACGTCGCCCTCGAGGCCGTAGCCCATCCCGGTGATCTCATAGCGGTCCGTGGGGTCGATGACCTCGACGACCGTGACCTGGTTCAGCGTGAGGGTGCCGGTCTTGTCGGAGTTGATCGCAGAGGTCGAGCCCAGCGTCTCAACCGAGGCAAGGCTCTTCACGACGGCGCCCTGCGCGGCGAGGTTCGTTGACCCGCTCGACAGGATCACCTGCAGCACAGTGGGCATCGCCATCGGCACAGCGGCCAGCGCCAACGCGATCGCCGTCGTGAAGATGGTCTGCGTCGACTGATCACGGGAGATCCCGAGGGCGAACATGACCGCGATCGTGAGACCCGCGGCACCCGCGATCCACAGCGTCAACGTGTCCAGCTGCGCGGTCAGCGGGGTCTTCAGCGTCGGCGTCGACTTCAGCAGCCCGGAGATGTTCCCCACCTCTGTGTCGGCACCCGTCCCGGTGACGATCATCACACCGCTTCCGTGCGTGACAGGGGAGTTCATGAACGCCATGTTCGACTGGTCTCCGATGGCTGGCTTCGGATCACCGGCGATCACCTCGGCGCTCTTCGACGCGGGAACGCTCTCACCAGTCAGGCCGGACTCGTCGATCTGCAGGGACGCGGCCTCGATGATCCGACCGTCAGCGCAGACCTCGTCGCCCGCCGTGAGCAGAACGACGTCGCCAACGACCACCTGGTCGCCGTCGATCTTCACCTCCGCGCCGTCCCGACGAACCCGGGCGGATGCCTTGAGCATCGACTGCAAGGCGTTCATGGCGCTCTCCGCCTTGCCCTGCTGGCGCATCCCGCCGAGCGCGTTGAGCGCGGTGATCGCCAGGACGACGACACCCGTGGCGATCTGGCCGATCAGCATCGAGGCGACCGCCGCCGCGACGAGGATGATCTGCATGTAGCTGCGGTACTGGGCCAGGAACTGCCTCCAGCCCGGCACCGTCGCCTCGGCAGGAAGCGCATTAGGCCCGTTCTTCGCCAGCAACTCGGCGGCCCTCGCCGCCGAGAGGCCCTTGGCGGGATCGACGTCGAGCTTCGTCGTCACTTCCTCCGGCGTCGCGGCATACCAGCCCGTTGGAAGAGCATCACTCGCCCTCGGGGCCACGGGGCTCTCGGTCATCGCCAGGTCCTTTCCTTCGCTTCCAAGGGGCTGCTATGAACGCTTGCTTGCCGTGCTTCCCTAGAACGGCGTCGGGATGTTGGGCTTCGACGAATCCGGCTCGACGTACCCGTGGTGGCTCGGCGGCTTGGGCATCTTTACGTCCGGGGCAGGCAGCGGTTCGTAGGGGATCTGACTGAGCAGGTGGGTGATGATGTTGAGCCGGCCGCGCTTCTTGTCGTCGTTGTGCACGATGTGCCACGGAGCCCACTCCGAACTGGTGGCGGCGAACATCGCGTCGCGGGCGCGGAGGTAGTCGTACCGGCGGCCGTAGGACTTCAGATCCGTGGGCGAGAGCTTCCAGACCTTGCGCGGGTCGTCGATCCGGCTCTCGAGCCGCCGCGTCTGCTCGTCGCGGCTGACGTTGAGGAAGTACTTGATCAGGATGATCCCGTCGTCGACCATCGCCTTCTCGACCTGCGGAGCCAACTCGAGGAACCGCTTGGTCTCCTCCGGAGTGCAATAGCCCATCACAGGCTCGACGCCGGCGCGGTTGTACCAGCTGCGGTCGAAGATGGCGACCTCGCCGGCCGACGGGAAGTGGGCGATGTAGCGCTGGACGTACATCTGCGACCTGACCCGCGCATCCGGGGCGGGCAGGGCGATGTGTTTGAACACCCGAGGGCTCGTTCGCTCCGTGATCCGCCGGATCGTGCCGCCCTTGCCGGCAGAGTCCACACCCTCGAACACGATGCAGACCCTCGCGCCGGTGGTCTTGACCCATTCCTGCATGGCCACAAGCTCGCCCTGAAGGATCCTCATCTCCCGTTCGTACTCCTTCCGCTTCATCTTCCGGGAACGACCGGCCTCGGCCTCGTCGTGATCCTTCTTGTGCTTCGCCTTCTTCGTGTTCGACTTGCCCATCTGTCACACCCCCCACTGCTTCGGTGACTCGAAATGACCTATCCATGACGACATCGCCGTCATTGACGGACAACTCGTACGGGGAAATCATCGCTCCCAACTTGGGACCCAGCTTCATCCGGGTGAGGTGAAGAGCGAGTTGTGAAACCGCGACGACCGTGTCCCGACCTTGGGAGCAGGTCTGGGGACGGCTCACGGACGAGGATCGGCGGCTCCGCGCCGCGCGAGGCAACAAAAAGCCATTTGCTGGCCTTTGTGAAGCCCTCTTCCGGACTCGAACCGGAGACCCCCTCCTTACCATGGAGGTGCTCTACCAACTGAGCTAAGAGGGCGCAAACAACCGATGCGTTGCAATGGCGGAACGGTACTCCGGAGATCGGGCCGACCACGGAAACCGCCCTCGCTCATCGGACTCGAGCAGTCGGGCGTGCAAGATGTTGGTGGACGAACTGCACCGCCATCGATCCTTCGCCCACGGCTGCTGCGCACCGTTTGCTGGACCCCGACCGGACGTCGCCGGCTGGCGAAGATGCCAGGCACGCTTGTTTCGGAGCAAGCTGTCGGCGCCCGACGGTGTCGCCGGTCGACGATGAAGCCCGTCGAGCGAGCGCGCGCGACGGCGTCGTTCGAGCCATTCTGTGCACGGTTCTGCGCCGAGGAAGAAGAAGAGTGCAGAGAACGGCAGCTGCTCGCCGCTCTTCAGTGTGACCGCCTCGAGCTGCCCGTTCGCTCCATGAAGTGCGGCGATCTCGCCGCGGTCGCGGACAGCGACGCCGTAGCGGTCCAGCTCGTGAATGAGGTAGTCGGACATCGTTTCGCCCAGGTCGGCCCGGCGATGGATTAGCGTCACGAGCGCTCCTCCGCGGGCGAGCCAGACGGCGGCTTGCCCTGCGGAGTTGCCGCCGCCGACGACGGCAACACGCGAGGCGCCACACGACTGCGCCTCGGGCGGCCCGGCCGCGTAGAACACGCTCACGCCCTCGTAGTCCGCGAGATCATCGAGGGGGAGCCGTCGGTAGGAAGCGCCGGTGGCGAGCACGACGGCGCGAGCGGCGATCTCTTGACCCTCTTCGAGTCGTACGACGTGTCGTCCGTTGCCGGGTTCGAGCTCGACGGCGCGGTAGGGGGTCGCGGGTCGTGCGCCGAACTTTCGCGCTTGGCTGACGGCCCGGCTGGTGAGCTCCGTGCCGCTGATGCCGGCCGGGAAGCCGAGATAGTTCTCGATCCGGCGCGACGATCCGGCCTGGCCGCCCAACGCAGTGCTCTCGACGATCAGCGTGTCGAGCCCCTCGGACGAACCGTAGACCGCAGCGGCGAGGCCGGCGGGCCCGGCGCCCACGACCAGCAGGTCGACTTCCTCGCGCGGCGCGAGCTCGCGGCCGACCCCGAGCGCGCGCAGCAGCTCGCCTCGCGATGGGTGCAGCAACTCGATCCCGCCGGGGAGCCGAACGAGTGGGGGCTCCGCTCCGCTCGCCGGCTGGTCGTCCTGCCAGCTGAATGGGAGCCGGTTCGCGCGAACGAAGTCCAGCATCTGCATCGTCCCCGCGGATGCGCGAGGTCCGACGATCTCGAGGCCGATTCCTTCGACGCGTTGGAGCGCCTCTCGCCGGGCGATGAAGGTCGAGAGGACGAGGTCGCTAAGCGGACCATCGTCGAACAGCAGCGCGCGCAGTGCGTCGCGGTCAACCGCGATGTAGCGCAGCGGTTCTTGTCACGACCGCGGTTCACAAAGACTGTCTGCCCCGAGAGAAGGTTCAGCTCGCCGAGAAAGCTCGAAGTCCCCGTGTCGCACGATCTCGTTTCCGTCCGCGTCGACGATTGCGACTTCGCCCTCAAGAATGGCTATGAAGGGATAGAGCCGTGTCTCCGACTCGGTACAGCACGTCGTCGACGGCCGCGGTCCACTCTTCGCCGCAGAGCGCCGAGTCTCGCCAACTGCGAGGCAGAGAGCGAGGGGATCGGGGGAACGCTCATTCGGAGAGGGTAACCCTGCGAGCTCTCGGTGCGCAGTGCGCGACGCGAAGAAGCGAGCCCGCGCGAATCTCGCTCCACGCCTAGCATTGTCAAGCCCTCTTCCGGACTCGAACCGGAGACCCCCTCCTTACCATGGAGGTGCTCTACCAACTGAGCTAAGAGGGCGCGTGAGGCCTTACTGTAGCCCGGATGAAAGCGCCTGTCTCAGAGGGCTTCGTCGACTTCCGCGGCTACGGGACCTGGTACCAGGTGGCAGGCGAGCTCGGCTCCGGAACCATCCCCCTGCTCGCGCTGCACGGCGGCCCTGGGTCGACGCACAACTACTTCGGGCCACTCGACTGGTCTCGCGGCTGAGCGTCCGGTCGTCCTGTACGACCAGATCGGGTGCGGCAACTCGGATCGGCCGCAGGACATCGAGTGGACTGTGTCGGTGTTTCGCGAGGAGGTCGACACCGTCCGCGAACAGCTGGGCCTGGATCGCATCCACCTGCTCGGCACGTCGTGGGGCGGGATGCTTGCGCTCGAGCACGTGCTCTCCGGTGCGGAGGGAATCGTCGGCTTGATCCTGAGCTCGACGCTCGCGAACGTCGACCAGTGGGCAGCCGAGCAGATAGTGCTGCGCAACGCGCTTCCGCCGGATGTCGTCGAGGTCCTCGACCGCCACGATCGCGCCGGCACGTACGACGATCCGGAGTACGAGCGCGCGATGCAGGTCTACATGGACCGCCATTTCTATCGCGGCCCCCAGCCGCGCGAAGAGCTCGAGCGAATGAGCGAGGGGAGAGCGGTCGACGTCTATCGCGCGATGCAGGGCCCGAACGAGTGGACCATGACGGGAGCGATCAAAGGCTGGGACGTCCGCGACCGCCTGAAAGAGATCCAAATCCCGACGCTGGTAATCAGAGGCCGCCACGACATGTGCACCGATCCAATCGCGGAAACCCTGGTGAAAGGAATCCCCAACAGCCGAGAAGTCGTCCTGGAGGAAAGCTCCCACACCCCGTGCCTAGAACAATCAGACGAGTACCTCGCAGCAATCAGCAAGTTCATGAAAGAAGCCGAAACGCATTAGTCGCCGACGCGGCCGGCTTAGCCGGACGCGTCCGCAACGGTCACGAGTCGACCCCGAACGCTCGGAAGTCATCATGGCTCGCCGCAGGCGAGCCGGACTTCCGAGCGGAGATGGGGGCGGGAGGATTCGAACCTCCGTAGGCTGAGCCGACGGGTTTACAGCCCGTTCCCTTTGGCCGCTCGGGCACACCCCCTTGGGGACGCGATTGTAGCCGTGGTCATCTGGCGTTTCCGCCGCCGGGCTTTCTGGCGTAACTTGGTGTCGTGGAACGCTTCGACGTCGCAGTCGTCGGCGCCGGCCCGGCGGGGTCGACTGCCGCCTACCGCCTCGCGCGCGCGCACGCGCGCGTCTTACTAGTGGACAAAGTGCCATTCCCCCGCGACAAGCCCTGCGGCGGCGGGCTGACGATGCGGGCGGTGCGGCAGCTGCCGTTCCCGGTCGAGCCGGTGGTCGAGGACCGAATTACGCGCACACGCTGCCGGCTGCGCTACGGCTCGACGATCGAGCACAGGTCGGCTCGCCCGCTCTGCCTGATGACCCAACGGCGCCGGCTCGACGCGTTCCTCGTCGAGCAGGCTGCGGCCGCAGGCGCCGCGTTCCGCGACGGCGTCCACGTCGAGGTCGAGTCGGATACCGCGCTGCGGGTCGACGGGAAACGGATCGAGGTCGGGGCGATCATCGGCGCGGATGGAGCCAACGGAACGACCGCCCGCTCCCTCGGGCTCGGCGGGGCGATCGTCAACGGCGTCGCCCTCGAGGGCAATCTCCCGTACGAGCGACTTCCCGCGGACCGCTGGAGGGGCATGCTCGTCCTCGAGCTCGGCACCGTGTCGGGGGGATACGGCTGGATCTTTCCGAAGGGGGATCACGTGAACGTCGGGGTCGGCGGCTGGGGTCACGAGGGCCCGCACCTGCGGCGGCACCTGCACGTCCTCTGCGAGCACTACGGCTTCGAGCTCCGCGACCTCTCCAACGTTCGCGGCCACCGCCTGCCGATGCGGCGGCCGGGCAATGTACTGGCGCGCGGCCGCGGGCTTGTCGTCGGTGACGCGGCCGGTGCGCTCGACCCCGTCTCGGGCGACGGCATCCACGAGGCGCTCGTCACGGCGCGGCTCGCCGCCGAGCACACGCTCGCGCTCCTCGCCGGCGAGACCGAGACACTCGACTCCTACCAGGCCGCCGTTCAGCGGGAGCTCGATCCGCTCGCCTCCGCCGGCTGGGCCGCGAAGGTGGCGCTCGACCGCTTCCCGTGGGCGGTCTTCACGGTGATGCGCCTTCCGGTCACCTGGGTCGTGCTCGAGAAGCTCATGCTCGGTGAGGTCGCCCATCCCGGGGAGGCCCGCGGAGCCGGTCGCCGAGCCATGCAGGTGATCGAAGGGCTGTCCCGCCTGGCCCGCAATCCCCGCACCGCAGCGGCCTAAAGCGCTCCTAACCGGCTGCCGATGCAGGGGGTGGCCGTCATGGAACTCAATCCCCTGCTCAGACGCGCCGTCGAACTCGGCGCAAGCGACATCCACCTGAAGGTCGGCCTGCCGCCGATCCTTCGGCTTGACGGCGCGCTCAGTCCGCTCGAGGAGTCGGCGATGCTCACCGACCGCGATGTGGAGGCCGTGCTGGAGATCGTGGGCAAGCGTTCCCCTGAGCGACTCGAGGCCTTCGAGCAGTCCGGTGACCTGGACGTCGCCTACCAGGACGATGACCTGCCGCGCTTCCGTGTGAACGCCTTCAAGCAGCGCGGCCATATCTCCTTCGCCTTTCGCGTCATCCCAAAGAACGTCCCGACCTTCGAGATGCTCGGGCTGCCGCCGGGTGTCAAGCGCCTGGCGGAGGAACACCGCGGTCTCGTGCTCGTGACGGGTGCGACGGGCTCCGGAAAGACGACGACGCTCGCGGCGATGATCGACTACATCAACCGGTCGCGGCAGCAGCACATCATCACGATCGAAGACCCGATCGAGATCCTGCACAGCGACCATGGCTGCATCGTCAACCAGCGTGAGATCGGCCTGGACACGACGGACTTCATGCAGGCGCTTCGACGCGCACTCCGTCAGGACCCGGACGTGATCCTGATCGGCGAGCTTCGCGACGCAGAAACCGCGCAGACGGCGCTGCAGGCGGCCGAGTCCGGGCACCTCGTGCTGTCGACGATGCACACGGTCGATGCGGCCGAGACGATCGGCCGCATGGTCGAGTTCTTCCCCGAAGGGAAGCAGCAGATGATTCGTTCGATCATGGCAGGCGTCCTGCGAGGCGTCGTCAGCCAGCGGCTCATTCCCCGGATCGACGGCGGCCGCGCGGCCGCAGTCGAGGTGATGATGATGAACAGCCGCATCGCCGATCTCGTCCGCGACAACCAGCCCGAGTCGATCACTGACGCGATCGAGGAAGGTGCGTTCTTCGACATGCAGTCGTTCACGAAGGCGTTGATCGACCAAGTCGTCTCGGGGAACGTCGACCAGGAAGTCGCCGCGAACGCCGCCACGAACCGCCACGACTTCATCGTCACGCTCGAACGCGCTCTGAAGCAGCAAGGCGCGGACCTCAGGCTGGAGGAAAACAAGCAGAAGAGGGACCAGGGACGACCCGAGCAGCCCGAGCCGCAGGCTCCTGTAGAAGAATTGCCCGCGCTCCGCCTCGCGCAAGCCGGAGACTGATGCGCTTCCTGGTCCTTGCGGCAATTGGCCTCGCGGTGGTTGCGGGCTCTGCCCGGGCAGCCGGTCCGCCGGTGCTCGGCTTCTCGATTTCGTCCGGGGCGCGCGCGACGGCGCCCCTCTCGTTGCCGAGTGCTGCGACCCCGAACGCACCCGGCTCGATCACGGTGCCGGTCTCCTTCACGTCGCCCCCCGCGATGGTGCAGCAGTTGCCCGTCTCGGCGCTGAACGTGCTCTGGCAGCGGGCGGGATCCACGTATGGGATCCCGTGGCAGGTGCTCGCCTCGATCAACAAGATCGAGTCCAACTTCGGACAGAACATGGGGCCGAGCTCGGCCGGCGCAGTCGGCTGGATGCAGTTCATGCCATCGACGTGGCTGCGTTGGGGCGTCGACGCCGACGGAGACGGCGTTGCCGACCCATGGAACGCCTCCGACGCGATCTTTGCCGCGGCGCGGTATCTCGCTGCGGCAGGCGGCCAGGTCGACATCGCGCGCGGCGTGTTCGCCTACAACCACGCCGACTGGTACGTCCGCGAGGTGCTCGACCTCGCGCAGGTGTACGGGCAGGGCGGGATCACGCAGACGGTCGACCTGCAACAGCTGCAGGCGAAGCTCGACGACGCTCGCCGTGCAGTCGTCAGCGCCAGCGAGAAACTTCAAGCAGCACAGGCGCGAGAGCAGCAGCTCCGCGGCGTGTCGTCCACGCTGCACAGCCGGGCCGGGACCACGGCACTGCTCTCGGACCGTCTGGCAGCCGAGCGCCGAGCAGTGCTCTTCGACGTCCGCGTCGACGCGGCCGGCGAGGCAACCGCTGCGGCTCGGTCGGCGCTGCAGCAGGCGCAGGACTCACTCGCGACGGCGACGCAAAGCGCCCAGGCTCCGTCCTTCGCACCCGGCGTTGGGAACCTCATGGGCGCCGCCTCGTTCCGCGACAACTACGTCTTCCCGGTCGGCGGCGGCCCCCAGCTCGTCTCGGTTGCGCACACGCACCACGACTACCCGGCCGCCGACATCGCGGCGCCTGCCGGCTCTCCGGTCTATGCGCTGTCGAACGCGGTGGTGATCAACGCCTGGCACACCGCCGACCCGCGCTGCGGCATCGGTATGACGATCCGCACGGACGACGGGCTCGTGTGGACCTATTGCCACCTCGCCTTCCTCGAGCCAGGCGTCGTCGACGGCGTCTCGTTGGCCGCCGGCGCCCAGATCGGCCTGGTCGGCTCGACCGGGCATTCGACGGGGCCGCACCTCCATCTTCAGCTGCAGCCGCCGACCGAGTACCCGCAAAACCAGGCCTGGTTCCAGAGCTTTGCGGGCAGCGCATTCCAGTGGCAGGACTCTCCCACTCCGCTCGAATTGCCAGACGCAACGCCGGCCGGCCCGGTCTTCTCTGTCGCAACGGCCGCCCCGCGGGTCTTCTCCGTCGTCGTCCCTGAAACGAGGGATCCAATGGTCGGCTTCACTCGTGGTGGGGCTTGAGTCCAAGCCGGTTTCTGCCGATTCGCGGACTATGGCTCTGCGGATAGCCACTCGCTTGCCGCGCCTTGTGATTGTGGGCGTGGTCCTCCTGCTCGCAAGCGCGACTCTTGCAGTCGGCGCCGCGAAGCGGCTGACAGCCGTGCCCCAGGGTGCGCCGGCTCCCGTCTCGGCTCCGACTCTCGTCGTCCCCGACCTCTCCGGGCAGGCGTTCGTCTTCGCCAAGGGCACGCTCGAGGACACCGGTTTTGCGTGGCACGTCATGGGCCCGGTCCACGGCTATGCCGCCAACAAGGTTGCGAGCCAGTCGCCGCCCGCCGGCACGCGTGTGCGCGACACCGGCGCGCCGACGATCATCGTGAAGCTCGCGCACACGCCCTATCCGGAGAAGGGCGAGCCGGAAGACGTCTCGCCGTACGTCGGCACGCTCGTACAACCCATCCGGCTGGCTTCGACGACGGTCACTCCTGCCGCGCCTGTTCCCGCTGCTCCCAAGGGCGCCGAGCAGAAGGCCCCCGCGGCAGCGAAGCCTCCGACCACGAAGGCCGCTCCGCAGTCCGCAGCTCCGGCGGAGCGTCCCGCTGCATTCGTGCTCGCGGGTGCGCCGAAAGAACCGCTGAACGAGATGCCACTTCCGCAGCGCGCCAAGCTTCTCAGGGCGTGGATCACAGCGCACTCGAAGACGAGGGCGAACGTGAGGCACTTCCTGTATCAGCACACCTGGATCGTCACCGGCGCCGCGTTCGGCTGGTGGCACGGGGCCGAGGCACTCGAACAATTGATCGCCGCAGATCGTCTGGCGCAGAAGCGCTGGGGAATCGGCACGAAAAGCGAGCTCGTCGCCAGCAGGACGCTCGCGGAGGTCAAAGCGAGGATGAAGTGATCGAGCGGGTGCGCAGCAGGCTGCGCGTCGGGGGAGAGGCTGGCTACAGCCTGGTGGAGATGCTCGTCGTGATGGTGATCATGAGCATCGTCTTCGCAGGCATCACCGACATCTTCGTAGCCGGATCGAAGGCGGCGGCGGAGCAGGATCGTCGCTTCCAGGCGCAGCTTTCGACCCGTTTGGCGCTGGACAAGATTCGCCGCGATATCCATTGCGCGAGCGACGTGACTCCGTACTCGACCAGCTCGGCCACGCTCAAGATCTCAGCCTGCGGAGGCGGCGACATCACGTGGTGCACCGTCGCCGTCACCGGCTACGCGAGTCGCTACGCGCTCTACCGGCAGGCCGGAACCACGTGCGGCTCCTCCGGTACCAAGATCGCCGACTATCTGATCTCTGCGAACGCATTCCCGGCGTTCGCGCACACGGCCGGCTGCGGCTGTCTCGCCTCGCTCAGGGTCGACTTCACGATCAGCCTGAAGGGCAGCGCGACGATCGACACCTACGACCTCGGCGACACCATCTACCTGCGAAACAGCACGAGGATCTGACATGACGCGACTTCGACAAATGCTCGGACAGGAGCGCGGCTTCGCCCTCGTCATCGCCCTCGCCGTGACCTTCGTCTTCAGCATGACCGTCGTGACGGTGATCGAGGCGGCGACCTCGAACACCCGCAGCTCCGACCGCTCCAAGGGACGAATCTCCGCCTATTCGCTGGCCGAGGCCGGCATCAACAACGCAGCGTCGATTCTGACGAAGAGCAACGCCTACGATCCGCACGTCCTGCATCCGCAGGGGACGTATGCGCAGCAGGACTGCGCGAGCCCGCCGGCCAATCCGGTCGGAGCTGCGTCGCTCGGCGACACCTGCTCGGCGTACACCTGGACCTACGACGGGGGCACCACCACGATGTGGGGCTGGCTCGATACGAATACCTACAACTGGACAATCACCTCGACCGGCTCGGTCCGGAATGCTTTCGGCGGAGCACCCACCACCAGGACGCTCGTCGCCACGATGCACATTCGCGCTCAGGCGTCTCAGCAGAACATCGTCCCTGCGTGGAACTACGTCTTCGTCAAGGACACGACGCCGAATGTCTGCAACGTCACGCTCGACCAGAGCACGGCGCTGAGCTCGTCTCTCTACGTCGAAGGCAATCTCTGCTTCAAGAACTCCGCTGGAGTCAGCGAGCCCAACGGGGCCGACCCGGTGCTGCTCGAGGTACGAGGGAAGCTCGTGTGGCTGAGCGGGGCGTCGAGAGGCGTCGGAGACGTAAGCACCAATCCGAACCAACTGGTCACCTCGGCGAAAATCGGCGGCGGTTGCACCTCCGGATCGATCGCTAACGCAACTCACACGTGCTCACCGTCTTCGCCCACGAACGACTACTTCTACGTCAAGGCCGGGGGCTACAGCACGAGCGCTCCCGCCATCAACGCACCGACTCTCACGTCCACCGACTGGGACGGCTACTACGCGAACGCCACGATGAGCCGGCTGAAGCCGTGTAACTCCGGTGGTTTGGCAGGGACGGCCTTCGACAACGACACGACCCGAAACACCAGCCTTCCCTCGACATTTGTCTTGACGGCCGGGTCGAACTACACCTGCCAGACGACGAACGCGAGCGGCGCGGTGGTCGGTGAGCTCGACTGGAATGCGTCCACTCGGATCCTTCAAGTTCGAGGGACAGTCTTCATCGACGGAAATGTCTCAATCGACGGTGTCGTCAAGTACCGCGGTGTGAATTCCAGCGGCGCGCATCCGGCTGGAACTGACGGCTCCGACGGAGAAGGCGGGATGATGGTCATGTACGTGTCGGGCACTGTCTCCCTGTCGAACACCGGCGTGTTCTGTGGTTGGAATATGACCAATGACACCTCCGCGTATTCGTCGGGTTCGTGTGACTTCAACGCCTGGACACCGACCATGTCGATGTTCATGTTCATTGCGGGCGGAGGTGTGACCCTGAACCAGGGTTCGTTCTTCCAGGGCGCCATCTTCACAGCAGGGGCCGTCACCTTGGGCCAGTCCGCGCAAACCGAGGGCCCGATCATCGCCGGCAGCCTCACGCTCGGGCAGAGCGTCAAGATGAAGCCCCTACCAGGACTCGCAGATCTACCGCTCGGCGCGCCCGGCAACCCGAACACTTCGGGCGTACCTGAGGCTCCGTCCTACGCCGGGGGCTAGTCCCTCAACTCAGGGACTCGCCCTGCCGATAGTCCCAGCGTGGACTTCGCTCTAGCCGCTGTCGTCTTCGCGCCCGCTCTGGCGCTTGGGAGCTTCCTGAACGTCGTCGCCGCCCGCGTCCCTTTGCGGCGTTCGATCGTCCGGCCGCCTTCGGCGTGCATGGCCTGCGAGCAGGAGATCGCGTGGTACGACAACGTGCCGCTCCTGTCCTACGGGGTGCTGCGTGGCCGCTGCCGGAACTGCCAGGTTCGGATCCCGCTCGTCTATCCGGCCGTCGAGCTCGTCACCGCGCTCCTGATCGCCGGCTGTGTCCTCGCCTTTGGTCTGACCATGGAAGCGGCCGTCGCTGCGTTCTTCTGCGCGGTGCTCGTCGCCGTGTCGGCGATCGACCTCGAGCACCGGATCATCCCGAACCGGATCGTCCTGCCTGCGACGGCCCTCGTCCTCGTCGCCAACACAGCCCGAGACCTGAGCCCGGAGTGGGCGCTCGCAGCGCTCGCCGGTTCAGGCTTCCTCTTCGCAGCCGCGCTCGTGTATCCGGCCGGAATGGGCATGGGTGACGTCAAGCTCGCGCTCCTCATGGGTGCCGCGCTCGGACGCACGGTGTCCGTCGCGCTGATGGTCGGGATGCTGGCGGCGATGATCCCGGGCATCTACCTGCTCGCGCGCCACGGCTCAAAGGCGCGCAAGATGGGCATCCCGTTCGGTCCGTTCCTCGCGATCGGGTCCGTCGTCGCTCTCTTCTGGGGCCACGACATCCTGCACGCGTACCTCTCGACCTTGCGGCACTAAATCCGGCCCGCTTCGCGGGCCATGATGATTCAGTGCCGGTCCCATCTCCGAGCGCGGTTGGAAGCGGATGCGGGCAGAGCCCGCCTCCGCGGCGAGATGTTCGGCGGCGCAGAAGTCAGAGGGAGTCGGCCAGAGCGGCTCGTAGGCGCGCTGCCAGATCCTTCAACTCATCGTCGCTCATGTCGAGGGCGTCGCTGCCCAATGCCGCCAGTTGTTGCTCTGCGAAGGCCACACCGGGCGGCAGAGGAGCGATGTGCCAGTGAACGTGTCGGTTCGCTTGCTGACTTCCTAGGCTGAGGATGTAGAGCCGTTCGGTGGGGACGACGCCGCAGACCGCCTCTCCGATCCGGTGCACGACGCTCTGTAGCTCGAGAAACTCCGTTCGGCTGAAATCGGTGGTGACACGCTCGCGATGATCTCGTGGGGCCACAAGCACATACCCGTACAGAGGTGGATAGGCGTTGAGGAACGCGATCGTGTTGTCGTCCTCAAAGACGATGTGATGGCGAAATTCTGGGTTGCCCGCAATCAGTTCGCAGATGAAGCAGCGCCCTGCGAGCTTTGCTCGGATGCTTTCGAAATCGACGACGTGTCGAGCCATGCGCGCAGATTACGCAGCCTCGAGAGGACGAGCCCGGCTCCGACCAGTACAAGCGCTTGAGGCTCGAGGAAGTACCAGCCGAAGGCGAGCGGATCGAGAACGAGGCGGACGATCACCAGGCCGAGCGGCACGAGCCAGAGCGCATGCACGCTGCGCCGAAGCGCCGTCGCGATCGCGGCGCCGACCGCGAGCGCGAGCGCAGACTGCAGCAGCCGCAACTTCCAGTCGAAGTGCGTGCCGGGCTCGACGACGAGACCGAGGATCGTCCCTGTTGCGACGCGCCACCGGTGGTCGAACATCCGAAAGCTGCCCGCGAGTGCGAACGGCGCAAGCATCACGACCACCACGCCTGTCTCGACGAGCCCCCCGACGAAGGCGCGCTTCAGCCGCGGGGCCAGTAGGAGCACGACCGCGCCGAGGACTCCCCAGAGCTCGAGCCCAGCGGAGACGCCGATGAGCGCACCGGCGGCGACAACGCGGTCCTCGCGGGCGTAGAGCCCGGCCAGCACCCAGAGCAGCGGCACGATTGCTTCCGCGGGATGTCCGTCGACGAATGCCCCCTGCGTCAGACCGGCGGCCACGGCCAGGACGCCGACGAGCAGCCTGATGCGATCGCCGACCTGCACCCTCCCGAGCACGTAGAGCAGCAGGATCGCGACCGTCAGTTCGAGTACGAACGCGAGGGCCGCGAGGTTGCGAACCGCCCCGAAGACCACCAGCTGCAGCGGGCCGGACTGGAGCATCGGGTCGGAAAAGGTGTTCGCCCAGCCTCCGGAGAGCAGGTGTTCGCCTTTGTGGACGAAGTAGATGAGGTCGCCCGGATCCGTCCCTCGATCGAGGTAGGCGCGGCCGGCCGCGAGGCCGAGAACCGGTACCCAGACTCGGGCGACCGACGAACGCAGAAAGTCCCTCATCAAGGGCGATATCGGCCCTTGGAGGGGTGAGGTTGAGGCGGTGCGGGATCAAGGCAGGGGCGGCTCCTGCCGATACCTCGAACGAGGGATATATGGACACCGACCGCCCGCCCCAACTTCGCACTCCGGGCACCGAGCCCGGAGCCGTCACGCCGCCCGGCGGCAGTGGTATCGGCGGGCCCCCGCCCCCGATCAACGCGCTCGCTGAGCTCGTCGCCGATCTGATCGCCGCCACGGGCCTCGTACCCGCCGACAAGCTGGCCGGCGTCCGCAGCGCGGCCGGCATGGGCTCGTTCGCCGCTGCTCTCGTCGATCAGAACGTGGCCTCGAGCGAGGGCCTGGCCCGAACGCTTGCGGCACGCTTCCAGATGCCGCTCGTCGACCTCGCCCTCACCGGGGTCTCGGACGACGCGAGCGGCGAGATCGCGATCCACGTCCTCGAGCGTGTGGTCGCGATCCCGTACGCCCTCGACGACGGAACGCTGAGAATCGCCGTCGCCGATCCCGGCAACATCCAGGGCATCGACGAGCTTCGGCTCGCGACCCGCCATCCGCTCGAGATCGGTGTCGCCGCGCGCGACGACATCCTCGCCGAGATCCGCCGCCTCGCGCGTGCCTCGGAGGCCTTCGGCGCCAGAGCCGCCGTCGCAGATGAGTTGGAGGTGGAGGCAGAAGAAGAGGAAGCCGACGATCTCGAGGTCGACGACGGCATCTCGGACGCGCCGCTCGTTCGCCTCGTCAACTCGGTGATCTTCCAGGCGGCCGAGGACGGCGCCTCCGACGTCCACTTCGAGCCGCAGGAGGACGCACTGCTCGTCCGCTTCCGCGTGGACGGCGTGCTCCACGAGGTTCAGCGGATCCCGAAGCGGATGATGCCCGGAGTCCTGACCCGGCTGAAGGTTCTCGCGAAGCTCGACATCGCAGAGCGCCGCAAGCCGCAGGACGGCCGCATCTCCCTGAACGCCGCCGCTGCCGGCCGCACGCTCGACGTTCGTGTCGCCACGCTGCCGACCGTCGAAGGCGAGTCGATCGTCATGCGTCTGCTCGACAAGTCGAAGAAGGCGCCGACGCTGGAGGAGCTCGGGATGTCCGACCAGATGCGGGCGTCACTCGAAGTGCTGATTCGCAAGCCCACCGGCGCGCTGCTCGTCACAGGGCCTACCGGTTCCGGTAAGTCGACCACTCTCTACGCAGCGCTCACGGAGATCAACCGGCCCGAGATCAACATCATCACCGTCGAGGATCCCGTCGAGTACCGGCTCGGCGGCGTCAACCAGGTGCAGATCAATCAGAAGGCGGGCCTCACTTTCGCGACCGCTTTGCGCTCGATCCTCCGCTCCGACCCCGACGTGGTGATGGTGGGTGAGATCAGAGACGGCGAGACCGCCAAGATCTCGATCGAGGCGGCCCTCACGGGTCACCTCGTGCTCTCGACCCTGCACACGAACGACGCGCCGCAGGCCCTGACGCGTCTCGGCGAGATGGGCGTGGAGCCCTTCCTGATCGGCGCTGCGGTCTCGGCCGTCGTCGCCCAGCGACTGGCGCGAAAGCTCTGCACGCACTGCTGTGAGATGTACACCCCGTCGGTCGACGAGCTGGTGAAGGCGCGCGTCTCCCCGGAGGTTGCAGCGGCCAGCGACGGGATGGTCTTCTACCGCAAGAAGGGGTGCCCCAGGTGCAACCAGACCGGCTACAAGGGCCGGATCGGCATCTACCAGCTGCTCGCGATGAGCGAGCAGCTCGAGTCCCTCGCCGTCACGAAGGCGAGCCGCGAGGACATCGAGCGGGCCGCAATCGGCGAAGGCATGGGAACACTCTGGGATGACGGCCTCGCAAAGGTGGCCGCCGGCCTCACGTCGATCGAAGAATTGGCTCGCGTCTCCATTTAGCAGCAAGATCCGGCCGCTTCGCGGCCATGATGATCTTGCTGCTGTCCGCTACCGGCGAGCGGTAGTGGCGAGGACGGGCAAAGCCCGTCCTCGCGGCGGGCGGGAAGATTCTGGCCACAGCGCCCGTCTGGGTTTGGGATGGGAGAAATGGGTGGCCGTATCTGTTTCAAGCCATATGGCGTTGAAACCATATGAAGAGGGGTCTTCTCCTTGTTTTCGCCTGTCTAGCGCTCGTTCTGACCATGGCGGCCAGTTCCGCTCCCGCGAAGCGAGCCGCACATCCGGCGAAGCAGGCAGACGCTTGCACGTGGGGCGCCTCGTCCGTGGTCGTCGAGGAGGTCAACGGCCAGTCTGATCCAGAGCGAGCCTTCGACCACCGGCTGCATCCCTCACTGCTCGTCGCCGCGAAGGCGGGCTTTGCCCGGCTTCGCCGCTTCGGCTCTCCGCTAGGGGCTCGCGGCGGAAATCATCATGCCCGGCGAAGCCGGGCGGATTTTGCCGTTACTGCGCATGCACGTCGCAACCCAGAACCATTAGGGCCTCGATTGCTTCGGTCATGAACGCGGTGGCCTGATGGACGTCGGCGAAGGTGTACGGGCCCGGCCTCGAGGGCTCGGCGCTGCGGCCGCCGGCGGGGTAGACCTCCGCTTCGATGACGCACGAGTCTCCGTAGTCGACGGCTCTGAGGATGGCGACGGATCGTCCGTCGCGACGTGCGTGCCGGACGAAGAGCTCTTTCGCCGTGCCCGCAGCGACTGGTTCGCTCACGTGCCGCGGGCGGCGTTCTGGGCAGCCTGCGCGACGGTCTCCTTGTCGGCAAAGCCGCTGATTCTTGCGACGAGGTTTCCGGGCCTGGCGTAGACGAGGAGACCAGGATCAGGCAGCAGGCCTAGCTGCTCGGTCAGCTTGCCGACCTGAGCCTGGCTCAAGACGCTGAGCGGCAGGAATCCGACCTTCGCCATCTGGGCGCCGGCGCGGGCCTCGGCAAAGGCGATGCCGTCGACCTCGGAGTACGGGTTGTAGACCGACACGACGACGATCGGGTGCTTGCCGAGTGCCTTCGCGATCGGCGCGGGCATGCCGGCTGCGAGAGCGGCGATCACTGCTGAAGGTTGCTCGGGAGCTTTGGCGGGTGTGGCCTGGACGGGTTGAGGCTTGGGCTTCGTCGTTGCGGCCTGCTTGGTCGTCTTTTTCGTCGTCGTTGTCGCGTGCTTCTTCACGCCGAACGGGTGCTTGTTGATCACGTGCGGAGTCGCGACGGCGCTCTCGCTCTTGTGCCCCATCATCATCAGCCCTCCGCCGATCACGACAGAGGCCAGAAGCGCGCATAGGGCGGCGTAGCGGATGGGGGGCGAGAGCGTGAAAGTCATGGAATCTCTATCGGCAGTCGAAACGGGTGACTTGAAAACACGAAGGGCGCGGTTTCCCGCGCCCTTCGATTCGTCAGGTGCAGCTCTTGCCTACGTGCAGGGGTCGGTCACGATGTCGGCGCCTGGGCCGTTCTTGTTCCAGGTCTTGCCGCCGACGGTGCTGTCCACGCAGTAGGTGACCGAGGTCGCCGTCTGGATGTGCAGCTTCGTCGAGACGATCGCTGAGTCATATGCCTGCAGCAGCGAGATCGTCATGCCTGCGTAGCCTGCCGAGTTGCCGGTGCCGGTGTTGTCAGCGTTGAAGGCCTCGACTGCCGGGATCGCGGCGCGAACGTTGGCCTTGGCGGCCGAGTTGTTCGCACGATCCCTGAAGCTCAGGTACGAGGGGATCGCGATCGCGAGCAGGATGCCCAGAATGATGATGACAACGAGAAGTTCGATGAGGGTGAAACCGCTTTCCTCACCGGCCAGCCGCTGCCGGATCTTGCTAGTCATACGAAGAGCTCCTTCCATCGGTGACGAACGAAGTGGCCCCTCTTCATCGGGAACTCACTCACCGCGGGTAACACTCGATCGGGTGATCGGTGGCCTTTTGAAAACACGAAGGGCGCGGTTTCCCGCGCCCTTCGAACTTCAGCTGTTGCGCCTGGACTAGGTGCAGGGGCTGGTGACGATGTCGGCGCCTGGGCCGTTCTTGTTCCAGGTCTTGCCGCCGACGGTGCTGTCCACGCAGTAGGTGACCGAGGTCGCCGTCTGGATGTGCAGCTTCGTCGAGACGATCGCTGAGTCATATGCCTGCAGCAGCGAGATCGTCATGCCTGCGTAGCCTGCCGAGTTGCCGGTGCCGGTGTTGTCAGCGTTGAAGGCCTCGACTGCCGGGATCGCGGCGCGAACGTTGGCCTTGGCGGCCGAGTTGTTCGCACGATCCCTGAAGCTCAGGTACGAGGGGATCGCGATCGCGAGCAGGATGCCCAGAATGATGATGACAACGAGAAGTTCGATGAGGGTGAAACCGCTTTCCTCACCGGCCAGCCGCTGCCGGATCTTGCTAGTCATTACGAAGAGCTCCTTCCATGGGGAACGTCACTAGTGGCTCCCCGTACATCGGCCGCTCACCAACTTTGGGTGAACCCTCCAACGGGTGAGAACCTCATTTGAAAAAAGGCGGGACTAAGAGGTAAAGCGAGGGCCCCAGGCTGCCGATGCCTCATTCGAGTTATGCGGCCGGTCAATTCAATTGATGAGCTCCTGGAGCACATGGTGGCGCGCGACGCCTCCGACCTGCACGTCACGGTGGGGACGCCTCCTGTCATTCGCGTGCGTGGAGAAGTGGAGCGCCTGGACGAATTCGCGGCGCTCACTTCCGAGGACACGCAGCAGCTGCTCTACCGCATCCTCTCGAGCGAGCAGCAGAAGCAACTGGAGATCAAAAGGCAGCTCGACTTCTCGCATTCGATTCCGGGTCTCGCGCGCTTCCGTGTCAACGTCTACTTCCAGCGCGAGTCGATCGGTGCCGCCTTTCGCCTGATTCCCGCCGAGCTGAAGACGCTCGAAGAGCTCGGCATGCCGTCCACGCTCCATCTGCTCACCGACAAGCCGCGTGGCCTCGTCCTCGTGACCGGGCCGACCGGCTCCGGTAAGTCGACGACGCTGGCGGCTCTGATCGACGAGATCAACCGCAACCGTTCCGAGCACATCCTCACGATCGAGGACCCGATCGAGTTCCTGCATCGCCACAAGCGCTGCATCGTCAACCAGCGTGAGATCGGCCCTGATGCCGTGAGCTTCGCGGAAGCGCTCCGCGCGGCCCTGCGTCAGGACCCGGACGTGATCCTCGTCGGCGAGATGCGCGACCTCGAGACGATCGCGACCGCGCTGACCGCGGCCGAGACCGGCCACCTCGTCTTCGGGACGCTGCACACGCAGAGCGCGCCCTCGACCATCGACCGCATCATCGACGTCTTTCCGGCCGAGCAGCAAGAGCAGATCCGCATCCAGATCGCGAGCTCGCTGCAAGGCGTCATCACCCAGGCGTTGCTACCTACCGCCGACGGCATGGGTCGTGTGCCTGCGCTCGAGGTGCTGCTGCCGGACGACGCCGTGAGGAACCTCGTCAGGCAGGGCAAGGTCGAGCAGATCTATTCCGTCATGCAGACCAACACGAGCCGCGGCATGCAGACGATGGAGCAGTCGCTCGCCGATCTGATCCAGCGCGGAGTCGTCACGTTCGAGGTCGGCCTGACGCGATCGAGCCGGCCGCAGCAGCTGATCGGTGTGCTCGAGCGCGCAGGCTTCCCGGTCGAGCTCCCACCGGATCTCAACGAGCAGACCTCTGACCAGCAGCCGCTTGCAGCCGGGTTGCGCGTCGCGGGAAGCTAGAGATGGCCGACGACTCGATCTGGAAGAAGGAGGTCTCCTTCAAGCGCAAGCCGGAGGAGCAGGCCGACGACGCACCGCCGGCAGCCGACGGCGAGGAGCCGACGTCGCTTTGGAAGAAGGAGCTGTTGCCGGAGGCGAAAACCGCCGCCGAGGCAACGCCGGCTGACGAGCCTGTCGTCGACGAGCCCGTCGCCGCGGAACATGTTCCAGGGACAGTCCCTGGCACGGGTCCCGACGAGCCTGTCTGGACGAAGGAAGTGAGCTTCAGCCGCAAGGCCTCACACGACGAGCCGGTCGCGGAGGAGCACGTCTCGGCGGAACTGTTCCAGGGACAGTCCCTGAGCCCGGTCCGGACGAGACGGTGTGGAAGAAGGAAGTCTCGTTCGAGCGGAAACCAGCACACGCCGGGCCCGCCGTAACGCACGAGCCGATGACGAGCGAAGACACGGTCGTCACCGACCAGCCGGTCGTTGCGGAGGAGAGCGTCGTCGCCGACGAACCCGTCGTCTTCGAAGAGCCGGTCGTTGCGGAGGAGAACGTCGTCGTCGACGAACCTGTCGTCTTCGAAGAGCCCGTTGTCGCGGAAGAGAGCGTCGTGGTTGACGAGCCGGTCGTCGCCTACGAGCCGGTCGCAGCCGAGGAGCCAGTCTTTCCCGAGCTCGTCGCGCTCGAACAACCTTTCACCGTCGATCCCGAGCCGTGGAATGCGCCGCCGGCGCTTCCGCCGCTTTCCGTCGTCGACGAATCAGCCGCCCTCAGCGTCCCGGCTCCCGAGGAGGCCGTCGTTCCTCCGCTCCCCGCTGCGGAGCTGCCACTGATTCCCGAAGTGACAGAGACGCCCAAGGTGCCGTTCTGGAAGAAGGAGATCTCGCTCGGCGGCAAGAAGGGCGACCCCAAGCCGAAGTCGCAGAAAGAAAAGAAGGGACGCAAGCGGAAAGGCTCAGAGGAAGCTCCCGCCATCGACGAAGCGCCGACCGTGAGCGATCCAGCTCCGGAGCTCGTCCATCCGCCGGTCTCCGCAGCCGAGTTGCCGCCGCTTCCGGACGAGACGGAGAAGGTGCCGTTCTGGAAGAAGGAGATCGGCGGCAAGAAGAGCGACCGGAAGCCGAAAGAGAAGAAGGAGCGCAAGCCGAAGGCCGCAAAGGAAGAGCGCGCGGCCAAAGCGAAGGAGCCGAAGCAGCCCAAGGAGCGCAAGCAGAAGGTTCCGAAGGTCAAGGCGGTACGCGCCGTCAAGGGAGCGAAGGGGATCACCGGCTTGAAGATCGGCGCCTCCCAGCTCGCTGCAGCGCGCGTCTCGAACAACGGCAGCGCCGAGCTCCTGCAGGTTGCGCGCGAGCCCCTCGCGCCGGGGATCGTCGTCGGCGGCGAGCTGCGCGATCCGGACGCTCTTGCAGAAGCACTGAAGGAATTCTTCGCGAAGAACGGACTCCCGAAGCGCGGCGTCCGGCTCGGCCTTGCAAACAACAGGATCGGCGTCCGGACGTTCGAGATCTCAGGGATCACCGACCCGAAGCAGCTCGGAAACGCGGTCCGCTTCCGGGCCCAGGAGGCGCTGCCGATCCCGATCGACGAGGCGGTGCTCGACTACCAGGTGCTCGGTGAGGGAGTCGACGGGGAGGGGAACCCGACTCAGCGGATCCTGCTCGTCGTCGCCTATCGCGAGCTGATCGACCGATACGTGGACGCGTGCAAGAAGGCGGGAATCATTCTCTCCGGAATCGACCTCGAGGCGTTCGCGTTGCTCCGCGCCTTGCAGGCGCCGCAGGACGGCGTCGGCAGCGATCCGTCTGCGGCGCTCGTCGCCGTTGCGATCGGGCACGAGCGTTCCACCTTCGCCGTCTCAGACGGTCGCGTCTGCGAGTTCACCCGTGTGCTCGACTGGGGCGGCTCGGCGCTGAACGTCGCCATCGCCCGCGCGATCGACGCGGCTCCGTCCGAGGTCGAGGGCTTCAAGCGCGCACTCGCGCTGACGGACGAGATGGTCCCCGACGGCCTCAACGCCGACCAGGCGAAGAAGGCACGCGAGGCGATCCGAAGGGCAATCCAGAGCTTCGCGCGCGAGCTCGTCTCCTCGTTGCAGTACTACCAAAATCAGCCTGGCTCTTTGGGCATCGGCGAGATCGTGCTCACCGGTGGGACCGCGCACCTGCCGGGGATCTCAGGCGAGCTCGAGCGAATGATCGGCGTGCGCGTTCGCGTCGGCGACCCGCTTGCACGGATGAAGGTTTCGAAGAAGGTCGGTGAGCCCGAGCAGATCGGCTCACTCGCCGTCGCCATCGGACTGGGAATCGAGGACTGACCGCATGCGTGCCGTCAACCTTCTGCCGCGAGACAGTGGCCAGCGACAGCTGAAGAAGGAGAGCCTGCCGGTCCTCGTCGGCGGGTGCTCGGGACTCCTCGTCGTAGCGTTGCTCGGCGCGATGTTCATGATGGGCAGCGGCAAGATCGCCGCCCAGCAGCGCAAGGTCGACGACCTCAACCGCCAGTACCAGGCACTACCGCCGGCCCCAGCCGGACCCTCGCCCGCCCAGCAGCAGCTCGCCGGTGAGCAGAGCGCTCGAGTTAGCGCGCTGAGCACCGCCCTCTCGACCCGCACCTCGTGGGACCGCGTCTTCCGCGAGTTCTCGCTCGTCCTGCCGGATGACGTCTGGCTGACGACCCTGAGCGCGAAGTCGCCGATCTCGCCACTGACCAACGCCTCGACGAGCGGCGCCGCGCCGTCCCAGTTCATGGTCAGCGGCCGCACGTATTCGCACGACGGAGTCGCGCGACTTCTTTCGCGCCTTCAGGTCGTTCCCGATCTGATCAACGTCCAGCTCCTCAGCTCGTCGCTTTCGACCGTGGCCGGACATGACGTCGTGGAGTTCTCGATCGCGGCCGACATCAAGGTCGCAGGAGCGCCCGGCGCGTGAACCAGCTCAAGTCACTCAAGACCGGGCCTCTGGTCGGGATCATTGTCGGCGCCGTGCTCGTCGTCGGCCTCGCCGGCTGGTTCCTGCTCGTCCGGCCCCAGGGGGCGAAAGTCAAGAGCCTCAAGGCCGACGCCGCGGACATCCAGGCGAAGATCGGCGCGTACAACCAACAAGTCGCGGCTGCAAGGGCAGCGCCGAAGATCGAGGTCGCGGACGTCTACCGGCTCGCGAAGGCAATGCCTGACCGCACCGACATGCCCGACCTCGTACTCGAGCTCAGCCAGCTCGCCCGCGACACCGGGATCCGCTTCGACTCGATCTCGCCCCAGTCGATCACACCGATCGGGAGCTACACGGTCCTGCCGATCTCCGTCACGTTCCAGGGCAACTTCTACAATCTCGCGGACTTCCTCTACCGGCTTCGCTCACTGGTCACCGTGCATGCGGGCCGCCTCGACGCGACCGGACGTCTCTTCGCGGTCGACACGATGACCTTCAACGAAAGCACGCTGAAGTTCCCGCAGATCCAGGCGACGCTCGTGATCGACGCGTTCGTCTACGGCAACGGCGCGCCGACCCAGGCCACGATCCCGACGCCCACCACATCCACGACTTCGACGACCGAGACCACCACGACCTCGAGCGCGCCCCCGGCCGGCGCGTCGGCGACAGGAGCCCCGTAATGGCTAGCAAGAAGCACGTCGATCCGCTGAAGGCGAAGCAGAAGAGGCAGAAGGTCATCGCGGCCGTGCTCGGCGTGCTGTTCGTCGGCGTCCTCGCGTTCCAGGTCCCGCGCGTCATGAAGATGATGAAGACGCCGCCGAACCCGCACGCAAACGACAGCGTCACCACGACGACCGCGACCGGGACGCCTTCCCTGGCGGCACCGACCCTCCGCGGCGCCGAGCAGCCGGCGACCACCGACCCGACCACCGGCGCTCCTGTCGCAGTCTCGGCGACGCCGGCCGTGCAGGACGGTCAGCTCGCCTCGTTCAGCCGTTTCGCGAGCAAGGATCCCTTCAACCAGCAGCTGAGCGACGACAAGGGCTCTTCGCCGTCGTCGTCGAGCTCGGGCGGCGCCGGCACAGGCTCAGGCGGCTCCGGCACAGGCTCAGGCGGCTCCGGCGGCGCGAGCAGCCAGCCCCAGATCCCGAGCGGCAGCAAACCGCAGCCCGGCAGCGCGGTCATCTCGGTGAACGGGACGCTCTACACCGTCGCAACCGCGAGCGACTTCCCGCAGGCGAACCCGCTCTTCCATCTCGTCTCCGTCACGGCTCACTCAGCGAAGATCTCGATCGCCGGCGGCTCGTACTCCTCGGGCGCCGCCACGGTGACGCTGAAGGAGAACAAGCCCGTGACGCTCGTGAACACCGCGGACGGCACGCGCTACACACTGATCCTGAAACCGCTCGGTACCGGCGTGCCGGGAGGCACGACGAACGGCAGCGGCGCGAGTAGCAGTAGCAGTGGGAGCGGCAGCAGCGGTAGCGGCAGCGGCACGACGACAACAACCCCGTCGTCGACAACGGTCACGCTTCCGTCCCCCTGAGTCCGGGCTTACGCTCCGATCGAGGGATCGAACGTGGAGGTGACGCGCGAGAACGTGCGCGTCAGGTCGGCCGGGTCCCGGACGACGACCGTCACCGTTCGGAGCTGGTTGCCGTAGCTCGGCGTGTCGAAGTAGAGATACGTGTCGACGCGATACGAGCGGTGGTCGGCGCCGGTCGTCGTATAGCTCGGGTCGCACGCGTTCGTGGGGACATTCGCCGGGCAGTTCGTGACCGCGCTGACGAGCGCCTTCGGGGGGGTCGGGTTCGCCATGTTCTGCTGGTAGATCGTGTCGTTGGTATACGTCGAGTCGTTGATCGCGCTGCTCCACTCGGTGGTCGTGAAGACGATGTTGTCGTACTTGATCCCGCGGTAGACCTCCATCTGCTTGTTCGCCAGGGCGCCGGCCGTGGAGATCCGGTTGGCCCGGGCGAGTGCGGAGTTCCCGGACGAGAACGCGGCGACGATGGCGAGGATGCCGACATTCAGCATCACCATCGCCATGAGGAGCTCAAGCATGCCGAAGCCGCTCTGGTCTCTCGCCCGCAGGTCCACACAACGGCTATCGGCATCCCTCTTTAGGCCCTCAACCCCCCTGCCGATAGCTCTCCCGAGGGACATCTGTGGCTGCTTTCACGTATTCCGCGATCAACGCCTCCGGGCTCGAGCTCTCCGGAGAGCTCCACGCCCCCGATCTCGCGGGAGCCCGCGAGCAGCTCCGCATCCGCGGCCTGCTCGCGAACAGCCTGGACGAGCTCCCGGCCTCCGGGGAAGAAGGTGCCAAGAACGTCTTCAAGAAGGTCAAGCCGAAGACGCTGCAGATCTTCTCGCGCCAGTTCGCGACGATGATCGAGGCGGGTCTCAACATCGTCGCGGCGCTCGTGATCCTCGAGCAGCAGACCGACGACCTCTACTTCGCCACCGTCGTCAAGGAGCTGCGCGCCGACGTCGAAGGAGGCCTCCTCCTCTCGCAGGCCATGCGGCGGCATCCGAAGATCTTCGACCGCCTCTTCGTCTCGATGGTCGAAGCGGGCGAGGCGGCGGGAATCCTGGACGAGGTGCTCGACCGCGTCGCTTACCAGATCGAGAAGTCCACGCAGATCAAACGCCGCGTCAAGGGAGCGATGCTCTATCCGACGATGGTGCTCGTCTTCGCGACCCTCGTGCTCACCGGCCTGCTCATGTTCCTCGTGCCGGTGTTCGTGAAGATCTTCGGCCAGCTCGGCGGTCAGCTCCCGACACTGACGCAATACGTCGTGGACGTCTCCGATCTGCTGCGCCAGAAGTACTACATCATCTTTCCTCTTTTGGGCGCGCTGATCTTCGGCCTGCGCAAGTACAAGAAGACCGACGCGGGCCGCAAGAAGTGGGACCAGATCAAGCTGAAGATCCCGATGAAGATCGGCTCCGTCGTCCTCAAGGTGACGATGGCGCGCTTCTCGCGCACGCTCTCGACTCTCATCGCCGCGGGCGTCGACATCATCCAGGCCCTCGAGATCACCGGCCAGAGCTCGGGGAACTGGGTGATCGAGCAAGCGCTCGGCGACGTTCGCGCGAAGGTCGGCGAGGGTGTTCCGATCGCGCAGCCGCTCGTCGACAACCCGATCTTTCCGCCGATGGTCAGCCAGATGGTGAAGATCGGCGAGGAGACAGGAGAGCTCGAGAAGATGCTCGGCAAGGTCGCCGACTTCTACGAGGACGAAGTCGACGCGGCGATCCAGTCGCTGACGTCGATCGTCGAGCCGTTGATGATGATCCTGGTGGGACTGATGGTCGGCGTCATCGTGATCGCGATGTACTTGCCGATGTTCAAGATGCTCTCGCTCGTCAAGTAACCGCTGCCTCGTACAGCGCGATTTCTTCGACATCGCCCATACGGGCGACGCCACGCATCCGAACGACAACCAGGGCGATCCGAGTGTCCCTGGGTATCCGGCGACGAACGGATGGGATCCAGTCACGGGTCTCGGCACGCCGAACGCGGCGCTGCTGATCCGGTCTCGTCGACGCTGCGCACAGCTAGATCGTGCCAAGCCGCAGACAATTCCGCGGAGCGTTGAGGGAGAGACTCCGAGGGGGGAAGCGATCCAATCGAAGCGAAGGCTGCTGTATCGCCGTCGCGCTCGCGGGCGTGCTCGCGGGCCTGGCGGCTCTGGTCGGGTCATTTGACGGGCTCACGGGAACGCGCAGGCCGCGTATCCGGGTCGCCGCATCCGGCCGTGCACCGACTTCCAGTTGACATCAAGCGCCTCGCGCGACCGACGCCGACGCGAGGCGGCTCAGCGAAGCCGAGTGCCGGAGGACGTGCTGGCGGTCGACGGATCCGCAAGCGATGCGCCAGTCGCAGCGTACAACCGTCGGTCCGCGTAACGCGGGCCGGAACGGCAAGGGCATCGAGCGGAGGTCGCCATTGTCGACTCGTACAGGGAGCGACACGATCGCGCGCACGACCGCCAAGGCACGACGTGTTCAACCGAGGCGTTCGCGAACCTCCAGCACGATGTGCGGCGAGGAAGGCGTCACCTGTGCGGCGGGGATCGCCGATCAGCGAGCTGGCGACGATCAACGGACGGCTCGCCGGCTGATCCAGAGTCCCCAGCGCGGGGAACGGGACGCACCAGGAGGACAGAGAGTGCCTGGGCGCTCGAAGTCGCTCTTGCGCGCAGGTCGAGACGTCGCACGCGATCGCGCCGATGGCGAACATCCTGCTCGTTCACTCGAACAACGCCGAGACGCTCGGCGTGCAGGGCTTCCCGAACATGATGAAGGCGGAGGATTACGTCGTCTCGAACCACCTCGCCCAGGTGATCTCGCAGAGCTTCGCCTCGGCCGAGGACGCGTTCGGAAGCAAGTCGTCTCTCGAGAACCTGCGGTATGCGTTCAAGAACGCCGCCGCGAACGGCGTCACCGTTCTGGGCTCGTCGGGCGACGGCGGCACCGCGAACGCGAAGAAGTCACCGGTGAGCCAGGGTGGGACGCTCTTCACGTTCCCGACGGTCGAATGGCCGGCCTCGGATCCGCTCGTCACCGGCGTCGGCGGCACGTACCTGTGTACCGACCCGACCGCGACCACGAACCAGCCGCGGACGATCGCGCGCCCGCGCTGGCCGGCACGCTTCCGGGCCGGCATCACCGCAATCGCCGGCGTCCGCACGTGGGGTGCCGGACGATCGCGTTCCAGGCCAGCGCCGCAACGGGGGCGCTCGTCTACCTGTCGCTCCCGCCTGACGGTTCGACGAGCAACGTGAACCAGACGGGCTGGTCGATCGCCGCCAGATCAACAAGGCGAAGTCGGGCCTTGGACAGATCAATCCGGCCTCTACAAGCTCGCCGCGAATCCGGCCCAGTACAGCGCCGATTTCTTCGACATCGCCCATACGGGCGACGCCACGCATCCGAACGACAACCAGGGCGATCCGAGCGTCCCTGGGTATCCGGCGACGAACGGATGGGATCCAGTCACGGGCCTCGGCACGCCGAACGCGGCGCTGCTGATCCCGGATCTCGTCGACGCCGCGACGTCGCTAAAATCGGCTTACACGGCGGCGTAGCTCAGTTGGTTAGAGCAGCGGAATCATAATCCGCGTGTCGCAGGTTCGAGTCCTGCCGCCGCTACTTGCCGCCGCAAGATCCGGCCCGGCTGCGCCGGGCCTCGGCGGTCGGGGCTTCACGCTTTCTTCAAATCGGCGTGTTCTTATGAGGCCGTCACTTTTACAGGGGAGGAACATGGGCATGCTTTTGGGGTCTCGTAAGGCGTTTGCGGCTATCGCTGCTGCTGCGGTGCTCGTTGGTGGGGCTGGGGCTGGTGCCGCAGTTGCCGGTAAGGGGCACGGGGACGGGTTGCTTTTGAAGGCGGCTGCGCAGTACATCGGGGTTGGCAAGGCTGACGTCGTCAAGGACGCGCGGGCCGGGAAGACGCTTGCGCAGATTGCAACTGCTCACGGCAAGACGGTCGACGGGCTCAAGGCAGCGATGCTCGCCGCGGTCAAGGCGAAGCTCGATACGGCTGTCGGTGCGGGGAAGGCGACCAGCGCTCAGGAGCAGACCAAGCTCGAGCGGGCTGCGAAGCTCATCGACCGGATCGTCAATGCGAAGATCGGGAAGGTCACGCGACGAGCGGAGAAATCGAGGCTGCTGCATGCGGCCGCGCGCTACATCGGCGTCACGCCGAAGGCTCTCGCAGCAGATCTGAAGGCCGGGAAGTCGCTGGCCCAGGTCGCGACGACTCACGGGAAGACGGCCGACGGGCTGAAGGGCGCCCTCGTCAAGCCGTTCAAGGCCCACCTGGACAGGGCCGTTGCGGCGAAGCGCATCACTGCCGCCCAGGCCCAGGAAAAGCTCGCCAAGGTCTCAGCTCGGCTGGACAAGCTGATCAGCCGTACGAAGTAGCAACATCCGCCGCCGATGCCGGCTTTGCCGGCATCGGCCGGACTTCGACGGGTTGGCTACACTTTGTACCCGCGCGGGCCCGGGTCTTGTCTCGGCGTGCGCTTTCCTTCTAATTCGAGACTGAAATGGCCACTGGAGTACGAGACAAAATCACGCTCGCCTGCAACGAGTGCAAGCGGCGGAACTACATGAGCACCAAGTCGAAGCGGAACACGCCCGACCGGCTCGAGGTCCGCAAGTACTGCCGCTGGTGTGGAGGTCACACCGCTCACCGGGAGACGCGCTAGATGGCACGCCAGACGCGTGCGCAGCGGCGTGCCCGCAGGGCGCAGATGACCCCGAGCAGCGAAGCCGCTCTTCCGGGCGGGCCGCCCGCGCCGCCCCCGAGGCCCACTGCCCGTGCCGCGGCTCGTCCCGAGCCTGCGCGCGAGCCGAGGGCAGCCCGCGGCGGAGGCGTCCGAGGCTTCATCGGCGAGTCGATTGCCGAGCTCAGGAAGGTCGAATGGCCCACCCAGGCGCAGCTGATCCAGGGCGTTGTGGTCGTGCTGATCGCCTGCGTGATCGTCGGCATCTTCTTGTACACGTGTGACCTCGTCTTCAAGCGGCTCGTCCAGGACGTGTTCATCTAGTGCCCCTCCCAGCAATACATGCCGGCCTCTGGCCCGCCATCACGCGGCGCCCGAGTCCACCCTCGACCTTGCCAAGGCAACCAGCCTTGGCTGCGGTCGAGTGCGGCCTCGGGCTTGGTGCTGGCGACCCAGAGACTCGGCAGCATCACTGGGAGGGGCACTGATGTTCCGCTGGTACGTCATCAACACGTACTCGGGCCACGAGAACAAGGTGAAGACCAATCTCGAGCACCGGATCATGTCCATGAACCAGGCGCCGAAGTTCCGCCGGGTCGTCGTCCCGACCGAGCAGGTGATCGAGACAAAGGAGGGCCAGAAGGTCCAGACCGAAAAGCGCGTCCTCCCGGGCTACGTCCTCGTCAACATGGACATGACCGACGAGGCCTGGACGGTCGTGAAGAACACTCCCGGTGTCACCGGTTTCGTCGGTGCCGGCGCGAAGCCCGTGCCCCTCGCCCAGCCGGAAGTCGACCGGATCCTGCACACCGGCCGCGGCGACGGCGACCGCCCACGCGCCCAGGTCGAGTTCTCGCTCGGCGAGTCCGTGAAGGTAACCTCCGGGCCCCTCTCCGACTTCGATGGCGAGGTCGTCGACGTCAACGCCGACCAGCAGAAGCTCAAGGTGCTCGTGGACATCTTCGAGCGCCAGGTTCCGGTGGAGCTGACCTTCGACCAGGTGAAGAAGTTGGATTGAATCCCGTGCCAGACTTCAGTCTGGCTCGGGCGTAAATAGATCATGGCCAAGAAAGTTCTGACACTCATCAAGCTGCAGATCCCCGGCGGGCAGGCCAATCCTGCGCCGCCGGTCGGTCCTGCGCTCGGCCAGCACGGCGTGAACATCATGGAGTTCTGCAAGGCGTTCAACGCCCAGACCCAGCAGGAGAACGGGCGCATCACCCCGGTCGAGATCACGGTCTACGAGGACCGCTCCTTCTCCTTCATCACGAAGACGCCGCCGGCCGCCGTCCTGATCAAGGAGGCGCTGCGGGTCGAGAAGGGCTCGGGCGAGCCCAACCGCGAGAAGATCGGCCGGCTCACGAGCGCCCAGGTGCGCCAGATCGCCGAGACGAAGATGCCGGACCTGAACGCCCGTGACGTCGACCAGGCGATGCGGATCATCGCCGGCACCGCCCAGTCGATGGGCGTGGAGACGGACGTCTTGTAATGGCGCACGGCAAGAACTACCGGAACGCGAAGTCGCTCTTCGAGCGCGAGCGCGAGTACTCGCCCGCGCAGGCTGTCCGCATCATCAAGGAGATGCCGACGGCGAAGTTCGACGAGACGATCGAGGTCCACTTCCGGCTGGGACTGAACGTCCGCCACGCGGACGAGCAGCTCCGAGGGACGTTGATGCTTCCGCACGGAACCGGCAAGGACGCGAAGGTCGCCGTCTTCGCAGAGGGCGACAAGGCGAAGGAGGCACAGGAGGCCGGCGCCGACGTCATCGGCTCCGCCGACCTCGCCAAGCGGGTCGAGGAGGGATTCACCGACTTCGACGTCGCGATCGCCACGCCCGACCAGATGGGGAACGTCGGGAAGCTCGGCCGGATCCTCGGTCCGCGCGGCCTGATGCCGAACCCGAAGACCGGCACCGTCACGATGGACGTGGGGAAGGCAGTCCGCGACGCAAAGGCGGGCAAGCTCGAATACCGCACCGACCGGGGTGCCAACGTCCATGTGGCGATCGGCAAGAAGAGCTTCGACGAGCGCCAGCTCGTCGAGAACTACGCCGCACTGGTGGAGGAGATCGTCCGGGCGAAGCCCGCGGTCGCGAAGGGCCGCTACATCCGGCAAATCACGTTCGCCACTACGATGGGCCCCGGAATTCACGTCGACACCGCCAAGGTCCGTGGCATCGTCGAAGAGCTCGAGGAGACACCAGAAGCAGTTTCGGCTTAGTCAACAAAGCCCGTCGCCAAAGACAGGAGGCGGCGCAAGGCGCCTGTCCGCGAAGCGGACCAGGGGAGGGGGTCTGGGGGAACCGGGAGGTTCCACCAGTGCCCGCCAAGACGCCGCGCGCAGAAGTCCTCCCGAGGTGGATCGGTGAAGAGGTTTTCGCCTCCTTCAGCGAGCCCGCCTGTGTGCGGGCTCGATTCGTTCGAGGAGGTGAGTAAGTGAAGAAAGAGGACAAGGAGCGGGTGGTCGCCGAGCTGACGGAGCGCCTGCGCACCACCGAGACGCTCCTGGTCGCCGACTACCGCGGCCTGACCATGCCGCAGATCGACGACCTGCGCTCGAAGCTGATCGAGCACGGGGCCCGGTTCGCAGTCGTCAAGAACACGCTCACGAGGCGTGCGGCCGAGGCCGCGGGCTCCGACGCGCTGCTCGCGATGCTCGAGGGGCCGACGGCGATCGCCTTTCTCGAGTCCGACGGCGACCCCGTCGCGGTCGCGAAGGCCCTCGTGGATGCGGCCCGCGACACCCGCGTGCTCGAGGTTCGGGGCGGCCTGCTCGAAGGCAGGCCGATCGAGGCCGACGAGATCGAGTCGCTGGCAAAGCTGCCGCCGTTCGACGTGCTGCGAAGCCAGGTGCTGGGCGCGATCACTTCGCCGCTGACGGCGATCGTGGGTCTCTTCACGGCCCCGGTGCAGGACCTCTACGGCCTGCTCGACGCTCGCATCGAACAGCTCCGGGAGCAGGGGGACACATCCGAAGCGGCCGCAAGTGGCTCAGAGCCAGAAGCGGCGGCAACGGTGGAGGAGCCTGCGGCGGAAGCCGTGGAGCCCGCTGCGGAAGAGGCAAGTGGCTCAGAGCCACAAGCTGAAGCAACCGAACCTCAAACTGAAACTGAAACTGAAGAGGAGGAGCAGTAATGGCCGCCAGCGCGACCGACAAGGTGTTCGACGAGCTCGGCAAGATG
This sequence comes from uncultured Actinomycetes bacterium, assembly GCA_963804935.1. Lineage (GTDB taxonomy): Bacteria > Actinomycetota > Thermoleophilia > Gaiellales > Gaiellaceae > 3-1-20CM-4-69-9. The sequence continues at coordinate 840,315 of CAWDSD010000017.1, forward strand.
AGCGTTCTCGAGCTCGTCGAGCTCAAGAAGAAGATCGAGGACGAGTGGGGCATCACCGCGGCGGCACCGGTCGCCATCGCCGCCCCGGGTGGCGGCGGGGCCGGGGACGGCGCTGCAGCCGAGGAGCAGACCGCATTCGACGTCGTCCTCACGGCGGCGGGCGGTCAGAAGATCCAGGTGATCAAGGTCGTCCGCGCGATCACGGGTCTCGGCCTCAAGGAGGCCAAGGACGTCGTCGACTCGGCCCCGTCGGCGGTCAAGGAAGGGATCCCGCGCGAGGAGGCCGACTCGATCAAGGGCCAGCTCGAGGAAGCCGGCGCCACGGTCGAGGTCAAGTAGTCGAGGAAGGTCAGATCGCCAGGGGTGCCCGAGGAGGGCTCCCCTGGCGCTTTTCCGCGCTGGGCGCTACCATGCCCCCAGCGTTCGGCGGATTCCGCAGGGGTACCCTTGCGCAGAAGCGCAGGTCTCGGGTACCCTGACGGGTTGCGCCGCTCTTCCGCCTGTCCACGCCCGTCTGCCCGCCGTACCCGTTTCTCGCCCGATTTTCGTTCTCGCACCGTATTTCTAAGGGAGGCTTCATCTCTTGACCACCAAGGTCGCTGCGCCTAGCGCGCGCACCAGCTTCTCGCGTCTCAAGCACGTCCTCGACCTTCCCAACCTGATCGATATCCAGAAGGCCTCGTTTCAGTGGTTTCTGGACGAAGGTCTTCGCGAGACGATCGACGACATTTCGCCGATCGAGGACTACACCGGCACCCTCGCCGTCGAGTTCGGGGCTTACAAGTTCGGAGAGCCCCAGTTCTCGATCAAGGAGTGCCGCGAAAAGGACCTGACCTACCAGGCTCCGCTCTCGATGACCGTCCGCTTCGTGAACAAGGAGACGGGCGAGATCCGCGAGCAGACGGTCTTCATGGGGGACTTCCCGATGATGACCGAGTGGGGCACGTTCATCATCAACGGCACTGAGCGGGTCATCGTGACCCAGCTCGTCCGCAGCCCGGGCGCCTACCTGATGGAGCCCAAGGACGCGACGAAGCAGGTCTTCACCGCGAACCTGATGCCCTCACGCGGCTCGTGGCTCGAGCTCGAGATCGACAAGAAGGGCATCGCCTACGCGCGCATCGACAGGAAGCGCAAGCTTCCGATCACGACCCTGCTGCGGGCGCTCCCCGAAGAGGATCCCTCAACGGGCTTCAAGCTCGACACCTCCTCGAACGAGGCGATCCTGAAGCTGTTCAACAACTCGATCTTCATCGTCAACACGCTCGAGAAGGACCCGTCCACGCGTGAGGAAGAGGCGCTGATCGAGGTCTTCAAGAAGCAGCGCCCCGGTGAGCCTCCGACGCTCGACAACGCACGGAACCTGCTCAAGGCGCTCTTCTTCGATCCCAAGCGCTACGACCTGACGAAGGTCGGCCGCTACAAGCTCAACCAGCGGCTCGGCGTGAACGTCCCCGAGGACACGAGGGTCCTGACGACCGAGGACATCCTCGCGCTCGTCCAGAAGCTCATCGAGCTGCCGCATCGCCTCGGCGTCCCCGAGGACTCGAAGGACTTCGCCGCCGACGCGATCGTGCTCTCACGGGATCCGATCCGCACCGAGCTCGACGAGTACGAGCACTTCGGCAACCGGCGCCTGCGCACGGTCGGCGAGCTGATCCAGGAGGCGTTCCGCGTCGGGCTCTACCGCATGGAGCGCGTCGTCCGCGAGCGGATGACGACGGAGGACGTCGACACGATCACGCCGCAAACGATCATCAACATCCGGCCCGTCGTGGCTGCGTTGAAGGAGTTCTTCGGCTCCTCGCAGCTCTCGCAGTTCATGGACCAGACGAACTCGCTCGCGGGCCTCACCCACCGCCGCCGCCTGTCGGCGCTCGGCGCGGGCGGGCTCACGCGTGAGCGCGCACCGATCGAGGTGCGCGACGTCCACCCGACGCACTACGGCCGGATGTGCCCGATCGAGACGCCGGAAGGCCCGAACATCGGCCTGATCGGCTCGCTCGCGTCGATGGCGACCGTCTCGGAATTCGGCTTCATCCAGACGCCGTACCGCAAGGTCGTCGGCGGCAAGGTGACCGACGAGATCATCTACCTGGACGCGGCCGAAGAGGCGCAGTTCACGATCGCCCAGGCAAGCGCGATCGTCGACGAGAAGACGGGCCGCTTCCGCGACAAGCAGGTGCTCTGCCGTTCGAAGGAGGGCGAGGCCGTCACGGCCGAGCCGAAGGACATCCAGTACATGGACGTCGCTCCTGCGCAGATCGTCTCGGTCGCGACGGCGCTGATCCCGTTCCTCGAGCACAACGACGCGAACCGCGCGCTGATGGGCGCGAACATGCAGCGACAGGCAGTGCCGCTGATGATCGCCCAGGCGCCGATCGTCGGCACCGGGCTCGAATATCGCGCAGCGGTCGACACAGGTGACGTCGTGCTGTCCCATCGCGCCGGCACGGTCGTCGACGTCGACGCCGGACACATCACGGTCGAGACAAAGGACGGCAAGGACGACTACCCGCTGACGAAGTTCATGCGCTCCAACCAGGGAACGCTGATCCACCACAAGCCGATCGTCGCGCTCGGCGACAAGGTCAAGGCCGAGCAGGTGCTCGCCGACGGTAGCTCCACCGACATGGGCGAGCTCGCTCTGGGGGCGAACTTGCTCGTCGCGTTCATGCCGTTCGAGGGCTACAACTTCGAAGACGCGATCGTCATCTCGGAGCGACTGGTGAAGGAGGACGTTCTCTCCTCGATCCACATCCACGAGTACGAGATCGACGCGCGCTCGACGAAGCTCGGCGACGAGGAGATCACGCGCGACATCCCGAACCGCTCGGAGGAGTCGCTGAAGGACCTCGACGACCGCGGCGTCGTTCGCATCGGAGCCGAGGTCGGCTCCGGCGACCTGCTCGTCGGCAAGGTCACGCCGAAGGGCGAGACCGAGCTCACGGCCGAGGAAAAGCTGATCCGCGCGATCTTCAAGGAGAAGGCGCGCGAGGTTCGCGACACCTCGCTGAAGGTCCCGCACGGCGAGGGCGGCAAGGTCATCGACGTGAAGACGTTCTCGCGCGAGGCGGGAGACGACCTCTCGCCGGGCGTGAACGAGCTCGTGCGCGTCTACGTTGCGAAGAAGCGCAAGATCGCCGAAGGCGACAAGCTCGCTGGACGCCACGGCAACAAGGGCGTCATCTCGAAGATCGTTCCGGAAGAGGACATGCCGTTCCTCGAGGACGGCCGCCCCGTGGACGTCGTGCTCAACCCGCTCGGCGTGCCGAGCCGGATGAACATCGGCCAGATCCTCGAGACGCATCTCGGGTGGGCTGCCGCACACGGCGTCTTCGCCGAGGATGGCGCGGGCCCGAATGGGATGTCGTCCAAGCCGATCGCGGCCGACAATCCGCACCCCGTTGCGACTCCGGTCTTCGACGGCGCGACCGAGGAGGACGTCGACGAGGCTCTCGTTTCGTGGGCGCAGGCCAACCCGGACTCCCCGATCAAGTTCGTCGTCGACCAGAACAGGGCCGCCGGCCGGAAGGTCTCCGGCAAGGTGCGCCTCTTCAACGGCAAGAGCGGTGAGCCCTACGAGTCGAAGGTGACGATCGGCTTCATGTACATCCTGAAGCTGCTCCACCTCGTGGACGACAAGATCCACGCGCGCTCGACCGGCCCCTACTCGCTCGTCACGCAGCAGCCGCTCGGCGGCAAGGCCCAGTTCGGTGGCCAGCGCTTCGGCGAGATGGAGGTGTGGGCGCTCGAGGCCTACGGTGCCGCGTACACGCTGCAGGAGATGCTCACGATCAAGTCCGACGACACGGTCGGGCGCGTGAAGGCATACGAGGCGATCGTCAAGGGCGAGAACATCGCCGAGCCGTCCATCCCTGAGAGCTTCAAGGTGCTGCTCAAGGAGATGCAGTCGCTCGCGCTCGACGTCAACGTCCTCTCGGACGAGGGCACGACGGTCGAGGTGCGCGAGGAAGACGACGAGCTGCTCCGCGCCGCGGAGGAGCTCGGGATCGACCTGTCGCCCGGATCGCTCCGCGCAGTCGGACGCCCGCCCACGGCCGAGGAGGCCGAGGAAGGGCAGGAGCGTGTCGACGAGGACGGCGAGATCGCGCTGCCGAACGACGAGACGCTCGGAGACCTGAGCGACGTCGAGGTCGCGGACGAAGGCACGGAAGAGGCCGAACCGCAAGAAGCCCCGGCTCTTGCCGAGGGTGAACTGGAACTAGAGGACTAAGGGAGAGATAGGAGCGCTTTGATCGACATCAATGAATTCGACGCCATTCGCATCGGGCTTGCGTCCAGCAAGCAGATTCGCGACTGGTCCTCCGGTGAGGTAACGAAGCCGGAGACGATCAACTACCGCACGCTCAAGCCCGAGCGCGACGGTCTCTTCTGCGAGCGCATCTTCGGTCCGACCAAGGACTGGGAGTGCTATTGCGGCAAGTACAAGCGCGTCCGCTACAAGGGGATCATCTGCGAGCGCTGCGGCGTCGAGGTGACGCGGCAGAAGGTGCGTCGCGAGCGCATGGGTCACATCGACCTCGCCGCGCCGGTCTCGCACATCTGGTTCTTCAAGGGCGTGCCGAGCCGCATCGGCTACCTGCTCGACATCGCTCCGCGCGAGCTCGAGAAGGTTCTGTACTTCGCCGCTTCGATCGTCACCGCGGTCGACGTCGCCGCGCGGAAGAAGGACCTGAACGATCTCGAGGACAAGGTCAAGGCCGAGGCCGAGCGGATCGAGGTCGACCGTGAAGAGGCGCTCGCCGCGCTCGAGGACCGTCTCAAGCGGCGCCGCGACTACTTCGCGAAGGGCAAGGACAAGGGCTTCGACGAGGACGACGACTTCTGGGCGCGCGGTCTCTCGAACTGGGCCGAGGAGCAGGCGATGCCGACGCTCGAGGAAGCACGCGAGCTCGCCGGCAAGATGTTCCCCGACCTCGTCGGGAAGATCACGACGGAAGACTCGAAGAAGATCCGCGAGCTCGTCCGCAACGCGGCGATCCGCGACGACCGCAAGCTCACTCCGCGTGAGCTGGAGAACGTCGCCTCGGCCGCCGAGCAGATCCTGAAGGGGCTCGACCCGCTCTTCAAGCAGCAGGCGAAGGCCACCGGCGCAAAGAAGGGCGCGATCTCGAAGCACATCAATCGCATCCTCGATGCGCTCCTCGACGGCGACGAGATCGCCGAAGAGGACGCGAAGCTCGTCGAGGGCATCGACATGAAGAACCTCGATCGCTCGCGGGACCTCGGCAACGGGCTGCTCGCCGACGTCGTCGACACGTGGGACGGCGAACAGGACATCCGCGAGCTGACCAACGACCTCTGCCTCCGGACGGACGGGAAGATCCGCAAGGAGGATCTCGACGCGATCATCCAGTGGGCGCTGAAGGTCCGCGAGATGTATCTCGACATCGAGTCCCGCCGCGGCGACGCGCGTGAGGCCTCGGTCGACTCGGTCAACAGGCTCGAGCAGACGTGGCTGCTGTTCAAGGACCTGGAGCCGAAGCTGATCGTCAACGACGAGCAGCTCTTCCGTGAGCTGAAGGACCGCTTCGGCTCGCCGTACGGATTCGGCGTCTACTTCCGCGGCGGCATGGGCGCGGAGGCGATCCGCGACCTGCTCAAGGACCTCGACCTCAAGGCCGAGGCCGCATCGCTGCGCGAGACGATCGCCACGTCCAAGGGCCAGAAGCAGCAGCGGGGGATCAAGCGCCTGAAGGTCGTCAATGCGTTCATCACGTCGGAGAACCGTCCCGAGTGGATGGTCCTCGAGGCCGTGCCGGTGATCCCGCCGGAGCTGCGCCCAATGGTGCAGCTCGACGGTGGCCGCTTCGCCACGAGCGACCTCAACGACCTCTATCGGCGCGTGATCAACCGGAACAACCGCCTCAAGCGGCTGCTCGACCTCGGCGCGCCCGAGATCATCGTCAACAACGAGAAGCGAATGCTCCAGGAGGCCGTCGACGCGCTGTTCGACAACGGCCGCCGTGGACGCGCGGTGACGGGGCCTGGCAACAGGCCGCTGAAGTCACTCTCGGACATGCTCAAGGGCAAGCAGGGCCGGTTCCGCCAGAACCTGCTCGGCAAGCGCGTCGACTACTCCGGCCGTTCGGTGATCGTCTCCGGCCCGAGCCTGAAGCTGCACCAGTGCGGCCTGCCGAAGATCATGGCGCTCGAGCTCTTCAAGCCGTTCATCATGAGCCGGCTCGTCGAGCGGAAGTCCGTCCAGAACATCAAGGCGGCGAAGAAGTACGTCGACTCGATGACCGAGGAAGTCTGGGACGTGCTCGAGGAAGTCATCGCCGAGCATCCGGTGCTCTTGAACCGTGCGCCGACGCTCCATCGTCTCGGTATCCAGGCGTTCGAGCCCGTGCTCGTCGAGGGCAAGGCGATCCAGGTGCATCCGCTCGTCTGTCACGCGTTCAACGCGGACTTCGACGGCGACCAGATGGCCGTGCACCTTCCGCTGTCGGCGGAGGCGCAGGCCGAGGCGCGCATCCTGATGCTCTCGTCGAACAACATCCTCTCGCCGGCGAGCGGCCGTCCTCTGGCCACGCCGACGAAGGACATGGTGCTCGGCACGTACTACCTCACGTACTGCGGGACCGATCTCGACAACACGAAGGCCGAGGATCTCGATCCGAGGCCGATGCGGTTCGGCACTGAAGAGGAGGTCGAGCACGCGATCGACGCCGAGCAGATCAAGCTGCAGCAGCCGATCGAGTTCCGCTGGAACGGCGATCTGCTCCTGACGACAGCCGGCCGGGTTATCTTCAACGCCGAGATCGAGCGTGCGCTCATCGAGGCCGTCGAGGAGTACAACCCCGAGGATCCGCTCCACGACTACATCAACCGGACGCTTCCGAAGCGTGAGCTCGACGCGTTCATCGCGACGCTTGTGGAGGAGTACGGGGCGCATTCGATCGCGACCGTCCTCGACATGATCAAGACGCTCGGCTTCAAGTTCGCGACGCTCGCCGGCGTGACGATCTCGAAGAACGACATCGTGATCCCGCCGGACAAGGAAGAGATCCTTGCCGAGTACGAGGAGCGCGTCGCGAAGGTCGCCGCGCAGTACGAGCGCGGTCTCATCACCGACGAGGAGCGCCATGAGTCGATCGTCAGCATCTGGACGGAGGCCACAGACACCGTCGCCGCGGCGATGGAACGGACCTTCGAGGAGCTGAACCCGATCTACATGATGGCCAACTCCGGCGCCCGTGGATCTTCGAAGCAGATCCGCCAGCTCGCCGGTATGCGCGGCCTGATGGCGAATCCGAAGGGCGAGATCATCGAGCGGCCGATCAAGGCCAATTTCATGGAAGGCCTCTCGGTGCTCGAGTACTTCATCTCGACACACGGTGCCCGCAAGGGTCTCGCCGACACGGCTCTCCGCACGGCCGACTCGGGTTACCTGACGCGACGTCTCGTCGACGTCTCGCAGGACGTGATCATCCGCGAGGAGGACTGCAAGACGAAGGACTTCGTCGAGCTTCCGATCCATGTCCCCGAGGGGATCAACAAGAGCCTCTTCGGCCGGACCCTCGCGGACGACGTGCACAAGCCGCTCTCGAGCGGCAAGCCCGGCAAGACCGTGCTCGCGGAGAAGGGTGAGGAGCTGACCGCCCTCGTCGTCGACGAGATCATCGAGGCGCTCGGCGACATGGTCGACGAAGTCAAGATCCCCGTCCGCTCGGTGCTCAAGTGCAAGAGCGAGTTCGGCGTGTGTCGCAGGTGCTACGGCACGTTCCTCGCCACCGGCGAGATGGCCGAGATCGGCGACGCGGTCGGCATCATCGCCGCGCAGTCGATCGGCGAGCCGGGCACGCAGCTGACGATGCGCACGTTCCACACCGGCGGTGTCGCCGGGGCGGACATCACGCACGGCCTGCCGCGTGTCGTCGAGATCTTCGAGGCGCGGAACCCGAAGGGTGCCGCGACGCTCGCAGAGGTCGGTGGCAAGGTCGAGATCGAAGACACCGACCGCGGCGCCAAGATCACGATCATCCCGCACGACCTGAAGGAGGACGAGGAGCCCAAGGCGATCCAGATGCCGCGGCGCACGCGCTTGCTCGTGACCAAGGGTCAGGAGGTCGAGCCGGGCGATCCGCTGCACGAGGGCTCACTCAACCCAGCAGACCTGTTGCGCCTGAAGGGCTACACGGAGACGGAGCTCTATCTCGTCGGTGAAGTCCAGAAGGTCTACAAGTCGCAGGGCGTCGAGATCCACGACAAGCACATCGAGCTCATCGTCCGGCAGATGCTGAAGAAGGTGCGCGTCGAGAACGCGGGCCAGACCGATCTGCTGCCTGGCCAGCTCGTCGACAAGACGGTGCTCGATCGCGAGAACGCACGCATCAAGAAGGAGAAGAAGGACCAGGCGACGTTCGAGCCGCTGATCCTCGGGATCACGAAGGCATCGCTCGCCACCGAGTCGTTCCTCTCCGCTGCGTCCTTCCAGGAGACGACGAAGGTGCTGACGGATGCGTCGATCGAGGGCAAGATCGACCGCCTGCTCGGGCTGAAGGAGAACGTGATCATCGGGAAGCTGATCCCGGCGGCCACCGGCCTGAAGCAGTACCGCGGTATCGAGATCGGCCCGTCCGACAAGGTCCCGCCCTCCGCGTACATGCGGCCGGCGACCGAGGAGCAGCTGCTCGCCGCGCTGGAGGAGATCGACTCCGACGGCGGCAACGGCATCAACCTCGAGTCTCTGGGCCTCGACTTCGGCGGGCAGCCTGATCTGAACGACGAGGCGAAGCCGCACGACGCGATCGAGGCGGAGGAGATCCCCGAGGTCGACTCTCCGCTCGACAAGGACGTCTAGGTAAGAACTGCAGGGTCAGGCCCTTTCGGGGGTCTGACCCTGATCGTTCCTAGCGCGGGGCGGCCTGAAGCAGGCCGAGGCACATCTCGTCGGTCGTGCCCTCACCCCAGAGGACGTAGCGCGGCTTCAGCAGCTTGCCGTTCACGAGGGGCTGGCGAATCGCCGAGTTGTCGAACTTGCAGCTGACGCGGATCGTGTCGCCGACGTTCGCGTCGACGGGCTGTGCGAGGTAGTACGCGTCCTGCCAGTGGAAGTTCCAGCGCGGGATGTGGAGCAGCGTCTTTCCGTTCAGCTGGATCCTGATGTCGTAGCCACGCGTGTGCATGTGACCCGCGACGCCGTAGATCCGGAGCGGACGCGTCACGCGCCGATCGCAGCTCGTGCCGAGCGACTTCACGCTCGCAGGGTTGCTCGGATAGTTGTCGAGCGACTTGCGGCAGAGGTAGAGCAGCCCTGAGGGGATCAGCCCGGCGTTGTAGCCGTACTTCTTGATCTCTTCCTGGACGGCGACCTGGCGCGAGCAGAGCGTCGAATGTACGCCGCGCGGACACGGCAGCTCGACCGGGGCGGGAACGAGAATCGTCTCGAGAGGCGTGAGCTTCGTCGCGGCGGGCGCGAAGCGGATGACGGCGCGTGAGCGATCCGGTTGAGCCTTGTGGATGAGGTTGTAGTGCACCTGCATCACGATCGCGGCTCCGGCGTGTACCAGCACCCCTGTTCCCGCCGGCGTGTCGTTATTGGTGTGGCCGGGCACCCACGCGCTGATCCAGGGCGGCGCGCCGAGCCGGTCGTTCGCCGCCGAGTCGGACGTCGGATGCGTCTCGGACAGGCCCGGTCCTCCAAAGCAGGTCCAGCCGTTGCCGCCGGAGGCGTTGTTCAGTCGTCGCGCATCGGTTGCGTTCTGGCCCGATGCCTCGAACAGGATCACGTGGTGCACGATCGTCGAACGCTGCGGCTTGATGACGGCGCTCGTGACGTAAGCGTCCTGCGCCAGGTGCGGCTCGAGGAGGAAACAGTGGTAGTCGTCGAGCCCACCGACAGCAGGCTTGGGGAGATAGGTCTTCGTCGGCGCGAGGGTCATCGTCGTTCCGGGCGCCTTGCTTCCTCCGCCGACCGGCTTGACGGTCTTGCCGTCGCCGATCCGTGCACCGCCTCGAACCCAGCGCGCAATCAGTTGCTTCTCGGCGGCCGTGAGGATCCGCTGCGACTGTCCGAGATACGACGGCGAGTCCCGGCCCGGCATCCACGGGGGCATCTTTCCGAGGTGCGTCATCGCGAGAATGCGGTCGGCGTAGGCTGAGGCGGTCTTCGCGTTACGGAGCGAGAAGGGAGCGATGCCGCCGGGCGTGTGGCAGCCGGCGCATTTGCTCGCGAAGATCGGGGCGACGCTGTTCCAGGTCGGCGCCGACGTTCGCGCCGCCGGTCCGTCACTCCCTGAGCCTCCGGCCGCGATCGCTGCGACCGTAGCGGCCACTGCGGCGACGGCGACCAGCGCGAACGCGATCCTTCGCTGCACGCGCCCAAACTACCCGTGGGGCCGCCGTTGGTAAAGCGTTCGTAAGCGCTTCTGAGGCTCACCCGGCCTCACGGCTACTGTTAGCCCTCGTGAAGAGGCTAGGGGTCCTCGTCGCTGTCGCGCTGGCTCTCGCCCTCACCGGTGGGAAAGGTGCGCCGGCCCAGCAACTGCAGGCGAACTGCTCGCTCTTCGGCAAGGCGCCGTTGTGGCTCGACTTCGCGGACGGGTCGGTCCCGTTCTGGAACATGTTCGCGAAGCCGGGCATCACCGCGCTCGCCTCGAACTTCATCTATCCGCCGAAGCTGCGGGCGGGCGGAGCGCAGACCGCCTACTTCGATCTCTATCTGAATCGCCGCGTCGGGACGACGAGCAAGCCCGCCGATCCGGCGACGATCGTGGACAAGGCGAACAAGTTCTACGAGTACGCGGCGCAGGCGATGGACTGCTCGAATCCGGTGATCGCCGAGAACGAGCTCTTCGGCTCGTGGCTCGCGGTGCCGTGGTCGGCGACGAACGCCCAGTACCGGTCGAACGTGCTGCTGTTCCTGCAGACGCTGCGCCAGCGCGGTGCGCAACCGTGGCTGCTCGTCAACGCGAAGCCGTACACCGACGGGACCGCCGGCGATTGGTGGCGCCAGGTCGCCGACGTGGCAGGAATCGTCCGAGAGGTGTACTTCCCGGCGCCGCTGATCTACAAGCAAGGGCCGATTCGAGGGAGCCGCACTCTCCGCCAGGCGTTCCGGAACGGCATCCTCGACTTCACGAAGGCGGGAATTCCCGTGTCGAAGCTCGGGATCTTCCTCGGCTTCCAGACGTCGAAGGGCAGCGGCGGACGTGAGGGTCTCGAGGCGAAGGCCTGGTTCCGCACCGTGAAGTGGCAGGCGCTTGCGGCCCGCTACGTAGCCAACGAGATGAAGTTCAGCTCGATCTGGTCGTGGGGCTGGGCGGAGTGGAAGACGACGCCCGGCGAGATGGATCCTGCGAAGCCGCGGGCTGCGTGCGTCTATCTGTGGGCCCGGAACCCGAACCTCTGCAACGGACCGCGGGCGGCCGGGAAGGGATTCGTGCGCTCGCGCACCGAAGGCCAGCTGATCCTGTCACCGGGTTTGCGCTGTCAGCTCGGACGAACGGCGGTGCGCTGGTCGCAGATCAATCCGATCCTGAAGCTGACCGGCGACCCGGAGCTCGCGTTCTCGAACGCGTTCGCGCGGGCCGTCGCGCAACGCTCGGCGCAGGTCAGCTACGGCGACATTCTCGCCGCGGAGCGTTCCATCATCAGCGCCGCCTTCGGTGGCTCGCGCGGCGCGTATCTCGCGGCGATCGCCGACGTGCACACGAATCTCTCCGTCGCGCGGAGCATCATCGGCGACGAGCTGCGTCGCGCGCGGATCGAGAGCAAGTTCAGGGTGTCGGCCCCGAGCGCCCGCGCGATCGCGGACTTCCACGAGACGTACGGCGATCTGCAGGCTCGCCTGGTTCAGGCGAAGTCGGGGACGCCGTGGCTCGGCGGGCGCCGTGCGGGCTACGCGGTCGAGTCGGCCGCGCCGCCCAAGCTGATGACGCTGTCGTCAGGCCGCTGGGCTCCGCTGTGGTCGCCGCTCGGGACGATTCAGGTGCGGCCGCTCGGTCCGCCGCTCCCGCTCGGGACGCTCCCGCTCGGCAACGTCCGCGAGGCGATCCGCGCAGCCCTCCTCGCGCAGGCGCGCGAAGACCGCTATCCGGCGTGGCTCGCCGCCGCGCAGCAGGCGGCGTTCCCCGAGGCGATCTGCTGGCGCGACCAGATGCCGGAGAAGGGCGAGGTCGACCTGACGAACTACCTCCCCTTCCTCGCGCTCACCTCGTAGTCGGACTTGTCCCTAACTGCACGGGTCTGACACCGGCTCTTTAGGCCGGGCCGAGGCGTGGTGCGTTTGCGGACACGACGCGGCCCTTGCCGGCTTCCTTGGCGCGGTAGAGCGCGTCGTCCGCTCGCTGGAACAACGCCACGGGGTCGTCTTCTGCCCGCAGCTCTGCGACGCCGGCGGAGAGGTAGAGCTTGCCGGCCTGGCCGAGTGGCCGGGAGGAGACGGAGTTCTGGATCCGGCGGTAGAGCTGATCGGCGTCGTTGAGTGAGGACTCAGGGAGGATCACCGCGAACTCGTCGCCGCCGACGCGGCAGGCGATGTCCGCCGTCCGCACGACGTCGCGCACCCGTTCCGCCGCCTCGGCGAGAACCGTGTCGCCGGCGAGATGCCCGATGCGGTCGTTGATCTCCTTGAAGTCGTCGAGGTCGAAGACGATCAGCGAGAGCTTCCGCTGGTAGCGATGCGCCCGCGCGCACTCGCGCGCAAGGGTCTCGTGGAAGTAGCGCCGGTTGTGCAGGCCGGTCAGCGCATCGAGGTCTGCGAGCTGGCGCGCCTCCCGGAAGCGCCGCGCGTTCTCGATCGCCGGGCCCGCCCGCAGGGCCAGCGTCTCGAGCTGGCGCACGTCGTCGTCGGCGTACTCGTGTCCCTTCCGGCGCGTGAACACCGTCAGGTAGCCGAGAGTGGAGTTGTCTCCCGGAAGCGGCACCGCGAGCCCGGCGTTGATCACAGCGTCCCCGCTGGAGGACTCGCCCTCGAGCTCGGGATAGGTATAGGACATCGTGATCGACCGGGCGAGTCGGCCGTCCGGCGGCCCGGTGATGGCGTGTCGCTCCGCCTCCTCGACAGACAAGCCCAGCGTTGCGACGAGCGGCTTCCCCCCGTTCGGGTCGGGCAGCATGACGAGCGCCGCATCCGCGTGCTCGAGCGCTCCCGCCGCCTCGAGCGTTCGCGACAGCACCTCGTCGAGGTCGATCGACCCGGCGAGCTCGCCGAAGATCCGGCTGCGCCGCCCCTCTTCCTCTGCGCGCTCGAGAGCGCCGGCCAGCTCGCGGCCGAGCTCGTCCATCCGGGTGTTCAGGCTGGCCACCACCTCGGCCACCCGTTCGTCGGTCGAATTGCCCGAGCGCCAGCGGATCACGAGCAGGGCGAGGAGTAGCACCACCAGGGCGCCCAGAACCACACTGATGCCGATCAGAACGGTGGTCATCGCTTCGCCGCAGGAAGAAGAAAACCCGCCGACTCACTGTAGTGGCGGTCGGGCGGTCCCACTAGCGTTTCAAAGGAGGAAAATGCATCGCCCCTGCTTGGAGTAAAAACGCGCCGGAAGCCGGTCTGGTTCCGCTCCAGGAGCGGGATTCCGGGTTTGCGGCCCTTCTCACGTTTCGCTACCATGCCTCGTCCGGTTGGCAGGGTCATCGGCCCCGCCGACCGTTGCTGTGTGAGAACGCACTTTCCAGGAGGTTCATGCCCACCGTCAACCAACTCGTCCGCAAGGGTCGCGCCCTCCAAAAAGGGAAGACGAAGACCCCTGCTCTCGGCGGCGCGCCGCAGAAGCGCGGCGTCTGCACGCGCGTGTTCACGCATACCCCGAAGAAGCCGAATTCGGCTCTTCGGAAGGTTGCGCGCGTCCGCCTGACGAACCAGATGGAGGTCACGACCTACATCCCGGGCGAGGGACACAATCTCCAGGAGCACTCCGTCGTCCTCGTCCGAGGCGGCCGCGTCAAGGACCTGCCGGGCGTCCGGTACAAGGTCATCCGCGCCGCCCTCGACGCGTCGGGGGTCAGCGACCGCAAGCAGGGCCGTTCCAAGTACGGCGCCAAGAAGGGCAGCTAATGCCTCGCCGTGGTGAAGTCCAGGCCCGGCCGATCGAGCCGGATTCGATCTACAACTCGCCGCTGGTCACGCAGGTGATCAACAAGGTGATGACGGCCGGCAAGAAGTCGACCGCCGAGCAGATCGTCTACGGCGCGCTCGAGCGCATCGGCGAGAAGACCGGCAAGCCGCCGGTCGAGGTACTGGAGCAGGCCGTCAAGACCGTCACGCCCGTGCTCGAGGTCAAGAGCCGCCGCGTCGGCGGAGCGAACTACCAGGTGCCCGTCGAGGTGCCGCAGCGCCGCGCGCGCACGCTTGCCGTGCGCTGGCTCGTCGACTTCGCGCGCGCCCGGCGCGAGAAGGGCATGATCGACAAGCTTTCGAACGAGGTCATGGACGCCCTCAACCAACAGGGTGGGGCTTTCAAGCGCAAGGACGACGTCTACCGCATGGCGCAGGCCAACAAGGCCTTCGCCCACTACAGGTGGTAGCAGCGATGGCTATCGACACCAAGAGCGGTATCGCGCTCGACCGCGTCCGGAACATCGGGATCATGGCCCACATCGACGCGGGCAAGACCACGACGACCGAGCGGATCCTCTACTACACCGGCCGCACCCACAAGATGGGCGAGGTCCACGAGGGCGCGGCGACGATGGACTGGATGGCGCAGGAACAGGAGCGCGGCATCACGATCACGTCTGCGGCGACGACGGCGTCGTGGCGCGACTATCGCATCAACATTATTGATACGCCCGGCCACGTGGACTTTACCGTCGAGGTGGAGCGAAGCCTGCGCGTCCTCGACGGCGCGATCGCCGTCTTCGACGCGGTCGCCGGCGTCCAGCCCCAGTCCGAGACGGTCTGGCGCCAGGCCGAGCGCTACGGCGTTCCGCGCATCGCCTTCATGAACAAGATGGATCGCACCGGCGCAGACTTCTTCGCCTCGATCCAGTCCATGGTCGACCGGCTCGGCGCCCATCCGGTGCCGGTCCAGCTGCCCGTCGGCCAGGAGGAGCACCACCGAGGCGTCGTCGACCTCGTCGAGATGCGCGCGATCACCTGGTCCGACGACCTCGGCACCAAGATGGAGGTCGGCGAGATCCCGGCCGAGCTCGCAGAGCAGGCGCAGGAGTACCACCACCAGCTGATCGACTCGATCGCCGAGTTCGACGACGAGCTGACCGAGACGTACCTGATGGACGAGGAGTCCGTCACGCCGGAGATGATCCGCCGCGCGCTCCGCAGGGGGACGCTCGAGAACAAGATCACGCCCGTGCTGCTCGGCTCCGCCTTCAAGAACAAGGGCGTGCAGCCGCTGCTCGACGGCGTGATCGACTACCTGCCGAGCCCACTCGACGTCCCGCCGGTCCACGGCATCGACCCGCGTACGGAAAAGGAGCTCTCACGCCGCGCGGCGCTCGACGAGCCGTTCTCCGCACTCGCCTTCAAGGTCATGTCCGATCCCTACGTCGGCAAGCTGACGTACTTCCGCGTCTACTCCGGCCAGCTGAAGGCCGGCGACCGCGTCGTCAACACGAGCACCGGCAAGACCGAGCGGATCGGCCGCATCCTGCAGATGCACGCCAACCACCGCGAGGAGCGCGAGGAGATCGGCGCGGGCGAGATCGCAGCCGGCGTCGGCCTGAAGGACACGACGACGGGCGACACCCTCGCCACCGAGACGGCGCAGATCAAGCTCGAGTCGATGACCTTCCCGGATCCGGTGATCTCGGTCGCCGTCGAGCCGAAGTCGAAGGCCGACCAGGACAAGCTCGGCGCGGGGCTGCAGCGACTGTCGGACGAGGACCCGACCTTCCGCGTGCGCACCGACGACGAGACCGGCCAGACGCTGATCGCCGGCATGGGCGAGCTCCACCTCGAGATCATCGTCGACCGGCTGAAGCGCGAGTTCAACGTCGACGCGAACGTAGGCCGGCCGCAGGTCGCCTACCGCGAGACGATCGGCAAGCCGGCCGAGAAGGTTCAGGGCCGCTTCGTCCGCCAGACCGGCGGCCGCGGCCAGTACGGACACGCAGTCATCAACGCCGAGCCGATGACGCCCGGCGACGGCTACGAGTTCGTGGACAAGATCGTCGGCGGGAAGATCCCGAAGGAGTACATCCCGGCAATCGACCTCGGCATCCAGGAGGCGATGGAGTCCGGGGTGCTCGCGGGGTATCCCGTTGTCGACATCCGCATCGAGCTGATCGACGGCTCGTACCACGACGTCGACTCGAGCGAGATGGCCTTCAAGGTCGCCGGCTCCATCGCCTTCAAGGAGGCGATGAAGCGCGGCAAGCCGAAGCTCCTCGAGCCCGTCATGGCGGTCGAGGTGATCACGCCGGAGGACTACCTCGGCGACGTCATGGGGAACCTCAACTCCCGGCGCGGGCGCGTCGAGCACCTCGAGCCTCTGGGCAACGCCCAGGTGATCAAGGCGATCGTGCCGCTCGCGGAGATGTTCGGTTACGCGACCGATCTGCGGTCGATGTCGCAGGGGCGGGCCGAGTTCACGATGCAATTCGAACGTTATGAGGAAGTTCCGCAGTCGATTCTGGCCGAGCTGGTCACGAGCGACGCGTAAGAGATAGGAAGGAGAAGCATGGCCAAGCAGAAGTTCGAGCGCACCAAGCCGCATCTCAACGTCGGCACCATCGGTCACATCGACCATGGGAAGACGACGCTGACCGCGGCGATCACGAAGGTGCTGTCAGACCAGGGGACCTCGACGACCGGAATCAAGAGCTTCGAGGAGATCGACAACGCACCCGAGGAGAAGGCGCGCGGCATCACGATCAACACGTCGCACGTCGAGTACGAGACCGAGAACCGGCACTACGCACACGTCGACTGCCCTGGGCACGCCGACTACATCAAGAACATGATCACGGGGGCCGCCCAGATGGACGGTGCGATCCTCGTCGTCTCCGCAGCAGACGGCCCGATGCCGCAGACGCGGGAGCACATCCTGCTCGCCCGTCAGGTCGAGGTGCCGTCGATCGTCGTCGCCCTCAACAAGGCAGACATGGTCGACGACCCCGAGCTGCTCGAGCTGGTCGAGATGGAAGTGCGTGAGCTGCTCTCGAAGTACGACTTCCCGGGCGACGACATTCCCGTCGTGCAGGTCTCGGCGCTGAAGGCGCTCGAGGGCGACGGCGAGTGGGTTCCGAAGATCCTGGAGCTGATGGAGGCGGTCGACTCGTTCATTCCGGAGCCGGAGCGCGACGTCGACAAGCCGTTCCTGATGCCGATCGAGGACGTCTTCACGATCACCGGCCGCGGTACCGTCGTGACCGGGCGCATCGAGCAGGGCAAGATCGAGTCGGGCAACGAGGTCGAGATCGTGGGCATCCACGAGAAGACCGAGAAGACCGTTGTCACCGGTCTCGAGATGTTCCAGAAGACGCTCGACTACGCGCAGGCAGGCGACAACGCAGGCGCGCTGCTCCGCGGCATCAAGCGTGAGGAGATCGAGCGTGGCCAGGTGCTCGCGAAGCCGGGCTCCATCACGCCGCACACGCACTTCAAGGCAGAGGTCTACGTCCTCTCGAAGGACGAGGGCGGCCGCCACACGCCGTTCTTCAACAACTACCGCCCGCAGTTCTACTTCCGCACGACGGACGTGACGGGTGCGATCAAGCTCCCGGAAGGCCAGGAGATGGTCATGCCGGGCGACAACACCAACATGGACGTCGAGCTGATTCAGCCGATCGCCATGGATCAGGGTCTGCGCTTCGCCGTCCGCGAGGGTGGCCGCACCGTCGGCGCAGGCGTCGTTACGGAAGTCATCAAGTAGAAAGGCGCCGGTTCGTTTAGATGGCTCAAAAAATCCGCATCAGGCTGAAGGGCTACGACCATCAGCAGCTCGACAAGTCCGCGAAGGACATCGTCGACACTGCTCAGCGAACCGGCGCCACCATCACCGGTCCTGTTCCGCTGCCCACCGAGAAGAACGTCTACTGCGTGATCCGGTCTCCGTTCAAGGACAAGGACTCGCGGGAGCACTTCGAGGTGCGAACGCACAAGCGGCTGATCGACATCCACTCGCCGACCCCGAAGACCGTCGACTCGCTCATGCGGCTCGACCTTCCGGCCGGCGTCGACATCGAGATCAAGCTGTAGCGCCATGAAGGGGATCGTGGGAAAGAAGCTGGGGATGACGCAGGTCTTCGACGCGGAGTCCGGCGCCGTTACCCCGGTGACGGTCATCGAGGCTGCACCGTGTCCCGTCGTGCAGGTCAAGACGGCCGATGCCGACGGCTACGACGCGGTCCAGATCGCCTATGACGAGGTGGCCGAGCGCAAGCTCACGAGGCCCGAGCTCGGGCACCTGAAGAAGAACAACGTCAAGGGTGCGTACAGGCACCTGCTCGAGCTCCGGGGGCAGAGCGAAGCGGTCGTCGGTGAGAACGTCACCGTCGAGGTGTTCGAACCGGGCGAGAAGATCAAGGTCAGCGGGATCGCGCACGGCAAAGGCTTTGCCGGAACGATCAAGCGGCACCGTTTCCACCGCGGCCCGACCTCGCACGGATCGCACAACGTCCGCAAGCCGGGCTCGATCGGTGCCTCGGCAACCCCGTCGCGCGTCTTCAAGGGAATGAAGATGGCGGGCCGCCTCGGTGGTAAGCGTGTGACCCAGAGCGGGCTCGTCGTGCACGAGGTACGCCCGCAGGAGAACCTGCTCCTGATCAAGGGCGCCGTGCCCGGAGCCAAGAACAGCTTCGTCGAAGTGCGGGAGGCCAGTCACTGATGGCCGCGCCGAAGGCACCCCTGTTCGATTCCGCCGGGAAGAAGGCCGAGGATCTGACGCTCGAGGAAACGGTCTTTGGCGCCGAGCTGAAGCCGCACGTCGTCCACGAGACGGTGCGCGCCGAGATGAACGCCGACCGCAGAGGCACGCGCGCTGCGAAGAGCCGCGGGCTCGTCTCCGGCGGCCGTGCGAAGCCGTGGCGGCAAAAGGGAACCGGCCGCGCCCGAGCGGGCACGACCCGGGCTCCGCAGTGGACCGGCGGCGGCGTCGCGTTTCCGCCGACCCCCCGCGACTTCGACGTGAAGGTGAACCGCAAGACGCGCCGCTCGGCGCTCCGCGGAGTTCTCTCGCAGCACGCAGCCGACGGCACGCTTGGCGTGCTCGACGGCTCGACGTTCACCGAGCCCTCGACGCGGGCCGCCGTTGCGCTCCTCGCCACGTGGGGGAAGGAGCTTCCCGCGGTCGTCGTGACGAGCGACGAGGAGAACGTTGCCAAGTCTTTCCGCAACATCGACCGCGTCGTCGTGACGACTCCGGGCCGGCTCGAGGTCACCGCGCTCGTGTGGGCGCGCTCGGTGCTCCTCACCCAGGACGCGCTGGAGCTCGTCGAGGCGAAGGCCGCGAACGACTCGAAGGCGAAGGCAGAAAGCTCATGAGCCTCCATCCCAACGAAGTCCTGCTCGCTCCGGTCGTGTCGGAGAAGAGCTATGCGCAGATCGAGGCTAGCAACACGTACTCGTTCCGCATCCATCCGGACGCGCACAAGACACAGGTCCGGCAGGCCGTCGAGGAGCTCTTCAACGTCAAGGTGCTGCGGGTGAACGTCTGCATGGTCCAGTCGAAGCCGAAACGCCGCGGTCTGTATCGCGGGCGCAGGCCGGGCTGGAAGAAGGCGATCGTGCAGCTCAGGCCCGGCGACTCGATCGAGATCTTCGAGGGAGTCCACGCCTGATGCCGGTACGCCGCTACAAGCCGACCTCACCAGGCCGCCGCTTCATGACCGTCTCGACATTCGAGGAGGTCACGAAGACGAAGCCCGAGAAGGCGCTGACCGAGAAGCTGACGAAGAAGGGCGGCCGGAACAACAACGGCCGGATCACGACGCGCCATCAGGGCGGGGGCCACAAGCGCCGTTACCGCGTCATCGACTTCAAGCGCCGCAAGGACGGGGTGCCCGCCAAGGTCGCCGCGATCGAGTACGACCCGAACCGTTCCGCGCGGATCGCACTGCTCCACTACGCCGACGGTGCGAAGAGCTACATCCTCGCTCCGGCGCGGCTGCGGGTCGGCGCGTTGGTCGAGTCAGGGCCAGCGGCCGACATCAAGCCGGGCAACGCCCTTCCGCTCGAGAACATCCCGACGGGCACGCTCGTGCACAACGTCGAGCTGAAGCCCGGCCGCGGCGGCCAGATGGCGCGGAGCGCCGGCTCCGGCGTCCAGCTCGTCGCGAAGGACGAGGGCTACGGCGTCCTCCGGCTCCCCTCGGGAGAGATGCGCCGCGTGGCGCTCACCTGTCGCGCCACGATCGGCCAGGTCGGTAACGTGGATCACGAGAACATCACCGGCGGCAAGGCAGGACGCAGCCGGTGGAGGGGCAAGCGCCCGACGGTGCGCGGCTCGGCGATGAACCCGGTCGACCACCCGCACGGCGGGGGCGAGGGCAAGTCCAAGGGCGGCCGCCATCCGGTGACGCCGTGGGGTGTGCCCACGCTCGGCAAGCGCACGCGCCGCAAGCACAAGGAATCCGACCGTTTGATCGTCCGCAGCCGTAGGCGCGGGAAGGAGAAGCGCAAGTAATGAGCCGCAGTTCCAAAAAAGGGCCTTTCGTCGAGGCGCGGCTGATGGGCCGCATCGAGGCGATGAACGAGAAGAACGAGAAGCGGATGATCCGCACCTGGTCACGCACCTCGACCGTCTTCCCCGACATGGTCGGGCACACGATCGCGGTCCACGACGGCCGCAAGCACGTGCCCGTCTTCATCTCCGAGCAGATGGTCGGCCACAAGCTCGGTGAGTTCGCGCCGACCCGGACCTTCCGCGGCCACTCCGGCGACCGCAAGACCGAGGTGAAGAAGCGCGTCTGATGAGCAGCGTCGAGACACCAAGAGAAGTTCGAGCGCAGGCGAAGTACGTGCGGATGTCACCGCGCAAGGCGCGGCTCGTCGCGGAGCACATCCGCGGCCGGAGCGTGCCCGAGGCGCGGGCGGTCCTCGCCTTCACCTCGCGTGAAGCCGCAGGGGTGCTGCAGAAGGTGCTGCAGTCCGCCGTCTCGAACGCCGAGGCAAATCACGGCATCGCCGAGGACCGGCTGTACGTCAAGGCGACGTACGTCGACGGCGGTCCGGTGATGAAGCGCTGGCGCGCGCGTGCGCGCGGCCGGGTCGCCCGGATTCGCAAGCGCACGTGTCACATCACCGTCACTCTCGTGGAGGCTCCGGCGGTGGCTGCACCGGTGGTGGAGGAGGCTGCGCCGGCCGAGGTCGCCGAGGCACCGAAGCCGAAGCGCGCGGCCGCGAAGAAGACGACCGCTTCAGGCTCGAAGAAGAAGTCCGCGTCCAAGCGTCCCGCGAAGAAGAAGGAGGCCGCAAAGTAATGGGCCAAAAAGTTCATCCCGGCGGGATGCGCGTCGGCGTCATCCACGACTGGAAGTCCAACTGGTACACGGGCAAGAAGGATTTCCCGGCGTACCTGATCGAGGACATCAAGATCCGGGAGCACATCACCAACAAGCTTTCGCATGCTGGGCTGTCCGACATCTTGATCCGCAAGGACAAACAGCGGATCACCGTCGACATCTACACGGCGCGCCCCGGAATCGTGATCGGCAAGTCGGGCGTCGAGGTGGACGCGCTCCGCAAAGACCTGCATGCGCTGACCAAGAAGAACGTCCACATCAACATCAACGAGATCAAGCGCCCCGAGCTCGACGCCAAGCTCGTCGCCCAGTCGATCGCCGAGCAGCTGCAGAACCGCGTCAGCTTCAGGCGCGCGATGAAGCGCGCGCTCGCATCGGGCATTCGCTCGGGCGCGAAGGGTGTCCGCATCCAGTGCGGCGGCCGCTTGGGCGGCACCGAGATGAGCCGCTCCGAGGCGTACTCCGAAGGACGTGTTCCGCTGCACACCATTCGCGCGGACATCGACTACGGCTTCGTCGAGGCGAAGACGACCTTCGGACGCATCGGCGTGAAGGTCTGGATCAACAAGGGCGAGATCATGCCGGAGGGTTACGGCGGGCTCGACACCGAGAAGGACGTGCGCCTCGGCGAGCAGGATCAGGCTCGCAGGCGACGCGCGAACGTCGAGGGCCTCGGCGCCTCGCGCGAGGGCGGCCGCGACCGCCAGCGCGACCGCGAGGGTCTCGGTCCCGTGCGCCCGTCCCGCAAACGCGGTGGCGCCGGCCGCGGCGGTGCCGGTGGTGGCCGGGGCGGCCAGGCTGGCCGCGGTGGAAGGTCAGCACCGCGTAGTCGTGCCGGACAGCAGGACAACGTCGAGAAGCCGCGCACAGACGAGCAGGCCACTTCGGCCGAGGGCCGTGAGCAGCCGCCTGTCGAGCCGACGGTCGAGACGACGCCGGCCCCCGTCGCTGACGCGCCCGATACGACGACGCCGAAGCAGCAGACGCGAAGACCCCACGAAACAGGAAAAGGCCGATAGCTGATGTTGCTCCCGAAGAAAATGAAGTACAGGAAGCACCAGCGCGGCCGCCGTCGCGGGTTCGCGAAGGGTCAGACGACCGTGCAGTTCGGCGACTACGGCCTGAAGGCGCTCGAGACGGCCTGGGTCACCAATCGCCAGATCGAGGCCGCCCGCATCGCGATGACGCGCAAGATCAAGCGCGGCGGGAAGGTCTGGATCAACGTCTTCCCGGACAAGCCGACGACCCAGAAGCCGGCCGAGACGCGCATGGGCTCGGGCAAGGGCTCTCCCGAGCACTGGGTCGCCGTCGTCAAGCCGGGTCGCGTGATGTTCGAGCTGGCCGGTGTGCCCGAGCCGCTCGCAAAGGAAGCGCTCCGACTTGCCGGCACGAAGCTCTCGGTCAAAACCAAATTCGTGAAGCGAGAGGCTGATCTCTTTGAGAGCTAGAGACATGAGGGACATGACGGACGAAGAATTGGAGAACGCATTGCACGACCGCCGGCAGGAGCTGTTCAACCTGCGCTTCCAGTCGGCGACCGGCGCGCTCGAGAACAGCGCGCGGCTGAAGCTGGCGAAGCGAGAGATCGCCCGCATCCTGACGGTGCGCTACGAGCGCGAAGCAAAGGCGGCACAACACTGATGGCTGACGAGAAGACGACGAAGAAGAAGGACGAGGAGGCTCCCGCCGTGGCGGAGGAAAAGCCGAAGAAGAAGCCCGCCGCGAAGAAGGAGACCGCGGAGACCCCAGCCGAGAAGAAGCCGGCCGCGAAGAAGGCTGCCCCGAAGAAGACGGCTGAGGAGACGCCCGTCGCCGAGACTCCCGTCGAGGAGCCGGTGGCCGAGGCTCCCGCCGACGAACCGGTTGCCGAGGAGGCTCCCGCCGAGGAAGCTCCGGCAGCGGAGCCCGCAGCCGAGCCCGTCGCAGAAGCTCCTGCCGAGGAGCCCGTCGCGGAGGCGCCTGCGGAGGAGCCGGCCGCAGAAGAGGCTCCCGCCGAGGAGGCCCCTGCGGCAGAGCCGGCGGCCGAGGCAGCACCTGCGGCAGAGGCGCCACCTGCGGAGCCCGCGCCGCAGTCACAGCCGAAGAAGAAGCGCAAGCACGTCCCGCGCGTCGAGCGACGGCAGCGCCCGAAGGTTCGGCGTGATCGCCCGGCGGAGCGCAGGTCGATCACGCGGCTGCCGAAGCCCGACTCCGAGCGCGGCCGCCGTCAGGAGCGCCGCGGCGTCGTCGTCTCGAGCGCGATGGACAAGACGATCGTCGTCCAGGTCGAGTCGATCAAGTCGCACCGGCGCTACAAGAAGGTCATTCGGCGCAGGATGAAGTTCCACGCGCACGACGAGCAGAACTCCGCGAACGTGGGCGACGTCGTTCGCATCGTCGAGACGCGGCCGCTGTCGAAGACGAAGAACTGGCGGCTCGCGGAGATCGTGGAGGCCGCAAAGTGATCCAGCAAGAGTCCAGACTCCGGGTAGCCGACAACACGGGCGCCCGCGAGATCCTGTGCATCCGGGTGAAAGGCGGCACGGGTCGGCGCTACGCACGCGTCGGCGACATCATCGTCGGGACGGTCAAGCAGGCCGCGCCTCAGGGTGCGGTCAAAAAGGGCGAGGTCGTCCAGGCCGTCGTCGTCCGCACCCGCAAGCCGTACGGCCGCGACGACGGTACGTCGATCGCATTCGACGAGAACGCCGCAGTGATCATCGACGCGCAGCGCAATCCCCGCGGCACGCGCATCTTCGGGCCTGTCGCGAGGGAGCTGCGCGAGAAGAACTTCATGAAGATCGTCTCTCTGGCTCCGGAGGTCCTCTAATGGCTCACACGATGCGTATCCGCAAGGGCGATCTCGTCCACGTGCTGAGCGGCAAGGACCGCGGCAAGCAGGGCCGCGTCGTCGACGCACGCCCGAAGGACGGCAAGGTCATCGTCGAGAACCTCAACCTGGTCAAGCGGCACACGAAGCCGCGCCCGATCCAGAACAGCAGCCGGATGGGTGCCGCCGGGATGACGCCGGGCGGCGTGATCGAAAAGCCGGCCCCGCTTCCGGTCGGGAACGTGATGATCGTCTGTCCTGTCTGCAACCGCCCGACGCGTGTCGGCGTGAGGGACAAGGACTCCCACGGCCAGCAGGTCAAGGTGCGCGTCTGCAAGCGCCAGGACTGCGGCGAGGAGATCGACCGTTGATGACGGCCACCTTCCGCGCCGCTCGTACGCGCCAGGGCGCTGCAACGCTCCGTCTCGGGGCGTCCTCAGTCGGCCCGTAGCCTCCGGCTACGCCCCCTCCCTGCGTCCTTCCGAGACGGGCGTTTCGCGGCTGGCGCGCACGATCGTCACGAAAGGTGACCTATGAGCACTCGAGTCAGAGAAGTCCGCAAGGAAGCCGCGCGCGCCTCCTACGCGCCGCGCCTCAAGCAGCTTTATGAAGGCGAGCTGCGCGCGAGCCTGAAGGAAGAGCTCGCTCTGTCGTCGACGATGGAAGTCCCGCACCTCGAGAAGATCACGCTGAACATGGGCGTCGGCGAGGCGAAGACCGATGCGAAGCAGCTCGATGCGGCGATCGAGGAATTGACGATCATCGCCGGGCAGCGCGCCCAGGTCCGCAAGGCCCGCAAGTCGATCGCGCAGTTCAAGATCCGCGAGGGAATGCCGATCGGCGCCCGGGTCACGCTTCGCGGCGCGCGCATGTACGAGTTCCTCGACCGGCTCATCGCGATCGCACTTCCGCGGATCCGCGACTTCCGCGGCCTGAACCCGCGGTCGTTCGACGGGCGCGGCAACTATTCGCTCGGCATCCGGGAGCAGATCATCTTCCCGGAGATCGACTACGACGACATCCAGCAGGTTCGCGGCCTCGACGTCGCGATCACGACCTCCGCGAAGACGGACGAGCACGGCCTTGCGCTCCTGCGCGGGCTCGGCATGCCTTTCGCCGCGGACGGAAGGGAGCAGTAAGCACGTATGGCTAAGACATCACTTCGGATCAAGCAGCAGCGCCCTCAGAAGTACCCGGTGCGGGCCTACAGCCGGTGCAACCGCTGCGGCCGGCCGCGCGCAGTGTTCCGCAAGTTCGGCCTCTGCCGGATCTGCCTGCGGGACCTGGCACACCAGGGCGTGATCCCGGGCATGACGAAATCGAGCTGGTGATTCCGTGAAAAATGCTTCGCATTTTCCACGGGTTGGGGTTAGTCCCTTCGCTTCGCTCGGGAGGACAGAAAAGTGCTAACAGACCCAGTCGCCGACATGCTCGCCCGCATCCGCAACGCCAACAAGGCGCTGCACGAGCACGCCGAAATGCCCACGTCCCGCCTGAAGGAGGGCATCGCCCGCATCCTCAAGGAGGAGGGCTACATCTCGGACTTCCATGTGAAGAAGGGCGAGAGCTTCGATACCCTGGTCATCCACCTGAAGTACGGCCGGAGCCGCGAGAGGATCATCACCGACCTCAAGCGGGTCTCGAAGCCCGGCCGCCGAGTCTACGCTGGCAAGGATCGCTTGCCGCGCGTGCTCGGCGGAATGGGTGTGGCGATTCTGTCCACGTCGACCGGCCTGGTCACCGCGCGTACCGCGGAAGAGAAAGGAATCGGCGGCGAGGTCGTTTGCTTCGTCTGGTAACGAGATGAGTCGAATCGGTAGACAGCCAATCGAGCTTCCAACCGGCGTGAACGTCTCGATCTCCCCTGGCCGCGTGATGGTCAACGGCCCGCTCGGAGAGCTCGCGCAGCAGGTTCCCGCCCGGATGAAGATCGAGCAGGCTGAGGGGACGATCACAGTCGCCCGGCCGACCGAGCGCGGCGACGATCGCGCGCTGCACGGTCTCACGCGCACGCTGATCGCGAACATGGTCGAGGGCGTCACGAAGGGCTTCGAGAAGCGCCTCGAGCTGCAGGGCGTCGGCTACCGCG
The DNA here is from genome assembly GCA_963804935.1 of uncultured Actinomycetes bacterium. Taxonomy (GTDB): domain Bacteria; phylum Actinomycetota; class Thermoleophilia; order Gaiellales; family Gaiellaceae; genus 3-1-20CM-4-69-9. The sequence goes on from CAWDSD010000017.1 coordinate 866,606, forward strand.
CTGCGCTGCAGGGTGTCGATCTCCGGCTCGACGTCGGCTACTCGCACCCGGTCGTGATGAAAGCGCGGCAGGGAATCACGTTCGAGGTTCCCTCCAACACCGAGATCGTCGTGAAGGGCGTCGACAAGCAGCAGGTCGGTCAGACCGCCGCCGAGATTCGCAAGGTGCGCCCGCCCGAGCCGTACAAGGGTAAGGGGATCCGCTATCAGGGCGAGTACGTGCGCCGCAAGGTCGGGAAGCGGGCGTAATGGCTCTTTCCGTCAGAGAAGCACGTCTGCGACGGCACAAGCGCGTGCGCGGCCGGGTGAGGGGAACCCCCGAGCGGCCGCGCCTCGTCGTCACACGCTCGAACCGCGGCATCGTTGCGCAGGTCGTCAACGACGTCGAGGGCAAGACGCTTGCGTCTGCGAGCTGGCTCCAGGTGAAGGAGACCGCCACCGGCGACAAGAAGGCCCAGGCTGCCGAAGTCGGCAGGCTCCTCGCGCGGAACGCCCGCAAGGAGAACATCGAATCCGTCGTGTTCGACCGCGCCGGCTACCTGTACCACGGACGCGTCAAGGCACTCGCCGACGCCGTACGCGAGGGAGGAATCAACTTTTAACGTGTCGACCAGGCCTGAATTCACAAGTGTCGAGCGCGCGGTCATCGAGCGCGAAGAGAGCCGGGAGCTCAAAGAGCGCGTCGTCGAGATCAACCGCGTCGCGAAGGTCGTCAAGGGCGGCCGGCGGTTCTCGTTCACCGCTCTCGTCGTGATCGGCGACGAAGTCGACCGGGTCGGTGTCGGCTACGGCAAGGCGCGCGAGGTGCCGCTTGCAATCACCAAGGCGGTCGAGGACGCGAAGAAGAACCTCTTCACCGTGCCGAAGCACGGCACGACGATCACGCACGAGATCCTCGGACGCTCGGATGCCGCGCGCGTGCTGTTGCGGCCGGCGAGCGAAGGAACCGGCGTGATCGCCGGCGGCGGGGTGCGGGCGGTGCTCGAGCTCGCCGGGATCCGCGACATCCTTGCGAAGAGTCTCGGCACGACGAACCCGATCAACATGGCCAAGGCAACCGTCAACGGGTTGAAGCGACTCCGCAGTCCCGACGAGGTCGCGAGGTCGCGCGGCCTGACCATCAAGGAAGTGCTTCCGTACAAGGCACCGAAGAGGACAGACGATGGCGAAGGTCAAAGTAACCCAGGTTCGTAGCCAGATCGGCCAGTCCGAGAAGCACCGCGGCACGCTCCGTGCCCTCGGCCTCGGCAGGATCGGCAAGACCGCCGAGCACGACGACGGCCCGGTCTTCGCAGGCATGCTTCGGAAGGTCCGTCATCTCGTCAAGGTCGAAAATGGCTGAAAAGCTCACCCTCTCCACGATCAAGCCCGCTCAGGCCCGCAAGGACCGGAAGCGTGTCGGCCGTGGTCAGAGCTCCGGCAAGGGCCGCTATTCCGGCCGGGGGATCAAGGGCCAGAAGTCCCGGTCCGGCTCGCACAAGATGCGCGCCGGCTTCGAGGGCGGCCAGATGCCGATCTACATGCGCCTGGGCAAGCAGCGCGGCGCGACTTCCAAGGACGCGATGCCGATCGGCCCGTTCCGCACGTCGACTGCTCCGATCAACGTGAGCGCGCTCGACCGCTTCGACGACGGTGCGGAGGTCACTCCGGAGAGCCTCGTCGAGAAGGGGCTGCTGAAGAACACGAAAACCGACGTCAAGCTGCTCGGCAACGGAGACCTCGAGAAGAAGCTGACCGTTCGCGTGCACGCGATCTCAGAAACCGCGCGCGAGAAGGTCGAGAAGGCCGGTGGAACGGTGTTGCTCCTGAAGGAGCCGAAGGTCAAGAAGTCGAAGCACTCGAAGCCGAAGTCCAAGCCGGCCGCAGCCGAGCCCGAGGCACCCGAGGCCGAGGCAGTAGCGGAAGCGGAAGCGCCGGCAGACGATCAGGCCGAACAGCCCGCGTCCGAGGAGGAATAGATGTTCTCCTGGCTCGCCAATGCCTGGCGCGTCCCCGAGCTCCGCAAGCGCGTCCTCTTCACGTTCATGATCCTCGCGTTCTACCGCTTGGGGTCCTGGATCCCAGCGCCGGGCGTCGACTCGCAGACGATCAAGGACTACTTCAACGGCCGCGGCGGAACGATCCTCGGACTGCTGAACGTCTTCTCGGGCGGTGCGCTGTCGCAGTTCGCCCTGTTCGCGCTCGGGATCATGCCCTACGTCACCGCGTCGATCATCTTGCAGCTGATGACGGTCGTCGTGCCAAAGCTGGAGCAGCTCCAGAAGGAGGGTGAGTCCGGCTACGCCAAGATCAACCAGTACACGCGCTACCTCACCGTGGCGCTTGCAGCAGCACAGTCCACGGGTTACGCGTATCTGTTCAAGCGCGCCGGAAACCTCGACGCCAACACCGGTCGGATCATCCTGATCGTCGTCACGCTGACCGCCGGCACGACGCTGCTCATGTGGATGGGCGAGATGATCACGAAGCGCGGCGTCGGCAACGGGATCTCGCTGCTGATTTTCGCGTCGATCCTCTCGTCGGCTCCGACCGGAATCGCCGCGTGGTACAACGGCGGCACGATGGAGCGGTTGTTCTTCCCGCTCATCGCGATCGGGATCGTCGCCGCCGTCGTCTACATCCAGGAAGGGCAGCGCAGGATCCCGATTCAGTACGCGAAGCGGATGGTGGGCCGCCGTCAGACCGCCGGAGGCTCGACCTACATGCCGCTGCGCGTGAACATGGCAGGCGTCATCCCGGTCATCTTCGCCGCCGCCGTGATGGCGTTCCCGCCGACGATCGCACAGTTCTTCCCGGCGACGCAGGGATGGATCAACGCCCACTTCTCGTACGGATCGCTGCTCTACATCGTCCTCGAGGGTGTACTGATCATCATCTTCACCTACTTCTACACGGCGGTGCAGTTCAACCCGGTCGACCAGGCCGACAACCTGCGGAAGTACGGCGGCTACATCCCGGGCATCCGTCCCGGCCCTCCGACGGCCCAGTACCTCGACCGGGTGCTCACGCGGCTGACGCTGCCCGGATCGTTGTACCTCGCTGCGATCGCGGTGCTGCCGAGCATCTTCATCAAGTACGGCGGCTTCTCGCAGGCGACCTCGCGCGCACTCGGCGGTACCTCCGTCCTCATCGTCGTCGGCGTCGCACTCGACACGATGCGCCAGATGGAGTCGCAGATGATGATGCGCAACTACGAAGGCTTCCTTAAGTGACGTCGACCATCTGCCCGCCTCGTACAGATGGGCGGCTCAAATAGATGTCCCTCAACGTTCTGCTCCTCGGTCCGCAGGGGGCCGGCAAGGGCACGCAAGCGAAACGGATCTCGGCCGAGTACGGGATCCCGCAGATCGCGAGCGGCGAGATCCTTCGTGCCGAGATGGCTGCCGGGACCGCGCTCGGCCGGCGCGTGCAGGAGGTCTACGACCGCGGTGACCTCGTCTCCGACGACCTGATGATCGAGCTGATCCGAAACCGGCTCGAGCAGCCCGACACCGAAGCGGGCTTCATCCTCGACGGCTTTCCGCGAACCACCGTTCAGGCCGAGGCGCTCGACTCGATGTTCTCGGACATCGGCCGCAGCTTCAACGTCGCGTTCGCGCTCCAGATTCCGGACGAGGTCGCCTTCGAGCGGCTTCGCCTTCGCGCCGAGGTCGAAGGACGCGCCGACGACACCGACGAGGCGATCAAGCGCCGGCTCGACAACTACCACCGTGAGACCGAGCCGTTGATCGAGCACTACCGCACGCGCGGGAATCTCGTGCCCATTCGCGGTCACCGCACGGAGAACGAAGTGTTCGCGGACATCCAGGCTGCGTTGGAGCAGGTGCCTGCGTGATCGTCAGGAAGTCAGCGCAGGAAGTCGACGGGATGGCGAAGGCGGGCCAGCTCGTGGCCGAGACGATTGCCTTGCTCGGCGAGCAGGCCCAGCCCGGGATCACGACGGCGGAGCTCGACCGGATCGCCGAGGACTTCATCCGCGAGCACGGAGGCGTTCCGACGTCGAAGGGCTACCGCGGCTTCCCTGCCGCGACCTGCATCTCACCGAACACGATGGTGGTGCACGGCATTCCTGGCAGCCATCGGGTCGAGGACGGAGACCTTCTGTCGGTCGACGTCGGCATCACGCTCGACGGGCTCGTGGCCGACAGCGCCTACACCTTCGCGATCGGCGAAGTCGATCCGGAGGCACAGCGCCTGCTCGAGGTGGGACAGCAGGCCCTGGCCGCAGGCATCGACCAGGCCCGTTCGGGCAACCGGGTGGGTGACATCTCCCACGCCGTCCAGCAGGTCGTCGAAGCCGCAGGCTTCTCGGTCGTCCGCTCGCTCGTCGGCCACGGGGTGGGGCGCTCCTACCACGAGGAGCCGCAGATCCCGAACTTCGGCGAGCCGGGCAGGGGCCCGCTCCTCCAGTCCGGGATGACGCTGGCGATCGAGCCGATGATCACGGCCGGCGGCCCCGAGGTGTACCTCCACGACGACGAGTGGTCGATCTCGACCGAGGACGGCTCCCTGGCTGTCCACTTCGAGCACACGGTCGCCGTCGCAGAAGAAGGGCCTCCGAGGGTGCTCACCGCCGCGAAATCGCGGGAAAGGGCGGGTTTGGTACCATGACCGGTTCGCGGCGGGCCCTCCCGCCGTGTTTGTGTGCGTAGACGCGAGAGAAAGGCGATGACCGGCAAGGAAGAGAAGATCGAGATGGAAGGAGAGATCACCGAGGCGCTCCCGAGCACGATGTTCCGGGTGCAGCTCGAAAGCGGGCCCTCAGTGCTCGCCACGATCTCCGGGAAGATGAGGAAGCACTACATCCGCATCCTCCCGGGCGACAGGGTGAAGGTGGAGCTCTCCCCATACGACCTCACCCGCGGCCGGATCACATACCGACACCGATGAAAGTCAGAGCATCAGTCAAGCCCATGTGCGAGCGCTGCCGCGTGATCAAGCGGCACGGTCGGACCATGGTCATCTGCACGAACCCTCGACACAAGCAAAGGCAGGGGTAGCGACTTGGCACGAATCGCGGGAGTCAACCTTCCGAACCAGAAGCGGCTCGAGATCGGGCTGACGTACATCTACGGGATCGGCCAGCCGACGGCGCGCAAGGTCGCTGCCGCGCTCGGCCTCGATGCCGACACGAAGATTCGCGACCTCACCGACGAGGAGGTCACGAAGCTGCGCGGTTACATCGACGAGAACCTCCAGGTCGAGGGCGACCTCCGCCGCGACCGTTCGCAGGCGATCAAGCGCCTCGGCGAGATCGGCGCGTACAGGGGGATCCGTCACCGTCGCGGGCTTCCGGTCAACGGCCAGCGCACACGCACGAACGCTCGCACGCGCAAGGGCCCGGCCAAGACGGTGAGCCGCGGCAAGAAAGCTGTGGCCAAGACTTAGATGGCGCCTCCGCGAAAAACAGCGGCCAGGGGTCGCACGCGTCGCCGCGTCCGCAAGAACATCGCCATCGGGCAGGCGCACATCAAGACGTCGTTCAACAACACGATCGTCGCGCTCACCGACAAGGACGGCAACGTGATCGCGTGGGAGTCCGCCGGCTCGGCCGGTTTCAAGGGCTCGCGCAAGTCGACGCCGTTCGCCGCGCAGGTGACGGCCGACTCGTGCGCACGCAAGGGCATGGAGCACGGGCTGCAGAAGGTCGAGGTGTTCGTGAAGGGACCGGGCTCCGGCCGCGAGACGGCGATCCGCTCGCTCCAGGCCGCCGGTCTCGAGATCCTCGGTGTCAAGGACGTGACGCCGCAGGCCCACAACGGCGTTCGTCCACGCAAGCGGAGGCGCGTCTAGTGGCCCGAGATACGTCACCGAAGTGCAAGCAGTGCCGGCGCGAGGGCATGAAGCTCTTCCTCAAGGGTGAGCGCTGCCTGACGGAGAAGTGCGCGATCGAGCGCCGCTCCTATCCGCCGGGCGAGCACGGCCGCGGCCGCATCAAGCAGTCCGAGTACCTCCTGCAGTTGCGCGAGAAGCAGAAGGCGCGCCGGTACTACGGCCTGCTCGAGAAGCAGTTCCGCACCTACTACAGCAAGGCGGCGCAAGGCACGGGCGTCACGGGCGAGAACCTCCTCCGGATGCTCGAGACGCGCCTCGACAACGTCGTCTACCGCCTCGGCTTCGCGGCGTCGCGCGCGCAAGCGCGCCAGCTCGTCCGGCATGGTCACTTCCAGGTCAACGGGCGCCGCGTGAACATCCCCAGCTACCAGGTCAAGCCCGACGACATCATCAACGTCGCTGCAAGCTCGTCGGCCCAGCAGGTCATCCGCGACGCAACCGATCTCACCGCCTCCGTGGCGCCCTGGCTCCAGGCCGACCACGACGGGCTGACCGGAAAGATCCTCAAGTGGCCGTCGCGTGACGAGATCGACACGCCGGTCCAGGAATCGCTCATCGTCGAGCTCTACTCGAAGTAAGGAAGGAATCACTTTGGCTACTCGCACAAGTTTGATGGAGTTTCAGACCCCGCGGATCGTCCACGAGGAGTTGGACGAACAGCGCGGAGTGTTCGAGATCGAGCCGCTCGACCGCGGCTTCGGCTACACGTTCGGCAACTCGCTGCGCCGCGTGCTGCTCTCGTCCCTCGAGGGCGCTGCGGTCACCTCGGTCAAGATCGAGGGGATCTCGCACGAGTTCACGACGCTCCAGGGCGTCCGTGAGGACGTGACGGACATCATCCTCAACCTCAAGAACCTCGTCTGCCTGCTGCACGGCGACTCGCCCGAGATCGAGGTGCACGTTGCAAAGCGCGGCGCCGGTGCGGTGAAGGCATCGGACATCGAGGCGCCCGCTGAGCTCGAGATCCTCAACTCGGACCTCGAGCTCGCGCATCTGTCCGACAAGGGCAAGCTCGAGATGACGCTCACGATCGGCCGCGGCCGCGGTTATGTGCCGGCCGAGCTGAACCGTGGGCCCGAGCACACGATCGGCGTGATCCCGATCGACTCGATGTTCTCGCCGGTCCGCCGCGTTGCGTACGACGTCGAGGCGGCCCGCGTCGGTCAGCGCACCGACTACGACAAGCTGCGCCTCGACGTGACGACCGACGGGTCGATCAGCCCGAAGGACGCGATCGCACAGGCATCAGAGATCCTGATCAGGCAGCTCGCGATCTTCACCGACCTCGATCGCATCGAGGGCTTCGGCGAGTCCGCGGCTCCCGCGAGCCCGGACGGCGCACAGCCCGAGATGCCACTCGCGCACGGGATGGAGAACTTCCCGATCGAGGAGCTCGAGCTCGGTGTCCGCTCGTACAACTGCCTCAAGCGCGTCGGCATCGAGACGATCGGCGACCTCGTCGTGAAGACCGAGAACGAGCTTGCAGCGATCCCGAACTTCGGCAAGAAGTCCGTCGAAGAGGTCAAGGAGACCCTGCAGGCCCACGGCCTGACGCTCCGCGGCGACGAGAGCGCAGGGAACAACCTCTAACCATGCGTCATCGTCGCGCAGGCAAGAAGCTCGGGCGCGACTCGGCGCACCGAAAGGCGCTCTACTCGAATCTCGCGGGGGCGCTGATCGAGCACGGTCGGATCAAGACCACCCAGGCGAAGGCCAAGGCGGTCAAGCCGTTCGCAGAACAGATGATCACGCTCGGCAAGCGCGGCGACCTCCACGCCCGGAGGCTCGCGCTCGCCGAGCTTCGCTCGCAGGACGTCGTCCACCAGCTCTTTGCCGACGTCGCTCCGCGCTTCGCGGACCGGGCCGGCGGCTACACGCGCATCGTGAAGCTCGGGCCGCGCCTCGGCGACGCGGCCGAGATGGTCTACCTCGAGCTCGTGGACTACCAGCCTGCCGGCACCGCGCCGGCGGCGACCTCGACGTCCTAGTCCCGGCAAGCGAATGCTCCTGCTCGGAGCGATCTTGCTGGCGATCTTCGTCCTGCCCTCGCCCTGGGGGATCATTGCCGTGGTCGCCGGCGGCGTGCTCGACATCACGGAGTCGGTCGTGTTGCTGAAGTGGTCCCGGCGACGGAAGGCGCCGGTCGGCGGGGACGCACTCATCGGGCGACAAGCGCGTGTTGTCTCACCCACGCAGGTCCGCGTCGCCGGTGAGCTGTGGGAAGCGCGCGCAGCTGAGCCCCTTCGCCCCGGCGACGAGGTCGAGGTGACCGGTGCGCACGACTTGACGCTCGAGGTCAGCCGACCGAGCCGAGAGCCGCGCTGACGGAGGCGATGATCACACCGCCGAGCGTCACCGAGGCCAAAGCGCGGATGAAGCCGACCTCGAAGAAACGCCAGCGCAGCCACGCGAGGATCAAGAGCTCGAAGGCGACAACCGCGATCGCCGTGAAGAGGGCAGCTTGGTAGTGGGGGATCAAGAACGGCAGCGTGTGCAGGATGCCGCCGATGAACGTGCCCACGCCGGTGATCGTGCCGCGGACGAGGGGACGGCCTCGCCCGGTCAGCTCGCCGGTGTCGGAGAGCCCTTCGGAGAACGCCATCGAGACACCTGCGCCGAAGGCCGCCGCGACGCCCGCGATGAACGCGAAGTGCGGCTTGTGCGTCACGATCGCGACCGAGAAGATCGGTGCGAGCGTGGACAGCGAGCCGTCGATCAGACCGACCATCGCGGGCTGGACACGCTGCAGGAGGAACGTTTGCTGGCCGGTCATGACTAGAGTGTATCAGTCAAACCGCAAAGTGATAGAGCATAAGGCAGACCTGACAATCCGAGTTAGGGGAGCCTGACGTGCGGATGAAGCTAACGCTCGAGTACGACGGCGCCGGCTTCCGCGGCTGGGCGGCGCAGCCGGGCCTCCGCACCGTGGAGGGCGTCTTGCGCGACTCGCTCGCAACCGTCTTTTCGTCGGTGTCCGGGCTCGTGGTCGCAGGCCGCACCGATACCGGCGTGCACGCGCTCGGGAACGTCGTCACCGTCGACGTCGAGGGCGGGCCCGCCTCGGAGCGGACTGCGAACGCGTCGAACGCCGCGTTGCCCGACGACGTCGCGGTCGTCGCAGCGGAGGAGGTCGCAGCCGACTTCGATGCGCGCCGCTCGGCCCGGTCGAGAAGCTACCGCTACCGCATCTGGCGACGGCGCGAGCCCTCGCCGTTCGAGCATCGTCGCTCGTTGTGGTTCCCGAGACCGCTCGAGGAAGAGCATCTCGCCGACTCGGCCGACCTCCTCGTCGGCCGGCACGACTTCCGCGCGTTCACGCCGACGGAGACGCAGCACACGGTCTTCGTGCGAAACGTCTACCGCGCGAAGTGGCATCGTCGCGGCGACGCGCTCGAGTTCGAGATCACGGCCGACAGCTTCCTGCGGCACATGGTGCGCACCCTCGTCGGCACGATGCTCGAGCGGCCGCCGGAGCGAATTGCGCCGCTCCTCGAAGGACGCCACCGCAGCGAGGCCGGCTCGACGGTTCCGCCGTGGGGGCTCTACCTCGAACGCGTCGAGTATTGACTACACGCGGCTAGCATCACGTCATGCGTTTTCCTGTCGTACTCTTCGATCTCGACGGCACGGTCATCGATTCCGGCGCGATCATTCTCGCCTCGATGCGACACGCAGCCAGAGAGGTTCTCGGCGTGGAGGTTCCCGACGAGCAGCTGATGGCCGCGGTCGGCGGTCCAGGGCTCGAGGCACAGATGCAGGCCCTTTCGCCCGACCGTGCGGACGAGCTCGTCACGGTTTATCGGGCGCACAACGAGCCGTTGCACGACGAGCTCGTCTGTTGCGCCGGGATGGACGAGGTCCTCGTGCAGCTGAAAGACGAGGGGCGCCGGCTCGGAATCGTCACGGCCAAGCGCAGGCAGACCGTGGAGCTCGCGTTCGCGCGAATTCCGATCGAGCACCTGTTCGAGACGGTCGTCGGCGGCGACGAGACGAAGAAGCACAAGCCCGATCCCGAGCCGCTGCTCCTCGCGCTCGAACGGCTGGGCACTGGTCCCGGCGATGCCGTGTACGTCGGCGACGCGCCGTTCGACGTCAAGGCGGCGAAGGCGGCTGGGCTGTACTCCGTCGGAGTCAGTTGGGGCGGGATCCATCGACGCGAGCGACTCGAGGCCGAGGAGCCCGACGCGCTCGTCGACACCACGGAGGAGCTTCTTGACGTCCTCTAAGGTCGAGCAGCGCGCTGCCGAGCTGCGCGACGTCCTCGACTACCACCTCTATCGCTACCACGTCCTCGACGATCCCGAGGTCACGGACGCTGAGTACGACGTCCTCTACGACGAGCTCGTTCGCCTCGAGGAAGCGAACCCGGACCTCGTGACAATGGACTCGCCGACACAGCGTGTCGGCGCGCCGCCGTCGGACAAGTTCCAGAAGGTCGAGCATCCCTCGCCGATGGGATCGCTCGAGAAGGTCACGACCGACGAAGCGGTCGAGAAGTGGCACCAGGACGTGTGCAAGCGGCTCGGCACGAGTGACGTCGCGTACGTCACCGAGCCGAAGATCGACGGGCTCTCGATCAACCTGATCTACGAGGACGGCGTCTTCGTGCGCGGCGCGACGCGCGGCGACGGGCGTCGTGGCGAGGACGTCACGGTCAACCTGAGGACGATCAAGCCGATCTCGATGCGGATGCAGCTCGCCGCCGGTGAGACGCCGCCGCCGCTACTGGAGGTTCGTGGCGAGGTGTACCTCCCGCTCAGCGGTTTCAACGAGCTCAACGAGCGCCTGGTCGCGGAGGGCAAGAAGCCGACTCCGAACCCGCGCAACGCTGCGGCGGGATCGCTGCGCCAGAAGGACTCGTCGATCACAGCCTCGCGGCCGCTCTCGATCTGGATCCACGGTCTGGGTCAGCGCGAGGGCCTTCCTGCGACTGGGCACTGGGAGGCACTGCAGTGGCTGCGCGAGCACGGCTTCCGCACGAACCCCTACGCGGAGCATCACGACACGGTCGAGTCCGTCGCGGCGGCTTGCCGGGAATGGGAGCAGCGCCGCATCGAGCTCGACTACGAGATCGACGGGATCGTGATCAAGGTCGACTCCTTCGACCAGCAACGCCGCCTCGGTGCACTGCACGATCGGCCCCGGTGGGCGCGTGCCTTCAAGTGGGCGCCGATGACCGCCCAGACGAAGTTGAACAAGATTCACATCCGAGTTGGAAGAACAGGGGCGCTCAATCCCTGGGCACAGCTCGAGCCCGTCGAGGTCGGCGGCGTAACGGTGTCGCAGGCGACGCTGCACAACGAGGAAGACATCAACCGCAAGGACATCCGCGAGGGCGACAACGTGATCGTCCAGCGTGCCGGTGACGTGATCCCGCAGGTCGTCGGCCCCGTTCTTCCGCACGTCAAGGGCACGAAGCCCTTCAAGATGCCGAAGAAGTGCCCGCTCTGCGGCGCGGACATCGTCAAGCCGGAGGGCGAGGCGATGCACCGCTGCCCCAACCGTGCCTGCCCGTCTCGTGGGCTCGAGTCGTTGATCAACTGGGTGCAGGCCGCCGCGGACATCGAAGGCGTCGGCGAACAGTCGGTGCGCCGGCTCTGGGATCTCGGGCTCGTACGCTCGCTCCCGGATCTCTACCGGCTGACGAAGGAACAGCTGATGGAGCTCGAGGGCTACGGCGAGATCTCGGCGACGAACGCGATCGAGTCCATCCAGGCGTCGAAGCAGGTGCCCTTCCACCGCGTGCTGTTCGGCCTCAACATCCCCGACGTCGGCTGGGTGACGGCGCAGAACCTCGCACGCCATTTCGAGAGCGTCGACAAGCTCCTCGAGGCGAAGCAGGAAGACATCCTGGAGGTCGAGGGAATCGGGCCGGAGCGCGCGGAGGCGATTGCGGAGTGGTTCTCGGACGACGCGAACCGCGCGCTCGTCGACGAGTTGCGGCAGCTCGGTTTGCGCTTCGAGATCGGCGACGAGCTCAAGCCGGTCGACGGGCCGCTGACCGGCAACACATACGTGATCACCGGAACCCTCGAAGCGTTCACGCGCGACGAAGCGGCCGCCGCACTCGAAGCGAAGGGCGCCAAGGTCGGGAACGCGGTGTCAGGGAAGACGACCGGGCTGATCGTCGGAGAGGAACCGGGTAACTCGAAGCTGACGAAGGCGCGTAAGGTCGAAGTGCCGCTCTTGTCCGAAGCAGACCTCGTCGAGCTACTGCGCGGCTAGCACCTGCGCGAAGCGGTCCTGCGCGCGGCGGGCCCACCAGTACGAGAGCGGATGGCCGTTCTGCACGACCGCGAATGCGTAGGTGTCGCTCACGTAGCCGGAGAGAGCCGACGCATCGTCTGTGGTCCCCGTCTTTGCCAGAACGCGGCCGCGCGCCGGAGGCTTGCGGAGCCGGTCCTGCAGCGTGCCGTTGACGCCCGCGACCGGCAGCGCGGCGAGCAGCACCGGCCGGACGATCGGATCGGCCCAGGCCGCCTTCAGCATGCCGCCGAGTGCGTTGGCCGTCAGGCGGTCGAGACGGGAGAGACCCGAACCGTCGACGATGCGCACGCCCGCCATCGGCACGCCCGCCGTCGTGAGCGTCTGCATCACCACTGCTGCGCCTGCGGCGCTCGTGCCGCGGTAGAGCTCGTTGAGGCCGAGTTGCTTCAAGAGCATCTCCGCGGTGAAGTTGTCGCTCTCGCGGTCCATGAAGCGGAGCATGGTTGCCAGAGTGGGCGAGGAGACGGTTGCGAGCGGCTCCGACCAGTCGTCGACCTGTCCGACCCGGACGGGACCGGCAACTGCGATCCCGGCCTTCCGAAGTGCGTCGCGAAACGCCGTCGCCGCTGCGAGCGCGGGCGTGCTCGTGACGATCCGGCCGACCCGCGCCCGGTCGACGACGAGCGCCGACAGCGGGGGTGACTCGTCGATGAAGAAGCTCGGCTTCCAGCCGGCCACGATCCGGCGGGTGTCAAAGGCGCTCTCGTCGCCGATCACGCCGCCGGTGACACTGCGGACTCCGGCCGCTTTGACCTGAGTGGCGAGCACCCGGAGGTCGGCGCGCGAGAGCGTTGGATCGCCGTTGCCCTTGAGGATGAGCGCTCCGTCCCAAACCGTCCCGTCCTGCCCGCCGGTCCCGAGGACGTCGGTATCGATCCGGAAGGAGGGCCCGAGCTTCGTCAGTGCCGCATACGTCAGCGGCAGCTTTTCGTTCGAGGCCGGAGCAAGCGAGCGACCACCGTTCTGCGCGAAGAGAACGGTGCCGGTCGTGAGGTCGAGCGCGACGGCCCCCGAGCGGGCCGGAGCGATGTGGGGGACCTTGAGCGCTCGCGCGAGTCGGAGCTGCAAGGGGCTGTCCTGGGTAGGCCCGGCGGAGGTCGCCGCCGGCGCAACGAGTGCGACCAGGGCGAAGACGGCTGCGAGGAGACGGCGGCTCAAGCGGAATCCATTTTTCGAGACTGATCCAACAGCGTCAAGAACATAGGCCCTTACGGGCGGGAAGATAGTCCTCGCGGCCCATGTGCACTGGGTCTTGGAGGCTCGATACTGGTCGGAAGGCTGCAATCCTCCCCCGCCATGATCCAGGACGAGATCCGAACCCTCCTCGATTCTCCGCCGCTCGGCGAGGACGCTCCGAGCATCGATGCGATCGAGGACACGCTCACGGCGGGCTACGCGCGGGCACTCGCGCTCGAGGCGGAGCGGTGGCGGCTCGAGCGCCGCATCGCTGAGGTCGCGGTCGACCTCGGCGCCAAGTCGCAGAACGACGAGCACGACGAGCTCGCCGACCTTGGCCAGCGGCTGTCTTCGGCCGAGGGTGACCTGACGATGCTTCGCCAGCTCCTTGACTCGCTCCGCTCTCGCGCGGCCGAGGTCAGGGCAACCGACTAGACGATTCCGCTGCGCACGGCGTAGACCGCCGCCTGGATGCGGTTGTCGATCTGCAGCTTCATCAGGATGTTCGAGATGTGGTTCTTGACGGTCTTCGGGCTGATGTGCAGCTCGCCGGCGATCATCGCGTTGTCCTTGCCGTTCGCGATCAGCTTCAGCACCTCGATCTCGCGCTCGGACAGCTCCGCGCGAATCGTCGTCTCGATCGCCGGCTGTGTGCTCGACGCGCGCACCCGCTGCAGAACCTTCGACGCGATCGTCGGCGAGATCAGCGACTCTCCGTGGGAGGCGGCGCGGATCCCGGCGATCAGCTCCTGAATCGACGAGTCCTTGAGGAGATAGCCGCAGGCACCCGCGAGGATGGCGTCGATCACGTCGTTGTCCTGGTCGGAGATGGTCAGCATCACGACACGCGTGAGCGGTGCGATCGTCGAGATGTGCCGTGTCGCCTCGACGCCGCCCATGCCCGGCATGTTCAGGTCCATCACGACCACGTCCGGGGCGATGTCGCGCACGATGTTGAGGGCCTCCTGGCCTGCCGCGGCCTCACCGACCACGTGCACTCCCTCGTCTTCCAGGAGGTTGCGAAGACCACTCCTGAAGAGATCGTGGTCGTCGACGATCAGGACGCGGACGTCGGCCAGCGTCTGCTCGCCGGCTATGACGGGCTCACTCATACTGGGCGTTTCCTCCCCGGCCGCGGGCGGAGCGAAGTTTAGTGGAGCGTGACCGTGACCGTGCGCCGGCCCCAGGCCATGGCTTCGGTCAACGTCGGGAACCACAGGTCGATCGTCATTCCCTGCACGGCGCCACCCGTGTCCGCCGCGATCCCCTCGCCGTACCCGGGAATCGTCAGCCGGGTTCCGAGCGGGATCACCGACGGGTCGACTGCAACGATTCCGAGCCCGACCGGAAGGCCCGTCGCAGTCCTGCCCTTCGTCGAGTACCCGGTCGACGTGACCGTGAGCGTGCGCGGCCCCGCAACGACCCACGGAGCTGCGGCCGGCGCCGTGCTCGAGCCGGGGGAGCTCTGTCCTTGCACCTGCTGCGCCTTCACGACCACCTGACGGGCGCGGGAGTCGAGTGCGCGGATCTGCCGTTTCGTGAGGCGCTGCTGCCGGGCGAGCGAGGCGAGGTACGTGACGCGGCCGGCCCGCTCGCGCTTCAACGCTGCGGCTGTCTGCACCGCCTGTGCCTCGAGCGTCTCGACTTCGCGGACGCGCGCCGTGAGCTCGAGTGCAAGCCCACGCAGCTTCGTCCGGCCGTCGCGGGCTTCGGTCGCCGCCTGCGCACCCTGCCGAGCGCTCCGCTCGAGCTCGTCCAGCCGGGTAACGGCGTCGTCGAGCGACGTCGCGCCGAGCAGCACGGCGATCGCGTCGGGCTCTCCCTCCTCGTAGAGCGTCCGGAGCCGGGCACCCAGGATCCGCTGGGATGCCTCGAGATTCCCCTGCACCACGGTGACCTCGCGTCTGACCCGCTCCTGGTCGGCCCGGAGCGCCTCTGCGCGGCCCTGGAGCACGGCCAGCTCGCTCCTGGCCCGGGAAAGTCGGGAATCAAGGGCGTAGAGGCTGAGGAGGGCGCCGTGGGAGCGCGCCGTGAGGCTCGCCTGCCGCTCGCGGAGTCGTTTTGGGGCCGCACCGTCGGCTCCGGGGAGGAAAACCCCGAGTAGAAGCGCGGTTCCGAGCACCAGCCCGGCCGCGAGGCGGCTCTCCCTGCGCCATCGCACGGCCCGGGACCCTAGCAACGGTCGACTTTGTGCGGTCCCTACACATGGGAGCTTTCATGACTTTTAGGCTCGGAAAGCGGTTGCAGCCATCCGAAGACGTTGCTAGGGTGCCCCACTTGTGACGTACCGGCCCCCTCCGGTGCGCCCGTCGAGCAGGGTTCTGACCGCGCTGCGGAATTGCGGCAGAAGACGGCAGGCGCAGGCGTTTCTAATCGGCATAGCGGCGCTGTGCGCGGCGGCATCGGCAAATGCGACGCCGGGCACCGTCGCGGCGAAGCAGGCACAGGCGCAGCAGGTGCTTGCACAGATCCAGCAGATCGACGAGAGCATGGGCGCCGCGGTCGAGCAGTACAACCTTGCGAACGTCCGCCTGGCCAAGATCGAGACCGATCAGCGCGAGAACCGCAAGCAGCTCAAGGTCACGAAGGCGAACCTCAAGCTCGCCCAAGCATCGCTCGCGGCCCGGCTCGTCACCGCCTACACGACCTCGCAGGACGACACCACCTTGTCGCTGCTGCTCGGGTCCACCAGCTTCGAGGATCTGCTGAACAGGCTCGAGGCCGTCAATTCGACCTCCCAGCAGGACGCGAGCATCGTGCAGCAGGTGGCGTCTTTCAAGGCGGCCGTCCAGCAGCATCGCGCTGAGCTCTCGAAGGCACACTCGGAGCAGCAGACCGTCGTTGCCCAGAAGGCCGCGCAGAAGCAGCGGATCCAGTCGCAGCTCGCCTCGCGCCGGCAGTTGCTCTCGTCCATCAAGGGTGAGATCCAGAGGATCAAGGCCGCCGAGGCCGTACAGCAGCGACAGCTCGAGGCGGCGGCCCAGTCGCGGCTCTCGGCTGGAGCTCAGGTCCCGGCGACGGAGGGCGTGGGGATCTCGGCGTCCACGCCGGAGGGCTCGACGGTCGTGCCTCCGGGTGTCCACGGCGGGGTGGTCGGAATCGCAATGCGCTACCTCGGCGTTCCGTACGTTTGGGGCGGCTCGACGCCGCGTGGCTTCGACTGCTCCGGCCTCGTCGCGTACGTGTTCGCTCAGATCGGCGTCTCGCTCCCGCACAGTTCGTATTCGCAGTTCGGTATGGGCACTGCGGTTTCGATCAGCCAGTTGCAGCCCGGCGACCTCGTGTTCTTCACCGGTGCCAGCCACGTCGGGATCTACATCGGGGGCGGTCAGTTCATCCACGCGCCGCACACCGGCGACGTGGTCAAGATCTCTTCGCTCTCCGGCTACTACTCGTCGAATTTCGCAGGCGGCCGGCGCATCTAGCGCGCCGCGCGCAGCAGCGACAGCCACAGCACCGCCGCAACCGCGAGGGGAAGCACCCACCACGCGGGAACCGACGTCGTCGCGAGCAGGGCGGTGACTCCGAATGCGAGCAGGACGCCGACCGCCACGCGCCAATCGTCGCCGACGATGAAGTCCCACCAGAATCTCCCGAAGCGCTTCATGCGAACACAAGCCTCCGGCGGCGCAGCATCGTGACGTAGCCGAGCGAGACGACTAGGACGAACACGAGCACGGCGGGCAGCGCCGCGTCGCCGCCGGGCCAGTCGACGCCGGCGCCTTCCGCGCCCCAGAAGATCCCGAACGTCGTCAGCATCACGCCGACGGCGAATGCGAGCGTGTTCTCGGGGACGCGGCTCAACGGTTCGCGCACGAGGATCCCTGCCAGAACGACGAGGATCACGGCAGCGGCGGCGCCGACGATGGCGAGCGGGATGCTTCCCTGCGTGCTCCCGAACGTCAGGACGATGAATGCAACCTCGAGCCCTTCGAGCAGAACCGCCTTGAAGCAGATCGTGAAGCCGTACCAGTCGAGCCCCGCGCGTTCCTCGGGCGGCGCGCTCGCGGCTTCCGCACGCTCACGCTCGAAGACGGACGCCTCGTCGCGGACGGCCTTCCAGCCGCTCGCGCGCAGGATTGCCTTGCGCAGCCACTGAAGGCCGAACACGAGCAGCAACCCGCCGACCACGAGGCGAAGCGTCTCGATCGGAATCACGGTCAGCGCCGGGCCCAGTACGGCCACGATCGCCGCAAGGGCCAGAGTCGCAACGGCGGCACCGGTCAGGGCGGAGCGCCAGCCGCGGGTCAACCCGATCGCGAGCACGATCGTGAGCGCTTCGACGGTCTCTACGGCGCTCGCGAGGAACGACGACAGTACGAGGAAGACGTCGGTCAGGAGTAGAGCGCCTCGATCTCGGCGGCGAAGTGCTCCTGGCAGACGCTGCGCTTGAGCTTCAGCGTGGGCGTCACCTCGCCGTCCTCGGCAGTGAAGTCGCGGGGGAGGATCGTGAACCGCTTCACCTGTTCGAAGCGTGAAAGGTCGCGGTTCACCTCGTCGACTGCGCGCTGGACCTCTGCCTCGGCGTCTTCGTGGGAAACGTCCTCCACCAGGGTGATCAGGGCCACGACGTAGGGACGACGGTCGCCGACGACGAGCGCCTGCGAGATGATCGAGTGCGTCTTCAGCGCGTTCTCGAGGTTCTGTGGGGCGACGTTCTTGCCGCCCGCGGTCACGAGGATGTCCTTCTTGCGGTCGGTGATCGTCAGGAAGCCGTCCTCGTCGAGATTTCCTACGTCGCCCGAGCGCAGCCAGCCGTCGCCCGGAAGGATCTCGCGTGTCGCTTCCTCGTCCTTGTAGTAGCCGGCGAAGATCGTCTCGGTCTCGATCAGCACCTCACCGTCGTCGGCGATCCGCAGCCGGACGCCCGGCAATGCAGGCCCGACCGTGCCGAACCGGTAGCTCGTCGGGCGGTTCACCGTCGCGGCGGTGGTGCACTCGGTGAGGCCGTACCCCTCGAGGATGAGGATGTCGAGGGCGTGGAAGAACTCGATGATCTCCTTCGCGAGCGGCGCACCTCCCGAGACGCAGATGCGGATCCGTCCGCCGAGCCGCTCCTTCACCTTCGAGTACACGAGCTTGTCGGCGATGCGGTGCCGCAGAGCCAGACCTCGCGGAACCGGCTCGCCGGCCTGGCGCAGCCTGCTCACTTCACGACCGACGCGCGAGCGCCCAGTCGATCAGCCTGCGCTTGACACCGGTCGCCTCGTCGAACTTCGCCGTGACGCCCGTGTGAACCTTCTCGTACACGCGCGGGACGCTTGGGAACACCGTCGGGCGCACGGCCGGCAGCGCTTCAGCGACTGCGTAGGGGTCGGGGCAAAAGGCGAGGGTGTAGCCGACGTGCGGGCTGTGCAGATGCATCAGCCTGCCGAAGTTGTGCGCCAGCGGGAGAAAGAGCAGCATCGTGTCGTCCATGACCGTGAAGTCGTCGATCTGCCGGATCTTGTCGGCCATCTCGTAGTAGTTGCGGTGCGTGATCATGCAGGCCTTCGGCGGGCCGGTCGTCCCTGACGTGTAGATGTAGGTGAAGAGGTCGTCCTCGCGGATCGCGGCCGACGCCTCCGCGACCGCTCCGGGATGACTCTCGGCATAGGCACGCCCGCGGGCGCGAAGGTCATCCAGGTCGGCGAAGGTCAGAACGTGGTCCAGCTCGAGTCCTTCCAGCTTGCTCCGCTGCGACTCGTCTTCACACAGCACGCCGACCGCCTCCGAATGCTCGACGACGTGTGCCATGTCCTTCGGCGAGCTGTTCATGTAGATGGGTGCGCCGACCGCGCCGACGAGGCCGAGCGCGAAATCGAAGAGGACCCACTCGAGGCGGGTCGAGCCCAGGATCGAGAAGGCGTCGCCCTTTCTGATCCCGAGGGCCAGGAGCCCGTTCGCCAGCTCCTCGACGGCCTGGGCCGCCTCGTCCCACGAGACCTTGCGCCAGTCCTCGCCCTCCTGGACCAGGTAGGCCGGGCCCGGCCAGTGCCGCTCGACGGCGTCCTGCCACAACCGGGCGATTGTCCGAGTCCCCGCCGCGGTGGTCGTGGTTGCCACGTTCCCATCGTAATTTGCAGGAAGCCACCTGGTGGGGTCGAAACTGCCCGGTCCCTCTACAATTCGAAGGCGGCCATGCGCACTATCTGGAACGGATCGATCTCATTCGGACTGGTCAACATCCCGGTTGGCCTGGCCCTGGCGACGACGCCCAAGGCGAAGCAGTCCGACGTCAGCTTCCGGACGCTCCATCGGGAGTGCAAGACCCCGATCCGCCAGAAGCGCTGGTGCCCCACCCACGAGCGTGAGGTCGGCCCCGACGAGATCGTCAAGGGCTGGGAGGTTGCGAAGGGCGAGTTCGTCATCGTCGAGGACGCCGACCTCGAAGCGATCCAGCAGCACGACGACTCGCGCTCGATCGACATCACCCGGTTCGTTCCGCTCGATCAGGTCGATCCGGTCTACCTCGACCGGACGTACTACCTGGCGCCTGCTCAGGCCCCCGCCCAGCGGCGGCCGTATGTACTCCTGCTCGAGGCGATGAAGGATTCGGAGATGGGGGCGATCGGCCGCTTCGTGCTGCGCGGCGCCGAGTACTTCGCGCTCATCCGTCCGAAGGGCGAAGCACTGGTGCTCGAGACGCTCTTCCTCGCCGAAGACGTGCGTTCGCAGGCCGAGATCGAGGAGGCTGTCGCAGGCACCGAGGTGAAAAAGGCCGAGCTCGACCTCGCCCAGCAGGTAATGCAGAGCCTCGTCGGCGAGTTCGATCCGTCGGAGCTCGTCAGCCAGTACCGCAGCGACCTGCGCCAGATGCTCGAGGCGAAGCTCGACGGCAAGGAGATCGCGAAGCCGGAGCCCGTGCCGGAGGCGCCGGTCGTCGACCTGCTCGAGGCGCTGAAGAAGAGCGTCGCGGAGGCGAAGGATCGGAAGACCCCATCGGGTTCTTCGTCAAAGACGAAAGCCGCTTCGAAGAGCGGCTCTCGTACCCGGCGTGCGCCGGCGCGTAAGTCTGCGTAGCGTCTAGTGGTGCGCGGGCATCGCGCCCAAGGCTTCTAGCTGTGCCTGGAACAGCGTCTTGTCGATCTTGCCCTGATAGATCGGCACACCTTCTTCGACACAGACGCGGATGACCTCCTGCCGGTCGATCCCGAGCTCCTTGGACAACTCCTCGGGCGTGAGGTGGTTCGCCATCTACGCTCCTCTCGTCGTTGCACGAAAAAACCCGCCGGCGCGAATGCGCTCAGCGGGCTAGATCGAGCCTCCACATGTCTTTGCCGGAATCAACGGTCCGGCGCTCCACGAACAGTCATTGGTCACAGGATAATCGGCCCTGGTGACGGACGCAAAACTACCCGCCCTGGAGGAGCGATTCGCCGAGCTCAAGGGCGCCAGGATGCGCTATTTCGTGGGGGGCGAGGGCCCTCCGCTGATCCTCGTCCACGGACTGGGTGGGGCTGCGGCCAACTGGACGGAGCTCGCCCCGCTCCTCGTCCCGAACCACAGGCTGCTCGTTCCCGACCTGCCCGGCCACGGCGGGTCGGAGGCCCTGCCTGCCGTCTCGGGCCTCGAGCCGTTCGCGGATCGGGTGGCTGCGCTCGCCGCACGGGAGGGCATGCTGCCTGCGCCCGTCGTCGGGCATTCGCTCGGGGGAGCGGTGGTGCTGCGCCTCGCGCTAAGGCATCCCGATGACGTCTCCGCCGTCGTGCTCGCAGCCGCAGCCGGGCTGAGTCTCGGCAGCATCTGGGGGCGGCACCTGCAGTCCGTGTTCAGCACGGTTCGCCCCGGCCGGCTTGCGGCTCGCTGGCGCGGCCTGGTCTCGCGGTCGCTCCTGCTTCGCCGGTTCGTCTTCGGTTTCGTGTCGGTCGCCGATCCCGGCTCGCTGACCAACGAGGCTGTCGAGGGATTTCTCGCGGCCCAGCTGCTGCACACGGACGTCGACAGCGCGTGGCAGGCGTTGCGCGCGGACGACCCGCGTCAGGAGCTCGAAGCAGTGCGCTGCCCGGTGCTGGTCCTCTGGGGAGCCGAAGACGTGCAGCTGCCGCTCGACGACGCGTTCGAGTACGCGCGTCGGTTGCGCGCACCGCTGCGCGTCATTCCGGGTTGCGGGCATCTCCTCATCGGCGAGCGCCCTGACGCTTGCGCGCATGCGATCGACGACTTTCTAGGCGACGGCAGCCTCGAAAGGCACCACCTCCCCGCCTGAGCCCGCCGCCGGCGGAGACAGAAACTCGACGCGATACGCAACGACCTCGACAGCGCTGCGCTTCTGCCCGTCGTCCTCCCACGTTCGATACCGCAGCCGGCCCTCGAGGCCGATCCTGCGCCCTTTCGCCAGGTACTCGGAGCACAGCTGTGCCTGCCGGTCCCACACCGCGATCCGGAAGAAATCGGTCTCGCCGTCCTTGCCGCTGCGGTCGACCGCGAGCCCGAACGTGGCGAGGCGCTTGTCCTCGCCGAACTCGCGCAGCTCGACGTCGGTGGTCAGGTTGCCGATGAGGTTGACGCTGTTCATGACCCGTTGCCCTCCAAGTTGTCGGTGAAGGCAACATAGCCGGGGAAACGTCACGGATCGGTGGCGAAAGCGGCTAGTCTTCGTGCCGCTTCGGGGTGTGGCGCAGCCTGGTAGCGCGCTCCGTTCGGGTCGGAGAGGTCCCCAGTTCAAATCTGGGCACCCCGATTAGCGAAATGCCTGCACGACGACAACAAAGCATGGGAGACAGGTAGGCCAGTCCGAACGCAGTCCAAATCAGCGGACTGGCCTTCTTGCGACCCTGCGGATCGAGCAGGTTGACGGTGTAGTGGCCGTCGTTGTCGCAACGAGGATCCCCGTCTACTAGGGTTTCAGGCGGGTTCGAATACTCCCGCACACCCATCCCGTTCGCGAAGAAGAGGGGGATCATGGCGACACTCGAGAACCGTCCCAACACCGCAGTTCTGATCGTCGACGTGCAGAACGGCGTCGTCGGCGGAGCGCACGAGCGCGACGCGGTCGTCGCGAATGTCGGCAGTCTCGTCGAGAGGGCCCGGGAGGCGGAAGTGCCCGTGGTCTGGGTCCAGCACAACGACGAAAACGGCCTCCCGCAAGGGAGCGACGACTGGCAGATCGTCCCCGAGCTACGGCCTGGCGACACCGAGCCGCGCGTCGACAAGAGCTACGCAGACTCCTTCGAGGCCACGACGCTCGAGACGGTGCTGTCCGAGCTCGGAGTCGGACGACTCCTCGTGGCCGGCGCGCAGACCGACGAGTGCATTCGCTCGACGCTCCACGGCGCGCTTGTGCGGGGGTACGACACGACTCTCATCAGCGATGCGCACACGACGGAAGACCTGACGCAGTGGGGAGCGCCTCCGCCGGACCAGGTCATCTCCCACACGAACATGTACTGGGGCAACCACAAGGCGCCGGGGCGGACGGCCGGTACGGTGGAGACGAAGGACGTCGACTTCGGCGCGCGCTAGCGTCTCTCTTTCTATGCCGCAGCTGCGCGCAATTCCCCGCGCTTTCGCAGCACGCTCAGGGTGACAAACGAGATCGCTGCAGCGGCTCCCAGTACACCGACGCCCCACCAGATGCCGCTCAGGTTGTCGTCCCAGCCGAGAGCGCGGTCGATCGAGAAGCGCCCGGGGCCGGTTGCAGCAATCGCAATCGCGACGGTGAGCAAGGTCAGGTTGAACTCGAAGCCGCCCTTCCCGTTGAAGAACCCATTCGGCCAGTGAACGGCGCCGATGGCCGTGATCATCACCGTCGCGATGCCGAGGGCGGCAAGCGGCGTGACGAAACCGGCAGCAAACGCCAGGCCGCCGCACTCTCCGAGGCCGGCCAGGATCGCCAGCAAGAACGGCGGCCGGAACCCGATCGCCTCGAAGGAATTCGCCGTGCCTCGAGGCCCGCCGCCCCCGAACCAGCCGAAGAGCTTTTGGGCACCGTGGCTGAACATCGTGCCGCCGACGACGACACGGAGAATCAGGAGGCCAAAGGACACGAGACTCGCCTCACTTTCGGTCTTGAAGTATCGATCGAGCCGGTTGTTGCCGAGAGCCTTCTCGACCAAACGTCAGTCGACGTCTCGGATTCGGCGGTCGGCTAGGCCGAGGAGGAACAGGCACGCGGAGAACGCCATGCTGGCTGCGATCAGCGTCCCCGGCGGGGCTAGGCCGGATAGGGCGGCCCAGAGGCCGAGCCCGGCCGGTAACAGGCCGAGCGAGCCGAACCAGTCCATGCTGATCACGCGCGAGAGCATGTGCTGCGGGACTCGCTGCATCAGCATCGTGTCCCAGAGGGTGATCGCGAAGCCGATGCAGAACCCTCGCACCACCTGCACGGCTGCGGCTCCCCAGAACCACGGCGACAGCCCGAGCAGGATGCCGACCGCATTGTTGGTCGCGAGCAGCGAGTAGATCAGCACACCTCGGCGGCGGGTTGGCGAGGTCTGTCCCAGCACGATCGACCCGAACACCATCCCGATTCCCTGCAAGGTGAAGAGCAGGCCGTACGCGCCGACGCCGCCGTGCCACTCCTGCTCGACGAGCTTCGGCAGCAGCACCTGGAGTGCTGCGAACGCCGTCATGAGCACGAGCGTGAACGTTCCGATCGTGCGCCAGAGCCACGGCACTCGCATGACGTAGTGGAAGCCGCTCGTCAGCTCTTCGCGTAAGCCCTGCGACGGGCCCGGCTCGAACGCGCGCGGTCTTGTCGGCGTCAGCAGCGCGGCGGAGACGAGAAACGACGCAGCGTCGACGGCGAAGATCGCGCTCGACCCCGCAGCGGCGTAGATCAGTCCGGCGATCGCAGGCCCGATCACGAGCGCTGCCTGGCGCGACACGCCGATCAGCGCGTTCGCGGATCCGAGGCTCGGTTCCTCGACGAGCAGCGGCAGGATGCCGCCGAAGGCGGGCTGGAACAGGCCGCTGCCGAGACCGTGCAGCGCGACGAAACCGATCAGCACACCGAACTGCAGGTGACCCGTCGCATCCACGAGTGCCAGTCCCGCCACGATCAGCGCACGCGACACGTCGGAGCCGATCAAGAGCAGACGTCGCGAGTAGCGATCTGCGAGCACGCCGCCGATCAGGAGCGTCGTGACCAAACCGAGCGCCTCGACACTCAGCACGATTCCGAGCGAGCTCGCCTTGCCCGTGAGCGTAAAGGCCCGCCAGCCCAGCGCGACGATGAAGGCCGCGTCGCCGATCTGGGAGATCGTCTGCCCGGCGAAGAGGAGCCGGAAGCCGCGGTGCCGAAGCGCCTCGAGAACGCGCAGGCGCGGGCCGGCCGTGGTCACTGGCTCCATCGCGGCGAGGCTATCCTGCGCGTATGCCGGACCGGATCCGTATCGCGTGCGTTCAGATGACGAGTCGGGCCGACAAGAGCGCGAACCTCGAAAAGGCAGAGCGCCTCGTCGCGCAGGCGGCTGCAACCGGGGCCGACGTCGTCGTTCTCCCGGAGAAGTGGAACGCGATCGGCGACGCTGCCGTGTACCACGCGACTGCGGAGCCACTCGACGGCGGCGAGTCGGTCGCCGCGATGTCCGCGTGGGCGCGGACGCACGGGATCACTTTGGTCGGCGGCTCGATCGCCGAGCGGCGGGAGGGACGCGAGAAGCTCTCCAACACGAGCCTCGTCTTCGACCCCGAAGGCCAGCTCGTCGCGACGTACCGGAAGATCCACCTCTTCGACGTGGAGGTCGGGGGCGTCGTCTACCGCGAGTCGGAGGCAGAGGAACCGGGGGACGAGCCCGTCGTCGCGGAGGTCGAGGACTGGAGCATCGGGCTCTCGATCTGTTACGACATTCGCTTCCCCGAGCTCTACCGCATCCTGACGCTCGAAGGCGCGGAGCTCGTAACGGTGCCGGCGCACTTCACGACGCCGACCGGCAAGGATCACTGGCACGTGCTCATGCGCGCGCGCGCGATCGAGAACCAGCTCTACGTCGCCGCCGCCGCGCAGATCGGCGAGACGCTCCCGGGCAAGCCTGCCTACGGCCGGTCGCTGATCGCGGACCCGTGGGGTGTCGTCGTCGCGCAGGCGCCGGACGAGGAAACCGTGATCACCGCCGAGCTCGATCGCGCCCACCTGCAGAACATCCGCGCCAAGTTGCCGTCGCTCGCAAACCGGCAGCCGAACGCGTACCGGTGGCCGACGCGAGTCTGACGCACGGCGTCTGGCTCGAGCGCGTCCCCGAACTCGTTGCCGAATGCGTCGAGGACTGGGAGCTCGAGCTCGGCGAGCCCTACGACCCCGGCGCTGCCGGCTATGCAGTTCGCGCCGAGCGCGCCGACGGAACACCAGCCGTTCTCAAGGTGATCTACCCGCACCGCGAGGCCGAGCACGAAGCGGACGCGCTCGAGCTCCTCGGTGGGAGCGGCGCGGTGCGGCTGCTCGCCCGCGACGATGCGCGCTCCGCGATGTTGCTCGAGCGTTGCGAACCGGGAACGGCTCTCGCGGAGAACGGCGGCGAGACAGCGCTCGACGTCCTGGTCGAGTTGCTGCCGAAGCACTGGGTGAGAGCCGGAGAGCCCTTTCACACGCTCGCCGAGGAGGCCGCCTGGTGGATCGACGAGCTGCCGGAACAGTGGGAGCAATCGGGCCGCGCAATCGAGCGGCGACTGGTCGACGCGGCGGTCGACGCGCTCCGCTCGCTGTCGGAGTCACAGGGAGAGCAGGTGCTGCTGAACCAGGACCTCCATGGCGACAACGTTCTCGCCGCAGAGCGCGAGCCGTGGCTCGTGATCGATCCGAAGCCGCTCGTCGGTGAGCGCGAGTTCGCGGTCGCGCCGATCGTGCGCTCGTTCGAGCTCGGTCCCTCGAAGACAGACGTTCTCTACCGCCTCGACAGGCTGACGTCCGAGCTCGGCCTCGACCGGGAGCGCGCCCGCGGGTGGACGATCGGGCAGACGATGGCGTGGGCCTTCGACAGCGACTACAGCGAGACGCACATCGAGACCGTCAGGTGGCTGCTGGAGGACGCCGAGTGACCCTGCGGGCCGTTCTCTTCGACGTCGACTTCACGCTTTGCCGTCCAGGCCCGGAGCTGTCTGCGGAGCGCTACGCGCGCATCGCCGGGCGTCACGGGATCACGCTCGACACGAGCCGCTACGACGAGGCGCGCGAAGCGGCGGTCCAGAACCTCAAGCGCCATCCCGAGCTTCTGCACGACGAGACGATCTGGCACCGCTTCACCGAAGAGATCTTCATCGGCATGGGCGGACCGGAGTTGCTCGCAAGCGACTGCGCCACGGAAATCGAAGAAGGCTGGGGAGTCTCGGAGAACTTCGAGCTTTACGAGGACGTGCTACCCGTGCTCGACGAGCTGCGCGCTGCGTCGCTCCGCATCGCAGTGGTGTCGAACGGCATACGCGACCTCACCGAGTTCGTAGCACACCACGCGCTCGACGTGGATGCGATCGTCGACTCGCGCTCGCACGGGCGAGTGAAGCCCCACCCGACGATCTTCCAGGCCGCACTCGACGCGCTCGAGGTCGCGCCGGGCGACGCGGTCATGGTCGGCGACTCGCTCGAGGAGGACATCGAGGGAGCCAGAGCGCTCGGCATGCGCGCGATCCTGGTCGACCGCGAGGAACGCCACCCGGAGATCGACGAACGGCTGACCGACCTGTACGGACTGCCGGCAGCTCTCGGGCTCGCACGACCTGCGTAGTTACGATCAGAGTTGTGCCTGGGTGGCTGATCTGGGTGATCGCGGCAGTGCTGCTGGCCGTCGGGGAGATCTTCACGCCGGGGCTGTTCTTTCTCGGACCGGTGGCGCTAGCCGCTGTGGCGGCTGGAATCGTTGCGCTCGTCGGAGGCGGAATCATCGTCCAGCTGATCGTGTTCATCGCCGGCTCGATCGCATCGGTCGCCTTGCTGCGTCCGGTCGCGAGACGGCACCTGCACATGCCCGCAGCCCTGCGTACGGGAACGGCGGCGCTCGAGGGCACAAAAGCGACAGTGCTCCAGCGGGTGGACGCGAACGGCGGCCGGGTACGCATCGGCGGCGAAGAGTGGTCCGCGCGCTCGTACATGGAGGATGGAGTCTTCGAGCCCGGTACCCGAGTCGAGGTAGCCAAGATCGAGGGAGCGACAGCTCTCGTCTACGAGTAGAGAGGTGAAGAGATGACCGCTGGGCTGATCGTTCTGCTCGTCGTCGCAGGGCTCGTGCTGCTGACCCTTGCTCGCACGATCCGGATCGTCCCGCAGGCGCGGGCCGGCGTTGTCGAGAGGCTCGGGCGATACTCGCGGACGCTGACGCCCGGACTGACACTCGTCGTCCCATTCGTCGATCGCATCCGGGACATGATCGACATGCGGGAGCAAGTCGTCTCGTTCGCTCCGCAGCCGGTGATCACCGAGGACAACCTCGTCGTCAGCATCGATACGGTCATCTACTTCCAGGTGACCGATCCGAAATCGGCGACCTACGAGATCGCCAACTACATCCAGGCGATCGAGCAGTTGACGGTGACGACCCTCCGGAACGTCATCGGCGGCATGGCGCTCGAGAAGACGCTCACGTCGCGCGACGAGATCAACGGCCAGCTTCGCGGTGTGCTCGACGAAGCGACCGGGAAGTGGGGCATTCGCGTCAATCGCGTCGAGCTGAAGGCGATCGACCCGCCGCCGTCGATTCAAGACTCGATGGAGAAGCAGATGCGAGCCGACCGAGACAAGCGCGCCACGATCCTCGCTGCTGAGGGTGTGAAGCAGTCGCAGATCTTGACCGCACAGGGCGAGAAGGAGTCGTCGATCCTGCGCGCCGAGGGGCAGAAACAGGCCGCGATCCTTCAGGCGGAAGGTCAGTCACAGGCGATCGACACGGTCTTCCGCGCGATCCATGAGGGCAACCCCGACCCACAGCTGCTCGCCTACTCGTATCTTCAAGTGCTGCCGCAGATTGCGCAGGGCGAAGCAAACAAGGTCTGGATCATCCCGAGCGAGGTCACGCAGGCGCTCGGACGGTTGACCGACCGGCTGCCCGGGCGAGACGAGCGGCAGGAGAGCTAGGAGCTCGAGCCGGGAAGCGAGGAGAGGTCGACGACCAGGCTGTCGGGCGGCGGGGCGATCGGAGTGCGCTCGCCGAAGTCGTAGAGGTCCTCGGTGATCGACATCGTCATCGGCGTGCCGAGTGCGGCGCCCATCGTCATTGTCACGCTGAGGCGGCGGACGCGACCCTGTTTGTCGACCCACGCCTCGGCAGGAGCCGAGATCGAACCGGTCTTCTCGGTCAGCTGCCTGAACGCCTTGTTGTCGTGGGCGAGTTTCTTGAAGTCGATGTTGAAGGCGTAGTGCGTCGTCTCCACGCCGCGAATCCGCTCGGCCCCGGTGACGCGTGCGCCGCTCGACGCCATCAACATGCGGAGCGACTGCGACGGGTCGGCCTGATTCGCGTTCATGAGCGTGCCGAGGTCCATCCCTTGCTTCTTCGCCAGCTTGGCCACGTCCATCTTGACCCACTTGCCCGACGGGACGACTCGGTCGAAGAGCGGCGAGCGCATGTACATGACGAGGCCGTGATTGCCGTCGAAGATCATCTCCATGCTCGGGTCGGCGGACCCGAGCTGCATCTGCGCTGCTGCCGGCAGCGAGAAGTGCATGTTCATCCAGCCGGACTTGTGCTGGCCGTCGAAGATTCCGTTTCCGTGGAAGGAGAACGAGCCTGCGGTGCCGGCCGTGATCGATGCGTGGAAGTCGAACCGCGACGCCTGCGTCTTCGCCGTCGTCGTGGCGGCCTTCGCCACGGGGTCGAGCGCGAGCGCATCGCCGCCGGCGCAACCGACCAGCGCTGACGCACAGAGAGCGAGAGCGAGCAGGGAGAGGACGCGGCGCCGGGTCATCCAACCCTGAGATCGTCGCGCGTCTGCGAGCCTGTTATCCCTCGAACGGGGCAAGGTCGGCCCGCCACTTCTCGGTGTGCTCGCCGAGGAGGGGCGCCTTGCCTGTGTCGACGGGGGCGTCGAGCCATTCGGCTGCCTCTGCGAGGGTCGCGACGGGGCCGACCATGACGTCCTCGCCCTCGAAGAGCTCGAGCCAGCGGGCCAGCGGCCACGCGCGAAAGACCTCGGCGAGCTCGGCGGCCAGCGCTTCCTGGTCCTGCTCGTAGTGACGGTCGACGAGGTCGGGCCGTTCGATCAGCTCGCAGAGCCGCTGCCAAAACTTCGGCTCGACGGGAGTGACGGTGAGGAAGCGGCCGTCGGCGGTCTCGTACGTGCGGTAGCACGCGAGCCCGCCCGTGAGCGTGCGTTCGGGTTCGCCGTGCAGGCGATGCGCTGCGAGTGAGTGCGCGTTGTGCGTCATCGAGACGACGAGGTGCGTGCCGCGTCCCGTTCGCTCGCGTTCGAGCAGAGCGCCCAGGATCTCGATGACGGCGAAGAGCGAGCCGCCTGCGAGATCGGCGATCTGCACCGGCGGCAACGCGGGGGCGGTGTCGGCGAGCAGCCCGGCCCAGCCCTGGTAGTTGAGGTCGTGACCGGCGCGCGTGTCGCCCGCGCCGAAGCCGGTGATGGAGCAGTACACGACCGAGTCGGGAAGATCGGCCGCGGCCAGCCCGAGTCGCTCCGAGACACCGGGGCGGAATCCCTCGAGCACGACGTCCGCGCGAGCGGCGAGTGCGCGGCCTAGGCCGGGGTCTCGTTCGAGGTCCCACACGACCGACTCCTTGCCCGTGTTGAGCGCGTCGTCCCAGCCGGGAGCGACCGAGCGGAGCGGGTCCCCGTCGGGTGTCTCCACCCGCACGACCCGCGCGCCGAGCCGCAGGAGCTCGCGGCTGGCGAAGGGGCCGGGCAGGTAGCGCGTGAAATCGACGACCAGCACGCCGCGTAGCACCACAGCCCGCGAAGCTACCACTACACTGCGACCGTTGAGCGACCGTTCAACAGGCCAGGAGGACAAGCGTCGGCTCATTCTCGACGCTGCCGTGCGCGTCTTTGCGCGCAAGGGCTACCACACCTGCAGGGTCGGTGACATCGCCGAGGAAGCGGGTGTCGCGCACGGTTTGCTCTACCACTACTTCCGTTCGAAGGAAGAGCTGCTCGAGACGATCTTCCGCGAGACGTGGCGCGATGTCCTCGACGCAGTGCGCTCGGTCGAGGAGACCGACGAGAGCGCACGCGACCGTCTCGCCGGGATCGCCAAGCTCTTGTTGCGCGCGTGGCGCCGCGACCCGGACCTCGTGCGTGTGCTCGTGCGCGAGGTGACCCGCAGCTCGCACTTGCAGCAGCGCATCGACGAGATCGAGCTGGCGTTCGCCGGGCTCGAGCGGGTGATTGCCCGCGGTCAGGCGGATGGTGAATTCCGTTCGGACCTCGATCCGCGTATGGCCAGCTACGTGTTCTACGGGGCGATCGAGGAGATCCTCACCGGCTGGGTGCTCGGCAAGCTCGAGGACGGGGACGAGGCGATCGCCCGTGCAGAGGCGACGGTCGTTCAGGTGATCTGCGGCGGGCTCGCCGCCGACCGCGTAGCCGCCAAGGTCTGACGCAGTGACACAGGTCACCGCGGAAGCCGCCCGGCAGTCGGGCGCGGTCAGGCGGAGCGTCTTCTGGATTCTCGGGGCCGGCGCGTTCGGGCTCGCGTTCTCGATCACGACCACGGCGGCGTATCTGCCGCCGCTTCTGCACCGGTTCACCGAGTCGGGAACGTTGATCGGGCTCGTGCTCGGGGCCGAGGGTGTGTTCGCGCTCACGTTGTCGCCGGTGATCGGGCCGTGGAGCGACACCTTCCATACACCGATGGGGCGCCGACGCCCATTCATGTTCGCCGCGCTCGGCCCGCTCGGCTTCTGCCTCCTGCTGATGCCGTTCATGCCGAACCTCTGGACGACGACCCTGATCGTGCTCGCGTTCTTCTTCGCCTACTACGTCTACGAGCCGCCTTATCGCGGGCTCTATCCCGACGTCTTGCCGCCGTCCGTGTACGGGCGCGCACAGGGGATCCAGCACGTCCTGCGCGGGATTGCGCTCGGCGCTGCACTCGTCGGCGGTGGCTTCCTGCTCAAGGTCTGGCACGCCGCTCCGTTCGTCCTCGCGGCATTCGTGACCACGGGGGCG
This sequence comes from uncultured Actinomycetes bacterium, assembly GCA_963804935.1. GTDB lineage: Bacteria > Actinomycetota > Thermoleophilia > Gaiellales > Gaiellaceae > 3-1-20CM-4-69-9. The sequence goes on from CAWDSD010000017.1 coordinate 897,907, forward strand.
TGCGCAATCCCGATCCTCTTCATCAGAGAGGACGGTGGGCACGGTCGTGTCTTCGAGGGGGTGGGGGCGTATTTCAAGCGGAGCTGGTCGATCTTCCAACAGGAAGCGGCGGTGCGTCGCTTCCTGTTCTGCAACGCCGCCTGGGAGGGGACGTTCGCGGCGGCACGCACATTCGTCGTGCTGTACGTCCTCGACGGCCTGAATGAGTCGAAGGCGATCTCGTCTGCGCTGCTCGGCGCGGTTGCGACCGGCTATGTCATCGCCGCCTTGCTCGCCAGCAAGCTGGGCGATCGCTTCGGGATCGCGCGCGTGATCTTCTGGTCGTCGTGGTTGTACGGCGGCGGGTTCCTCGTCGCCGGGTTCGCGTCGACCTGGCAGACCTGGTACTTCGCGCTCATCATCCCCGTCGCGGTGTCCGGCGGCCTCGTGATGACGCTTGCCTGGGGCTTGCTCTTCAAGCTGATGCCGGAGGAGCACCGGGGCGCGATCTCCGGGCTTGCCACGACGACGAAGGGTCTCGGTCTGTTGCTCGGAGCTCCGATAGCAGGTGCTGCGATCGACCTCGCGCGGCCGTACCTCCCTGAGACGAACGGGTACCAGATCTTGTGGCCCGTCTGCGCCATCCCGATCCTCGCCGTGATTCCGCTCGTGTACAAGCTCATGCGCGTCGAGCAGTCCGGTCCCGTCGAGCCCTCTCTCGGCTGATGGCGCTCTGGGACCGACTCCGCGGGCTCGAGGTGAACGTCGAGGAGTTCGGCACCGAGCGCAAGTCGGTCGACGTCTCGTCCCAGTTCACGCGCGTGTCGACGACGGTGGTGCTGGGCGGCGACGGCGCGGAGGGACGGGGCGAAGACGTCACGTACACGGCGCAGGATCACGACTGGTTTCCGCAGCTGGAGCCTCCCGGGCGGACGACGCTGCAGGAGCTCTCGGCGCAGCTCGACGGGCTGCAGCTGTTCGACGGAGAGCCGGGCATGCCGGCGTCTCGCGACTACCGCCGCTGGGCGTTCGAGAGTGCCGCGCTCGACCTGGCGCTGCGGCAGAACGAGCTCTCGCTCGGTGTCGCGCTCGAGCGCGAGTACAGCCCCGTGCGCTTCGTGGTCTCGACGCGTGACGACGCGTTCGCGTGGCTCGAGCACAATCCAGACCTCGAGCTGAAACTCGACCCGGAGAATGACTGGGACAGGCCGTTCATGGAGCGCCTCGCCGGGACGGGGCGGGTTCGCGTTCTCGACCTGAAGGCGTACTACACCGGGACGCCGGTCGACGTCGTCCCGGATCCGGAGCTGTATCGCGCGGTCGTGGAGCTCTTCCCGGACGTCGTGCTGGAGGACGCCTCGCTCGACGGCGAGTGCGGAACGGTGTTGCAGGGTCAGGAGAGCCGGCTCAGCTTCGACGCGCCGATCCACTCCGTCGCCGACGTGCGCGCGCTTCCGGTCGAGCCGGGGTGGCTGAACATCAAGCCGTCGCGGTTCGGCACGACGGCGCGGTTGCTCGAGTGCATCGAGGACTGTGCCGCGAGGGGCGTTCAGATGTACGGCGGCGGCCAGTTCGAGCTGGGTGTCGGCCGGCGGCACATCCAGGTGCTGGCGTCGCTCTTCTATCCGGGTGGCCCGAACGACGTCGCGCCGAGCGAGTACAACGCCGGCGGGCCGCGCGCTGGGCTGCCCAGGTCGCCACTCCCGCCACCGGGGGCCAGCGGGTTCTAAAAGCACGTGTGCCAGGGACAGTCCCTGGCACGTGTCCGGCACAGACGGCTCCCGAGAAGAGGGGTTCCAGGGACTGTCCCTGGAACGTGTCGTTACCGGCGGCGGCTCGGATCGGCATCTGGTCGTGCGACCGCGGCCGCGCTAGCTTCGCTTCATGCCACGCAGGCTGCGCAGTGAATTGCCCGACGGAATGTTTCACGTCACTTCACGAGGCGTCGCGCGGGCTCCGATCGTTCGCGACACACACGACTACATCGCACTCAGAGCACAGCTCAGGGAGGTCATCCGCAAGTTCGCCTGGAACGTCTACGCGTACTGCCTGATGCCGAACCACTACCACCTCGTCCTCTCGACCGAACGGGAAAGCCTTTCGAAAGGCATGCACCGTCTCAACGGGCTCTACGCACAACGGTTCAACCGACGCCACGGCCGGGTCGGTCATCTCTTTCAGAACAGATTCTCCGCGTACGTCATCGAGAGCGACGCGCATCTCCTGAGCGCGATCCTCTACGTGGGAGACAACCCGGTGCGGGCCGGGCTCGCCGAGCGACCGGCCGACTGGCCCTGGATGGACATCGCCCACTGGTAGGCGTTACGGTCTACCGGACGCGGCAGGCCTCACGACGGAGGTCAGAATGGACTGGGAGCTCAAGGGAACGGTCATCGTCGCGTGTAACTGCGACTACGGCTGCCCGTGCAACTTCAACGCTCTCCCGACGACCGGGAAGTGCGAGGGGACCTGGACGTGGCATGTCGAGCGCGGCACCTTCGGAGACACCTCGCTCGACGATCTGAATTTCACCGTGTGCGTGAACTGGCCCGGAGCGATCCACGAAGGCAACGGCGAGGCGCTGATCCTGGTCGACGAGCGCGCCGACGAAGCACAGCGCAACGCGATCGAGACGCTAATCGGCGGCGACGCCGGAGGGCCCTGGGGTGTGCTGGCCTGGACCTGGCCGACGATCCACGGGCCGAAGCCGGTGCCTTACGACGTCCACGTCGACGGGGTCAACTCGCGGGTGAAGGCGGGCAATTCGTACGAGGTGGTCTCCGAGGCGATCAAGAATCCAGTCAGCGGCGCAGAGGTCCACCCGGGCGCAGTCCTCCCCGAGGGAATCGTGTTCAAAGAGGGCGACTTCGGTTCCTCGACGACGCTCCGCGTGTCGGACGGGATCGCGTACGAGCATCCCGGGAAGTACACGGCCGTCGGCCCCTTCGAGTACAGCAGCGCCTAGGCGCGAGTGTGCACCGGCGACAACGCCGGCGCCCACGAGCAGAGCGGCGACACGTCGCCACCGCGGCCATTCAAATTCCTGAAGCCGAGCGCATGCTCGGCCTGCATCATCTTGTGGATCTGCGTCGTGCCTTCGTAGATGATCGGCGCGCGCGCATTACGGAAGTAACGCTCGATGCCGTACTCCGCCGAATAACCGTACGCGCCGTGCACCTGGATCGCCAGATGCGCCGCGCGGAATGCGGACTCCGTGGCATGCCACTTCGCAAGTGATGTCTCCCGCGTGTTCCTCAGACCCTGATCCTTCATCCACGCGGCCTGCATGACGAGCAGCTTCGACGTCTCGTAGCCGAGCACCATCTCGGAGATCATGTCCTGCACGAACTGGTACTTGCCGATCGGTTCGCCGAACGTCTCACGCTCGCGCGCGTACTCGACGGAACGCTCGAGGCACGCACGGATCACGCCGACTCCTCCGGCGGCGACCGTGAAACGACCCTGGTCGAGCCCGTACATCGCGATCTCGAACCCCTGTCCCTCTTCGCCGATCATGTTCTCTGCCGGAACCTCGACGTTCTCGAAGAAGAGCTCTCCGGTCGAGCCGGCCCAGATCCCGAGCTTGTGCTCGGTGTCCGCCGTCGTGAACCCCGGCATGCCCCGCTCGAGCACGAATGCGGAGATCCCCTTGTGCTTCGCGGACGGATCGGTCTTCGCAAACACGAGTGCGTGGTCGGCGACGTTCGCGTAGGAGATCCAGTTCTTCGAGCCGTTCAAGATGTAGACGTCGCCCTCCCGTCGTGCGGTCGACTTCATCGCCGCAACGTCGGAGCCCGCCGCGGGCTCCGTCAGCCCGAAGCACGCGAGCTTCTCGCCGCTCGCCTGCGGGACGAGCCAGCGCTGCTTCTGCTCCTCAGAGGCGTACTTCAGGAGCGCCAGCGAGTTGAGCCCGACATGAACCGAGATCAGCGTGCGGAATGCCGCCTCACCGCGCTCGATCTCCTCGCAGGCGAGCGCCTCGCAGACGAAGTCGAGGCCGGCACCGCCGTACTCCTCGGGAATGACGATCCCGAGGATGCCGAGCTCCGCCATCCCCTGGATCGCATCCAGGTCGAGGTGGTGGTTGATGTCGTTCTCGACGGCGTTCGGCAGGATCCGGTCGTCCACGAACTGGCGGACGGTGTCCTGCAGGAGCCGTTGCTCGTCTGTGAACTCGAAATCCACGACGGCCTAGTCTACGGACGCTTTGGGCGTTGCCGCTGTCCTCACCATGGCCACCCTGCTGGGTCTGACGCCGCAGCAGAAGGCGGCGCTCGTCGTCGTCTCGGGCCTGCCCGCCCCGCCCGGCGTCGGTGGCGTGATCGTGCAGGGCTATGACCGCGATGCGGCGCGGCCGCCCGGGGCGCTCGTGTTCGTCGATCAGGAGGGCGGCAAGGTCAAGACCTTCCCGCGCCTGCCGCCCCGGCCGTCGGCTCGGGCTGTCCGGAGCGCCGCAGCGGCCTACGCGTCCGGACGGGCGACCGGTGTCGCGCTCCGCAGCGCGGGCGTCGATGTCGATCTCGCCCCGGTGCTCGATCTGCCGGACGGGCCGCTCGGCTCGCGGCAGTTTCGCTCGCCGTCCTTCGGGGTTGCCTTCGCCCGCGGGCTTGCAGCCGGTGGAGCGGGTGCGTGCGCAAAACATTTCCCCGGGCTTGGCTCGCTGCCCTATTCCACAGACGAGCATCCCTACGTGCGCGGGCATGTGCGCGAAGTCGACCTCGCTCCGTACCGGGCGGCCGTCGAGGGAGGCGTGCCCTGCGTGATGGTCGGGCACGGCGTCTACCCGAGCCTCGGTCCGCGCCGCGCGACGCTCGAGCCCGCGACCTACCGGCTGTTGCACGAGCTCGGGTTCGACGGCGTGGCGATCACCGACTCCCTCGACGTCGTGCGCGGACATGCGACGGAGTGGGCGGTCGCGGCCGCACGCGCGGGCGCCGACCTGCTGCTGTTCACGAGCGGGAGAGACGCCGCGCGCGCGATCCGCGTGCTCGTTCCGCTGGCGCGCCGCGGTGAGCTCGACGAGCATGTCCGCCGCGTCCTGCGTTTTCGCGCGCGCCTACGGTGAGCCTGCGCTCGTCGCGACGAACGCCGCGACGTCGCGGATCTTCTGCGCGCTGAGCTGCTGGGCGAACGAGGGCATGCCGCCGCCGCCGCTCTCGACCTTCGCCAACACCTGGGCGTAGGCGGGCCGGAGGTCGTCGAGGTTCGGTCCGATCTGCCCGGACGCGCCCGCGGCTTTCAGCGTGTGGCACGTCGCGCAGCCCGCACTAGCGAACACGCTCTTCCCATCGGCGGCGTGAGCATCGGCCGGAATGACAACGGCGGCCGCGGGCGCCGCCGAAGGTGTGTCACGCGTGTAGAGCCAGGCCGCGCTCGTGTACCAGACCCCGATCAGGACGGAGAACAGAATCCCACCGGCGATCGGCAGGACCGGCACCGGGAACCGGCGCAGCCGGACGATCGTGATCTTCGCGGCATACGCGCCGTAGAACGCGCAGCCCAAGAGCGAGTGCAGGAGGACGCGGGTGTCGGGCTGGCGGAAGCCGAGCTTGAAGATGCAGTGGTAGGCGACGGGCAGCGTGAAGACGAACGCGAACCGTCCGGACCACCGGTGCGCCGGATTGATCCAGGCGGGCTTGCGCCACGGCAGCTTGCCGTAGATCCAGGTGGCCGAGAAGACCTGGAAGCAGCCGAGCGCGACCGCCGCCGAGGCGAAGCCGGCCTTGAGGTGGATCGGGTCCTCGAAGAAGAGGCGGAAGTAGCCTTTGGAGCGTGGATCATGAGCGGCGAGCAGGCCGGCGGTCAGCGAGAAGAGGGCAAAGGCGAGGAGCGGGAGCGCGACCCAGCGGTACGAGCGCCGCTCGATCGGCGGGTGCGGCGCAACAGGCGCGGCCGTCTCGCTCACCTGGCTATCCAAGCGCATTCGTCGCTCGGGAGCAATTTGACTGACCAGTCAATCAGGCTACGCTAGGAGGGAGATGGCGACGATCGAGGAGCGCACCGCGGGCGGGGTTTCCTTCGGCCTCACGGACGTACAGCGAGCCCTACGCGACCTGGCTCACGACTTCGCCGAGCGGGAGATTCGTCCGAAGGAGCGCGAGTACGACGAGCACTCCACTCATCCGGCGGACGTGATCGCAAAGGCGCACGAGCTCGGCCTGATGAACGTCCACATTCCCGAGGCCTACGGCGGCCTCGAGCTCGGTGCGTTCGAAGGCATGCTCATCGGCGAAGAGCTCTGCTGGGGCTGCTCCGGTATCGGGAGCGCCATCGCCGCCAGCGGCCTGGGCCACGGCCCGGTCACCATCGCGGGCACGGAGGAGCAGAAGCGCGAATGGCTGCCGCGCGTCGTCGAGGAGGGGCTTCTCACGTCCTTTGCGCTGACCGAGCCGAACGCCGGCTCCGACGTCTCCGGCATCCAGACGACGGCCGTGCTCGACGGTGACGACTACGTCCTCAACGGGTCGAAGATGTTCATCACCAACGCCGGCTATGCGTCGTGGTTCACCGTCTTTGCATCAACGGACAAGTCGAAGGGCCACCGCGGGTTGAGTGCGTTCATCGTCCCGGGTGACGCCGACGGGCTCGTGGTCGACAAGCATCTCGACAAGATGGGGCAGCGCTCCACCGACACGTCGTCGCTCTCGTTCTCGGACGTGCGCGTTCCCGCCAAAAACAGGCTGGGGGAGGAAGGCGAGGGCTTCAAGATCGCCATGAGGACGCTCGACTTCACGCGTCCGGGCACCGCGATCGGGGCGGTCGGCGTCGCGCGCGCGGCATTCGAGTACGCCGCGCAATATTCGAAGGAGCGAGTCCAGTTCGGGATGCCGATCGCCATGAACCAGGGCGTCAACTTCCTGATCGCCGACATGGCCACCAAGATCGAAGCCGCGCGGCTGCTCTGCTGGCAGGCGGCCTGGATGATCGACCAGGGAATGCGCGCGACGCTGCAGTCGTCGTACGCCAAGCGCTTCGCCGCCGACATCTGCATGGAGGTCACGACCGACGCCGTGCAGGTCTACGGCGGTTACGGGTACATGAAGGAGTATCCGGTCGAGAAGCTGATGCGCGACGCAAAGCTCTTCCAGATCTACGAGGGCACCTCCCAGATCCAACGCCTCGTGATCGCGCGCGAACTGCTCATGCCGAGGGACTGAATTAGAGCGTGTCGACCGGTCAGTTCAGACGGATGCCCGGCAAAGCCGGGCATCCTGAGGACGGCGCCGACGAGCGGCGCCTCCGGTCACAGTGATTGAGATCGACCTCTCGGGTCGCGTCGCTCTCGTCACCGGTGGTTCGCGCGGGCTCGGCCGCGCCGACGCGCTGACGCTCGCGCGCGCGGGCGCCGACGTCGTGATCGCCGACATCCAGGTCGAGTCGGATTCGGGCGAAGACGCGGAGCGGTTCGGCCCGATGGCCCAGGCGGCCCGCGCACAGGGCTTCGTCTACTCGGAGGCGACCGCCAAGGAGATCTCCGAGATCGGACGCCGTTCGGCCGCGGTCAAGTGCGACGTGACCGACCGAGCCCAGGTCGCCGAGACCGTGAAGCGGGTCGTCGACGAGTTCGGCGCAGTCGACATCCTCGTCAACAACGCCGGGACGCTCGACCACCTCGGCCAGCTCTCCGACCAGGTGCCGGAGCTCTGGGAGCGGGACCTGCGCGTGAACCTGACCGGCTCGTTCAACTGCGCCCAGGCCGTCTGGCCGCACATGAAGGAACGTGGGTGGGGACGGATCGTGAACATGGCGTCCGTTGCGGGAACGCTCGGCGGGTTTGGCCAGGCGAGCTATTCAGCGACGAAGGCGGGTCTCCTCGGGCTGACGCGCACGATCGCGCTCGAGGGGGCAAGGCACGGGATCACGTGCAATGCGATCGTGCCCGGCGTCATCAGCACAGAGGCCTTCAACTTCGGGAATCCGAAGATGAACGAGCGCATGGTGCAGCGCACTGCGATGCGCCGCGCCGGGGAGCCGCAGGACGTCGCCAACGCGATCGCGTTTCTCTGCTCAGACCTCGCGTCGTACATCACCGGCGTCGGGTTGAACGTGAGCGGCGGCATCGAGCTCTTCACCTTTTAAGGACTACAGAGGCAGCTCAAAGCCCTCCAGATCGGGGGCTACACTGGGCAGCTTGCCTCGGAGGCGGAAATACACGCTGGTCCGGCCCAGAAGGCGGCGTCCGAGGACGCAGGCCCAGCGCCGGGTGCTCGTCCAGCGGACGGCAATCCTCGCCGCCCTCACTGCCCTGGCCGCGGTGGTTCTCGGCCTCGCTTTCGCCGGCTCCCCCAGCCGGCTGGCCAACGGCGTGCGGATCGCAGGCGTGGACGTTGGCGGCAAGACGGTCCGCCAGGCCCGCGTCACCCTCGAGCGGCGATCTGCGGAGCTGGCCGCCGTCCCGGTGACCTTCCAGGTTGGCTCACATACGTGGCAGCTCCAGCCCCGGCGCCTCGGCGTTCAGGTGGACTGGGGCGCCGCCGTTGACGCGGTTCGCCGCCAAGGCGAAGGCTTCGGCCCTCTGCGCGGCTTTCGCCGCCTCGACCTGCGCTTCTTCGGCGCGGACGTCGCGCCTCCGACTCAGGTGTACGACGCCGCGCTCCGGCAGAAGCTCGACGAGATCGCAACCGCCGTGAACGTCCCGCATCGGGAGGCGGCGATCGTGCTCAACGGGCTCACCCCCCGGATCGTGCCGAGTAGGACGGGTCACATTCTCGACCGGCAGGCGGCGGCGGCGACGATCGTGCGCGCGCTCGCAAGCCTGAAGCGCGAGCCGGTCGGGCTTCCGATCGAGGTCGACACACCGAAGGTGAAGGCGAACGACCTCAGGGTTCCGCAGGCGCAGGTACGCGCCGCCCTTGCATCCTCGGTGCATCTCACGCTCGACGCGACCCGCTGGAACCTCCGTCCGCCGCGGATCGCGCGCATCTTGCAACTGCCCGCCGACGGGCGGAGCGAGCTTCAGGTCGGCGGTGCCGGCGCCAGTGCCTGGTTCACGGCGCTGGCGAAGCGAGTGGATCGTCCCGCAACGGATGCCGACTGGGCGATCAGCTCAAAGGCCGTCCGTGTCATCCCCGACCGCCCGGGCTACGTGCTCGACGTTCCGCGCAGCGCACACGCCGTGTTGCTGGCCGCACTCGTGACCGAGCCCACGCTGCGCTCGGCCAAGCTGATCGTCGAGCGGAGGGACGCCGACCGGACGACCGCCGAGGCGAAGGCGATGAACATCAAGGGACTCGTCGCGAGCTACCAGACGTTCTACGGCGGAGAGGCGAACCGCATCCACAACGTGCAGCTGGTGTCGCACCTGGTCGACAAACACGTGATCGCACCCGGTGAGACGTTCTCGTTCAACGGGGCGACCGGAGCGCGCACCGCGGACAAGGGCTTCAGGGAAGCACCCGTGATCATCAACGGCGAGCTCCAGACCGGGCTCGGCGGGGGCGTCTGCCAGGTCTCGACGACCGTCTTCAACGCCGCCTACGAGGCAGGGCTCCCGATCGTCTCCCGCACGAACCACGCCCTCTACATCAGCCACTACCCGCAGGGGCGCGACGCGACGGTCAACTACCCCGACACCGACCTCAAGTTCACGAACGACACGGGTCACTGGCTTCTGCTGCGCACATGGGTCGGCTCCTCGTCACTGACCGTGGCGCTGTACGGCACGCCCGTGCACCGCCGGGTCGTGAGCGATGTTGCGCCGCTCGTCGTGACCGGCCCGCCTCCGGTGAAGAAGGTGAACGATCCGGGCCTCCTGAAAGGTCAGACCGAGGTCGAGGAGAGCGGGTCGCCTGCTCGTTCGACGAGCGTCGAGCGCAAGGTCTACGACGCAGACGGGAAGCTCCTCTACGACACGAGGTTCTACTCGTCGTATCGCGGCGAGGTCAGGCTGATCCGGGTCGGAACGAAGCCGAACCCCGCAAAGACCGAGACGACCACGACCGGCACGACGTCGACCACCACCACGACCACCACGAAGACTACGACGGCGCCTCGGCCCTAGCGATCGCGTCCGCGAGGTTCTGCGGGATCCGGATCGGCCGCAGCGTCTTCGCGTCGACGCAGGCGTGGGACGTCCAGCCGTCGGCGATCACCTCGTCCCCGCGGGTGATCTCGTACTCGAACCGAAAGCGGGCGCCGCGGAGCTCGCCGACCCGTGCGTGGATCGTCAGGTCGTCGTCGAAGTGCGCCGGCTGGAGGTAGCGGACGTGCGACTCGAGCACGAATGATTCGACCCCCTGGTCACGGATCGCCGAGTAGCCACCGGCGTGTTCAGCCAGATAGGCGACGCGCGCCACCTCGAACCACACGAGGTAGTTCGAGTTGTGCGCGACCCCCTGCGCGTCGGTCTCGGCGAACCTCACCGCTACCTCGGTGCTGAAATGGAATCCCTCCACGCGCCGCACTCTACGGCGGTGGGAAGGGTCGAGCTCGGTTACGCCGCGGCGCGCTTGATGAACTTCTCGTCGAGGAGGCGCTTGCAGTTGGAGCAGACTTTGCGCTCGACGTGGTACGGAACTCCATGGCGCTGCCGCAGTGCATGAACCGTGACCGCAGTGTGCTTGTGCTTACGCATCAGAGTCATTTCCGTGTCCCTCACAGTAGTGAGACGTTCGGCCGTCAGCCTTGTTGTCGGCAAATGGTCGCGAAGTCTGCACACCTTTTTCACAGCGGTAATCTCTGGCAGGTGCGGTTGGCGGCTGCCATCCCCGTGATCGGGCTCGCGCTTCTGGCGGGATGCGGCGGTCATGCCGCGAAAAAGCAGGCCGCCGCGCCGGTCATTCCCGCAGCGAAGGGCCAGACCTGCACCGCCGGCTCGATCAAGATGCTCGGCTCGCCCAAGGTCGCCTATGCCGCGGTCGTCCGTTCGCGCGCCGCGGTCTACCGCCGGCCGGGGGCCCCGGCCTTTGCCCGGTTCGGGAAGCTGAACGTCAACGGGGTGCCGACGATCTTCTGGATCCGTGGCGCCCGCCTGGATGCCGGCTGCAAGCCACGGCAGTACCTGGTGCAGATCCCGAAGCGCCCGAACGGGGTGACCGCGTGGATCCCGGCCCGGCAGGTCGAGGTCGAGCGGGTCACGACGCGGATCGTCGTCGACCTTTCCGCGAAGCGCGTCACGCTCTTCGACCACGGCCAGAAGGTCCTGAGCTCGAGGGCCGCGATCGGCGCGCCTGCGACGCCCACCCCGACCGGCAGCTTCTACGTCAACCAGCGCCTGATCCCGACCGCCAAGAACGGCCCGTTCGGCCCGGGAGCGGTCGGCGTCTCGGCGTTCTCGAACGTGCTCACCGGCTGGACGCAGGGAGGGCCGATCGCCATTCACGGGACCAACGCGCCGTGGTCGATCGGGAAGGCCGTCTCGAACGGCTGCATCCGGATCCCCAACCGCGTCATGGCGAAGCTCTTCAGGCTGACGCTCAGCGGCACGCCCGTCCTGATCCGCGTCTAGTTCAGTCGAACTCTGGCCCAGAGGCCGGCGTGGTCGGAAGGCCAGAGCCCGCTGAGCCGGTCACCGGGAGCCTCGCCGACGATCCCGGCGCCCACACCACGGAAGCCGTTGCGAAGCAGGACGTAGTCGATGCGGCTGTAGAACGGCCCGCCGACCTCGCGCAGGTCGTCGCCGTGACAGCAGGTCAGCCCGATGTCGTTGGGACGCGCCTGCGTCCATGCATCCTTGAAGCCCGCGTCGAGGAGGTTCGCATGCGTCGGCGTGGTGGTCCCGTCAGCGCGTGAGTTGAGGTCGCCGAGCAGGATCGTCGGCAGGCTCGTCGCCGCCGGGCCCTGCGCGAGCTCCTGCCCCTGCGCCACCTGGGACGTGTCGTTGAACGACTCGAGATGGGTCGTGATCACGCGGAACGTCCGGCCGTCGACGGTCGCATCGGCGAGCACCCAGCCTCGCTTCGCCGTGACCAACCCGGCAAAGAGCGGCGTCGTCGTGGGGTACAGGCCGGTGCGCACCCGCCTGATCCTGATCTTCTTGTCGATCCGGACGAGCAGGGCGTCGCGGAGCGTGAGCCTGATGTCCATCGTCGGCGGATCGCCGCTCGGCAGCTCTGCATCCGTACCGCTGCCGATTCCGAGGAAGCGGTAGTGCAACTTCCGCGCGGCGAGAGCTTTTCGCAGCTCCGCCGCATAGTCGAGGGCGACCGTCGTCGCGGGTGTGACCGTGAGGTCGGCCGGCGTCTGCGTCCTGTAGAGGGTCAGCTCCTGGAAGCCGACGAAGTCGGGGCGCGTCTGTGCAATCTCACGCGCAATCGCCCGCGCGCGCGTGGGGAAGTCGTTGGCCTGGACCTGGGCCCAATCTGCCTGCACCGCAAGGAACGCCTCGTGGAACGACTTGGCTTGCAGGATCGAGTCCAGATTGGCGCCGAGATAGAGGTTTCGGGTCAGCACCCGGACCGTCACCGGCTGCCGCTTCGCCTCACTCGCCGAAGCGGCGACGAGGGCCGTCAGGACGACGAGGACCGCGATCCCTTTCACGCGGCCGAGCCTAGGCACGACGCCTGCCGAGCGCAACTGGCACGATAGGGCCATGGCCACATCCAGTCAGAAGAACATCGTGGAACGTCTCGCCGGCGCAGGCGAGGAGGTGCTCGAGAGAATCGCCAGCATCGCCGCCGCCGAAAGGGTGGTGGGCACGCTCGGGACGCTGAAGGAACGGGTCGACGAGCTGCAGAAGAGCGTGCGCACGATCGACCGGCTCGAGAGGCGCCTGAGCGCGATCGAGTGGCGTCTCACCAAGCTCGAGGGCAAGACCTCGACCAAGTCCCGCAAGACATCCTCGTCGGGCTCGAAGAAGAGGACCGCCACGCGCAAGACCGGCGCCGGTAACTAGCCCGGGACCCGGACACGCAGCGCCTGAGGCACGGCCTCGAAGCGAGCGGGCGTCGTGCCCGGCTGCTCGCCGTCGAGCTGGATCGGCAACGGGTCACTCGACTCGACGCGGACGTCCGCTCCGCGGAGCAGCTCCGCCTTCGGGTGCGGCAGGTGTGTGCCGCGGAAGATCTTCGGCATCGTGAACAGGAGATCCCGCTTCGTCAGGTCGCCGATCAGCAACACGTCGAACGCGCCGTCGTCCAGGGCTGCGTCCGGGCAGATCTTCATGCCGCCGCCAAAGTACGGCCCGTTCGCGACGACGACGTCGTGCATGCGGGCACGGCGCTTCTCGGCGCCGACCGAAACGTCGACCTCGCTGTTCGACCAGCGGGCGAAGACGGCGAAGGTCGCCCAGACGTAGGACACCTTCCCGCCGAGCGCCTTCGTCGTGTCGTTGGCACGCTGCGCGATCGCGCCGCTCATGCCGGCGCTGCCGACGTTCGCGAACCAGGAGATTCCTTCGGCCCCGTCCCAGCGCCGGTAGGTCGCGCGGCCGAGGTCGATGGTGCGGACGGTTCCGGAGAGGGCGACCGTCGATCGCCCGGTCCGGGTTGTGCGGAATGCCGAGCGAGCGGGCGAAGTCCCAGCCCGTGCCGCGGGGGATCACGGCGATCTCGACGCCTTCGCGCTGCGCGATCCCGTTCACGACCTCGTGCACGGAACCGTCGCCGCCGACGACGACGAGCCGCTCTGCGCCCTCGTCCGCTGCCTGCCGTGCGAGCTCGGTCAGCTCTCCTGCCGCTCGTGAGAAGAGCACGTCACCGTTGAGGCCCGCCGCCGCGGCGCGGTGCGAGATCTCCGGCCAGCGTCTACCCGTCGAGCCGTTGGCCGACGCCGGGTTGACGAGGAAGACGGTCTTCAGTTCTTTTCGGCCGTGACCGTCGCGAGCGCGACGCGCGTCATCCGGTCGACTGCAGCGCGGAGCTCGTCGTCCGTGATGCGCTTGAACTCGCCCTCGACGACGATGTCGCTGACGGTCAGCAGGCAGCCGGATTGAACTCCGCGCAGCGCGCCGACGGTGAAGAGCGCGGAGGCCTCCATCTCGACGGCGAGCACTCCACGCTTCGACCAGCGCTCGTACTGGTTCGCGTCCGGGTTGTAGAAGACGTCGCTCGACACGATCGGGCCGACGTGCATCGACTGGCCCATCTGCTTCGCGGTGTGCACCGCGCCGTGGATCAGCTCCCAGCTGGCGGTCGGGCAGTGCGGCTCGCCCCCGACGAGATGGTCGGCGGTGCGGTCGTCCGCAACGGCCGAGAGCGCGACGATGAGATCGCCCAGCTCGTGATGAGCCTGCAGCCCGCCGCAGGTCCCGACGCGGAGCAGCTTCTTGACGCCGAGCTGGATCAGCTCCTCGAAGACGATCGTCGCGCCGGGGCAGCCCATGCCCGTGCCCTGCACGGAGACGCGCTTGCCCTCGTAGGTACCGGTGTAGCCCAGGAGGCCGCGCTCGGAGTTCTTCTCCTCGGCGTCCTCGAAGTACGTCTCGGCGATGTACTTGGCCCGAAGCGGGTCGCCGGGGAGGAGGCAGGCCTCCGCGTACTCGCCCGGCTCGGCTCGAATGTGGATCGGCATGGCTGGGGAGCCTAACCCGTGCGACCATTCGGGCCGCCATGCGACCATTCGGGGCGTGAGGAAGGCGATCGAGCCGCGGCTGAGTCAGATCCTCGATTTCTGCGCCGAGGATCCCGTCGAGCGGGTCTTCCTCGAGGACGTCGCCCGGCGCCGGCTCGGCCGCTTCACCGGCTTCGCGGAGAACGGGCGGCTCATGGCGCTCTGCCACGTCGGTGCAAATGTGGTTCCGGCGGGTGAGGACTGCAGCCGCTTCGCGCACGCGGCCGCGCGCGGGCGCGCCCGGATGATCATCGGCGACGAGCGGGCCGTCGACGAGCTCTGGGACGGAGCTCGCACCGTTGATGCCGAGGCCGCGCGACGACCGTCCCGGCCAGCCGGTCTACGCGATCTCCGAGCCGCCGCCGTCCGGCGAGACGGGATTGCGGCCGGCGACGGACCACGACTTCAAGCTCCTGCTGCCGGCGTGCGCGGCGGCGCACGAGGAGGAGATCGGCGACGACCCGATGGTGCGTGACCCGGAAGGCTTCCGCTGGCGCACTCGCTCCCAGATCGAGGAAGGGCGCTCGTGGATCTGGGAGGAGAACGGCACGATCCTCTTCAAGGCCGAGGCCTCCGCGTGGACGCCGGCCGCGGTGCAGGTGCAGCAGGTGTGGGTCGACCCGGCCGCGCGGGGCAAGGGCAACGCGCAACGCGGGATGCGGGACCTCTGCCGGCTCCTGCTCGAGCGGGTGCCGACCGTCTGCCTCTTCGTGCGGCCGGAGAACGCACCGGCGATCCACGTCTACGAGGCGGTCGGGATGCGGCGCCACGGGTCCTACCGCTCGTTGATCTTCTGACGTGCGGCGCCTGCTCCGCCTTGCCTTGCTCCTCTGGATCGGCCGCTGGGCCGCCCAGCAACTCGCCTCGTACGCATTGCGACATAGGGTCCCACCCACCCGAACGGGTGATGGAGCGCTCACCTCTGGCCGGGCCGACAAAGGGGGAGTGAAGCCCCGCATCACTGCGGCTGTGGGACTCGCAGTGGCGATTTTCGTCACGGGGTTCCTGGTCCTCCTTCCCGGTGGAAACGGCAACGCGGCCGTGAACCACACCTGCTCGGCTACCGACCGGCAGTTCCTCGGCGCCGCGCAGCTCAACATGGCCGCCCTCGGAGCGATGTCACAGGACTACCTGCAGGGCGAAGCAAAGGCCGACGACGTGCTCGAGCAGACCGACTCTGCCGTGACGACTCTCGCGAACACGAATCCGAGTGATCCCTCCCTCTCGAAGACGCGCACGATCCTGCGCGCGATGTTCCTCGAGTACGGGCGGGCGATCTCTGCGGAGAAGCACCACCGCGATCCCGGCAAGTACATCTTCCGCTCCTACGGTCTCGCCAACTTCGCACACGACGTGCTCGCAAAGGCGAAGCCCGCGCTAGCAAAGCGCGGCTGCGACGTGTCTCCGCTCCTTTAACCGCGCGAAAGCTGCGCTTTCGCGCGGGAACTAGGAACGCCCGCTTCGCGGGTGAGCGTGCCCGGGCGGAGCCCGCGCACTCTTATGGGTCTTTGGTTGGCGTTTGGTGTGCACGGGCCGTGGCGCTTCGCGTCCCGGCCCGCGTGAGTCCGGCCTCCTCTTAGAGCGGCTACGCCAGCTCTAAGCTCCGGCCCTCGGTGTTGTCTGCAAGCGCGCGTCCAAACCGCACCGTCAAGGCCGGAGGCTAAGACCTGGCGGAGCCGGGCTTAGCCGCAGGCGTACTGATTGCGGGCGCGGCCGCGTAGCGCCCGTGCGCGCACGGAAGGGGACAATCGCTAGGCGGACACACCGTGGGAGTACGCGGGCTTCGCCCGCGTACGTTCAGCGCGAAGCGCGTAACCGATTCCGGGTGAAAGCGTCAGCTTTCACCCGGGCCGAGGAACTCGACTGCGTCGTCGACGACGCGGAGGCGGAAGAAGCGGTCGCGCAACTCGGGGTGCGGCTCGAGCAGGTGGTCGAGATCTTCGAGTGCGCCCGGGACCTCTTCGTCCCGTCCTTCGAGCAGCGTCTCGACCGCGCGCCGCACCTGGTCGCGGAGCACGTCCGGAAGCTCCTCCACGGCGTGGCGGGCATCCTCCTGCTCCTGAGTCCACTCGGCCGCCTGTTGTTCCGCCTGGCGGCGGCGCCACGCCTGGAAGAACGTCCCCATGAGGGAAATATCGGCGTTCGCCCGAAGACCTGAAATCCCTCGGCTGTCTACCCTGTGTTTGTGCTGCGAGACAGCGTCGAGAAGTTCATTCGGCAACAGGAGCTGATCCCTCCGGGTGGGGCCGTGATCTGCCTCGTCTCGGGCGGCGCCGACTCGTCCTGTCTCTGGCATGTGCTGACGGCGCTCGGCTATCGCGTCTCGGCGCTGCACGTGAACCACGGCCTGCGCGGGGCGGACTCCGACGAGGACGCGCGTTTCTGCGTGGAGCATTTTGGTGCAGAAGTGGTGAACGGCCGCGGCGGGACGACCGAGGACGACTGGCGCGAGGTTCGCTACTCGTTCGCGACCGACCGGCTGCGGGCAACGGGCCACACCGCTTCGGACCAGGTCGAGACGGTTCTCTACCGGCTCGTCGCGAGCGGCGCGGCGAAGGGGATCAAGCCGCGGCGGGAGGACGGCGTCGTGCGGCCGCTCCTGACCGTGTGGCGCGAGGAGACCGAGGCGTACTGCCGTGCAGAGGGAATCGAGTTCCGCACCGACGAGTCGAACCGCGACACGAAACGGGGGCTGATCCGCGAGGAGATCTTGCCGCGTCTGCGTGAGCTGCATCCAGGCGCCGACCGCAATCTGTTGCGACTCGCGGAGGGCCGGCCTTCTGCGCTCGACGAGTTGCTCGCCTCGACGGCCGGATCGAAGCGGCTCGACCTCGGCGGCGGGCTGACCGCGGTGCGCGAGTACGACCGCGTCTGGGTCGAGCAGACCCCCGTCGCTCTTAGCGGCGAAGTGCGCTGGGGCGAGTGGCGGATCGCTTCGGAGCTCCCAGGCCTTAAGGTACGAGCCTGGCGTGCCGGCGATCGGCTCGCCGGAAGATCGAAGAAGATCCAGGACGTGTTCGTCGACGCGAAGATTCCCCGTTCCGCACGCGAGTCGTGGCCGCTCGTCGTGCGCGGGGACGACGTGGTCGCCGTTCCCGGAATCGTCGAGGCGGAAGGAGTGCTCGTCGAGCGTGTCGCAGACTGAGCTCGAGCGCGGCGTGAGCGAGATCCTGATCGAAGAGGATCGACTGCGTTCGCGCGTCGTCGAGCTGGGGGAGGAGATCTCGGCGGACTACGCCGGCCGAGACTTGCTGCTGATCGGCGTCCTCAAGGGTGCCGTCTTCTTCATGGCCGACCTGATGCGCACGCTCACGATTCCGTGCGAGATCGACTTCATGGCGATCTCGAGCTACGGAGGCCAGACCGACTCGTCCGGAGTCGTCCGGATCCTCAAGGACCTGGACATCAACATCGAGGGCCGTCACGTCCTCGTCGTCGAGGACATCATCGATTCGGGCCTCACGCTCTCCTATCTCATGCGGAATCTGGAGGCTCGGGAGCCCGCCAGCCTGGAGGTCTGCTCCCTCCTGACCAAGCCGGATCGGCGCGAAATCGATGTTCCGGTGCGCTACATCGGCTTCGAGATTCCGAACCGGTTCGTGATCGGCTACGGGCTCGATTTCGCCGAGCGGTACAGGAACCTGCCCTACGTGGGCGTACTAGACTTGGAGCTGGTGCCCGCAGGGCACTGAAATCCGCCTCGTTCGGGGGGCTGTAGCTCAAACCGAGGCTGGTACCCTGCCGAAAGAGGCTTAGTGAACCGATTCTTCCGCAGCGCGCTTTTCCCGCTCGTCATCATCGCGGCCCTCGTCTGGCTGGCACTCCAGACCCTGGGCGGGCACTCGAGCGCCCAGAGCTCCAAGCTGACCCTCTCACAGGTGCAGCAGAAGATCGACACCTGCGATACGGCGCCCCCGTGCCAGTTCCAGGAGATCGTCTTCAACCCGAACAAGAACCAGCTCAACTACACGCTCGAGGACGGGAAGAAGGGGTCGGTCCACTACCCGACCGACCAGTCGGCCGCAGATTTGCAGGCCGCGATGAACAAGCACGGCGTGCCCTTCGACTCGAAGGGCGTCGGCTCTTCGCCTTGGTGGTCGATCCTGACCTCACTGCTCCCGTTCGTTCTGCTGTTCGGCTTCTGGATCTTCCTGATGAATCAGGTGCAGGGGGGCGGCTCGAAGGTGATGTCGTTCGGCAAGTCGCGCGCGAAGCGGATGACGCCAGACTCGCCGAAGATTGGCTTCAAGGACGTCGCAGGCGTCGAGGAGGCGGTCGAGGAGCTGCAGGAGATCAAGGAGTTCCTCGAGAACCCGAAGAAGTTCCAGGCGCTCGGCGCGCGCATCCCCAAGGGTGTGCTGCTGTACGGGCCTCCCGGTACAGGTAAGACGCTCCTCGCGCGCGCGGTCGCAGGCGAGGCGGGCGTACCGTTCTTCTCCATCTCCGGCTCCGACTTCGTCGAGATGTTCGTCGGCGTCGGCGCCTCGCGTGTGCGCGACCTGTTCGAGCAGGCGAAGCAGGCCTCGCCGTGCATCGTGTTCATGGACGAGATCGACGCCGTCGGCCGACACCGTGGCGCCGGCCTCGGCGGTGGGCACGACGAGCGCGAGCAGACGCTGAACCAGCTCCTCGTCGAGATGGACGGGTTCGAGCTGAAGGACAACATCATCTTGATCGCCGCCACCAACCGGCCTGACATCCTCGACCCGGCGCTGCTGCGCCCGGGTCGCTTCGACCGGCAGATCGTCGTCGACCGGCCCGACCGGAATGGCCGCAAGCAGATCCTCGAGGTGCATTCGAAGGGCAAGCCGCTCGCGTCGGAGATCGACCTCGACACGCTGGCCGCCGGAACGCCCGGGTTCACCGGCGCGGATCTCGCGAACCTCGTCAACGAGGCGGCGCTGCTTGCAGCGCGCCGCGGCAAGAAGGTGATCGAACAGGAAGAGCTCGAGGAAGGGATCATGCGCGTGATCGCCGGCCCGGAGAAGAAGACGCGCCTCTTCTCTGAGACCGAGCGCAAGATCACGGCGTACCACGAGCTCGGCCACGCGATCGTCGGGTTCTTCCTCGACCAGGAGTCCGAGGTGCACAAGATCTCGATCATCGGTCGCGGTCAGGCGCTCGGGTACACGATCTCGCTCCCGCGTGAGGATCGCTATCTGACGACGAAGCAAAACCTGATGAACCAGCTCGCGATGACGCTAGGCGGTCGCGCGGCGGAGGAGATCATCTTCAACGAGGTGACGACCGGCGCTGCGAACGACCTCGAGAAGGTCACGCATACCGCGAAGCAGATGGTGATGCGTTTCGGGATGAGCGAGAAGCTCGGCCCGCGCGTCCTCGGTCGCAACCACGACATGCCGTTCCTCGGTCGCGAGATGGGCGCCGAGCCCGACTACTCCGAAGAGGTGGCGCGCGAGATCGACGACGAGATCCGCCGCATCATCGAGGAAGCACACCAGACGGCGACGATGGTCCTGAAGGAGCACATCGACCAGTTGCACAAGGTCTCGCTGATCCTGATCGAGCGCGAGACGATCGACAAGGATCAGTTCGAGCGGCTGCTCGCCGGTGAGGCGGAGGAGAGCGTCTTCCCGGACGAAGCTCCTGCGGGGCCCGAGCCGGAGCCCGAGGCCGAGAAGAAGCGCAAGCCCGAGCCGAAGACGCGTCCGTTCCCGATCCCGGGAGCGACGATGCAGCCTCCGCCGCCCGAAGGCGCCAAGGGCTAGTCCCGAGCCTGGTACCCCCATGGGGTATCATGGCTCGCATGAGCCAGACCGCCAGCTACACCGTTTCGGCCATGCACTGTGGCCACTGCGAGCGGGCGGTCAAAGAAGAGGTCTCGACCGTTGCCGGCGTGAGTGATGTAGCCGTCGACCTTCAGACCAAGGTCGTCACGGTCACCGGCTCGGCATTCGACGACGCGGCCGTTCGCGCGGCGATCGAAGAGGCGGGTTACGAGGCCGCCTGATGGCGGTCGACGCTCCAAGCCGGCTCGAGCTTCAGATCGGCGGCATGACGTGCGCAGCCTGCGCCGCTCGCGTCGAGAAGAAGCTGAACAAGCTCGACGGGGTCGAGGCGAATGTGAATTACGCGACCGAGCTCGCGACCGTCACATACGACCCGGCTGAGGTCGAGCTCGCCGGCCTCGTGCGTGCCGTCGAGGCCGCCGGCTACAAGGCCGGACCGGCGGCTGATCCGGGCGCGCGGGCCGATCCTGTACAGCCGCTGCGGCTGCGCTTCCTGGTTTCGCTCGCGCTCACCGTGCCGCTCCTCTTGATCGCGATGGTGCCGCCGCTCCAGTTCGGGGGTTGGAAGTGGGTGGCGCTCGCGCTCTCCACGCCGATCGTCCTCTGGGCAGGTTTCCGTTTCCATCGCGCCGCGGCGATGAACGCTCGGCATCTCACCGCCACGATGGACACACTGGTCTCCCTCGGCACGCTGGCTGCCTGGGGCTGGTCTTTGATCGTCCTGCTCGCCGGGATCGACGCCGACGTCTACTTCGAGGTCGCCGGTGTGACCACCACGCTGATCCTGCTCGGCCGCTATCTCGAGGCGCGCGCCCGCCGAAGCTCGGGCGCCGCGATCCGCGCCCTGCTTGAGCTCAGCGTGAAGGATGCGGAGGATCTCGAGGTCGGCGACGAGTTCATCGTTCGGCCGGGCGGAAAGATCGCGACCGACGGAGTGGTCGTCGAAGGTGATTCGGCGGTCGACCAGTCGATGCTGACCGGCGAGTCCGTTCCCGTCGAGGTCACGGTGGGGTCGGAGGTCGTCGGTGCGACCATCAACACCTACGGGCGGATCGTCGTTCGCGCGACGAAGGTCGGAGCGGAAACCACGTTGGCGCAGATCGTGCGGCTTGTCGCAGAGGCGCAAGCCGGGAAAGCACCGATCCAGCGGCTCGTCGACCGGATCTCGGGTGTGTTCGTTCCTGTGATCCTGGTGATCGCGCTCGCGACCGCGGTCGGCTGGCTTGCAGTCACGGGCAACGCCAGCGATGCCTTCACCGCCTCCGTCGCCGTACTGATCATCGCCTGCCCGTGCGCACTCGGTCTCGCGACGCCGACGGCGCTCATGGTCGGCACCGGGCGCGGGGCGCAGCTCGGCATTCTGATCAGGGGTCCCGAGGTGCTCGAGCAGACGCGGCGGATCGGGACCGTCGTCCTCGACAAGACGGGGACCGTCACGGAAGGGCGGATGGAAGTCGTGGACGTGGCGCCGCTGAACGGCACGACGCGCGCGGAGGCTCTGCGCTTTGCCGGCGCGGTCGAGTTGGCGAGCGAGCATCCAATCGCGCGTGCGATCGTCGGCGCGGCGCGGAACGAGGCCGTCGAGCTCCCAACCGTCACCGGCTTTCGCAACGTTCCCGGCGTGGGTGTCCACGGGCTCGTCGAAGGACGCGCAGTCGAGATCGCGAGGCACGACGGGGCGATCACGGTTTCGTGGGACGGATCACCGCGGGCAACACTCGTCGTGAGAGACACGGTGAAGACGAGTAGCGCCGAGGCCGTCCGGCAGTTGAAGGGCCTCGGCCTGACTCCGGTCCTTCTCACCGGCGACGACGAGCAGACTGCCCGGCGGGTCGCCGCCGAGGTCGGGATCGACCGGGTGGTCGCTGAGGTGCTTCCGCAGGAGAAGGCGGCGGAGGTGCGCCGCCTCCAGGATGCGGGCGAGATCGTCGCAATGGTGGGTGACGGCGTCAACGACGCGCCGGCGCTCGTGCAGGCCGACCTCGGCATCGCGATCGGCACCGGCACAGACGTTGCGATCGAGGCATCCGACCTGACGCTCGTCTCCGGCGACCTGCGGGGCGCAGCGGACGCAATCCGGCTGGCGCGCCGAACTCTGCGCACGATCAAGGGGAATCTCTTCTGGGCCTTCGCCTACAACGTCGCCGCGATTCCGCTTGCGATCGCCGGCTATCTCAATCCAATCGTCGCGGCGGCTGCGATGGCGTTTTCGAGCGTCTTCGTCGTCACGAACTCACTGCGCCTGCGACGTTTCCACAGCACCCGGGAGGCACGATGAAGCACGGCTATGACAAGGAGGCGCTGGTGAAGCGGCTCCATCGCATCGAAGGTCAGGTACGGGGAATCGAGCGGATGGTCGAGGACGACCGTTACTGCATCGACATCCTCACCCAGGTCTCGGCGGTGAACACCGCGCTCGAAAGTCTTGCGTTCAAGGTGTTGGACGACCATGTGAATCACTGCGTGTCGGATGCGCTCTCCTCGGGAGACCCGAAGGAGGCGGCCGCGAAGAGCAAGGAGCTCATGGAGGCCGTCCAGCGCTTTGCACGCACACGCTGAGCAGGACCTGAACCGCGCCGCCTTCTCGGCGACGACGCACTGCCTCACGGGCTGTGCGATCGGCGAGATCCTCGGCATGGTGATCGCCACGGCGGCGGGCTGGGGGAACGCCGCCTCGATCGGGATCTCGATCGTCCTTGCGTTCTTCTTCGGCTATTTGTTGACGTTGTGGCCGGTGCTGCGAGCCGGTCTTTCGCTGCGTCAGGCCACCGGCGTGGCACTCGCAGCCGACACGGTGTCGATCGCGATCATGGAAGCCGTCGACAACGGCTTCATCCTCATCGTCCCAGGCGCCCTGAACGCAGGCCTAGGAGACGCGAAGTTCTGGTGGAGCATCGTGCTCGGCCTCGCGATCGCCTTCACTCCGGCCTGGGCCGTGAACCGGTGGCTCATCGCCCGAGGCAGGGGCCACGCAGTCGCGCACGCGTACCACGCCGGTCACGTGCGCAACTGACGTGGCTCGTAGCGGCATGTCTTGGGGTTTGACCCCGAAGACTGGGCCGAAGCGGTCGACTGTGGAAAAGAACCTTCCGCACCTGTGTGTGCCGTCATGCGGCCGACTTTAGGCCGGTGCCGCGAGGCCGGCTTGCCACGACGCCCAGAGACGGGCGTAACGGTCACCCTGCTCGACGAGCTCGTCATGTGAAGCGACCTCGACGAGACGGCCGAGCTCCATCACCGCCACACGGTCGGCTCGCTCGGCCGTGGATAGCCGGTGCGCGATCGTGACGACCGTCCGACCCTCGGCAACGGCCGCAAGCGCTCGCTCCACCTCTGCCTCCGTCGCCGGATCCAGGCTCGACGTCGCTTCGTCGAGGACGATCACCGCCGGATTCGCGAGCGCGACTCTTGCGATGCCGACCAGTTGACGCTCGCCCGCCGACAGGCGCAGGCCGCGCGTCTGCACGTCCGTCGCGAGCCCCTCCGGCAGTCCTTCGAAGCGCTCCAGCGCACCGATGCGCCGCAACGCACGCCGCACCTCCTCGTCCGTCGCGTCGGGGTGGGCGAGACGCACGTTGTCGGCGATCGACCCGCTGAAGAGATGTCCCTCCTGCGGCAGGAGGACGATCCGCCGGTGCAGCGACTCGAGCGTCGCCTCGCGGAGATCGACACCGCCCAGCTCGATCGTGCCCGACTGCGGGTCGTACTGGCGCGTCAGCAGCTTCGCCACGCTCGACTTCCCCGCACCTGTCGCGCCGACCAGCGCAACGTGCTCGCCGGGTCGCAGCTCCAACGTCAGGTCGTGCACGACGGGACGGCCGTCGCTGTAACCGAACGTCACCCCGCGCAGCGCCAGCACTCCTTCGCGCGGTAGCTCGACCGCGCCCGGACGCTCGGCGATCGGGCTCGGTACCTCGAGCAGCCCCACGATCTTCCCGAGCGCGGCCAGGCCCTGCCGAAACTCGCCGAGCCACTCCGTGAACCGTCCGATCGGATCGAACAGCTGGATCAGGTAGAGGACGAACGCCGTGATCGTCCCGATCGAGATCTCCCCGTTCCTGTACATCGACGCCGCTGCCAGCAGCACAACGATCAGCGCCGCCGACTGCGCCAACGGGAGGAACGCGAAGAGCCGGATGTTGACGAACGACGCACTCCGCCACGCACTCACCTGAGCCTGGCTACGCGGCTTGTACTGCGCCATGGTGCGATCTTCCCGCCGGAACGCCTGCACCACGCGCACGCCGGCAAGCCCCTCCTGCAGCACCGTGAGCGTCTCTGCAACCCGGTCGCGAATGGCGCGGTACGCCTGGCCCGCCCCGTGATGAAAGCTCCAGCTCGACGCGATCAGGATCGGCAACGCCACCAAAGAGATCAGCGCCAGCCGCGGCGACAGCCAGATGAGTGCAACGACCGTCAGGACGATCTGCAGTGCGCTACCAGTGATCTCGACGAGCGCTTCACGCACGAGCTCGTTGAGCGACTGCACGTCCGACGTCAACCGCGAGACGAGCACACCGGCCCGTTCCCGCTCGAAGAAGCCGAGCGGCAGCGCCTGCAGCTTGTCGAACGCCGCCACGCGCAGGCTGTCGAGGAACCGCTCGCCGGCTCGCGCCGTCAGCAGGATCTGCACGCGCACCACGAACGGCTTGATGAGCGCCAGCCCGAGGAAGATCAGCGCCGCCACGTTCAGGGGATGCGTGTCGTGCTTGTCGATTCCCGCGTCGACGGCGTAGCGCACGAGCAAAGGGCCGGCCAGGGTGATGAGCGTCGCCACCATCACCGCTGCGCCCGCACCGAAATACAGCCCGCGCACCGGCCGGAGCATTCCTCGGACGTGCAGCCACACGACCCGCGCTGACGCGCGTTCCATCATGCCGCAGCCTCCTCCAGGGCGAGCAGCGTCCGGTAACGCACGGAGGAACGCATCAGGTCGCCGTGCGTTCCCTCCTCGACGATCCGCCCGCCC
Organism: uncultured Actinomycetes bacterium; assembly: GCA_963804935.1. Taxonomy (GTDB): domain Bacteria; phylum Actinomycetota; class Thermoleophilia; order Gaiellales; family Gaiellaceae; genus 3-1-20CM-4-69-9. The sequence continues at coordinate 923,092 of CAWDSD010000017.1, forward strand.
TCCAGCACCGCGACACGGTCGGCGAGCGCGATCGTCGCCGGCCGGTGCGCGATCACCAGAGTGGTCCGACCCGCCATCACCGTCGTCAGAGCTGCACGGATCTCGTGCTCCTTGGTCGCGTCGACCGCAGAGGTCGCGTCGTCCAGCACCAGCACCGCCGGATCCGCGAGGATCGCCCGCGCGATCGCCACACGCTGGCGTTGCCCACCAGACAGGGAGAACCCGCGTTCCCCGAGCACCGTGTCGTAGCCGTCGGGAAGGTCCGCGATGAACCCTGCAGCTCCGGCGAGCGCTGCCGCCCGCTCGACGTCTTGGTCGTTCGCGTGGGGCCGCGCGAAGCGGATGTTCTCGCGCACGCTGTCCGTGAAGAGAAACGTCTCTTCGAACACGAGCGCGACGGCGCCGCGGACATCGGAGATCTTCAGCTCGCGTACGTCGTGCCCGTCCAGCATCACAGACCCAGCGTCCGGGTCGTACAGACGCGCCAGCAGTCCCGCAATGGTGCTTTTCCCCGAGCCGGTCGCGCCGACGAGCGCCAGCGACTCTCCCGGAGCGAGGTGCAGGTCGAGGCCGTCGAGCACCGGCCGCTCTCCCTCATGTCCGAACTGCACACCGGAAAGCCGAACGTCTCCGCGCAGCGGCCGCTCGAGCTTCGCAGGATGACGCGGTTCGCGCAGTTGCGGCTCGGCGTTCAGCACCTCGCTGATCCGCGCGCTCGCCCCGACCGCCTTCTGCAGCGTCGTCACCCGCTGTCCGAGGACCCGCAGCGGCCAGACGAGCATCGCGACGTACGCGTTGAACGCGACGAACGAGCCGAGCGTGAGGTCACCGGAGATCACGCGCCGCCCGCCGAGCCACAGCACCGCGAGCAATCCGAGCATTGGCAGAAACTCGAGCGTCGGCAGGAACACCGCGTCGAGGCGCGCGATGTCGAGCGCACGGTCGACGATCGTGCGGCTGCGCACACGGAACTCGGCAGCGAGCGGCTCCCCGGCGCCGAGCCCCTTGACGACGCGGATCCCACTGACTGTCTCCTCGACGAGCGTCGCCGCATCGCCCCAGCGTTCCTGCAGCCGCTCCGTGCGCTCGTGGTAGCGCCGCGAGTACCTCCAGGCTGCCAGCGAGACGAGCGGCAGAGGGATCAGGACGACGAGCGCCAGCTTCCAGTCGAGGACGAGCAGCACGATCGCGACCGCGAGGACGGTGAGGACGTAGCCGATCGTGTGCCCGATCGAGTCCATCATGCGCGCGACGTGCTCCGAGTCGGACGAGGCGCGCGACATCAGCTCGCCCGGGCCGACCCGGTCGTGGTAGCTCGCGTCGAGACGGAGGGCGTGAGCGAAGATCGCGTCGCGGACGCGTGCATCCGACCGGGCGCGGTTTTGGACCGCATACAGGTGACGCACCGCGCCGGCGCTCATCTCGAGCAACCCGACGGCAAGCAGCGCACCGAGCCAGATCAGGAGGGTGCGCCGGTCCTTCGTCACGACGCCGTGGTCGATCGCGTAGCCGACCAGGAGCGGCGCGGCTACCGCGCCCACCTGCCAGAGCAGGCCGGACAGAGCGGCGCCCATGACCCCGCTTCGCTGTGAATGTATGACGGCGCGCACGAATTTCCACGCCGCGCGCCGACGCGCGTCGTGTTCCCGCATCGGTCAAAGTATCCAGTGATGTCAAACGAGCGTGCGCCGATAGAGGAACGATTTCCGCGGCCGTCCGTGATGGGAGTCGTCAACGTGACCCCGGATTCCTTCTCGGACGGCGGCGTCCACCTCGAGCCGGCAGCGGCCGCCGCAGCCGGCCGGCGGATGCTCGACGAGGGCGCTGCGATCATCGACGTCGGCGGCGAATCGACCCGGCCCGGCTCCGAAGGCGTCTCCGCCGACGAGGAGCTGAGGCGTGTCGTGCCCGTCCTGGAGGCGCTGCACGGGGCGCCGATCTCGATCGACACCGCGAAGGCCGAAGTCGCGCGTCGTGCGCTCGAGCTGGGAGCGGAGCTCGTGAACGACGTCACCGCTCTCCGTGGCGATCCAGAGATGGCGGAGGTCGTCGCCCGATCCGGCGCGTACCTCTGCCTGATGCATATGCAGGGCGAGCCGCGCACGATGCAGCGGAACCCCACCTACGACGACGTCGCGTCCGAAGTGGCCGCGTTCCTCGAAGAGAGACTGCGCTTCGCCGTCGCCGAAGGGATCGACGAGAGCCGTATCGCCCTCGACCCGGGCATCGGCTTCGGCAAGACGGTGGAGCAGAACTTCGAGCTCATCCGCAGGCTCGACGTCCTGACGTCGCTCGGGCGGCCGGTGCTCGTCGGCTTTTCGCGCAAGAGCTCGCTCGGCCGTATAGCCGGTGACCCCCAGGCGACGACCGGTTCGGTCGCCGCGAGCGTCGCTGCTGCGGTCGCCGCCTACGAGCGCGGCGCGACGATCCTCCGCGCGCACGACGTGCGCGAGCACGTCGAGGCGCTGAAGGTCGCAGCCGCGGTGGTGTCCGGATGATCGTCGAGGTGCACGGGCTCGAGCTCCACGGCCGCCACGGCGTGAACGACGACGAGCGGCGCGACGGTCAGAGCTTTCTCTTCGACGTCACGCTGGAGATCGCCGAGCCGAAGGAAGACACGATCGACGCGACGGTCGACTACCGCCAGGTGCGCGACATCGTGCGCACCGTCAACGACGCCGAGAGCTACCGGCTGCTCGAGACCCTCGCCGCCACAGCCGCCGACGCCCTCATCGAAGCGCTGCCGATCCAGAAGGTGCGCGTGCGGGTCCGAAAGCCCGGCATCGCCTGGGCCGACTGGACGGGCGTTACTTGCGAGCGGCCGTGATGCGCAGCTGGTATTCGGCGAGCCGCGTCGCCGGCAGCACCTCGACGTAGACGTACCGGCCGGCGCCGGGGTTTCGATACACGGCAACCCCGTTCTTCCCGATCGCCAGAGAACGCACGCGGTTCGCCCGCTCGAGGAGCCGCACCCTCACCGCGCCCGTGACGCGCGCGCGCAAAGTCCGCTTCGCCGGCGCCCAGATGCGATACAGGTCGAGCGGATCCTCGGCATGGTCGACCCGGGCGCTGATCGACCCGGCTGGATGGGCCGGCGTCGTCAGCGGCGCCACGCCGCTCGGGAACAACCCGTGTGCTTCGATCTCACGCGGCTGCTCGTTCGGCTCCTGCGGGTCCTGCCTCGGTGTCTTGAACCCCAGCGCCCTCGGGATGTTGAGCAGACCGTAGCCCGATGCACTGTCGAAGCCCGGCGCGGCGATGTCGGTCGCGGAGCGGCGCATCAGCTCGAAGAGCTGTGTGTTGTCGAGGTCGGGGCGCACGGTCCACACCCAGGCCGCGGCGCCGGCGACGAGCGGCGATGCAAAGCTCGTGCCGCTCGCAGAGATGTAGCCGGCGGGCTCCTGCGACATCGGCTCTGCCACCGGGATATTCACGCCGGGAGCCGCGAGGTCGACCGTCGGCGAGATGGACGAGAAGGCGGCGACGCGGTTGTCCTCGTTCGTCGCGGCCACCGTCAGCACGTGCGGATAGAAGGCGGGGTAGTTCGGCGGGCTGCCGGTCGAGCCGTCGTTTCCGGCAGCCGCGACGATGAGTGAGCCTTCACGGAACGCGAACCGAATTGCATCGTCGAGGAGCGGATCGTCGTCCTCGCCGCCGAAGCTCAGGTTGATGACACCCGGCCCGAGCTTGGCCGCTTCGTAGATCCCCTGGATTGCCGAGCCCTCGCTGAGGAAGCCGAACGGGCTGGCGTCCCACACGCGTAGCACCGCGTCGGGATACACACCGACGACCCCGACACCGTTGTTCGGCGCGCCGATCACCGAGCTGACCTCGGTGCCGTGGTCCTCGTCGATCTCGTCGATCGTCTGCCTGTTGAGCGCGGTCGTGTTCGGCCGCGATGCGAACTCGGGGTGCGTCAGGTCGATGCCGGAGTCGACGACGGTCACCGGCTTGCCGGGCCCCGGCGAATCGACCGCGTCCGCACCGACCGCGACCCGCCACCACTGCTGAGGGACGAGCGGATCGGTCGCCTGCTGGAGCGCCAGTCCAAGGGTAGGAACCACACGCTCGGTGTGACTGAGCTGGACGACGCCGGCCCGGCGCAGGTCCGCGACCGCGTAGGCAGGAACGCGCCAGATCCGGAGCTCGGGCGCGAGCTCTGTGCCACCCGCTGCTCGGGCGAGTCGGTCTCCGCCGTGCGTCCAGTTGAGCTGCACGAGGTCGGCCCGGGCGGGTGCGGCCGCCATGAAGAACATGGCCACGGCGATCAGGAGCCTCGGCGCCACGTCCGCGCACAGTAGTCAGGAATTAGGCTCCCCGCCATGGTCAAAGCCTTCGTGGGCCTCGGGTCCAATCTGGGCGAGCGCGAGGTGACCCTCCGCGCGGCGATCGGGCGCCTGCGCGGGCTGCCGGACGTCGAGGTCATCCAGGCCTCCTCCTTTCGGGACACCGATCCCGTCGGCCTCGTCGACCAGCCTCGCTTCCTGAACGGCGCCGTGGAGCTCGAGACCGGCCTGACGGCACGGGCCCTCCTCGGTGCGCTCCTCGAGCTCGAACGGGCCTTCGGTCGCGACCGCAGCGCAGGCCCGCTGCACGGCCCGAGGACGCTCGACCTTGACCTCCTGCTCTATGGAGCCGAGACGATCGACGAGCCGCTGCTGAACGTCCCTCACCCGCGGCTGCACGAGCGGCGGTTCGTCCTCGAGCCGCTCGCAGAGCTGGATCCGGACCTCGAGGTGCCGGGTCAGGGATCGGTTCAGACTCTCCTCGCAAGGCTAGACTCGGGAGCATGAGTCACCTCGACGAGCTGGACGAATTCGAGGCCGAGCTCGAGCTGCAGCTGAAGCGGGAGTACACGGCCGTCTTCGGGCTCTTCCGTTACTGCGTCCTGACGCAAGACGCGACCTACCTCTGCAACAAGCTCGATCTTGCGCAGGTCTCGCAGCCGAACTACCCGTTCTTCCACCTGAAGATGGAGGACGTCTGGGTCTGGGACAAGAACCGCCCGACCCGGATCATCCCGCGCACCGAGGTCTGGACGTCGAGTGACGTCACCGTCGAGGAGTTGCGCGCAGAAGGCGACGAGCCGAGCCTCACCGCCGAGGCACTGGCCGAGAAGATCGGCGAGTTCTCGTCTGACGACGACCTCTAGTTGCTCGTGCTCCTAGCGGTCGACGTGGGGAACACCCAGACCGTGTTCGGTCTGTTCGACGGCGCTTCGTTGACGGAGCACTGGCGGATCGCAACCGAGCGGAACCGGAGCGGCGACGAGCTCAGCGTCCTCTACAAAGGCTTCCTCGACCTCGGCCGCGTCGACGGGATCGTGCTGTCGTCCACCGTCCCGCAGCTGAGCCGCTCCTACCAGGAGTTCGCCGGGCGCTATACCGACGTGGAGCTGCTCGAGCTCGGCCCGGGAGTGAAGACCGGCATCCCGGTGCGCTACGACGATCCGCGTGAGGTGGGGCCGGACCGGATCGCCAACGCCGTGGCCGCGGCCGACCGCTACGGCGCACCCTGCATCGTCGTCGACTTCGGCACCTCGACGAACTTCGACGTCGTGTCCCCGGAAGGCGAATACGTCGGCGGCGTGCTCGCTCCCGGGATCGAGGTCTCGATGGACGCGCTGTTCGAGCGCGCCGCCCGCCTGCGCAAGGTCGACTTCGTCGAGCCGCCGACCGTCATCGGCAAGACGACCGTCGCGGCGCTGCAGTCGGGAGTGGTGTACGGCTTCGCCGGCCAGGTCGACGGGATCGTCAAGGCGATCCGCGACGAGCTCGGTACTCCTGCGCGTGCGATCGCCACCGGAGGCCTCGCCGACCTGATCGCTCCCCATGCGGGCACGATCGAGCTCGTCGACCCGTTCCTCACCCTCGAAGGGCTTCGGCTCGTCTGGGAGCGCAACCGCTGAGCAGCTGAGCGGAGCGCGGAGGCCGCTCGAGCGCAAGAATTGGGGTGATGATGGTTCTGCTCGACCAGGCGTCGGTCGAGGGACTCGTCGCGGCGGTCAACGGGACGATGCTCGTCCTCGCAATCGCGGGCACCCTCGCAACGCTCGGCCTGCTCATCTGGACGCTGCGAAGCGCGAGCTCCGAGCGGGCTCGCGAGCGCCCACGCCGGGACCGGCGAAAGGGCTCATCGTCGGATCGCCGCGATCCGCGCGAGGCGCTCGCTCTGGTCGGGGATGCGCTCGCCGCCACGCACAACCCGCGCGTCCTGCTGCCGGTGATCCTGGAGGTGATCACGGAGTCGACCGGGTGCGAGCGGCGGCCAGATCTTCGCGTCGGGCCGGGAGGTCGGCTGGATCGGCACTGTGGGAGGTTCCGATGCGCAGACGCTGTCGCTACCGCTCGGCTACACGGCTGACGGGGACACGACCCTTTTGCTTCATTCGGGCGACAACGGCTTCTCGTCCGAGACGAAGGAGCTCGCGGAGTGGCTCGCGTCGCAGGCCGCCGTTGCGCTCGAGAACGCCCGGCTGCACGCCGTCGTCCAGCATCAGGCGATCACGGACGACCTGACGGGGCTCGTGAACCGTCGCCGCTTCATGGATGCGCTGCAGGCCGAGATCGACCGGGCTCGGAAGTTCGGCTCGCCGCTCACAGTCGTGCTGACCGACCTGGATGACTTCAAGCGTGTCAACGACGACCACGGCCATCACGCGGGCGACGACGTCTTGCGCGCGTTTGCCGGCCTCGTTCGGTCGCACGTTCGCGACGTCGACGTTCCGAGCCGGATCGGCGGCGAGGAGTTCGCGATCTTGCTCCCCGAGACGGACTCCGCCGACGCGGCCAGCGTTGCCGAGCGGATGCGTCACTCCCTGAGCGTCGTGCCCGTTCCGGTCGGAGAGCACGAGACGGTTCAGATGACATCGAGCTTCGGAGTCGCCGAGCTGGTCGACGGGCAATCCGGAGACGATCTGATGCGGGCCGCGGATACTGCTTTGTACGCAGCAAAGGCCGCAGGCAAGAACTGTGTCGCCACTGGCACTAGCGCGAATTAGGCCTACAATCAGCCCGGAAGGGGGTGGAGGTTATGCCGTCTGGTCTGAACCAGATACTGCCGCGGATGCGTGTCACATCTGACGCGTTGCGGATCTCTGCCCTGGTGGCGGTGGGCGTGACGACCGGCTACTTCTGGCGTGCGGCGTTCGAGGTCTCACCGTCGACCCATCCCGTCTCGGCGCCGGTCAACATCGTCGAACCGACTCCGAAGCCCCCGGTTCTCTCGACGGTCAAACCGAAGCCTGTTGTTCCCATTCCTCATATCGCCCCAAGGTTTGCGGTCGTCATTTCCAGCCCGTCAGGGCCTCTCATTTTCCAGACGCCGTCGCCGAGCGTTCGCCCGGCTTCTCCGGACAAGCCGGCCCCGCGGCCGCCCGTGCCGACCTCGCCGCCGCCTGCTCCGTCGCCTCAGCCGGGCACGCCGACGCCCCCCGTCACGACTCCGACCCCGACCACGCAGGCCCCGACGACGCCGGCTTCACCTGCGAAGGGGCCCGTCGCAGGCGGGTCTCCACCGCCGCCGGTCGTCACGCAGCCGCCCGTTCAGCCGCCTCCTCCCACCAAGGGCGATGACGATGGGGACGGCGATGACGGACACCAGGGCAAAGGCGGCAATGGCCACGACGGCCAGAACAAGCCTGGGTGGGGTCATGGAGACGAGAACCATGATCATTCCGGGCCAAAGGGCCACGGCGGCTAGTCGGCAGGCGCCCAGGGTGGAAAACTGGGGGTGGGCGAGCCTCTGACGCTGCGCCTGAGCCGTAGAAGGCGTGGCGTCTCCCCCGGGGCTCGCCCATCTCACGCACTAGTGGCGTATAGCGGGCGAACCATCGGGCCAGACCGCTCCGGCGACATAGCGTCTGACCCAGTTGTAACCCTGGAACAGGGTGAGGCCCTCGATCGCCGCGCGGGTCTCGCCGCAGTGACCCTGCGCGGTTCCCCCACGAGGGCCTCCCCCGTTAACTAGCCGCGCCGCCGGGGCCGAAACTTGTGTTGGTTCTAGCCGCCGCCGTAGATCGAGATCGGCATCGAGTCCAGCAGAATCTCGTCCGTCGGGTCAGGCAGCTCCGCCTCGAGCTGCTCCACGATCGATGCCGCGCCAGGCGCCGCTGCGAACAGGCGCGTCACGACCTCCTCCGTCGTCTCGAGCTGCACGATCTCCTGCTTGAACGGCCTCGGGAACCGCCCGCGGCCGAGATACCAGCCGTAGAACTTCTTCAGGAACCCGGACGCGCGGTGCTCGCCGAGCTCGCGCACGGTCTCGCGGATGAAGAGGATCAACTCGGCGGCGACCTCCTCGCGCGAAGGCTCGGCGCCGTCGCCGTCGACGATCTCGCGTAGCGCCCAGGGATTGCCCTGCGCGCCGCGACCCACCATCACCGCGGCCGCGCCCGTCGTCGCCAGCACACTCTGTGCACGCGCGCGCGAGGTGACGTCGCCCGACGCGATCACCGGCACGTCGACGAGCTCGACGAGCTCAGCTGTCAACGAGTGATCCGCCTCACCCGTGTACATCTGCCGGGCCGAGCGCGGATGGAGCGTCAGCGTGGCGGCACCGGCCTCCACCAGACGCGGTCCTACTTGTAGACACGCGCGAGAACCATTCTCGAGACCGCGCCGCATCTTCACCGACACCGGGACATCGACCGCGTCGGCGACCGCTCCGACGATCGCGCACGCCCGGTCGGGGTCGTCCAGCAGGGTCGCCCCGGCGCCGGTCTTCGTGACCTTGCGCACGGGACAGCCGAAGTTGATGTCGACGATGTCAGCGCCGGCGGCGACGACCATCCTGGCGGCATCGGCCATCACTCCCGGCTCGGAGCCGAAGATCTGGATCGCCAGCGGATGCTCGTCGCGGCCCACCCGCAGATAGCCCAAAGTGCGCTCGTTGCGATGTTCGAGCCCGGCGCAGCTGACCATCTCCGAGCACACGAGCCCGGCCCCGTAGCGCCGCCCCTGGCGACGAAAGGCCTGCACACTGACCCCTGCCATCGGGGCGAGGACAAGCCGGGTCGGAATCTCAACCGGACCGATCCACCAGGATCCTCGAAGATCTACCTGCACAGAGCGGGAAATAGTACCCCCAAGCACTGTTGACGCCTACCCCGAGTGTCGCTACCATACGCGCCCGCGACGGCGCCTCTGCGCCGCGCTTTTTTCATGAGAAGGGGACGAAAACCGTGAAGGAAGTCATCCTCACACCCGAGGGGTACGAGAGGCTCAAGCAGGAGATCGAAGAGCTCTCGACAACCAAGCGCCGCGAAGTAGCCGAGCGAATTCGAATCGCGCGGGAGTTCGGCGACATCGCGGAGAACGCGGAATACGACGACGCAAAGAACGAGCAGATGCTGCTCGAACACCGCATCGCGACGCTCGAGGAGCGCATGCGCGATGCGCGCGTCATCTCGAAGAAGGACATCGCCAAGGACGTCGTCTCGATCGGCTCGAAGGTCAGGCTCCGCGACGTCGCCGCCAAGGAGACGATCGAGTACCACATCGTCGGCTCGGCCGAGGCGAATCCTTCCGATAACAAGCTCTCGAATGAGTCTCCGGTCGGCAAAGCGATCATCGGCAAGAAGAAGGGCGAGACCGTCGAGGTCGCCGCACCGCGCGGCAAGATGAAGTTCAAGATCCTCGAAATCAAAGCGGCGTAAAGTCCGGCGCGCGCTTTCGCGCGCGCCATGATGACTTTATGCCGGGGTTGCCCTAGGGCCGTTGCGGCCGAGTCGGGCAAAGCCCGCCTCGGCGGCGAGGGACTAGTCGGCTACGCCCACGGAAGGCGGTTCCAGTACGACGGGCGCTCTCGGCGGGACGGCTCGAATCCTGTGTACGCCTGGCTTCGGGTCGGTCGTCTCCGTCTTCGCGCTTGCGCCGTGGCTCGCTGCTAGCTCTGACACCGGGTAGACGACGTTCCAGTTCTCCCCTCGGGCTCCGACCATGAAGATCACGCACGGGCCCTCGCCGGCGCCTACGAAGATGTGCTCGGTTCTGGCGGGGGAGTGGAAGAAGTCCCACTGCTTCAGGAGGCGCTCCTCGCCTTCCACCAGCAGCGTGCACTCGCCCGACAGCACGAGGAACGCTTCCTGCTCCGACTCGGCGTGGTAGAGGCCGTTCGGCTCGCCCGGTTCCAGGACATGGAGTCTGATGCCGAGTTGCGGGAACTCGGACTTCGCGCTTTCGAAGGAGCACTCCGAGCCGGACGGGCGCTTCTCGCCGTTCTCCGAGGTCAACCACTGGGCGTCCCGCACGTTCACGACGAACCAGCCGTCGGAGGCGGGGGCGAGGCCTGAGCCGGAGTCTTCGAGCTGCGCCTCGGGCACGGCGCGACTCTACACAGCAAGGGTTAGCCTCGCGTCGTGCGAACGCGACCTCTCGTGCTCTGCTACCACGCTGTTTCGCCGACGTGGGAGCACCGGCTCTGCATCCAGCCCGACTTGCTGCTGCGGCAGGTGCGGGCGCTTTCGCGGTTCTGGAAGGTCGTCGCATCGTTCGACGACGCGTATCGCAGTTCGGCGTCCGTCTTTCCCGAGCTCGAGCGACTGGGAGTTCCGATCGAGATCTTCGTCTGCACCGGGTACGCGCGCGACGGTGCGTCCCTGGCGATTCCCGAGCTTGCCGGCGACGATCCCGCAGAGCTCGCCACCATGAGCTGGGACGAGCTGGCCGGTCATGCCGATCGTGGGGTTCTGATCGGCTCGCATTCCGTGTCGCATCCACATCTGGCGGAGCTGTCCGACGATGAGCTCGGCCGCGAGCTGAACGAGTCGAAGGCCGAGATCGAGGATCGGCTCGGCCTGGTCTGCTCGGACCTCGCCTATCCCTACGGCGAGCACGACGAGCGCGTGCGCCTAGCGGCGCGGGGAGCGATGTATGAACGGGCGTACGCACTGCGCCGCCCGCAGGGAGGCCACTATGCGGTGCCGCGGCTCGACCTCTACCGGCGGCACACCGTTCCCAGGACGCTGCTCCGGGCCGTAGCCTCTAGGGCTTGATCGACCTCCACGCCCACATCGTCCCGAGACTCGACGACGGGGCTTGCCGTCTCGAAGCGTCGCACGCCGTCGGCGACGAGGCCCTCGGCCAGTGGCTGACCCAGGACGGTCCCACGGCCGTCGTGGAGGGTGGGCCCCTGCCGCCCCGGCCGGAGATGCGCAAGCGTCGCGGCTTCCGCCTTAGGCTGCTCCGATGACGCCGAAGCGCTTTCCCGGCACGGTGCCGCTCGAGGCCGTGCGAGCCGAAGCGGAGAAGCTCGAGCCCGGCACCGAGGCCGACACGACCGTCCGTGTGGCCGGCCGGGTGCTCGGGCGGCGCGAGATGGGCAAGCTGGTCTTTCTCGATCTGATCGACCGCAGCGGGCGGATCCAGTTGCTCTGCGACACGTCGCGGAGCGGCGTGATCGACGTCTCCCTCGGCGATGTCGTCGGCGTGACCGGTGCCCCGGCGAAGGCGAGGCGGGGGGAGCCCTCGATCGCCGTCGAGGAGCTCGTTCTCCTGGGCAAGAATCGCAGTCCGCTGCCGGACACGTTCCACGGGCTGACCGACACCGAGCAGCGCTACCGCAAGCGTTACCTCGACCTGCTGATGAACGAGGACACGCGCCGTGACGCGCTCGTCCGCTCGCGCATGATCGCGGCGATCCGCGCGTACCTCGACTCCGACGGCTTCGTCGAGGTCGAGACGCCGATCCTGCAGCCGCAATACGGCGGCGCGTTCGCAGAGCCGTTCGTCACCCACTCGAACTACCTCGACCAGGACGTGTACCTCAGAATCGCGGACGAGCTCTACCTGAAACGGCTGATCGTCGGCGGTCTCGAGAGGGTGTACGAGATCTCGAAGGACTTCCGCAACGAGAACGTCTCGTACAAGCACTCACCGGAATTCACGCAGCTCGAGTGGTACGAGGCGTACGCCGACTACAACGACACGATGGAGCGCACGGAGACGCTCGTGGAGCGTGCGGCTCAGGAGGCGATCGGCGGCACGAAGGTCACCTTCCGCGGCCACGAGGTCGATCTGGCGAGACCGTGGCGGCGCGTGAAGTTCGTCGAGGCGCTCGAGGAGAAGGGTGCGTGGTCGCGCAACGCCGACGAGCTCCGCGCGAAGCTCGACGCCGCAGGAGTCGACACGAGTCACGACAAGACCTGGGCCCAGTTGGTCGACCATGCCTACTCGCACTTCGTCGAACCGGAGCTGATCCAGCCGACGTTCGTGATCGACTGGCCGATCGAGATGTCTCCGTTCGCGCGCAGCACGGACGACGATCCGGGGCTCGTCGAGCGCTTCGAGGCGGTCGTCGCCGGAATGGAGTTCGCGAATGCGTTCAGCGAGCTGAACGACAGCGTCGAGCAGTCCGAGCGCTTCGAGATGCAGGCGGCCGAGAAGGCGGCCGGCGACGCCACGGCCGAGGAGGGCGATCCGGACTACGTCGAGGCGCTCTCCTACGGGATGCCGCCGACGGGCGGGTGCGGCATCGGGATGGACCGGCTCGCGATGGTGCTGACGGGCCGGGACACGATCCGTGACGTGATCCTCTTCCCGGCGCTCCGCGAGCGCAGCTGACAGGCATGAGCTCGAATCTGGCTCGTCGCTGGTGGCCGCTCGCCGCCGGTGTTCTGGCCGGGATCGTGGTGGCGATGGCCGTCTCGCTTCTCGGATCGACCTCGAGGAAAGCCGAGGCGAAGGTTCTCATCACCTCGCCGGCCGGGACGACCACGGTGCGGCCGCTCCTCGGGAATCTCCGCGAGCTCGCGACGAGCGGGGTGGTGGCCGGGAACGTGAAGAGCACGCTCCGTCTGCCGGAGTCCGCGGAGAGCCTTCGGCGCCACCTCGATGCGAGCGTTCGGCCCGGCTCGGAGGTGATCGCGATCACCGCGACGGACGCGAGCGCCGACAGGGCGCGGCAACTCGCGCAGGAGGCGGCGGTCGTCTTCGGGCAGCTGGTCGAGGCGCGTTTCGGCACGAGCACACCTGAGCTACATGCGGCCGGGCTCGACTCTGCGCACGTGCTCGCAGGGCCCGACCGTCACTTCCTGCGGAACGGGCTGATCGGCGCGCTGGTCGGGCTCCTGCTCGGCGCGGCCTTGATGTTCGTGCTCGCGAGCGGCACCCGGCAGGTCGTTGCCTCGGACGTTGACGACCAAGACCTGAGCAAGCGTGAGGATCTCGTCGATCAGCGCGTAAAGGGCGTGACCGCCCGGGAACGTGCGATCGCAGATCGAGCAGGAAAGCTCGCAGCGCTCGAACAGGAGCTCGACGAGCGCGCTGCGGCGCTCGCTGCCGCCGAGCGCGAGGTCGGTTCACGTGCACGCGAGTTGGCCTCGAGCGAGCGGAAGCTCGCAGACCGTGCGGACGAGATCGCCATGAGCAAACGCGAACTGGAGGTGCTCGCTGCCGCCCCGCCTCCGCCGGCGCCGGAGCCGGTATCCGTCCCGCAGGTGGAGGCCGAGCCGGCCCTGCCGCCTCGGACCGGAACCTGGAATCTCATCGAGCTGCAGGCCGCGGTCGACGCCTATGTCGATCCCACACCGGAGCAAGCCGAGAACTGGCGGACGTACCTGTACTTCGTCCGCGAGCACGCCTCGCCCGACGGAACGCTGCCGCGTTCACTCGACCCGCTGATCGCCGATGTCTTTGCAGAGATCGTCGATCGCTACGCCCCGTCCTGAGGGACGCGCCACAGCTCTGGCACACGGACCGCGGGAGGGGTAGACCTGAACGTTCGGGACCATCATCATGGGTATTGCCGCAAACGCACAGCCAGGCCATTTTTGAGGTGGTAATCGTCCCGACTTTGGACGTGAGCCATTCGGTTAGTTGGGAGGACACTGCTTGAACGAAGTCCTGAGGTGGGCGCTCGAAGACTCTTCCCCGACCGGCGGTAACGCCAGGCGATGAGCGAGATCGACGTTGCAATCGTCGGGGCCGGCCCCTATGGGTTGGCCGCAGCCTCGCACGTCGGAAGACTCGGGCTGTCGGTTGCGGTGATGGGCGAGCCCATGTGCTTCTGGCAGCACTGCATGCCGGCGGGAATGCTCCTGCGCTCTCCGAACGTGGCCTCCGACATCGCCGACCCGGACAACAGTTTTGGCTTGGCGGCATACGGAGCCGCGCGCGGAGAGCCAGTGCCCTCGCCCCTCCCGATCGACCAGTTCATCGATTACGGCCTCTGGGTACAGCGGCAGGTCGCGCCTGTGGTCGACTCACGGCCTGTCGTGCGCATCGACCACCATCGCGGACGATTTCGCCTCACGCTCGCCGACGACGACGCGATCACGGCGGCACAGGTCGTGGTCGCCGCGGGGATCGCTCCTTTCGCCTCGCGACCTCAGGAGTTCGATCAGTTGCCGCCAGAACTCGCGAGCCACTCCTCAGACCACTCGGATCTCTCGGTCTTCTCGGGGCGGAACGTCGCCGTCGTTGGTGCCGGTCAGAGCGCTCTCGAGTCCGCGGCCCTTCTTCGCGAGGCCGGGTGCGAGATCGAGGTGCTTGCCCGTGCACCCGGCGTGTTTTTCCTCCGCCGTCAACCCTGGCTCCACCAACTCGGACCGTTGACGCGTCTGATGTTTGCGCCTGCGGAAGTTGGGCCGGCGGGGCTGAGCAGGCTTGTTGCGCTTCCAGGCTGGTACCGTCGACTTCCGCGCGTGCTGCAGGATCGGTTTGCCGTTCGCTCCCTTCGCCCGGCTGGCGCGGCCTGGTTGATTCCGCGCCTGCGTGAGGTTCCGATAACGAGTGGTGTGGTGGTAACAGGGGCCAAACGAATGGATGGCACCGTGCGGCTGACACTTGACGACGGCAGCGAGCGTTGCGTCGACCACGTGCTGCTCGCCACGGGATTCCGAGTCGACATCGGCCGCTACGCTTTCCTGCCGGAGGATCTTCTCCGCGCGGTCAACCGAGTCGGCGGGTATCCCCGCCTCTCACATGGGTTCGAGAGCACGCTCCCGGGCCTTTACTTCCTAGGCGCTCCCGCTGCTTGGAGCTTTGGGCCGCTGATGCGCTTCGTTGCCGGTACTGCGTGGGCTGCGCAGGCCTTGGCGCGTGGCGTCGAGCGCCGAGCTCGGCTACACCGGTGAACTCGGCCGTCTCTCAGCCAACGACCCCGGAGTTTCGTCGCGGGACGGATCGGGGCGCAAGTGACGGTGCGATCGTGATCGGCGGTGACTATCGCGGCCTCGGGCTGGCTCGCAGTCTCGGCCGTCGCGGCATTCCGGTCTGGGTTCTTTGGGAGCAGGAGGAGCGTCTCGCGACAACTTCCCGCTATGTACGCCGGAGTGTTGCGATCGGCCGCCGCGGAGAACCCCTGCCTGAGGAGCTTCTGAGGATTGCGCGCGAAGAAGGGCTCGGGGGGTGGGCGCTTTTCCCGACAAGCGACCATACCGTTGCAGCCGTCGCGCGCGCCTACAGCGAGCTTGCGAACGTCTTCACGATGACGACGCCTCCTTGGGACGTCGTTCGCTGGGCCCATGACAAGCGGCTGACGGCCCAGCTCGCGCAGACGGCCGGAATAGAGAGCCCCCGAACATTCTTTCCGAGGGATAGCACCGAACTGGCGGCGCTCGAGTGCGAGTTTCCGGTCATTCTCAAGCCTGCGGTCAAGGAAGAGTTCAACCGCTTCACCGCGGCCAAGGCGTGGCGCGTCGACGACAAGCGCTCGCTTGTCGCCCGGTACGACGAGGCGTGTCTCTTCGTCTCGCCCGAGACGATCATGGTGCAGGAGTTCATCCCCGGCGGCGGCGGCTGCCAGTTCTCCTTCGCAGCGCTCTGCAGCGAGGGGCAGCCACTTGCCAGCATCGTGGCTCGGCGGACCCGGCAATTCCCGCCTGACTTCGGCCGCGCCAGCACATTCGTCGAGACGGTCGACGAACCCGGCGTGATTGAGGCCTCCCTTGAAATCCTCGCCGCAATGCGGGCCACGGGTCTAGTCGAGCTGGAGTACAAGCGCGACCCGCGTACTGGGGTCCTCAAGTTGCTCGACGTCAATCCCCGGGCCTGGGGCTGGCACAGCGTTGGCGCGAGGGCGGGGGTCGACTTTCCCTACCTTCTGTGGCAGTTGGTGCACGGAAACCCCGTGCAGAAGGTGCACGGAGCAGCCGGCGTCAAGTGGAGGCGTCTTAGCTGGGACCTCGTTGGGCTCGCCACCGAGCTGTCCCGCGGTCGGCTCGCGGTGCGTGGCTACGCCTCGTTCGGGGGTCCGCGGGTCGCGGCGATCTTCGCGGCCGACGATCCTCTCCCCGGGCTACTCGAGGTTCCGCTGTTGGTCTTCATCCTCTGCGCAAGGCTCGCTCGTGGCGACGGCGTCTGAAGCGGCTCAGTTGATCGAGACCCCATTGCTAGTCCTTTCGCCCGAGGACGAGCGCTGGCTCGACTTCGTCTCGGGCCATCCCGAGGCTTTGCCCTTCCATCATCCGTCGTGGGCCCGGGTTCTCTCCGAGAGCTATGGCTACCGATCCTTTGTCCTTGCTGTCACCGATGAGGAGGGGCGCATCAGCGCGGGAATGCCCGTGATGGAGATCCGGAAGCGTTTCCGCTCCCCCAGGTGGGTTTCCCTGCCTTTTACCGACCAGTGTCCACCGCTGGCAAACGACCGGATCATGACCGCTCGCCTCGTGGCCCTCGCCGACCGGGCGCGCGAACACGCCAACGTTGCCCGTCTCGAGGTTCACGCCGATCTCCCCGGAGAGGACGTCCATCGCCGGCCACGCGGCGTTGCGCACGTCCTTTCACTCTCTCCCGACCCGAAGCTGACCTTCGAGCGATTCAGCCGTTCCCAGGTGCAGCGAAACGTGCGAAAGGCGCAGCGAGTCGGCCTGACGCTGAGACGTGCAGAGACGGCAGAGGATCTGACGGAGTCCTTCTACCGCCTGCATCTGGGTACGAGGCGGCGGCTCGGAGTGCCGGTTCAGCCGCGTCGCTTCTTCGATCTCCTGTGGCGTCTGGTCATTGCGCCCGGTCACGGGTTCGTTCTTCTGGCTTATCGGGGGACGCTCCCGATCGCGGGAGCGGTATTCCTGACTTCCGGTAGAACGGTCGTCTACAAGTACGGCGCATCCGAGCCTTCTTTCTGGCCACTGCGTCCGAACAATCTCATCTTCTGGGATGCCATTCGTTGGAGTTGCGAGAATGGGTTTGTTGCATTCGACTTCGGCCGAAGCGACTTCGATAACCGAGGGCTCCGTGACTTCAAGAGCGGATGGGGAGCGGTCGAGAAGCCCCTCATCTATGCGACGGTCGGGAGCGAACCTCCTCGGGGCGGTCGGATGATGGGTGCATCGGTGCTACCGCCGTTGATCCGAAGATCACCGCTCTGGCTTTGTCGGGCTATTGGCGAGGCGACCTACAGGCACGCAGCCTAGATTGGACGGGCATCCTGGTCTAGCGCCACGGTAGCTTTCGCGTTCGACGAAGCTTCTTGGGCACGGGAGGGAGGCCGTTTGCGTCGGCAACCCCGAACAGCCTCTCGGCCAGGGTGACTGAGAGGTCTCGGATGTCCGACGCCGTCTGTCGGTACACCTTCCATGGACCTCCGAACGGATCCGGCACGGCGCTCATCGTCGGGTTCTGCAATTCGGCCAGGCGCGCTCCTGCGGCTTCGACCAGCGAGCGGGCTCGCTTGACGACTTCCTCGTCCGCCGCGGCGAGCCCGGCGGTGGGGAGAAGGGGAACGAAGTCGCGCATCGTGAAGGAACGTTCGCGTGGCGCCTGCGCGTCGACAACCGCCTGCCTGATGTGCGCAGGCTCGAACCCGAGCAGAAGGTCGACGTCCTCGAGCGATGCATTGTCGAGAGAGCGCGTCCGGTGGTCTGCCAACGAGATCCCGCACGACAATGCGATCTCCGCGGCCTCCGGCAGTGGCGGCGCGTTCTCGAGCTCCAGCGTTCCATATGAGGCGACGCTCACCGGAAGCTCGAGCGTCAGTCGGTGGACGAACGCCTCCGCCAGAGGACTACGAAAGCGATTACCTGTACAGACGAACGCGATCGAGAACGTGTCCATTGGCGCTCACCTTAGTGAGGAAGTGCCGTTCGACCGCGAGCCTGCGGGGCGACCTAGCCGCCTCTAGCAGTGTCGCCCGAGCGTTGCGTTACGAGGTAGTCGCCGATGACGAGCGCGTCCAGGTTCGAGACAACGAACGTTTCGAGCGCGACTGCCGGATCCTTGACGATCGGCTGGCCCTTGAGATTGAAGGATGTGTTCAGCAGGACCGGCAAGCCCGTGAGCTCCTCGAACTGCTTGAGCAAAGCCCAGAAACGAGGGTTCTCCTCTTTGTCCACCGTCTGGAGTCGGGCCGAGCCGTCCACGTGAGTGACCGCGCCGAGCTGGTCCCGGTGCTCGGGCCGCGTCTGCGCGACGAACAGCATGTGCGGGTAATAGCGCTCCTTCCCTTCCGCGATCTCGAAGTACTCGCTCGCGGACTCGGAGACCACCGCAGGAGCGAACGGCCGGAACTCCTCGCGCTGCTTGATCAGCTCGTTGATGTGGTCCCGCATCCTCGCGTCACGCGGATCGCCGAGGATGCTCCTGTTCCCGAGAGCCCGCGGCCCAAATTCGAGCCGTCCTTGCGCCCAGGCGACGACCTCTCCGGCCGCAAGCCGTTCGGCCGCGACCCGGACCAGCTGTTCGAAGTCGTCGTACCGGTACGACGTAACGTCTTGACGCACTGCCAGCGCGGCCTCGATCGCATCTTCTGTCAGGTCAGGCCCCCAGTACGGCATCTTCATTCGCGTCCGCCGCTCACCTCGTCCGAACGAGTGATGAACGTGCAACGCCGCACCGAGCGCTGACCCGTCGTCGGCGGCAGCCGGCTGCACGAACATGTCGTCAAACATCCCGCGGTCCGCGATGAGTCCGTTGACGGTGCAGTTCAACGCGGTGCCGCCGGCCATGCAAAGTCGACGGGCCCCCGTAGCCTGCTGGAAGTGCTCCAGCACATGGAAGATCGCGGCCTCGAGGCCACCCTGGACGGCGGCGGCGACGTCACGGTGGCGGTCGTCGACAGGGCCACCGGGTTCGCGCCGTTCGCCGAGCAGCTCGCCCAGCGCACGCAGAGCGCCGCGGTGTGTTTCCCACTCCTCCGGCGCGTTTTGGGCGAGGAGCGGGATCTGGTACGACCCTTCGTCGCCGAGTTCGATCACCTGCCGCATCTCGGTGCGGTAGCGCTCAGGGTCGCCGTACGGCGCGAGTCCCATCACCTTGTACTCGTCCATCATCATCTCGAAGCCCAGGTAGAGCGTGAAAACGCTGTACAGGATCCCGAGCGACTGTCCAATCGAATAGCGCCGGAGGACGCGGATCGAATCGCCCTCGCCGACCGCGACGGTGAGGCTCTCGATCTCGCCCATACCATCCGAGACGACGACGAGTGCATCGTCGAAGCCACTGAGATGGAAGGCACTGGCGCCATGGGCGAGGTGGTGCGGAACGCTCACGAAGCGCGAGCCCCAGCCGGAAAAGATTTCCTCCGCTCGCCTGGCTGTGACCTCCGGTGCGTAGACCTCGTCGTACCGACGCTGCCCGAGCGACCCCTGCTCTTGAAAGGGCAGCGGCCTGTAGGCGAAGCCGTGTGCGATGCGGTCGACGTCGGCGGGCTCGAGCCCGGCCGCCTCGAGGCAGTACAGGATTGCATTGCGCGGAAACGCCCCCGTTGATTTCTCGCCGGTGAAGCGCTCTTCGGCGACGGCCGCCGCAACATCGTCGTCCGTGACGAGCGCGGCAGCCGAGTCGAAGCCCTGGGCGATCCGGTACTCCCGCCGATCGAGATCGGGCAGTTCTCGCCGTTTGAATGCGACGCTGTTGTCGAGGCCGCTGATCCCGATGACGTTCACGTATGAGGCTCCGCTCTAAATGTAGTCACGCAGAGCCCGTCGGCAACCCTCAGTCGACTGGTGGCGCGATCGGCGTGAGTCGCCGGTAGAACTCTTTGATCGGCGTGTCGAACCCAAGCGGGATCCCGCAGCGGGCGATCGGCTTCGCCGGGTTGCCCTGGACCATGGTGAGCGGCGCAACCGAACGCGTTACGACGCTTCCAGCCGCCACCACGGCTCCGGCTCCGATGGTGACGTTCGGCATGATCAGCACTCCGGGGCCGATGAACGCGTCATCCTCGATTCGTACAGAGACGCGATCGTCCATCGTGCCCTCGCTCGATTCCTTATTGCGTCCGCGGTGCGCGAAGTGCGCCAAGATCAGCACACGCATTCCGACTGCGACTCGTCGGCCGATCACGACGCGGCGTGGGTACGCGGGCTCGATGAGCGTGTCGAAACCGATCCACGTGCCCTCCCCGATCTCGACGCCGCGAAGTCGGTGCAGCCTGACTCGCGTCGAATCTCCGCCTGGGGCGTAAAGGGCTATCACCTGCAGCAGCCGGTTCCGCGCGCCCGCGAGGTTCCTTCTCACGATTGCGCACTCTTCTGCTCGACATACGCGGCGAGCGGCCCGATCTTCGTGAGATCGTCCGCCGGAAGCTCGTCGAAGTCGAACTCGATTGCGAAGCGCTGCTCGAGCATCAGGATGATCTCTACCACGCCGATGGAGTCGATCAGCCCTTCGAGCAGCAGATCGAATGTGGGAGGAACATCAGACGGAGTCAGCCCCCGTGCCGCCAATTGCTCGTCCATGCGTTCGAGGATGAGATCACGAACCGCATTGGCGGTCGGCGGCTTCATTGCTCAGCCTCGAGCATCGAGAGCACGGCTTTACGATCGCGCTTCCCGTTCGCGTTCAACGGCAACTCCTCGACGACGCGCAGCTCGCGCGGCACCATGTACTCCGGGAGACGTTCTGAGAGTGCACGGCGAAGCTGGACCGTGTCGAGGGAAGGGCTTGCGATGAGTGCGACGATTCCAGCTGCGCCGGACGGGGTGAGCGGCCAGCCCACCGCGATTGCCTCTGCCCGAGCCTCCTCCTGCAGGGCCGCTTCCACTTCCTCGAGCTCGACGCGGTGCCCGAGGATCTTGATCTGGCTGTCGATCCGCCCCAGATACTCGAGCGGGCCGCCGCCCAGCGGACGCAGGACTCGATCGCCGGTGAGATATGAGTGGCCATCGCCCGGCATCGTGACGAATGAGCGGGCGGTCGCCGCAGCATCGTCCCAGTAGCCCTCGACGACCTGGGCCCCGCCAAGGAGCAGCTGCCCGGCCTCGCCTTCACCGACCTCGCGAAGTTCTTCGTCGACGACGCGTGTCTTCGTCGCGCCGATCGCCTCTCCGATCGGGACGAAGCCGTTTGCACCGGGCTCCGACCCGGGCTGCCACCTGTGAGCCGTGCAGGCGATCGTCGCCTCGGTCGGGCCGTACAGGTTCTCCACGATCGAGTTGGGTGCCGCCGCCGCCCAGCCGTTCGCGAGCTCTGCCGTGAGCGCCTCGCCGCAGAACAGGCTCAGTCGCAAATCAGGGAACATGCCGGGCTTCAGACCGCCGAGACGCTCGAGGAACATCGCGGTGGACGGAACTGAGAACCAGACGGTGACCCCGGATTCCCGAACGAACTCGGAGGGTCTGAGCAGCTGGCCGGCTTCCGGGCAACACACGCAGGCACCGCTCTGCCAGGCGGCGAACATGTCGAATGCGGAGAGGTCGAACGTAAGGTCGAACAGCTGCGACAGCCGGTCCGTCTCGTTCAGGTCGTAGCGCGCCGCAACAGCGTCGAGAAAGGCGACCACGTTCGCCTGGCGCACGAGCACGCCTTTCGGGCGGCCCGTACTACCCGATGTGAACAGCAGGTAGGCAGGCGTTTCCGGACCGCCCGGGGGAAGGGCGACTTCCTCGTCTGGTTCCTCGCCGGGCGGCACCAGCAGGACTGGCGGCTCCGGCAGCTCCGCCGCCAACTCGCGGGCTGCGTCCAAATGCTGAGGGTCGACGACGACAACGCGGCAGCCCGCTCGCTGGAGCATGTCGCGATTGCGCAAGAGGGGAGAGCGCGGATTGAGGGGGACGTAGCCGTGACCACGAAGGAGGATGCCGAGAACGGCGGCGAACGCCTCGACGCTCCGGCTCGCGAAGACAGCGCTGAGCTGCGGGCCGCCCCTGCCAGGATCTCGTTCCAGCAGCAGACGGGCGATCCCGAGTGCGCGGCGGTGCAGCTCGTTGTAAGTGAGAGTTACACCCGCCACCTCGACGGCGGGTCGGTCGGGAAAGGCGAGCGCGGAGCGGAGAAAGCGCAAAGAGAGCGGTGCGTATTTCCCTGGCGCAGTCAAGTCGACGCGCGGCGAGACGCTTGCTCGAACGCGACTGCCGCGTGCTGGAGCTCCTCTTCGTCAGGAGGGATGTCGAGGATGAATGTCTCGAACCCGAGCTCGATGTAGCGCGCAAGCTCGATCGCGACCGTCGTGTAGCTCCCGACGAGGTAGGGACAGAAGGTCTTGTAGTTCTCGAAGGGGCCGAGCCAGTAGGGATTCTCCGCCGAGGGTGGTTCGGCACCGAGTTGCGAGAGCTGGCGGTGCCATTGCGAGTCCGAGACCTTCATCGCGAGCGCGTGCGATATCTGACCTTTGCGGTCTTCGGGAAATCGAGCGCGCGCCACCTTCCAGGCTCGCGAGTCGTCGTCGCGGGCGATGATGCCCACGCGCATGCCGATCCCGGCCCCGTCGCCCGATGTGGAGATCTCTTCGTGAGGCGGCTTCGGATACTTCACAGCCGTGGCGCCGATTGCACGCGCTGCCGCGACTCCGGAATCCGACGATCCGGAGACGAAAATGCCGGGGAAGAGGTCAGGTGGAAGTGGCGGGGTCAGCGTCAGGTTCTCGACGGAGTAGTAGCGGCCCGTGAAGGACACCCGTTCTCCGAGGAGGAGACGCTTGACGAGCAGCGCGTATTCGACGACGCGCGCGTAACGCTCCGCATGCTCGGTCTGGTCGCCAAGTGCAAGCAGGTCGTTACGGAACCCGCCCGCGACCATGTTCAGGAAGATCCGCCGGCCGTAGATGTGGGCGAAGGACGACACCATGTTGGCGACGGTGTAGGGGTGCATGTAGACAGGCTGAACCGCCACCAGCGGGCACAGCTGTTCGGTCGACTCGATGACGAGCTGCGCGACGAGCCACGGGTCGACGAGCTGGTTGTCGGTGTAGACGAGGACGCCGCGATACCCGGCGCGATCGCTCCACGCGGCGACATCGGCGACGCGCCGGCGATACTGGTCCGCCGGCAGATCCCTGGACTGTGGGCAGGTGGAAAAGAGCTCTAGCACGCCTGTGGTCGCAATCAGCTTCCCGTTCCCATCTTCTAGATGTAGCACCAAGTCAGCTCGTCGTACAGATGCGGGCGGCTCGCGGCGGCAGCCTCAAACGGCGAGCACGGGCGGAGAGTTGAACTCCACCCTTGCTTCGCTCTGGGCCGGCCCGACCACACACCATTCCCCGCCGATTTCCTCCAGGCTCGAATTCGAGCGACGTCGCCACCAGTCGCTGACGTCCCGTGGCAGAGCCTTCCATGCCGTCGAGTCATCGGCGAATTCTTGGAGTAACCGTCGATACGAGTCGAGGAGGTATGGCTGACCCACGTAGTCGGAATGCGTGAGGACCAGTGCCATGCCTCCGCGTTGGCGCAGAAAGCGCGCTTTCTCGACCCAGACAGACTCGTCGCGGTGACCGAGCAGCTCGAAGAGCGTGTGGTCCTGCGTGAGCGTGATCGGCAGCTCGACGAGATCCTCGATCATGTACGGAAGCCACGTGCAGCAGCCGCCGGCTTGGGGCTCGAACGGAGCAGTGTCGGTGTAGGACGAGTCGTAGTCGAAGCCGAGCAACGGCATCAGCTCGGTCGAGCGCAATGTGCCGGGCGACCTGAATCCTTTCGCCTGCCAGCGCTCGGCCGAATCGCGCATCCCCGGGAGCCGGCGCTTTAAAGTCGCCAGCGAAGCGAGGTCGCGGCCGTCGTGGTTGAAGCCGTGCACGCCGACCTCGAAACCCTGTTTTTGCAGGCTTTCGACGAGCTCGTCGGCGACGACGTAACGGTTTTGCGGTACGAAGTTCCACGACGATCGGTAGCCCCCTTCGATCTCGACCCGAAGCAGCTCAGGCAACTTCTCGTAGCCGACCTGTGCTTCGACGTCGTGAGTGAGCACCAGAGCCCACGCAAAGTTGCGGGGCCAAAGGCCGATGAAGGGAACGGGTCGTTGTGCGACGTCGGCAACGGTGGCGAAGAGGAAATCGTAGAAGTCGTGCAAGGCCGTCTCCACCGGCCAGCGCGGAAAACGAGACTTCGATTGCACGCGGCTGAAGGAGCGCCGCATGCTCATCTGCACGGCCCTGGGCAGCAGCGGTCGCGCGCGGTAGTAACCGCGCCTAGCCAATCCGGCCAGGTGGTTGACCGCGGCAGGTCGAACGTACTCGAGGTAACGCTCGCTCCAGAAGTTGTGAATCAGCTCATTTGGGTCGAACGGAAGAACAGTCGATCCGTCGTCGTCATTCCGCCAGACGGCTCCGACCAGGGTGCCCTGCTCGTTGCGAATCTCCTCGGCGGCCCGCCAATTACCTCCGATGCGCGGCAGCCAGGAACGCACCTCTGCGTCGGGTGCGACTCGCCCGAAGAGAGGCGTCGTACCGAGGAAGTAGCTAGTCGGACGCCGCCGCTCGGATGTCAAGGCAGCGTCGAGTGGCCAGGAGAGGCTGGCCGTCTGCCCGCGGACCGACAACGACGCCAGGCCTGGAGCCGCTGACTCGCCGTCCACGCGCTCGTGGGGCACGCGAAAGTAGTCGAAGAGGGCGAATGGACCGGTCGACTCGAACATTCAGCAAGTCCGCGTCGATGAGCCAGGCGTCGTCCTTCGCGCCGGTTGATCCGGCGGTCGCACAATTGTGAGGGCTGTCCCTCTTGCCTTCTTCAGCCGCATCATGACTTACCTCCCCGAATCGACTGTAGCACCGTGGCCGCGCCAAAAAGAAGGCCCGCGCTGTTGCGCGGGCCTTCTTCAGGATCATTGTTTGGAGCCTGTTTACGAATCGCTCCGCTCGCGTCGGCGCAGGATCAAGCCGGTGGCGAGAAGTATCAATCCGATCAGGACGGTCACCAGCAGTGACACACCCGTGAAGGGGAGCGTCTGCGCGCCGGCGACTGCACCGGCGGCCGTGCCGTTGACCTCGCCGGCACTCTCCTGTGCCGGCTTCTGCGCAGGCGGTTCCGGGTTCGTGGCGTACTGGGCCGAGGCCGAAGACTTGTGCACGTCGACGCTCAGCTTGTGCTGAACGACGGCCTTCTTTACGACCGAGTAGGTGGACGTCGCGCCGGAGGCCGCATATCCGAGCCCACCGAACGAGGCGAACATCCCGAGGATCATGGTCGAGGCCGCGCCGGCAAAAGCCAGGCGTGACCAGGCCGTGCGGTGGACACGCGGCTGCGCGCTGACGCGGTCCGCAAGGCTCTGCACGAACTCCTCGCGTGGCTCAGCTCGATAGTTCTTCAGGGTCGCCCCCGGATCAGACGGCGGCGAGACCTTCGATGGCTCCACATTCCGATTCCCCTTCCTCAGTGTTTCTAGGCAAAAATGGCGCTTCATCCTCATATACCGCTTTTGGGGGACAAAACCTTACGTTTGGATTGGAAAAGCGGAAAACCCGCTGCTACCCTCGAAGAGGGTTCTCGGCTGCCCAGATTTAGCCGACGAGGTTGAGGACAACAGCAGTCGCCGACTGCGGGTGAAATAGCCGAGCGGGGAGAGAAAGAACTCAAATGACAGAGGCTTTTTCCAATCGGCCGACGACGGTCGCCGATTATCTGGCGATTTTGCGGCGGCGCAAGTGGATCGTGCTCGTCCCTCCGGTCGTCGCAGCCTCGGCTGCCTTTGCCCTTTCGACGGCCCAATCGCCTTTATACCGAGCCACTGCGCAGGTTCTCGTCAACCCGCCCTCGGTCGTCAGCGCGATCACTCAGGTCGACCCGTCGGGGAACGATCCCGTTCGCTTCCTCCAGACGCAGGCGAGCATCGCGCGCGCGCCGGAGCTGGCGGCGAGGGTCGCAGCCGCGTCCGGGATCCCGGGAATGACAGCGGGCCGCGTGCTTTCAGAGTCGCAGATAACGCCCTCGGCCGACTCGGACCTCATTGGGATCTCCGTCGAGGATGAAAATCAGGCGGCTGCAGTAGGCCTGGCCAACACCTATGCGACGCAGTTCACGCAGTTCAGCAAGGAGCGGGCTACGAATTACATCGACGAGGCTCTCGCCTCGCTGCAAACGAGGATCAAGTCTCTCGCCGCGCAAGGGCAAGTCGACTCGCCTCTCTACGCGACGCTCGTTCAGCAGCAAGGTCAACTCGCAACTGTCGGGAAGCTGATGGCGGGTGGCTCGAGCCTGCTTCAGCCTGCAGATGGTGCGTCGAAGACACGGCCGCGACCGCGGCGCAATGCCATTCTCGGCTTCCTGTTCGGCAGCGTCCTCGGAATCGCGCTCGCCTTCCTCGCCGAGGCGCTCGATCGTCGCGTGCGCGACGAGCACGAGATCGAAGAGGCCCTCGGAATCCCTCTGCTTGCTCGTATTCCCCAGCCTCCCCGGGCGCTTCAGAAGAACGACGATCTCGTCATGCTCCATGAGTCGACGGGCGCTCAGGCGGAGACGTTTCGCAAACTCAGGACAAGTCTCGAGTTCCTCAATCCCGATGGAGCTTTGCGCACGATCATGGTCACGTCCGCCGTCGAGCAGGAGGGCAAGTCGACGACGATCGCGAATCTTGGTGTCGCACTTGCTCGGGGCAACCGACGCGTCGTCGTGGTGGACCTCGACCTGCGACGTCCTTACCTCAGTCAGCTGTTTCACGTGGGTGGGCGTCCTGGCATCACCGATGTCGCGGTGAAGCGTGCGGAGCTGTCCGAGGCCCTGCGACCAATCGCGATCGTGACGGAAGTCCAGGAGCGGGTGAACCTCAACGGACGCGGTGGAGGTTCGAACGGTCAGACGGCTCCGAGCGGTCTCCTGCACTTCTTGCCGGCGGGGACGATCCCGCCTGCGGCCGGTGACATGCTTCGGGACGAACGACTGCTCCATGTGCTCGACGAACTGGCGACTCGATTCGACGTAGTTCTCATCGACGCGCCGCCTTTGCTCGCGTTCGGTGACACGTTGACCCTGAGCCCCCACGTCGACGCGATGTTTGCGATCACTCGACTTGGTCGAGTGAAGCGGCCGATCCTGCACGAATTCGCCCGGCAGCTTCAGAATTGCCAGGCAACGCTGCTCGGCTACGTCCTAACCGGAGTGGAGCACAGCGAGAGCTACCGGTACATGTACGAGGCGTACCAGTACTACGAGCACCGGACGCCGAGCGACAAAGAACCGGTCTAGCGTCCTCTGAGAAGCACGCTGCTGAAAGGCTGACCATGACACTCGACGTGGTGGGGCCGAGCCGCTCCGCAGACCGCAGGCTTGCTCTCAGACGTCCGGAGGGTGTGGCAGCAGCGTTGACCGCATTCGCGCCGGTCGTGGGACTGGCGGCCGCGCAAGGCGGGTTCTTTCCGGGTGCCTGGGGCTGGGCGACCTTTCCTCTGCTGTGGCTTGCCGCACTTGCGCTCGCCCTGAGGGACCGGATCCGACTGAGCGGTCCCGAGAAGGTGCTCCTTGGGCTGCTCTTCGCACTAACCGTCTGGATCTTGCTTTCGGCGACGTGGTCGGTCGCACCCGCCGCCAGCATCCTCGAGTCGCAACGTGGCTTGCTTTACGTTGCCGGAGTTGCAGCCGCCCTGCTTGTCTCCAGGAGTCGCGACGTTCCGCGGTTGCTGGGAGGATTACTCGCGGCGATCTGCGCGATCGCCGCATTCAGTCTTGCGACTCGCCTCCTGCCGGACCGGGTAGGCGTCTTCGACGCAACCTCCGTCTACCGTCTAGCTCAACCGATCGGGTACTGGAACGGCCTTGCGATCTTCATGGGAATGGGCGCGCTGGTCGCCCTGGCCTTCGCGAGCCGCGCCCGCTGGCTGGTCGTCCGTGCGGTCTGCGCAGGCGCCCTTGTCCTACTGCTTCTCACCTTCTATTTCACCTTCGGGAGAGGCGCGTGGATCGCGCTCGCGGCCGGCGCCTTCACAGCCGTAGCAGTCGATCCCCGACGCTTGCAGTTGCTCGCGAGCATGCTCGTGCTCAGTCCGGCACCTGCCGTTGCGGTGTGGGTCGCCTCGCGTGAAGCTGGCCTCACACATGCCGGCGCGGCGTACGGCCGTGCGGTCCACGACGGTCACCGGCTCGCTCTCGTCCTGCTCTTGCTTGCGGCTGCCAACGCCGTGTTGGCAGTCGCTTTCGCATCGGTCGAGCGTCGCTTCGAGCCGGCAGCCTGGGCACGGCAGGCTTTCGCCGTGGCAATTGCGTTGGTCGTCGTTGCCGGCCTTGCTGGTGTCCTCGTCCGTTACGGCGGGCCCACGACACTTGCGCACAAGGGCTACCGGGCCTTCAACGCGCCGCCCCCTCACGTTCAGAGCAACCTGAACAAACGGTTGCTCAGCTTTTCCGGAAACGGCCGCGCGGACCTCTGGCGGGTCGCCTGGGACGACGCCAGGAACCACGGCGTGCTCGGCGCGGGCGCGGGAACGTACGAGCGTTATTTTCTCGCGCATCAGCCGTCGGCGGTCAGCCGGGTGCGCGACGCGCACGGCCTCTACATCGAGACGCTGGCGGAGCTCGGGCCGATCGGGCTCATCCTGCTGCTTGGTGCCCTCGTGGTCCCGTTGACGGTTCTGGGGCAGGCCCGCAAGCATCCGCTCGTTCCGGGAGCGGCCGGCGCGTACGCGGCATATCTCGTTCACACGGGCGTCGATTGGGATTGGGAGCTGCCCGCGGTCACTCTCGCCGGGCTCCTCTGCGGCGCGGCCATTCTCGTCGCAGCGCGGCGCTCGTCTCGCTCGCCTCGGCTCTCGGCTCCGGCTCGATGGACAGGTGTCGTCGTCATCGTCGTCGCTGCCGGCTTTGCAGCGGTAGGTCTCGTGGGCAACACGGCTCTGAGCCGGAGCAACGATGCCCGGCAGAAACACGATTGGGCGGCAGCGGCCGCCGACGCTCGGCGCGCCGAGATGTGGATGCCCTGGTCGCCGAGGCCCTGGGAGGCTCTAGGCCGTGCGCAGTTCGGAGCGGGTCTGCTTTCTCCCGCGAGGGCGAGCTTCCGAAAAGCCATCTCGATCGATTCCGGAGACTGGGAGCTTTGGTACCGCCTGGCCAGCGCGAGCGGGGGGGCCGAAAGGCGACACGCACTCCGCCAGGCCGCTCGTCTCTTCCCTCGAGCGCAGCTCTTGCGCGGCAGTGTCAACACAGGAGCGAAGCCGTGAGGGACTCGACGGCTCCTCCGGTCACACCTAGAGTGGGTTGACTGTGGCACGTCGAGATCCACTCGCCAATTCCCCGGACCTGATCCGGCGCATCTACTCGTACGTCGCGTACCGCGTGGGGGAAGGGCCCGACGCCGAGGACGTCACGAGCGAGGTCTTCGAGCGCGCCCTCCGCTACCGCAAGAGCTACGACCCGTCTCGCGGGGAGCCCCTGGCGTGGCTGATCGGGATCGCGCGTCGGTGCATCGACGACACGATGACGAGGCCTCGCCCGGAGCCCGGTGAGCAGCCCGATGTGAGCTCATCCGAGGATCTCGAGGGGGACGCGCTCCAACGGCTCACCGTTGCGGCTGCAGTGGAGGGCCTCGATGAGCGCTCCCGGGACCTCGTCGCATTGCGGTACGGCGCCGACCTGTCCGCCCGGCAGATCGGGGAGATCCTGGGACTAAAGACAAACGCGGTCGAAGTGGCACTACACCGGACGCTCGCGCGCCTGCGACCAGAGCTCGAGGGTACGCGCCCCACGGCGGGATCTGCACCCCCGCTCCCTTCCGGGTCCGAGCAGTCGAAGAAGGCCTCCGGCTGGGCATGACCACTGGCTGGGGCTAAATCACCCCTTTTGGGTATTTGCAGGTTTTCCAGTCCTGGCCTAAAGTGCTTGTGTAGTACGTAGTCAATGGGGAGGGGGACTTCGTGGCAACTGCGGCCAGCGGTCGAGTTCGGGTGACCTCGAACACATCGCGCACGACGGTGGAGGCACCACCGTCGCCCGATTCGAAATTGTGAGCTCTCGCGAACGGAGAGAGACCTTGGCGTTCCGGGCGACGCCGACTGCCGGCATGCCCGAGGCGACCGTGCTGCTGGACCAGCAGAAGTCGGCCATGGACCAGAATGCTCCGTGGCGGATGCGGCGCGGCTGGCTCGTGCGGCGGATGCTGCTTGCCGCCGACCTGCTGGCGCTGACAGCGGCCTTCGTAGTCGTCGAGGTCTCCTTTCAGGAGCTCGTCGGCGCGATCGGACCCGGCGTCGAAGCGCTCATCTTCCTGGGCCTCCTGCCGGTGTGGGTCCTCGCGGCCAAGCTCTACGGGCTCTATGACCGCGACGAGGAGCGCGCCACTCATTCGACCGCCGACGAGGTCGTCAGCGTCTTCCATCTCGTCACGGTCGGCGTCTGGCTCTTCTACGCCACCTCGTGGCTCGTCGGCCTTTCGAGCCCAGACCAGGCGAAGCTCACGACGTTCTGGTTCCTCGCTCTGGTGTTCATCGTGGCGGCTCGATCTGCGGCCAGGACG
Source organism: uncultured Actinomycetes bacterium (assembly GCA_963804935.1). GTDB lineage: Bacteria > Actinomycetota > Thermoleophilia > Gaiellales > Gaiellaceae > 3-1-20CM-4-69-9. The sequence goes on from CAWDSD010000017.1 coordinate 953,616, forward strand.
CTCGCACGGCGGCAATCGGCCTATGTCCAGAACGCGCTGATCGTCGGCGCGGGGGAGGTCGGCCAGTTGATCGGCCGCAAGCTCCTCCAGCATCCTGAGTACCGGATCAACCTCCTCGGTTTCATCGACGCCGACCCCAAGGCGAAGCGCCGCGACCTCGGAGATCTGCCGGTGCTGGGAGCCCCGGAAGACATCGGCGAGATCGTCCGTCGTGAAGATGTGGATCGTGTGATCGTCGCCTTCTCGCGTGACGGGCACGAGGAGATGCTGGACCTGGTGCGAGCCATTCGAAAGCATGACGTGCAAGTCGATCTCGTGCCGCGGCTGTTCGAAGCGGTCGGCGCGAATGTCGGCATCCACACCCTCGAGGGCCTACCGCTGGTGGGGCTCCCGTCGAGCCGGATCTCGAGATCTTCCCGGCTGCTCAAGAGCAGTCTCGACTTCGTTGGCTCCGCGACCCTGCTTGCACTCCTGGCGCCGACGATGCTGATCATCGCGTTTCTGATCCGCAGGGACTCTCGGGGGCCGGTCTTCTTCCGCCAGACACGCCTCGGCATAGATCTGCGCGAGTTCACGCTGCTGAAGTTTCGGACGATGCACGAGGGAACCGACGAGGCCCCTCACCGCGAATACGTCAAGCAGATCATGACGTCCGACGCTCTACCCGGGTCGAACAATCTGTACAAGCTCGAGCGGCGCGATTCGGTCACCCGGATCGGCCGCTGGTTGCGGAAGACGAGCCTTGACGAACTGCCGCAGCTGATCAACGTGCTGCGCGGTGAGATGTCGCTCGTGGGTCCGCGACCTCTTATCCCGTATGAGCTCGAGCTCCTCTCGCCACATCAGTTCGAGCGTTTCCTCGTTCCGGCCGGACTGACGGGACTGTGGCAGGTGGAAGCGCGTGCCCATACCACCTTTGGTGAGGCCCTCGACCTCGACGTCGCGTATGCGCGTGGCTGGTCGCTCGGTCTGGATCTGCGCCTACTGCTGAAGACACCCCTCGTGATGCTCCGCAACCGAGAGACGGGCTGATGGACGCCCGGAACTTGCGCATCGGCATCGTCGGTCTGGGTTACTGGGGGCCGAACCTCGTGCGCAACCTCGCGGACGCGCCGGCCTTCGACGTCTCGTATCTCTGCGATGTCCGGGCCAAGCCACTGGAGACGCTGGCTCGGCGCTACCCCGGCGTGTTGCCCACGTCGCGCTTCGAGGACATGCTGGAGGACGACACGCTGGACGCGGTGGCAATCGCCACACCCGTTTCCACGCACTTCTCGCTCGCCATGGCCGCGCTCGAGGCGGGCAAGCACGTCTTTGTCGAGAAGCCACTCGCTGCGTCGTCCGAACAGGTCGGGAAGCTGACCGACGTCGCCGAGGAAAAGGGCCTCGTCTTGATGCCGGGGCACACGTTCCTTTACAGCCCGGCCGTGACCACGATCAAGCGCCTGATCGACAGCGGCGAGCTGGGCGAGATCTATTTCATCTCCTCGAGTCGCGTGAACCTCGGGTTGCACCAGCCTGACGTAAGCGTCGTCTGGGATCTCGGCCCACATGACTTCTCCATTCTGCGTTACTGGCTCGATGGGCTTCCCGCAGAAGTCTCTGCTGTAAGCCGCAGCTGTCTCCTGCCGGACGTTCCGGACGTCGCTTTCATCAACCTTCGGTACCCCTCCGGGACTGTGGCGCATGTCGAGCTTTCCTGGCTGGCGCCGAGCAAGCTTCGCCGGACCGCGATCGTCGGGTCGGAGAAGATGGTCGTCTACGACGACTCCTCCAACGAGCCCGTCCGGATCTTCGACTCCGGCGCGAAGATTCCCGATCCGGAGACATTCGGCGAATACCAGCTGAGCTACCGCGCGGGCGACATCGTGTCGCCTCGGATCGAGGCAACCGAGCCGCTCTCGCTGGAGCTCGCAGATTTCGCAAAGTCGATCCTGGAAGGGAGCACCCCAGCATCGTCGGCAGCGGTCGGGCTCGACGTCGTCCGCACGATCGAAGCCGTCGACCGTTCCCTCGACGAGGGCGGGATCCCCGTGGGTCTGGAGGGAGTAGGGCTCGACCCTCTTTCCGAGAGCCTGCGGGCTCGAATCGCATCCGTCCGGCCTGCGGAGGCAGCCGAAGCTGAACCCTTTCCGGCGCAAGGAGAATCTTTGGGAACCGCCATCCTCGGAGGAGGACCAGCGGGGCTGACGGCGGCCTACATCCTCGGCCGCCGTGGGCGACCCGGCGCGGTCTTCGAGGCGGACGGCACCGTCGGCGGCATCTCCAAGACGGTCGAGTTCAACGGCTTCCGCTTCGACCTCGGCGGTCACAGGTTCTTCACCAAGTTGCAGCCGATCGCAAGGCTCTGGGAAGAGATGCTCGGCGAGGAGTTCCTGACGCGGCCTCGGCTCTCACGCATCTTCTACGACGGCAAGTACTTCGACTATCCGATCACGGCCAAGGATGTCGTCGCGCGGTTGGGAATCTGGGAGTCAACGCGTTGTGCGCTTTCCTATCTTTGGGCTGCCCGCCACCGCAACGACGAAGCCCACACGTTCGAAGACTGGGTCACGACGCGATTCGGCCGGAGGCTCTACGACGCGTTCTTCCGCTCGTACACGGAGAAGGTATGGGGCATTCCCGGGTCGCAGATCCGCTCCCTCTGGGCAGCTCAGCGGATCAAGAATTTCTCGCTGGGTCGAGCGATCCTGAGCATTCTCGGCTTCGGCAAAAAGAACGTCACGACGCTGATCGAGGAGTTTCGCTACCCGCGTCTAGGGCCCGGGCAGATGTGGGAGGCCTTCGCCGCGTACGCGGAGGGCAACGCCATCCCCGTCCACCTCAGGCAGCGATGCGTTGGGATTCAGCATTCGGAGAATCGCGTGAACAGCATCGTCGTCCGGCAAAACGGTGGCACCACCGAGCACTCGGTCGACTCGCTGGTGTCGAGCATCCCGCTCAGCGAGCTGATCTGGAACCTCGACCCACCCGCTCCGCCTCGAGTGCGGGCCGCGGCCAAGGCGCTGCGCTACCGCGACCTCGTGCTCGTAGCCCTCATGACGTCCGAGCGCGAGCCCTTCCCGGACAACTGGATCTACCTGCATGACCCGGGGACGAAAGCAGGACGTGTGCAGAACTACGGGATCTGGAGCGAGGGCATGGTGCAGCCGGGCACGACCTGCCTCGGGGTGGAGTATTTCTGCTTCGAGGGCGACGAGATCTGGAACATGACCGACGAGCAGGCCGTGGAGCTGGCAAAGGGCGAGCTCGCGCGGGTAGGCCTCATCGATCCCACCAAGGTCACAGACGGCGTGAAGGTTCTCGTACCAAAGGCGTACCCGATGTACGACGAGGCCTACGAGGAGGCCGTCGAGACGATCCGCGAGTACTTACAGCGATTCGAGAATTTGCAGACCTGTGGTCGGAACGGTTTGCATAGGTACAACAATCAGGATCATTCCATGTGGACTGCGATCCTCGCGACGCTGAACGTCGTCGATGGCGCCGACCATGATGTGTGGAGCGTCAACACCGAGTCGGATTACCTCGAGGAGGGCGAGCTCGTCGAGGCGCTGCTCGAGTTCAGCGCGGCGGATGTTGGTTCCATCGAACAAGTTGTGTAGCGACACCGAGTCGTTCTCTAGAGAACCTGCGGAATCGGTGCTGCGCACGCCGTAGCCGGCGCCGTGACGACTGGCGTGCCAGACACCTTCTCGGACCGCTCTTCCCGAAGACCAGCCGCGAACTCGCTCTCTAATCGTTCGTCCCTCCGAAGCCTGCGGCGCTCCTGAGATAATCAGCGATCGACGATTCTTCCATCCTCCGCTGCCGGCCCCACGATTTTCCAGCCTTGGCCCGAGCGCTCCAAATGCGATGCGGCGCGTCTCCGCCACCACGCGCTTACCTCCCGCGGTAGCGCCTGCCAGACAGTTCGATCCTCTCGGAATGCATCGAGGAAACGGGCATACGCTGCGCGCGGTCGGCGCTCGAGCATGTAGTCCGGATGTGTGATCAAGAGTGCCATGCCGCCGTGCTCCCGAAGGAAGTGGGCTTTCTCGAGCCACAAGCGCTCGTCCTCGTGGCGGAGAATCGTGAACAACGTGTAGTCCTGCGCGAGAGTGATCGGAAGCTCGACGAGCTCCTCGTTGAAGTAAGGAAGCCAGGTGCAGCAGCCGCCGGGCTGGGGCTCGTAAGGATCGGTATCCGGAAAGGACGAGTCGTAATCGAAGCCGAGGAGCGGCATCCACTCCCAAACGCGATGAGTGGCGGGCGAGCGGAAGCCGGACGCTCGCCACTTCTTCGCGTATTCGCGCATCGCGGGAATCCGCTCCAAGAGCGTGCTCAGCGACGCGAAGTCGCGCCCATCATGGTAGAGCCCGTGGACGCCGACCTCAAAGCCGTCCTCCAGGAGCTCGTCGACGAAGCTGTCTTCGACCTCGTACCTGCGGGGGACGAAGTTCCAAGATGAGCGACAATCCGCCTCTAGCTCCAGGTGTCGTAGAAGATGGACGTTCCGATAGCCCGTCGAGGTTTCGACGTCATGGGTGAGAACCAGCGCCCACGAGTAATTGCGCGGCCAGGGCGCGAGGGTGGGCACTCGGGAGCCCGCGACCTCTGCGAACACATCGAAGAGGTAAGCGTAGAAGTCGTGCAAGCTCGTTTCGATGGGCCAGCGCGGAAAAGGCAACCGTTCCTGAACCCTCCGCAGAGACCTGCGCAGGCTTACCTGGACGCCGCGTGGAAGGAGTGGCCTCGTGCGATAGTAGGCGGCCTTCGAGAGCGCTCGCAGGCGCCGACGCCCAAGCAGCCCGGGGGCGTCGTACGCCTCGCTCCAGAAGCTCAGAATGGCCTCGTTGGGGTCGAACGGCAAGAAGACGTTGCCGTCGCGATCGCGCCAGATTGAGGCAATGTGGTGGCTCGCACGGTCTTCGATTGACTCTTCCGCCACCCATGAGGAATCGAGGAACGCAGAGACCAGTGAGTCCGGAAGCACGCGCCCGTACAGATCCATCGACCGCAGGCGGTAGCCACCGGGCTGCAGCTCCGGCGAGATGCGAGCGATCGAGTCCTGCGACGGTCGGAAGAGCAGCCGTCCCGACTCGACCGAGCGGACCCAGCTGCAGGCACCTAGCAGCCCGTTCTGTGCAGGTTCTGACAGCGAGTCAGCTGGGGCGAGGGTGGAGGGGACGCCGAAGTATTCGAACAGCAGCAGCGGGGAGGAGTGCTCGAACATCGCGCGCTCAAACCGCTTCGGTCAGGGCCTTCCGGATCGTGTCCAGGACCTCCCGCCGTCTCTCTTCCGGTACCGGCCTTGTAGGGGCCGATCGCTTCTCGAACACGGGCCGGCCTCCCGTTCGTAGATCGTGCAGCAGACCCAGTCGCATGAGCTCCGCATCGACGGCCGCTGGACGGCCGATGAAGACCGTATAGGTCGAGGTGCCGAGGAGTGCCGACTCCCGCGTCATGGTCCCGCCTCCGCCGATCATGAGATCTGCAGAGGCGACCAGCGAAAGCGCGTCGATCGGCCGGCGCGGGACGATTACTCCGCGAAGTGCGGCGTAGCGAGCGACGTCCTTGGAGCTGCGGGGCAAGCAGGATCGTTTGGGTGGCGGAACGGCGCCTAACCTCATCCAGGAGTTCGTCGAAGTACTCATTTGCCGTCCGATGGTAGAGAGCCCCTTCGGGTGCCGGGCGCATCACTACGATCATCTTCTGCCGATCGAGCCCGAGCTCTGCCAGGACTTCCGCGTTCGGACGAAACCGGGCTAGGTAGAGTTGCTCCTTGAAGCCGGGGTAGCGGAGCACTTTCTGTTCATTCGCTCCGTATCGCCGCAGCGCCGAGGTGGGAAAGATGCTTGGCACGATTAGGCGCCGCGCGACGCGGAAGCTGAGGTGGTTCGCAGGCTGGTGCTCGTAGTCCATCATCGTCACCAGAGGAATCCGGAGTCTTGCCGCGACGAGCGCTTGCGCATATGAGCCGTGCGAGAGAGCCACGTCGGGGCGCTCGTTCCTGAGCAGGCGAGCGAGATCACGAGCTCGACCTCCGAGAGCAGTTGCCTTTCCTCCCAGACTTGTCGGGCTCCGACCACCGACGACCACGACGTCCGACCAGCGCTCTAGTGCCAGCGCGACCGTCTGGGCGTGATCCCGGGCTGTGAGGAATACGTCATCACCTTGTTGCCGGAGCTCATCCACGACCTCACCAAACAGAGCAACATGAGGCGAATTGCCGAGGTCGACCCAGACCCGCACGTTTCCTCCTTTCAGGACACCCAGAGCCGGCGCGTGGACGCCGCAACCATACGGACCTCGCGCCGAGCGTGTTCCCCCTCAGGACACCGCCGACAGCCGGCGCGTGGTCGCCGCAACCATAGAGACCTTCCGCCGGGCCTGCGTCAGCACGGCGGAACCCCGCTCCCGGGCCGGCAAACCGTCCACCGACCTGGCATCTTCTGTCAACGAGCGGAACCCTCAGTGCGGGGGGATACGCTCGGGAGCATGGCAGCAAAGCGCGGTAGCCCCTATGTCTGGATCGACATCGATAACCCACCGCAGGTGCTGTACCACTTCCCCTTCGTGGACGCCTTCCGCTCCCGCGGTCGGCCCGTCTCCTCACCTAACGGCTCTACGAGTTCAGGCGGGAGTCAGCGCAACATCGAAGCAATTGAACTCGCTACACGGCCGGGGCGGGGTCGAGACCGGTTTCCAGTACGAACACGTCCGCCCGTCCAACTCTTCGCGAGAAAGATCTCCTAATTGTGAATGGGCGGGGGTGGTGGTGGCATTCTGCTGGGTGAGCCCGCGAGGCCTGGTAGATAGGTGTCAAGTGGAGAGGTTTTAGATGAGGGCCGCGCTGCGCTCTCAGGCGTCGCGTGGGAAAGCCGAGACCGATTCAGCGGCGGTCCGGCTTCCCTCAGAAGCGTTTGAAGATGGCTACGACCATTTGAACACGGTGGGGCTGATCTGCTTCACCGTTACAGTAAAGCTCGAACCCGTCGGGGAATGCTCCCGGAGGAACATGCGACGTGCTCCAGAGGAATAGCCTCAGTTGATAGGTGCTTGGATCATTCGGGTTTCTTGCATAGGGAGCTTCCGACGCGGCCATCGATGGTGTTACCGACTTGGGCGTCACATTGCGCTCGGAATTTCAGCGTGACCTCTCCGCCGAGCAAGTTGCACGTCGGCGTGTTGCCGCCGAAGAAACATTGGAACTCGAAGTCGGGGCAGGTGTTGATCCCCGTTGTGAGCTCGATCAGCGTGCCATGAACCTTGCCGGTGACGTCGGCGCCCCGCAGCGTCCCGGCGATCAGGTCGCCGTCGCCTTGTCGCACGAGCACGCCGCTTCCCGAGACAAGAAAGAGATCTCCTGCGGTCGCGGCTGGGGCGGCCGTCAGCGTGAGCAGCGCGAGCGCCGCGCCGATAACAATGACGATGCGCTTCTTCATCTTCCCTCCCCGTTTGTCTTTTGCGCGACTCCCGCGTACCCCGGAATGTGCCAGACCGGACCAATCGCCCAGTAACCCGGACCCAGGGCTGACGAATAGCGTCGCCCAGCGATTCTCCGTTACCTGACCTTCAACATCCATAGGCCATAAGGCCCATCTTTCAAAGTGGCACGTCGGAATCACTGCCGCCGACCGTGCCGGGGGTTTCTTGGTGATGACCGGCCAATGATGGGTTCGGCGGCGCACCCTCGGTTGAGACGGCACTTAATTCGCTTGGTTTTCCGGTCCAGTCGTCGCCGAACTCCCCCTCAGCGCACTCCGTGCAGTAGAAGCGGACGGCGGCGATCTTCAATTGGCGGACTGCAACATGCCAGCGATGATTCGCCTTGATCAAGCTCGCGCACGATTCGCTTAGGCAGGAAGTAGCCGGGGACGGCCTTGCTCGGATCGGGGATGCCGCCCCAGGGCTTCGGCTCAATTCAGGGGCGGGACAAGTCCCAGTGACCGGTTGGAGGTCGCGTGGACACCGCTTGCATCCGTGAACGTGTACGTCACGGTTCGGGTTGTTGCGCCGCAGACAGGGCTCACCCCTACCGTCACGGCCGAGGTGGCTCCTGACGCATCCGTTGTCAGTCAGACGTCACCCGCGCGATCACCACGTTACGATCTATCCTGAGGCCGAGCCGACGCCCGCATCCATCCGGCACTACAAAGTTCGACTGCGACGGGCCGCCGCCTGCCATATCGGATCGCGCGACGCCTCCCGCGACTGCTTCTGTTGGCTCTAGCGCTCGGACGTCTCGTCGTCGCCTATTCGGCGAGGTAGTGACGCAAAAAGCCGCGCGGCCCGCTTGCTACTGCGGGCAGTAGATGATCTCGTTGTCCGGCACCGATAGCCGAGGTCTATGCCTGGGTGATCAGCCGAGCAACGTAACCGCGACGACTGCGCCCAGTACCGGAAGGCCAACCCGGACTGCAAGGGTCTCGCGTCGCACCGGATCACGGCGACGCGCAAGAACTTTGGGCGGACCCGCTTGACCACAAAGTCCGTATCGGCAACTTCTTCTTCAAGCTTTACAGGGCACCGAGCTCTCGCTCGGCGACACTCTGGGCAGTAGAAGACGAGCTCGCTATCTGTGTCGAGGTAGTTAGTTGAGCGAGGTGCGTTCGTGATCGAGCTCGACCTCCTTCACCTCGAGCAGGCCGCGCCACTGGGCTCATCCCGCAGCAATCCTCGAGCGACGGCGCGCGTCCTCCTCAGTGATGAAGAGCTCTATCGCTTCGGCTCGTGAAGCTCGGTGAGCGCATACAGACGCATCGGCGTCGAACCGTATTCGGCTACCCGCGGCGAAGCACTCGTTTCCAAGGTCTTCACCCCGGTGTTTCGGTGGCCGTGCCGAAGCTCAGCGCAGATGCGGCGAGCACGGCCGGGTTGGTGGCTCCTCTCCCCGGCGCCGATCCCCGATGCGACGCGGGCTGGCTGAAACTCGCCGTCCGTGTCGCGGAGGGGCGTTAGCTGAATCGCTATCTCGAGCCTGATGAAAACGGCCGCGGCTGCATGGAGCCGCGGCCGCAAAGACTCTCTTCTAGCCGAAGACCGCGACGTAGAAGGAGTGATCCGCCAGCGCGCCAGCA
>CAWDSD010000018.1:0-10257 GCA_963804935.1 uncultured Actinomycetes bacterium
CGGCTTGCCGCACCCCATCGGTCCATTTGAGCTGGTCACGGATTTTGCGCGCGCAGCCAGTTGTCGGAGAGAATCGAGGGCGTGAGCCTAGTCCCGAAGGACGAGTTGCAGGCTGTGATCGAGGCAAGACGCAAACTCGGCAGTGAGATGGAACCGGTAGTGATTGACGCGTTCGTGGAGCGGGTCGAGCGGCGGCTTGACGAACGGGCGGAGGAGCGCGAGAGGTCGCTGAAGCGGAAGCGCGAGCATCAGAAGGAAATGGTGCTCGGCGCGATGGGAATCTCAATCCCCCTGCTTGCGGTCGCCTCGATCTTCACGGGCCTCGCGGGTGTACTCGTTGTGTGCGCGGCCCTCGCCATGATCGCGATCGCCACGGCCCGATAGCAACCTTCAGGGTGGTCGTCGTCCGAGACGGTGTCCCTTACCAGACGTGGGGGAGCATGCGGTCCGTCGAAGTGGCGTAGGTGGTGTAGTCGCAGCCGAATGCTTGTGCGAGCGCGTGTTCCTCGACGCGTATACGCGGCAGGAGCCCCACGAAGGCGATGAGCAGCGCGACGACGGCGCTCACCCAACTTCCAAAGGTAAGCCCGAACCCGGCGAGGATGAGACAGATACCGGTATAGGAGGGGTGGCGAAGCGTGCGATACGGCCCGCGACGCACAATCCGCTGGCCCGGCTCGATTGTCACCTCGCGGCGGAAGTAACGGCCCAGGCTCACGATCGCCCAGTCTCGAAGCGCAGCCCCTGCGAACACTATGGCGAGCCCCAGGCCGAGAGTCCACCAGTTGTTGGCGTCGACCCGGAGGCCTGGGACCCTTGCAGCGGCAAGGGCCGCAGCGATGGCGAGGTAGAGGGCGAGGGCGACAATCAGCCTCGTCCCGCGGTCCTGGCGCACCGCCGCACTGTGCGTGTACAGCTGCAGTGAGCCCGCCAGGCTGCCGAGGACCTGACGCTTCCCCTCCCGGGCATGGCCGAGATAAGTGGCGACTATCTCGCCGGTTACGACCGCGACGGCTGCGGCGACGATGAGCCAGTGCGCGACGGGATCGTGCAACAGCTGCGGCATGAGCGACTCGACCCGATCCGCGTCAGTCCGGGTACTCGTCCTTCCGCCACGCTCGGGGCTCGGGAGGTTGGGCTTTCGGCGTTCGCTCGAGCAGGAAGTTGTAATAGGGCGCGACGAACGGGTCGGGCGCCATCACCGTGTAGGTGTGGTAGACGGTCCCGTTCTCGCGCGCGAACGCGATCCACGTCGGGCCCTCTCGCAGCCCGTCTTTGAGCTCTGCCCCAACTTGGCCCGACCACTCCTGTAGCCAGTCGGGAGGTGCGTCGATCATCTCCTTGACCTCGGGTATCTGCTGCGCCTGCTCCTCGGTCAGCGCGAGGCCGAAGTCGAATGGGAAATCGGTGTTGGCGGTCGAGACGTAGGGGAACTCCCAACCCATCCGATCCTTGTACTCGGTCAGCCGCTCGATCGGCGCCCGCGAGAAGCAGAGCAGCGTCACGTCGCGGTGGTTCAGGTGGACGAGTGAGCCGTCGAGCCCATCGGCCAAGCTGGTGCAACCGGGGCAGGCGCCGCGCGTGTAGTCGGGGCCGAACATGATGTTGTAGGCAAGCAGCTGTGAGCGCCCGTCGAAGAGCTCGGCGAGGGTCTTCTTGCCGTCCTCGGTGTCGAACTCGTACTCCTTCTCGACCGGGACCCAGGGGAGATCGCGACGCTTGCTTGTGATCTCCTCGTTTCGCTCCGCCTGCTGCGCCTCGAGCTTGGCGAGCTCGTTCCGTGCCGCCTGCCATTCCTCGCGGCTTCCAATCTTGTGTTCAGACATTTCAGCTCCTTCCGTCGAGCGTTTGAGCCGAATCCATCGCCGGATCGGACGTTACAGGGACTACGGAATGAGACTCGCGGCCACCCAAAAACTCATCGGAGGTCTCGGTCACGGGCCGGTGAGGATTCGAAGTGCTCTAAGACGCGGTCGAGCGGCCGCGGGACGCGCCCGAGGTCGAGTGCCTCCACCAAGAGCACGGCGTACTTCTGCTTGCGGTTCCACATGAAGCCGTGCAGCTGTTCCTCGAGCGGCCGGGCGCGGTGCGCGGGCTGCTTCTGGTAGGTCCGGAACGCCCGCAGCTCGCCTTGCTCGGCGAGCAAGCGTTCCATTCCGTCCGGCCCCACCGCGCGCGTCAGCTCGTCCTCGAGGTCGCGCGTGCAGGCGTAGAACCCGGCGCGCTCGAGCTCACCACGGTCGTCGCACCCCAATGCACGCAAGAAATGGCGCTCCTCGCCGACGTCATAGAGCCCTGCGAGTGGGATGTCGCGGTACTGCCCGAGAAGGCGTGGGAGATTCCCATAGCCGCCCATCGGCACGATGGCGACGCCCTCGGCCCGGAGGTCGCGGCCACGGCGACGCGCAAGCGTCTCGACGGCGCGGCGGTCGCTCGCGCCCTCAACGAGTACTACTCCGCGCAACGGCATAAATGCATCAGATCAGGTCGATTGTTGGGCCACTCGCGGGTGGCAAGGTACGCTGCCCACATGTTCCCGTGGATCATCTTTGCCCTGGTCGCCGTCCCCTTGGTGGTCGTCGCCTTCGTGGTCACACGTCGCCGAACGCGCGCCGGCGAGCATCCCGCGAACGAAGACGCGCAGGCAAGAGCACTAACGGAGCAGGAGTTCGCGGAGGCGGAGGCCTACGAGGCGAAGTGGCGTAAGGAGGACGAGAAGAGTTACCACGAGGAGCGCTTGCCCTAGTCCCGGTCGGCTGCGCGCGTTGCATGGATGACGGGGTTGCGGAGGTCTGGTGACAACTTGTTGCGTAGCCCGATCGGCAGGCATAGTCTTGTAGGCCGAGTCCGCTAGCAACGGGGAGGTCATCATGAGCACCACGACCCTGCTACCTGACGTCGGGATCGAGCTTCGGGAGGGTTACGCCGAGGTCGGCGATCAGACCTTGCATTACGTCGAGGCCGGTGAAGGCCCGCTGATCGTTCTGCTCCACGGTTTCCCGGAGTTCTGGTTCGGTTGGCGCCTACAGATCGAGCCGCTCGCGGCGGCGGGTTTTCGGGTAGTCGCCCCCGACACGCGTGGCTACAACCTGTCATCGAAGCCAGAGGGCTTCGAGTCCTACGCCGTCGACCTGCTCGCCGCCGACATCCGCGACCTCATCGGAGAACGCGGTGCCGAGTCTGCGCTGTTGGTCGGTCACGACTGGGGCGGAAGCATCGCCTGGACCATGGCGATGAACCACCCCGAGGTTGTCGACCGACTCGCCATCCTGAACGCGGCCCATCCGCGTCGGCTCTCGGAGGGACTGCACCACCCGAGCCAGCTCCGGAAGTCCTGGTACTTCTTCTTCTTTGCAACACCAGGACTGCCCGAGGAGATCGTGCAGGCCAGGGACTGGCACTTCTTCCGACATTTCTTGCAGGACGCGAACCCGTCTTACACGCCGGAGGAGATCGAACGCTACGTCGAAGCGTGGTCGCAGCCGGGCGCAGCGGCCGGGATGATCAACTATTACCGTGCCTCGGTCAGACAGTCCCAGAAGGAAGCCGCGGCAAAGCTTCGCCCGATCTCGGCGCCCACACTGGTCATCTGGGGCGAGGACGATCAATACCTCGGCCCGGATCTCGCCGAGCCCGACCGCGACGATGTGCCCAACCTCGACCGCGTCGAGCGCCTGGCGGGCGCATCGCACTGGGTCCATCACGACGAGGCTAAACGCGTCAACGAACTGCTTAGCGACTTCTTCGCCCCTGCGGCATAGACACTGAAAGCTCCGGCGAGCGTCCTTTCGCAGGCGGGGGGCCCTTCATGCGAAGGGCGCCCCGCTGTCCGGCGTAGGCTCCCGGAATGCTGGACGCGCTGATCGTCACGCCCGGCTCCTCGGCCGACCTTCGCGGTCGAGATCCGCGCGACACGTTGGGCCTCCCCGGGAAAGACGAGGGCAAGGTTCGGCTCGCCGCGCTGACTGATGAGCTGAGCTCGTTCCAGGCGCGTCTCTACGCAGAAGGGAAGCGAAGCGTCTTGCTGGTCCTCCAGGGACTTGACGCCTCCGGGAAGGACGGCACGATCCGCCACGTCTTCACGGGAGTCAATCCGCAGGGCTGCCACGTCACGTCGTTCAAGGCGCCGACACCGAATGAGCTTGCGCACGACTTCCTCTGGCGTGTGCACGCCGAGTGTCCACCGCGCGGCATGATCGGCATCTTCAACCGCTCGCACTACGAGGACGTCGTGACGGTCGGCGTGCTCGGGCTCGCGCCGCAGGAGGTCTGGCGGCGGCGCCCCGGCCGGATCGTCGAGTTCGAGCGCCTGTTGGTGGAGGAAGGGACGACGGTCCTCAAGTGCTTCCTGCACGTCTCCGCTGAGGAACAGCGAAAGAGGTTCGAAGAGCGGCTGTCCGATCCGACCAAGGCATGGAAGTACAACCCCGGCGACGAAGAGACCAACCGCCGCTACGACGAGTTCACCGCTGCCTACGACGACGCCATCAGCGCCACCTCGACCGAGCACGCTCCGTGGTACGTGATTCCCGCAGACCGGAACTGGCTGAGGAACCTCGCCGTCGCGACCGTGCTCGTAGAAGCGCTGCGCCGGCTCGATCCGCGGTTTCCCGAGGCTCCCGCCCGCGACTCACCGCAATCCGCAGACCTGTAGTGGCCCATTACTATCGACGGCGTGAGCCCGGCACGCCCAACGGTTCAGGTTGTGGGTCGTCGGATGGACGCCGACCACTACCGCCTTCGAGATTTCCTGACGCGCATCGCGCAGCCGTACGAGTGGCACGAGGCAGGCTCCGCGGAGGCTGACCTGCTGCTCGCGAGCCTAGGGGTGGCCGATGCGAGCCTCCCCGTCCTCGTCGACGGCGACCGGACCTTCACGAATGCGACCGTCGAGTCGATCGCATTGGCCTGGGGTGGCCTGCAGCCGCCCAAACAGGCGCACTATGACTTCGTGGTCATCGGCGCCGGGCCCGCGGGCCTCGCGGCCGCCGTCTACGCCGCTTCCGACGGCCTGTCGACGATCGTGTGCGACCGGGATGTCCCCGGCGGTCAGGCCTCGTACACGGCCATGATCGAGAACTTCTTCGGCTTTCCCGATGGGATCGGTGGTGCCGAGCTGGCGCGTCTGGCCGGTCGTCAGGCGGAGCGCTTTGGGGCCGAACTGATGGTCTTACGTGGCGTTCAGGGCAGTCGGCTCAAAGGTCACGACGAACTAGTCGAGCTGACCCTCGACGATGGCTCCGAGATAACTGCGTCAGTCGTCCTGGCGGCGACGGGCATGGATTGGCGGCGACTCGAGCTGGCGGGCATCGACGAGCTCCTCGGCCACGGCGTCTACTACGGCGCGGGTCGCAGCGAGGCGGCGCAATGTGCGGGGCAGAGTGTGGTGGTCGTGGGCGCCGGCAACTCGGCCGGCCAGGCCGTGCTCAACTTCGCGAACGCAACAGCCCGCGTAACGATGCTCGTGCGCGGCGACCGGCTCGCAAAGACGATGTCCGCCTACCTGATCAGGCGGATCGAACAGCATCCGCTGATCGACGTCCATCTGGAGACGCAGCTGACCGAGCTGCACCCGAACGGTGACAAGATCGCGGCTGTCACGTTTGCTGACGCCTCCGGCAAAACAGACACGCGCGCGGTGGACGCCGTCTTTCTCTGCATCGGCGGTAGCCCACACACCGACTGGTGTTCGCGCGAGCACGTTGTCACCGATTCAGCGGGCTACATTCTGACCGGACAGGATCTGCTGGAGAATGACAGCCTGCCTGACAGCTGGCCGCTCGATCGTGACCCGCTCCCGCTCGAGACGAGTCGCGTGGGTCTCTTCGCTGCAGGTGACGTTCGGCACGGCTCGACGAAGCGTGTCGCAGCCGCGGTCGGTGAAGGCTCGATGGTCGCGGCGCTCGTCTTCACCCGTCTTGCCGAGCTCGGTGTCACCGTCTGAGCTCGTTGTAGCCCTCGAGCACGCGCGGCAGCGGACGGAGAATCTGCTGGAGCCGCTCTCGGACGAACAGTTGACGCTTCAGATCTCGCCACTGCAATCGCCGCTCGTCTGGGACCTGGCTCACATCGGCCACTTCGAGGAGCTCTGGCTCCTGCGACGCGTCGGCGGACTGAGCGCACTCTCGTCGGAATTCGACGACCTTTATGACTCGTTCGCGCACGCACGCAGTGAGCGCGGCCGGTTGCCGATCCTGCCACCGCAAGCCGCACGCGGGTATGTCAAGGATGTCCGCGAGGCCGTGCTCGCGCTCCTTCCTGAACTGTCGCTCGACGGTGGCGATCCGTTGCTCGAGCAGGGTTTCGTCGTGGGGATGGTGGTCCAGCACGAGCTACAGCACGCCGAAACGATGGCTCAGACGCTGGCGCTTGCCGGGTTGCCTGGGCCGGCGCCTCAGGGGCCACCCGAGGTGAGCGCGAGCGGCGAGGTCACTGTCCCCGGTGGCCCGGTCACCCTCGGCTCCACCGACCCGTGGGCGTACGACAACGAGCGGCCCGCCCACCTCGCCGAGCTCCCGCCCTTTCGAATCGACTGCGCACTCGTGACGAATGCGCAGTACGCGGCATTTGTCGACGCGGACGGCTATCGCAACCGCGACGTCTGGAGTGCCCAGGGCTGGGGGTGGCGCGAGGCTGAACGAGCGGACAGGCCGCTCCTCTGGGACCTTGCCGCGCCCCCGAACGCGCCCGTCCAGCACGTCTCCTTTCACGAGGCGGAGGCATACGCGCGTTGGGCGGGCAAGCGCCTGCTGACCGAGCCCGAGTGGGAGAAGGCCGCGAAGACGGTCGCCGGGGAGCTCGAGCACATGACGGGCGCGGTCTGGCAGTGGACGTCGTCGTTCTTCGACGGCTATCCCGGCTTCTCGGCCTTTCCGTACGCGGAATACTCCGAGGTCTTCTTTGGCGATGAGTACAGGGTTCTGCGCGGCGGTTCGTGGGTCAGCGATCCGCTCGTCGTTCGACCCACTTTCCGCAATTGGGATCTTCCGCAGCGGCGGCAGATCTTCTCCGGCCTGCGGTGCGCGCGTGATGGTTAGAGCATCGGCGGACCGAAGCGTCCGCGTAGATGTTCTCCGCGACGAGGCCGACGGTCGCCCGGCCCTCCACGAGGAGACCTTCCGGAGCTTGCAAGCAGAAGTGAAGGGGCTGCCCACCGTCTGGCTCTACGACGAGCGCGGCTCACGTCTGTACGACGAGATCACGCGACTCCCGGAGTACTACCTCCCTCGGCGCGAGGGTGAGATCCTGCGCGCCCGGGCGAGCGCTATCGCGAAGCGCACGCGGGCGCGGACGCTCGTCGAGCTCGGCGCCGGGAGTGCGAACAACATCCTTCTCCTGCTGGACGGGCTCGACACAGCAGGCATGCTCGAACGCTTCGTCCCGCTCGACGTGAGCGAGCAGACCCTGCGAGCGAGCGCGCAGTCGATCGCGGCCGCCTACCCTCGGGTCTTCGTCCATGCGATCGTCGGTGACTTCGAACGCGATCTCGGTGCGCTCCCCGGCGGTGCGACCGGCGGCTGGTCGCGTTCCTCGGAAGCACGATCGGGAACCTGTACCCCGAGCAGCGCGGGCGGTTCCTCACTACGCTCACGACCGCGCTCGCCCGGGACGACGCTCTCGTGCTCGGCATCGACCTCGTCAAGAACGTCGCGCGACTGGAGTCCGCGTACAACGACAGCGGAGGAGTGACCGAGGCGTTCGTCCGCAACGCCCTCGCCGCCGTCAACGGTGAGCTGGAAGCGACGTTCGAGCAGCGGCGGTTCGTCTACGACGCGCACTGGGATCCGGAGCACGAGTGGATGGATATCGGCCTTCGCGCGCGGGAGGCGCACACCGTCAGGGTCCACGAGCTCGAGCTCGACGTCGCATTCGAGGCGGGCGAGCCGCTCCGAGTCGAGATCAGCGCGAAGTTCCGCCGCGAGCAGTTCGAGCTCGAGGCGCGTCATGCCGGGCTCCGGGTCGAGTCGTGGTGGACCGACCGTGCGGGCGACTTCGCGGTTGCGCTCGTGCTTCCCCACGCGGCGGCCGCAGGTTAAGTTCACGCCAAGCGAGAGGAGACAGCATGTCTGCAGAAGGCTCGATCTGCAGCCACCTCGACCAGATCGAGGTAACGGCGCTACCGGACAAGATCGAGGGCTGTGAGGAGTGCCTGAAGATCGGGAGCGGGTGGGTCCATCTCCGCATGTGCATGACGTGCGGCAAGATCGGCTGCTGTGACTCATCGCCGAACAAGCACGCGACCGCACATGGACGTGAGCTCGGCCATCCGATCATTCGCTCCGCCGAGCCCGGCGAGGACTGGAGCTGGTGCTACATCGACGAAGTTGCGTTCGCGTTCGCCCCACGGTAGGCCTCCAGACGCAACTCCTCGGTCTGCCGGAGCCCTATGAGCACTAGCAGCGATCCGACCAGTCCTGCTGCATTCTTCTCAGGACGAACGGCCTGGGCGCGAAGCGTCGAGACGCCGCTGCGGGAGTTCCTGCGCACCGAGACCGGCGGCGCGGCGGTTTTGCTGGCGGCAGCCGTCGCAGCGCTTGTCTGGGTGAACGTCGACGCGTCGTCGTACGACTCGCTCTGGAGCACGAAGCTGTCGATCGACGTCGCCGACGCAGGGGTCTCGCTGGATCTTCGCCAGTGGGTGAACAGCGGGCTGATGACGTTCTTCTTCTTCGTCGTCGGGCTCGAGGCCCGCCGAGAGATCGACCTAGGCGAGCTGCGTGAGCGCCGGCGTGTCGCGTTGCCGTTGCTTGCCGGCATCGGCGGCATGGCAGGGGCGATTGGCATTTACCTCGCTTTCAACGCCGGCCGCCCATCTGCGCACGGCTGGGGAATAGCGATGTCGACCGACACCGCCTTCGCGCTCGGCCTGCTCGCGCTCGTCGGGCCGCGCTTTCCCGACCGTCTGCGGGCATTCATCCTGACGGTCGTCGTCGTCGACGACATCGTCGCGCTCCTCGTTATCGCGACTGTCTACACAGAGACGCTCCGGTTCGTGCCACTCCTGGTCGCGTTCGGCTTTTTCGCAGCCGTCCTACGTCGTGCGTAGCGTGCCCGTGCACGTCGGGCTCGTCTACTTCGTCCTTGGTGCCGGCGCATGGGTGGGCCTGCTCAAGTCGGGAGTGGAACCGATCGTCGTCGGCCTCGTGATGGGTCTCCTGGTCTACGCCCGCCCGCCCCCGCGTTCCACTCTCGAACGCGCGACGGAGCGCTTCCGCGAGTTCCGCGAGCAACCCACGGCGGACCTGGCACGCGTCGCCGGAGTGGAGATCAGGTCGGCCACCTCGCCGAACGAACGGTTGCAGCAGCTCTTTCACCCCTGGACGAGCTACCTGATCGTGCCACTGTTCGCGCTCGCGAACGCCGGGATCGCGCTCGACGGTGCCTTCCTGGCGCAAGCCTTCAGCTCGCCGATCACGCTCGGGATCCTGTTCGGCTACGTCGTCGGCAAGCCCGTCGGCATCGTCGGCTGCTCGTGGCTTGCGGCGCGCCTGAGCCGTGGCCGACTACAACCACCCGTAGGCTGGGCGGCCGTTGCCGGCGGCGGCACGATCGCGGGGATCGGCTTCACCGTCTCGCTGCTGGTCGCGACGCTCGCTTTCGACGGACGCCAGCTCGCGGAGGCGAAAGTCGGCATCCTCAGCGCAGCCCTTGCAGCGGCGCTCATCACGTGGCTGCTGTTCCGCGCCACGGCGCTGCTGCCCCGGCGGCTGCGGGTCCGCGCCCTGCTCGGCACGGGGGAGCCGCTCGCCGACCTCTACATCGATGTCGATCCGCAGAGGGACCACATTCGCGGGCCGCTCGCGGCTCCGGTCACTCTTGTCGAGTACGGCGATTTCGAGTGTCCCTACTGCGGGCAAGCGGAACCCGTGGTTCGCGAGCTCCTTCGCGATTTCGGCGACGTCCGCTACGTTTGGCGGCACCTGCCGCTGACCGACGTCCACCCCCGCGCCCGGATGGCCGCGGAAGCCGCCGAGGCCGCAGCCGACCAGGGAGCGTTCTGGGAGATGCACGATCTCCTCCTCGACCATCAGGACCGGCTGGGGTTCAGCGACCTCGTCGGCTACGCCGAGCAGCTCGGGCTCGACGTCGAACGGTTCACCAACCAGCTGCAGGACCGCGCCGGTGCTGCCCGGGTCGCCGACGACGTCGACAGCGCCGACCTGAGCGGCGTCTCCGGTACACCGACCTTCTTCATCAACGGCCGCCGCCACTACGGCGCCTACGACATCGAGACGCTCAAGATCGAGGTGCGCACCG
>CAWDSD010000019.1:0-24572 GCA_963804935.1 uncultured Actinomycetes bacterium
ATCTCGACGCCGTCACGCAGGCGGTGCGGGAGTGGCTCCTCGGGGTGGCGCAGGACCTGTCACGGATCGGCGCCTAAGATGTGCAGCGATGACCGAGCAACCCAGCAGGATCGAGACGTTCCTCTACGACGCCGACGGGAATCGCACCGAAGAAGAGAGCATCGCGGTCCGCGGCGAAGTCGTCGAGCTGGACGCTGACGGCCGCGTCATCGCGAGGCACGAGCATCTCGACTGGGAGGTCGATCCGATCTCGCTCGAAGGCGATGCGGGTGAGCTCGCGACTCGACCGAAGCACGAGCCGAGCTGAGCCGAGCCGAGATAGCGGACGTGCAACCCGCCACGCGCCAGGTCGGCGACGGCTTTCCTCACCCTTCGCTCGAGGGCGTCAAGATCGTCGGCGGCCACACCCGGCCAGTAACACTCCGCGACGAAGCTCGCATCCTCGTGTTCGACCATGCTGCGAAGGTACGAGCCGTCGAGCGCCTGCGAAAGAGGGGATTACCCTACGAAATGAGCCTCTACGTGACCGGCTGCATGCTGAGAAGCTCCGTGCCGGCTGCAGTCAGGAGAACATTGCCGCGCTGGATGCGCACGAGCCCGTCGGCGATCGCGTCTTCCCATACGGTCAGACGCGGGCAAGAGCTCTTCCAAGCCTCCATCGTTTGTGCGTACGTGCGATCCCGCTCGGCGATCCAGGCGAGCAGCTGAAGCGTGAGCGATGTGACAGCGGGCACGATTTCCTCCCTCTGTTTGTAGCACGCCGGTTCTCGGCTCTGGCACCCGCGGGTGCCGATGAGTTTTCCGGCCCCGCCCGGTCTATTGCTCAGACACCGTCAAAGGAGGCGCAGCGATGCCCGAGCACAAGGTCGGAACGCGGGACGAATGGTCGGCAGCACGAGCGGCGTTGTTGGAGCGGGAGCATGAGCTCAACAATCTCGACGAGGAGGTCGCGAAAGAGCGAGAGGAGCTCCCCTGGGTCAGAGTTGAGAAGGAGTACGTCTTCGACACCGAGGAAGGCAAGAAGTCCCTTGCAGAGTTGTTCGACGGGCGTTCGCAGCTCCTGATCTACCACCTCATGTTCGGCCCGAGCTACGAGGTCGCCTGTCCGGGCTGCACGGGTCTCGCCGACCATCTCGACCCCGCTCTCGTCCACCTGAACAACCGCGACGTGACCTTGCTCTGCATCTCGCGGGCGCCGCTCGAGAAGCTCCGCGCCTACAAGCAACGGATGGGCTGGCGGTTCCCGTACGTGTCCTCGTTCGGGAATGACTTCAACGCCGATTTCGGCTTCGCCGCTACTCCCGAGAAGATGGAGAGCGAGGAATTCGCGAAGTTGGTCGCGGAAGCCCCGGACTGGCTGAAGGACTGGGCCGACAATGTGGGCACCGATCTCGCCTCCGGCATCGCGGAGTCGCCAGGCTGGAGCGTCTTCAAGGTCGAGGACGGCGCCGTCTACCACACGTACGCGCGTACCGCGCCAGACCGTTTCATGCTCGCCCCCTACTACGACCAGCTGCTCGATCAGGTCCCCGCCGGTCGTAACCTCGACTTCCCGCTGCGCCGCAGTGACGAGTACTAGAAAGCCAGGCGAAACTCCACGCGGCTAGTGTCCTGCGGGTGAAGGTCACCGCTGAGGCGGCGCGTCGCTTTCTCTTTGCGCGGCACTTCCTCACGCCTGCAAGGTCTCTCGCGGGAGGCCTCGACGGGGTGCTCGAGGTCTTCCGGAAGTTCGGATCGATCCAGTTCGACCCGATCGCGGTCGCCGGCCGGAATCACGACCTCGTGCTGCACGCGCGCGTCGCCGGCTACGAGCCCGCCTGGTGCGACGTGCTCTACGAACGGCGTGAGATCTTCGAGGCGACCAACAAGGCGCTGTCGTTTGTCCCGACGAGCGAGTTCCCCTGGTTCCGTCACGTCATGGGTCGCAAGGGACCCCGGTTCCACGCTGCGGCCCTCGCCGAGAACGCCGCCGTGGCCGAGCGTGTGCTCGAACGGATCCGCGCGGATGGACCACTGTCATCACGCGACTTCGAGCGAGAGGCTGGTCCGACGAAGGACTGGTTCGGGATGCCGGAGAACGCCGTGCGCGCCGTGCTCGAGGCGTACACCGTCACGGGCGTGATCGGACTCGCGCGCCGCGACGGCAATCTCCGGTACTACGACCTCGTCGAACGGCTGCTCCCGGCCGACGTGCTCGCGCACCAGGTGCCGGAGCGAGAGCAGCTGCAGCACAAGATGCTGTCTCGGTACCGCGCCCACGGCCTGCTCGGCCCCGGCGGCGCCGGCGGCACGTTCGATCGCATCGCCCCGCCGACGTCGACCCCGGAGCGGGTGGGGCGCAACGAGCTCCGCGATGACCTGGTCGAGCTCGGCGCGCTCGTGCCCGTCGACGTCGATGGCGTGCGCGGCAAGCGCCTCGTCCTCGCCGAGGAGCTCGTGCTGCTGGAGGCGCCGCCAGAGCCTCTGCCCTCCGTCGGCTTCATAGCCCCGTTCGACTCGCTGCTGTGGGACACCGCCCTCCTCTCGAGCCTGTTCGCGTTCGACTACGTGTGGGAGGGCTTCTTCACGCCGGCCAAGCGCCGTTGGGGCTATTACGTGCTCCCGATCGTCTTCGGCGATCGCTTCGTCGGCCGGATCGAACCGCGGATCGACCGGGACCGAGCGCGCGTGGAGGTGCTCAACGTGTGGTGGGAGGACGGCTTCGCGCCGCGCCGCGCCGACGGGTTCGTCGATGCGATGCGCGACGCGCTCCGCGCCTACCTGCGCTTTGCCGGCGCCGACCGCCTCGACTGGGCACCACACCTCGCAACGGAGAAGCGGCTCTTCCTCACGCAGCCGTGACCGACCGTCGCGCCGGATTACCATCGCCACTCGTGGCCGAGGGCGTCGTCATCCGTCCCGAGCGCGACGCGGACCATTCCGTGATCGCAGAGGTGGTCCGCGCGGCATTCGTCGGACACCCCGACGAGGTCGCGTCGTTCGTGGCGCGCATTCGGGCATCAGAACAGTTCATTCCGGAGCTGGCGTTGGTCGCCGAGGACTCCTCCGGGGTGATTGCTCACGTGATGTTGAGCTGGGTCGGCGTTGAAGGCGGATCACGTACAAGGATCCTCAATCTCACGCCGATGTCGGTTCGGCCTGACCGCCAGCGCATCGGTGTGGGGTCACAGCTGATTCGGGACGCGCTCGGCCGCGCCGAAGAAGCAGGTGAGCCTGCCGTCATGGTCGAGGGCATTGCCGCGTACTACCCGCGCTTCGGCTTCGAGCAGGCGAGCGCGCTCGGCTTCATCTCTCCGCATCCGAAGATCCCAGACGAAGCTTTCATGGTCAAGCGGCTCCCGGGATACAGCCCCGACCTCGCCGGTCGGATCGTCTATCCGGCCGCGTTCGACGCTCTCGGGTACTAACGACCGGTCTGAGAAGAGCGGCGCACCGGCGGGTCGCAACGTGCCTAACGAAGTCATAGGATCGCGCCGTGCCGTTCACGCTCAGGAACATCAAGGAGGACCTGGAGGACATCGGCTCGAGGTTCGACGGCGCGCCGGACCTGGAGTTCCGCGCGGCGACCAAGGCGCTCGAGCTCGAGAAATCCGGCCTCAGCTACCAGCGCGTCCCGCCCGGCTATCGCTTTCCGTACGGCCACACGCACAAGACACAAGAGGAGGTGTACGTGGTCCTGCGCGGGAGCGGCCTGATGAAGGTCGACGACGAGATCGTCGAGCTCAAGGAATGGGACGCAGTGCGCGTCCCGCCCGGTACGTGGCGAGGCTACGAGGCCGGGCCGGAGGGCCTCGAGATCCTCGTCATCGGCGCGCCCAACCTCGGCGAAGATCCGCGCGAAGACGTCGATGGCCAGCGCGACTGGTGGGCTGACGAGTAGACCGATCCGTAACCTTCGGCTGCCCAGTGTTCAGGAATGTTCCCCGAAGGTCGCGCTCTAAGATAGAGGGCGTGTCGCTGCCCGTGACGCTTCCCCTCATCGATCACTTGGCCCTGCGAGTACGTGACGAGAGACGCAGCCGCACCTTCTACGAGCAGGCCCTCGAGCCGTTCGGAGTGAAGGTAGTGGAGAGCTCGCGGGGGCCTGGGTTCGCCATCGAGGGCGGTGGAGATTTCTGGATCGAGGAAGGGGAACCCCCGGCCGCTCCCGTTCATGTGGCCTTCGCCGCAGCCGACCGAGCCACCGTCGACAAGTTCCACCGCGCCGCCGTCGAAGCCGGCGGCCGCGACAACGGCGAGCCGGGTCTTCGCCCGCATTACCACGCCGGGTATTACGCGGCGTTCGTCATTGACCCGGACGGGAACAACGTCGAAGCGGTCTTCCACGGGGACAGTCAGTTGCCAGCCACGTGACGCTCGCTTGGGCGCGGGTGCTGACGCCTGACGAAGCATCGTCGCTCGAACCCCGCCATCACCAGAGGCGCTTCAGCCTCGGACAGGAGTTATGTCCGGTTGCGTAGAGCGTCGTCGAGGAACCCGACGATGCGTTGCTCGTACTCGACGGGATGAGCGTTGATCCCGCCGGTGTGCCCAGAGCCGGGAACCTTCCACATTGCCTTCGGGTGACCGGCAGCGTTGAAGAAGTGGGGTTGCCTCGTCTTTTCGCCGCCCATACCGGGGTCCGCGTAGATCAGATACACAGCTCGCGGCGAGATGTGTCCGATCCGATCGACGATCGGCGGCGGCGGACCGTGGTTGGAAAACACGGTCGCGGCGGCGGTCATGACGTGCGACGCCGGATTCCAGAGTGCGCGTTCGAGGGATGAGAGTCCGTCCTCTGAGGTCACCCCTTCGCCGAGGCGGATGCCGGCGCCTTCGGAGATGACAGCCTTCAGGCCGCTTGATTGTGCGGCCGCTTCGAGCAGGAGCTCGCCGCCGACTGAGAAGCCGAAGCCGCCGATCCGGTCGGGATCGACGTCGTGTCGGCTGCGGAGGTACTCGACGCCGCCGATCAAGTCACGGTCGCCGGCCCAGCGAATGGTGTCGCCTTCGCTCCTTCCTTGGCCGCGTGGGTCGAGCAGGAGGACGCCGTAACCATGACGGATGAGCATCCGAGCCTGATCGGAGCGCGTCGCGCCCGGAAAGAGGATCACAGCGGCGCGGTTCTTCGAAGCAACGTAAGACGCCGTCAGCTCGAGCCCGTCGCTCGTGGTGACCTTGACGCTCTCATACGGCACTCCGAGATCCGGAGTCACAGCCGTCCGTCCCGTGTGCGTGTAGATGTACGCATAGCCGACGGGGAAAATGACGAACGTCAGCGCGACAAGGCCGGCGAGGAGCGCTATAGCGACCGTGCCCGTCCGTCGCAGGTAACGCCGCCGTCGACTGCCCTCGGTGCGCCGGGCCCTCCACAGCGTCATCGAGCCGCTCAACAGCAGCACAGCGCCCGCCACAATGGCCAGTAGCCCGGAATAGTGGTCGCCAGAAGCGCTGCCATGGCGGAGGTAATAGGCTCCGGGAACGCCGAACGTGATCGCGATGGCGCCGAGCGTCATCGCCAAGCTCGCGCGCAACCCCGGGCGAAGACGTGAATAGAGCGCGGCGGCGATGATAAGGACGGCGAGTGGAGTCAGCCCGCTGGCGAGGTGATCGGCTGCCGAGGTTCCCGGCGCCGGTTCCAGGTAGTTGTCATCGAGGACATGCAAGGCGACGGCCGCGAGCGCGAGAGCAACCACGCCGGGTTCCGAGCGCAAGAACGCCGCAGCCCGCGTAAGCGCAAGTCGTCCTGACGCGGGTGTGGCACCTGTAGCTGTGCTCATCAGTGCTGGTCCTGCGTCGATCGCGGGTCTGTCGCTGCTCCTGTCGCCCATGTCCGACTGACCGTCGCACGCGCGACCCCGCATCGGAAGACGGTTTACTTGGCAATCGCGGGCCGGGTTCCTGGTCTGTTCGGCGAAATTCTCGACACGCCTCGCTCCTTACAACAGATGTCCCTGCAAACGAGGACATCGTGCTATTCCCGATCACTCGCCGCGACCTAAGCGATGAGCGCTGCTCTGGAAGGCGAGGCGGACGTCATCGTGATCCGAACCACGTAGTCAGCGCGTCACCCAATCCGGTATCTGTGCCGTCGCCCACCCAAGCGACGTACCCATCGGGTCGGATCAGAACGGCAGCGGGGGCTGCTACCTGGCCGAGGGCCGGAAGCTCCCAGTCGCCGGCATATTCGGCGTCGATCGCCACCACTCGATCTGCCCAGGGGGAGATGTCGAAACCCGAGGGCTTGCCGAGGTTCAGCAGGACCGGGTGGGCGTCGTGGAGGAGGGTGAATACCCGCTCCGTTCCACCGGGGGTGGCCAGGTCGAGATCGGGCATGCGGCGTCCGAGCAGCGGATGTCCCTCGCCCAGGTCGTAATGGATGTCCAGGCCGGACATCATCGCGGCGAATCGTCTACGCGGCTCGTCCATGCTCAGCAGCTCGGACACGGTGTCGCGCAACGCCTCGATGCGATCGTCGACACGCATGAGGGCGATCTGCGCCATCGTGTTGCGCAGCACGCGGGCAGCGACCGGGTGGCGCTCGGCCTGGTAGGTATCCAGGAGGCTTTCCGGCGCTGTCTGGTGGACGACCTGAGCCAGCTTCCAGCCGAGATTCACCGCATCTTGCACACCGGTGTTGAGACCCTGTCCACCGACCGGGGAATGCACGTGCGCTGCGTCGCCGGCCAGCAGGATCCGTCTGTCGCGATAGGCCGCGGCCTGCCGAGTCATGTCGGTGAACCTGGTGATCCAGGTGGGACTGTGGATCCCGTAGTCGGTCCCGTAGACGGCGATGAGGCCCTCGCTGAGATCGCGCAGCGTGGGTTCGTTCGTGGTCTCCGACGTGGGGCTCGGTCACCATGACCCGTACCGTTCCCACCTTCCTCGTAGACCACCTCGCCGTCGCGGATCTCGTACTCCACCTTGCCCAAGGAATGGATGCCAGAGGCATCGCGGCGCATGCCTAGTTCCGGCTCTTCGATCATCTCGACCTCGGCGAGCAGGCTGCTCGTCGTCGGATCCCAGCCGGGGAACTCGATGCCTGCTGCTTTACGGACGACACTGCGTCCTCCGTCGCACCCGACGAGATACTGCGCCCTCAAGTGTTGGCCGTCGGACAGGGCGACGTCGACGCCGGTGTCGTCCTGAGCGAAGCCCGTCACCTCACGTCCGCGATAGATCGTCACCGGCAGCTCGTCGACCCAGCCGGCGAGGATGCGCTCGATGTGGTTCTGCCATAGCCCGAGCGCGTATGGGTGCCGGGTGGGAAAGTCGCTGATGTCAAAACGGGTGCTGCCGAACGACGCGACCTGGACCACCTGTCCCTCCGAGAGGAACCGATCGGCGATTCCACGCTGATCGAGAACCTCGATGGTGCGTGAGTGCAGACCGCCTGCGCGCGAACCGGGAAGGTCCTGGCTGGCGCGCCGCTCGACGATGGCAACGTCGACTGCCGCCAGCGCCAACTCGGCCGCCAACATCAGCCCCGTCGGGCCGCCTCCGGCGATCACCACCGCATGCTCGGTCATGGCCACACTCCGGCCGATGATTATGCGGCACGACCCGGGGCTTGCCGCACCCCATCGGTCCATTTGAGCTGGTCACGGATTTTGCGCTCGCAGCCAGTTGTCGGAGAGAATCGAGGGCGTGAGCCTAGTCCCGAAGGACGAGTTGCAGGCTGTGATCGAGGCAAGACGCGAACTCGGCAGTGAGATGGAACCGGTAGTGATTGACGCGTTCGTGGAGCGGGTCGAGCGGCGGCTTGACGAACGGGCGGAGGAGCGCGAGAGGTCGCTGAAGCGGAAGCGCGAGCATCAGAAGGAAATGGTGCTCGGCGCGATGGGAATCTCAATCCCCCTGCTTGCGGTCGCCGCGATCTTCACGGGCCTCGCCGGTGTACTCGTTGTGTGCGCGGCCCTCGCCGTGATCGCGATCGCCACGGCCCGATAGCAACCTTCAGGGTGGTCGTCGTCCGAGACGGTGTCCCTTACCAGACGTGGGGGAGCATGCGGTCCGTCGAAGTGGCGTAGGTGGTGTAGTCGGAGCCGAATGCTTGTGCGAGCGCGTGTTCCTCGACGCGTATACGCGGCAGGAGCCCCACGAAGACGATGAGCAGCGCGACGACGGCGCTCACCCAACTTCCAAAGGTAAGCCCGAACCCGGCGAGGATGAGACAGATGCCGGTATAGGAGGGGTGGCGAAGCGTGCGATACGGCCCGCGACGCACAATCCGCTGGCCCGGCTCGATTGTCACCTCGCGGCGGAAGTAACGGCCCAGGCTCACGATCGCCCAGTCTCGAAGCGCAGCCCCTGCGAAGACTATGGCGAGCCCCAGGCCGAGAGTCCACCAGTTGTTGGCGTCGACCCGGAGGCCTGGGACCCTTGCAGCGGCAAGGGCCGCAGCGATGGCGAGGTAGAGGGCGAGGGCGACAATCACCCTCGTCCCGCGGTCCTGGCGCACCGCCGCACTGTGCGTGTACAGCAGCAGTGAGCCCGCCAGGCTGCCGAGGACCTGACGCTTCCCCTCCCGGGCATGGCCGAGATAAGTGGCGACTATCTCGCCGGTTACGACCGCGACGGCTGCGGCGACGATGAGCCAGTGCGCGACGGGATCGTGCAACAGCTGCGGCATGCCTCGACCCGATCCGCGTCAGTCCGGGTACTCGTCCTTCCGCCACGCTCGGGGCTCGGGAGGTTGGGCTTTCGGCGTTCGCTCGAGCAGGAAGTTGTAATAGGGCGCGACGAACGGGTCGGGCGCCATCACCGTGTAGGTGTGGTAGACGGTCCCGTTCTCGCGAGCGAACGCGATCCACGTCGGGCCCTCTCGCAGCCCGTCTTTGAGCTCTGCCCCAACTTGGCCCGACCACTCCTGTAGCCAGTCGGGAGGTGCGTCGATCATCTCCTTGACCTCGGGTATCTGCTGCGCCTGCTCCTCGGTCAGCGCGAGGCCGAAGTCGAATGGGAAATCGGTGTTGGCGGTCGAGACGTAGGGGAACTCCCAACCCATCCGATCCTTGTACTCGGTCAGCCGCTCGATCGGCGCCCGCGAGAAGCAGAGCAGCGTCACGTCGCGGTGGTTCAGGTGGACGAGTGAGCCGTCGAGCCCATCGGCCAAGCTGGTGCAACCGGGGCAGGCGCCGCGCGTGTAGTCGGGGCCGAACATGATGTTGTAGGCAAGCAGCTGTGAGCGCCCGTCGAAGAGCTCGGCGAGGGTCTTCTTGCCGTCCTCGGTGTCGAACTCGTACTCCTTCTCGACCGGGACCCAGGGGAGATCGCGACGCTTGCTCGTGATCTCCTCGTTTCGCTCCGCCTGCTGCGCCTCGAGCTTGGCGAGCTCGTTCCGTGCCGCCTGCCATTCCTCGCGGCTTCCAATCTTGTGTTCAGACATCTCAGCTCCTTCCGTCGAGCGTTCGAGCCGAATCCATCGCCGGATCGGACGTTACAGGGACTACGGAATGAGACTCGCGGCCACCCAAAAACTCATCGGAGGTCTCGGTCACGGGCCGGTGAGGATTCGAAGTGCTCTAAGACGCGGTCGAGCGGCCGCGGGACGCGCCCGAGGTCGAGTGCCTCCACCAAGAGCACGGCGTACTTCTGCTTGCGGTTCCACATGAAGCCGTGCAGCTGTTCCTCGAGCGGCCGGGCGCGGTGCGCGGGTTGCTTCTGGTAGGTCCGGAACGCCCGCAGCTCGCCTTGCTCGGCGAGCAAGCGTTCCATTCCGTCCGGCCCCACCGCGCGCGTCAGCTCGTCCTCGAGGTCGCGCGTGCAGGCGTAGAACCCGGCGCGCTCGAGCTCACCACGGTCGTCGCACCCCAATGCACGCAAGAAATGGCGCTCCTCGCCGACGTCATAGAGCCCTGCGAGTGGGATGTCGCGGTACTGCCCGAGAAGGCGTGGGAGATTCCCATAGCCGCCCATCGGCACGATGGCGACGCCCTCGGCCCGGAGGTCGCGGCCACGGCGACGCGCAAGCGTCTCGACGGCGCGGCGGTCGCTCGCGCCCTCAACGAGTACTACTCCGCGCAACGGCATAAATGCATCAGATCAGGTCGATTGTTGGCCACTCGCGGATGGCAAGGTACGCTGCCCACATGTTCCCGTGGATCATCTTTGCCCTGGTCGCCGTCCCCTTGGTGGTCGTCGCCTTCGTGGTCACACGTCGCCGAACGCGCGCCGGCGAGCATCCCGCGAACGAAGACGCGCAGGCAAGAGCACTAACGGAGCAGGAGTTCGCGGAGGCGGAGGCCTACGAGGCGAAGTGGCGTAAGGAGGACGAGAAGAGTTACCACGAGGAGCGCTTGCCCTAGTCCCGGTCGGCTGCGCGCGTTGCATGGATGACGGGGTTGCGGAGGCCTGGTGACAACTTGCGTAGCCCGATCGGCAGGGGCCGGGATGATCAACTATTACCGTGCCTCGGTCAGACAGTCCCAGAAGGAAGCCGCGGCAAAGCTTCGCCCGATCTCGGCGCCCACACTGGTCATCTGGGGCGAGGACGATCAATACCTCGGCCCGGATCTCGCCGAGCCCGACCACGACGATGTGCCCAACCTCGACCGCGTCGAGCGCCTGGCGGGCGCGTCGCACTGGGTCCATCACGACGAGGCTGAACGCGTCAACGAACTGCTTAGCGACTTCTTCGCCCCTGCGTAGACACTGAAGGCTCGGGCGAGCGTCCCTTCTGCAGGCGGGGGTCCTTCATGCGAAGGGCCCGCGCTGTCCGGCGTAGGCTGCCGGAATGCTTGACGCGCTGATCGTCACTCCCGGCTCCTCGGCCGACCTTCGCGGTCGAGATCCGCGCGACATGTTGGGCCTCCCCGGGAAAGACGAGGGCAAGGCTCGGCTCGCCGCGCTGACCGATGAGCTGAACTCGTTCCAGGCGCGCCTCTACGCAGAAGGGAAGCGAAGCGTCTTGCTGGTCCTCCAGGGACTTGACGCCTCCGGGAAGGACGGCACGATCCGCCACGTCTTCACGGGAGTCAATCCGCAGGGCTGCCACGTCACGTCGTTCAAGGCGCCGACACCGAATGAGCTTGCGCACGACTTCCTCTGGCGTGTGCACGCCGAGTGTCCACCGCGCGGCATGATCGGCATCTTCAACCGCTCGCACTACGAGGACGTCGTGACGGTCGGCGTGCTCGGGCTCGCGCCGCAGGAGGTCTGGCGGCGGCGCCCCGGCCGGATCGTCGAGTTCGAGCGCCTGTTGGTGGAGGAAGGGACGACGGTCCTCAAGTGCTTCCTGCACGTCTCCGCTGAGGAACAGCGAAAGAGGTTCGAAGAGCGGCTGTCCGATCCGACCAAGGCATGGAAGTACAACCCCGGCGACGAAGAGACCAACCGCCGCTACGACGAGTTCACCGCTGCCTACGACGACGCCATCAGCGCCACCTCGACCGAGCACGCTCCGTGGTACGTGATTCCCGCAGACCGGAACTGGCTGCGGAACCTCGCCGTCGCGACCGTGCTCGTAGAGGCGCTGCGCCGGCTCGATCCGCGGTTTCCCGAGCTCCGATAGCGAGCTCGTCCTTCGACCCTCAGGCCGGCGCCTCTGCAGAGATTGTGAGTCGCTCGCCTGCGCGGAGGACCCGGCACGGCTGTCCGAGACTCCCGCAGGTCGCGACGAACTCGTCAGGAGCTGCCGTGTTGAACTCGAACATGTCGTAGTGGCAGGGAATGGCGAGCCGCGCTCCCGCCTCCTTCGCGACGTGCGCCGCTTCACCGCCATCCATGTTTCCGAGCTGACCGTTGATCGGCAGGAGGGCGATGTCGAGCGCAAACGGGCGCAGCCGCTGACCGAGACCTGCGTACACGGTCGTGTCGCCGGAGTGGTAGAGCCTCCACCGGCCGCATTCGACGACGAAGCCGACGGCCCCTCCGGGGACGTCATGGTCGGCGCGCACAGCCGTGAGGCGGAAGCCGCCGACCGCGACGGTCTCGTCGACGTCGACGACCTGCGGAACGACTCCTGCGCGCTCCAACGCGAGGTCTCGCAATCCGGCCGGGCAAACGAGCGCGCGGGGCCGGAGTGCCCGCAGCGTCACCGGATCGAGATGGTCGGTGTGGCCGTGGCTGGAGGTGACGACGTCGACGAACCCGAGCCGCGCGGGGTCGACGACGCGTCGCGTCATCCGGACGTGCGGGGTCGGCGTCCCTTGGTATTTCTCCGTCAGCGAGTCCGACAGGTAAGGGTCGAGCAAGAGGTAGCGGTCGTCGAGCTTCACGAGGAAGCCGCTTTGACCGAGCCACCAGAGGTGCAGGTCACCGGCAGGTGCGCCTTCGACGTCGCGGAGGAACGCGTCGTCCGTGAGCGCCGGCTCGATCAGACGCCGATCTCCTGGCGGACGATCGCGACGCCACGGACGAGGTTCGCGAGCTTCTGACGCGCCGCCCAGCGCGCCGTTTGGCTCAGCCCGCAGTCCGGTGCGAACGAAAGCCGCTCCGCCGGCGCGAAGCGCAGGAAGTGTCGTACGCGGCGCGCTATCTCCTCCGGAGGCTCGATCCAGTAGCTCTTCACGTCGACGATGCCGACCGCGACGTCGAGGCGCTCGGCGATCGTTGCGACGATCTCGCTCTCGGCGAGCTCGCGGCTCGCCATCTCGACGTGGATCTCGTCGACGCCGAGCTCGAGGAAAGCGGGGAACATCGGCGCGTACTGCCGCGGCCCGACTGCACGTCCCTTGTAGTTCCCGAAGCAGAGGTGCGTCGACAGCCGGACGCGGCCACGAACCGGCGCGACCGTTCGGTTGAAGAGGTCAACCAGGTGCGACGTGTCCACACGGTGCGCGTAACAGCTCATCGACGGCT
Organism: uncultured Actinomycetes bacterium; assembly: GCA_963804935.1. Lineage (GTDB taxonomy): Bacteria > Actinomycetota > Thermoleophilia > Gaiellales > Gaiellaceae > 3-1-20CM-4-69-9. Next base: position 12,781 of record CAWDSD010000019.1, read on the forward strand.
CGTCGACGGTGATCTCTTGGCACCCTGCCGCTGCAAGCGCGTCGAGCTCGGCTGTGACGATCGGCTGCAACGCGTCCGCGACCGCGTTGCGGTCGGGGTAGCTGTCATTTGGGATGAGGCGGCCGCTCAGCGTGTAAGGGCCGGGCACGCTCGCCTTCAGCACGGGGCCTGCAGGCGCCAGCCGGCGAAGGCGCTCCCACTCCTCGACGACACCTAGGCCGAGGGGAGCGGCGAGCTCGCCGACGATCGCGTGACGCCCTCTCTGGTCGTGCGCTGGCGGTCCGAGCCGTCGGCCGGGTGCCGACTCGCGCTCGATCCCTTCGAGATAGCCGTAGAACGAGAGGTTGAAGTCGAGGCGGGTCTGCTCGCCGTCGGTGATCACGTCGAGGCCCGCTTCGACCTGATCGTGGATCGCAACGATGACGGCGTCGTCGACGAGCTCAGCGAGGTCGTCGGGGCCGAAGTCGTCGAGGTGGGTGCTCGCGTGCTCAAGCCAGCCGGGCAAGGGGTAGCTGCCGACGACCGTCGTGCGGAGCGGGCGCTCGTTCACGCCGCTATTCTCGCGCCGTGCCCGAGCCGACGGTGGCGAACCTGACGTATGAGCAAGTCGCGAAGACGATCGACCACTCGCTTCTGCGACCGGAGCTCGATCTCGACTTCGTCCGCGACGGTGTCGAGCTCGCGCGCCGGTACGGCGTCGCGTCCGCGACCGTGCGGCCCGCAGACGTCGCTTTCGCCGTCGACCTCCTGGAGGGCTCCGACGTCTTCGTGTCGACCGTGGTCGGGTTTCCGCACGGAAGCTCGTCGACCGAGACGAAGGCCTTCGAGGCGGAGCGTGCCGTCGAGCTCGGCGCCCGTGAGATCGACATGGTGCTGAACATCGGCCGGCTGCGCTCCGGCCGGGCGGAGGAGGTTCGCGACGACATCGCCGCGGTCGTCGCCGTGGCTCAGGCGAAAGGCGCGATCGTCAAGGTGATCTTCGAGAACGCATACCTCGACGACACGCAGAAGGAGCTCGCTTGCCGGCTCTCCGAAGAAGCCGGCGCGGCGTTCGTCAAGACGTCGACGGGGTTCGCGCCGAGCGGCGCAACGATCGACGACCTGAAGCTGATGCGTCGTTGCGTCGGTCCGCACGTACAGGTCAAGGCCGCAGGTGGCATCCGCACGCTCGACGCGCTGCTCGAGGTGATGGCCATCGGTGTCACGCGCATCGGCGCGACGGCGACGGAGACGATGCTCGAGGACTTCAAGGCCCGCAAGGCAGCGCTCGAGCCGGCCGCCGTCGGTTAGACGCCCGCGGTCCGTCACCTTGCGGTCCAGCCACCGTCGACCGTGAGCACGGTGCCCGTAACGAACGGCGCACTCGCCAGATAGACCGCCGCCCCGGCGACATCCTCGGGCCGGCCGGGCTCGCCCGTCAGGGGCTGCAGCTCGCGAAGTCGCGCCATCGTCTCGGCGTCGCCCCTGGCCCGCTCGCTCATCGGCGTGTCGATCAAGCCCGGACAGATCGCGTTCACGCGGATCCCATCAGGGGCATACGCAACCGCCATCGCGCGTGTCAGCCCCACGATCGCGCCCTTGCTCGCGGCGTAGGCGTGCGTGGGGAAGAGGTCCGAGCCGACGAGGCCGAGGACGGAGCTCAGGTTGACGATCGCACCTCCTCCGCTGCGACGAAGGGCAGGGATCGCGTACTTCGAGCAGAGGAAGACGCTCTTCAGGTTCGCATCCAGCACGGCGTTCCACGCTTCCTCCGTGCAGACGTCGACCGGGCCGTCTCCGAGCGTACGGCCGCTGATGCCGGCGCCGTTGAAGAGGATGTCCAGCCGCCCGAGCCGTTTCTCCGCGGTGGTCACAGCGCGCTCGGCGTCCTCCGCACGGGAGAGGTCGCCGACGAAGTCGACGCCATCGCGCTCGACGCGGTCGACGCAGAAGACACGCGCTCGCGCATCGGCGAAGGCGCGCGCGACGGCGCCCCCGATCCCACCCGCCGCACCCGTCACGAGCGCAGCCTTGCCCTCGAGCACGGGCCCCATCGCCGTAGAGTCTCACACCGTGAGTGCGGCGATCGAGGCGATCCGAAGCCAACGCGTGGTCGCGATCCTGCGACGCGTCGCCGACCCGGCGGGAGTCGTCCGTGCGCTCCGCGAAGGAGGGATCGGCGTCGTCGAGATCACGCTCGACTCGCCGGACGCGCTCGAGACGATCGCGAGCTTCCGCGACGATCCGGAGCTCGTCGTCCTCGCGGGGACGGTGCGCACCGCGGACGACGTGCGCGCCGCCGTCGCGGCCGGTGCGCAGGCCTGCGTCGGTCCTGGACTTGTGCCGGAGGTACTCGCTGCGTGCCGCGAGGCCGGGCTGCCGGCGATCCCGGGCGCGATGACGCCGACCGAGGTCGAGACGGCGTGGCGGCTGGGAGCCGAGCTGGTGAAGTTGTTCCCCGCTGCGCGGCTCGGGCCGGAGTTCGTCCGCGACCTCCGTGGGCCGCTCGGCGACGTTCCACTCCTCGCCACAGGCGGCGTCGACACGTCGAACACGCCCGCATTCCTTCGCGCCGGCGCGGCCGCGGTCGGGGTCGGCTCGGCGCTCGTCGGCGCAGCCGACATCACGGCCGCGGCGCGCGACCTCGTACGATCGGCATTCGATGCGTGACCTGACGGATCTGCGTGCGGCGGTGGTGGGCACCGGCTTCATCGGCGCCGTGCACGTCGACGCACTGCGCCGACTCGGCGTACAGGTCCTCGGGGTCGTCGGCTCGTCGCCGGAGCGGGCGCGCGCCAAGAGCGGACCGGTCCCGCTGCCCGAGCCGTACGACAGCTTCGATGAGATGCTCGCCGACGGTCGCATCGACGTCGTTCATCTGACGACGCCGAACCAGCTCCACTACGCGCAGGCGCGGGCGGCACTGGAGGCGGGCAAGCACGTCGTCTGCGAGAAGCCCCTCGCGATCGACTCGGAGCAGTCCGCGGAGCTCGTCGAGCTCGCGCAGCGAAGCGGCCTCATCCACTGCACCAACTTCAACATCCGTTTCTATCCCCAGTGCCAGGAGGCCCGCGCTCTCGTCATGGGCCGTCGTGTCGGCGACGTCTGGAACGTTCACGGCGGCTATCTCCAGGACTGGCTGCTGCTGCCCACGGACTGGAACTGGCGGCTCGAGCCCGACAAGGGCGGGCCGCTACGCGCGGTCGCCGACATCGGGTCGCACTGGCTCGACCTCGTCCAGTTCGTGACCGGCCGCTGGGTGACGGAGCTCTTCGCCGACCTCGCCACCACGCTTCCCGTCAGGCGCCGCCCCATCGGAGAGGTCGAGACCTTCGCGGCCGCAGGCGACGTTGACCGCGTCGACACGCAGATGACAACCGACGACCTCGCCCACATACTGGTCCGCTTCGAAGGCGGTGCGCGAGGCTCGGCAGTGATCTCGCAGGTGAGCGCCGGACGGCGGAACTCGCTGCGCTTCGAAGTCGACGGTTCGTCCGGCTCGATCTTCTGGGACGCGGAGCGGCACGAGGAGCTCTGGCTCGGCCATCGCGACCGGCCGAATGAGACGCTCACGCGCGACCCGTCGCTCCTCGAGCCGGACGCCGCGAAGCGCACGAGCCTTCCAGCAGGGCACGCCGAGGGCTTCGCCGACACGTTCAAGGAGCTCTACCGAGTGGTGTACGCGGCGGTCGCTGCGGAGAAGATGCCCGACGAGCCCGACTTCCCGACGTTCGCCGACGGCCACCGCGCGAACATTCTGGGCGACGTCGTCGCGGCGAGCGCGCGCGAGCGACGGTGGGTCGAGGTGCCGGCGTGAAGCTCGGCTTCCTCACCGCCGCGTTCCCGGATCTTTCGCTCGAGGAGGTCGCGGCATGGGCGGCGTCGGAAGGCTTCGAGACACTCGAGATCGCGTGCTGGCCCGCGGCGGGAGGCGAGCGGCGGCGCTACGCGGGGGTCTCGCACATCGACGTCGAGTCGTTCGACGCCGACGCCGTGCGCGAGCTCGTCGGAAAGCACGACCTCGAGATCTCGTCCCTCGCGTACTACCCGAACAACCTGCATGCCGACGACAACGAGCGGGAAACCGCCAACGCTCATCTGCTCAAGGTGGTCGACGCTGCGGAGGCGCTCGGCGTGGAGACGGTTGGCACGTTCGTGGGGAACGACAAGGACCGCCCCTACCCGGAGAACCTAGAGAGGTTCAAGCAGATCTGGCCGCCGCTCGTCGCGCATGCGGAAGATCGCGGCGTGCGGATCGCGATCGAGAACTGCCCGATGATCTTCAGCTGGGACGAGTGGCCGGGCGGCAACAACCTCGCCGCCACGCCTGCTGCCTGGGACGACATGTTCGAGGCGATTCCGAGTGCCAGCTTTGGTCTCAACCTGGACCCGTCTCATCTCATCTGGCAGATGATCGACTACGAGCGTGTCGTCTACGACTACGCCGACCGGATCTTCCACGTGCACGCCAAGGACCTGGAGATCCGGCGCGACGGGCTCTACCGCTACGGCGTGACGTCGCTCGGGATGGGCTGGCAAACGCCGAGGCTGCCCGGCCTCGGCGAGGTGAGGTGGGACAGGTTCCTCGCGGCGCTCTATGCGATCGGCTACGACTCGTTTGTCTCCATCGAGCACGAGGACCGCGCGTTCGAAGGCGACGTCGAGCTCGTCAAGCGCGGCTTCCTGATCGCGAGGAACGCCCTGCGTCCGTACATCGTCTGACCGGGGAGCGCTGCTAAGCGACGACGTCGGTGAACTCGCCGCTCTTTTCGTCCTTCAGGATCAGTTTGCGGCGGCCGTCCGGCATCGTCTCCTCCTTGATCACGGTCTTGCCGTCGTGCGTGCGCGCGCTGCGCGCAATCCGCGGTACGCCCGTCCCGCGCCAGTCGTCGAGGCGAACGGGTTCCCAGGTGCGGCTTTCCGCCGAGCGGTAGCAGGCGTCGATGATCGCATTGACGACGTAGCCGTCGTAGAACGTCTCCATCGGCTGTCGGCCTTCGTCCATCGCCTCGAACATGTCGGTGAACATGTCGACGTATCCGAGCTCGCTGGCCTCATCGCCCACCGGGAAGAGCCAGCCGCTGGCGGTCTCCGCCTTCTCGGCGACGTAGTCACCACCGGCGCCCGACGTGAAGGCCTCGAAACCAGTCCGGAGGAAGTGGTTGAGCCAGAGCGTGCCCTCGGTGCCGGCAACCTCGTCGCGCAGGTCCATGCCGCCGCGGAACGTCCAGCTGACCTCGAACTGGCCGATCGCACCGCTCTCGAACCTGATCAGCGCGATCCCGTTGTCCTCGGCCTCGATGGGGTGGACGAGCGTGTCCGTCCAGCACATGACCTCGAGCGGCCGGTTGTCCTTGCCCACGAAGTTCCGGACGATCTCGATGCAGTGGCACCCGAGGTCGACGATCGCACCCCCGCCGGCCTGGTTGCCGTCCCAGAACCACGCGCTGTGCGGTCCGGGATGCGTCTCGCGCGACCGCGCCCAGGTGATGTCACCGAGCTGGCCCGACTGAATCATGCGGAGCGCCTTTAGCGTCTTCGGTGTGTAACAGAGGTCTTCGAGGTAGCCCCCGAAGATGCCTGCGCTCTCGACGAAGTCGAGCATCCGCTTCGCCTCGGCCGCGTTCCGCGCCAGCGGTTTCGTGCAGAGGATCGCCTTGCCGTGACGCGCCGCCAGCGCCACCGCCTCTTCGTGCAGATCGTTCGGCAGGCCGATCACGACCGTGTCGGTCTCCGGATGCGCAATCGCCTCTTCGAGGTCGGTCGAGCGCTGCGGGATCCCGTGCTCGGCGGCGAAGGCGTCGGCGCGCTCTTGCGACCGCGAGTAGACGACCTCGACGCGGTCGCGGTTCCGCTGGCCGTGCAGCGTCGCCGTGTAGAACAGTCCGATCAGCCCCGTTCCCAGCATCGTGACTCGGTGGTCAGGCACGGATGCGAGACTACTCGGAGTGCAGGGTACGCCCAAAGGTGGCTTCATCGACGCTGCTCGCGAGCTTCTCGAGCAGATTGCGGAGACGCAGGACGACGCGCTCGATCGGGCGAGCCGGATCTGCACCGACGCGATCGCCGCGGACGGGCTGGCGCACGCCTTCGGCACGGGACACTCCCGGATTCCGGTCGAGGAGCTGTTTCCGCGCTACGGCTCCTTCCCGGGTTTCAACCCGATCGTCGAGCTCTCGATGACCTTCCACACGCAGGTCGTCGGCGCGAATGGTCAGCGCCAGGCGATGTTCATCGAGCGCATGGAGGGCCTCGCCGAGCAGATCTTCGCCAGCTACGACCTTGGCCCGCCCGACGCGATGCTCGTGTTCAGTGCGGGCGGTCTGACGGCCGTCCCGATCGAGATGGCGATGGGGGCGCGGGAGCGGGGGCTGCCCGTGGTGGTCGTCACCTCGGTGGCTCACGCATCCGCGGGGACACCCTCGCATTCCTCCGGCACGCGGCTCATCGACCACGCGGACGTCGTCGTCGACCTCTGTACGCCGCTCGGGGACGCGCTCATCCAGGTCGCCGGCGTCGACACCCCGGTGTCGCCCGGCTCGACTGTGGCTGCGGTGGCGATCGCGAACGAGATCAAGGCGCGCACCGCGGCGGCGCTCGCGGAGCAGGGCCTGCTCCCGCCGGTGATCACGAGTGCGGCTCTAGTGGGCCTGGAGCGCTCGGCGGAGCTCTTCGATGCGGCTTATGCGGAGCATGCGCGCCGGGTGCGACGCTCACTTCGCCGCGAATAGCACAATTTCGGGCTAGGAGAATCGCCCTCCGTGGCTTAGGGTTGAGCGGGGCAACGCCGGGCAGTCACTACTGAGGAGGAAACCGAATGAAGTTCCGTCCACGCGGCGCACGGTGGGCCGTCTTGCTCTCGGCCATCGTCGTCGTTTCGGTCGTCGCTGCGCTGACGGCCACTGCGACGCCGGCAAAGAAGCAGGCGAGCTACGTCATCGGCGTCTCGAACACACTCGTTGGAAACGGCTGGCGCGAGGAGATGATCTGCTCCGTCAAGGCGCAGGCGCTCGCGAGCGGCAAGGTCAGCTCGGTCAAGGTCGCGAACCGGAACGGGGGTCCTGCCGAGCAGAACGCAGATCTTCGTAACCTGATCTCAGCGGGCGCGAATGCGATCGTGGTCAACCCGTCCAGTCCAAATGCACTGAACGCGGTGATCGCACAGGCCGCATCACGCGGCGTGAAGGTCGTGTCCGTCGACCAGCGCGTCACGGCGCCACAGGCTCACAATGCGACGAACGACCAGGTCGCGTACGGCCGCCTCGGCGCAACGTGGCTGTTCAAGCAGCTCGGCGGCAAGGGCAGCGTGGTCGAGATGCGGGGCATCGCCGGCGTGCCGGCGGACACCGATCGCCACACCGGGTTCCGGCAGGCGCTCAAGAAGTACCCGGGCATCAAGGTCGTGAAGCAGACGTTCACCGGCTGGCAGTTCGCGACCGGTGGCAAGCAGATCCTCGACATTCTCAACTCCGGTGTGAAGGTCGACGGGGTCTGGACGTCGGGAATCGACTACACGATCGTGAACGCGTTCCGGACCGCGCACAAGAAGCTGGTGCCGGTCGTGGGCGCAGACAACAACCAGTTCCTCAAGCAGCTGATGACGGTCAAGGGGTTCCGCGGGGCCGCCGTGACGAACCCGGCCACGATCGGCGGCGTCGGCGCCGCGATCGCGATCAAGCTGCTCGATGGTCAGTCCGTGCCGAACTGGGTCAAGCTGACGCCGCAGGTGTGGGACAACAAGACGGCGACCGGCATGAAGCAGATCAAGGCGAACTATTCACCGAGCCGTCCGCCGACGTACAGCGCGCGGCTGCAGGTGAAGCCGTGGACGACCTACAGCACGAAGCAGCTCTTCAGCTGCAAGGGGCCGTAGGCAACAAGAGCGAGCGGGAGGGGCGTCCTTGGGGCGCCCCTCCCGACTGTCCAGGGGGTGAGGCGTGAGCCTGCTCGAAGCCCGCGAGGTCGGCAAGCGCTACGGCCCGGTCGTCGCCCTCGAGTCGGCGAACCTCTCGGTTGACGCGGGGGAGGTCCACGCGCTCCTCGGCGCGAACGGCGCCGGCAAGAGCACGTTCGTCAAGATCCTCACGGGCGTCATCCAACGCGACGGCGGCAGCGTCGAGCTGCGCGGCAAGCCGGTCCGCGTCTCGTCGCCGTCGCAGGCGGCCCGCATCGGGCTCGCGCCCGTGTTCCAGGATCCGGCGCTCGTACCCGACCTGACGGTTGCGCAGAACATTCGCCTCACCGGGTTGGCGGTCGAGGAGGTCAGGCAACGGCTGCGCACGATGGACATCGAGATCGACTTCACCGAGCAGGCGGGGGATGTTCCGCTGCCGCTCCTGCGGATGATCGATCTCGCCCGAGCGATGGCGCGCGATCCGCAGCTCTTGCTGCTCGACGAGATCACCGCGGCGTTGCCGTCCGATCTCGCCGAGCGGGTGTTCGCGGTGATGGAGGACTGGCGCCGTCGCGGTCGGTCGGTCCTCTTCATCACGCACCGGCTGGCCGAGGTGATCGCCATGTGCGATCGCGCGACCGTGCTCCGGGACGGCCGGGATGTCGGGACCGTTATCCCACGGGAAGGGGGCGAGCGGCAGATCGTGGAGCACATGCTCGGGCCCGAGGCGGCGACAGCCGAGGCGCACGCTGCCGAGGTCGACGAGACGGCCCCGGTCGCAGTGGATGCAGCGTCAAACGTAGGTGCCATCACGGTCGAGGTCTCCGATCTCCGAGTCGGAAGCGTTGCCGGCGTGTCGTTCTCGCTGCGTGCGGGCGAGATTCTCGGCATCGCCGCGCTCGAAGGGCAGGGACAGGACGATCTCTTCGCCGTCCTCGCGGGCGAGCGGCGGGCAGAGGGCGGGGAAATCAACGTGGCTGGGAAGGCGTTACGGCCTCGTCATCCGTACGACGCGATCCGATCGGGGCTCGTGCTCGTTCCCGCCGACCGGCTGCTCGCGCTGCTCCCGCAACGGTCCGTTCGCGAGAACATCGCGGCGCCACGCTACAACCGCATCGGCCGCTGGGGGCCGATCAATCCGCGTGAGGAAAGCCGGCGAGTCTCGACCGCGATCGAAGCCCTCCAGATCGACACTCGTGCGCAAGGACAGGTGCGACGGCTCTCCGGCGGGAACCAGCAGAAGGTGACGATCGCTCGCTGGCTCGCGTCGGGCTTCCAGACGCTTCTGTGCTTCGACCCGACGCGCGGGATCGACGTCGGCACGAAGCGGCAGATCTACACACTGCTACGTCGGCTTGCCGACGACGGCGCCACAATCCTGTTCTTCTCGAGCGAACTGTCGGAGTTTCCACTCGTCTGCGATCGTGTTCTGACGCTCTTCGGCGGACGCATCACGGATGAACTCGCGGGGGAGGGCGCCGACGAGGCTTCGCTCCTACGCGCGATGCACGGGCTCGTGGAGGAGGTGACGGCGTGACGAGCTCCGCTGCCGTCGAAGCCCGACCGCGCGGAGGCCTGAATGTGGGGCGGCTCGCGCGCCGGCACGGCTGGACGGCCGGCGTCTACGTCCTGTTGCTCCTACTCATCCTCTACTGGCAGACGATTCCCGCGAACTGGGGCTCGTTCGACGTTCAGTCACTGGCGATCGACGCGCTGCCCCTCGCCTTCGCCGCGATGGCCCAATCCGTTGTGATCATCTCCGGTGGGATCGACCTCTCGGTCGGGTCGCTGATCAGCCTCGTCAACGTTGTATCGGCCAAGTACATGATCGACATGGGCTTCCGGAACGCGCTGCTCTTCGGCGCGCTCCTCCTCCTTGGGTCGGCGGCCGCGGGCGCGTTCACGGGCTCGCTGATCGTGCTGACGCGGGTCCCCGACATCGTCGTGACGCTCGCGATGCTGTTCGTCTGGGCGGGGCTCGCTCTGGAGGTCCTCCAGATCCCGGGCGGCGGCGCGCCGGCGCAGTACCTCCAGCTCGGCACCGGACACTGGTGGTCGCAGTGGGTCCCGTCCGGGCTCGTGATCCTGCTGCTCGCGTATGCGATCTTCTGGCTTCCGCTCCGATGGGCGCGACCCGGGCTCGCGCTGTACTCGATCGGAAGCAACCGTAACGCCGCGTACCTCTCCGGCGTCGGCGTCGCGCGCACGCGGATTTTCGCCTATGCGCTCGGCGGCCTGTTCTGCGGGCTCGCCGGACTGTCGCTCAGCGCGACGTCCGGGATCGGCGATCCGAGTGCCGGGCAGTACTACACGCTGAACTCCGTCGCCGCCGCGGTGCTCGGCGGCGTCTTGCTCGTCGGCGGCGTCGGCGGCCTGATCGGCCCCATCGCAGCTGCATTCGTGGTCACGCTCGTGAAGACGATTCTGATTCTGAAAGGCGTCGACCAGAACTGGGCGCAGGTGATCCAGGGCACGCTGATCATCGTGGTCGTCATGATCGGCGGCCTCGCGATCCGGCAGCGGAGGAGAGCGTGAGCGCGGGGTCTCCGCAAATTGCCTCACCGGCGGCTCGTCTCCGCGCAGCGCAACGCTTGCTCTCGGACAACCCCGCGATCGCGCTGACGTTCATCTTCATAGCGCTCTTCATCGTCACCGACATCGTCAATCGCGCACAGTCCGGCAAGGCGTTCTTGACGCCAACACAGGTCTCGACGACGTTCCTCTACGCCGCGCCGCTCGCCCTCCTCGCCGCCGGACAGACGCTCGTCATGTTGACGGGCGGCGTCGATCTCTCGGTAGCGACGACAGCAACTGCAGGCGCGTTCATCACCTCTGGGACGGCGCAAGCCCAAGGGACGGGTACCGCACTGCTCCTGGCGCTCGGCCTCGGCTTCGGGATCGGGCTCGTCAACGGGATCGGCGTTGCAATCTTCCGCGTCAACCCGCTGATCATGACGCTCGGGATCAGCTCGGTGACCCTCGGGGCCCTGACGATCTACAGCCAGAAACGCTTCGTCGCGCTGGTCCCGAACATCGTGAACACGCTCGGGTCGTCGAGATTCCTCAAGTACGTCCCGTACGACCTGCTCGTGTGGGCACCGATCGCGGCGCTGATCATCCTCGGGCTTCGCTACAGCGGCTTCGGCCGAATGATCTTCGCGGTCGGCGACAATCCCGTCGCGTGCCGGCTTGCCGGCGTGCGGGTGTGGCAGGTGCTGCTGCTCGTCTACGCGCTTAGCGGTGCGTTCAGCGCAGTGGCGGGGATCTTGCTCGTCGGATTCAACGACGCGGCCGACCTCGGGATTGCCGCGCCCTTCCTGCTTCCCTCGGTCGCGGCGGTCGTCATCGGCGGCACTTCGATTCTCGGAGGAAGCGGTGGCTACGGCGGGACGATCCTCGGTGCGTTGATTCTGACCGTGCTCGATTCGCTGCTGACGATCCTCAACGCGTCCCAGGCTTTGAAGCAGATCCTGTACGGCTCGATCATCCTTGCGCTCGCGTGGCTCTACGCACGTACGTCGTCTGGTGATTAAGGCCTTCGCGGCCGTCGCGGTCGTCGTCGCACTCGTCCCACGCGCACACGACTTCACTGTCTCCGAAGCGCAGCGCGCGTTTCGCGGCAGCGCAGGATTGCCGCTCGTCCGGTTCCCGGCCGCCTCGACCCGCGAAGTGACTTCGCTTCGGACGCGTCCGCACAACACCCGCCGGTTCGGCGAGTTTCAGCTCTTCGTGTTGAAGCCTTCGCGCGTCGAGCGCCTGAGGCGCGTCTTCACGCACGGAACGCACGCGGACCAGCGGGGAGTGCACTGGGTGCCCGACCAGGCCGGGGGCTGGATCGCCGTGACGCTCTACCGGCGGAATCTCGTGCTCGCCTGGTTCGCGCCTTCACACAGTACGGACGAGCGCTGGACGCGCCTCA
>CAWDSD010000020.1:0-27264 GCA_963804935.1 uncultured Actinomycetes bacterium
TTCTCCCGCCCTGGCCCACGCCAAACGCACCCGAGTCGTGCGATCGGATTTCGAGCGCTCACACTCCTAGCCGAAGGCTCGGGCCGCGCAGCCCGACGGTCGTTTCCGTCCGCAATGGACTGCGCGCCCCGGTCGCGGTCAGGCTGTCGCCTTGGCGCTCTCGTTGCTGACGCGCGTCGCGATCTTCTCGACCGTCCGCAGCGCCTCTTTCTCCTCCTTCAGGTTCGAGTCGAGCAGCTCAACGGCCTCCTCGTCGCCCATCGCCTTTGCCATACGGCGCAGACCTTCGTACGCGGCGATCTCGTAGTTCTCCGTCCGTGCGGCGGCACCGAGGTCGACGGCGTCGATCAGATCGTCGGAGGTCTCCTCGACCATCTTCTCGTGCTCGGCCTTCAGGCCCTCGAAACCGAGGCACTTCTCGGCGGAGGGCTCCTCGCCGAGTAGCTCGAACACGCGCTCGACGTTCCGCACGTGCCGCTTCGTCTGCGAGAGGTGCTGCTCGAGCGCGGTCCTGAACTCGTCGTCCTGGACCTCGGAGATCAGCTTCGGCAGCGCCTCGTTCGCGAGCTGGCGCTCGACGTAGAGGATATCGCCGAGCTCGTGGACGAACAGTTCGCGCTGGGTCGTGATCTGCGACACGGAATGCTCCTTTTCTCGTTTACGGGTGTCGCGTTCGGTACCCGGGGCTGTCGGCACGAAACTCGTCACCTCGCTCGACACAGGCCGAAGCGACCCGAGTCCGACGTCCGGTTCCGCGAGCTGCACGCCGACGACGCGTTCGAGGTAGGCGAGCGCGATCTGCTCGAGCTCGGGGTCGATCGTCGCGCAGGCCGAAGGCACGACAGTGACCTTGGCTCCGACCAGACCACTGATGCCCGCGCATACCCGCTCGGCTCCGGCGGGTTGGCTTCAGACAGAAGGTGCTCTCGGGTGGACCTGCAGCAGCTTGCGCCGCCGTACGCGACCAGCACTGCAAGGCGAGCCTCGCGGACTCGACCAAGAGGCGAGTCGCGATACGCACCATCGCATTCTTATTCGGCCTCGACATCCCTCACGCGGGCTCATACCGCGCGAGGCTTCACTGAAACAGCCGAATGTCGGCGGGCGGCGACAAGCGGCACCGATCCTCGCCCCCCGATTGACCACTCAGGGTGAGGGGAAGAGGCCGAGCACGGCGAAACGATCACCTCCACGGAAGCTCGCGCGTTAGTGCGTCCGACGTCTCGACGCTCGCTCGCCGCATGCTCCAGGTTTCGCCCTTCGCGTCGAGGGGCAGGGCGGATGTGTGTCTTCCTTGCTGGCTATCTACCTCCGGGATCACCATGCGGCGGGCGTCGCGGGCGCCAGAGTGGCCGAGCGGGTTGCGACGACGGTTGGGCGCGACTCCGGCAATGACGACCTGAGGCGGGTCGCCTCCGAAATCCGGCAAGACCTGATCGTGTTGGAAGGAATCATGAGTCGGCTCGGGGTGGAACCGGATCGTGTGAAGGACACGTTCTCGCGTATCGCCGAACGACTAGGGCGGATGAAGCTGAACGGACGGCTGTTGCGCCGTTCGCCACTGAGCGATCTGCTCGAGCTGGAAACCCTCGTTGTCGGCATCACTGGCAAGCAGGCGCTCTGGGTCAGCCTGCGCGAAATTTCGTCCATCAACATCGAGGAACTCGATCAGCTTCTCGAACGAGCAGAGGAACAGAAACGAGTCGTCGAAAACGCACGTGTGGCAGCAGCCAAGCGAAGCTTCCAGTCGGCTAACACGCACGTACGCCGCGTTTGAGTGGTCCGAGGCTGGCCCGCACTGACCCGCCTTGATGTGAAACGTGGCGTGTGCCGCGAATGACTCCCGACGCGCGCGCGGGTCTCTTTTCTCTCGCGCGCACGCGCGCGCGCGCGAGGACTGACCGGTAGACCGGGTCCCCACCCCCTCGTCGCGATCATGACGGTGGGGCCTGGTCGAGGGAACCTCTCGCGGCGCCCACCTTCATGACGTTCACGATCCTTGGCCGTCGCTCTCGCCGGCGAGGCGCCCTAGCGAACTTGATTCCTGTCCGCTCGGCTGATTCGTCCCTGAACGATCGTTCAGTTTCCTTCGGACCGCGAGCGGGCATCCTGGCGAAAAAGAACGGTCGGCGGGCGGCGCGGCGGTATCCGGGGGGAATACGCCGCCTCGCCGACCGTACGGCGCGACGTGCTGTCGCGCTCGAGGCTTTTCGGACATGTGTCGCGAAGTCGACGGCGCGCCGTACTCGACGCACGTAGGGCTCTCCTCGACGTTCCGCCAGTTGTCGCGACGGCTTGTGCAGGCTGCTCTACGGCGCCGGGCCAGCCTGACCGATAACCATGTCAAGCAGGTCGGGCTGGCTCCGGCGGAAACGGCGGGGAACGCTCGTACAGACGAGAGGGACTGCAGTTGCTGAATGCAAGAGACATCGCCGCGTTGAATCGGGCTCGCGAGGTGCTGAAGCGCCTGGAGGATGCCGCGTTGGACAGGGCGCTTGGCGAGCACGACCCGTACGCGCCGGTAGCGGGCTGGGATCTTGGCCGGTTGTCTGAAGCCGCTACTGCAGCCGATGACGCGATCCTCCACGTCCTGCGGACCGCGCGAACGTACTGCGGGGTGAAGATCACGGACGCCCAGTTGGCTGGGCGGGCGGCGGCGAATCGGCCCACCGCACGCGCGGTGCAGCCGACCGACGCCGCCTCTCCCACCGATGCCGAAGATCGTGTGCCGGAACAGATCGCGGACGCCCGCGCGGCACACCAGCCGCGGGATCTTCGAGCGGCCGGTGGGTCGACCGGGCGCTACTTCTAGAGACGAGCCAGCCTCTAGGTCGTCGTGCGCTGGGAGTGGATCCCACGCGCACACGTAGTTTTCGGCCACGTCAGATCGGTATCCGAACTCAGCTGCCGCGCAGGGCGGGCAGTAGACGACGGCATGTGGCACGTCGATCCCATCCGGGTCGTCGCAGCTGTAGGCGAGCCCCGAACACGACGAAAAGCCCGAGGTCGCTATCTGGTGCGCGGTCTGCGCCGCCGAGGAGTTTGGTTACCGCCCTGACAGCGCCGCGACCTATGTCCGCGCCTGGGAGCCGATCCCGACCAAGATGCCCTAGCGGCGTTCGCCGTCCCCGTCCGGACGCGTCCTCGCTGGCGGTTGAACCGCTCTTGCGGTGGGTAGATAGCCGCACCGCAATCTGTCTCGATGCAGGAGGCTCGCTCGGAACTATTTGAAAGTAGTCATTTGCGGCGCGTGCCCGAGAGGCGTACCGCCGCCGGGAGTTCACGCCCCGAGCCTCCTGTACGTGCTCAGCCCAGCCGAACTTGTAGGCACGCTCCGCGAGCTCCGACGCCCTCGCGGGACCCCTCCACCGTCCGAGTCTCACGCGCCGCGTACTCCTCCATGCGCAGCCGCTCGAACCGCCGGTGGCGGTGATTGAGAGCAAGGGGCTACGGGAAGCATGAACGGATGCCCATGACGCGCCATGCGCTTCCGAGCCGCTACGCGACGCCGGAGCTGATCGCCTACGGGGGAATGGGCGAGGTGTACCGGGCCACCGACGAGATCCTCGGTCGCACGGTAGCCGTCAAGGTGCTCGCGGAGCGGTGGGCGACCGACCCGGAGTTCCACGCACGGTTCCTACGCGAGGCCCGCACGGCGGCGAGCCTCTCGGGCGAGCCGAACGTGATCGCGATATACGACGTGGGCGAGACGGGCGAGGACCTTCCATTCATCGTCATGGAGTACGCCTCGCGCGGATCGCTCGCCGATCGCCTGCGCCAAGGCACCGTCCAGGCCGGACAGGCGCTGCCCTGGCTCCAGCAAGCCGCGCGCGCGCTCGACATCGCACACGGCCGCCGGGTCGTCCATCGCGACGTGAAGCCGGCGAACCTGCTCCTCGCGGACGACGAGACGATC
Source organism: uncultured Actinomycetes bacterium (assembly GCA_963804935.1). GTDB lineage: Bacteria > Actinomycetota > Thermoleophilia > Gaiellales > Gaiellaceae > 3-1-20CM-4-69-9. The sequence goes on from CAWDSD010000020.1 coordinate 3,917, forward strand.
CGCGTCTCCGATTTCGGCATCGCGCGCGCCGCCGGTCAGGACACGCTGACCGAGCCCGGGGCGGTGTTGGGCTCGGTGGGCTATATGGCGCCCGAGCAGGCCCGCGGAGAGCCGACCTCCTCGGCGAGTGACCGGTACGCGCTTGCCTGCGTCGCATTCGAACTGCTTACCGGCCGGCGGCCGTTCGAGCGCGAGAGTCCGGCCGCGGAGGCGACGGCGCACGCGCGCGAGGAGGCGCCGTCGGCGCGCGACCTCGAGCCCCGGCTACCGGCAGCGGTCGACACCGTCTTCGCGCGCGGCCTCGCCAAGCGGCCCGAGGAGCGGTACCCGACCTGCGCAGCGTTTGTCGCTGACCTCCTCGCGGCCCTCGCGGCGAGGCCGTCCACAACGACTACGGTCGCTGCCGCGCCGACGGTGCGGACCGCGCACCACAGCACGCGCTACCGCTCGAGGCCGCCCGGCGCCCTGTTGCTTGCCGGGGTCGCGTGCTCGCTGGCCGCCGGTGCAGCCGTCGCTTGGGGGCTGAACGGGAACAGTCCCAAGTCCTCGAGCTCGACCGTCGTGCTCACAAGGACGGTCGAAGGCGAGGCGCGCACGGTTGTCGTCACGGAGACGACAGAGGGGACGACGGTCGAGCGAACCGTGACGGAGGACCGCGTCACCGAGCCCGCGCCCGTTGCGGTGGGCGATAGTGGCATCGCGCTCAACGACCGCGGCTTCCGGCTTCTCCAGGCCGGTGACGCGCGGGCGGCACTTCCCGTCCTCGAATCCGCGGTCGCGGCGCTGCACGGCTCCTCGTCGATCACAGAGGCGTACGCCTCGTACAACCTCGCCGCAGCGCGCTTTGCGCTCGGCCGCTGCGACGTTGTCCGGCTGCTCGACCGTTCGGAGCAGATCCAGGGCCACCGAAAGGAGATCGACCGACTCCGCAAGCAGGCCGAGAGGCGCTGCGAGAACCCCGCCAATGGAGATGCGGAACGGTAGGTGACACAGTCGCGAAGCGGCGTCTCACTCGGCGGACGTGAGCTGTGCCTGCGCACGAGCTTCTCGATTTCGAGCGGCCCCAGCCCGTAAATGACGCGGGAAGAACTCCTCGCATCGCCCCGACATGCGCTGCGTGGCTGGAGACGCCAGACGCTGGTTGCAGCCGTGGCTTAGGCGTACATCGTCAGGCCGCCGTCGTATTTGCCTTTATCGGCTGATCCTCCGCTACATCTCCGCGACAGTCTTACGCGCGAAGGAAAGATAAGCCCTCGGAACGATCGCGACCCCCTAACAGGCGACCGCTGATTCGCCGCGACCACGATCCCGCTCCGTGCGTGGCGTTCGAAGCTCGTGACCTTCCGCATCGGTTGCAGAGGCGCGCACGTCCCGAACGCCTGTCCTATCTCCCTTCGCGCGCACGCGCGCACGCGCGAGGGACTGCCCGGCGGAGGGTACCCACCCCCGTCGCGGTGATCATGGTGATGGGGCCTGGTCGAGGCCTGCCCTGCGCCGTTTCCCCAGCACACGAGGAAGCTGCCAGGGGAGGGTCAGCGTCAAGGCCCTACTGGCCGCCAACTGTGATGCGACGAGGGATCGGGCATAAGGTGGAGTCGCGTTACACGACAAAGGAGGAGAGCGTGGTCCTGGCAACGGCAAAGATCGAAGATTTCGACCGCTTCTGGAATACCTTCTCGACGAAGGGCGCTGAGAAGCGAAAGCAGCACGGGTCCAAAGGAGCCCACGTCTTTCAGGATCCAAATGAAAGCGACCGGATCTGGGTGATCTTTGACTGGGATGAGGAGGGCTGGAAGAACTTCACCTCCGACCCCGATGTCCCGGGGATCTTTCAGGAAGCCGGTTTCGTGGGGGGGCCGCCCAAGTCGGCGGAGTTCCTTCGCGATAACGACGCTTAGCCGCAGACCCGAATCGCCCTTCGTTCGGTAGGCCGACCCTGGAGCCATGCTCCGATTCAACCGCGTCGCATGGGTCGACCCGCAAAGAGCGGCTGAGGACGGCGCTTACCAGCCAGCGAGGACGGCGGTGTTTAGCAGTGCGCGTCCGGATACGAGTGTGACGGGGGCCCCTCGTCGAGGCCCCCGTGGTTACGGCTGAGCCGACTATCGCGGTGCGCTCAATGGCCGTCGTGGTCGCTGTCTCCTGGAATTACATCTTCGACGGCGTCCGCGGCGCGGTCCGTAACTGACTTCGCGTCTTCCTCGACCTTCTTTGCGCCGCGCTTGGCTGCGTCGACCAAGATCGTCTGCGTCTTCGCGCACGTCCTCGGTGAGGGAATCGTCACGCTCGTAATTGGACATCTCACACTCCTTTGCTCATGCCGGGAGATCCCGGGTGGCGATGTGTACCCACGCGGGATCTCTTCCACGCCTACTCCGATACCGGAGTTTTCTCGTCCACAGATGGACCGTCGAGCACCTCGCGCTGTTCGATCTCTGCGGCGTCGTGGAGCGCCATCACTCCGCGTGGGTGCAGGTCGAATCTGCCTGAGCACGCCGGACACACGCCGGTGGACGCTCCCTCTCCCGTGGTCTTGACCGATCCGTGTGCAGGCTCGGCTCCACTTCCTGCGCAATGGCCGATGTCAGGGATCGTCATGCCGTGGGCTCCTCGATCCGCGTGGCCGCTTCCGATGCTTGCGCCTTGCCGCGCTGAACGCCAGTTCGGACGTCACGGACGACATCGTCCTTCGCGCGCTCGCCCTTCGTGTAGGCAGCTTCGAGAATCCGGCCGGCCACCTCCCGGCCGCCAAGCCCGAATGCCAGAGCCATACCCAGCGCCACAGCGCCCACCAGGGCGGCGTAGGTGATGACGACGATGTTGGTCGCGATCCGAAGCTGATCCAAGATCATGAAGACAGCGATCGCCATCACCAGCACCGGGGCGACTGCCTTGACGATGCCGCCGGTCGGTGTGTCTCCCATCGTTCGATCCACCAGCTCGACCAACGCGGTCGCGATCAAGCTCGCGACAAGGAAGATCAGAAGTGCTGCAAGGACGTTGGGAATGTACGCCCACACAGAGTGAACGAGATCCTCGAGTGCCGCGATCCCGAGCACGTCGACGGCGATGGAAAGGGCTCCGAGAAACACCGCCCAGAACGTCAGGGTGCCAAGCAACCCGGAAGGGCTTCTGATGACGCGCATCACATAGCTGCCCCCGGTGCCTCGTTGAAGGAGCCGATCAAAGCCACCCCGCTGAAGCAGACGCGTCACGATCCCCTCCACGACCTTGGCAACGACGTAGCCGATGACCACGATCGCGAGAAAGCCGATCAGCCGGGGAAGCCAGATGAAGAACTCGTCCCAGCCCCGATCAATGCTGTCGGAGATGTCCGCTACAAGAAACACCGCAGGCCCTTTCCTCGGTTGATAGCGATTGCGGGGCGTCCCCAACCTGAGACGGTGCTAAACGACCCGCACGAGGCGCGCGAGAGAAAGAGGCGGGTTGTGCCGTTTCTCGGTCCGGGTGCACGGGTAGCCGGCATCCATGGCGCCGACGAACGAGCTCGAGACGGGCACTGAAGCGCCTCGCTCGTTTTGGATCGCGACAGCGGCTGCGCGCTCGTATCCCGCGCTAGACCACGATGTTGACGTCGATGTCGCGGTGATCGGGGCTGGCATCGTCGGTGTGACGACGGCGACACTGCTCGAAGCGGCGGGACGCAAGGTGGCGCTCCTGGAGGCCGGTCACGTGGTGAGCGGTGTCACAGGGCACACGACCGCGAAGGTCACCTCTCTGCACACGCTGATCTACCACGAGCTCACGCGAACGCGCGGGCGAGACGCGGCGCGCCTCTACGGGGAAGCGAACGAAGCGGCGTTGGCGACGATCCGAAGGCTCTGCCGGGAGCATGCGATCGACTGTGAGCTAAGCGAGACGCACGCTTACACGTTCGCTGCAGCCGAGGCGGACGTTGAGCAGGTGGAACAAGAGGTCGAGGCGGCGGTCGCGGTCGCTCTGCCAGCGAGCCATGTGGAGGACGTACCGGTGCCGTTCGCCACGCACGGAGCGGTTCGATTCGCCCGGCAGGCCCAGTTCCATCCGCGCAAGTACCTGTTGGCTCTCACCGCGCAGCTCGAGAACGCCGGCGCACTCGTGTGCGAGTACTCGCGCGTCGTCGACATCGAGGCGGGAACTCCATGCCGCGTCCACACCGCTGCAGGTCATGTGGTCAGCGCCAGCGCCGTGATCGTCGCGACACACGCCCCGATCCTCGACAAGAAGCTGCTCGTCGCCCGTGCCAAAGCCGAGCGCGGCTACGCGCTCGCCGTAGAAACGCGCGAGCCCATCGACGGAATGTTCATCAGCGCCTCGTCGCCCTCACATTCGGTGCGCAGCGCACCATTCAGAGGCCGCAATGTGTTGATCGTCTCCGGCGAGGGCCACCCAGTGGGCGAACCCGGCGCCGATGGTGCGCGCAGCAATTGGCAGCGGCTCGAGCGGTGGGCGCGCGACGAGCTTGGCGCCGGTGAGGTCCTCTTCCGCTGGTCGACGCAGGATTACTCCTCGCTCGACCGGCTGCCGTTCATCGGAGCGATCGACGCGCGAGCACGGATCTTCACCGCCACCGCATTCGGCGGCTGGGGAATGACGAACGGCACGGTCGCCGCGATGCTGCTCCGGGACCTCGTCGTCGAGCTCGACAACCCCTGGACGGAGCTCTACGACCCGGCGCGGCTCGAGCTCCGATCGCTCCCCGCGCTCGTCACCAAGGGCGCGCACGACGCGCAGCGACTCGTCGGCGACCGGCTCCGCAGCGACGAGCCCCCGGATGCCATCGCCGACCTTGCCGCCGGGCAGGGACAGATCCTCCAGGCCGACGGCGAAAGGCTCGCCGTCACCCGCGACGGCAACGGGGCGCTTCGCGCCGTCAGCGCCGTCTGCACCCACCGAGGCTGCATCGTCGCCTGGAACGACGCCGAACAAAGCTGGGACTGCCCCTGCCACGGCTCCCGCTTCGCGACCACCGGCGAGGTGCTGCAAGGCCCGGCGACGCAACCCCTAGCCGACAAGACCAACGCACTCACGGCCGCACACCCGAGCCATGCCTGACCCACGCCCGTCGCGACCCCTCCCACCCATTCCTTCCGCGAGCACGCACGCGAGCGCACGCGTAACCGACTAACGGCCTCGCCGCTCGCGCGCCGCGACCACGCCACGATCCTCGCCGTCCTCAACAATGGCCCTGAGCCCGGTTCGAGGATATACGCGCGTCGCGCGTGGCGCATGACGCCCGAGAACCTGGCGCGACGACGTGTTTGCGCCCCGCCGATCCCGGACAGATGGCGGGCATGAGCGAGATAGAGACTCCCACCCCGCCGGTTCCTGACCCCTCGGAGCCAGTTCCGTCACCTGATCCCGTCCCTTCTCCGGCTCCCACGCCAGCGCCAACACCCGACGAAAGGACACCCCATGTCAACACCTGAGCGGCAACAAGATCCCGGCGAGCACGGCTACGGCGGAACCCACCAGGAGAAAGGCGACGACGACCGGTCCGACGAGCATCCGCTCGAGGATCCGGCCGCCGACCCGAGACAGGAAGACGAAGACGAAGACCAGCCGGAGGATTGACGCAACCAGCCGACCCTCGATGCCGTTGGCCGCGGTCTCGGCAAGACCGGCACCCCAGGAGCGACCCGCGGTGCGGCACCTGCGTAACTCCGGGCGCCGCTCAATCTTCCCTTCGTCCGGAACGCCCGCCCTTCCGTTCGCGAGCACGCGTGCCCGCGGAGGCTTAGCCGAGACAGCACGGAGCACGCACGGACCGTCAGCTTCGTGTCGGGTTGCGCCGTGGTGCGGGTCGGAGCTGGTTAACCGGGCAGGGCGCGAGCTGGTTACCGGGGAGGGCCGTCAAGCGGCCCTCCCCGCCAGAAGCGACGGAGCCGAGGTGGAAATGCTCCGCCTCGGCTCGGCTCCGTTCCTCTACGCGATTCCGCGAGCGCCAGCCGACGATTCGACCGTCCGCTCGTGAAGGCTTGAGGCGAGTTCCCGGCCATGCTCGCTCGCGCTGTCGACGGCGTCCTGCGCGACCTGCTTGCCGCTTTCGAGCGCCTCGCCGGCTGTGTCCTTCGCAGCGTCGACAACTTTGTCGGAGATCTCGCCCAGCTGTCTGTCCTCGACGCGTGTTGAGGGGAGGATCAGCCCGGTGAGGAACCCGATCGCAGCCCCGCCGACGACCAGCCCCAGTGGGTTTCGCTCCGCCGTGTCCTTGAGCTTGCCGATCTGGCGACCGCTCGGCACGGCACCCGAGGCTGTATCTGTGATCGCGTCCTTGGCGCCGGTGACCTTCCCCTTAAGGGCGCGCTTCTTCTCGTCGACGTAGTCACCGACCCTGGCAGGCATGTCGGTCTTGTAGCTGAGCGCGTCGACCTCGTCACCGACGCGCGCGCGCGTCTCTTCTATTTCCGCGCGGATGTCGCTCGGGCTCTGGCCCATTCCACGTCCTCCTCGATCGTCTCGATGGTTTGCTCCGGGATCAGAGACCCGGCCTTCCCGACCTGGTCCTTGCCTCGCATGGCGAGCAGATACGCCAACGCACCGAGGGCTGCGCCGACCAGCAGCGCAGAGAACCAGGCCGGAAGGAACAGCGACAGGACGAGCACCGCGCACGCCGTCAACGCGCCCGCGGCCATCAGCGCCACTACGCCCGCACCGCCGATCATCCCGAGGCCCGGGGCGGCGACGCGACCCTTTTCCGTCATCTCGGCCTTGGCCAGTTCGAGCTCCTGCCGGACGAGAAGGGCGAGGTCACGGGTAAGCGCACCCGTGACCTCGCCGATGGGCCGGTCGCGCAAGCCCCTGCGGTCGCTGCCGTTCGTCGTCGGCACCGGATTCACCCGCCTCGGACGTCGCTCGAGCGAAGCGGCGGCTCGTATCTCCCACCGGACTGCATGGCGAGTGGGTGGGTCGCTGATTCGCCGTTCGAACCGAACGATTCGTACCGGCGCTCGGACGAGGCTTTCAGAAATCGCGAGGCGGCTAGCCCGGCGACAAGACCCATTCCGGCCACCATCCAGGGACGCCGTCGCGCGAAGTCCTCCGCATCTCGCAGCAAGTGATCGCCATTCGTGTGCTCGAGATAGCCTCCCAGGCGTTCCACCCGGCCTGCGACCCATTCGGCCGCCTGCCCGACCTGTTGCCCAGTGTGATCCGCCTGGGCAGTCATCTGCGAGCTGGTTTGTCGCAGCGCGTTCGCGACCTGCCGGGCCTGGCCGCCCATCTCGGTTGTGCGCCGGTCGAGCGTCTCGCCGAGCTTCCCACGCCCCTGTTCCTTTAACTCCAGCGACTTGTCCTGGACCGCGGAGGCCGCGTCGGCGAGCTCCGACTTCGCCTGCTCAACGAGCCCTTCGGTTCCCGTTTCCTGCGTCGTCGTGGACATTGCCTCCCTTTCGTGTGATTGGTCGAGACCGACGTCTTTGCCACGTGGGACGAACGTGAAACGTCTGGGCTCACATTCACGCGTCCCCTCAAGGTCGTCGTCCGCAAGGAGCTCGCCGAAAGATCGTCACTGCCGTCAGCAAAAGGAGAGTTCGGCGCACTCCCTGCGCAGGAGACGGCCGCCACGCCCTGCCTCGGCAGCGCGTTCGTACTTCGAACTTGCCCCAGCCCTCTCACCCGGTCGGTCAGCTGTGGCCCAGGAGAACGGAGATCCGCTCGTCTCGGTCGGCGTAGTGGGGATACGCTCGAGCGGGATTGGGGGTCGCATCGCGCTGAGCTCGTCCGAGCGTTACTCGTGTACTGACCGAACTTCCTCTCCGCGAACGTCGGGCAGTAGCGCATGAGCTCCCTGTCGGTCGTTGATCCACCAAGCTCGGCAACGGTGAGTCTCTTGTCAGCCTTCAAGCCTCCGGCCGTTGGGTTGTCGAGCTTCGCGCCTACTGACAATCGGCGTCCGGACAGGGAAACGCAGCGATCTCTGGAATCAACGGGGATGCTGACGCTCTTCGTGTTCGACGAGCGGGAGTCCAGGCGAGAGGAGGACTTGCGCGCCTCGCTCGACCGACTCGGGGAAAACGCGCTGCTCTGGCTCGCTTTGCGCGACCCGACAGACGATGAGGTGGCGACTGTGCAGGAGGTCTTCGAATTCAGCGACGAGCAGGCCGACAGATTGCTTGAGCAGCCGAGCCGCGCTTCGTTGCTGGATTCAGGGGAGCACATGCATGTGACGCTGCATGTTGCGAGCGGCGAGGGGGGTGATCCTGTCCTCCGTCCTGTCGAATGTGTGCTTGGCCCCAACTGGGTCGTGACCGCGCATGAAGCCGAGATCGAGGTGCTGGAGGAGTTCCGCGAGCGAGCCGAAGGGGGAAGTCAGGTCGGTGTGCTGGACTCACCGTCGTTTGTCGCAGCGGTTGTCGATTGGGTCGTGACCAGCTACTTCCGCGCCTTCGAGGAGGTCGAAAGCGAGCTGGAGGAACTCGACGCGAAGGTGATGTCCGACATCCCCAAGGACGCCTCTGACGACCTGGCGCGGCTGGTCGAGCTGCGCCGCTCGATCGGCACCCTGCGACGCGCCCTCACCCCCCACCGTGAAGTGATTGTCGCGCTGGCCCATCCCGAGCTGGATCTGCTGTCGAGTGAGGCTTCGGCGGCGCGCTTCGCCGCCCTCGAGCATCGCGTCGCCCAGGCAGTCGACGCCGCGCGCGAAGCGAAGGACTCTACCCGCGGCTCGTTCGACCTTCTCGTCGCGCGGAACGGACAACGGACGAACGACATCATGAAGCTGCTCACCCTGGTCACGGTGATTCTCCTGCCTGCCAGCGTGCTTGCAGGGATCATGGGCATGAACTTCAAGCTCGGCTTCTTCGACCTGACGTGGATGTTCTGGGCAGTGATCGCCGCCATGTTCGGCGTCGCCGTGCTCGTACTCTCGGTCGCCCGCGGCCGACGCTGGATCTAGACCCCTCGCGCTGGCGGCGAGGGCAGGCTGATGTCCCAGCTTTCTAGTGACGAACGAGCAGCACAGCGGTCGCGATACTGCCAACGAGCGTCGCCATCGCCAGCCAGACACGATGAGGCGCAAATCCTTGTCGGCGCCGCTTGCGGCCACCGCTGAGCACGGAGCTCATCGATCTTGTGTCTCGTCGGAGGGACGCGGACTACCAGGCTGCATGGCTAGGGGAGCGAGGCACACGTCTAGTTCGATCTGTGGAAGTTGCGGCCAGTCGCCGTCCGCCTCGTGCGAGTCACCACCGTCACTCACGTCCGCATCCGTGTCAGCAGGTTCCGCGTCAATCAACGATCCACTCCCCCGATACGCAGCTCTTACCCTGGGTCCCGCAAGTTCTAACGGCGGCGTCTCGAGGTCGGGCTACGCTCGCGTCTTAAGTAAGAGAGCGCTGGACGCCTCGGTCGCTTCCTAGGGCGTGTCTCTGCCGAGTGAAATGGCGACGGCCTCGTCGAGCGTGGTGTTCGGGCTGCGGCCGTGCGCGAGTCCGACTAGGTACGAGACAAGTGGCGCGTTCGTGCGCTCGCCGCTCTCGTGCGCCGCCGCGCGCGCGAGCTCGAGCAGCAGCTCTACGTCGGCGGGCGACAGCGAAAGATCACCTGCATCCCGGATGCCGCGCTCGAGCCGACGTCGCGTCTCCTCCAGCCAGTCCAGCACTCTCCGATCCTACGTTGGGGAGCAACGAGAGAAGAATCGTCGGCGCTGCTGCTCTTTGCCACCATCGCCGCTCAATGTTCGAAGTAGACTTCGCTCGGCGCGGGCGCGTTCTTTGTTGTGTTGCGCGTCGGGTGGCTAGAGCGGGAGCCGCTGCCGGATCGCGTATGTCGCGTATGCAAGCAGGGCGACCCAGACAACCTGCATGACTCCGAATTCCGGAGCGCGGTGAGAACAGTGGAGTAACAGTGATTCGACCGAATTTGCAGCTGGGTGTCGCCGGGTGTCGGTCGGGACGCCGAAATGTGCGATCCCGTGCTGCCCCCGGTGCTGACCTCGAGCGTCAAAAACGCAGGATTTGCAGCGACGTTCGATCCCAGGTGCGCCCCGAGATGTGCTCCTGTGGCGTTACCGTGGTACGACGGAAATTCGCGAACATGGCACTGTCGGGTCACGGAGCCGCGTCGAGAGCGGCTGCTCAGTCCTGACGCCGATCATCAAGTCTCCGTCTAGATCCGGATGCCCTCGAGCGGGCCGGCCGAGAAGGCCTCCGAGTCGGCCATCATCGTCAGCGGGGGTCGAGCACGAGCAGCCGCTCGGTGGTCATCTCGCGGATCGCGTAGCGCATTCCCTCGCGACCTAGGCCCGACTGCTTCGCCCCGCCGTAGGGCATCTGATCGACGCGGAAGCTGTTGACGTCGTTGACGATCAGCGCGCCGACCTCGAGTCGCTCGAAGGCCTCGTAGATCACGCGGACGTCGCGACTGAACAGCCCGGCCTGGAGCCCGTACGGCGAGTCGTTGACGCGGTCGAGGACGTCGTCGAGATCGCGATAGGGAAGCAGCACGACGATGGGCGAGAATGCCTCCTCGGCGCAGACGCGCACGTCGTCGGCGATGCCGCTCAGCACCGTCGGCTCGACGACTGCGCCTCGGCGCACGCCGCCGTGGAGCACGGTCGCGCCGGACGCTTTCGCGTCGTCGATGAGGCCCATCGTCCGGTCGGCCGCTGCTTCGTTGACGAGGCCGCCGAGCGCGGTCGCTTCGTCGAGCGGATCTCCAGCCTGGAGCTCGGCAACCCGGGCCATGAACCGCTCGCGGAACGCATCGAAGACCGACTCCTGCACATAGAGGCGTTGAACAGAGATGCAGGCCTGGCCGCCGCGGAGGAAGGCGCCCATCGCGCAGCGAGCGGCTGCGTAGTCGAGGTCGGCGTCGTCGTGGATGATCACGGCGCCGTTGCCGCCCAGCTCGAGCGTCACATGCGGGGTCGCGGCGACGTCCCTGAGATGCCAGCCGACCGACGCGCTGCCGGTGAAGCTGAGCATCTTGACTCGCGGGTCGCGCACCATCTTCTCCGCCATCTTGTTCGTCGCGGGCAACACGCTGAGGGCGGCGGGTGGCACGCCGGCCTCGAGCATGATCTCGCCGATCGAAAGCGCCGAGAGCGGCGTCTTCGGCGCTGGCTTGACAATGCAGGGGCAGCCGGCCGCGAGCGCTGGGGCGATCTTGTGGGCGACTAGCAGAAGCGGCGCGTTGTATGCAGTAATCCCAAGCACCGTTCCGATCGGGAACCGCTTCGTCACCCCGATCCGTCCGTGCCCTCGAGCGACGGCGTCGATCGGCACGACATCGCCGGCGGCGGCGCTATTACGGGCCTCCTCTCCTGCGATCTCGAAGATCTCGGCCGTCCGCTCGACCTCTCCATGCGAGTCGCGGATCGCGAGCCCCGACTCGAGCGTCATCTGGCGCGACAGTTCCGGACCGCGCTCGGTGACGAGGGCCGCGGCCCGCTTGAGGATCTCGGCGCGCCGGTAGGGCGGCAGCGCCGCCACCTCGGGCTCGGCGGCGGTTGCTGCTGCGAGCGCGCGCTCGACGATCTCGTCGCTCGCGAGCCAGACAGAACCGATCTCGGAGCCGTCGTGCGGGTAGACGACCGGCTGCCGGTCGCTGCCCTCCGTCGCCACTCCCGCGACGAGCAGGGGTCGCGGCTCGGTCATGGGGGGTGCGCCGGTTGCGCTCACGATAGAACCTCCTGGTTCAGTATCACTGTGCATCCCATCCGACCGCTGCCTCGGTGTCGAGATCGAAGAAGTGGAGGCGACGCAGGTCGACTGCAATCTCGACGTCGTCGCCGGCACGCGCGGGTGAGGCCGGGTCGAAGCGGCCGATGAAGACGCTCCGCAGGTCGCGTGCTTCGGCCTCGACATCGGTGATGCGAGTGCTGTCGACGTCGGCCAACACTTCGCGCACTTCGTCGGTCAGCACCGGCGAGCCCTCGATCTCGACGTGGGCGAGCAGCTCTGAGCCCAGCAGCTCCGTCGTCACGACGCGGCCGTTGAGCCGCCCGAGCGACGCGGCCGGCGCCAGTGCCGCGTCCTCCAGGTGCTCGGGCCGGACACCGATGCCGAGCGTGCGCCCCACATACCGCTCGAGCTCCGGGCGGCTCCGGGCGAGCTCGGCCGGGATTTCGAGAACCTGCTTGCCGACCTCGCAGCGGAGACCGCCGTCAGCCTGCTCGAGCTTCGCCACGACGAGGTTCATCTCGGGACTGCCGATGAAGCTCGCGACAAAGAGGTTAGCCGGGTGCTCATACAGCTTCTGCGGCTCAGCAACCTGCTGGAGCTCGCCTTTGCGCAGCACGGCCACCCGGTCGCCCATCGTCATTGCCTCCACCTGATCGTGCGTGACGTATATCGTGGTGGCCCCGACTTCCCGCTGAACGCGGGCGATCTCCGTTCGCATCTGCGATCGCAGCTTGGCGTCGAGGTTCGAGAGCGGCTCGTCCATCAGGAAGACCTGGGGGTCGCGCACGATCGCCCGTCCCATCGCCACCCGCTGCCGCTGGCCTCCGGAGAGCTGCCCTGGCTTGCGCTCGAGCTCGTCGCTGAGGCCGAGGATCTTCGCCGCCGACTCCACCCGTTGCCGGATCTCGGCGGGCGGCATCTTGCGCACCTTGAGCGCGAACGCGATGTTCTTGAAGACCGTCATGTGCGGGTAGAGGGCGTAGTTCTGGAACACCATCGCGATGTCGCGCTTGCGCGGGTGGAGGCCGTTGACGACGCGGTCCCCGATCCGAATCTCGCCCTCGGTGATGTCCTCAAGCCCGGCGACCATCCGCAGGGCGGTTGTCTTGCCGCAGCCGGACGGGCCGACGAAGATCATGAACTCGCCGTCGACAACGTCGAGCGAGAGCCCTGCGAGCGCACGGGTTCCGTCTCCGTAGACCTTGCCGATGGAGGAGAAGGAAACGGTGGCCATCAGCGCCTCATTGCCTCACCGCGCCCGCGGTGATGCCGCGGACGATGTAGCGCTGGACGACGATCGAGAACAGCAGGATCGGGATCACGGTGAGGATGCCGACGGTTGCCGCGATGTTCCATTCGATCGGGCTTTCCACGGTGAGTAGGCTCGAGGCGGCGATCGGGATCGTCTCCTTGTCTTGTTGGCTGATGATGTAGAGGCCGACCAGGAACTCGTTCCAGATGAAGATGACCCCGAAGGTCGCGGCAACGATGATTCCGGGGCGGACGAGCGGGAGCAGCACCTTGAAGAGGATCTGTGGCCTGGTGAGGCCGTCGATCATTGCCGCCTCATCGATCTCGCGCGGGATCTCGTCGAAAAATCCGATCATGATCCAGACGACGAGCGGCAGCGTGAAGGCGATGTAGGGCAGGATGAGGCCGGTCGCGGTGTTGGCGAGGCCGACCCAGTGGATCATCAGGAAGATGGGGATCGCGACGGCGACGGGCGGCATGAAGCGGAAGCTGAGGATCGTCGACGACCAGGTGTCGGACCCGCGGAACCGTAGTCGTGAGAAGGCGTAGGCGGCGGGCACGCCGAGCACGAGGCCGATCGTTGTCGCGACACCCGTAACGATGATCGAGTTCTTCACGTAGGTGAGGTAGTGGCCCTCGTCGATGACCGTGCTGTAGTTCTCCTTGATCGTGGCCCAATTGAAATGGAGCGTCGGCGGCACCTCGATGATGATGTCGAGCCGCGACTTGAAAGAGAGGATCAGCAGGTAGATGAACGGGGCGGCGCCGATGATCGCGATCAGCACAAGCACGATGTACGACACGATCCGGCCAAAGATGCGGGTGCTCATGTGGCCAAGTCCACACGTCTCACCTTGACGACCTTGAAAAGGATGGTGATGCCGACGGCGGCAGCGATCACCATCACGTAGGAGACCGCGGACGCGTAGCCGTAGCGCTGGAACTCGAACCCGTTCTGGAACGCCTCGAAGGAGAGCGTCGAGGTCGCCTGGACGGGCCCGCCGTTGGTGAGCCCGTAGACGAGGTCGAAGGTGCGGAACGCGTCGATTGCCCTGAACACAGCTGCGAAGACGATCGCGGGCATCAGCAGCGGAAGCGTGAGGTAGAGCGTGCGCTGGAACCAGTTGGCGCCGTCAACGGAACCGGCCTCGAACACCTCCTGCGGCAGCGCCTGCAGGCGGGCGTACACGATCACGAAGACGAACGGTGTCCACTGCCAGGAGTCGACGATCACGAGCGTCCAGATGGCGAGACTCGGGTCGGAGAGCCAGCCGATGTACCCGAAGCCGAGCTTTACCCCGACCCAGTTGAGCAGTCCCCATTCCGGATTGAGGAGCGCCCGCCACATCAGCCCGACGACAATCGGTGTCAGCAGCATCGGCAGGACGATGATCCCGCGCACGATCGTTGCCCCGCGGAGCTGCTGGTTGAAGAACAGCGCGAGTGCCGTGCCGAGCACGACCTGGATCGCAACGCCAGCGAACGTGAGCGTAAGGGTGTTCTGGACGGTATTCGCGAACTCGTGGCTGTGGAAGAGCTCGCTGTAGTTCCGGAACCCGACCCAGGTCCAGGTGTTCTCCCGCTGGTTGTAGTCCATGAACGAGCGCCCGAGGCTTGCAACCAGCGGGTAGACCGAGAACACGATCAGGTAGAGCGCGCAGGGGCCGAGGAGTAACAGCGTCTCGCCCCGGCGCTGGGTGGGCGAGGCGAGACGCTTGGGGCTGTTAACGACCGGTTCGGAGGCGACGGCTGTCGCGACCTCCGGCCGTCGTTCGTCGCTACTTGAGATATCCGGCACCCTTGAGGACCTTGACCCACTCGTTGTTTGCCGACGTGCAGGCCTCCTTTGCACTGACCGAGCCGCTGAGCGCGCCCGCGAACTGCTCGGCCGCGATCGTGATCAGCTGGAATGTCTGCGGGATGTTGGCGATGTCGAGGATCTGTGCCTTGACATTCGCCGCCCCGGCCGTCTTCAGATAGGGGAACTTGCTGTTGAGCGCGGGATCGAAGAAGACCGAGTTGCGGGTCGGATCTGTCTGGTTGGCGGCCACTTCGAACTTGCCCCACTCGCGCGAGCAGAGGTAGGTGATAACAGTCCAGGCCGCGTCCTTGTTGGCGGCGTTTTTAGGGATTCCCATGCCCCAACCCCCGCGGACGATCTTGCCGCGGCCACTCCCGATGCCGGGACAGACCGAGACAGCGACACTGTTCGCCACCTTCGACGTTTTCGGGTTGTAGACGGGGCCGGCGATCGTCGTCCACATCAACATCATCGCCGTCTTGCCGGCGCTGAAGGCGTCGCTCGACAGCGTGAAGTCGTAGGAGAGGACGGCCGGTGTCGATGCCTGGACACAGTCGACCATGTGCTGCAGCGCGGCGACCGCCTTCGGGCTCGTGAGCTGAGGGGCGAAGTTCTTCTTCTGCGGCGATCCGCTCATGAGGACGCCGCCGATGCTCACGAACCTCGTGAACCAGTCGACGAGGAACATCGACACGTCGCCCGACTTCGCGATCATCGTGTTGCCGGCAATCCCGTTGCCGTTCAGCTTCTGCGCCGCTGCGAGGTACTGCGTCCAGTTCGTTGGCACGCGAATTCCGGCGTCGTTGAGGAGATCCTTGCGGTAGAACATGAGGATCGGCCCGGCGTAGAGACCCGGGATCAGGTACGGCGTGGTGCCGCCGAACGCCTGCCTCCTGATGTTGTAGTTGCTCAGGTAGTCGAGCTCACCCTTCGCGAAGTCCGCTGGATAGCCGTAGCCCCGCGGCAGCTTCTTGACCATGGGCGTCAGGTTGGAGAAGTAGCCGCCGCCGACGAACTGGGAGACGGTGAAGCCGAGGACCGAGATGGCGTCGTAGGTTCCGGTCTTGGCCTTGACGCTCTGGGTGGTCTTCTCGATCAGCGGGCCGACCGGGAGCGCTGTCACTTTGACGTCTATGCCGAATTGCTTCTTGATGTGCCCAAGCTGTGCGCGAACGCCCTTGTCGGCGCCCTCGGCCGGAACCAGCAGGTTGATGGTGGTCCCCGCGAGTCGCGTCGCGGCACGCGTGTCGGCTGCGGTCGCCTTGCCCGCGGCGACGAGCATGCCGCCGATCGCGGTCGCCGAGAGGCCGAGCAATCCGGCCCGTTTGATGAACTCGTCCCTGCTCATCTGGCCCGACACCAGCCCGCCGACGACGTTCTTCATCGGGTCGGGCGGGTCTTGCCGGTCGAAATCACTCACGGTTTCCCTCCTCATTTGAGGTAAGAGCCCCTGCGTCGCGGCACGTCCTTCGTTTTGGCGATGATCCCCTTTCGTGGTTGATCGAGCGCTTTCTTAGTTGATTGACCCCGGGAACAGCTCAAGACCAGTGACGCCCTCGAGCTCGGTCCGCGAGATCGAACCGTGGTATTCGCTGTCGTCGCCGGTGCCGCCCCCGATGTCGGTGACGTAGAGGGTGGAGCCCCGGAATTGGACGTTGCTGACGTAGTCGCCAAACCCCTTCAACAACCCCTTGTCGGTGCCGTCGGCGCCGATGACGCTGACGCCGCCGGTGAGAACCGTGCCGATGTAGAGGTCGCCGTTCGTGGCCGGCTTAAGGCCGTCCGGAATCGCGTCGGGATCCTCGAGCACGCAGACGTCCTCGACCTTGCCGCTGTCGACGTGATACCTGCGGACGGCTCTCGTGAACGACTCGACCCAGACCACGTTGCCGTCCGCCTCGACGGTGATCCCGTTCGGGAACGTCGGCCCGGCCTCGGCGATCACCTTGCCGGTGCCGTTCGGGGAAAGCGAGAAGATGTAGCCGGGGTCCGGCGGGTTGACCCGGTCGAAGCCGCCTACGGGATCGGTGAAGTAGAGAACTCCGTCCGGCGCGAAGGCGAGGTCGTTCGGCGCGCTCAACTGGACGCCCTCGATCTCGGTTGCGACGATCTCGATCTCGCCGTCCGGCGAGACGCGCTGGATCGACGGCGGTCGCCGGTCGGCAGCCCGCCAGTCGCGGTCGATGCCGCCGTTTTGGGTTACGAGCAGCGATCCGTCGCTGCACGTGAGCACGGAGTTGGGCCCGCCGCCGACGTGCGCGTGCGTCTGCACGCCGTCCTCGGGCGTCCACACCGAGACGCGGCTGCGCCAGATCTCGACGAAGATGAAGCGCCCGTCGGGCAGGAACGCCGGCCCTTCCGCTGCTCCAAGCCCGTCTGCCAGTCGTTCGATGTCCATCGCGCCGTCCTCCTTCTCACTGAGCCAGGTAGCCGTCGTCGACCGTGAGAATGTGGCCCGTGACCTTGCCCGCACCGTCGCCGGCCAGGAAGATTGCCGCCGCGACCAGTTCGTCCGGCTGGATCATCGGGCCAAGCATGCGGTGCTCGATGAAGTCAGTCGTGGTGGACGAGCCGCTCTCGGCGCGCGCGCGCCGCAGTAGGGGTGTGTCGCACAGGCCGGGTGCGATCGCGTTCACCCGCACTTTCCCGTTCCACTCGAGCGAGAACGACTTCGTCGTCTGAACGACCCCGCCCTTGCTCGCGAGATAGGCGCTCGAGTGAGGATAGGCGATGAAGCCGCCGATTGAGGCGATGTTGATGATGCTGCCCTTGCCCCGGGCGAGCATCTTCTTCCCGATCGCCTGGCTCATGAAGTAGGTGCCCTTCAGGTTTAACGCCAGGATCCGGTCGTAGGCGCTTTCGGCGAAGTCCTCGATCGGCGAGCGATGCGCGGCCCCAGCGCTGTTGATGAGCACGTCGACGTGGCCGTGCGCGGCGACGACTCCGTCGGCGAAGGCGTTCACGGCGGGCACATCGGTGACGTCGACCGAGCGGAACTCGGCCGTGCCGCCTGCGGCTTCGATCTCGCCGATCACCTCGGCCGCCGTCTCCGGGTTGATGTCGGCGATCACGACCGTCGCGCCAACGGCGGCGAGGCCTTTTGAGAACGCTGCGCCGAGGCCCGAGGCCCCGCCGGTGACGACGGCGACGCGGCCGTCGAGGCCGAAGAGCGTCTGCAGGTACGCGGTAGAGTCGGTGCTCATGGGATGGTCGGCAGCCCTTTCTCGTTGAGGTCGTAGCCGAAGGTCAGGCTCGCCGCGGCCGACGCGGTGCGGGCGAGCCCGATCCATCCGGCGCGGTCGTCATGGAGCGCTCCTGGTAGGAGGTTGAAGGCGATCGCGGCGCGGATCACGCCCCGGTGGTCGAAGACAGGCGCGCCCACTGTCGCGACGCCGGGAACAACGTCCCCGTCCGAGATCGAGACGCCAGTGCGCCGGATCTCGACCAGCAACTCGCGGACCTCTGCCTCGGTCGCGGGCGCCGACTTGGTCGGAGCCTCGATCACCGTTTCGGTGAAGTACTCATCCCAGAAGCTGTCCGGCTCGAAGGCGAGCAGCGCCCGGGGGGAGGCGCCGACGTGGAGTGGCAGGACGCCGCCGAGCTTGATCGCGAGCGCGTGGGTGCTCTCACCCTGCAGCCGCTCGATGAAGACGGCCTGGTTGCCGCGCCGCAGCGCGAGGTGCACGGTCTCCTTCGTCTGGGCGCGGAGGCTCTCGAGCACCGGCAACAGCTGTTGTCGCTCGTCGAAGCGCGTAAGGACGAGGCCGCCCAGACGCACCAGGCCAAGGCCCGGGCGGTGGAGACCGCGCCGGGAGCCGGGCTCGACGACGCCGATCTGCTGCAGCGTTGCGAGCATGCGGTAGACCGAGCTGCGGGGCTCGCCGAGCTCCTCGGCGAGCGTCGCCGCGTTCGCCTCGCCCGCATCGACGAGCGCCTCGACCAGCGCGAACGACTTGATCACAGACTGCAGCCCGCCGCCGTCGTTCCGCGTGCTCAGCTGCCCGGTCTTCACGAGACCGAGACCCTGCCGACGACGCGATTGATCGCGGCGACGACGTCGTCCACCTGGGGCAGCACGGCTCGCTCGAGCGGGCCCGCGTACGGCATCGGCGTGTCCGCCGCAGCGACCCGCACGGGTGCCGCTTTGAGCGAGTCGAATACCTCGTCGGTGACGCGGGCGACGATCTCGCTCGCCATGCTGCCCGCGCGGGCGGCCTCGGTCACGGCGATGAGCCGGCCCGTCTTCTGCACAGAAGCGGCGACGGTCTCGATGTCGAACGGCTTCAGTGTCCGTAGGTCGACGACCTCGACCTCGACCCCGTCGCGGGCGACCTGGCGTGCGGCCTGCAGCGCGAGGTGGACACCCTGCGCGTAGGTGACGACAGTGACGTCGCTTCCCTCTCGCTTCACGTCGGCGATGCCGATCGGCACCACGTAGTCGCCCGTGGGCACCTGCCCCGGCCGAGCGTAGAGAAGGCGCTTCTCGAGGAAGACGACGGGGTTGTCGTCGCGGATAGCCGCTTTCAACAGCCCTTTTGCGTCGTACGGGGTGGAGGGCATGATCACGACGAGCCCGGGCGCGTGCACGAACCAGGCCTCGAGCGTCTGTGAATGCTGCGCTCCCATGCCGATCCCGTTCGAGACGGCGCCGCGGAGCACGAACGGGACAGTCACTCGCCCACCGGACATGTAACGCCACTTGCCGGCGTGGTTGACGACCTGATCCATCACGAGCGAGACGAAATCGGCGATCTGAAGCTCCACGACGGGGCGACAGCCGACGAGCGCGGCGCCGACCGCGGCACCCGCCTGCGCCGCTTCGGAGATCGGCGCGTCGACCACGCGCTGCGACCCGAACCGCTCGAGCAGGCCCGACGTGACCTGGAACAGCCCGCCCATCGCAGCGATGTCCTCGCCGACGACGAACACGCCCGAGTCGCGTTCCATCTCCTCGGTCAGCGCTTCGTTGAGCGCTTCGCTCATCGTTAGCTCGCGCACGTCGGCCGTCTGCTCGCTCACGACAACCTCCCCGCGGTCACCCACTCGGCGGGCGCGTAGACGTCCTCGAGCGCCGACTCCGGCTCGGGGCGCGGCGAGGCGAGCGCAAACTCGACCGCGGCCTCCACGTTGGCGCGTGCCTCCTCCTCGATCTGCTCCAGGCGCTCGGTGGCCACGCCGGCCTCCGTGTTGAGGTAGCGCGAGAAGCTGAGGATCGGGTCGCGCGCGCGCCACGCATCGAGCTCCTCGGGAGGGCGGAGGTCGGTCTTCGTGGCAGCGGAGTGAGAGGTGATGCGGTAGCTCTTGGCCTCGAGCAGGGTCGGGCCGTCGCCGGCGCGAGCTCGGGCGACCGCCGTGGCGGTGACGTCGCGCACCGCGAGCACGTCGTTGCCGTCGACGATCACGCCCGGGAAGCCGTAGCCCGCGGCGCGGTCGGCAATGTTGTCGATCCTGGTCGAGGCGGCGGCGGGTGTCGAGATCGCCCACTGGTTGTTCTCGCAGACGAAGACCACGGGCGCGTCGAGGACGGCACCGAGGTTGCAGGCCTCGTGGAGGATGCCCTGGTTCGAGGCGCCGTCGCCGAAGAAGCAGACGACGACCCCGTCGTGCCCCTTCAGGCGGAGGCCGTGTGCGGCTCCGACGGCGATCGCTGACGAGCCCGCCACGATCGCGTCCGCGCCGAGCATGCCCTCGTCGATCGCGGTGATGTGCATGCTGCCGCCGCGGCCGCGGCAGTACCCGTCCTCCCGGCCGATGATCTCGGCCATCATCAGCCTCAGGTCGAGCCCTTTGGCGACGCAGTGGCCGTGGCCACGATGGGTGCTCGTGATGTAGTCGTTCTTTTCGAGCGCGGCGCAGACGCCGACGGCGATCGCCTCCATGCCGATATAGGGATGCACCGAGCCGCGGATCAGCTTCTCCTCGAACAGCTCCATCGCCCGGAGCTCGAACCACCGGATCTGCCACATTCGCAGCAGCAGCTCCTCGAGCGGGGCGGCGCTCACGATTCCTCGATCGTGGCCAGCAGGGCGCCGATCTTGATCTCGTCGCCGTCGACCGCAACGATCGACTCGATCACGCCCGTTACGGGAGCCTCGAGCTCGTAGTTCACCTTCTCGGCCTCGACCTCGACGATCAGTTCGCCGGCGGTGACCCGATCGCCCTCACGCTTGAGCCAGCGCGTGACGGTCGCGTATTCCATCTCCGAGGCGATGGGGGGAAGGGTGAACTCGACCATTGTTAGTCTCGCTATGCGGACATTTCGTCCGCACCACAGGCGTAGGAATACCACATCCTCGCGCTTGGTCAAGCGGCTAGTTGAGGCCGCGTTTGCGCTGCATGAGTACCCAGGGGATCAGCCCTCCCGCGGCGAAGATCTCGCGCATGAAGGGCGGCACCGGGTTGAGCGCGAACCGCTCCTCGTCGACCAGAACTGAGCCGTCCTCGAGGTCGAGCTCGACGGTCGAGCCGTCGCCCGCGGCAGCGACGGCGGCCTCGCTGACGACCGCCGGCAGGCCGAGGTTGATGCAGTTGCGGTAGAAGATGCGTGCAAAGCCGGTGCCGATGAGAAAGCGGATTCCCGACGCGCGCATCGCCTGGGGAACGTGCTCCCGCGAGGAGCCGCAGCCGAAGTTCGAGCCGACGACGAGGGCGGTGTCGCCTCCGAGCCGGTCTCGAAGCGCAGGATCGAGCCCCTCGAAGAGGTGGTCGGTCATCTGCTCGACGTCGGTCACGTCGAGGTAGGTGCCCGGGTAGAGCACGTCCGTGTCGATGTCGTCACCGGGGATGACGACGGCGCGTGCGTGCACGCTCATGCGACACCCGCGGCGTCGGCGATGCCCATTTCGGCCGGGTCGACGATTTCGCCGGCGACGGCCGCGGCCGCCGCCACCCAGGCATTGGCGAGGTACACGGACGACTCGCCGGATCCCATCCGGCCGCGGAAGTTGCGGTTGGTCGTCGCCAGGGCGCTCTCGCCGGCGGCAAGGATCCCGCCGCTGCCGCCGAAGCAGGCGCCACACGTCGGTGCCGAGATGAGTGCGCCGGCTTCAGACAGGTCGTCGATCAGCCCCTCGGCGAGCGCCTGCCGGTAGACCCGCTGCGACGCGGGCACGACGATTAGCCGCGTCCTCGCGTGAACCTGCCGGCCGCGGAGGATGTCCGTCGCCTGGCGCAGGTCGGTGATGGTCCCGTTGGCGCAGTTGCCGATGTAGACCTGGTCAATCGTGTGCCCGCAGGCGTCGGCGACGGGTACGACGTTGCCTGGAGAGTGGGGGAGCGCGATCAGCGGAGGCACGGCGCCGAGGTCGATCTGCGTCGAGGCGGCGATCTCCGCGTCGGGATCGGTCATCTCGGCCGTCCAGGGCCGAGTCGTGCGGCCGTCGAGATACCTGGCGACCGCTGCGTCGGCGGGAAAGAGCCCCGTCTCCGATCCTGCCTCGACCGCCATGTTCGCGACCGCCAGCCGCTCGTCGATCGAGAGCGCCGCGACGCCGTCGCCGCCGAACTCGAGCACCGAGCGCGAGCCGCCGGCGACGCCGAGCTCCCCGATTACGGCCAGGATCACGTCCTTGCCGGTGACGAAGGGCTGCCGCTCGCCGGTGAGCTCGACGAGAATCGTCTCCGGAACCGCCTGCCAGAAGGTTCCGGTCGCGAGGCAGGCCGCGATGTCGGTCGACCCGAGGCCGGTACCGAATGCTCCGAGGGCGCCGTAGGTGCACGTGTGCGAGTCGCCGCCGGCGACCACGGAGCCCGGTACGACCCATCCTTCCTCGACGAGCACCTGGTGCTCGATTCCGCCCCGGCCCTGCTCGTAGTAGGCGACTCCATGGTGCGCGGCCCAGTCGCGCAGGAGCTTCTGGAGGGCGGCCGAGCGTTCGTCCTTTGCCGGTACGAAGTGGTCGGGGACGATCACGACCTTGGTCGGGTCGAAGACCCGGCTGGCGCCCATCTTCTCCATCGCCCGGAACGCCATGGGTCCGGAGATGTCGTTTGTCATCACGACGTCGCAGCGCACCATGACGATGTCCCCAGGAGCAACCGCGTCAGCGTCAGTGTGGTCGAGGAGGATCTTCTCGGCCAGCGTCAGCCCCATTGCCCGAGGGTACTACCCGGCGAGGAGAAGCCTCTAGGATCGAGCGCATGCGGATTCCCGTGCCCGTCACAGCTGACGTCAGCGACCTCGCCGGGGGTGGGATCGCGTTGGACGCCCGGATTCGCGCCGTGTGGCGTGGCGCTCGTGCCGCCGGGCCGGCCTTCACTGCGCAGACGCCGCCCGGCGAGCATCTCGCGGTGCAGCGCGCGCTTGAAGCGGCAGCGCCGGGCGACGTGATCGTGATCGACGGCGACGCGTTCGTGGGGCGGGCGCTCTGGGGAGACAAGATGTCTCTAGCCGCCCAGCAGCGAGGCATAGCCGGCCTCGTTGTCGACGGCGCCGTTCGCGACGTGGCGGAGATCGAGCGGCTTGGGTTCCCGGTGTTCGCAATCACGAGCGTCCCGACGGGACCGCTCACCGATCGTGACGGTGTACTCGGTGCCGCGATCATGTGCGGTGAGCGGCGGGTCGGGCCGGGCGATCTGGTGGTGGGTGACGACGACGGCGTGGTCGTCGTCCCGCAGGCGGTCGCCGTCGATCTGATGCGCCGCCTGGCCCAGGCAGCAGAAACGGCAGG
>CAWDSD010000021.1:0-97776 GCA_963804935.1 uncultured Actinomycetes bacterium
GATGGCGCGGGTGAAGCGGACGTCCTCGTGGATCGCGTTCACCTGGAGAACCTTGGTCTTCTTGTCGACGATCGCGTCGAGCTTCCCGACCAGTTGGTCGTGGTGCAGCACCGGAAGCGCGAAGTAGCCCCAGCGGCGCTTGTCCTTGGGCTTGTACATCTCCAGGTAGTACTCGAAGTCGAACAGCTCCTGGGCTCGGACACGGTCGTGGATCAGACGATCGAACGGCGACAACAGCGCGGTGCGCCCTTCGAACGACCGGCCGATCTGGGCCGCGTCGACCACCCAGCTGCCGGACGTTCCCTCGACCTCGGCGGGCTCTCCATGAACCTCCTCGAGGTTCCGCTCTCCCGCGACACCGATCACCTCGGGCCGGGCGATGCCGAGTGCGCGCAGTCTTCGTTCCGCCAGCACGCGGCGGGCCTTTGCCAACGGGACGACCTTGCCGGCGGCGGGGTAGACGCGCTCGGCGAGATCCCAGAGGCGCTGCCGTCCCTGGCGCCGGGTGGTGGCAACCTCGCCGCGAGCGGAGAGGAACTCCAGCATCTGGGTGACGTTGCGGTTCCCCGTCCAGCCGGTCGACTCCCACGGCACGACGCTTGTGTCCGGGATGTCGCGTGAAAGGAGCGGCCCGGACTTTCGCAACAGCTTGAGGATGTCCTTGCGGAAGGGGTCGTTGGCCTCCAGCCAGCGGGCGGCACCGGCACCGGGGACAGCGCGGTTGCGTTTCGGCTCGTCCGCGAACGGCCACGCCGCCATCTGAGCCCGGTGCAGCGGGAGGTCGGCGGTCGGCCGGATGATCGCGCGGATCTCGTACAGGGTGCGGTCCTGCTCCAACGCCGCGGTCAGGTCAGCCGGGCGATAGGCATCGCCCAGGCGCGTCCAGGCGACGAGGTCGGCACTGGGAGCGACCGCCGCTGTGGGGTCGAGCTGTAGGAACGTCAGGTGGTCGACGACCGACAGCAGGTCGGTCGGCCGCTCGGCGTCGAGGAGCTGTGCGCGGACCGCGATGCGCCGGGCTTCGGCCCGATCGAGCCGGTGGACGGACACGGCGTGAGGTTACCCTGGCGCAGGCTTTGATCCACGTTCACACCCTCACCGACGGCGGCCAGACGTCGCTGGACGTGGCGCGCAAGATCGCGGCGTTCGTCGACGGCGCACGCGAGACGCTCGAGCTCGCGCTCTACGACATCAGGCTGCACGACGAGACAGCGGACATCGTCCGGACTGCGCTCGTCGGGGCGCACGAGCGGGGCGTGCACGTCCGGCTCGTCTACAACGTGGACGAGGTCGACGAGCGCCCACCTGTGCCACCGCCGCCAAAGACGGAGCCGAGTTTGATCGAGACGCTGCCGTTCGAGACTGCGGCCGTGCCCGGGTGGCCGGATCTGATGCACCACAAGTACGTCGTACGCGATCGCGACGCGGTCTGGAGCGGGTCGACGAACTGGACCGACGATTCGTGGACGAGAGAGGAGAACGTCATCGTCGTGGTGGAGTCGACGGGCGTTGCGATCCGCTTCCAGGAAGATTTCGCGCAGCTGTGGAAGAAGCGGAATGTCGCTGCATCGGGGAGAGTGGCGACGGACGCGATCCGCGTCGGCGACGCGCAGGTGCGCACGTGGTTCTCGCCGAAGCGCGGCGAGAAGCTCGCGCACCGGATCGCGGATCTCATTGGCGGCGCCGAGCGTCGCGTGCGAGTTGCCTCGCCGGTGATCTCGTCGGCCCCGATCCTCGGCACGCTGGCCGAGGTGGCCGCAGACGGCAAGGTCGACCTGGCGGGCGTCGTCGACGCAACGCAGATCGCCGAGGTGCTCGAGCAGTGGCGGCGGAACGGGAACATGAGCTGGAAAGGGCCGTCGCTGCGGTTCCTGCTCGAGCGCCCGACGTTCACCGGCAAGCGTTCGACGCCGTACGCGCCCGACGCGGTGCACGACTACATGCATGCGAAGGTGACTGTCGCCGACGACACGGTGTTCATCGGCAGCTTCAACCTCTCCCACTCGGGCGAAACGAACGCCGAGAACGTGCTCGAGATCGCGGACGCAGCGCTCGCCGACCGGATGGCCAGCTTCGTCGACTCGATCCGCGCGCGGTATCCGGGACTAGTTCTGAACTAGCTCGCGCGGGTTCGGCAGCGGCGTCAGCAGCGGCTCGACCTTCTCGCGCAGGTGTTCGTAGTCCGGCGGCAGCGACAGTCGCTCACCGAGCGTCTCGAGCGGCTCGTCGACGGTGAAGCCCGGGCCGATCGTGGCGATCTCGAAGAGGACGCCGCTCGGCTCGCGGAAGTAGATGGACTTGAAGTAGAAGCGGTCGATGATCGGAGTCGGGTGCGCGCCGGCTGAGGCGACTTGCTTCTGCCAGGCCTCGTGTTCCTCCGGCGACGAGGCCCACGCGACGTGATGGACGGTGCCCGCGCCGGGGATGCCCGGGTCTCCGGGCGGGATGTCGTACGCGTACCAGGAGCCGCGCTTCTCGCCGCGCACCTCCCAGGCGTCGTCGCCCTTCGGCTCGAAGGCGAGCGTCTCCTCGAGAAAGCGGCGGCTCTGCTCCGGCTCGGCGTACGCGCGCACGCCGTCGAATCCCCGCAGCGCGAACTCGCGCGGAATCTGGGGTTGGTCCGCGATCAGCGGCTCGTCGTCGGTCTCGACGGCGCGGATCTCGTAAGCCAGGCCTTCCGGGTCCTCGAAGCGGAGGCCGGTGTCGGCGCGCTGCGTCGGGACGTTCTCCGCCGCGAGCCGCTCTTCCCAGAAGTCGACGGCCTCGTCGGAGCCGACGCGGAAGACGATCCGGTGCACCATTCCGGCGCCGGCGCGTCCGCGGCGGGCGTTCGGGTACTCGAAGAAGGTCAGATCGCTTCCGGCGCTTCCCTTCTCGTCGGCGTAGAAGAGGTGGTAGACGGTCGGATCGTCCTGGTTCACGGACTTCTTCACCAGCCGCAGGCCCAGGACGCGGACGTAGAAGTCCACGTTTCCCGGCGCGTTGCCGGTGATGGCCGTGATGTGGTGGATTCCCTCGAAGCGCATCTCCGCTCGGACTGTACCGCGGCGGTCATGATCTAGGCATGGCGTTGACTGCGCGTGTGCGGCCGGCCGCCGGCGAGCCCGAAGGCGCGCTGGTCTTGATCCACGGGCGCGGCGCGGACGAGAACGATCTCTTTCCTCTGCTGGATGCGCTTGACCCGGAGCGGCACTTCGTCGGGGCGACGCCGCGCGGGCCGTTGTCGCTGCCGCCGGGCGGTGCGCACTGGTACGCGCTCGGCGGGATCGGGACGCCCGAGGCGACGACGTTCCATGAGAGCTACGCGGCGGGGTCGGAGTGGCTTGACGGTTTTCTGGCGGAGCACGGTCTCGGGCACGACCGGTTGGTGCTCGGTGGGTTCTCGCAGGGCGGCGTGATGACGTACTCGCTCGGCCTAGGCCGCGGGCGGCCGCGACCGGCGGCGCTCGTCGCGCTGAGCTCGTTCATCCCCACGGTGGACGGCTTCGAGCTCGACGTGTCGCCGCCGCTGCCGCCGATCGCGATCGGCCACGGCACGCTGGATCCGGTGATCGGAGTCGAGTGGGGCCGCCAGGCGCGCGAGGCGCTCGAAGCCGCGGGCGCGGAAGTGCTCTACCGCGAGACGCCGATGTACCACCAGATCGACCCGGATTTCGTCCTCGAAATCGCGGGCTGGCTGCGGCGGGTCATTCCGCCTCTCGGATGAAGGCGGCGAAGCGCTTGCGACAGATTTCGAGGCGACGCCCGAAGGCGTAGAGGAGCATGGTCGACAGGTTGGGCCCCGTGGTCGTCATCCCCATCGTTTTTCGATAGCTACTCCACTTCCAATCCGTTGCCGTTGCGCAAAGTCCGGCGCGGACGGGATTCAGGAGGATGTACCGGCCGGCTTGGGAGAGGTGCGAGTCGGTTTCGATCAGCGCCGACCAGAAGCGCCGTTCGAAGACGTGGCCTTCGTAACCCTGCCGCCAGTCAAACCACTGTGCGTAGCATCCGTTCAGATACTGCATGCCGTCCGACACTGTCGGCTCGACGGTCGTCACGAGCAGGTGAAAGTGATTCGTCATCAGGCACCAGGCGTGTAGCTCCCACTCGTAGCGCGCGATCGTCTCGTCGAGCAGCCCGAGAAAGCGACGGCGAGACTCGTCATCGGTGTAGATGGGCAGCTTCCGAACACCGCGACTGACGAGGTGATAGATCCCGCCCGCGACCTGGGGGCGAAGAGGACGAGGCATCCTGTCCTTTCGGGCGCTGTCTTTGGGTCAGACCCCAGGACAAGTCGGTATGCGACGTGCCCGGTGTCTTATGGACTGCGGAGCTTCTGTCACCGTACGGCTTGCGATGTGACGCGAGTGTGCCGACTTTGCAACAAGTTTTCCGCGCGGGTTACTCGACCAGCGCCAGAAAGCGCCTCGTTCGCTCCTGGGTTGGGGACGAGAAAAAACGGTCTGGCGGGGCTTCTTCGATTACCTGGCCCTCGTCCATCATCAGGATCGAGCTCGCCACGTGATGCGCGAAGCGCAGCTCGTGGCTGACCACGACCATCGTCATCCCGTCCCGCGCCAGGCCTTCCATCACGTCCAGCACCTCCCGCACGAGCTCGACGTCCAGCGCCGACGTCGGCTCGTCGAACAGCATCGCCTTCGGACGCATGACGAGCGCACGCGCGATCGCCACCCTCTGCTGCTGACCACCCGAGAGCTCCTCCGGATAGTTGTCCGCCTTGTCCGCGAGGCCCACACGCTCGAGGAACTCGCGCGCACGCTCTCGCGCCTCGCGCTTCTTCAGGCCCCGTACCTCGACGAGCCCGCACATGACATTGCCCAAGGCCGTCATGTTCTGGAAGAGGTTGAACCGCTGGAACACCATGCCGACCTCCGACCGGTGCGCCGCGAGCTCCTTTTCGCGGCGGTCGCTCAAGCGGTCGCCTTCCAGGAACACTGCACCCGAATCGACCGGCTCCAGCAACGCAAGGCACCGCAGCAACGTCGACTTCCCGGAGCCGGACGGCCCGATGATCACCTTCACCTCGCCGCGCCCGACCTCCATCGAGACGCCGCGCAGCACCTCGAGCCCGTTGTAGGACTTGTGCACTCCCTCGGCACTGAGAACCACGTCGCTCATCGGGCATCGTGCGCGACCGAGACGACCGGACCAGGACGACGTCGCCGCCGCCCAGCCGACGACCACGTGTAGCGCCGCTCGAGCTGGGCCTGGATCACCATCAGGACGCTGACGATCACGAGGTAGTAGACGACCGCGGCCGCATACGCCTCCGCATAGTGGAAGTCGGCCGCGCCGCGAACCTGCGACGCCGTCAGCAGCTCGTGAAGCGAGATGACATAGGCCAGGCTCGTCAGCTTCAACAACGTGATGAACTCGTTCCCGGTCGGCGGGATGACGATCCGGATCGCCTGCGGCACGATCACGCGGCGCAGGATCCGCGGACGCGTCATCCCCAGCGCCCTCCCCGCCAGCTCCTGACCCGGATCAACCGAGAGCAGGCCGGCGCGGATGATCTCCGACATGTACGCCGCCTCGTTCAACGACAGCGCGATGAACGCCGCGAGGAACGGCTTGAACCAGTCGCTCGCGAACGTGCTCCAGATCTGCGGCAGACCGTTCCAGATGAACAGGAGCTGCAGGAGCGTCGGCGTCGCGCGGAAGATCCAGTTGTAGAAGAACACGAACGCCCGCACCGACCGGAAGCGGCTGCTCCGGCCGAGCGCGAGGAAGAACCCGAGCACGCAGGCAGTCGCCAACGAGACGAGCGTCAGCTCGAGCGCGAGAAGCGCCCCATGCCAGTACGGCTGGGAAGTGAGCGCCTCCCAGAAGATGTGGGTGTCGAAGCTGGCGAGCACCCGCTCAGCGACCTACTTCACGTCGGTGACCGGGATCTGATGCTTCGTGGCGATCTTCTTCAACGTGCCGTTCTTCCGGAGCGTCTTGATCGTCGCCTTCAGCGCCGTGCCCAGCTTGGCCTCCCCTTTCCGGTAGTAGATCCCGAACGAGTCGGTCTCCGGGAACAGGTATGCGATTGCGAGCTTGTCGGGATTCTGCTTCTTCTGGTACGCGCCCGAAGTGTCCTGCGTCAGCACCGCGTCCGCGCGGCCGACGATGAGCTGACCCACCGCGTCCGTGTCGCCCGGGTAGCTCTGCAACGTGAACTGCGGCTTACCCGACGACTTGAACTGCTCGTTGAGTGCCTTCAGGTACTCCTCGTACTTCGTTCCCGCCTGCACGGCGACCGTCTTCCCCGAGAGCGCGTTCGGCCCGTTGATCTTCTTCGGGTTACCGGCCTGCACTACGAGTGCGCGATGCGTCTTCATGTAGGAGACGGCCGGAAACTGCTTGAGGCGATCGGGCGTGATGAAGATGCCGCTGATCACGAGCGTGCACCTCTTGGCGTCAAGCGCCGGGAGCAGCCCGGGAAAGCCCGTCTCGACGAACTTCGCCTTGACCTTCCAGTTCTTCGCGATCGCGTTCGCAAGGTCGACGTCGAATCCGACCGCCTTGCCCGCGGGCGTCTTGTACTCCATGGGCGGGAAGGTCGGGTCGCTGCAGTACTTGAGCGCCCCTTTGATCGGTGACGCTGCCCCTACCGTCCCGACCGCGACCAGAGCTGCGATCAAGGCCAGAATGCCGATTGCGCCGAAGCTCCGCTTCATGACTCCTCCCTAGTTAGCCGACTCCGGCAAGCAAGAACGCGCGCTGCTCCTTGAGCATCTCGCGCGCGATCACCAGCCGCTGAATCTGGTTCGTCCCCTCGTAGATCTGCGTGATCTTCGCGTCCCGCATCATCCGCTCCAGCGGGTACTCGGAGATGTAGCCGTAACCGCCGAGCACCTGCACAGCATCCGTCGTCACCTCCATCGCCACATCGGTGCAGTAGAGCTTGGTCATCGCGGAAAGCTTCGTCAACTCCGATCCCTCGATTCCCTCGTCGACGGCCGAGCCGAACTTGTACAGGAGCCCGCGCGCCGCTTCGCATTTCGTTTCCATGTCCGCGAGCATCGCGGCGATGATCTGGTGCTCGCCGATCGGCTTGCCCATCGTCTCCCGCGTCTTCGCGTACTCGAGCGCGTAGTCCGTCGCACCCTGCGCGAGGCCGAGCCCCTGCGCCGCGATCCCGGGCCGCGACCGGTCGAGGATCCGCATCGCGATCTTGAAGCCCTCGCCCTCTTCGCCGAGCAGGTTCGCCGCCGGCACGCGTGCGTCCTCGAACACGAGCTCCCCGGTGGTCGAGCCCTTGATGCCCATCTTCGGCTCGACCCGCGCCACCTCGAATCCCGGCGTGTCGGCCTCGACGACGAACGCCGAGATCCCCGCATGCCCCTGTTCGGGATCCGTCTTGGCAAACACCGTGTACAGGTGCGCCACGCCCGCGTTGGTGATGAACCGCTTGGAGCCGTTCAGGACGTACTCGTCGCCTTCGCGCCGTGCCGTCGAGAGCATGGCCGCCGAGTCGGAGCCGGAGCCCGACTCGGTGAGCGCATAGGCGCACAGCCACTCCCCGGAGGCGAGGCGCGGCAGGTACCGCTGCTTCTGCTCGTCGTTGCCGGCGAGCTTGAGGCCGAGCGACCCGAGCTCCTGGACCGCCAGGATCAGGCCGCTCGTGGCGCAGACCTTCGAGACCTCCTCGATCGCGACGAGCGCCAGGAGCGCACCGGTGCCGAGACCCCCGTACTGCTCGTCGTAGAAGAGGCCAAAAAGGTCGTTCTCCCGATAGAGCTCGACGATGTCCCACGGGAACTCGTGGCTCTCGTCGATCTCCGCCGCCCTCGGCGCGATCCGCTCGCGCGCGAGCTGGCGAACGAGATCGCGGATCTCGCGCTGCTCCTCGGTCAGCGGCTCATATGCCACGCCGCAAGTCTATTGAGCGTCAGTCGCTGGTTGGCCAATAGGTCGCGAGGGCGACCATCACGACGAGCAGCAATAGGATCGCGATCATGTCCACGGTCGTTCAAACGATCAACCGCCGGAAAAGGTTCCGGGAGTGATCCTCGAGAACGGAGTCGTGCGGACGATGGCGCCGACGCTGCCCGTCGTCCGCGCGCTCGCGATCGCCGGCGACCGGATTGCGGGCGGCGTCGGAACTCACGAGACGGCGCTCGCGAGCCCCGACCGCGTCGACCTGGGCGGCCGCTGTGTCCTGCCGGGGCTGAACGACTCGCACGTCCACTTCCCGACCTGGGCGCTCGCACAGCGCCAGATCCGGCTGGAGGGAGCAGCGTCGCTCGACGAGGCGCTGCAGCGTGTGGCAGCGGCGACGCGCGAGGTGAAGCCGGGTGGTTGGCTCCGCGGCATGGGCTGGCGGGCCGGCGACTGGTCTCCTCCCATCGAGCCGACGAAGGAGGCGCTCGACCGTGTGACGGGCGACACGCCGACCGCGCTGATGGCGCGCGACTACCACTCGCTCTGGCTCAACTCGGCGGCGCTGGCGCACGCGAACGGCGACCTCGAGGTCGAGGGCGGTGTCGTCGTCCGCGACGAGCGGGGCGAGCCGACCGGTGTGCTGCGCGAGGAGTGCGCCTGGCACTTCCGCGACACGTACGTGCGTCCGACCGAGGACGAGATGGTCGAAGCCTCACGCGAGGGCGTCCGCATCGCGATCGCCCGCGGGGTGACCGCGGTGCACGACAAGGACGGCTGGCTCGGTGCGCTCGGCGTCTGGCAGCGTCTTCGCGACGAAGGCTCGCTCCAGCTGCGAGTCTGGCAGTCCATCCCGGCAGAGCACGTGGAGGAGCTCGCCGATCTGCGCATTCGCAGCGGCTTCGGCGACGACCTCGTTCGCATCGGCTACCTGAAGACGTTCATGGACGGCACGCTCGGCTCACAGACGGCGCGCATGCTCGATGGGACCGGCGTCCAGATCACGAGCAAGGAACAGCTCGCGGAGATCATCCGCCGCGGCGCCCGGGCAGGGCTTCCGGTCGCAGTCCACGCGATCGGCGATCTCGCGAACCGCGAGGCGCTCGACGCGTTCGAGGAGACCCGCGCCGAGTGGCAACCGCTCGGTCTGCGTCACCGGATCGAGCACGCGCAGGTGCTCGCACCGGAGGATCTCCCCCGCTTCGCCGAGCTCGGCATCGCCGCCTCGGTGCAGTTCAGCCACGCTCCCTCCGACCGCGACCTCGCCGACCGCTTCTGGGCCGACAAGACAGACGGTGCGTACGCATACCGCTCGCTCCGGGAGTCCGGTGCGCTGTTGGCGAACGGCTCAGACGCCCCGATCGAGGAGCTCGACCCGTGGGCGGGAATCTGCGCCGGCGTGCTGAGGACGATCGACGAGCGCGAGCCCTGGCATCCCGAGCAGCGACTGACGCTCGACGAGGCGCTCGAAGCGACAACGGTCAACCCCGCGTGGCTCGCGCGCGACGAGCACCGGCGCGGCAAGCTCCTGCCCGGCTACCTCGCCGACCTCGTCGTCCTCGACCGCGATCCGTACGAGCTCGAGCCCGAGCAACTTCCGGAGGTCAACGTGGTCGCGACGATGCTCGGTGGCCACTGGGTGTACAACCCACCTCCCTGGGCTTGACTACAATTAGGAAAGCAATGCGGACAATGAACCCAGTCCACGAGTCGACGTCCTGCGCGGTTGCTGCCTGCGCCGCGATCATCGGCGCGAAGTGGACCGCGCTGCTCGTGCACGATCTGTCCGAAGGGGCCCGCCGGTTCTCAGAGCTCGAGCACTCGTGCGCCGGGATCAGCCCGCGCACACTCTCCGAACGACTGCGCGCACTCGAGGACGAAGACCTCGTCGTGCGGCGCAGTTACGCGGAGTCGCCGCCGCGGGTGGAGTACGAGCTGACCGAGAAGGGCGCCGCGCTGCTGCCGATCATCGAGGAGATGCGGCGGTTCGGTCACTCTTACCTGACCGACTGACCCAGTCCGGCTCCGCCCAGAGCTTCACGAGCTCCACGATCGTCGCAGCCGACGCCGCCATGTCCTGAACCGACGCCCACTCCAGCACGGAGTGGAACTGGTGCGCACCCGTGAAGACGTTCGGCGTCAGCAATCCCCGGGCGCTCAACATCGAGCCGTCGGTACCGCCTCGGATCGGCTCGCGCCACGGCTCCATGCCGGTGCGCCGAGCAGCCTCGTCCGCGGCCTCCGTCACGGCCGGGTCCGCATCGAGGAACTCCTTCATGTTGCGGTAGCTCTCCTCCACGGTGACCGTCACGTGGGCGCGCGGCTCCTCCGCAGCAATGTCGTCAGCGAGTGAGCGGAGAAGCTGCTCATGCTCCTCGAGCCTCTGTGCGTCGAAGTCGCGCGCGATGAAGCGCACCTCGGCCTCGGCCGTCGTGCCCGCGATCCGCGTCGGATGGACGAACCCCTCGCGTCCCTCGGTCGTCTCGGGCGAGCGATCGTTCTGCGGCAGCCGCTCGACGATCCGTGAGGCGAGCTTGATGGCGTTCACCATCTTGCCTTTGGACGTGCCGGGATGGACGCTGTGCCCTTCGATGCGGATGCGCACCTCGGAGGCGGAGAACGTCTCGTCGTCGATCCGGCCGATCTCCGAGCCGTCGAGCGTGTACCCGAAGTCGGCGCCGAACAGCTCGATGTCGAAGTGGTCCACCCCGCGCCCCACTTCCTCGTCGACGGTGAAGCCGACGCGGATCGGCGCGTGTTCGATCTCCGGATGCGCCGCGAGGTACGCGACCGCGCCCATGATCTCGGCGACGCCGGCCTTGTCGTCCGCGCCGAGTAGCGTCGTCCCGTCGGTGGTGACGATGTCGTGGCCCGCCCGCTCGGCAAGGATCGGGTTCTCGCTCGGCCGCAGCACCTTGCGCGGATCCCCAGGGAGGACGATGTCGGCGCCGTCGTAGTTCCGGATCACCTGCGGCTTCACGTTCGTGCCGGATTCGTCGGAGCTCGTGTCCATGTGTGCGATCAGCCCGACCGTCGGGCCTGCCGAGCCGGGGAGGGTCGCGAAGACATAGCCGTGTTCGGTGAGCTCCACGTCCTCGAGCCCGATCTGCCGCAGCTCGTCGGCGAGCATCTTGCCGAGGTCGAGCTGTTTTGCCGTGCTCGGGTACGTCTCGGAGTCGTCGTCGGACTGCGTGTCGACCTGGACGTAACGCAGGAAGCGGTCGAGCACGTCGTCCGCGAGCTCGGCCGCGATCGGCGTCGGATAGCGCGGATCAGTCAAGAGCGGCCAGTCCCCGATAGAGCTCGATAGCGGCAGCGACCGCACGGTCGATGTCGACGACGCGCAGGCGCTCGTTCGGCGAGTGCACGTTGCTCTCGCGCAGGGCGAAGCCGGTCCCGATCGTCGGGATCCCCTTCGCGGCAAGCGCCGGATAGATCGGCAGCGTGCCGCCGACGCGCACGAGCAGCGGGCTCACGCCGGTTGCCCTTTTGAACGCTTCCATCCCCAGCTGGATCGCCTGCGAGTCCGGTGCGAAGACACCGGGCGGTGCGGAGTTCTCGCGAATCAACTCGACCTCGGCCTCGGCGGGCATCGCCGCGCGGACGAGCTTCTCCGCTGTCGCGGCGATCGTCTCGGGGTCCTGCCCCGGCGCAATGCGGATCGTGAAGCGGGCCTCGGCCTCGACGATCAGGGTCGTGTTGACGAAGTCGGGCTTGCCGCCGCGAATGCCGTTCACGTCGAGCGACGGCTCTGCCCAGGTGCGGTCGTAGAAGTCGTCCGCCGCCTTGGGGTCGAGCGGTGTCGCACCTGCGTCGTCCAGGATCTCCCAGCCTTTCGGCAGCTGCTTGAGGCTGTCGACCTCGGCCTGGCTCAACGGCGCCCGCCCGACGCGCAACGCATCGGGCAAGAGCCCGTCTCGCGCGACCACGGCCGACAGGCCCTGCATGAGCACGTGAATCGCGTTGAGCGCCGCGCCGCCGTAGTACCCGGAGTGCATGTCGCGCTCACCCGTCCTGACCTTCAGGTGGAAGCCGACGAGACCGCGCGTCGCCAGGCCGAACTCCGCCTGCTCGGGGCGCGTCATGCCGCCGTCGAAGATGATGCAGGCGTCGGCGCCGCGCTCGTCCGCTTCGAGGAAATCGACGACCGTGTGGCCGCCGATCTCCTCCTCGCCGTCGGAGACGACCCTGATGTTCACCGGGAGCTCGTTCTGCTCTACAAGAAGCTGAGCCGCCTTGAGAAGCGTGAAGAGCTGGCCCTTGTCGTCGGCAATGCCGCGCGCGTAGTACCAGCCGTCGCGCTCGGAGAGCTCGAACGGCGGCGTCTCCCAGAGATCGAGGGGGGCCGGCGGCTGGACGTCGTAGTGCCCATAGATCATCACGGTCGGGGCATCGCCGCCGCCGTTCGCGTTCGCCCGGATCTCGCCGATGACCAGCTCTCGCTCCCCGTAGCGGACGAGCTCGGCCTCTCCACCTGCACGCTTGACGAAGTCGCGCACCCATTCCGCCGCGCGGCGCACATCGGCCTCGTGCGCCGGGTCGGCGCTGACGCTCGGAATCGCGATGAACTCGCGCAGCTCGTCTAGCCAGCTCTGTTCCACGGGCGGCGAGTTTACGTGGACCGCGTTTGAGTTAGTTCCGGTACGCGATGATCGTCGAGCCGGCCTTGCCGTGTGCTGCCAGCACAGGGGAGGCTAGGAGCGCGGCCGCGAACACCGCCACCAGGGAGCAAGCAAGCTTCTTCCGCATAGAGGGAAGTCTATTTATCTACGCGACGTCGCGCAGCTTGACCGCGTCCGCGACGGCCCGCAGCTTCTTCAGGCTCTGGTTCTCGATCTGCCGGATGCGTTCCCGGGTGACGTTGAACGTCCGGCCGACCTCGTCCAGCGTCCTCGGGTGCTGGCCGTCGAGGCCGTAGCGGAGCTCGAGCACCTGGCGCTCCCTGCTCGAGAGCGTGCCGAGGATCTTGCGCAGGGTCTCCTTGCGCATCGTGATGTCGGCCTCCTCATCAGGCAGCGGCAGAGTCGCGTCGGTGAGGAAGTGCCCGAACTCGGACTCGTCCTCGTCCCCGACCGGCTTCTCGAGCGACACCGGTGTCTGGGCGCTGCGGCGGATGTGCTCCACCTCTTCGCCCGTGAGGTCGAGGTCCTTGCCGATCTCGATGGCGGTGGGCTCGCGACCGAGCTCGGCGCGAAGCTTCCGCTCGGAGCGGACGATCTTGTTCAGCTTCTCGACGACGTGGACCGGCATGCGGATCGTGCGCGCCTTGTCCGCGAGCGCTCGCGCGACCGCCTGGCGGATCCACCACGTTGCGTACGTCGAGAACTTGAAGCCTTTGCGGTAGTCGAACTTCTCGGCGGCGCGAACCAGGCCGATCGTCCCCTCCTGGATCAGATCGAGGAACGGCAGCCCCTGGTTGCGGTACTTCTTGGCGATCGAGACGACGAGGCGAAGGTTCGCCTCGACCATCTCCTGCTTCGCGCCGTGGTCGCCGCGCTCGATGCGCTTCGCGAGCTCGACCTCCTGCGCGGCGGTGAGCAGATCGACCTTGCCGATGTCTTTGAGGAAGAGCTGGAGCGCGTCCGTCGAGACCTCGCGCGGCGCCTCCACCGGTTGCTCCTCTTCCTCCGTGGCGACGACCTCGATCTGGAGCTCTTCGAGAGCGTGGTAAAAGTCGTCGATCTGACCAGGCTCGAGATCGAGCTCGTCGAGCGCGACGGCGATCTCGTCGGCGCTCAGACGCCCGTTCTCGCGCCCGGTGTCCAGGAGTGCTTTTGTCTCATCCGTCTCCAAAAGATCGGTGACGGTCTTCGGTGGTG
The DNA here is from genome assembly GCA_963804935.1 of uncultured Actinomycetes bacterium. Classification (GTDB taxonomy): domain Bacteria; phylum Actinomycetota; class Thermoleophilia; order Gaiellales; family Gaiellaceae; genus 3-1-20CM-4-69-9. The sequence goes on from CAWDSD010000021.1 coordinate 13,689, forward strand.
CTGCGACTACCTCTGTTGCGCTCACTCCGGTCCCCCCTCCGGGACGGCGTTCTAGCGATGCCGCACTGTGCCAGCTAGATCGGACGGGCGCCATAGGCCGAACGGCTCATCTTTGTGCCGGGTGGTCCTAGGGCTTTCGACCTGCCTTAAGAAGCGTTTCGGCCCTCTTTCCAAGCGGGGTCCGTGGGCCTTGCGCGCGGGCAAGGGCTAGTTCACGACGGGCACGAGGCAGATCGCCGAAGTAGATGAGCAGGAGCCCGAGATGGAAGCGCACGGTTTGCGCACTGGGAAAACGGCGGGCTAGCGGGCCGAGACGTGAGAAGGCAAGTGCGGGCCGGTCCTTGTCGTACAGCCCGACGGCCGCCGCCGTCAGCGCCTCTGGGTCGTTCGGAGCGGCCTTCGCGGCCGCGGCGAACTCGCGTTCTGCGGAAACGGGTCGCAGAGCCTGCTGGTAGGCCGCACCACGCAGCAGCTGAGACTCGATCGGGCTGGTGACCTGCGAAAAGCTCGGGACGAAGGGCGGCAGACCCGGCGGAGTACCCGGGTGACGAAGATCCTGAGACCTGACGGCGGACGGGGAGTCCGGCTGGGCCCGCTCCGCCGCCTGCCACGCCCGGGTTGCGTCGGCCTGCTGGCCGGAGAGCGCAAGCGCCAGGCCAAGCTCGAGCTGGACGAGGGCGCTGTGCGGATAGCGCGCGGCGAGAATCCGCAGCCGGCGGGCCGTGCCTTCCGGCCACGCCTGCAGCGCTTCGCGCACCTGCCGCGCCACCTCGGGCGAGGCTGTCGGGTCCGCGGCGAAAGGCGGCGGCGTGCTCGATTGTGCTCTGGACGTCGTTCCGCGTGGCGAGCGTGACTCCGACGACGGTTCCGACGGCGGCAGCGGCCGCGAGCGCGACGATGATCCAGACCCTGGCCCGCGCGCTCATCCCAGGCGACGCTAGCTCACCGTGCAAAGCTATATTTCCTATAGCGATGGCCAACTACCGAGAGCTCCTGCAACAGGTGCGAGCCGAGATCTCGGAGGTCGACGCCACGCAGGCCCGTGACCGGATCGAGTCCGGCGAGCCGGTCGTCGTCGACGTCAGGGAGCAGGACGAGTGGGACGAGGGCCACATTCCGGGCGCCGTCCATGTTCCGAGGGGCCATCTCGAGTCCCGCATCGAGCGGTTGGCACCCGATCCCGCCCGCCCCGTCGTCGTCTACTGCTCGGTCGGCAACCGCTCGGCCTTCGCAGCCAAGACGCTGACGGAGCTCGGCTACGAGGACGTCGTCTCGCTCGCAGGCGGCTTCACCGACTGGAAGCGCAACGGATTCCCCGTGCAGCTCCAGGCCGGGCTCGACGCTCCGCGACGCGCCCGCTACAGCCGCCACCTGCTGATCCCGGAGGTCGGCGAGGAAGGGCAGCTCAAGCTGCTCGACTCGAAGGTCTTGCTCGTCGGCGCAGGCGGCCTCGGCTCGCCCGCGTCGCTCTATCTCGCGGCGGCCGGCGTGGGCCGCATCGGGATCGTCGATGCAGACGTCGTCGACGAGTCGAATTTGCAGCGGCAGATCGTGCACTCGACCGACTCGCTCGGCGAGCCGAAGGTCGAGTCGGCGAAGCGCACGATCGAGGCGCTCAACCCTGACGTCGAGGTGGTCGCGTACAAGGAGCGCCTCACCTCCGAAAACATCGAACGCATCCTGGCCGACGGCTGGGACGTGATCGTCGACGGCGCGGACAACTTCCCGACGCGCTACCTCGTCAACGACGCCTCGGTCTGGCACAAGATTCCCGTCGTCCACGGGTCGATCTACCGCTTCGAGGGCCAGGTGACGGTCTTCAAGCCACACGAAGGTCCCTGTTACCGCTGCCTCTTCCCCACGCCACCGCCGCCGGAGCTCGCGCCTTCGTGCGCAGAGGGCGGCGTGCTCGGTGTGCTGCCCGGCGTGATCGGCTCGCTGCAGGCCAGCGAGGCGTTGAAGCTCGCGCTCGGCATCGGCGAGCCACTCGTCGGCCGACTCCTGTTGTTCGACGCGCTCGCTGCGACGTTCGACGAGGTCAAGCTCCGGCGCGACCCCGACTGCCCGGTGTGCGGTGAGCATCCGACGATCACCGAGTACGTGGACTACGTCCAGTTCTGCTCAGGGACGAGAGAGCCCGCATGACGAAGGTCCGAATTCCACCGACGCTGCGCGAGCAGGCAGGAGGCCAGCGCGAAGTGGCGGCCGAGGGCGACACGGTCCGCGACTTGCTCGAGGACCTGATGGGACGGTTTCCCGGCTTGCGCACGCAGCTCGTCGAAGACGGTGACATCGCGCCGTTCGTCAACGTCTACGTCGGGGGCGAGGACGTGCGCACGCTCGACGGACTCGAGACCGAGGTAACGAACGGCTCGACCGTGATCCTGCTACCGGCAATGGCCGGTGGCTAGCGCGCGCGTCGCGCGCAATCTCCTCGACCTCGTCGGCAACACCCCGCTCGTCGAGCTGAGGCCCGTCGGCAACGTCCAGATCTACGCGAAGCTCGAGGGCCAGAACCCGACCGGCTCGATCAAGGACCGCATCGCCAAAGCGATGATCGAGGCGGCCGAAGCCTCCGGCGAGTTGGAGCCGGGTCGCGAGCTGCTCGAGCCGACAAGCGGCAACACGGGCATCTCGCTGGCGCTCGTTGCCAAGCTGAAGGGCTACCCGCTCACTTGCGTGATGCCCGAGAACGCGACCGAGGAGCGCAAGCGACTGTTGCGGCTCTACGGGGCAAACATCATCTTTTCGCCGGGCGCCGAAGGTTCGAACGGTGCGGTGCGGCTCGCGCTCGAGCTCGCTGAGCGCGAACCCCGTTACTTCATGCCGTTCCAGTACGCGAACGAGGCGAATCCACGCGCCCACTTCGAAGGCACGGGTGCCGAGATCGCCGAGGCGCTCGACCGCGTCGACGTCCTCGTCGCAGGGCTCGGGACCGGTGGGACGCTGATGGGAACGGGCGAGCGCTTGCGAGAGACGTTCCCCGAGATCGTCGTCGCCGCGGCGGAGCCGCTGCCCGGCGATCCGGTGATGGGACTGCGCTCACTCGACGACGGTTACGTGCCGCCGATCCTCGACGTGTCGAAACTCGATCGCAAGATCCTCGTGTCGAACGAGGACTCCGTGCACGAGGTGCGCCGGCTGCTGGACGAGGAGGGGATCTTCGCGGGAGTCTCCGCAGGCGCAGTCGGCCAGGTCGCCCGCAGACTCGCTACAGAGCTCGACGAAGGCGTGGTCGTCGCGATCCTCGCCGACGCCGGCTGGAAGTACCTCTCGGCGGACTTCTGGGACGCGGAAGACGTGGAACAGGCAATGGAGCGAACCGTCTGGTGGTGATCCCGGAGGACGTGCGGGCAGCGCTCGCCGCGCATGCCGAGCGCGAGGCGCCGAACGAGGCGTGCGGGCTCGTCCTCCTGCGGGACGGTCGGGCAGAGCGCTACGAACCGGGTCGCAACGCGGCTTCGTCTCCGTATCGCTTCGAGCTCGAATTCGACGACCCGGAGATCTGGTTCGCGGAGGACGACGGCTACGAGCTGGCCGTCTTCCATTCACACATCTCCGCGCCCGCCCGCCCGTCGCGCACGGATGTCGAGAACATCGGCCTCTGGGCTGGGAAGCCCTACCTCGTCTACTCGATCCAGAAGGACGATCTGGCCGCCTTCCGGATCGAAGGCGGCCGGATCGAAGAGATTCCGGTCAGCTCGTAACTTTGAAGAAGCCGAACATCTGCGATTCGTGAATCGAGCAGTAGAACTTCCAGCTCCCTTTCTTCAGCGTCACCGTCACCGTCTTCTTCCCCTGGAACGAGGTGTCGGTGAGCTCCTTCTCGATCTTCCCGCCCTTCTCCCGCTCGATCGTGAAGTTGTGGATCGATGACTTGTCGGCGATCACGAATGTGTACTTGCCCGCCTTCAGGGTTTTCACCTTCGCCGTGCCCTTCTTGAGGGTGATCGTGTAGCCAGGCCCAACGGTGCCGATCAGCCTGGTCGACGACGACCTGGCCTCAGCAGAAGCAACAATTGCAACCGCAACGGCGGCCGCAGCTAGCGCGAACAGTGTCGTTCGGAACATAAGTGCCCCCTCGCTTTTGTGTACGGACTGTCCATACGCGAGGGGGCTCGAAACGGTTTTGGCTGACTAGGTGACCTTGAAGCTGCCTTTCATGATCGCCGCGTGGGGATCACAGATGTACTTGTAGGTGCCCTTCTTCAGGGTGACCGTCCACGTGGTTGTCCCCTTGGGACCGACGCCGGTCTTCTTGTTGACCCCGGGCCCAGTCAGGTGGAAGTTGTGGATGTTGGACAGATCGTTGATCACGATCTTGTACCTGCCGGCCTTCAGCTTCGTGACCTTGGTCGTGCCCTTTTTCAGGCTGATCGTGAACCCAGGGCCGTCCGTGCCCTTGAGCGTCGGCACAGCCGCAGACGCGGAGGCGACGATGACAAGTGCGGCGCCGAGGAGCGCGACGAATGCGAGACGAGTGCGAAGCATGCTTCTCCTTGTTGAGTAGTTCAGACCCCAGAACTCCATGCTGATGCTACCGGCCCGACCTCGACGCTTGGCAATCAAGCCTCGGCCGAGCGCCGACGCGTCACGGACGATCGGCGTCGAATCGAAGCTCGGCTTCGAGCGCCTCGCGCTCGACGTCGTCACGATCGCGCTGCTCGCGGCGCTGTTCGAATGTCACCGCCAGCTTGAGGATGCGCGAGCCTTCGACCTCGAGCACGTCGAAGCGCATGCCGTCGTGGTTGATCGTGTCACCTGCCTCGGGTTGGCGCCCGAGCAGGCCGAAGACGAAGCCGGCCATGGTGTGGTAATCCTCGTCGGGCATCTCGGTGTTGAACCGCTCGTTGAAATCGTCGATCGGGAAGGTCCCGTCGATGAGCACGGTGTCCTCGTCGATCTGTTCGATCGACTCGTCCGGCAGATCGAACTCGTCCTCGATGTCCCCGACGATCTCCTCGAGGAGATCCTCCAGCGTGACGATCCCCTCCATGTCGCCGTATTCGTCGATGACGATCGCCATGTGCTGGTTCGCGCGCCTGAATTCTGCAAGCAGCGCGGCGAGGTCCTTCGTCTCGGGGACGATGTGCGCCGGCCTGATGATGTCCTGCACCTTCACCTCGTGCATGCCGCGATCGCGTAGCGCGCGGAAGAGGTCACGGACGTGGAGGATGCCGACGACGTTGTCGAGCGTCTCGCGGTAGACGGGATAGCGGGTGAACGGCGAGTCCATCACCGCCTCGAGGCACTCCTCCGGCGGAAGATCGATGGAGAGCGCCACCACTTCGGGCCGCGGCACCATCACGTCCTTCGCCTCCTTGTCGGCGAAGTCGAAGACCTTGTAGAGCATCTCCTGCTCCTGTTGCTCGATCTCACCGCCCCGGGTCGACTGCGAGACGAGCATGCGCAGCTCGGCTTCTGAGAGCACGTCGTCGTCAGCACCGGGCGGCTTCAGTCCGAGCCACTTCAGGACCATCTCCGTCGCGGCCTCGAGGAACCAGACGAACGGCCGCATGACGATGAAGAAGAAACGCACCGGCGCCGACACGAACAGCGCCGTTCCCTCGGAGTGCCCGAGTGCGATTCCCTTCGGCACGAGCTCGCCGATCACGACGTGCAGGAAGGTGAGGACCAGGTAGGCGAAGATCACCGCGAGCACCGTCGAAATCGCCTTGTCGAACAGCCGCGACAGCGCCACCTCGCCGAGTGCGCCGATACCCAGTGAGGTGAGCGTCACACCGAGTTGCATCGCGGCGATGAAGCGCGGCGGGTCGGAGGTGATGCGCAGCACGTCGCGCGCGCGCCGGTCGCCCTGGTGCTGCAACTCGACGATGCGGGTCCGCCGGGCGGTCACGAGGCCGTATTCGGCCGCGACGAAGAAGGCGTTCATCAGGATCAGAACGCCGACGGCGACGAGCTCGAAGAGGATCGTCACGCCCCGACCCCGTGGGCGGTGGTACTAGGCGGGATTTCGTCGTCCAACTACGGCGAAGTATAGGAAACGCGGTTGTCGTCACCGCTGCGGGCGGCCCGGCCTTCCCGAACAAGCCGCTCCAGGTGGGACAGGGTCTCGGCAACGGCGAAACGGCGCTGCGTGGGCGCCAGTTCCCGCCCGAACACGTCGAGGGAGATTTCGTAGGCGGTGCACGGTTCGGTGGAGAGCGACGCCTCGTGCTCGTCCAGCCGCAGGCGGTGATGCTCGATCAGTTCCCGCGCGCGCGTCGCCGCGTCGTCGATGGGCTCCCCGTGGCCCGGATAGACGATGCGCGGCGCGAGCTCGATCGTCCGCGCGAGCGAGGCGAGGTAGTCGCCGAGGGGGTCCGGGCGGCTCTCCGGATAGAGCCCGACCGCCGGTGTGATCCTCCGCAGCAGGTGGTCGCCGCCGATCAGCACGCCGTCGCGCAGAAAGCCCAGATGACCGTCGGCGTGGCCGGGAAGCTCGAGCACCTGCCAGCCCCCGACCTCGCTGCCTTCGTAGAGCAGTTCGGGGTCGACCGCGTAGCGGATGAACGACGCGAACGCGTGCCCCTGGACGATGAGGTCGTCGGTGACATCGACGGGCACGCCGTGGCGCACGAACCACGCTGCCATTCGCTCGGGCCAGTCGTCACTTCCCCAGACTCGCTCGCACTGCGCGTAGTCGAGACCGCCCTGCGAGACGGGCGCCCCGGTCGCGCGAGCCGCCCCCTCGGCTCCGCCGACGTGGTCGGGATGGAAGTGGGTGATCGCGATGCGCTCGATGTCGACCGACTCCCAGGCGGCGTCTCCGAGCCCGAGGCCTGTGTCGAAGAGCGTGCCCTTGGCCAGATAGCAGTGGACGTGCTTGGGCCCGGTCGGAAGCGGGAGCGTGAGCCGCTGAATACCGTCTTCGAGCTGTACGAACGTCTGTTCTATACTGCCTGTTGAGGACATGCGGATCGAGTATCGCGAAGAGCCCTGCAAGAGCGCCCTCAACCCGGTCAAGGGCATGGGCTTCAAATGGTCTCTGAACCCGTACATGGGCTGTGTGCACCGCTGCACGTTCTGTTACGTCCGGGCCTTCGAGAAGCGATCGGATCGGCCTTCGGACGACCGGTATGGAACGTCGATCCGCGTCAAGACGAACGTGGCCGACGTCTTGCGTCAGGAACTTGCTCGCGCGAGCTGGCAGTACGAGCAGGTGACCATCGGCGCTGCGACGGATCCCTACCAGCCGGTCGAAGGCAAGTACAAGCTCACGCGCGCGTGCCTCGAGGTGCTGCGCGACGCGTCGAATCCGTTCGGGATCATCACGCGCGGCCCGATGATCGTGCGCGACCTCGACGTGCTCGTCGAGGCTTCGAAGCGGGCGGACGTGAGCGTGACGTTCTCGATCCCGACGCTCGACGAGGACGTCTGGAAGCGCACCGAGCCCTCGACGGCGCACCCGCGTCAGCGGCTGAAGGCGGTGAAGATGCTCGTGGACGCCGGCGTGAAGGCGAGCGTCGGGATGGCGCCGATCCTGCCCGGGGTCTCCGACCGGCCCGAGCAATTGCGTGAGGTCGTGCGGGCGGCGAGAGACGCAGGAGCGACCGGGATCTGGGCCAACCTCCTCTTCCTGCGTCCGGGCACACGGGAGCACTTCCTCGAACATCTCGCCGAGGACTGGCCCGAGCAGGTGCCGCTTTACGAGCGTCTCTACGCGCGGCGGCGTGCCTACCTCGGTGCCGAGGAACGAAATCCGCTGCGCAACGAGGTCTCCAGGCTGGCGCGGGAGTACGGCATTCGCGACCGGCGAGAGGTCCGCCTCGCGCCTCCCCCGGAGCCCGAGCAGCTTTCGCTGACCGTCTAGCGGAATATCATCCGTGCGGGTGTCCACCCCCTCCACCCCCTCCGAGATCACCTGCCTCATCGTCGACGACCACGAAGTCGTGAGAGAGGGGCTTCGCCTGTCGCTGTCGCGCGCCCCACACATCCGCGTGATCGGCGAGGCATCCGACGGTGCGAGCGCAGTGGCCCTCGCGGAACGGCGCAAGCCAGACGTCGTGATCATGGACGTGCGCATGCCCGGAATGGACGGGCTGGAGGCGACGAAGATCCTGACGGAGAGGGTCCCCGAGTCGGCTGTGCTGATCTTCACCGCGTACAGCGAGCGGTCGCTGCTCGGCCGCGGGCTCGAGTCTGGCGCAAAGGGCTACATCCTCAAGGAGGCGCCGCACCAGACCCTGTTGCGGGCAATCGAGAAGGTGGCGGGCGGCGAGGGGTACGTGGACCCGGCCTTGATGCCCGCGTTCCTGACCGGCAAGGACAAGGACGAGATGCTGACCGGGCGGGAGCGGGAGATCCTGCAGCTGCTCGCCGACGGCATGTCCAATCAGGACGTCGCAGCGAAGCTCTTCATCAGTCAGGAGACCGTGAAGAGCCATGTCCGCCACATCCTCGCCAAGCTCGAGGCGGACACGCGGACGCAAGCGGTTGCGATTGCGCTTCGCGAAGCGATCATCGACTAGAGCCGGACTGCTCGTTCTGGCTTTTGCAGCCGCGGCCCTGCTCGCGGTGGTCACACTCGCGGCGGACAGCCAACCGCTGACGCTCGCCGCCCTCGCACTGACGGTCTCGCTCGCCGGAGTCGTCGCCGCGTTCCTGATCGTGACCGAGCGCCGGCGGCACGAGGCGGCGGAGCGTGAGCTCACCAGCGAAGCGCGCTTTCTCGAGTCGCTCGCCGAGACGATGGGATCGATCGCCGGCGGCGCCGAGGTGCTGGAGCGGACCCGCCAGGAGGCGGAGAGGCTGTTCGAGGCACGCGCGACGTTGCTCGAGCCGGGTGAGCGGCCGCGGCAGGCGCCCGCCGAGAACGCGGTCGTGATTCCGCTCCGTGCGCATGACGAGGAGATCGGAGCGCTGCGGCTGACGCGGGAGCGCCCTTTCGACCGGGATGACGTCGTGCGCGCGACCGTTCTGGCGGACTTTGCCGCGCGAGAGCACGAGAACTCCCAGCTGCTGGACGATGCGCGCGTGCGCGAGGCAGAGCGGTCGCGCCTGTCGGATCAGTTGCTGACTGCGGAACAGGACGAGCGCCGGCGTCTTGCGAACGAACTGCACGACGGCGCCGTGCAGTCCCTCTCGGGTGTCGCGCTGATGCTCGACGCAGGCTTGAACTCGATCGAGGAAGGTCGCGGCCAGGAGGCGCAGGAGATCATCCGCCGCGCGCTCGAGCGCCACCGCTCGACCATCGGTCAGTTGCGCAATCTCTCCTTCAACCTCGAGCCCGTCGTGCTACGCGATCAGGGATTCGCTCCCGCAGTGCGCGCGCTGACGGATCAGATCGAGCTGGCGCATCGCGTCAGCGTGGAGGTCGACGTGGAAGCCGCCGAGCAACTCGCGGACAAGACGCAGGCCGCGATGTACCAGATCATCCGCGAGGCGCTCGACCAGGCCGTGCGACGCGGGCCTCCTCAGACGCTGTCCGTGAAGATGCGGCAAACGGCGGACGGCGGTCTCGAGACCGCGATCGCGGACGATGCCCCCGGCGAGCGCCGCCGTCGCAGCCTCGAGGAACTGGAGGAGCGGGCGCGGACGCTGAACGGCGTTCTCACGGTCGACCAGGGCGAGGACGCCGGGACGACGATCCGCGTCGTGCTCCCTCCCTACGCGACGGCTCGTTAGGATGCGCGACCGATGGCCGACCACAACGGAAAGCATCTCCTCTTCGTCTCGAAGACAAGCGGCTACGAACTGCGTGAAGCCGACGGCGACGCGCCGGTGCTCGGGGCGCTCGTCGAAGTGGACGACGTCGAGGAGCTGGTGATCAAGATCGGGCCCTCGCCGCTGCCGAACGATCCTCGGCCCTGCGCCTACCTCCAAGCCGTCTAGCCCGGAAGGGCGGGCGTCTCGTGAACGTACCCGTGCCAGGCACGGGTACGAAACGCATGGCAAAGCGTCACGCAACTCAGCGATCCCGCACGCCGCGGCGGGTTCCCGGGGCGTACCGGTGCCAGGCACGGGTACGCCGGCGTGACGCGCACGTCACGAGTTCGCTACGAGAGGCCTAGAGCGCTCTCTGCGGCGATCCGGCCGAAGACGAGCGCGGCCGCCAGACCACTCGCGTAGCCGCCCGTCGAGATACCGCCGACGTCCGCGCCCGCGGCGAAGAGACCGTCCGTGCCGACCACGCGCGCCTGTTCGTCGATGCGGAGGCCGCCGATCGTGTGCGTGATTCCCGGCGAGACGCGAACCGCCACGCGCGCACCCGGCGGCGCGGGGAACGGCAGCTCGGCCGGATCCACACGCGTCGGCGCGACCGCGACCAGATCGGCGACCTTCCGGTCCCGCACGGGCTGGTCGAGGGCGTCGTCGTCGAGGACGTACCACGCGCGTGCGCCGGGCTGTTGCGCCGTGGCCTGCACGAGGTCGTTCTCCGACCACGAGACCTCGCCCTCGAAGAACTCCTCGCCGCGCTCGTTGTAGACGCGCGCAGCGCGACCGTAGAGCTGGGCAAGCGGGACGAACTGTTCTTCCGTGAAGTCCGCGTCCGGCATGTTGCGGCCGTAGAACTCCCCCAGGCCGTCCGAGAGCTCCGCGCCGCGCTCGAGCGCGTGGCGCATGCCGTCACCACTGCTCCAGGGATTCGCACGCAGCCTGAGCGACCCGCCTGGGTGGATGTGCTCGGCGACGAGTTCCTCGTCTCCCTGGAAGCCTCCCGTCGCCAGGATCGTCGGCTCTGCCGCGCGCTCCCCGAGTCGAACGTCCCCCGCCGCCCGCATCAGCGCTTCTGTCAATCCCCGAGGATCAAACCGCTTGCCGACCGTCCGCGGGTTCCCGGTCTCGTGCGCCACGACCGGTGCGCCGAGCAACTCGAGCCACGCGATTCCATCGTCGAGCCTTTCCCAGACGACGCGCTGCAGAGCTTCGTCGCCGGTCGGACACTCCGCGCGGAAGTCTTCCCATTCACGGAAGCGCCAGATGACGCAGCTCGACAGGAGCATCGACCCTCCCGGCCGCGTTCCTTTCTCGTGCACGAGAGGCGTAGCGCCGAGCTCGCGTGCGCGTGCGGCGGCGGACAGCCCCGCCATCCCCGCACCCGCTATGACTACTTGAGCGCGAATTCCGGCTTGTGCTCGACGTACTCGATGCGCACGCGGTCCGGCCCCCACACGAAGACGGCACGCGTATTCGCTGCGTCGACGACGTTGTCGACGACGCCCATCTCCTCGGCCTCCGCGATGTGTTCGTCGACGGAGTCGACGAGGACTGCGAGATGGTTCAGCAACGGCTTGTCCGGGTCGCCAGGATCACCGGGATGAAACTCGACGAAGGCGCCGCCGACCTGGACGCGCGGATGGCCGTCGGGCGTCGGCGTCGCGGGATCGAAGCCGAACCGGAGGTACTCCTCGGCCGTACGCGGCGGATCCGCCGAGAACAGAGCGACGTGATCGAGGTCGTAGTCCACGTCGGTTGGCGCTTCCACGAGGCGCACGTCGACGTCCTGGCCAAGGTCCGTCTCGATCTCCACGTCCTGTGGCAGAGACGACACACGCAGGGCGACATGCTTGAACGCACCTCGCTCTCGCGGAGGTTCCGCGCTGAACAACGTCAGCTTGCCGCGACGCGCGTCGGCCCCGACCAGCGTGAAATTGTCCTGCTGGTCGACGACGTGCATGCCGAACCGGCTCGTGAGCTCCTTGGCGATCGGCTCACGGTCGGCAAGCCAGAAGGCGACGTGATCCAGGGTCTTGGGGTTCACGTCGCCAGCGTACCTACGCGCTGAGGGTCTACGAAGATGAGTCCTTCTTCGTCTCGCCGGACTTGGCCCGCTGCTTGTTGACGGTGGCGGCCGCGATCTCCTTGGCGCGCTTCGTCGAGCGGCCCTGCTTCTTCTCCGACTCCTTGATGTGCTCGTACTGACGTTCGCGCTTGTCGCTCCATGCTTCCTGCGGCATGTCACAAACCCCCTCTGTAGACGACGTCTCTCGCCTACCCACTTTCGCGCGGGTTATTCCAGGGGTGGATTCTGGACGTTGTGCTCGGTCGCGTACTCGTCGGTGAGCTTGTTGACGACGTCGAAGCCGTCGCCGTACGCGTAGTTGATCTTCACGAACGGCTCCCATTTGTCCGGCAACGCGTCCTCTGGGAAGATCGCCTCCACCGGACACTCCGGCTCGCAGGCACCGCAATCTATGCACTCCTCGGGATCGATCACGAGGATGCGATCGGCCTCATGGATGCAGTCGACCGGGCAGACGTCCACGCAGGACTTGTCTTTGATGTCGATGCAGGGCTCGGCGATGATGTAGGTCACGGGCGGCGACCTACTTTACTCAAGCGATCAGTTCGTCAACGACCTGAGCCGCGCGCTCCTGCAACGCATTCTTCACGAGTACCTGATCGAAGCCCGCCTCGTGAGCCCGCCGCAGTCCCGCGGTGTCGGTGTGGCCGCCGAACCCGAGGATTGGTATCTCGGGATACGAGTCGGCGACGTCCATCGGGTCGACGCGGCTGATGTCCGCGATCACGAGATCGGGCCAGTCCGCGCTGTCGGTCGTGACGAAGTGATGTCCTGGGAGCAAGGCTTCGAGCTTCCCCCGAAAGAAGACATCGACCCCACACAGCAGGATCGTCGCCACGCGGGGAGCGTATCGCGCTTCGGCATGCCTGCTCAACCCCTTGCTAGGGTCGCCGCCGTGGAAGACGGTCTCGAGTCCGCCTATGAAGCGGGCGTCGAGCTGATTCGCGCAGGCGAATACTTCGCCGCTCACGAGCAACTGGAGGATGCGTGGCGGGCCGCGCCTGCCGAGGAGCGCGACTTCTTCCAGGGTCTCGTGCACGTCGCGGTTGCTTGGTACCAGGCCGGGCGTGGACGCAGGATCGGCACCGAGCGGCAACTCGCGAAGGCATTGCGCCGGCTGGAGCCGTACGCGCCCGCTCATCGCGGGCTCGACCTGACGGCACTGCTGACGCAACTGCGAGACCTCCACGAACTCGGCTCGCTGGACCTGCCGCCACCGAGCCTCCCGCCGTCGACTACCCTCGCGGACTCGTGAGCGACTTCGGCAAGGAGATTGCTGCGGCTTACGCTGCCGAAGGCCTTTCGATCGAAGTCGGCAAGGGAGTCCTCGACGGAAAGCTCGAGCCGGAAGCTGAGGTGCGCCTACCGCTCAAGACGACGAACCGGCACGGGTTGATCGCAGGGGCGACGGGCACCGGAAAGACGAGAACGCTCCAGGTCCTCGCTGAACAGCTCGCCGAACAGGGCGTGCCCGTCTTCGCGGCCGACGTGAAGGGCGATCTGTCAGGGATCTCCGCACCCGGTGCGGCTACGGGCCCCGCCGCCGATCGAGCAGCCGAGCTCGGCGAACCCTTCGAGCCTGCCGGATTCGCGACGGAATACCTGTCGCTGGGGGGCATCGGCCCGGGTGTTCCGATCCGCGCGACGGTCTCCGACTTCGGACCCCAACTGCTGGGCAAGATCCTGCAGGCGAACGAGACCCAGGAGCAGAGCCTCGCTCTCGTTTTCCGTTACGCAGACACGAAGGGCCTGCCGCTCCTCGACCTCGCCGACCTCCGAGCGCTGCTCACCTTCTTGGACTCCGACGCGGGGAAAGCAGAGCTGAAGGGCATCGGTGGTGTGGCCTCGCAGACGATCGGTGTGCTCCTGCGTTCCCTCGTTGCGCTCGAGGATGGAGGCGGCAACGAGTTCTTCGGAGAGCCGCAGCTCGACGTGAACGACCTACTGAGGACGACACCCGACGGCCGCGGGTTCATCTCCTGTCTCGAGCTCCCCGAAGTCCAGGACAAGCCCAAGCTCTTCTCGACCGCCCTGATGTGGCTCCTCGCCGAACTGTTCGAGACGTTGCCGGAAGTCGGTGATCTCGACAAGCCGAAGCTCGTCTTTTTCTTCGACGAGGCGCACCTACTTTTCGATGACGCGACCGATGCCTTCATCGACTCCGTCGTCCAAACCGTTCGATTGATCCGCTCGAAGGGCGTCGGAGTCTTCTTCATCACCCAGACGCCGAAGGACATTCATGCCGATGTGCTCGCGCAGCTCGGGAATCGTGTGCAGCACGCCATGCGAGCCTTCACGCCCGACGACGAGAAAGCGCTACGTGCAACCGTGCGGACGTTCCCGAAGTCCGCGTACTACAAGCTCGAAGAGTTGCTCACCCAGCTCGGGACCGGTGAGGCGGCAGTCACGATCCTTTCGGAGGGCGGCGTACCGACTCCTGTCGTACACACGAAGATCCGGGCTCCCCGCTCGCGAATGGGGCCAGCCGACGACGTCGCGGCTGCGGCGGCGGCATCACCGCTGGCCGTGAAATACGGCACGCGCGTAGACAGTCAGAGTGCGCGCGAGCTTCTCGCCGCCCGACTGGACGCGTCGACCACCGACAAGCCACCGATCGTGAAGGAAGAGCACCGAAGCGCGGCGAAGGCGACGAAGAGCGGCGCGGGCGAACTCGGAGACTTCCTCAACTCGCGCCAGGGCAAGGCGATTCAGCGCGAAGTGATCCGCGGCGTCTTCGGAATGCTGCGCAAACGGATTTAGCGAGAACTAGAGATCGCCGAGGCCGATGGCCTCGAGCAGGCGGTGCGTGTAGACCTGCACGCGGTAGAACTCGTCGAAGAAAAGCAGGAGGCCGAGCGCGACGAGGATCGTGCCGCCCACGATCGAGAAGACGCGATAGTGGTCACGCATCCAGCGGAACAGCGTCATGCCCCGCACGAAGAAGACGGCGACGAGCAGGAACGCGGCGCCGAGACCGGCTGAGTACGCGGCCAGCCAGGCCGAGCCGCGGAGGACGGTGTCGGAGTTCCCGGCGGCTGCGAATGCCCCCGCGAGGAACGGCCCGACGCAGGGTGCCGCGCAGATCGCGAACGCGCCACCGAGCAACACGCGCGAGCCGGTCTTCCGGGCACCCTGAATGAGCCCGCCGGCGACGAACCGATCGGTCCCGGGCAGCAAGCCCATGAAGGCAAGGCCCGCGACGACGAGGATGAACCCCGCGATTGCCTGTTTCGTCTGGTCGTCCATCACCCCTGCGATCAGGTTCGCCGCGGCGCCCAGGGCCACAAACACGATCGCGAAGCCGGCGATGAACGGGAGACTCGCGAGCGCGACCCGCCGACCAACACCGGGGTCGCCGAGTCGTTGCGCCTCGACCGCGGACACCGCCGACAGGTAACCCGGCACGAGCGGCAGGACGCACGGGAAGGCAATCGAGGCAAACCCGAGGAGGAACAGTCCGCCGGCCTTCTCCATCAGCCCTCGAAGCGTTTCAGTTCGTCATCGAGCCGCCGCTCCAACACCGGATCGAGCGGCGGCCCGACCGGCGCCGGCTCGCGCGCACGAGCCCAGCGCAAAGCGCCGACACCGACCACCACCGCGGCGATCACGATCCCCACCAGCGGCAGCCACCACGCGAGCAACCCGAAGCCCTTGTGCGGCGGCGCTGCGAGGATCGCATCCCCGTACTCGGCGACAAGCCTGTCCTTGATCTGCGTCTTCGTGTCTCCGGCGGCGATGCGACTCGCGATTACGCGCTTGATCTGCTGCGCAGCCGGCGAACTGGACTGATCCAGCGTCGTCTCGCACACGGGGCACATGACCTCGCCTTCGAGCTCGGCGAGCGACGGATGCCGCTCACTCGCACGGGCGACCGGAGCGAGGAGCAGCGCCGCGAGCACGAATGGCATCAGTCGCTTCACGACGAAGCGATCTGCTCCAGGTAGCGCGGCAGATCCTCTTCGACAATCAACTCGCCGACGACCTTGCCGCTACGGGCAACGAAGAAGATCCGGGGAATCGGCAGTCCTCCCCACTCCGTCAAAACGGTGCCGCTGCCGTCGTGCACGCTCGGATACGTGATGCCGTGCTTGTGTTGCCACTGCCGCGCGTCACTCGAGAAGTCTTTCGTGTCGACACCGATGAAATCGATCCGGTCGCCGTATTGCTTCTTCGCGGCCTCGAGCCGCTTCGACTCGTGGATGCACGGCACGCACCAGGATGCCCAGAAGTCGAGGACGATCGGCTTCTTGCCGCGCAACGACGCGAGATCGATGCGTCCGTTGCCGTCCAGCCGCGGCAGATCGAACACCGGCGCGGTCGGATGCTGGCCGTCCTTGAGCGACTGGGCCACACCCTTGTCGTTGCCGTTGGCGACGCGCCAGACGAGCAACGCAAGCAGCCCTACGACGAGCGCGACCGCCAGCCCCTGAGCTGCGAGCCTGGCCGGGCGCGTCATCAGGACGCGACGATGAAGACCGTGGTCCCGATCTCGACGTGATTGAACAGCCACTCCGCCTGCGGGATGTGCATCCGGATGCAGCCGTGCGAGACCGAGTAGCCGATCGAGCCGTCCGAGGGTGTGCCGTGTATGCCGACGCCCGGCGACGAGAGCCCCATCCACCGCGTGCCGAGCGGATTGCCGGGACCAGGTGGAACCGGATCTTGGCCGGCCGCCCAGGGTGAGTCCGGCGGATACCACCACGGGTTCTTCCACTTGACGACGATCGAGAAGCGGCCGAGCGGAGTCGGGTACTGATGCTGGCCGGTCGCGACCAGGAAGAGCCGGCGGTAATGCATGCCGTTGTAGAGGAAGAGCTTGTTCGACTTGCGACGGATGACGATCACGGGCCCGAAGTTCGCCCGCGTCACCTTCGGCCGCACCGTTGTCTGCGTCAACGTGATTCCGGTCCTCACTCCGGTGGCGACGGCAGTCGCGACGTCGTGCACCGCCGTCCGGCGGTCGAGCTTCAGTCCGGCTCGCTCCTTCGACAGCCACGGTCGCAGTTGCCTGAGGAACAGCTTCGCGTCGACGGCCGGCCGGTCATACCGTTTCGCGAGCTTGGCGATGAACGCCGCCGGGGCACCGGGGACGACACTGACGCCGAGCGGAATGACGCTGTTCGGCTCCGCGATCAGCGCCCGCTCGATCGCCTTGTCGACTACCGGCGTGGCTCCAAGGATGTCCGGGGTGACAAGGATCCGCGTAGAGCGCAGCTGGAGCTCGAGCGGCGTCTCGAATCCCTGCTGGACCGCCGACACGGCCGCCTCCGGGGTCAGCCCGCCGACCGGCACGCCGCCGATCGTCACTCCGTCCGGAATCGCCGCCGGCGGCTCTGCCGCTCCCAGAGCGGACGCGAGCACACCGGCGACCGCGAGGCCGGCCAGGATGGAGAGAAGGAGCGAAACGCGTTTCACGCCGTGAACATCGTAAAGATCCGCGGATCGTTTGTGATGATTCCGTCGACACCGTCGCCGACGAGCCTCTCCGCCAGCCTCGGGTCGTCAACGGTCCAGACGTAGACGGCGGCGTCGAGCTCATGGGCCGCTTCGATCGCAGCCCTGGACGCGATCGAGTAGTGAAGCGTCGCCGCGACCGCCTTGGCGCGGGCAAGCAGAAGCGGCAGACGACGGGGCAGGGATGTGCCGATCGAGCTCAGCGCGGCACGTACGAACGGAGCAAGCGGGCCCCGCTTGGCAATCCCGAAGCGATCGCGAGGCAAGGTGTAGGACCGCGGCAGGTCCGGCTCCAGCTCTGCGAGTCGATGGAGGGAGCGGGCGTCGAACGTGCTGATCCAGGAGCGGTCGAGCACGCCGTGCCTGCGCACCGCCTCGACCGTCGCCGCCTCGATTCCCACCCGCTTGAGATCGAGCTGGAGCCCGACGCCGGGCAGTCGCTCCGCGCAGTGGGCCAGCGCCTCGTCGAGAGTCGGGAGATCGGGTGCAACGTGTCGCAGCGCCTCGAGATCGCGACTGCGCACACGGCCGTGCGCCGCGCCGTGGCTCACCTCGCGCAGGTCGTTGGAGTGCGCGAGGACGAGAGTGCCGTCGGCGAGGTCGAGGACGTCGAACTCGAGCATGTCGCACTCGAGCTCCACCGCGAGCGTGAGCGCCTGCAGTGTGTTCTCGGGCGCGAGGGCGGAGGCGCCACGATGACCGACGCGGGCGAACCGTCCTTCCGGGCGACGCAGCTGGATCAAGCGGTCCGTCTGACGACGACCACCGCGCAGTCGTCGGCGAGCTCGCCGCGCGCGAATGCCCGACAGTCGTCGAGCACGACCTGCGCCAGCTCGTTCGCCGACAGGTCACGACGTTCGGACAGCAGGCGATCGAGGCGCTCGACGCCGTACAGCTCGCCGTCGCGGCGCGCCTCGATGACTCCGTCCGTGTAGAGCACGACCGCGCCGCCGACGTCCAGGGTGGCACGCACCTCCTCGTAGTGCTGGGCCGGCTCGATCCCGAGCACGAGCCCGCGTGCCTCGAGACCCGTAACGGAACCATCCGCTCCCATGATGCGCGACGGTGGATGTCCTGCACCCGCAGCGGCGACCTCACCCTTCCTGCCGTCGATGAGCATGTACACGAGAGTGATGAACTTCCCCGGCGCGATCTCGCCGACGACCACCTCGTTCGCCGATTGCAGGAAGTCGCCCGGCTCGGGATGCTCGCGCGCGAGCGAGCGAAAGACGAACTTCGCCATCGCCATGTCCGCGGTCGCTTCGATGCCGTGACCGGTGACGTCGCCGAGCGCGACCGCAAGGCGGCCGTCGCCGAGCTCCATGTAGTCGTAGACGTCGCCGCCGACCTCGACCCGCGCCGACGACTCGTACGCGTCCCCGAGCTCGAGCCCCTGGAGCTTCGGAACCGAGCGCGGAAGCAGCGAGCGCTGCATCGTGTCCGAGAACTGCTTCTGCTGCTGGTACAGGCGCGCGTTGTCGATCGCGAGCGCAGCCTGCCCCCCGATCGCAGTGGCCTGATCCACCGTCTCCGCCGTCACGGGCGAGCCTGGCTGCACCGACAGGATCGTGAGCGACGCGAGCACCTCCGCGGGCGTCGCGATCGGAACCTCCGCACCAGTCCACCCGCGACCGAGAAACGGCAGGAGCCCGGTCTCCGGAGCCCCGATCGCCTCCGCCGTCTCGCGCGTGATCAGAAACGGCTCGCCGTTTCGAAACAGCAACTGGACCGGATGCGCTCCGAACGCCTGCGGCTTGTAGAGGATCGCGCGCGCGGACTCCTCGAGGCGCGGCTCGGCAACCTTCATCGCCCTCGGCAGCAGCCACTCCCGCCGGTCGTCTGGCATGCGGATGAGCGCGATGTCGACGCCGAGGACGTCCACGACCGTGCTCGCGACCGCCGCAAGCGTCGCTTCGAGCGACAAGCTCTGCGCGAAGGAACGTGAGATCTCGTACAGCGCCCGCACCTGCTTCGAGGCCGCGCGTTCCGCGTCGAGTGCGCGCTCACGCTCCTCACCGAGTTGCTTCGCACGTTCGTGCAGCTGCGCGTTCTGCACCGCGACCGCCAACTGCGCAGCGAGTGCAGACAGAAGCGCGGACTCGTTCTCAGTCAGCACGCGCCCCCTGGCGGGAAAGACGCCGAGCAGACCGATCACGTCGGATTGGGCGAGCAGTGGGACGGCGATCGCCGCTTCGATTCCCGTTTCCGCCGCCGCATCGCCCACGCCGGCAAGGCGAGGGTCCGCCGTGACGTCGTCGACGACGAGCACTCCTCGGGAACGGAAGGGGCCGAGCGCCAGCTCGAGCAGCCGATTGGCGAGTCGCACGTGCGGGCCGGCCAGCCCGATGCCTGCGGCGGCGTACAGCCTGTCGTCTTCGCGCAGGTAGACGGCAAGCCGGTCTGCCTCGAGCAACTCACCGACCCGGGCAACCGCCGTCTCGAGCGTGTGCGAAAGCGAGAGCTCGCTGATCGCCTGGCCGACGACGGTCAGAAGGGCCCGCGTCCGCTCGAGCTCGAGTGCAACCGTCCGCGCATGGAAGCTTGCGCGCAATGCATGCGCAGCACGGACGCCGAACGTCGCGAGGGTCGCAAGCGCAACGTCGCTCGGCTCGGTGTCGCGCGAAAACAGAAGTTGAAGTGCACCGATGGAGGGCTGACCCAGCTGCAGCGTCGCGGACAACGTTGCCGACCCGGGAAGACCGCCCACCTGCTCGACGCCGACCGCGTGCCGGCCGAGCAGCGCCCGCTCTGCCGCCGCCAGAGCCGGCTGCACCGCCTGGTCCGCGGCGACCGTGCCAACCGAGGCAACGAGCTCGAGCAGGTCTTCGTCGTTTCGGCGCCACAGCAACCCGGCGAGGGCTCCGGTTGCCTCGGTTGCGAAGCGGGTTATCTCCTCGGCCGTACGGAACTCATCGGCACCGGCAGCGAGGGCCTCGCCGGCGAGGGCCAGGGTCGCCTCCGCGTCGACCTCGGCGTCAGGAGCCCGATCGGCAAACGCCCGGATCGCGAGCGTCGCCTGCCCCGCAGCCAGACGCGCGAGCCTCCGCTCGGCATCGTCGAAGACGTCGCTCCGACGCATGAACTCGAGACTTCCCTCCACGTGCCCGTTGACGTGGATCGGAATCAACAGCACCCCCGAAGCTCCTACTCGTTCTGCCGCCTGACGAACACTCTCGGGCAAGTCGTCTACGCGGCCTACCTCATGTGCGGGCACTTCGTCGAGCGGAAGACGGGAGCCTTCCAGCTCGGCGCCCACCGCCGCCGAGCCGGTCGCGACGGCCCAGGCCTTCAGGGACCGTCGCGCAGCGTCTGCAACGCGCGCCACAACGACCTCGGCGCCCGTCGCGCGCGCAGCCGCGTCGGCCACGATCTGCATCGCCTCGACGAGGCTCCCGGCGAGACCCAGCTCCAGGGCCGCGTTCGCGAGCGCGTCGAGACCGCCCTCCTCGAGCCCGGCCCCCCGCTGTTCTGGACGTACAGCCATCCTGACCCCGCCGAAGTATGGTCGAGGTGCAGGTCTGTGGCCAGAGCCGCACTAGACTCCACACATGGCCCAGCCAGCCCACCGTCACGTGGTGGCGCCGCCCGAAGAGTCGCCGGTCGATCCCGAGGCGATCGACCGCGCCTACCACTACCACCGCGCTCGGCGAAACGCGCGGGTTCGGCGCCAGCGTGAGAAGGCACACGCACGGCTGCGCTTCTTCATCACCTTCGCGCTCCTGGCCGGACTGGCCGTGTTCTTGCTCCTGACCATCTGGCATCAAGTCCAGAAGGTCTTCGGGCTCTAGTTCCTCAGAGCGCTGTCGAGGATCTTCGGAACGGGCTCCAGCTCGTTTGCTCCCACGAGTTGCCGCCGCACATGGGGCAGAGCGGGAGCGCACGGACGATCGTGACCCCATAGCCGCACTCGGAGCAATGGAACTCGCCCTTGACCGGCTGGCCGGCCGTCCAGAACTCGACGTACTCGTCGGGGGCAGCGCGAGACGTTCCTGATCCCTCCATCATCCAGACCCCCTTAGAGTATCCCTTCGGGCGCGAACTCCTCGCCTCTTCTCTACCGCCACCCAGTCCGTGCAAACCCCAGAGCCCTATCCCCCGCCCGAGCCCCAAGAGGACGACTGGCTGACGCCTCAGCCCAGGCCGTCCCGCTCGTTCGAAGACCTCTCCGGCCTGGGACAGACGCTCACCTGGGTGTCCGGTCTGATCCTGGCAATCTCGGCGTTCACCGGCTGGTACGTCGGCTCGGGGCCGGGTCCGACCACGAGCGTGATCGGCTGGCACACGGGCGCGCTCGGGAAGCTCGTGTTCGTGATCGGCCTGGCGGTGATCGCGCTCGTGATCCTTCGCGAGGCAGGCATCGAGTTGCCTGCCGCCGTTCCGGAAAGCCTCGTCGTCATCGCCCTCGGGGCGCTCTCCACGATCTTCGTGCTCATCAGGCTGATCAGCATCCCCGACGAATTCTTCGGCGCCGGACGCGGGATCGGCATCTACATCAGTCTGATCGCTTCGCTTCTAGTGATCGTTGCCGGCCTCTTACGAGCCGGCGAAGAACTTTGAGCCGAGCGAAAGCTTCGCTTTCGCTCGGATTTAGGGACGGCGCTTCGCGCTGAACGTGCGCGGGCAAAGCCCGCGCACTCTCGCCGCGTCTGCTGTTCTCGGTTGTCCTCAACCGTGTGGGCACGGGCGCTCACGCGGCCGCGCCCACATCAGTACGCCTACGGCTAAGCCCGGCTCCGCCTGGTCTTAGCCTCCGGCCTTCGTGTTCACGCTGCTCGGGTGTCTTCGAGCCGTCGTCGCTCCCGACGGCCCACGAGCGTCCTGAGAACAATGGCGACGAGCACACCCAGCAACGCGCCGCCCAATACGTCGAGCGGATAGTGCACGCCGACATAGACGCGTGAGAACGCGACTGCTGCGGCGAGCACAAAGAGGAACGGAGCTAAGCGCGGGAATGCGAACGACAGCATCGTCGCTGCCGCGAAGCTCGTCGCCGCGTGGCCGGACGGGAACGAGGCGTCGTGTGGCACGTGCACGAGCGTCTTCGGCTCGGCGTAGCGCAACGGTGGACGTGGCCGGTCGATGAGCGCTTTCAGCCCCGTGGCCGACCAGTCAGCCAGCACGACCGCCATGACCGTCAGGGCAAAAACACCCCAACGCCGATAGGCCGCGCAGAGGACGAGCGCGATGACGATCCAGAGGAGCCCGCGCCGCCCGGCGTACGACAGGCCTTCGAAGACCGGGTTCAGCCAGCCCGCGCGATGGTGGACAACCCAGCGCTCGAGCTGCCGGTCGAGAGAGATCAGGCCGGAACGATCTGCTTCGTCTGCTCGATCAGCGCGCGCAGGTCGAACGGCTTGCCGACGAAGCCTTGTGCGCCGCGCTGCGCCGCTTCATTCCCTGCATCGAGCTGGCCACTGAACATGACGACCGGGATCGACCCGACACCGTGCCGCTCCTGCACGCGCCGCAACATCTCCCAGCCGTCGACCTGCGGCATCATCACGTCGAGCAGGATCAGATCCGGCGCCTCGTCCTCGAGTGCGGCGAGGCCGTCTTCCGCATTCGCCGCTTCCCGGACCGCATAGCCCTCCATCTCGAGGTTGACGCGAACGACCTCGCGGACCTGCGGGTCGTCGTCGACCAGCAGCACGAGCGGGCCGCGGGCCGGCTTCCCCGGGCCTGAGCGCTCGAGGAATGCCTCGAGGTCGTGGCGCTTGTAGCGGCGATGCCCACCGGGGGTGTAGAAGGCCGGCACTCGCCCGACGTCGGACCACTTCCTGATCGTGCTCTGGGCCACGCCCAGGAACTTCGCCGCCTGGCCGAGCGTCAGCCAGTCGCTCTCGCCGGAGGCGGCCCGTCGTGCGCCGGGTTCTCGCGTCGCCACACCGCGAATCTACCCAAATATGCGCCTTCCTAACTCCGCCGGTGAGTCGAGGGGCAAATGTGCGTAATCCTGTAGGGGCGGAGGCTCGTCAGGGAGTAATGGTCGAACCTTGCTCGCCGGTCGTCGGGACTTCGAGCGTCTGGTCGAACGTGACCGTCCGGCCCGGCTGCGGGTTGTCCTGGATCGCCTGCCCGAGGGCGATGCCCAGGGCGAAGATCAGGATCACGACGAGCGCGCGGATGCTCCAGCGGATCACCTCCCGGCGTCGCTGCAGCCGACGGCGTTCGTTCCGCTCGACCGGGGTCAGGGCGCTCACGGCTTGTAGTCGACCGCGCCGCGCTGGTAGAGGTGGAAGGCCGTGTCCTCGACGACGGCGAGCGTGCGGGGCCAGCCGGGTGAGGGGGCATGCTCGGAGACGGAGTCGCGAACCCATGCCTCGGCCCGTTCGTAGAGGGCGACCAGCTCCTCGAGCGTGAATGTCTGACCGATCCGGCGGCGCAACTCGGCGGTGACGACCTCCAGCTGCTCGTTCAACCGGTCAGCTGCAACCGGATCGCGCGACGCCACCTGGAAGCGGCGATAGCCGTCTTCCCACTCTCGTCTGGCGACGTCGATCACAACCGACATGGGCGCAGAACCTATCCGTTACGGAGCGCAGCAAACCGACGGCCAGGCGGGGTCGACCTCGGCCAGGATCCGTTCGCCCAGGTCGTAGCCGGGCCGCGCCAGCGCGAATGCGACGTGGGCGTGCAAGCACTTGAGGCTGCCCGCCCCCGCACGCGCGCCGCCCACGCCGAGGTCGAGCTCAGGGCGCAGCTCTCGCTGTTCTGCGTGCGCACGGTCGAGGCTTGCAGCCAGTCCCGGATCTTCGGTGGCAGCACGTGTCCAGCGCTCGACCCCGCCCGCGGCTTCGAGCCGTGACACCGCGGCGACGAGTTGAGTGCACGTGAGCCAGAACGTGGTCGGAAAGGGCTCGCCGCTGTCGTCGAACGCGTGCTGCTCGGTGACCGCCGGATGTCCGAACGGACAGCGGACGACGACTCGCTTGAAGGCGCGGGGCGGCCGGCCTAGCTGGCGTTCGACGGCGGCGCGATCACTTTCCATCACCGTCGATCGTAGTGGCGTGGGCCTTCTTCCAGGCCTGGATGCCCTTGACGATGAAGAGGTGCTCGCCCGGGCGAATGAACCCCAGCCTGCGCGCCTCACGCGCGAGCGCATCGCTGCTCGCCGAAAACGCGAGCCTGTCCTTCAGCGCCCGCTTCTGCGTCAAAAGCTGACCGACCTCGGCGCGCCGTGAAGAGAGCTCATGCCGGGTCTCGAGCCAGCTTTTGAGCGGGTGGTAGTACGCATACCCGATCACCACGACGAGCACGACGGCCAGCCAGCGCCGCGCGAGCGAGGCGACGGGTGGACGACGTGAAGTCCGCGCGGCGGGCATGTCCGCAGGATTCGCGGAAGGTGCGCTCGCTCCTCTAGAGGACCACGTCGACCTTGATGACGTTCGTCGAGCCGGGGATGTTGACCGCAGTCCCCGCGGTGATCACCACGGTGTCGCCCGACTCGATCAGGCCTGCGTGCTTCGCAGCGTCCAGCGATCGGTTCCAGAGGTCCTCGACGTCCTTGCACTCCGGAATCCAGATCGGCGTCACGCCCCACTCGATCGCCATCTGGTGCACCGACCACTGCTTGTGGGTCAACGCGACGATCGGCCGGCGCGGACGCAGCCTCGCGACCGCCGACGCCGTGCGCCCGGTGAAGGTCGGGACGAGCATGGCCTTCGCGCCGAGCGCCTCGGCGAGATCGCAGGCCGCATTCGACATCGCGTTCCCGATCGTCGGGTCCTCGTTCGCCTCGGGAATCTGATGCCGGTAACCGAGGCTCGGCTCGACCGCACGGGCGATGCGGTCCATCGTCTGCACCGCCTGCACCGGGTACTCGCCCATTGCCGTCTCGCCGGAGAGCATGATCGCGGACGTCCCGTCGAGAACGGCGTTCGCGACGTCGCTCGCCTCTGCACGCGTCGGCTCGGGGTGGTGGATCATCGACTCGAGCATCTGCGTAGCCGTGATCACCGGCTTCCCGCGCTCGAGCGCTCTGGCGATGATCCGCTTCTGCACGAGCGGTACGAGCTCCGGCCCGATCTCGACGCCGAGATCCCCGCGGGCGACCATGACCGCGTCCGACTCGGCGAGCACGTCGTCGAGCGCGTCGACCGCCTCCGACTTCTCGATCTTCGCGATCACGTGAGCTGTCGACTTCTCCTGCTCGATCAGCGCCTTCAGGTCGCGGACGTCGGCGGCGGAGCGCACGAAAGAGAGCGCAATGAAGTCACAGCCGAGCTTCAGAGCGAACTCGAGGTCGGCGAGGTCCTTCCGCGTCAGCGATGGGATCGGGATCGGGACGCCGGGAAGATTGACGCCCTTGTGCGAGGTCACGATGCCGCCCACGACGACTTCGCACCGGGCGCGCCCGGACTCGACTTCGTCGACACGGAGGCGGATCATCCCGTCGGCGATCAGCACCTCATGTCCCTGGCGCAAGACCTCGCCGATCGCCGCCGGCGCAATCGGAAGCTCGCCGTTCCGGGCAGCCCCGTCGTCGCCCGTCACCACCGTGACATCCGTTCCCTGGACGAGGTCGAGCGGCTCGTCGAGCCCGCCCACGCGGAACTTCGGGCCCTGCAGGTCGCCGATCAGGGCAAGCGGCCGGCCGATCTCCTCCTGGACGTCGCGGACGAGCTTAGCTCTGGCCGCATGATCTTCGTGAGCCCCGTGCGAGAGATTGAGACGCGCGGCGTCCATCCCCGCCTCGACCAGCTCCCGGACTTTCTCGACGGTCGAGCAGGCAGGGCCGATGGTCGCGACGATCTTCGTCCGGCGCGGCGTGACGGAGGCCATGTATGCAGGTTAGCGCCGGGATGCATCAGCGCTGCGCGCGCGCGTCAGCGCTGCGCGCGGGGGAACGCCGACCAACCGGGATACACGGCTGCGTCGCCGAGCTCCTCCTCGATCCGGAGCAGCTGGTTGTACTTCGCGACGCGGTCGGTCCTGGACGGCGCCCCCGTCTTGATCTGACCTGCGCCCGTCGCGACGACGAGGTCGGCGATCGTCGTGTCCTCCGTTTCGCCCGAGCGGTGGGAGATCACCACGCCGTAGCCGTTAGCGCGTGCGAGCTCGATCGCATCCAGCGACTCGGTCAGGGTCCCGATCTGGTTGACCTTCACGAGGATCGCGTTCGCGACACCATCGTCGATCCCGCGCTGGAAGCGCTCGACGTTCGTGACGAAGAGGTCGTCGCCGACGAGCTGCATGCGGTCACCGAGACGTTCGGTCATCGTCTTCCACGCACCCCACTCATCCTCGGCGAGCCCATCCTCGATCGACACCACCGGAAAGCGATCGGCGAGTGTTGCGTAGAGATCGATCAGCTCGTCCGCGCTCATGATCCGACCCTGGCGCTCGAAGTGATAGCCACCGTCGCGGTAGAGCTCGGTCGAAGCCGGATCCAGCGCGATCGCAACACGGTCCCGATGGCCAACGCGCTCGGCCGCCTCCAAGACGGCCTCGATCGCCGCCTCGGTCGAGTCCAGCTCCGGGGCGAAGCCGCCTTCGTCGCCGACTCCGGTCGACAGTCCGCGCTCGTGTAGGACGTCCTTGAGCGCATGAAAGGTCTCTGCGCCGATCCGCAAGCCTTCAGCGAAGGAATCCGCGCCCGCCGGGACGACCATGAACTCCTGCAGGTCGAGCGAGTTCTGAGCGTGCGCGCCGCCGTTGATCACGTTCAGCATCGGCACCGGGAGAACGTGCGCGCCGACTCCGCCGATCCAGCGGAAGAGTGAGACGCCCGCATGTGCGGCGCCGGCCTTCGCCGTCGCCAGCGAGACGCCGAGAATCGCGTTCGCCCCGAGGCGTGACTTGTTCTTCGTCCCGTCGAGATCGATCAGCGCCTGGTCCAGCGTGCGCTGATCATCGGCGTCGAGCCCGGTGACGGCGCCTGCGATCTCCGTCTCGACGTTGCGGACGGCGTTGAGAACGCTCTTGCCGCGATACGACCGCTCGTCCCCGTCGCGCAACTCGACCGCCTCGAACTGCCCCGTGGACGCGCCGGATGGGACGGCCGCGCGACCGGTTGCGCCCGACTCCAGCACGACGTCCACTTCGACGGTCGGGTTACCGCGCGAGTCGAGGATCTGCCGCCCGTGCACTCGTGCGATCGAGGACGCACTCATTCGAATTCCTCCTTGGCGCGATCGAAGTAACGGTCTTGTTCGAGGAGCGGCAACGCGGTGAACGCCTTCCCTTCGTCTGCCGCAAAGCGCTCGGCGCGCTCCACGCGCTCGACGAAGCGACGCGACATCGCACGGAGGGCGAGCTCGGGATCCACGTTCAGGCGCCGCGCAACGTTGACGGCCGCGAAAAGCACGTCTCCCATCTCGGCGAAGACATGCGCGGGCGGCTCCGTCTCGGACGCGATCTCACCGGCCTCCGCGAGTGCCTCCTTCAATTCGCGCACCTCGTCGTCGAGATCCGCGAGCGCGCCGGCCGTGTCCGGATACTCGAAGTCGACCGCCGCAGCACGACGCTGCACCTTGCGCGCATAGAGCAGCGCAGGAAGCGACTCAGGCACGTCGTGGAAGATCCCTGCGCGACCTTCCAGGTCGCGCTTGCTGGACTCCCAGGAGCGGCGGACTTCACCCGCGGAGTCGAGCTCGGCCCCGCCAAACACGTGCGGATGCCGGCGGACCAACTTCTCATGTACGCCGCGGGCAACGTCCTCCAGCCCCAGTTGGCCCTTCTCCGACAGGAGCAGGGCAAGAAAGTACACCTGGAAGAGCAGGTCGCCGAGCTCGTCCGCAAGCTTGGCGTCATCCCCGCCGATCGCCGCATCGGCAACCTCGTAGGCCTCCTCGACGGTGTGCGGAACGATCGTGCGCTCGGTCTGCTCGCGATCCCAGGGACACTCGCGGCGCAGCCGCTCGGTCAGCTCCTGGAGGTCGACGAGCGCCTCGGCGAGGCTCACTTACTGGGTCGTCGTGGTGGTCGCGCCGGTGACGGACGCGCACGGATCCGGGTTGGGCTGGTACCCGATCTGGTACTTGATCCCGGCCTTGCAGTAGCTCTTCTTCTTGTCCGCGACCCACCTCGTCATCACGTCGTTCTTGCGCTGCTGCTCCAGCTGCTGCTTGATCGACGACTCGACCTTGCTCAACGAGGTCGTCTGCGCGGGCTTGATACCGGAGAGCGCCTGGATGATGTGGTAGCCGTACTGGGTATGGATCGGCTGTGAAAGCTCGCCGTTCTTCAAGGAGAAGGCGGTCTTGTCGAAAGCCGGGACGGTCTGGCCCTTGGAAATGGTCAGCTTGCCGCCGTTCGCCGCGGAACCGGGGTCTTTTGAATACTTCTTCGCGAGCGCGGCGAAGTTCCCACCCGACTTCAGCTGTGCGTAGAGCTGGTCGGCCAGGGCCTTCTTCGTCACGAGGATGTGACGCACGTCGCGCGTCTGCGGTTGCCCGTACTGCGACTTGTGCGATGTGTAGTACGCCTTGATCTCTTCCTTCGAGACGGTTGCGCCGCTCGTCACTTTCTTGAAGAGCGCCTCCGAGATCAGCTGGCCATGCGTCGCGACCTTGGCCTGCTCCTCTGTCAGCCCTTGTTGCTTGAGCGCCTTCTGGTAGCGCTGCTCGCTGCCGCCGTAGTACTGCTTCTTCAGCTTCTCGAGGTACGCGTTGACCTGATCGTCGGTGACCTTGATCCCCATCGACGCCGCCTCTTGGTCGAACTCCGCCTGCTGAATCAGGAACGTGACTGCCTGGCCCTTGAGCTGTTCGTACTCCGTGCTGCCCGGCTTCGGGAAAGGCTTCTTCTGCGCGGTGTAGCTCGACTGTGCGCGGTCCATCAGACTCTGGAACTCCTCTTTCGTGATCTGCTGCGAGCCGACCACGGCAGCGTCGTCAGAGCTCAGCGTCGCCGTCGAGGTGCCGCCGCAGCCCGCGGCGCCAAACGCGATTAAGAAGAACGTAAGAAGAATGAGTCGTTTCATGGAAAATGCGCCATTTGCAGCGGTTTCGTCACGCTGCCTGACGCGCGGCCAGTATAGCATCCACTAGTCGCAGCGCCTGCGGGAAACCCTCCTCACGCAGCGATACCTCGTGGTTCGCGATCGTGTAGACCGCCGTGTCGACCCGGCGCCGCAGGTCGCGCAACTCGTCTGCGCCGAGCACCATCTGGCCGACGCTCGCCTTGCCGCCGCGGAAGACGAAGTAGTCGGCGCCGGCGCGCGCCAGCTTCAGCTTCGCCTCCTGGATCAGGAAGAGATTCTCGACGGGCTCGGGGAGCGGGCCGAAGCGGTCCTCGGTCCCCGCCTGCAGCTCGCGCAGCTCGTCCTCCGATTCGCTCAACGCCAGCCGGCGGTGGAGGTCGATCTTGAGTGCCTCGGACGCGATGTAGTCCGGCGGGACGTACGCGTCGACCCGCGCGTCGACGCGGACGGGGCGGGCGGCGACCCGGCGTTCGCCGGAGAGCTCGGCAACGGCCTCGGCGAGCATCTCCACGTACAACTCGAAGCCGAGCGCCGCGACGTGACCGGACTGCTCGTCGCCGAGCAGGTTGCCCGCCCCTCGAATTTCGAGGTCGCGCATCGCGATCGCGAAGCCCGCGCCGAGCTCGGTGTGATCGGCGAGCGTGGCCAGCCGTGCACGTGCTTCGGGCGAGAGCTCTGACATGTCCGGGTAGAAGAGGTACGCGTGGGCGGTCACATCCGAGCGGCCGACCCGTCCACGAATCTGGTAGAGCTGCGACAACCCGAGCTGATCCGCTCGCTCGACGATCAGGGTGTTCGCCTGCGGAATGTCGAGACCCGACTCGATGATCGTCGTCGAGACGAGCACGTCCGCGTCGCCGCGCAGGAACGCGTGCATCTTCTCCTCCAACTCCCGCTCGCGCATCTGACCGTGCGCGGAGAGGAAGCGAAGGTTCGGCGCGAGCTGTTGCAGCTTTTGCACGACCTCGTCGATCGTCTCGACACGGTTGTGGAGATAGAAAGCCTGACCGCCGCGCTCGACCTCACGCTCGAGAGCGAGCTTGATCGCTTCCTCGTCGTACTCGCCGACGGTCGTGCGAATAGGACGCCTGCCTTCCGGCGGGGTCTCGATGATCGAGATGTCGCGGAGCCCGGAGAGCGACATGTGCAGCGTGCGCGGAATCGGCGTCGCGCTCAACGTCAGCACGTCGACCTCGAGCCGGAGTGCGCGCAAGAGCTCCTTCTGCGCGACGCCAAAGCGTTGTTCCTCGTCGAGGATGACGAGCCCGAGCTCCTTCGGGATCACGTCGCGGCTGAGGACGCGGTGCGTGCCGATCAGGACGTCGACCTTGCCTTCTTTGAAGTCCGCGAGCACCTGCTTGACTTCCTTCGGCGGCCGGAAGCGCGAGACCATCTCGACACGAACAGGGAAATCGCGATAGCGGTCACGGAATGTATTCCAGTGCTGCTCGGCGAGAATCGTCGTCGGCGCCAGCATCAGCGCCTGCTTGCCGTTGACGGCAACGGCGAACGCGGCGCGGATGGCGACCTCGGTCTTGCCGAAGCCGACATCGCCGCAGACCAGACGGTCCATCGGGCGCGGGGCCTCGAGGTCTTCCTTTACCGCCTCGATCGCAGCCTGCTGATCCGGTGTCTCTCGGTACGGGAACTCCGCCTCGAGCCGCTCGAGGTACTCGTGGCGCAGGTCGTAAGCCACACCCGGCGCCTGCTGTCGCTGCGCGTAGAGTGCGAGCAGCTCGCCTGCGAGCTCGCGCACCGACTCCCGCGCACGGGTCTTGAGGTTGTCCCACGCCTTGCCCCCGAGCTTCGAGAGCGCCGGTGCGGAGGTGTCGGCGCCGATGTAGCGCGACACCTTGCCGAGTTGCTCGTGCGGCACGTACAGACGGTCGTCGCCTCGGAAACCGAGGAAGAGGTAGTCGCGGGTGACGCCCGCGACCTCCTTCGTCTCGAACCCGAGCAATTTGCCGACGCCGTGATCCTCGTGGACGATGAAATCGCCGCTGCGGAGATCGGCGAACGACTGCAAGGCGCGACCGCCGAGTCGCCGCTCGCGCGGCGGCCGCTTGCGGAAGACCTGTGTGTCGGGCAGCAGGACGAGGCCAAGATCGCGCCAGACGAAGCCGCGTCGAGCAGGCGTGACGGCGAACATGAGCCCGGGTTGGCGCGGCAGTTCCTCACCTTCGGCGATGACGCGCGTTTCGATGCGACGGAGAAGATTCTGCTGCCGCCGCGCCTCGCCGAGGTGCGGGAAGGCGACGACGACACGCTGCCCCGAGCGCACGAACGCGGAGAGCTCGTTCTCCGCTTCCGCGAGCCCACGGGCGACGAGAGCCGGCCTCTGCGCCTCGAAGGCGAACGGCTGACCCGCGGGAAGGGTGTCGAGCAATGCCGCCTTGCCGAACGGCACCGGGTCGAGACCCTCTTCCTCCCAGACCGCGCGGACCTCGTCGGCCTGCCAGACAAGATCGGGACCGGCCGGCACTGCCCGCACCAGATCGGTCGGGACCGGAATCGCCTTACCCTCGTCGTAGAGCGTCGGTTCGGTCAGATCCAGGCGGCGCTCGACAGCCGGATAGATGACTGCAGCCTCGACCGGATGCAGTGCGCGTTGGGTGAACGGCGAGAACGCTCGCATCTGCTCGATCTCGTCCCCCCAGAACTCGATGCGCAGCGGCTCGCGTCCCGTGGTCGGGAAAACGTCGACGAGCCCGCCGCGAACGGCGAACTGGCCGCGCTCGTCGGCTCGATCGACGCGCTCGTAGCCCGCGAGCGCGAGCGTCTCGGAGAGCTGCTCGAGACTGACGCCTTCGCCCGGCACGATCCGAATCGGCTGGGGCCTCGCGTTCGGCGGTGGCATCGGCTCGGCGAGTGCCGTCGCCGAGGCGGCGACGAGCCCGCCGGCGGCGAGCACGTCGAGCGCACGTGCGCGCTCACCGACGAGGTGAGGCGCGGGGGCGAGGCCGGAGCCCCAGTGGACGCCGCGGCTCGGCAGCATCGCGACGCGTTCGTCGCCGAGGAACCACGCGGCGCCCTCGGCGGCGTCGCGAGCGTCCTGATCCTCCGGGGCCAGCAAAACGAGCGGGCGGTCGAGCTCCTCGTAGAGCGACGCGAGCAGCAGCGGCAGCGCGGGCTCGGAGACGCGCGCGGGCGCAGGGAATGCCTCGGCAAAGCCCTTGAGGCGGTCGGTCGCGCGGAGCTCCGCAACGAACGGGTGGAGGATCGACTGGTCCATGACGAAAGGCCGAACCCCGTGGGTTCGGCGGTAGTCATGGTACCGCGCTAGTTGAACTGCGCCTGCGTGTGCTCGAGCCCTTCGGCGTCGAGCGTCTCCACCGCATCGGCGGCGCGCGCGACGAGTGTGTCCGCGTCCTCTTCGGCGGTGAAATTCGAGAGCACGTAGTCCGCGCCTTTGCGCGGATCGCCCCGGCCCGGCCGGCCGACGCCCACGCGCAAGCGCAAGAAGTCCGGAGTGTTGAGATGCGCAGCGATCGAGCGGAGCCCGTTGTGACCCGCCAGGCCGCCGCCGCTACGGGCCTGCAGCCGCCCCGGCTCGAGATCCATCTCGTCGTGGACGACCAGCACCGCGTCGGGCTCGAGCTTGTAGAAGCGCGCGGCCGCGCCGACGGAACGGCCCGACTCGTTCATGAAAGTCTCGGGCTTCAGCAACGCAACTCGATGGCCGTCCAGCCGTAGCTCGGCGAGCTGGCCGGAGAACTTGCCCTTCCACGACACTCCATGCCGGCGCGCAAGCTCTTCGACAACCATCCAGCCCACGTTGTGGCGGTTCCCGGCGTACTCGCGGCCGGGATTCCCGAGCCCGACGACGAGCAACTCGAGCGACGAGGCGCGGTCGCCTCGACGCCACGGGAGGCGCATTAGCCTTCGCTGCTGCCGGACTCGCCCGAGTCCGAGCCCGCCTCTGCGGCCTCGCCCTCGGCAGCGCCTTCGGCGCCCTCTGGCGCTTCCTCGCCTTCCGCCAGTTCCTCGCCTTCTGCGGGCTCCTCGGGCTCCGGCTCGACTTCGCGGGCCGGCAGGCCGACGCTCGCGAGCACCGTCTCCTCGGGATCGTCGAGATAGGTGACACCCTCGACGGGAGCGAGATCCGCCAGACGCAGCGTGTCGCCGATGGCCATACCGCTGACATCGAGGTCGATGTGTTCGGGGATCTCCATCGGCAGCGCCTCGACGTTGATCTCGCGCTGCACCTGCGAGAGCACGCCGCCTTCCTTGACCCCGACGGGCTCTCCGACCAACTGGATGGTGACGCTCGCCTGGATTGGCTGGTCGAGGCGCACCTCCTGGAG
Organism: uncultured Actinomycetes bacterium; assembly: GCA_963804935.1. GTDB lineage: Bacteria > Actinomycetota > Thermoleophilia > Gaiellales > Gaiellaceae > 3-1-20CM-4-69-9. Next base: position 47,116 of record CAWDSD010000021.1, read on the forward strand.
ATCGATGTGCGAGATATGACCACGGATGGGGTCCTGCTGGTAATCCTTGAGGATCGAGGCGTGCGTCGTCGCCTGGCCTTCGAGCACGACGTCGAGGATCGCGTGCAGGCCGCCGGCGCCGGTCAGCACACGCCGGAGCTCACGCTCGGGCACGCAGATGGCGTAGGAGCTCTTTCCCTTCCCGTAGAGGACGCCGGGGATGAAGCCCTGCTTGCGCAGGCGCCGGGCATCGGCGGAGCCGCGCGACTCGCGCTCCGTCACCGTCAGCTTGATTCGCTCGCCAGCCATTTTCGGCGGCGAATGCTAGCTACTTCTTTACGTGGAGGTCGATCCCGAGCAGGATCAGCGGCCAGAGGAAGACGGCGAAGATCGCGGAAAGCACGCCCCGCCAGCCGTGGACATGGTCGAAATAGTTGTGGTTCGCGGCTACGGCTACGCCGACGCCTACGTACACCAGTCCAAGGAGACTGATCCCTCGTCCGCGTCGCATGACGGCAGTCCTAACCCGCGGAGCAGATTCAGAAACAAATGTACGCCCGAGCCAGGCTGAACCCAGGCACGGGAGAAGGGAAATGTACGCCCGAGCCAGGCTGAACCCAGGCACGGGATTTAGAACAGAGCATTCATGTCCTGGAAGATCGCAGAGACGGAGTCGTCGGAGAAGACGTTGTGGATCGTCTCCGCGAGGATGTCCGCCACGGTCAGCACCGTCACCCGCTCGGGCTTCGTGAGGGGGTCGATCGGGACCGTGTCGGTCACGACGACGCTGTCGAGGGCGCTCTCCTCGATGCGCTCGATCGCCGGCGGCGAGAAGATGCCGTGCGTCGCGCACGCATAGACCTTTTTCGCGCCACGGTCCTTGAGGAACTGCGCGCCCGCCACCAGGGTGCCGGCCGTGTCGACCATGTCGTCGGTCATGACCGCGCACTTTCCGTCGATGTCGCCGATGACGTTCGTCACTCGCGCGACGTTGTGTGCAGGCCGGTCCTTCTGGAGCACGGCCAGGTCGCCTCCGATCATCTCCGCGAACTTGCTGGCCAGCCGTGTCCGGCCGGTGTCGGGAGCGACGGCGACGAGCTCTTCCGGAAGGCCGAGATCGCGGAAGTACTGAGCCAGCATCGGCAGCGCAGTCATGTGATCGACGGGCACCTCGAAGAAGCCCTGCACCTGGCCGGCGTGCAGGTCCATCGTCAAGACGCGGTCCGCTCCTGCGGACTGGATCATCTCGGCGACGAGCTTTGCCGTGATCGGCTCGCGCGGCCGTGACTTCTTGTCCTGGCGGGAGTACGGGTAGAGGGGCACCACTGCGGTGATGCGCTTCGCCGAGGCGAGCTTGGCGGCGTCGATCATGATCAGCAGCTCCATCAGGTGCTGGTCGACCGGCGGCGAGCTCGTCTGGACGATGAAGAGGTCGGCGCCCCGGATCGACTCCTCGTACCGGCAGTACGTCTCGCCGCTGGCAAACGTGCGTAGAGAGACGTCGCCGACCTGAATGCCGAGCTTTTCCGCGATCCGCTGCGCGAGCGCGGGATGCGAGCGGCCCGAGAAGAGCATGAGCCGCTTCGACGGCCCGCGCTCGATCCAGTGTTCGGGCTTGACCTCGGCCTTGGCCTCTGCGACCTCGAGGCCAGTCAGGCGCGGCTGCTCAGTCGTTGCGATTTCCACGGAGATAGCCCTCTTTCGTGATCTGCTTCGGCGGGAAGCCAGCGAGCGATTCGGGAGGGACATCTTCTGTTATGTACGAACCGCCTGCAATCCAAGCGTCGTCCCCGACCTCCACCGGCGCCTCGAACCCATTGTGAATGCCGGTCCTGACGTTCCGCCCGATCTTCGTCTTCCCCTTGGGCTGCCCGGGCTGGTGGGGGAGGTTGGCCGTGATGTTGCCTGCTGCCACGTTGGAGTCCTCGCCGACCTCGGCGTCGCCGATGTAGGAGAGGTGCGGAACCTTCGTCCGGGCACCGATCTCTGAGTTCTTGATCTCGACGAACGTCCCTGCCTTCGCACCTTCCCCCAACCTCGTGCCGGGCCGGAGGTAACAGAAGGGGCCAACCCTGGCATCGGGACCGATCTCGGCGTCGTCGGCGACCACGTGCGGCCCCACCTCGGCGCCGGCCCCCACGCGCGTCCGGCCGCGCAGGACCGTGAACGGATGGATGGTCGAGTCGGGCTCGAGCTCGACGCCTGGATCGATCCAGGTCGTCAGTGGATCCACGATCGTGACGCCTGCGAGCATGTGTTCTCTATTCACGCGCGCGCGTAGGAAAGCAGCTGCGTCGGCCAGTTCGACCCGAGTGTTCACTCCTTCTACTTCATCGGCATTCGGAGCCTTGAACACGACAACCTCCTCTCCCCCTTGGACGAGCAGCCGCACGGCGTCCGTCAGGTAGAGCTCGCCCTGGGCGTTCGCCGGCTCGATCCGTTCCAGAACCGGCCAGAGCTTGGCAGCTTCGAAGACGTAGATGGACGAATTGACCTCTCCAATGGCGCGCTGGGCATCGTCGGCATCCGCATCCTCCACGATCGCCTCCAGGCGGCCGTGGTCATCGCGGACGATGCGGCCGTACGCACGGGCGTCGGGCGGCTCGAACGAAAGCACGGTCGCTATCGCTGTCGCAGAGCGGTGCGCTGCGACCAACTGCTCGAGCAGTTCCGAGCTGATGCGCGGGTGATCGCCTGACACCACGAGCAGTGTCTTGGCGTCGCCGACATTCTCGCGGGCGGCACGGAGCGAGTCTCCCGTTCCGAGCGGCTTCGGCTGGACCGCGACCGAAACCCCCTTCACCGCGCCCGCAGCTTCGGGCGAGAGTACGACGACGAGCGGATCCACGCCGAGCGGCCGCACAGCCTCGACGATCCAGTCGACGAGACGCCGCCCGAGCAGCGGGTGCAGATGCTTCGGCGTCGCGGACTTCATCCGCGAGCCAACACCGGCCGCCATGACGACGGCTGCGAGTTCGGTTGGCATCAGAGCTGGGGCGCCAGGATTCGAACCTGGGATCGCGGGACCAAAACCCGCTGCCTTACCACTTGGCTACGCCCCACAGAAGGGAGCTTAGGAAGCTTAGGTGCGCCGAGAATCCGAGAAGAGATACGCAAGGGCGAGCAACGCGAGGATTACGACCGCAACGATAGCGACGAGCTTGAGAACGAAAGCGAGGATGACGACGAGGATCGCGAGCGCCTGCGACGCCGCGGCGATCCACGACAGCTGACGCGCGACATCCCACCGTATGTTGCGGCCCACGAAGATGTAAAAAGCGAGCAGGATCGCACCGATGACGAGTACGGTCCACTTCGTCAGGTCGGGCGTGAGCGCAACGAGAAGCCCTTCGATAACGGCGACCCAAAGGGCGAGACGCAGTCGCCGTCCGCGAAGCCATCGTCCGATGCGCGTGCTGCCGGCTTCGATCATCGGCTGGCTGTACGCCATTGATCAACGGTACCACGCAGGTGCCGTGAGCCACGTGCGTCCTTCGTGAGAGATTCGCTGTTGCGCTGCGCGCGCCTGGTGACCGTGCAAGAAGAGTGCGTAGACCGTCGGGCCGGCGCCGGTGACGTCGGCCCGGAAGGCACCGAGCTCCAGTAGCTCCGACGCGAGCGGGGATGACGCCAGGTCGTTCGTCGGAAGCGCGGCGAGGTCGCGCGGACGCTTGACACGCGCGAGCGCGTCGAGCAATGAGGCACGACGTTCCTCGTAGCCGCGCGCCCCGCCGCGCGCGTCGAAATCGGCGTAGACGCGCTCGGTCGAGCTTTTCATCGCATGGCGCGGCAAGACAAGGAGGATCCAGTAATCCTGCGGAAGCTCGAGAGACTCGAGCTCGGTGCCGTCGGCCGTGCCGAGCTGCGGCCCCTCCTCCAAGAAGTACGGAACGTCTGAACCCAACTCACGCGCGAGCGCGCGGACCCGGTCGACCGGATAAGGCTCTGCGCGCAACGCATTCGCCAACCGCAGCGCGGTCGCCGCGTCCGAGCTGCCACCGCCTAGTCCGGCTGCAACAGGAATGCGCTTCTCGATCCGTGCGGCGAAGCTGCCGCCGTTCTCGTCGGCCATGCGTTCGAGCGCACGTCGAACGAGCGTGTCGTCGGCGAATCCGGAGACGCGCAGATCGGGCGAGCGTTCGACGGCGATCCGGTCGGAGAGCGCGACGCGCTGGTAGACGGTCACGACCTCGTGCTTCCCGTCGGGGCGGGCCGGACCGACGACGAGCGACAGGTTGATCTTGGCGGCCGCAGGCGCGCGCGTCACTTCAATGCCTCGGCAAGCGCGAGAAACTCGTGGGGCGCGAGCTCTTCGGCGCGAACGTTCGCTGCTCTGCCGATCAACGCGATCGCCTCCTCCGCCGGACCGCGCGCCGCAACTCCCGCGAGCTCGAGCGAGTTCGCGAGCCGCTTGCGCCTATGGGCGAACGAGCCCTCGACCACTCGTTTGATGCGACGGAAATCGGGAGGCAGGCCGGTGCGCCGAAATGCGACCAGCGCAGAGTCGACGTTCGGCCGAGGGCGGAACACCTCTGGTGAAACCGGATGGAATCCCGTCCGCTCTGTTACCAGTTGAACGAGCACGGAGACGGCGCCGTACGCCTTGGTCGAGGGCTTGGCGAAGAAGCGGTCGGCGACCTCTCGCTGCACCATCACCGTCCAGAGCTCGATGCCGGGCAGGCGGTCGAGGCTCTCAGCGATCAAGGGCGTGGCAACGTTGTACGGGAGGTTGGCCACGAGCTTCGTCGCGCCGGGCGCTGTGTCGGCCAGATCGAGCTTCATGGCATCGCCGAAACTCAGCTCCACGTTTGAACGACCCGCCAACCGCTCAGTCAGCTTCGGCCCGAGCGACGCATCGAGCTCGACCGTGTACACCCGGGACACGCGATCCGCGAGATACGCCGTCAGGATGCCGAGGCCGGGGCCGATCTCCAGTACCACGTCTTCAGACTCAAGGTCGGCGAGCCGACCGATTACGCCGAGGATGTTCTCGTCGACCAGGAAGTGCTGCCCCAGCTTCTTCTTGGCACGTACGCTCACGGTAGGCCGAAGGCCGCGTCTGCGTTCGCGTCGATCTGCGCTGCGAGTGCGTCCGCGTCTTCCTCGCGGGCCTCGGCGAGCGCAGCGACAGTGTGGACCACGTACGCGGGCTCGTTCGTCTTGCCCCGCACCGGCTGCGGCGCGAGATACGGACAGTCGGTCTCGGCGAGAATCAGCTCGGAAGGTACGGCGCGCGCAGCGTTGCGCAGGTCCTCCGCGTTTGCATAGGTGACGTTGCCGGCGAACGAGACGTACCAGCCGCGCTCGACGGCCTCGGGGAGAAGCGTCAACGAGGAGAAACAGTGCAGCACGACCGTGCCGTCGAACCATTGCCCCAGGATCGAGACCGTGTCGTCGTCAGCGGCTCGGTTGTGGATGACGACCGGCAGCTTCGCTCGCTTTGCGAGCCCTAGCTGGTAGATGAACAGCTTGCTCTGAGCATCGCGTGGTGCGTAGTCGCGGTAATAGTCGAGCCCGATCTCCCCCACGGCGACGATCTTGGGATGCCCGAGCAGACGCTCGAGCGTGGCGGCGTCGAAGTCGGACGCCGCCTCGTGGGGATGGACGCCCGCGACACCGTAAACACCGTCGTGCTCTTCGACGATCGGAAGCGTTTTGGCCCACGAGGTCGGATCGGTTCCGATCGTGATGATCCGCGTCACGCCGACTTCGCGGGCGCGGGCCACTGCCGCTGCTGGATCGTCGAGCGCGTCGAGGTGCGCGTGCGTGTCGATCACGCCGGCGTGAGACGGCCGAGCTCATCGTCGACGATCCCGGGATCGAGCTTCCGGAAGAGCGGCTCGGGCTCGCGAAGCTTCTGCCCGGCAGCGAGCTCGCTCGGTTGCCAACGTCCCACCCAGCCCGAGTAGTCGCCCGTCAGAATCGTGTGCTTCTGTCCGGCGCCTTCCTCGATCTCGCGGAACTCGAGCGGCCCGGCGAGCCAGCCCTCGTACCCGAGCAATTCGTGCAGCTTCTGGCTCGAGAAAGGCAGGACCGGCGTGAAAATGATCTTGAGCGAATCCACGACGCGGAGTGCCACATAGAGGATCGTTGCCGCCCGTTCACGGTCTTCCTTGATCACGGCCCAGGGCGCCTGGTGGTCGACGTATTGGTTGCCCAGGCTCGAAAGGCGCATCGTTTCCGCGAGCGCTTGCTTGAACTTCGACTCCGCGATCAGCTCACCGACGGTGTCGAATCCGGACTCGATCGCCGCGAGAACCTGACGGTCCTCGCCAGTCAGCTCGCCTGGCATAGGCACCTCACCGAAGTTCCGGTGGGCGTTCGTGAGTGTCCGGTTGACGAGATTGCCCCAGTTGGCGAGTAGCTCGTCGTTGTTTCGTCTCAGGAACTCAGCCCAGGAGAAATCGCTGTCTTGCGTCTCGGGGCCGGCAGCCGTGAGGAAGTAGCGCACCGGGTCTGGGTCATAGCGCTCGAGCACGTCTCGCACGTAGATCGCCACGGCACGACTCGTCGAAAGTTGCTTGCCCTCCATCGTCAGGAACTCACTCGCGACGACCTCGTCGGGGAGATGCAATTCCTTCCCAGCTCCGAGCTCGCCACCTTTGTCGTAGCCCAGCAGCATGCTCGGCCAGATCACAGTGTGGAAAACGATGTTGTCTTTCCCCATGAAGTACGCATGCGTCGATTCGGGGTTCTGCCACCATTCGCGCCAGGCCTCGACGTCGCCACTGTTGCGTGCCCACTCGACGGCCGCGGACAAGTAGCCGATCACGGCATCGAACCAGACGTAGATGCGCTTCGTCTCCGGCGGATACCCCTCCACCGGCACCGGGATTCCCCAGTCGATGTCACGCGTCATTGCGCGTGGCTTCAGATCGTCCACGAGGGAAAGCGAAAAGTTGCGCACGTTCGCGCGCCAGCTCGTCTTCGACTCGATCCAGGGCCGCAGACGGTCCGCGAACTGCGGCAGGTCGAGAAAGAGATGCTTCGTCTCGCGAAACTCCGGCGTCGTGCCGTCGATGATGGAGCGGGGGTCGATGAGGTCGGTCGGATCCAGTTGGTTCCCGCAGTTGTCACACTGATCGCCACGCGCCTCGGTGTAGCCGCAAATCGGACACGTGCCTTCGATGTACCGGTCAGGCAGCGTGTTACCTGTCGACGCCGAAAAGGCGCCGAGGGTCGTTTTCTCGATCAAGCACCCATGGTCGAAGAGCGTCCGGAAGACGTCGGTCGTGACCTGTGCATGGTTCTGAGTGGTGGTGCGCGTGAAACAGTCGTAAGTGATGCCGAGGTCCCGGAGGTCTTCTCGGATGAGCCGGTTGTAGCGCTCGGCGATCTCATGCGGCGAGACGCCTTCGCGGTCGGCCGTGACCATCACCGGCGTCCCGTGTTCGTCGGTCCCGCTCACCATCAGGACGTGGTTGCCCCTCAGCCGGTGGTACCGCGCGAAGATGTCCGCGGGCACTGCGAAGCCGACTACGTGGCCCAAATGCCTCTTCCCGGCTGCGTACGGCCAGGCCGGTGCCACCAAGATCTTCTGTTGTTGTTGCTGCTGTTTTGCCAAGGACCTGCTCCGGTCGGGGAATGACCATGATACGAGCCGCCTTTCCCGCCGACCGGCGGCGGAACGCGAGCATGAGCCCCGCTATGGCTGTAAGCGCAGCAAGCCCGACCGCAAGAAGCGACCAATCGCGGGACGTTCCGTCGTTTGCGTTCGCCCCGGCAGCCGGAACTGTTCGCGGTTCGCGCTGCAGGCGCAACGGCGATTCGTCCTGGTGCCGAAGCAGCGACGCCGGGTTCGCCGCGTGCGCGCGAGCGCGACCCGCAGACTTGGCGACCCTGCGTTCCACTCGCGCCAATGCAGGCCCGGACTCCGCGTGGACGACCGTGCTCTGCGGCGTCGAATTGATCGCCGACGCCGTCGGCGCGGCCGTAGCCGCCGGCACGTGCGGCGCCTCGCCCACGCTCACCGCTACCGGCACCGCGGCAACAGCGGGTGCGTTGGCGGTCGCGGCATGCTCTTCGGTTGCGACCGGCGCCTGCGTCTGAGCGGCCGGTGCCACCGTGGCCACGGGAGTGGCCTCGATCACCGGCGGTGCAGTGACCGCCTGCGCCGAATCAGCCACCGGCGACGTGGCGACGTCCGCAACAGGTGCAGACCGCGCCGCCGACGGCGCGACGCGCGGAGGCAGGAAGGCCAAGGGATCGACGTAGCCCTGGGGATCGCTCGTTACACGCGTGCCGAAGTACACGTAAGGCTCGGTCAGATCGGCGACGCCGCTCGGACCGATGGTGCCCACCACCGACGCTTCTCCTACGAACGCGCCGCGCGTCACTCCGATCGACCCGAGATGGACGAGCGTGGCCGTATATCCGAACGGCGTCTTGATCGACACCGTCTTCCCGCCGGTCGGCACCGTTCCGGCAAAGGACACCACACCCTCCGCGGGGGCAAGCACAGCGCTGCCGCTAGGCGCGCCGAGGTCGACACCGCGGTGTTGGCCGCTCGCGTAAGGATGCGAGTGGTCGAACGAGAAAGGCCGCAGTACCGGCCCGTCGACCGGCCACGTCCAGGCGCGGGCACCGGAGACGGGGAGCGCACACGCGCAGATGATCAGGATCACAAGTCGCCGCACCATTCCTCCTTGTTGCCAATTTAGAGAACGAGGCGACCGTAGCAAGCTCGACCATCTGTTGTCAATACTGGCTACAAAGTACGGCGGTAGAGCTCGTTGCGAGACGCGCCGGTCAACCGCGAAACGAGTTCGGCGGCCCGCCGCCGCGGGATTCCTGCAGCGACGAGCTCGGCAACTGCCTCGAGCGCGCCGGCCGGATCGCGGTCCACCGCGCCCGGTCCGAGAACGAGCGTGATCTCACCCTTTGGCGGTTCTGCGAAGCGCGCCGCCACTTCGGCGGCGGGGCCTCGCACGACTTCCTCGAACTTCTTCGTCAGCTCTCGACAAACCGCGACCTCCCGCCCGGGCAGCTCCTCTGCGAGCGACCCGAGCGTCGCGGGTAGCCGCCGCGGCGACTCGAACGCGACCACGGGATGGGCCCAGCCTGCAAGCTCGCGCCACAAAGTCACGAGGGCAGCGGCGCCGCGCGGCAGGAAGCCGACGAACTGATAGCGATCGGCTGCGAAACCGCTGGCGACGAGTGCGGTCTCCACTGCCGTCGGGCCGGGGAGCACGGTCACCGGCACGCCATGCTCGAGCGCCGCTTCGACCAGCCGAGCCCCGGGATCGCTGATCCCCGGCATACCGGCGTCGGTGACGAGCGCCAAGCGCTCTCCGGCTTCCAGCCGTGGGAGCAGTTCCGCGGTCCGCTTGGCCTCGTTGTGCTCGTGGTACGAAAGGAGCTTCGCGCCCGAGATCCCGTGGCGGTCCAGTAACACGCGTGTGTGACGCGTGTCCTCACAGAGAATGGCGTCGGCGGCCCGAAGCTCCTCGAGCAGGCGCAGCGTCACGTCGTCGAGGTTTCCGATCGGCGTCGCGCAGACGGCGAGCGGCACGGCGCTAACCGGCTGCGTCGAACGCCACGAGACCGGCGCCGATCAGGCCCGCCGCCGTCCCGAGCTCTGCTCGCACGATCGGTATCTGGTAGCCAGCCCGTGCCAGCGCCTCGCGCTGGACGAGCTCGCGCGCAGGATCGAAGATGAAGTCGCCGGCGGCCGCAAAGCCGCCGCCGATCACCACGAGCTCCGGGTGGAAGATGTTCACGAGGGTTCCGATGCCGGCGCCGAGACGCCGACCGATGCCGTCGAGAATCTCGATGGCGCGCGTTTCTCCCTCGCTTGCCAGCCGGACGAGCCGGTGCGCATCGACTGCGGGGCCGAACTCCGCCTGCGCAAGCTTCGTCGCAGCGGTTCCGGTGACGTACGGCTCCAGGTGCCCGCGCCCCGTGCAGGTTCCCTGGCACGGGAGTCCGTCGTACTCGATCACGATGTGCCCGAACTCGGCCCACCCGCGGAAGAGCTTCCCGTCGATCACCGCGCCGCCCCCGCAGCCCGTGCCGAGCGTGAGCATGATCGTTGTGTCGACGTCTCGCGCCGCTCCGAAACGGAACTCCGCGTAGGTGGCGGCATTCGCGTCGTTCTCGATTCCGACCGGCAGACCGAATCGCTCCTTCATCCTGGTGCGGAAGTCGATGTCCTGCAGCGGGATGTTCACGGCCTGGAGCGCCTGGCCGGATCGCTGGTCGATCGGGGACGGGAGGCCGAACCCGAGCGCCGCGATCTCGTCTGTCAGCAGCTCCTCGACGGCCTCGTCCAGCCCGGCGAGCAACTCGTCCTGGGAGGCGGTCGGAGTGGCGTGCTCGCGGCGGTGCTCCACGCGTCCTTCCGGGTCGACGACCCCCGCAAGGATCTTGGTGCCGCCGAGGTCGACTCCGATGACGCGTTTTTCGTTCAAACCGCGCGGCTACCCTACTGGCTCGATGCCGACCGGAGAGAAGCCCTACCGCGTCTACCGAGGCGGACGCACCAAGGGCAAGGTCCCGCTGGAGCGTCCGGAGCGGGCGCGTCCCGACCGGAACGGACGCAGCCCCCGCGAGCCGAAGATCCGCCGGCCGCGCCGGCGCTGGAGCTGGAAGCGGCGGATCGGGATCGGCCTGCTCATCCTCGTGGTGCTCTCGGCCGTGTGGGCGATCGCGGGCTATCTGTCGTTCCGGAGTGGAGTCGACCAGGCGAATGCACGGCTCGACAAGGCCGTGCTCCCCGCACTCGCAAATCAGAACGGGTTGCTGCTCTCGAAACCGACGACCATGCTGCTGCTCGGCCGGGACCACGAGAACACCGACCGGCGCGTCGGCCTGAACAACTCCGACTCGATCATGATCCTGCGCACCGATCCGAGCCGGCACCGGCTTGTGTACCTGTCGATCCCGCGGGATCTACGCGTTCCAATTCCGGGCCACGGCGAGGACAGGATCAACTCCGCGTTCCCGCTGGGCGGCGCCGCGCTCACGATCCGGACGATCGAGGGCCTCACCGGGCTCGCGATCAACCACGTGATGATCGTCGACTTCCGCAGCTTCAAGAGCCTGATCGACAACATCGGCGGCGTCGACATCAACGTGCCGGCTCCGATCCTGTCGAACAAGTTCGACTGTCCCTACAAGGCCTCGGCCTGCGCGCACTGGCAGGGCTACCGGTTTCGCAAGGGGATGCAGCACATGAATGGACAGCGCGCGCTCATCTACTCGCGCATCAGAGAGAACCAGCTCAACCCCGCAGACAGCGACATCACCCGCGGCCTGCGGCAACAGGCGGTGATGCGCGCGGTGATGGCCAAGCTGCTCGGGGCCGGCACCGTCCTGCACCTGCCGTTCAACGGCGACTCTCTCCTGAAGCCCCTGACGACCGATCTCAGTGCCTGGCAGTTCATGCAGCTCGGGTGGGTGCTGAAGCGCGCCGGCCAGAAGAATGCTGCCCACTGCCGGCTCGGCGGGACGCCGACGTCGATCGGCGGCGCCTCAGTGATCGTCGGCAACGAGGACAACCTCTCGGTGGTGCAGATGGTCACCGGACGCGCGGCACCTCAGCCGCCCCGGCCGGGCTCGGGTCAATACGGGCCTGGCTGCGTGATCGGCAACCGGCAGTTCCGCTGATCTACGCCTCGGCGGCTTTCTTCTTCTCTGTGGAGGTGTCCGGCTTGTCCTTCTTGTCGCCCGAGCCCGAGTCGGATCCGGACTCCGAGGACGATTCCTTCGCGCGGTCCCGCTTGCGCCCGCCGCGGCCGTAGTCGGTCGAGTAGAAACCTGAGCCGCGAAAGTGCACCGGCACGGGATAGAGCACGGTCTCGACAGGCGACGCCCCGCAGACCGGACACGCGTCGGGATTCGGGTCGGCAATGCGCTTGAAGACTTCGAAGACGTGCCCGTTCGGACACTTGTATTCGTATGTGGGCACGAGATTTAGGACGCTAGCAGCGCTATCGGCCTGGACCCCGTGAAAAGAAAGCCCGCGCGTCTCCGACAGGTGGACGCTTTCTGGCCCGCGACGGCCGCTGTGGCGGCGGCGCTGGCGGGCGTGCTCGGCTGGTTTCTCCGCACCTGGCCGCCCCACGAGGACGAGGCGCTCGCGCTCTTCGTCGGCCGCGGCTCGCTCGGCCACGTCCTGCGCACGGTCATCGCCGAGCGCGGGGGAGCCCCGCTCCACTTCGTCTTCGCCTGGCTCGTTGTACACCTCGGCGGCGGGCTGACGGGCCTCCGGATCGTGTCGCTGGTGTTCGCGGTGGCGAGCGTTCCGCTGATCGCCCTTCTCGGTGCGCGCCTCGTAGACCGGATGACGGGCGTCGTCGCGGCCGCGCTCGCATCGGGCAGCTGGGTGCTGTTGTTCCATGGGATCTACGGGCGGATGTACAGCCTGTTCCTCTTCACGAGCCTGCTCTCGTTTCTGGCCCTGCTGTCGGCGCTCGAGCGTGGCGGGCGGCGGCGGTTCGTTCTCTGGGGAGCCGCTCTGCTCTTGATGCTCGCCAGCCATCCGTACGCCGTGCTCGTGGTCGCTGCGCAAGGGCTCTACGTCCTGCTCCGCCGGAGGCGTCTGCGTGAAGCTCTCGTGACGCTGGCCGCGGTGGGCGTCGTCGGGATTCCATTTTGGTGGGCCGACCTCGTGCTGCGCGACCGCTTCGACGTCGGGGTCGGCGGCGGCGGGCCGAGCCTCGGGTCCCCCACCTCGGTGCTGCATTACTTCTGGTGGGTCGCCGGCGACTTCAGCGCGGGCCACCGGGCCTGGTCGACCCCCGTCCTCCTACTCGCCCTGGCCGGCGCTGTCCTGGTCTGGCGCCGCCGCCCCGAGAGCATCCTGTTGTTCGGATGCGTCGTTGTCGTGCCGGCCGTTGCGTTCATGCTCGCGACGCTCAACTCGACAACGTCGCCCGAGGCACGCCATCTGATCTTCGCACTGCCGTTCTTCAGCGTGCTCGTGGCTGCGCCGATCGTCGAGCTCGGCCGCCGCGGCGGGCGAGCGGGACCCGCTCTCGCGCTGATCGCCGTCGCCGTGCTGCTGACCGGAGAAGTGCGCTGGGCGCACGAGAAGACGCCGCCGCTCTTCGACGGCGATCCGCCCGGAGAGGCGCAGGCACGCGATGCAGCGGCTGCATGGCTCGCGAGCACGTATCGGTCGAGCGACGTCTTGCTCGGCTACGAGCCCGTGTATCTCCAGGCGTGGGAGCGCAACCGTTCGTTCTCGGGCCACACGCTGCCGCGCGCGGATCCGGCCTTGCTCGCGTCATCGCTGAAGGACATTCCCGAGCCGCTCGGCCGCGGGGTCTGGGTCTTCGATGCGAGCGACACAACGAACGTGAGGCAGCGGCAGACGATTCCGCTCGTGCTTCCGAGCCCACGCTCGGCGTTCGAGGCGCGCCGCTACGGCCCCTTCCTCGTGATTCGCTCGTTGGAGCCGCTGGTCACGCGTGCGCGCTACCTCTCGGTGTCGGAGCACGTGATGCGGGTCGGTCGCAGGCTCGAGATCGGCGACGCGGACATCAACCTCCGCACGCTTCTCCGTGCGGAATCACGGTTCTGATTCGTCGCGCTCCTTCTCGACGATCTCGCGGTAGCAAGGCGCGCCTTCGAATGCCTCGAGCCCCTGGAAGACCTGCCGGTCGGGTCGTGTGAGGCGGCGCCTGCGGCGTGCCGCGGCCAGAGCCGCAGAGGCGCCGAGCACTCCGCCGATGACGAACGAGCCGAGCCGGCCGCCCTTGTGCTCGCCGTCCATGGGACGATCATAAGTCGTGCTGCTCGTAACCCTCGGCGATGCGCTGCTCGACGTGATCGTCCGTCTTGGCGAGCCGCTCTCTTCGGGAGCGGACGCCCTGGCTACGACCCAAACCGCCGCCGGTGGACAGGCGGCGAACGTCGCTGCCTGGGCGGCGGCGCTCGGCTCGGACGCGCGGGTCGTCTCGAAGCGCGGCGACGACCTGACGGGCCAACTCGTGACCGCGGAGCTGGAGGCGCGAGGCGTCGAGGTCGTCGGGCCACTGGCCGAGGGCCGCAACGGCATTGTTGTGTCGCTTGTCGGCGCAGATGGTGAGCGCACGATGGCGTCGGATCGCGGAGTCGCGCCGAACCTCTCCGCGGACGAGCTCGACCCAGCGTGGTTCGCGTGCGACTCTCTCCACATCTCTGGCTACGCATTGATGGCAACGCCGATCGACGGCGCAGCGGCTCGCGCCGTGACGCTGGCTCGCGGGAACGGCGCGCGCGTAAGCGTCGACCTCTCCGCCTGGACTCGAATTCGCGAATACGGGCCTGTGCGGTTCCGCGAACAACTCGAGCAGCTTGCGCCCGATGTCATCTTCGCCAACGAGGCGGAGTGGCAGATCGTCGGCGCGGCGTACGGGCTTGCGCCGACCGCCGTCGTCAAGCGCGGCGCCCGTGGCTTGCTCGTCCTGGGCGAGGAGCGCATCGAGTTACCGGCGCGAGACGCCGAGGTCGTCGACGCTACGGGTGCGGGTGATGCACTCGCGGCAGGTTTTCTCGTCGGTGGGCCCGAGCTTGCACTCGAAGCCGCCGCCCGCTGTGTGGCCAGGCCGGGAGCGATGCCGTGATCGTCGTCGCGGACGAAGTGCGGGAAGCAGCGGCGGTCGTGGCACTGGAGACAACGCTCGTCGCGCACGGGTTCCCTGCCGGGGAGGGCGTTGCGGTCGGGCTCGAGGCAGAGCACCGCGTTCGCGCGGCAGGCGCTGTGCCGGCGACGATCGGCCTGCTCGACGGCAAGATCCGGGTCGGGCTCTCCGGGGAAGAGCTCGCACGTTTCGACGGCAGCGCGCGCAAGGTCGGACCGCGTGACCTCGCGGCGTGCGTGGTGCAGGGCGCCGTCGGTGCGACGACCGTCGGCGGAACGCTCGCGGTCTGCCGCGCGGCCGATATTCGCTTCATGGGGACGGGCGGGCTCGGGGGCGTGCATCGCGGCTTCCCCGCTCCACCGGACGTGTCTGCCGACCTCGGCGAGCTCGCGCGCACGAAGGCGCTCGTAGTCTCCGCCGGGATCAAGTCGTTGCTGGACGTCCCTGCAACGCTCGAGGTGCTCGAGACACTCGGCGTGCCAGTGATGGGCTTCCGCACGGACACGTTCCCGTTGTTCTACTCGGCGTACGGTGGGCCGCCCGTGCCTGCACGAGTGGAGTCCGCGTCAGAGGCCGCGCGGGTCGCGCGGGCGCACTGGGAGCTGAACGGCGGCGGCCTCCTGCTTGCGCGTCCACCCGACGACAGCCTCGACGACGTCGAGCCGCTGATCGAGGAAGCCCTGGCAGCAGCAGCGCGCAACGATGTGAAGGGGCAGGCAGTGACCCCGTTCGTCTTGACGTATCTGCACGAGCACAGCGGCGGCAGGACGCTCGCAGCGAACCGCGATCTCGTCGTCGCGAACGCCGCCCTCGCCGCCGAAGTCGCCGTGTCTCGGTAGCCCACGTACGGACCGGTGTGCGCTAGAGGTCGCGCCGCGCGAAGCCTGCGGCTGCGACTGCACCGACGACCACGATGTACGCGACGGCCCAGAGTCGCAACCAAACGCCGCCCTGCTCGGCGCCGCCGAACGGGCCGAGCCGCAGCAGGAAGCCCGTCAGGCCCGATGTCCTCTCCGTGATCGCACGCAGCGCATCCTGGTAGAGCGCCTCGAACGGAACCGCCCAGGCCGCGATCTTCGCGGCGTGGATCAGGCCGGGCGAGTTGAGCACGTGTCCGATGTTGCCGAGCAGGCCGGCGACGAGCCCCGCGCCGAAGATCATGAAGATCGCGATCCCGTTCGCGATCGAGCTGAGAAAGACCGAACCGAGAAGCGACAACGCGGCGACGACCACCACACCGCCGGCGAGCTCGAGCCCCGGCGTGACGATCCGGTCGGGCCACCATGAGCCTTCGAGACCGGTGAGCAGCATCGCCGCGAAGTAGAGGATCAGGACGTACGGCACACATACGGCCGCGGCCCCGAGAAAGCGAGCAACGAGCAACGTCGTTCGGCCGATCGGACGAACGACGAGCGGCTGGAGCAGCGCGCGCTCCGCATCGCCCCGCACGGTGCCGAGCGTCAGGAAGATCGCAAGGACGACACCGAGGAAGAGCGTTCCGAACATCGCCATGCCGAAGAGGAACGCGCCCGCGAACGTTCGCGAGTCGACGCCGGCAGGCGGTTCGACGCCCGCGACGTGGTGGAACGCGTAGCGCACCCCGAGCCAGTAGAGGCTGAGGAATGCGGCGGTTAGGAAGCACACAACGACGAAGACCTTGCGGCGCAACGCCTCGCGCAGTCCATAGCCGGCAATCGTCCAGACCGCGGTCACGACGTCTCACCGCTCACTGCCTCGACGTACACATCCTCGAGCGTCGAGGTGAGCAGACGCGCGCCGTACACATTCTGTCCGCCACGAACGAGCTCCGCGATCAGACGCGGGATGTCGTCGCGCCCTGCATCCGGATAGGTGCGCTTGCCTCCGTCTGTCTCGATCTCGACGCCGCGCGGCCTCGCAAGCTCTGACGGCGTTCCTGCGCTCACGACCCGTCCGCCGAGGAGTATCACCACGCGGTCGCAAACGAGCTCGATCTCACTGAGCAGGTGCGAGTTCAGCAGAACGGAAACACCGCGCCGCTGCAGTTCTTCGAGGAGCTCGCGTACGGTTCGCCTGCCGACCGGGTCGAGCGCGCTAGTGGGCTCGTCGAGCAGCAGCAGCCGCGGCGAGCCGACGAGCGCCTGCGCAATCCCGAGCCGCTGCTGCATCCCCTTCGACATCGCTTCGACGGGACGCCGACGCGCATCCTGCAGGCCGACGAGCTCGAGCAGATCGGCGCGCTCTTGCTCACCTCCTTGCGAGCCGGCCAGACGTTGATGCAGCTCGAGTAGTTCGTCCGCCGTCATCCAGCCGGGAAAGCGGAAGAGCTCGGCGAGATAGCCAAGTGCCGCCCGCGCCTCACGCGAACCGGCACGCGCGCCGCACACCTCCGCAGTCCCGGTCGTAGGCCGGACAAGACCGCAGGCGATCTTGACGAGCGTCGACTTCCCGGCACCGTTCGGCCCCAGCAGGCCGACGAGCTCGCTGTCACGGACCTCGAGATCGACTCCGCCGAGCGCTTCGACCGCGCCGTACCGCTTGACGAGACCGCTGACGGCGAGCGCTGCGGGCACGACGCCGAGCGTACACTCAGGGTCGTGCCACGCGGTTACGAAGAAGGCCCCGTCGCCGAAGAAGCAGAGGCTCGGCGCGACGCACTCGCACGCGGCGAGCGCCTCGAGCCTCTACCCCATACACCGGGCCGGCGAGCGGTCTACGGCTCGACCGACGAAGAGCCGGAGAAGCACTTCCTCGGCTGGGCGGACGAGGTCGATCCGGACGAGCTCTTCGAGTCCGGGCGCGCCTGGGGCATCACCGTCCTGCGCGAGCGCGCCGACTAGCGTCCGTGCACTAGCCCAGCGCGGTCAGGAACTCGTCGATCGTCAATGCGGTGAGGGTGCGGATCTTCGTGCTGCCGCGCGCACCTAGCGAGACGGAGACGCGCGCGATGGTCGCTGCGTCCGGCGCCTCGACGATGTTCACGAAGTCGTAGTCGCCGAGCGTCGCCCACTGGTGGAGGACCTTGGCGCCGAGCTCCTCGACGTCTTTGTTGACCTCGCGAAGACGATCAGGGTTGGCTTTCAGTGTCTGAACGCCCTGCGCCGTCAGACTCGAAAGCAGAATGTAGGTCGGCATCGCGCTTCCTCCTCGGTCGGGGGCCCGACTCTACTCTCGCTTCCTGGTCGACGTACAGGATCGCGGCGCCGAGCATGAAGACTGGAGTAAGCACGAGCAGCGCCAGGAGCGCCGCGACGCGCAGTGCCTGGTCGCTCAGCGCGCGCAGCGAGAAGAACAGCACGAGACCGGTCAGGAAGATGGTGATGAGCAGCGTCGCGAGTGAGCCCAGCGCGTGGATGTAGTCGGCGCGGGCTAGCTGAACGCCTCGCCGCAAAGCGTCGAGAAAACCGCGACGCTCGACGAGCGCCGCGGGAACCGCGAGGCAGAAGAACGCGAGCCATGCGACCGCCATGAGGTTGATCCCCGGGAAGTCTCTGAAGAGCCTCGCCAGACAGACCGGCAGGAAGGCGACGAAGCCAGTAGCGAGCGCGACGCCCACGTAGCGGCCGCGCCCGATCGGTTTCACCAGGGCAACCGCCGCGCCGTAGGAGGCAGCGAAAACCAGGGGGCCGACCAGGACATCGAAGATCGCGCGCGCCGCCCCCTCCAGCTCGCTGTCCGCAATACCGACGAGCGCGGGCCCGATACCAAGCGCGAGTGAGGGCCAGAAGCGCGCGCCGTAGAGCTTCAGCGCCTCCGCGACGAGTTGCCCCACGGTGCGGGTCTCGGGCGGAAGCGGCGGCGGCAGCGGCGTTTGAGGCACGCGGTCGAATCTAGCGGGGCGAGGGAAAGACCGCTTTGCCGCGCACCCAGTCGACCTCGAGCTGCCTTCGCGAATTGTGGAGCGCTTCGAGATTGGCCACGATCTCGCGTGTGCGAGTGTCGATGACGTCGCCCGCGTCGCCGACGTAGACGAAACGACCGTTCGCACTGTGCAGGAGCGAACCGATGCGACCGCACGAACGCGCACAGGGGTTCTCGTCGCCGGAGATCGGCTTCGAGAGGCGAACGTCTTCCACCGGGCGAGGCGGCCCGTCTGGTAGCTCGCTCACGTCGAAGATGTGCACAACGCTGTTCGGTGCGTCGAGCACCCAGAGCTCGGGGCGGTCCGGGGCGAGCGAAAGCCCGTGACTCGGCGGGTCCGGCCCGAACCGCGGGTTCCAGGTAAAGCCCTTGAAGCGCGTGAGATAGAGCGCGCGCTTCGTCTTGAGGTCGATCGTGCGAACCCCGAGCAATCCGCGGCGCGTCACGAACTGAACTCCGTGCTCGGTATCGCTGACGCTGAGCCGGTCGGACGCGGTGGGGACGGCGGCCGAGAGTAACTGCGCTTGCGCGAGAGGTAACGCGCCGACCAGGCGTTGCTGCTTGTCCATGTCGAAGAAGCACGCAGAGCCGTCGAGGATCACAACCTCGTAGCGGTGCGTCCGACTATCCGAAGGCGGCTGCCACGTCCCCGTTCCGGAGACGAGGCAGCGCGGGACGCCCTCGGTGCTGTAGTACACAGTCAAGCCTGCGACGGCACCGGCGACGGCGAGCGCGAGCACGGTTGCCCGCAGCCAGACACGCTTCATCCGTCGAGCTCGGCCAGCAGCCGCGGTAAGGCGGCCTCGAGCGCGGCGAGCGCATCGTCGAAGTGCCAACGGGCTCGATCCGGTTCGTCGATCTCGTTCGAGATGGCGCGCACCTCGAGTGCGGGGATCCCGGCCAGTGCGGCGGCCCGTAACACCGCGAAGCCCTCCATCGCCTCGACCTCGCAACTGCTCGTTCCGCCGACGCGCGCGCTCGTGCCGATCGGAAGGACGCGCGCCTCGGGCAGCGCCCGCTGAGCTGCATCCACCAGACGTGGATCGGGATGCTCACGGTCCCGGACGAAACCCCCGGCCGGCGCGTCCTCGTACACCGCCTCCGAGCCGATCACGAGTTGGGAAGCCGGAATGCCGCGCGCACCGGCGATCCCGACGTGGAGCACCGTGTCGGGTCGAAGCTCGGCAAGCGCACGCGCAGTTGCGGCGGCGGCCTCGACGGGGCCGACCCCACAGACGAGTGTCGCGGCTCCTGCGGCACCTACCAGCTCCAAATCGGTTGCGGCGACGACGAGGATCATGCGGGCAACCGTAGCCGTGTCACCCCAAAGGGTGAACCACCACGATGAGCGCAAGGATTGATGCGACGCGGCATCTCAATGGGTAGCCGCAATACATTCGCCGCTGCCAGGCCGCCAACGGCGGCGATCACACAAGAGAGCCGCCCACCGCAGGGGCGGCTCTTGCCTTTCACCACCGAGTAACCCTGAAGGGGGATTTCTCGGTACCCCTGCAAGATCCGCCGCGTTCCGGCGTCTCAGAGTAAAAGCACCAGCAGTAAGCCGCCCCCAAAGCCCGCCGCAGGCCGAGGGGGCGAACCATTCCCACAAAGGGCCGCGGCAGCGGCCCTTTGCGGCGTCGGAGGTATCAGATGTACGCGACGCAGATCCAAACGGGGGAACTGCAGGAGACCGATCTACCGCCCGGTTACGGCGAGTGGAGCGACTACGCCAGATTCGCCGTGACATTCGCACCGTTGGACCGGGACCTGTGCTCCGAGGCCGCCAGCGACTCGTTCGCGCGCTGGCGCCGGACGGGCGAGGTCCCGCGAACGCTCGAAGAGCTCCGCGCCTGCCTGTGGTACGAGCAGCGCCGGTGGCGCTTCCTCGGCCGCGAACCCGACGGCGAGGGCATGCGCTACGCAGGCTCGCTCATCCGCGCCATGCGCAACTGTCTCTAGAAGACCGGCCGACAATCACCGCCCGGGTCACCGTGCCGTCCACCGACGACACCGGTGACTCACGTCGACCCAAGGCTCAGCCGCGCGGAATCACCTCGCGCGAAGGATCGTTGGCCGGGTCGCCCTCGGGTAGCACGTCGTGTGCCCAGTCGCTCTGCTTCCACTGCGGGACCGGCGTCTCGCACTCCGCCTTCGGGACGAACCGCGATCGCTTCACCAATTTGTACTCGTGGATGTAGCGCGGGCAGTTCGGAAAGACTTCGGTCGCGCGCACGCGCACGACCAGCTGCGCCTCGGGGTAGTCGGCGAGCAGAGGATCGGCGTCGTCGACAGATGCGGTGCCGTTCAAGCGCATCCGCTTGCGTCCCTCGAAGTCGATGAAGAGCAGCCCAACACTCTTCGTCGCCAGCAGATTCCCGGCCGTCAGGTACATCCCGTTGCCGTCGTACAGCGGGAAGGCGATCGTCGTGTCGTCGAGCACCCGCACGAAGCCCGGCTCGCCGCCTTTGTACGAGCACTGCGGCTGACCGTCCTCGTCGGTCGTCGCGATGAAGAACATGTCCCGCGCTTCGATGAACGCACGGTCGCCGTCGTCGATGCGATCGTGCACGATGCGCTCCTCGATCCGGTCGGCAAGCCGCCTGGTGTCGAAACGGTCCTGGAGCCTGCGGCTGGCGAAGCTGTAGAGACCCACCTCCTGATTTTCTCAGGGAAACCTCACGATCACCAAACAATCCACCTTCAAGATGGGCTCATCCGCAATACCGAGGGTCGCTGTGGGGAGCGGCCCTTTTTTTATAGTTGGGCGATGGGCTATCACGTTGCTGACGCGTCGAAGCTGGAATGGGAGGATCGGCCTCCCGGCGCCGAGGGCCAGGCACCGCGGCAGGCCGCCGACGTGACGACGGCCGCAGGGCTGAAGCAATCGCGCGGGCGGGTCTGGCGCTATCCGGTGGGAACCCGCGGCCGACGGCACGCGGACAAAGCCCAAGAAGAAGTGTTCGTCGTCATCTCCGGCACGCTGACGATGCTCCTCGGCGATCCGCCGGACCGGATCGACGTCGGCCCGGAGAGCGTCGTCGCGGTCGAGCCGGGCACCCCGCTGCAGGTGCGTAACGAAGGCGGCGAGGAACTCGTCCTCTACATCTACGGCGCTCCTCCCGAACAGGAAGGCGCCGACTTCTTCGACGATCCCGGCGACCTCTAGCTCGCGGGCTTTTCCCAGACGCCGACGAGCTTCTCGCTCACGCTCGTGAACGGCTCACCTTTCCAACCGCTCCACCGCTCGCGCGGCGTCAGGCCCGCGATGCGCGCCATCAGGTCCAGCTCCGACGGCCAGACATAGCGGAAAGGCCCCGACGAATACTTGAATCTGCCGTCGGCGTCGCGCGTGTAGTGGTGCGAGACGAGGCCTTGATTCGCAACGTCGTACGTGTCGAACCCGAGGCGCGAGCCGCTGAGGTGGAAGGGACGGATCGTCTCGCCGAACGGCAGGCGTTGCAGGTCCGGCAGCCCGACCTCGATCACGAAGCAGCCGCCGGGCTCCAGGTGCGCGGCGACGTTCTGGAAGCACGCGACCTGGGCGTCCTGCGTCGTGAGGTTCTGGATCGTGTTGTAGACGAGGTACGCGACCGTGAAGGTGCCGCCCACCTTCGTGGTCGCGAAGTCGCCCATCGTCACTTCGATCCTGTCCGCCCCAGGCTTGGCGCGCAGGCGAGCGACCATGGCCTCCGAGAGATCGATCCCGTGCACGGGAACGCCGCGCTCGGCGAGCGGCAGTGCGATGCGACCTGTGCCGATACCGAACTCGAGTGCGAGTCCGTCGCCCGCAAGCTCGACGAGGAAGTCGACGACCGGGTTGATCGCCTCCGGCGAGAACATCGGGTCTTGCTCCTCCGACGCGTCGTAGTGAGCGGCGACCTCCTCGCCGAAGTGGTCCTCCGGCACGCTACGCGGCGGCCGGCTCGCGCGCGGCTGCGCGTTCGAAGATCAGTTGACCGTCCTTGGCATCGACGCGGACGGCGTCGCCTTCGCCGAAGTCGCCTTCGAGCAACCGCAGGGCCAGGGGGTTCTCGATCAGCCGCTGGATCGCGCGCTTGAGGGGCCGGGCCCCGTAGGTCGGATCCCAACCGGCTTCGGCCAGGACGTGCTTGGCCTCGTCGGTGAGCTCGAGCTCGATGCCGCGCTCGGCGAGCCTGACGCGGAGACGTTCGAGCTGCAGCTCGACGATCTCCCCGAGCTGGTCTTTCGTCAGCGGCTCGAACTCCACGATCTCGTCGATCCTGTTCAGGAACTCCGGCCGGAAGAACTCGCGCAGCTGTTCCTGCGAGCGCAGGTTCGAGGTCATGATCAGGACGGTGTTGCGGAAGTCGACCGTTCGGCCCTGGCCGTCGGTGAGACGGCCGTCGTCGAGGATCTGCAGCAGGACGTCGAAGACCTCGTTGTGCGCCTTCTCGATCTCGTCGAGGAGGATCACCGAGTACGGGCGCCTGCGCACGGCTTCGGTCAGCTGGCCGCCTTCCTCGTAGCCGACGTAGCCGGGCGGGGCGCCGATCAGCCGCGCGACCGTGTGTCGCTCCTGGTACTCCGACATGTCGAGCCGCACCATCGCGCGGTCGTCGTCGAACATGAACTCGGCGAGCGCCCGCGCAAGCTCGGTCTTGCCGACACCGGTCGGACCGAGGAAGACGAACGAGCCGATCGGACGGTTCGGATCCTGGAGTCCGGTGCGTGCGCGTCTCAATGCATTCGCGACCGCCTCGACCGCTTCGTCCTGGCCGACGACTCGCTGGTGCAGCCTGTCCTCCATGTGGATCAGCTTCTCGGTCTCGCCCTCGAGCAGCCGGTCGACCGGGATGCCGGTCCAGCGCGCGACGACGGCGGCAACGTCGTCCTCGTCGACCTCCTCCTTCACCATCGCGTTCTCCGGCTGCGTGCCGTCGCGTTCGGCGAGCTCGCGCTCGAGCTGCGGCAGCTCGCCGTGGCGGATCTCGGCGGCGCGGTTGAAGTCGCCCGCGCGCTCCGCACGCTCGTACTCCATGCGGAGCTCGTCGATCCGCTGCGTGATCTCCTTGACGCGGTCGAGCGCCTCCTTCTCGTGCGACCAGCGCGCGGCGAGCTCGGCGTGCCGTTCCTTCGCTTCGGCGAGCTCACGCTCGACGGGCTCGCGCACCTCCTTCGACTCCTTCTGCATCGCGGCCAGCTCGATCTCGTACTGGCGCACGCGTCGGTCTGCTTCGTCGAGCTCGACCGGGCTCGAGTCGATCTCCATGCGCAGGCGCGACGCCGCCTCGTCGACGAGGTCGATCGCCTTGTCGGGGAGAAAGCGGTCGGTGATGTAGCGATCGGAGAGCACGGCCGCGGCGACGAGCGCCGCGTCGCGGATGCGCACGCCGTGGTGCGCCTCGTAGCGCTCTTTCAGTCCGCGCAGGATCGCGATCGTGTCGGTGACGGACGGTTCGCCGACGAAGATCGGCTGGAAGCGCCGCTCGAGCGCGGCGTCCTTCTCGATGTGCTTGCGGTACTCGTCGAGCGTGGTCGCGCCGACGGCGCGCAGCTCGCCGCGCGCGAGCATCGGCTTGAGCAGGTTGCCCGCCGACACGGCGCCTTCTGCGGCGCCGGCGCCGACGATCGTGTGCAGCTCGTCGATGAAGAGGATGATCCGGCCCTCCGCGGACTGGATCTCGTTCAGCACCGCCTTGAGTCGTTCCTCGAACTCGCCTCTGTACTTCGAGCCTGCGAGGAGCGCGCCGATGTCGAGCGCCCAGACGCGCTTGCCCTTCAGCCCTTCGGGCACGTCGCCGGCGACGATGCGCTGCGCAAGCCCTTCGACGATCGCGGTCTTCCCCACGCCGGGATCGCCGATCAGGACGGGGTTGTTCTTCGTTCGGCGTGAGAGCACCTGGATCACACGGCGCACTTCCTCGTCCCGGCCGATCACCGGGTCGAGCTTGCCCTCCTCCGCCGCGGCGGTGAGGTCGCGCCCGAACTTCTCAAGCGCCTGGTAGGTCTCTTCCGGATCCTGGGACGTCACGCGCTGCCCGCCGCGGACGGCCTTGATCTTCGCCTCGAGCTGGTCGCGCGGAACGACGTCGAGTGCGAGCAGGAGGTGCTCGGTCGAGACGTAGTCGTCCTCCATGCGCTTCGCGTCGTCCGCGGCCTTGTCGAGCACGCGCGAGAAGGCGGCGGAAACGTTCGGCTGCTGTTGCATCCCCTGGACGGACGGCTTCGCGCGGAGCGCAGCCTCGGCCTGCGCACGCAACTCCGCGGCGTCGGGCACGAGCTGCTGCGGCAGCTCCTGGTCGAGCAGCGCCAGGAGCAGGTGCTCCGGGTACAGCTCGGGGTTCCCCATCCGGCGCGCGAGCTCCTGCGCAGCCGCGACGGCTTCCTGGCTCTTGATCGTCAGCTTGTTGAAGTCCATAACTCGTGTGCCTCTCGTCTCAGTTTCGTACCCGTGCCTGGCACCGGTACGTTCCGCGGCGCATGCGGGCGCAGTGCGGATGTCGTTGCGACCGCGTCACGGTTTCGTACCCGTGCCTGGCACCGGTACGTTCCATCAGCGCCGCGTCGGAATCAGGTCGATGGGCGGTTTCCACGGGACGAGGTCACGGCGGTACTGGCGATGCACCCGGCTGACCGCCTCGCGCATCTCACGCTCCATGCGGTCGAGCGTCCGCTGCATGCGCTCCACCTCGTCCTGCAACTGCATGACCTGCTCCACTCCCGCAAGGTTCAGGCCGAGGTCGTTCGTCAGCTGCTGGATCAGCCGCAGGCGCTCGATGTCCGCCTCGGAGTACAGCCGCGTATTGCCGGCGGTGCGCTTCGGACGGATCAGTCCCTTGTTCTCGTAGATGCGGAGGGTCTGCGGATGCATGCCGACGATGTCGGCAGCAACGGAGATCATGTAACGCGGACGGTCGTCCATCACCGACCGTCCTTCAACCGCCGCAGCTCTTCGAGCTTGCGGCGCATGATCACGAACATCACGAGGACGCCGACCGTGCCGACACCGACGAGGACGATGGCAGCGGTCTTCACGAGAACAACGCCTCCCTCGGATCGTCGTGCGAGAGCTTCTGCAATTCCTCGAGCGCCTCGCGCTCCTTCTTCGACAGTTTCTTCGGGACGTTCACGCGCAGGCGGGCGATCAGGTCGCCCTTCCCGCTGCCGTCCAGCTTCGGCGCGCCGTGGCCGCGGATGCGCAGCTGGCGGCCGTCCTGCGTGCCTGCCGGAACCTTCAGCGACACACGGTCGCCGTACGGCGTCGGTACCTCGACGGTCGCGCCGAGCGCGGCTTCCGCATACGTGACGGGAACCTCGATGACCAGATCCGCACCGCGCCGCTCGAACTTCTTCGACGGGTCGACCCGCGTCACGACATAGAGGTCGCCCGCCGGGCCGCCGCCTTCACCAATCTCGCCCTTGCCTTTGACCCGGATTCGCGTGCCGTCCTTCACGCCGGCAGGAATCTTCACCGTGTAGTGCTTCGTGCGCCGCTCGCGACCGGTGCCCTTGCACTTCTTGCACGGCTTCTCGATGACCGTTCCGTTCCCGCGGCAGCGCGGACACGGCTGTGACAGCGCGAACAGACCCTGGCTCTCCGAGACGACACCGCGGCCGTTGCACTGAGGACAGATCACCGGTGACGTTCCAGGCTCTGCGCCGGTACCACCGCATTCGCGGCAGGCGGTCGTCACCTCGACCGGGATCTTCGTCTCGAGGCCGCGGAGCGAATCCTCGAACGAGAGACTGACCGGGACCTCGATGTCAGCCCCGCGCTCGGGCTGCCGCCGTCCTCGCCCGGCCTGGCCGCGGTTGAAAATCCCGCCGAACAGGTCGCCGAGATCCCCAAGGTCGTTGACGGTGAAGTTGCCCCCGCCGCCGAAGTTGAAGTCTCGCGGATCGGACCCCGCCGGACGTCGGCCGTTCGCCGTGCCGAACGCGTCGTACTGCTTGCGCTTCTCCGGATCGGAGAGCGTGTCGTACGCGTTCTGCACTTCCTTGAACTTCTCTTCCGCGGCGTCGTCGCCGGGGTTCTTGTCCGGGTGGAACTGGGCGGCGAGCTTGCGGTAGGCCTTCTTGATCTCGGCCGCCGACGCGCCCTTCTTCACCCCGAGCGTGTCGTACAACGTCGCCAATTAACCCTCCGAGGGCCCCGCGATGACGACACGAGCCGGGCGCAGCACCTTGTCGCCGAGCTTGTAGCCCTTCTGCACGACCTCGATCACCGAGCCCTCCTCGGCGTCGGACGGCTGCGACAGCAGCGCCTCGTGCACGTGCGGATCGAACTTGCCCTCCGTTGCGATCTCCCTGAGCCCCTGCTTCTGGAGCAGATCGGCGAGCGAGCGATGCACCAGGCGCACGCCGTCCTCGACCTGTCCTTCCTGATGCTCCGACGCGGCCTCGAGTGCCCGCCCGAGATCGTCGAGGATCGGGATCAGCTCCTTCACGAGCCGCTCGTTTGCGCGCTCGGCGAACGCCGCCTGCTCGCGCGCGTTCCGCTTGCGGAAGTTGTCGAACTCCGCCGCGAGTCGCTGCAGGCGGTCGAAGAGCTGATCGCGGTCAGCCTGGAGAGCGTCGACGTCGACGTCCGGGGCGCCCGCCGGGGGAACCTCCCGGTTCCCCCGGACCCCCTCCACTGGTCCGCTGTCGCGGACAGGGGGCTGCGCCCCCTCCGGCTGCTGAGTTACCTGTGACTCGTCCGTCATTACGCCTTCGGAGCCTCCTGCTCCTCGTCGATGACCTCGTAGTCACCCTCTTCGACGACTTCGTCCTCCGCAGCGCCGCCGTTGCCGGTTGCGGATGCCGTAGACGTCGTCTGCTGCTGTGCGGATGCATAGACCGCTTCCGCGAGCTTGTGCGACGCCTCCTGGAGCGCCTCCGTCTTGGCACGGATCTCGCCGACGTCGTCGCCCTCGAGCGCCTGCTTCAGCTCCATGACGCGACCCTCGATCGTCGCAGCGTCGGCCTCGTCCAGCGCGGAGCGGTGCTCCTTGAGCGAACGCTCGGTCTGGTACGCGAGCTGCTCGGCCTGGTTCTTCGTGTCCGCGACCTCGCGCAGGCGGCGTGCCTCGTCGGCGTGCGCCTCTGCGTCGCGGATCAACTGCTGAACCTCTTCCTCCTTGAGGCCCGAGCCACCCTCGATCCGGATCTGCTGCTGGTTTCCGGTGCCGAGATCCTTCGCCGAAACGTTGATGATCCCGTTGGCGTCGATGTCGAACGAGACCTCGACCTGGGGCAAGCCCCGGGGCGCCGGCGGAATGCCGACGAGCTGGAACTTGCCGAGCGTCTTGTTGAACGCCGCCATCTCCGACTCGCCCTGAAGAACGTGCACTTCCACGGAGGGCTGGTTGTCCTCCGCCGTCGTGAACGTCTCGGACTTCTTCGTCGGGATGGTGGTGTTGCGCTCGATGAGACGCGTGAACACGCCGCCCTTCGTCTCGATGCCAAGTGACAGGGGCGTGACGTCGAGGAGGAGGATGTCCTTGACCTCGCCCTTCAGCACGCCGCCCTGGATCGCGGCGCCGACGGCGACGACCTCATCGGGGTTCACACCCTTGTGCGGGTCCTTGCCGATCAGCTCCTTGACCTTCGCCTGCACCGCAGGCATCCGCGTCATGCCGCCGACGAGAACGACGTGGTCGATCTTCGACCGGTCGATGCCGGCGTCTTCGAGCGCCTGGCGCGTCGGGCCGACGGTGCGCCCGAGCAGGTCGGCGGTGATCTCTTCGAGCTTCGCCCGCGTCAACTGCAGGTCGAGATGCTTCGGGCCGTCCTGCGTCGCGGTGATGAACGGGAGATTGATCTGGGTCGTCATCGTGGACGACAGCTCGATCTTGGCCTTCTCCGCCGCCTCGTAGAGGCGCTGGAGGGCCATCCGGTCGGCGGCGAGGTCGATGCCCTGATCCTTCTTGAACTCGGCGACCATCCAGTCGACGACTGCCTTGTCGAAGTTGTCGCCGCCGAGGTGGTTGTCGCCGTTCGTGGCCTTGACCTCGAAGACGCCCTCGCCGAGGTCGAGGATCGACACGTCGAACGTGCCACCGCCGAGGTCGAAGACGAGGATCGTCTGATCGGAGCCTTCCTTGTCGAGACCGTAGGCGAGTGCCGCGGCCGTCGGCTCATTGATGATGCGGACGACGTTGAGGCCGGCGATCTTGCCGGCGTCCTTCGTCGCCTCGCGCTGCGCGTTGTTGAAGTAGGCGGGGACGGTGACGACGGCGTCGCTCACCGGCTCGCCGAGGTACGCCTCGGCGTCCGCCTTCAGCTTCTGGAGGATCATCGCGCTGATCTCCGGCGGCGCGTACTCCTGGCCGCCTGCCTTCACGCGCGCGTCCCCGTTCGGTCCCTTCACGACCTCGTAGGGGACGATCGTCATCTCTTCGGAGACCTCGTCCCACTTGCGGCCCATGAACCGCTTGATCGAGAAGACCGTGTTCTCGGGATTCGTCACTTGCTGGCGCCGCGCGGGCGCCCCGACGAGCCGCTGGCCGTCCTTCGTGAACGCGACGACGGACGGCGTCGTGCGGCCGCCCTCCGCGTTCGGGATCACGGCCGGCTCGCCGCCCTCGAGCACGGCCATCGCGCTGTTGGTCGTGCCGAGATCGATGCCGATTGTCTTTGCCATACCTGATTTCGCCTTTCTTTGTGGGTCTACTGAGAAAATCTAAGCCAGATCATATCAAGTCTGTGACCGATCGGCAGCCTAGACTGGCTGCGATGGTGGAGCGGGAAGACGTCCAGGCCGCGATCGAGGCTCGCCGCGAGCTCGGCGGCGAAATGGAGCCCCACCTGATCGACTCCTTCGTCGATCGCATCGAGAAGCGGATCGACGAACGCGCCACGCGGCGGATCCCTGCGCAGCGACACGGCCGGGAGGGCTCGTTCGTGCTTGCGCTCGCCTCGCTCGTCGCGGCGATCCCGATTACAGCGATCGCGGCCACCCACGGAGGGATCGTCGCGATGGTCGTGGTCTGGCTCGGGATCGTTCTCCTGAACGCGGTCTACAACCGCTAACGGCCAACCAGGCGCCGGAGCGCGGACGCGGCGGCCGGCTCAGCGAGCACGATTCCGGCCATGATCGCGGCGCAGCCTCCCCACCCGAGCGCACCCAGACGGTCACCCGCAAGGGTGTAACCAAACAACGCGGCCCACACTGGCTCCATCGAGAACGCCAGTGCGGTGCGTGTCGCCGACGTGCGCCGCTGTGCCCAGGTCTGGACCAGAAATCCGAGTGCGCTCGCGAACACGCCGGTCACGAGCAATGCGCCCCACACCGTCCAGCCGCGTGGCACACCCAGGTCGCCGAGCGCGAGCGCGACCACGAGCAGTCCAAGGAACGCCGCTGCCATCTCGACGAAGGTGAAAGCGAGCGCATCGAATCTCGGCGCGTACCGCTCCATCAGGACGATCTGGAGCGAGTACACCGCTGCCGCCGCGAGCACGAGCAGGTCTCCCGTTGCGGAGCCCGCGTGAATCCCCGAGAGCATCGCCAGGCCGGCCGTTGCGAGCAGCACCCCTCCCCACGCGGCGAGCCCGATGCGAGCGCGATAGAGCAGCAGCGCGATCAACGGCGTGAGCACGACGTACATCCCGGTGATGAAGCCCGTGCTCGAGACCGTCGTGCGTTCGAGCCCTGCCGTCTGCAGCGCATACCCGGCGGCGAGCAGCAGGCCGAGGAACGCGCCGCCGGCGCCGCCGATGCGTCCAAGCCCGCGAACCCGCTTCGCGGCTGGAAGCGCAAGCGTCCCGGTGGCGATCGCAAACCGGATCGCGAGGAACGCGAAGAGCGGGTAGATCGCGACGGCGTCCTTGACCTGGACGAACGTCACTCCCCACACCGCCGTGACGAAGATCAGCGCGACGAGAGCCGGCACCGCGCGATTCTCTCCAAATGCTTGGGCTAAGCTCATTCCATGGAACCGCTGCGCGATTCGTGGGACCGGGAGATCAAGTCCGTCCGCGTGTCGGTCACCGACAAGTGCAACTTTCGCTGCACCTACTGCATGCCGGCGGACGGCCTGGAATGGCTCGGCCGGCAGGAGATTCTGAGCTTCGAGGAGATCACCCGCCTCGTCGGAGTGCTTGCCCGGCTCGGCGTCGACGAGGTGCGCTTGACGGGCGGCGAGCCGCTCGTACGGCGCGATCTGCCAACGCTCGTCGGGATGCTCGCACAGACGGAAGGTGTCCGCGATCTCTCCCTGACGACCAACGGCGTCCTCCTCGATCGGTTCGCGCGACCGTTGGTCGAGGCAGGCCTGCAACGCCTGAACGTCTCGCTCGACTCGCTGAACCACGTGCGCTTCGCAGAGATCACGAGGCGCGACGCGCTGGACGCAGTCCTCCGCGGCCTCGATGAAGCTGAGCGCTATCCGGAGCTCCGGCCGATCAAGGTCAACTGCGTCGCCGTCAAAGGATTCACCGAGACCGAGGTTCCGGCGCTCGCTGAAATGGCGCGGCGCAAGCCGTACGTCGTCCGCTTCATCGAGTTCATGCCGCTCGACGCCGACGAGGCGTGGCGCGAAGACGACGTGCTCACCGGCGCGGAGATCCGCGCGATCATCGAGGCCGACCACGGCCCGCTGGTCGAGTTGCCGGCGAAAGCCTCATCGACGGCGCGGCGCTTCCGCTTCGCCGACGGGATCGGCGAGATCGGATTCGTGAACCCGGTGTCGGAGCCGTTCTGCTCGAGCTGCGATCGCATTCGCGTCACGGCCGACGGGCAGCTGCGCACGTGCCTTTTCTCACGAAGAGAATGGGACCTGAAAACACCGCTGCGCGAGGGCGCAAGCGACGACGAACTGGTCGAGCTTCTCCGTTTTGCGGTTCGCCACAAAGAGCTCAAACACAAGATCAACGACCCCGGTTTCGTGCGCGCTTCCCGGTCGATGTCGCAAATAGGCGGATAACGCCAGATGCGGGGGATTTCTGACAGCGTCCGCGACGTTTAGAATTCATAGGTCATGACTGCTGCCATTGCAGCCGGAAGGCGCCTGTTCCCGCGTGGTTACGCCGACTTCGGCTATCAGCTGCTGATCTGGTTCGGCTTTCTCGCCGCCTACCAGGTTGCCCGCGGGGTGGCCGACCGGGATCCTTCGCGGGCCTTCGCCAACGGATGGCGGGTCATCGACGTCGAGCAGCGTCTCGCCGGTCTCGGCGAGCTGACGCTGCAGGGATGGACGCAGTCTTCGCACGTCCTCGAGACGATGGTTTCGTGGACGTACTGGAATTCGGAGTTCACCGTGGTCGGGCTCGCACTGCTGTGGGTCTACTTCAGGCGCAACGACGCGTTCATCCGTTTCCGGAACACGATCCTGCTCGCGAACGTGCTCGGTCTGTTCGGCTACGTGTTCCTGCCGACCGCGCCGCCGCGCCTGTTCACATCGATGGGCTTCACGGACACGTTGAGCCAGTTCGGCGGGCTGAACCACGGCAGCGGGCTCGTCGAGCTCGCGGCGAATCCGTACGCCGCGATGCCGAGCCTGCACGCAGCAGACGCGCTGGTCGTCGGCATCATCCTTGCCTCCGTGGTCAAGAACCCATTCGGGAAAGTGGTCTGGCTGCTCTGGCCGGCGTGGGTCTGGTTCGCAGTGATGGCCACCGGCAACCACTTCTGGCTCGATGTCCTGGCCGGCATCGTGCTCGCTGTCATCGCGCTCGCGATCGTGTATCGAGCGCGCTTCAAGAGCCTCATCGCAAGCCTGCTATAGTTTCGACATAGCAGGTATGCGATGGGCGAAAACATGAGAGAGACCGCCGTGTTGCAACGCGTCAAGCAGGGCTACACGACCGGGGCGCGCACGCTGGCGTCCCGTTCAATCGTGGGCCTCGCACGGACGCGGGTCACTCCCAACGCGCTGACGACCGCCGGCGTGTCGCTGTGCCTGGCCGCAGCCGTGCTCGTGTACTTCGAGGACCACAACAAGTATCTCTTCTACTGGCTTGGTGCCTTCGTCTTCGTGGTCGGCTCTATCCTCGACATCCTCGACGGTGCGCTCGCTCGGGCCGGAGGCAAGACGACGCCGTTTGGGTCATTCCTCGACTCGACGACCGACCGGGTCGGCGAAGGCGCGATGCTCGGCGCGATCGCACTGGTCTTCGCGCGCCACGGCAACGAGGTCGCCCTCGCAGCGGCGATCGCCGCTGTCGCCGGCTCGTTCCTCGTGAGTTACACGCGCGCGAAGGCGGAGGCGCTCGGCCTGCGCGGCGACGTGGGGTTCGGCTCGCGGGCCGAACGCGTCGTTGCGATCACGGCAGGGCTCGTGCTCGCGCCCTGGGGCTTGCTGCCGTGGGCGATCTACCTCCTGACCGCGACGGCCTGGCTGACGGTTCTGCAGCGGATCCTGTACGTGCGCAAGCAAATGCGGGAACAGACCGGAAAGGATTGATGCACTCGTGCTGCTCTTCATCATCGGCCTGATCTTCTGGGGCTTCATCGTCGGCGGTCTCGCGAGACTGTCCCTGCCCGGCCCCGATCCGATGCCCTGGTACGCGACCATCGGCCTCGGCCTCGGCGGCTCACTGGTCGGCGGGATCGTCGCGAGAGTCCTCCTCGGCACCGCCGGCGGCCTCATCTTCGCCTTCCTCGGAGCCGTCCTCCTGCTCTATCTCTACAGGCGCTTCGTTCAGGGCCGAGGCATGACGGGTCCGACCGCCCGCCGGCTCCCCTAGCCGGGCTCCGTATCGCATTCCTGCTATCTTCCTGACATAGCAGGAATGCGATAGGAGGTCTTCTCACACATGTCTGAGCAGAACGGTAAGCAGAACGGAAAGGCGCGCCAGGACGATCGTGTGCGCGTCGCTCTTGTCGGAGTAGGGAACTGCGCCAACTCCCTGCTGCAGGGAGTGGAGTACTACAAGGACTCGCCCGACGATCAGTTCGTCCCCGGGCTCATGCACGTAAATCTCGGCGGGTACCACATCCGCGACATCGAGTTCACCGCTGCGTTCGACGTCACGGCGGACAAGGTCGGCAAGGACCTGTCGGAGGCGATCTGGGCGCATCCGAACGACACGATCAAGTTTGCCGAGGTGCCGACGACCGGCATCGAGGTCTCCCGCGGCATGACGCACGACGGGCTCGGCAAGTACATCTCCGAGGTCGTCACGAAGGCGCCCGGCGAGACCGCCGACGTGGTCAAGATCCTGCGCGACACCAAGACGGACGTCGTCGTCAATTATCTTCCGGTCGGCTCCGACGCCGCCACGAAGTGGTACGCGGAGCAGGTGCTCGAGGCGGGCTGCGCGATGGTGAACTGCATGCCGGTCTTCATCGCCCGCGAGGCCTACTGGCAGCGGCGCTTCGAGGAGAAGGGCCTGCCGATCATCGGCGACGACATCAAGTCGCAGGTCGGCGCAACGATCACGCACCGCGTGCTCACGTCGCTCTTCCGCGAACGCGGCGTCCGGCTCGACAAGACGATGCAGCTGAATGTCGGCGGTAACTCCGACTTCCTCAACATGCTGGAGCGCGAGCGGCTCGAGTCCAAGAAGATCTCCAAGACGAACGCTGTCACGTCGATGCTCGACTACGACCTCGGCGCGAAGAACGTCCACGTCGGCCCGTCCGACTACGTGCCGTGGCTCACCGATCGCAAGTGGGCGTACATCCGCATGGAGGGCTCGTCCTTCGGTGACGTGCCGCTGAACCTGGAGCTCAAGCTCGAGGTCTGGGACTCGCCGAACTCGGCCGGCATCGTCATCGACGCCGTCCGGCTCGCCAAGCTGGCGCTCAACAACGGCGTCGCCGGCGCACTGGAAGGGCCGAGCTCGTACCTGATGAAGTCCCCGCCGAAGCAGGTGCCCGACGACGAGGCCTACGACGCGGCGGAGAAGTTCATTCGAGACAACGCGCGCACGTCGACACCCGCGCACGTCGCCTCTTAAGGGTTCGACGAGAGCCGCCCACGCGGGGCGGCTCTCGTCGGTTTGAACCGATCTAGTGTCCTGCCGCTTCG
Organism: uncultured Actinomycetes bacterium; assembly: GCA_963804935.1. Classification (GTDB taxonomy): domain Bacteria; phylum Actinomycetota; class Thermoleophilia; order Gaiellales; family Gaiellaceae; genus 3-1-20CM-4-69-9. The sequence goes on from CAWDSD010000021.1 coordinate 81,416, forward strand.
TACTGCTTCGCGGCGAACACGTTCGACAGGCTGTTCACAGCTGCGTCACGGCTGGACAGGGCCGCTAGGCCGTAACGCTCCTCGAGCATCGCGAGGATCGACGTGGTGTCGTATTGCGTGTGGTCGATCACCTCGTTCCCTCGCAGGAACGGCGAGATGACCAGGGCCGGGATGCGGGTCCCCGGACCCCACTGGTCATGCGGGCCGTTGTTGTTGCCCTGGCCCGGCGGCGAGACGTGATCCCACTGGCCGCCGAACTCGTCGTACGTGACGACGACCATCGTGTCCTTTGCGCACGCACTGTTGTCGATCATCTGGAGCAGCTCGATCAGGTGGGTGCTGCCATTCGACTCGCTCGCGTAGCCGGGATGCTCGTTCTCCTCGCCGATCGGCTTGACGAAGCTGACCGCGTCGAGGTTGCACTGGCTCGTCGACGTCTGTGCGACGTGCTCGGACGTGCCGTGTTCGGGCTCACGGCAAGTGCGTCGGACCACTGTCGCGCAGGACGGACGAACGTGCTCATGAAGGAACTGATCACGACTGGCCTTCCGGTCACTTCGGGGCGCTAGACGACGTTGGTGTCGTGGTTGATCCGAACGTCGCGTGTCCATTCGTCCAACCCGCCGAAGTGTTTCCGGCCGCGTTTCCCAGCCTCCGGCGTACCAGCCCCACGAGACTCCGGCTGTGCTGAGCTCGTCGCCGATCGTCGGGCTGGTCGTACTGTCCTGGACCACGAGCCTTGTCGCCGAACGCGCCCCACGGCTCGTTCGTCGGTTGCATCGTGTTCACAGCCCAGTTACCGCACGCGAGACCCGCCTTCGGCGACGGACACGGAACCGTGAAGTCGCCGTCTCGGTACGTGACGCCTGTGATCGGGTTGTACAGCGGATAGTTGTTCCGCGGGAACCCCTCCGAATCGATCAGCGAATGCTGGGCAGTAGGCGCATTCGGATCGGAGGGCGTGCGCGCGGCGATCAGCCATTGGTGATTGAGGAACGAACCACCGAAGGCCGCCTGGAAGAAATTGTCGGCGATCGCATAGTGCGGATGCGCATTGCCGTGCAGATAGCGATAGATCGGCAGCGAACGCGTGTCGTAGACGCCCATCGTCGTTCCCGGAGACGCTTCCGGTCGCAGCCGGCAATGCCAACGCCGGAACCGTTGAGGATCCCGTTCGGGAATGCGAAGGAGTCCTTCGGCTTTGGACACGTGGTCGCGTCCGGCCCGATGAAGTTGTCGATCGTGAACCAGGTATTCGCGAGGAAGTGGCTGGTGAAGTTGACGCCTCTCGGAGTCGTCCCGTCACACACCCTTGTGAGTGGCGGCACTGTCAGGTTGACGTCGAGCTGGAGCAGGCACGAATACTGCGCGCCGCTCTGATCGACCTGGGCCGTGTGAGCGGCGTCCGCGTTCGCGAGACCATTCACGCCCTCCCAGCCGCCGTAGAGGTTGTCGAAGCTGTGATTCTCCTCGTAGATCACCACGATGTGGTTGATCTTCGAGATCTGATCGTTACCGCGGGCGGCACCCGCAGCTGACACGGTCACTGCGGCGAACAGCGCCATGGCGAAAGCGGCGAGGAACGCTCGCCGGGCGCCCCTTGTGTCTTGGCATCTTCTCCCCTTGAGTTGTTTGCACCCAGACGGCCGGAAGTCTGTCGTAAATCGCCATCCGGCGGACCCTCAACAGCCAGGCGGCTAGGCTAGGCAAGCGATGAGGATCTGCCTCGTTACGCCGTTTTCCTGGTCTCAGCCGCATGACGTGAACGAACATGTTGCGGGTGTCGCAAAGGCCCTACGCGATCTCGGCCACTCCGTGACCGTCCTCGCGTCGTCGAACCGAGCGCGGGATCTGGCCGCCGGGCGACGGGCACTGCTCGACGGGCTCGATTCGGAGGTGGTCGCCCTCGGCCCGGCAGTACCGATCTCGCGGCGCAGCCGGATCGGCGTGCCGGTGGGCGCACGCGCCAACCTCTCGCTCGCGCTCGCGCTGGGACGGTTCGACATCGTGCACGGGTTCGAGCCCGGGCTTCCGTCGCTTTCGTATCTGGCGCTTCCGCGACGCGCAGGCCATGACCGTCGCCACCTTCCTCAACGCGGAGCGGCTCGGCTATCCACCTGGCAAGGCCCAACGCGACCGACTGCTGGGGCGCATCGACGCGCTCGTTGCCACGAACGAGGAGACGGCCGAGGCGGCCGCGATTCGCTTTCCCGGCGCGTATCGAGTCATCAGCGAGGGAATCGACCCGGCGCTCTTCCAGCCCGGGAACAAACGCAACCTGATCGTGCTCGAGTGGCGGCCGAACGAGCGCGCTCTATTGCGTGGCGTTTTTCGGGCGCTCGAAGAGCTGCCGGACTGGGAACTCGTCCTGCTGCGCACGAAGCCCCTCGCAGGGCGCCCCACGATTCCGCGCCCGTTGCGTGATCGCGTCCACGTGCGAACCGCACGGGACGGTGGCGCGCGAGCGCCACTGCTCGCGGTGACGAGCATCTTCGTGCCGGCCCTCGCAGGGCTCGAGCGTGTGCGACTGGAAGCATCCGCGTCGGGATGCGCAATCGCTTCTCCGCCGGGCACTCGCGATCAACCCGAGCTCGCCGGCGCAGAGGTTGCGCGGCTTGCCGAAGATCCGGAGTTCCGCCAGCGCAAGGCAGAACGTGCACGTGCCGATGCGCAGGGCCAGAGCTTCGCGGACGTGGCGCGCGAGCTCGACGAGCTCTACGGCTCGCTGACCGAACGGCGCCATGCGCCTCACCGGTCGGACGATCCGCTTGCCGACCGCCCCTGGGTGCTCTGTGACCTGCACATGCACACGAGCCGGTCGCACGACTGCACCGTCGATCCGGCCGACCTGATCATGCATGCGGAAGCGATCGGGCTCGGCGCCATCGCGGTGACGGATCACAACGTGTTCGGCGGCGCACTCGAGACGAGCGAGCTCGCACGGGACCACGAGCTCGTCGTGATCCCGGGCGAGGAGGTGAAGACGGACGGCCAGGGCGAGGTGATCGGCCTGTTCCTCCGCGAAGAGATCCCGCGCGGCATGTCGTTCGCCGACACGGTGGCCGCGATCAAGGAACAGGACGGGCTCGTCTATCTCCCGCACCCCTTCGACCGCATGCATTCGATCGCCGACCCGGCGACGCTACAGCGTCACCTCGCCGACATCGACATCTTCGAGGTCTACAACGCGCGGCTCCTTTTCGAGGCCTACAACGACGAGGCCCTGCGCTTCGCGCGCAAGTACAACCTGACGATGGGGGCCGGCTCCGACGCCCACGTCCTCCAGGGAGTGGGGACGGGCGGGGTCAGGATGCGAGCTTTCCAGGGCCCGGACGAGTTCATGCTCAGCCTCCGCTCCGCCCAGATCCTGCGCCGCCCCAGGTCGCTCGTGTACCTCCAATCCCTGAAGTGGATGGCCCAGGCCAAGGAACGGGTCCGCTAGCCCCGAAAATCAAGAAGGCCGTGCCAGCGACCGACGAGATCTACGAGAAGTACCTCCAGAAGGCGATTGTCGAGATCAACGACCTGGCCCACGAGGTGGCCCAGGCCGGCGGCGGCACCCGGGTGCCCGTCGTGGGATCCGGCCATCCGCTGGCGGACGTGATGCTGCTCAAACTCAGGCCGCAGCCGGCCGAGGTGCAGGAGGGCGTCGCCTTCTACGGCCGCGCCGGTCAGGCGATCCTGAAGTCGCTCCAGCGGCTCCATGTCGATCCGATGTCGGTCTACGGGACGAACTGCGTCAAGTTCGCCGACGGCGACGAGAACGAGTCGCGGCCGTTCCTCACGCGTGAGCTCCACATCGTGCAGCCAAAGCTCATCGTCGCGATGGGAGAGGGAGTCGTGGAGTTCCTCAACTCGATCGAGTTCCCGCTGGCGGATACCGTGGAGTACAAGCCGGGCGAGCTCCAGCGCTTCACCGCAACGGTCCAGGTCTTGGTTGTCCCCGACATCGACGCGTCGCTCGACGAAGCTCCCGCGAAGACTCAGTTTTGGAACGCATTCAAGCCACTCGGCCAATGGTGGGCCGAGCTGCCGCCCTATTAGTACTCGGAACGGCGCTCGCCCTCTACTACGCGTTCCACGAAAAGCTGTGGAATGCATCGACGTGGTGGGACATCGCCTTCATCGCGCTCGCCCTGATTCCGGCGTGCTTCGCACTCGTGTGGCTCGTGCTGCCGCTGCGCGACCTACCGGGGCTGCTCGGAGTGGGACTTATGTTCGGCGTGCTCGCATTTCTGTTTCACGTCGCTGGGTGGAGCACGCCGGAGAACTTCTGCAAGCTCTTCGGCGTCACGGCGGTGGGCTTCTGGTTCCTGCGCTACTTCGAGGCGTTGAACTGGGTGGTGCTGGTCGCGTTGATCATTCCCTGGGTCGACGCGTACTCCGTGTGGCGCGGGCCGACCAGGGTGATCGTCGACCAGCACCGCGAGGTGTTCACGAACTTCTCGTTCGCGTTCCCGATTCCCGGCGAGACGTCCGCCGCGAATCTCGGCCTGCCGGATCTCATGTTCTTCGCTCTCTTCCTCGCGGCCTCCGCCCGCTGGGAGCTGCGTCCCAGGCTGACCTGGCTGCTACTGACGCTGTCCTTCGGAGCGACGCTCGCTCTCGCCGTCTGGCGCGAGATCGGCGGCCTGCCCGCGCTGCCGCTACTCGCGCTCGGCTTCCTGCTTGCGAACGGCGACCTGATCTGGACACGGCTCAGGCGGGAGCGGGCAGAACGCTCCGAGGAAATCGGAACACGTTCTTCTGGTCGTAGCGAGCCTTGACGGTCCGCAGCCGGGCCAGGTTCGTCGCGTAGTAAGCGACGTTCGGCTGAGCCAATTCCGCATCGATGTAGTTCTGGTAGGCCTGGCCTGACACGTAAGGCGTCATCGCGGCGCGGAAACCGCGCAGCCAGTCGGCATCGGCCGCGCTCGATGCCCCGGCGACATACTGGATCGAAAAGAGCTGGTCGCGGTGCACGAACGCCGTCGCGTTTTTCGCAATTCGGTTGATCGCACCGCCGTAGGCGTCCATGAGGATGCTGCCGCCGCCGAGCGCCGGGTCGTTCTGGCGCTCCGTGATCCGCTGGATCATGGTCTGGATTCCAGCGGCCGGAAGCGGCGTCGCCACGTAGTCCGACTTGGCCAGGAAGTCGGAACGGCCGATTTCCGCGCTCGGCACGCCGATGTGGCAGCGAGCGACGTCGGAGCAGTTCGCCCAGTCGAGCGCGGCGTTGATGAACGAGCGCGTGCGGATCGTCATCGTCTGCGGAGCCGCGGCATTCACCAACGGCTGCAGAAGCGACTGCAGGCCCGCCTCGCTTCCGAAGTATTGTCCGTTGGAGGCGACGATCGGGCCGCCGGGCCCGTCGGTCGCGATCAGGTCGCACATCGAGAAGAGCTCGTCGGGCGCGGTCGGCGCCCACGCCTGCCAGGCGGCGACGACTGCGGCCGCATCGCTCCAGTTCCAGGTCGCGCGGTAGGTGACGACGTCGCTGGCCGGATGCGTGTTGAAGACGAAGCTCGTCACGATGCCGAACTGCCCCGCCCCGCCCCCGCGGCACGCCCAGTAGAGGTCCGGGTGCTGTGTCTGGCTCGCGAGGAGCGCCTGGCCGGAAGCGGTCACGATGATCAGGGAGCGGACGTTGTCGCACGTCAGGCCGTACTTGCGGCCCGAGAATCCGTGACCCCCTCCGAGCGTGAGCCCGGCGATGCCGACGCTCGGGCACGAGCCGGCGGGAATCATCACTCCCTCCTGGAACAGAGCCTGATCGACATCGACGAGCCTCGCTCCCGCGCCGATCGTGGCGGTACCGGCCGCGTGGTTGACCGTGATCGCGTTCATCCGGGTCACGTCGACGACGACTCCCTTGCAGGTCGAGTAGCCGGCGTAACTGTGCCCGCCCGAGCGTGCGACGACGCGGATCGAGTGTCGCCTCGACCAGCGCACGGTGCGCCAGACGTCCTGCGCCGTCTCGCAGAACACGATCGCGCCGGGACGGACGCCGTCGTAGCGAGGGCTGTAAAGACGGCGCGCCGAGTCGTAAGCGCCGTCGGCCGGCGTGACGACGGTTCCCTGAACGAGCTGCGCCAACTCGACGAGCCGTGGGTCGACGGCCGATCGCCTGCCGACCGTCATCCAACCGGGAAGGCCTACGAGCGCGCCGGCGCCCACAGCGAGCCGTCCCCCGCGGGCGAGCAGCTCGCGTCGGTCGAATCCCTCAGACCAGGTGTCAGACACCGTGTCGGAAGTGTGCCGCGCAGTCCACACCTGTGCGAATTCCCCCGCTCAGACCGGGAACCCCTTACCAACGATTCCACAGGCGTGGTGTCAGACACCGCGTCTGGGTAGTCGCGCCTATCGAGACGCCCGAGCTTGCCGGCTAGTCGAGCTCGAGCAGGGCCACCGCTTCGACGTGCGGTGTGTGCGGGAACATGTCGACCGGCTTGACGCGCTTGAGCCCGTACCCGTACTCCGTGCGCAGGCGCTTGACGTCGCCCGCCAGCGTCGTCGGATTGCAGCTCACGTAGACGATCCGCGGTGCGCCGATCTCGCCGAGCCGTTTCAGCGCCTTGCCGGCGAGCCCCGCCCGCGGCGGATCGACGACGACGACATCCGGATCACCCGCGCGCTCGTGCAACTCCTGCAGCACCTGGCCGACATTGCCGGCGTAGTACGCGGCGTTCGTGATCTCGTTCAGATCCGCGTTCTCGAGGGCGCATGCGATCGACTCTTCTGAGACGTCGATCCCCCACACCGTGAGTGCGTCCTGCGCGAGTAGGAGCCCGATCGTCCCGATTCCGCAGTACAGGTCGTACACAGTCTCATTGCCGGTGAGTCCCGCGAACTCCCGCGCGATCTCGTAGAGCTTCTCCGCCATGAGCGTGTTCGTCTGCAGGAACGCGTTCGGTCGAACGCGGAAGCGCATTCCACACAGCTGCTCCTCGATCGCGTCCTCGCCCCAGAGCAGCTTCGTCGGAAGGTTCGTCGTCACTTCCGCCTGCCCCTCGTTCACCGACCAGTGGATCGACCGCACTTCCGGGAACTGCCGCAGCGTGTCCACGAATCCACCCGTGTCGAACTTCTCACCGGGGCTCGTGACGAGCTGGACGAGCACCTGCGCCGTGTTCCGACCTTCGCGCACGACGAGGTGGCGCAGGTAGCCCGTGTGCTCCGCCTGGTCGTACGCGATCAGCTTGTCGCCGCGCGCCCACTCGCGCACCGTGTTGCGGATCGCGTTGCCGAGGTCGGTCGTCAGCCAGCAAGAGTCGATCTGCGAGCACCTCGTCCCAGCGACCTGCCTTGTGCAGCCCGAGCGTCGGCCCGTCTTCGCGTTGCGTGAACGAGTACTCGAGCTTGTTGCGGTAATGGAAGATCTCCTCGGCCGGCATGATCTCCTCGAGCGGCGGCTCCGTGAACCCGCCGATGCGCCGGAGAGCGTCTCCGACCTGCGCGTGCTTCGCCTCGACCTGCGCCTCGTACGCGAGGTCCTGGAACCGGCAGCCTCCGCAGGCGGGATAGTGCTGGCAGGGAGCTTCGACGCGCAGCGGGCTGGGCTGCACGACTTCCGTGACGAGCGCCTCGGCGTGACGGCGCTGTACCTTCGTCACGCGCGCCCGTACCGTGTCACCCGGAAGCCCGCGCCGCACGAACACGACGAAGCCGTTCAGGCGCGCGACGCCGTTGCCACCGTACGCGAGGCGGTCGATTGTGAGCTCGAGCTCCTGATCCTTCGTAACGGGGGCAGCCACGAAGGACCAGGGTATGCGCTAGGCAGCCTTCCGGAGGCGGCCGGCAGGGAGACGAACCGGATGGTTCGACCGGAACACATCGTCGGGGTCGACCTTCCCCTTCACGGTCTGCAGGCGGCGGTAGGTCGCGCTGCCGAAGAGTCGCTCACCCCGCTCGCGCCGCTCCGTGAAGTTGAGGTAGTCCCGGCCCGCGTCCCACGAGGCCAGCGCAGCTTGGACGACCTCGATGTGCGCCTTCATCACGGCGCCCATTGCGGGCGTCATCGAGATCCCGACGGCGAACATCGCGAACTGAGCCTCGATCGTCGCCAGCGCTCCGTGCCCGGGCTGCATCCGGCCCAACGCCCCGCCGAGATGACGTACCTCTACCGAGAGCAGAGGAGAGCCGGAGTCGGCACCCGCGGTGGCGACGATCGCGTCGACCGCCTCCTCGGGGAAACCGCGAAGCAACATTCCGTCACCGGCGCCCGGTACCGGATGCTCCGGATCCATGTGCAGCGAGCTCAGCCGCTCGATCGGGATCGTTGCGAACGTGTCCATTGTCGGCCCGAGCTCTCGCAGCGGCGCCAGCAGCTCGTCCGTTGCGGGCTCGTCGAGGAGCGACGTCGCTTCGACGACGACGAACGATCCACCGCGCAGCGGGTCCGGGATGTCCGGGATGGGCGGGAACTGCAGGAAGCGACCGACCGATGTGACCTCGTCGGGAAGGTCCTCGGTCCAGCGACTCCACGCACGCAGCACCTCAGCGCCTCGTTCGATCGGGAAGAAGAGCACGCCCGCGTACACCTCGGCGATCGGATAGAGCTGGAACTCGAGCGCCGTGACGACGCCGAACGAACCGCCGCCGCCACGGAGCGCCCAGAAGAGCTCGGACTCGTTCTCGTGATCGGCGCGCACGCTCTCGCCCTCGGCATTGACCAACTCGACCGCGGTGACGCTGTTCGCTGCAAGACCGTAACGCCGCCCGAGCCAGCTGATGCCGCCGCCGAGCGAATACCCGACGACGCCGACATCCGGTGAGGATCCCGCGAGCGCGGCGAGCCCGTGCTCAGCCGCAGCTTCGGTGACCTCGGCCCACAGAACGCCGGCCTCGACCCGAGCCGTACGCGCATCCGGGTCGATCTCGACGCCGCGCATGCGTTCGGTCTTCACCAGGACGGCGTGGGCGAGCGAGCCCATCGCGGCCGCGTTGTGACCGGTTCCCTGCGGGGCAACTCGAAGACCGCGGCTGCGCGCCCACCGCACGACCGCGACGACGTCCTCTGCCGACTCTGGAAGGGCCACGGCAGCCGGCTGCTGGTCGACGGCGAGGTTCCAGGCGACGCGGGCCTCGTTCCAGGAGGGGTCGTGGGGCAACACGAGTGATTCGGTCTTCATCATGGCCTCCTCAGGCAATCGTTTGCGTACCTAGACGGTCGCAGGAGCCGAGACGCGGAGGAAGGTGGTCGCCTGGTGTCTCGAGGTACGGAAAGCCGTACGATCGCTCTGTGGATGCGGAAGCGGCGGCACGCGCCTGGGTCGATGCCTGGGACCGCGCGTGGCGTGCGAGAGACGAGGCCGAGCTCGCACCGGTCTACGGCGACAGCGTCGTCTACCGCTCGCACCCGGACCGCGATCCGCAGCCCCCGCTCGACTACGCGCGCTCCGCCTTCGCGGACGAGGGCGACGATCTCGAGCTCTGGTGGGGCGAGCCGCTCGTGGCGCGAAACCGGGCCGCGGTCGAATGGTGGGCGGCGCTGACGGAGAGCGGCGAGCTCGTCACGCTCGCAGGCACCTCGTGGCTCACCTTCGGCGATGACGGCCGCGTGATCGAGCAGCACGACTACTGGACGATCACACCCGGTCGCACACGTCCGTGGGCGGACTGGGGTCGCTAGCCCTACGAACTAGCTCAGCGGAGTGACGTAGACCTTCCGGTCGCGGGGCCCGTCGAACTCGCAGAAGAAGATTCCCTGCCACTTCCCGAGCGCGAGCTTCCCGTCGTCGAGCGGGATCAGGATCTGCGGGCTCATCAACGACGCACGAATGTGCGACGGCGCATTCGGCCCGTCCGGATCCTCGACGTGTTTCCAGTCCCAGCCGTCGTCCACGACCTTCTCCAGCGCCGCTTCGAGGTCCTGGGCGACAGCCGGATCGGCGCCCTCGTTGATCGTGACGCCCGCTGTGGTGTGCGGGACGTAGACGAGTGCGGCGGCCGCGCCGTTGAGCGGCCCGAGCGCTTCCTGTACTTGCTGGGTGATGTCGACGAGCTGGGTACGGCGCTCGGTCTTGAGACTGATCTCTTGCACGGCTTGCGTATCCTACGAGACGATGCCTCCCGCCCCGCCCTCTGACCGGGAGCTAGACGCCTACCGAGAGCAGGCGGACCGGTTCATTGCCGAGCTCGACGAGGAGTTCTACCTCCATTACGCCGGGTTGAAAGAGACTTTCGACCTCGCCCCGATCTACGAGCGGCACAAGAATCTGACCGAGCTCGATCAGGTCAAGTCCATCGGCCTGGCCGTGAACGGGGGCGCGCGGGTCCGCGAGTTGTGGCGGTTCGCCTGTGAGGGGTATTTCGGCGAACTGACGCGGGACCATGCCGAGAAGCTCGCCGAGCTCGAGTCGGAGCTCGCGGTCTCGGTGGACGGCGAGGAGATTCCCTACCGGATGGTCAGGCCTGCCCTCGCCAACGAGCCGGACCGCGACAAGCGCCGCGAGCTCGACGCGCAAGCGAACGACCTCCTCGACGAGCACATGAACCCACTCCACCTCGATTCCGCCCAGACGGTGCAGCGCGGAAGCCGCGACCTCGAGTTCGAGAACTACCTCGAGCTCTACCGCAAGGCTCTCCCGTCATCTGCGCTCGACGACCTCGCCGAGCAGTGCCGCACCTTTCTGGACACGACGGAGCGGCTCTACGAAAACTGGGCGGACAAGCTCTTCCGCACGCGCGTCGGGGTCACGCTCGCGGAGGCGGAACGCTGGGACGTGCCGCGACTCTTCCGCGCGCCCGAGTGGGATCCGATGTTCCCCGCAGACAAGATGGTCCCTGCGCTCGAGGGCACGCTCGGGGATCTCGGGATCGACCTGAGCTCGCAGGAGAACGTCACGCTCGACCTCGAGGAGCGGCCGAACAAGAGCCCGCGCGCGTTCTGCGCGCCGATCGAGGTGCCCGACCGCGTCGTGCTCGTCATCCAGCCGATCGGCGGCCCGGACGACTGGCGCGCGCTCTTCCACGAAGGCGGTCACACGGAGCACTTCGCCCACACGTCGCGTGAGCTCTCGATGGAGGAGAAGCGGCTCGGCGACAACGCCGTCACCGAAGGTTGGGCGATGCTGCTGCAGCATCTGACCGACGAGCCCGAGTGGTTGACGCGGCGACTCGACTTTCCGCGTCCCGGCGAGTACGCCATCGAAGGCGCGACCGGGCTCCTGTACTTCGTGCGCCGTTATGCGGCGAAGATTCTGTACGAGATCGAGTTCCACGCCGCAGAGGACGTGACGATGATGCGCGGCCGCTACGCGGAGCTGCTGACCGATGCGTTGAAGATCGAGGTCACGCCGGCGAACTACCTCGCGGACATCGACTCCGGTTTCTACGTCTCGTCCTACCTCCGTTCCTGGGCGTTCGAGGCGCAACTGCGGGCGTTCCTGAAGGAGAAGTTCGGGTCGAAGTGGTTCGCGACACGCGAGGCCGGCTCGCTGCTGCGCGAGCTCTGGGGCGAGGGCCAGAAGATGCGGGCCGAGGAGATGCTGAAGGACGTGACCGGCTCGACCCTGGAGATGGAGGCCGTAGCCGAGCGCGTCAGAGAGGTTCTCCGCTAGTCCATCCTGGCTTCATGCATAAGCTTTATGCATGGCCAGAACTCGAGTCTTGATCGCGGGCGCAGCGGGCCGTGATTTTCACAACTTCAACCTCGTCTACCGGGACAGTCCGGCCCACGAGGTCGTCGCGTTCACAGCGACGCAGATCCCGAACATCGACGACCGCCGCTACCCGGCCGAATTGGCGGGGACGTTGTATCCGGAAGGAATTCCGATCCTGCCGGAGTCGGCGCTTGAGCAGCTCGTCCGCGAACACGAGATCGACGTCGTCGTCTTCGCCTACTCCGACGTCACGCACGAGCACGTCATGCACATCGGCTCGCGCGCGCTTGCCGCGGGCGCATCGTTCGAGCTGATCTCTCCCCGGCAGACGATGCTCGTCTCGTCGAAGCCGACGGTGGCGATCTGCGCTGTCCGTACGGGCTCGGGCAAGAGCCAGACGACACGGCGCGTTGCCGAACTGCTCCGCGAAGCCGGGAAGCGTGTCGCCGTGCTGCGCCACCCCATGCCCTACGGCGATTTGACCAAGCAGGCGGTGCAGCGGTTCGAGCGCTATGAAGATCTAGAGGCAGCAGACGCGACGATCGAGGAACGCGAGGAGTACGAGCCGCATCTCGCCGAGGGCAACCTCGTCTTCGCAGGCGTCGACTACGAGCGCATCCTGCGGGCGGCGGAGCAAGAAGCGGACGTCATCCTCTGGGACGGCGGCAACAACGACACGCCGTTCATCAAACCCGACCTGCACATCGTCGTCGTCGATCCGCATCGTCCCGGACACGAGCTCCGCTACCACCCCGGGCGAGACGAACCTGCGCATGGCGGACGTCTGCATCGTGAACAAGATGGACAGCGCGTCGCAGGAAGGGATCGATGCCGTCCTCGGCTCGATCCACGAGAGTAACCCGGCCGCGCGAGTCGTTCTGGCCGCATCGCCCTTCCACGTCGAGGGTGACGCGGAGGAGATCAGAGGGAAGCGCGTGCTCGCCGTCGAGGACGGCCCGACCCTGACGCACGGCGAGATGACGTACGGCGCAGCTGTCCTCGCCGCGAAGCAGTACGGCGCGGCCGAGCTCGTCGACCCGCGGTCAGCCGCAGTCGGCTCCATCGCCGAGACGTTCGAGACGTACCCCAACGTCGGGACGCTGCTGCCGGCGATGGGTTACGGACGCGAGCAGATGGAGGACCTGCGCAAGACGATCGCAAGGTGCGACGCCGACCTCGTCCTGATCGGCACTCCAATCGATCTACGCAAGCTGATCGACCTCGACAAGCCGGCGCTGCGAGTGACATACAAGCTTCAGGAGATCGGCGAGCCGACGCTGAAGGACGTGCTCGCCGAGAAGGGACTGCTGGAAACAGCACTCGTGTGAGCACGGTCGTCGCCCTTGGCGGCAACGCGCTCGTACGACCCGGCGAGCGCGGCACGGCTGCCGAGCAGCTCGCGAACCTCCGCCGCGCGGTCGCCGCTCTGAAGCCCCTGCTCGCCGACTCGGGAAATCTCGCGATCACGCACGGCAACGGCCCGCAGGTCGGGAACGAGTTACTCCGGCAGGAGCGTGCCGCCGCAGAAGCTCCACCGCTGCCGCTGTGGCTCGCCGTCGCGCAGACCCAGGCGGAGATCGGCGCGTTGATCGCCGCCGAGCTGCGACCGGCGTTGGGCGAACGGGCGATCGCCTGCGTGCTCACGCACGTCCGCGTCGCGCCGGACGATCCGGCTTTCGACCGGCCGACGAAGCCGATCGGGCCGTTCTACTCGGCCGGGCAAGCCGAGGTGCTCGAACGCGAAAGAGGCTGGGCGCTCGTGTCGGACGCAAACCGCGGCCACCGCCGTGTCGTGCCGTCCCCCGAGCCAATCGACATCGTCGAGCTCGACGCGATCCGCCGGCTCGTCGACGCCGGGACGCTCACGATCGCCTGCGGCGGCGGCGGCATCCCGGTCACACAACGCGAAGGGCGGCTCTCGGGAGTGGACGCGGTGATCGACAAGGATCGGGCCTCGGCGCTCCTAGCACGCGAGCTCGGCGCCGAGCGGCTCATCATCCTCACCGAAGTGCCGGCGGTCTATCGCAATTTCGGAGAGGAGGATCAGGAAGAGATCCGGGAGCTCACCCGCGGCGAAGCGGACGGCCTTGCTCCCGCAACTGTCGGAGGGCTCCATGCGCCCGAAGGTCGAATCCGCCCTCGCCTTCGCCGGCGAGACCTTGATCACGAACTTCGACGCGCTCGAGAACGCGCTCGCCGGCGGCGCGGGCACACGCGTCCGCCCGTAGGATCGGCGGGAATGTTGGCCGTCGCCGACAGCCTCAAGGGCCGGTCTTTCACACGCGTCGCCGACTGGAGCCGCGACGAGCTGCTCGAGGTGCTCGACCTGGCCGACGAGCTCAAGCGTCACCAACAGGCGCGGACGGAACACCACCTCCTCCCCGGGCGCACGCTCGGAATGATCTTCCAGAAGCCCTCGACACGAACACGCGTCTCATTCGAGGTCGGGATCTACCAGCTCGGTGGCACAGGCCTCTACCTGTCCGCCGGCGACCTGCAGCTCGGGCGCGGCGAGACGATCAAGGACACCGCCGTCGTCCTCTCCCGGTACCTCGACGCGATCATGATCCGGACGTTCGCCCAATCCGATGTCGAGGAGCTCGCGGCCAACGGGTCCATTCCCGTCATCAACGGCTTGACCGACAGCGCACATCCCTGTCAGGCACTCGCCGACGTCATGACGATCCGCGAACGCTTCGGCCGCCGCGAAGGATTGAAGGTCGTCTACCTCGGTGACGGCAACAACGTCTGTGCGTCGCTGATGGTCGCGTGCGCCAAGCTCGGTATGGAGTTCGTCGCCGCGACGCCTCCCGGCTACCGACCCGACGAGGAGGTCGTGCGCATCGCCCGGGAAGCCGGCGGAACGGTCGAGCTCCTCGACGACCCGCGCGCCGCGGTTGAAGGTGCCGACGTCCTCTACACCGACGTGTGGACCTCCATGGGTCAGGAGGAGGAGCGCCAGCAGCGGTTGGATGACCTCGCCGGGTTCGGCATCGACGCGGAACTGGTCAAGCGGGCCGGGGATGGCGCGATCGTCCTGCACTGCCTCCCCGCTCATTACGGCGAGGAGATCACAGAGCAAGTTCTCTACGGACCGCAGTCAGCGGTGTGGGACCAAGCCGAGAATCGCCTGCACGCTCAGAAGGCGTTGATGGCTCTCGTGATTCGATAAGACTCCCGCGGCATGCTGCCGCTGAAGGACAACGTTCCGACTCGAACGTTTCCGGTCGTAACGGTCGGGATCATCGTCGTGAACGCAATCGTCTGGATCTGGGAGTACACGGGCACTCCCGTCGACACGGACGTCGTCCACTACGGCTACTACCCGTGCCAGATCATTGGACCGTGCCTCGGACTCGCCCTGCAGGCACAAATCCCGTGGTACGAGGACGCCTTCAGCTCCATGTTCATGCACGGAGGCTGGGAGCACATCATCTTCAACATGCTCTTCCTCTGGATCTTCGGCAACAACGTCGAGGACGCTCTCGGCAGGCTGCGCTTTTTGCTCTGGTACATCGCCGGCGGCCTCGCCGCGACTCTTGTGCAGACGTTCGTGACGCTGCACTGGGGCTCGGCGCAGGATGCGAGCATCCCGAACATCGGCGCGAGCGGCGCGATCGCAGCCGTGCTCGGGGCCTACTTCGTGCTGCTGCCGAACGCACGCGTCCTGACCGCGATCTTCGTCATCCTCATCTTCTTCCAGGAGCTGCCGGCGGTCTTCTTCCTCGGCTTCTGGTTCCTGTTCCAGCTCTGGCAGGGCGGCTTCTCGATCGTGCAGCCGGAGGCGGGCGGCGGCGTGGCCTTCTTCGCTCACATCGGGGGGTTCGTCTTCGGGGCGCTGACCGTCCGTCTCGTGGCGGTCCGACGTCCGCTGATGCCGAAGTACTAGTTGTGGTCGAGTTCGAGGAGCACGTACGGCGAGCGCTCGACGAGCTCCCTCCCGACCTGGCACGGCAACTCGAGAACGTGGTGGTGGTCGTGGAAGACGAGCACCCGGGGGAGCCGGACCTCTTCGGGCTCTTCGAGGAGGAGCCTTACCTGCCGGCGAAGGTGACGATCTACAGGCGCCCGCTCGAGGAGGAGTTCGGGGACGACCCCAGGGAGCTGCAACACGAGATCCGCATCACCGTCCTCCACGAGCTCGCCCACTACTTCGGGATCGACGAGGACCGGCTCGACCAGCTGGGCTACCGGTGAGCTCGGCCCTGAACGCCGTCGCGATCGGAGCTGCCGTCCTGGGCGTCCTGGTGCTGATCTTTTTCTTCCTCGGGCCTCGGGAATGAGGCGCGCCTGAACCACGTTTTTAGAGACATGACCCTGAACGAAATTCACCAAGAGATCGAAGAGACCAGCGAGCGACGCACCGAGCTGTGGCACATCCTTTCTCAGGGACATGACCCAGCCGCGGCCGCAGAGCTCAAGAGTCTGAGCGAGCGCCTAGACCACCTTTGGGACGAGGAGCGCACGCTGAAGGCGGAACTCCGCTTCGGCGATCGCAATCACATCGTCGCCAGGGCCCGGGTCGAAGAGCGTCTCGAGCGCGCGGCCTGAGCAACCTCCCTCCTGCCCAACCCGCGCTGATGGTCGGCCCCGGACGAGGGATTCTCCCCTCTCACTCCGGGGCCGACACTTTTCGTGAGGTCTGTGGCTATCACTGCGGCCCGAACAACGACCAAGGAGCCGTGATGCCGGGTTCGCATGCAGATGAGATCGTCGGGGATTACTCCGATCCGGACGACTGGGCCGATCAGCTGCTGGACGACGCCGAGCCCGAACCGG
>CAWDSD010000022.1:0-13720 GCA_963804935.1 uncultured Actinomycetes bacterium
CAGGCCGCCGAGGGTGAAGCCGAGGCCGAACGTGCCGAGCGCGAACCCGCCCACGGCGAGCGCCTTGCGCCACGGCGAGAGCCGGTGCCAGCGGCCGAGCGCTTCCCGCTCGTCCTGCGTGAGGGGCTCGCCCGACGCTGCTTCGGATCGCGCCGCCGCCCGGAGACCGAGATAGAGGTCATCGAAGATCTCCGCGGACTCTTCGGACACTGCAAGTCGGTCTATAGCCTCCCCCGGCCGTGTTTACACGCGTCTTGCACCTGTCCGACCTGCACTACGGCGCCGGTGACGACGCGGCCATCGAGCGCGGAGCGACGACGCTGGTGGAGCGATTCGAGCCCGGGCTCGTGATCGCGAGCGGCGACCTGAGCCACCGCGGCCGGGCGGCACAGCTCACGCGCGCGGCGCAGTTCCTTCGTGCCCTCCAACGGCCCGTGCTCGCCGTCCCCGGCAACCACGACATCCCTTACACGTTTCCCGGCCGGTTCACTCGCTCGTTTCGCGAGTTCGAACGGCAGTGGGAGACGACCGAGCCGACCTACGCCTCCGACACCTTGCACGTCGTCGGCCTCAACTCGGTTCGTCCCTGGCGGCACCACTCCGGTGGGATCCGCTCGGCCCAGCTCGAGCGTGCGGAGGAGCGGCTGCGCGAGGCGCAGCCGACTGCGTTCCAGATCGTCGTCCTGCACCACCACCTGATCGGTGCGCCGTGGCGCTCGCGCAAGAAGCCGGTCGCACGCCGCAATCACGTGCTCGACGCGCTCGTCTCCGCCGGCGCGGATCTGATCCTCGCCGGGCGCATCCACCAGGCGGCTGTGAGCGAGCGTCGCGAATTCGAGATCTCGCACGGTGGCGAGCGGGGCGTCGTCGTGTCGATCGCGCCGGGGCTCGGACAGCCGCGGCCACGGCGGCAGGGCGAAGCGCGCGGCCTGCATGTCTACGAGGTCGAGGAGAAATACCTGCGTATCGAGACGTACGTCTGGCGCGACACGGACTGGGGGCTCACAGCCGAGCGCCAGTTCCCGCGCGGCCGTGAGCCCCTCGAGTCCGAACCGGTCTAACCAATGCGGCTCGATGGTTTTGAGCGGCACGTCCCCTTCGGCGTTGGATTAGACGGCTGTGCGGGCAAAGCCCGCACAGCCTCTCTGCGGCGCCGACTAGTCGGCGCCTAGGTCCGAGCCAGTGCACCGCGACCGCGGAACAAACGTCCGACGAGCGCGACGAGGATTACAGCCACGATGATCCCGACAATGAACTCCAACACGCCGTTGGAGAAGATGAAGCCGGCGATCACGAGCGACGCGATGCCGATGAGGATGGTCAGGATCCAGCCCATCGGGTCAATGCCCGGATGGAAGAGCCTGCCCAGCGCACCGACGAGCGCGCCTACGATGATTAGCCATACCCAGTGCATGAGGCGAGCATTTCCCCGTACGCAGGGGCCGAAACCTGGGTTTTGAAACTACATTCGTGCGAGGAGCTGTTTCCTTCTGGGACGCTCCGTCGGTGAGAGACCTCGGCGTGGCGGAGGATCGGCCGGGTTGGGTACTGGTCAGTCACCGAGTCGCCCGGCGAGCGCTGCTGTTGCTGCTGCCGCATCAGGTCCTCCATCTTCTGACGCCGCGCGCGGAAGCGGTCGATCCCGACGCAGGCGCTAGGGGAACTTGTGGAAAGCCTCCGGGCCGGTCAGGGGGCGCTTCTGGATGAAACATGGATCGGCCACGACCAGCAGGATCGAGACGATGAAGCCGATGAATGACGCGGCCCGTCGCGTCCCAGGCCCGGATCGCTGCGCAATCGCGCCGCCACCCCAGCTTCCGGCGAGCCCGATCGCCACCGTCAGCCAGATGGGCATCGGGTCGGGCCCGGGCACAGCCAGGCGCGCAGACTTCGCCGGTGATGAAGCCCAGCGCCATGATCGCGATCACCGATCCGAGCACGCGCTCAAGTGTACGGCGCAGACCCAGGTTGCCGGTTATCCACGCTGCTGCTTATTCTTTGGCCACGCGCGGGCTTACCTTGATCGTGCTCGGGGCAGCGGCGCTCCTGCTCGGGGCCGGAGCTGCGCCTGCACGCGAAGCCGCCACTCGCTTCGTCGGGAACGACGCCCCCAACTGGTCGCCCGACGGGAAGCGCATCGCATTCACGGCGTTCCGCAACGGCCTCAGCGACATACATGCGTCGCAACACGGAGGACAGATCCGGGGAGCGGCGTCTGACGACCGATCCGAGGGGCTGATGATCTCGCCACGTGGTCACCCGACGGGACGAAGATCGCGTTGGTCTATTCGAACCGCAACGGCAACTTCGACGTTTTCACGATGAACGCGGACGGAACGGGCGAGACGCGCCTGACGACGGATCCGGAGGACGACTTCTCCCGTCCTGGGCGCCGAACGGCAAGCGGATCGTCTTCCGAAGCAACCGGGACGACAACGGTGAGATCTACGTCATGAACGCCGACGGCTCCGCAGCAGACGCGCTTGACCAACGACCCGGCGAGCGACCACTCGCCCACCTGGGGCCCGAACGGGAAGATCGCGTTCGTCAGCCAGCGACCAGGGAATCGGCATCTACGTCATGAACAAGGACGGCACCGACGTACATCGCATCAACGCGTTCGCGTCGAACCGGAACGAGTAAGAGCCGAACTGGTCACCCGATGGGACGAAGATCGCGTTCCAGGGGGACCGTCATTCCGGTCGGCAACACGGAGATCTACGTGATGAACGCGACGGGTCGACCAGGAGGCGGCTGACCAACTACCCGGGCCATGATGACTGGCCCAACTGGTCTCCGGACGGTCGCCCAGATCGTCTTCTCGCGCGGGGCGTCGTTCCTCACCCCCGAGATCTATGTGATGGGAGCCGCCGGCGGGGAGCCGCGCGAGGTGACGCTGCCGGCGCTGGAGGCGGTTCGAGTTCACGCTCTCGCCGAAGAAGCCGGTGGCCGGGAAGCGCGTCACCGCGACGCTGCTCGTCTTCGAGGCGAGTGGAGCGGACTTCGGCGCGCCGACGGTCTCCTGCTCGGCGAACCTCGCGGGACGTTCGCTCGCCGCACGACACGCTGTCCTGCTCGGGCACGGAGCGGTGTGCATGTGGGACCTGCCGAAGTCCGCCAAGGGCAAGAAGTTCGTCGGCACCGTGGCAGCGCGCTCCGGGATCTCGCGCGCGCAGCGCAAGTTCACCGTCCGCGTGCGCTAGCCGTGTAGAGCGGCCCGTCGTACCGCCCTACGACGAGGGGCCGCAGCTCCGGCGTCGCCGCGAGGTGGTACAGGTGGCTCGTCCCGCCGAGCGCGCCGGCGCCAGGTACTCGTTGAAGTCGCGCTCGAGCGCGCGGATGACGAAGCCCATGTCCGCGATCGCGTGCTGGAGGCGGAATGCCGCGCCGGGTCGCCTCGAGCCGAAGAGACAGCAAGAGTGCCGCGTCCGGTGCGCGACGCCTCCGCCGCCCGTGAGAGGAAGAGACGCGCGCCGCGTCGTGTACGGCGGGTCGGTGAGGACCGTGTCGAAGGCGCCACGCAGCTCCGGGCGGAGCGGCTCGCGGAGGTCGTGCTCGCACGGATCGACTGGAAACGGCGCGCCCGCGAGCTCCGCCGCGGATGAAGGCCAGCAGCCGCGGGTCGACGTCGAGCACCGTCACGGCGCGATCGTCGCGTCCGAGCCGAGGCGCTCGACGAGAGGCGGATCGCGAGCGAGCCCAGGTCGTCGTCGCCGAGCAACAGCATCCGCCGGCCGACGAGGGCGTCGGCGGCGTGCAGCGCGAGCACGCGGCGCAGCTTCGTGTCGACCGTGCAGTGACACTGGTCGAGCTCGACCGCGGGAGGCGGCGCAGCGTCGGCGATCTCCCTGGCCGGCGCCTGCGCGACCGCGACTCGGGGACCTGCGGACGAGCCGGGCCTCGCCTGCGGACAGCCGGCGGCCTGCCGCGTCAGCTGCGCGGGCGCTGCTCGGAGACGACGGAGCGTCTTGCGAAGCTCGCCGCAGATCGACGCGACGATCGGCACCGGGAGCTCGACCGCGCGGCTGAGTCCGCGGATCGACACCGGCTCGAGCCGCGCCAGCGCCGTCAGCACGGCGCGAACGCCCGCTCCCCTTCGGCGAGCCCGACGCCGGCGGCGACGTCGCGCGCGATCGTCGCCGCTTCAGCCAATTGCGCGGGGGATGCAGGTCGTGGTCGTCCGCTCGACGTCCAGCTCGTCGCAGATCGCCTCGAGGACCTCGTCGCCACGGAGGGCTCCGTACGAGAGCAGGTCGACGTTCGCGAGCGAGAACTCGGGCCAGGTGTGGATGCTGAGGTGCGATTGCGCCAGCACGAGCACGCCGGTGACCGCGCCGTTCGGGAAGACGCAGAACTTCTCCGCGAGCACCGTCGCGCCTCCGCCCGCGGCTGCCGTGCAGCGAGACTCGCCTGAGCACGCTCGCGATCGATCAGGACCGCGTCGTCACGCACCCACACGTCGAGGGCGTGAAGCCGCATCGTTCGGTTGTGCTCGGGTTCGGAACACGGGCTCCTTCGTCGGATCGCGTCGAGGCGCCGCCCGAGGCAGGAGCGCTATGCGCAGCGCGGGTTCAGGCGACGCCGGGGGAGGCGGCAAGCAACACAGTCATCTGTGAATCCACCTCCTCACGTCGCTGACCGACCGAGCCTAGCGTGCCGGTCGGTCGCGCGCAGACCGTGCGGTCTAGGCCGGCGCTTGCGCAGCAGCCGCGACGAGCTCGCGCATAGTTCCTTGATCTCGTCCCGCAGCTTCGCCGCGTACTCGAAGCGGAGCTCTTCAGCGGCGGTGAACATCTCCTCTTCGAGCTGGATGATGAGCTTCTCGAGCTCGCTCGGCGCCATCCCTTCCACGTCCTTGCGGCCGCGGCGCCGCTTCGACCTCGGGACAGTCGGCGATTCGAGCGAGAGGAACTCGGCGATGTCGGAGACGCCCTTGATGATCGTCTCCGGCGTGATCCCGTGCTCCTCGTTGTAGGCGAGCTGGATCGCGCGGCGACGCTCGGTCTCGCCCATCGCCTCCTGGATCGCCTGCGTGACCTTGTCGGCGTACAGCAGCACCTTGCCGTTGACGTTTCGCGCCGCTCGTCCGATCGTCTGGATCAACGATGTGCGACCGCGGAGGAAGCCCTCCTTGTCGGCGTCGAGCACTGCGACAAGCGACACCTCCGGCAGGTCGAGGCCTTCGCGCAACAGATTCACGCCGACGAGGACGTCGTATTCTCCGAGCCGCAGCTCGCGGATGATCTGGATGCGCTCGAGCGTGTCGATCTCGGAGTGCAGGTACCGCGCCTTGACTCCCGACTCGAGCAGGTAGTCCGTGAGGTCCTCGGCCATCTTCTTCGTCAGCGTCGTCGACGAGGACACGCTCGCCCTGTTCCTCGCGGCGCCTGATCTCGTTGAGCAGGTCGTCGATCTGGTTCTTCGTCGCGCGCAGCTCGACCTCCGGATCGATGATTCCCGTCGGGCGGATCAGCTGCTCGGCGAGACGCTTCGAGTGGCGCAGCTCGAACGGGCCCGGCGTCGCCGAGACGAACACGAGCTGCGGGACCTTCTCGAGGAACTCGTCGAAGCGCAGCGGCCGTTGTCGAGAGCGGACGGCAGACGGAAGCCGTAGTCGACGAGCGTCTGTTTGCGAGAGCGGTCGCCCTCGTACATGCCCCCGATCTGCGGGACTGTCTGATGCGACTCATCGACGAAGACGACGAAGTCGCTCGGGAAGTAGTCGAGCAGGGTGAACGGGTGCGTCCCAGGCGCGCGCCCTTCGAGGATTCGCGAGTAGTTCTCGATCCCGTTGCAGAAGCCGAGCTCCTGCAGCATTTCGAGGTCGTACTCCGTGCGCTGGCGGAGGCGATGCGCCTCGAGCATCTTGTTCTCGAGCTCGAGCTCCTTGATCCGCTCCTCGACCTCGTGGCGGATCTCGCCGACCGCACGCTCGACTGTCGGTCGCGAGGTCACGTACTCCGTCGCCGGCCAGATGGCGATGTTGTCGAGCTTCGCCAGAATTTCGCCCGAGATCGGGTCGAAGTGCGTCACGGCCTCGACCTCGTCGCCGAAGAAGGAGATGCGGTAGGCGGTCTCCTGGTTCGCAGGTTGCACCTCGACGACGTCGCCCTTGACGCGAAAACGGCCACGGCCGAGAACGGCGTCGTTGCGAACGTACTGCGAGTCGATCAGCTTCCGCAGCATCAGATCTCGGTCGTGCTCCTCGCCGACCTCGAGGATGACCACACGCTCGCGCCACTCCTCCGGCGAGCCGAGCCCGTAGATGCAGGACACCGAGGCGACCACGACGACGTCGCGACGCGTGAACAGTGCCGAAGTCGTCGCCAGTCGCAACCGGGCGATGTCATCGTTCTGGGACGAGTCCTTCTCGATGTAGAGGTCGGCCTGCGGGACGTATGCCTCGGGCTGGTAGTAGTCGTAGTAAGAGACGAAGTACTCGACCGCGTTGTACGGGAAGAACTCACGGAACTCGTTGCAGAGCTGCGCGGCAAGTGTCTTGTTGTGCGCGATCACGAGTGCCGGCCTACCGACCTGTTCGATCGTCCACGCCATCGTCGCCGTCTTGCCGGTGCCGGTCGCGCCTACAAGCGTCTGATAGCGCTCGCCTCCGGTGATCCCTTCGACGAGCGTGGCGATCGCCGTCGGCTGGTCACCGGTCGGCCTGTAGGCGTCCGATGTTTTGAACTCGCGCATCCTGTCCAAGCGTAGCCTCGATGGCTGTTGTTACAGATCGACCCACGCAGCGGCCGCCGTACGAGGCCTACGCGAGGATCATGGGCGGTTTCGTCGGCGGGCTCGCCGTTGCCGGCGGGCTGGCGCGCCTACTCGGACGCGACCCACGCGAGCACACCTGGCTCGACCTGGTGACCCTCTCGGCCGCGACGTTCAAGGCGTCGCGCACGATCGCTCGGCGACGAGGTCACCGAGCTTCCTCCGCGAGCCCTTCGTCGAGGGCGGAGGCTCATGAGGGCATGGACGAGCAGCCTGTGCAGACCGGCGGCATGGAGCAGGCGATCGGGGAGCTCGTCACCTGCAGCCGGTGCGTGGGTACCTGGGCGGCCGCCGGTCTTGCCACCACGCAGGTGCTGACACCGCGGTTCGGGCGTCCTGCTGACGTGGTCGCTCGGCGCGGCCGGATCAACGACTTCCTCCAGGCCGGCTTTGCCGCTTTGACTGAGAAGGCGAACGAGTTGGAGGAGCGGGCCGGCTAGGTGCCGGCCCTGCGCGAGCTCGTCCGCGTAGGCACGTCGGTAGATCTTCTTCAGTTCCTCGACGCGATCCACATACGCGCGAGTCTCGGCGAATTGAATGCCGCGACCCGCGCGGCGCCAGCGAGTCGACATTGTCCTGGCCGGCGTTGTATGCCGCGAGCGCCGTTTTCTCCTCGCCGTACTTCTTCAGCAAGTGGCGGAGGTACCAGGAGCCGTAACGGACGTTGATCTCGGGGTTGTAGAGGTCTTCGACTCGGAAGCGGCTACCGCCGGTGTGAACCGCAATCCCCTTCGCCGTGTCGGGCAGCAACTGCATCAGGCCGATGCACCCGACGTCGAGCGGGCGTCGGCCTTGAACTTCGACTCCTGGTAGATCACGGCGGCGAGGAGCGCCGGGTCGAGGCTGTAGTTGCGCGCGTGCCCACGCACGATCTGCTCGTAGCGGAGCGGGTACCAGAGCCGCTCCCACCACCCCGGCTGAGACTGCTGCACCAGCGCGAACCCGACGACGACGCCGACGCACAGCACGCTCATGCCGAAGAGCCGTCTATGAGCGCCAGGCGCGCGACGACGTCGGCGACGAATGCGTCGAGCTCCTCGAGCGTGCCGTCGTTCACGTACGTGTAGTCGGCGCGGCGGATCTTCTCCTCCTCCGGCAGCAGCCGGCGCTCGCGGTCATCGGCGATCGCCCTCCGCGCGGCGCGGATCTCCGGCGGGGCATCGATCACGACGACGGCGTCGAAGCGCGCCTCGCCGCCCGTCTCGTACAGCAACGGGATCTCCGTGACTGTCAGCGCGGCGGAGTCGGGCCGCTGCTCAGCTCGTCCCGCCACGCCGAGTGTTCTGCCACGACCTTCGGATGGAGCAGCCGTTCGAGCCACTCGAGCTCCTCGGGATCGTTGAAGACGCGCTGCGCGATCGCCGCTCGGTCGGCACCTTCGCTGCCGACCACGTCCGGGCCGAATCGTTCGATCAGCGCCTGCCGCACGTCGGGATCTTCCCGCAGCAGGCGGTGCACGATCGCGTCGCTCGAAATCGTCGCTGCGCCGTGACGCGCAAAGGCGGCGAGCGCTTCGCTCTTACCGGCGCCGATGCCCGCCGGTGATCGCAACCGCAGGTGGGCGACCGGCGCTCGTTAGTGCTCGTCGGGAACGCTCTCGACCGGAGGCGCCTCGTCGGCCGCCGCAGGTTCGAGCTCGTCACCCAGGTTCACAGTCTCGCGCTCGACGGCTTCCTCGGCATCGGCCGGCAGCCTCGGAGCGACGCGTCTTCCTCGGGCGCGACAGCTGCAGCGGCGGATGCATCCGAGAAGACGTCCTCCGACAGATCGAGATGCGGCGTCCCCTCGAGCGGCGGCTCGTTCTCGTTGCGGCGATCGGCGTCAACGCGCTTCAGCGACAACGACAGCCGCCGACGCTCGGCGTCGACCTCGAGGATCAGGACCGGAACCGTGTCGCCCTGCGCGACGACTTCGCGCGGATTCTCGACGTGGTGCTGGGCGAGCTCGGAGATGTGGACGAGGCCCTCGACGCCGGGGAGGATCTCGACGAAGGCGCCGAAGGTGACGACCTTCGTCACGCTTCCCTCGACGACATCGCCCTCCTTGTGCTGCTCGAGCACCTGCTGCCACGGATCGGACTGCGTCTGCTTCAGGCCGAGCGAGATGCGCTGGCGCTCGCGGTCGATGTCCAGCACCTTCACCTTGACGGTCTGGCCGATCTCCAGCACCTCGGACGGGTGGTTCACGTGCGACCACGACAGCTCGGAGATGTGGATGAGGCCGTCCATGCCGTCGAGGTCGACGAAGGCGCCGAAGTCGACGATGTTCGAAATCTGGCCCTCGACGACGTCGCCCGGATTGAGCCTGTCGAGGATCGCCTGGCGCATCTCCTTGCGTTCGTCCTCGAGGACGGCGCGACGCGAGAGGACGACATTGTTGCGCGAGCGGTTGAGCTCGATCACCTTGCAGCGGAGCTCTTTGCCCATGAACTCGTCCAGATCCTGGACGCGGCGGATGTCCACGAGCGACGCCGGCAGGAAGCCACGCACGCCAAGGTCGAGGATCAGTCCGCCCTTGACGACCTCGATCACGCGACCGTTGACCGGTTCGCCGGACTCGGCGGCGTTTTCGATCGCCTTCCACGCCATCTCGAAGCGCGCGCGCTTCTTCGAGAGGATCAGCCGGCCCTCGGCGTCCTCCTTCGTCATCACCGAGCGCGTCGATCTCGTCCCCGACGGAGACCTCGTCGGCCGGGTTGACGGAACGCCGGATCGAGAGCTCGGCGACCGGAATCACCCCTTCCGACTTGTAACCGATGTCGACGAGCACTTCGTCCTTGTCCACCCGCACGACCTGGCCGTGGACGACCTCGCCCTCGTTGATCGTCGGGAACGTCGACTCGTAGTCCGGGATCAGCTCGCCGTCCGGACCGGTCGTCCAGACGCCGTCGCCGGCGATTCTCTGCTCGGTTTGCTCGGTCGCCATGAGCGGCGGTCAGTATAGCCAGGGCCTTCGAGCGCCCTTGGCGAGCGCTCGAAGACCCTGTGATCGTCGATTACAGGTGGGTTGAGAGCCGCTTCAGCGTGTCCGCCTCGGCCGGGGTGAATGCCCCGCTCTTGTCCACACGGTCACGGAAGGCGACCAGGTGCGCGTCTGGCGCTCGCGTTCGGCGCGCTTTCCGCCTGCTCGAGCCGCTGGCAGAGCTGGTCCGCGACCTGCTGGTCGTCGGCGTACGAGCGGACGAGGTCGCAGAGGCTTGCGTAGGTGACGGAGGCGTGCACCGAGCCGAGTGTATTCGCTGGACACCATCGTCCTTGTCGCGGATCTTCGCCCGGACCGTTCACGGCAGTCCGACGTCGAGGGCGGTGCACGACGTCGAGCTGGCGGCGACCGAAGGGCCTGAGCAGCCGCGCCGTCGCCGCAGTCGAACGCATACTGGAAGCCCGGAGTCGTATCGGCGGCCGACGGATCCACTCGGCCGGTGAGCGCGATCGTGAACGGAAACCGGCGAGGATGACGCCGGCGCGTTGAAGGTCGCCGACGGTGCGACGTTCGCGATCTGCACCGCGGTGTCGGCCGTGTCTGAGGCACCGACGCTGTCAGTCGCCGCACGGCGATCGTCTTCGTTCCGGGACCGTCGAGCGCGCCGGCGCTGAACGTCGCGCTCGATCCGGGCGTCTCGAACGCCCGTCTCCGTCAAGATCCCAGCGAACGACGACCGCGTCACCGTCAGGATCGCTCCGCTGTCGCGGACACGCTGACGTGACCACCCTCGTCGACGCTGTACGGGCCGCCGGCGTTCGGATGCGGCGGACTGTTGAGCGCGAGCCGCAGCACCGACGGGTCATGATCGGAGGACTGCGTCGGCGAATTCAGCGTTCACGTGCACGTCGTCGAATTCGAACGGCAGCGTCCGAAGACGGCGTTGCTCGCGAGGATGTGGTCGAGGCTCTGCGAGTTGCCCTCGAACACGTAGCTGTACCGCTCGCGCAGGAGGCAGCGTCTCGATGAAGTCGCCGAGGACGCCGCCGGAGCGGAGCGTCTGCAGCGCGTCGGAGAACTCGAAGTCGTTGAAGTCTCCGAGCGCGACGATGTTCGCGTTCGGATCGCCGCGAGGATCGCTTCGACGAAGCCGTTCTCGATGGTTGCCTGCTGCTTCCGCTGCACCTCGCGTCACGCGGTCGGCGGCTGGAAGCGGCCGAACAGCGGCTCATCGCCGCCCTTCGAGTTGAAGTGGTTGGCAATGACGAAGAACCTGGCGGTTGCGCAGCCTGAACTCCGCAGCCAGCGGCTTACGGCTCGAGTTCCAGGCCGGGTTCGTCGGATCGATCCGACCAGGGCTTGCGGACAACTGCGGACCCGCTCGGCGTCGATACGACTGTCGTCGCGCGTGGTCGAGTCGCCGCCCGGCCGGTCGACGAACTGCGACGCCGCGGTCGCTGCGGAAGAGGAACGCGACGCGGATGTTGCCGCCGGGCTCGCCACCGTCCTGATCGTCGACCGGGTTGATCTGCCGCCAGCTGTAGGTCGGACCGCCGCGCTGACGATCGGCGGCCGCGAGCGTATCGAGCGTGACGTTCGCGTCCGTCGACGGGGTCGTTCATCGGCGCCGTTGTTGTCCTGCACCTCCTCGAGCGCGATCGACGTCCGGGCTCTTGAGGTTGTTGACGATCAGGCCGGCGAGCGTGTTGAACTTCGCCGGCCCGTCGGCCGGGTCGAGGTTCTCGACGTTGAACGTCGCGATCGCGACCTGCTTCGGCGCCGGCGCCGTCGTTGCCTCGCGCGACGAGGCCGCCGGAGACGGCGGTCGAGCGCCGTGGTGAGGTTCAGCTCGAAGTTGCCGAAGTTGTATTCGACGATGCCGACCGCCGGGCC
The DNA here is from genome assembly GCA_963804935.1 of uncultured Actinomycetes bacterium. GTDB lineage: Bacteria > Actinomycetota > Thermoleophilia > Gaiellales > Gaiellaceae > 3-1-20CM-4-69-9. The sequence goes on from CAWDSD010000022.1 coordinate 11,590, forward strand.
GCTGAAGTGGTCGCCGACGTTCGACGTCGGCGTCGATCCGCCAAGGATGTCGTCGTCGAGCTGGATTCGCTCCGGATTGAAGTCGGTCGGCCGCGATGACGATCCCGCCGCGCGCCGTGCGGACCGAGCCGCCGGCGCCGTTGTCGGCGAGCGACCCAGATCTCGTTGAAGCGTTGGTCGGACCGACGGCGACCGGGTTGTTCACCTGGACGCGCATCCCTTCGAGGCTCTCGTAGAAGTCGATGCCGTCGGTAGCCGGGTCGAAGACGCCGCTGGTCTCGACGTCGCCGCGTCGCGTCGTCCTCGATCACGTCGCTCGGCGGCACGCGGCCGCCGACGCCGATCACGGTCGTCGCGGGCAGGGGATTGCCGGTCGAGCATGCACGCTGATCGTCGGCGAGACGATCTCGGTCTGCGTCAGGTTGGCGTTGTGCCGGCCGCCGGCCCGGAACTCCGAGACGGTGCCCGTTGACGCGCACCGCGTCGCCGACGGTCACGTCGGCGCTGAGGAGGTGAAGACGAAGATGCCCTCGGAGGTCGCGTCGTCGGCGTCCGGAGTTCGGATCCTGCAGGTAGAAGCCGTTGTGCGTTTCGCGGTGACGACGCCGTTGACGTTGGAGACCACCTGGCCCGCCTTCGGCGACGTGTGCGACGCGCCCTGGATGTCGTGGATCGCGACGGGTGGCGGCGGCGGAGACTCCGTCGTGAACGTCCAGCCGTAAGTTCGACGCTCATGTCGTCGGGCGGATCGTTCGCGTCCTGATCGTCACGTTCGTCGCAACGACCGTGACCGTGCAGCGTCTCGTTCGCGACGAAGTCGGTGTCAGGGTTGAGCGTGAAGCTCTGCGGCCCACCGCTCTGCCGGATGCGGTGTGCGCACCGCTGGTCGCGCACGAGATCGAGTACCACGAGCCTCGCGACGTTGACGGCTTCACTGAAGTTGAATCGTGATGTTCGCGTGACCGGGACGTCCGACGGCACCGGACGCTGGAGTGGTGCTGGAGACGCTCGGAGGCTGGTCCTCGCAGTTGCCGAGTAGCGACGAGGTGTTCCGCGGTTGGGGCGTGCCGGTCGCGAAGTCGGCCGCGTTGTTGTCCGTGTCGACGCACCCGTTTCCGTTCCGGAGGTCGGCGGTCGTGTTGGTCGGCGCGGGCGCGGGCCCCGGACCCCTCGAAGCAAGACGCAGTGCTCCCGTAGCCGACGAGATCCGCAACCGCCGGGCCCGTGCAGCTGGTCAAGCCGGTGGTGCCCCCGACGAGAGCAACCTTGCCCGCCGTGGCGCTCATGGCGATGGTGCCGGTGACGTCCGGCGCGGGGAGCGGGGACGCTGTTGGCCCGGCGGCCTCCTGGACGAGGTAGTACTGGCCGGGGGCTGAGGATTCCGCTGCTGATGGCGTCCGGTTGGTCCAGGTCGTGCCCGTCGGCGGACGCGTACTGCACCGACTGCCGGTGAGGCTGACCGGGATTCCCTGCGATTGAAGAGTTCGATGTAAGTCGTTGCGTCAGTGGCGCGCCGGTGTTGCCGCCGCCGCCGTAGACCTGGCTGATGACGACACCTGTCGGCGTCCCCGGTGTGGACGTCGTGGTGAAGGTCACGCTCTTGTTCGTAACCATCGTGTCCGGCGGATCGTTGGTGTCCTGGTCCGAGACGTGGTCGGCCTTGATCGTCAGTGTGCAGGTCTCGCTCGGCGCGAAGTCCGTGTCTGGGTCAATCGTGTACGTCTGGGGGCCCCCGCTGAAGGCGGCCGTATGCGCCAGGCTTGTCCCGCAAGATCCCGAACCAGTCGGGTGCCAAAGTCACCGGGCTCACTGAAGCTCACGGTGATGTTCGCCCCGATAGCGACGTCTGCCGCCCCGTCGGCCGGAATCGTGCTGGTGACGCTCGGTGCGTCATCCGTGACGCATGAATGGTGCGCCGACGCCGTATTACGCGGCAGCAGCAGCACTGCACATGAAATCGGCCAGCGGTGGAACTGCTTGCTCCATGCAGTAGCGCCGTGGGCGCGAAGGCCTGGCGGTGGTGGCGAGGCAAGGCGCACCGCACTTTCGAAGCAGTTTGCCGTCCCGTACTCCACGAGATCCACTGTCCCGGTCGGGCACGCGCCGGAGGCGGCAGTCGTGGCGTTGAGTA
>CAWDSD010000023.1:0-60014 GCA_963804935.1 uncultured Actinomycetes bacterium
CCGGTAGTCGTCGGCCTCCTCCTTGCGGCGCCGAGCGGTGACGAGGTCGGACTTGACCTCGTAGTCGAGCGTCTCCTGCACGACCTCACCACCGGACTCCCACGTCTCGATCTGCCGGCGGAGCTCCGCCTCGATGCCGCGGGCGATGTGGTTGAAGGAGTTCATGTTCTTCAGCTCCGTGCGAGTCCGGTAACCCGTCTCCCCCACCTCGCGCACGGAGACGTTCGCGTCTGCGCGAAGCGTTCCCTTCTCCATCTCTGCGTCGGAGACGCCGAGCTCGACGATGGTCTGGCGCAAGAGCTGCAGGAAGCGCTTCGCCTGCTCGGCCGACCGGATGTCCGGCTGCGTCACGATCTCGACGAGCGGCGTGCCGCCCCGGTTGAAGTCCACATTGGAGTGATCGGAGCCGACGATGCGGCCCGTTGCGCCGCCGACGTGGATCGTCTTCGCGGCGTCCTCTTCGAGATGCGCGCGCACGATGCCGACTTCGGTGTCGCCGTCGGGGCCGGGCACGACGAAGGAGCCGTCGATGCAGAGCGGCTCGTCGTACTGGGAGATCTGGTACCCCTTGGGATTGTCGGGATAGAAGTAGTTCTTGCGATGGAAGACAGCATGCTCGGCGATCCGGCAGTTCAGCGCATGGCCGAGCTTGATCGTCCACTCGACGGCGGTCTCGTTCGGCACGGGTAGCGCGCCGGGGAACGCCAGGCACACCGGGCAGGTACGCGTGTTCGGCTCGCCGCCGTACCCGGCTTCGCAGCTGCAGAACATCTTCGTGCGCGTCTTGAGCTGCACGTGGATCTCGAGGCCGATGACGGGCTCCCACTCAGGCACGCAGATACTCCTTCGCCTGGAGCAGCGGCACCTCGATGTCGCCGCGTACCTCGAAGATCGCGAGGTACTCCTCGAGCGCGCCGTGCATCCGGATCAGGCAAAGCTCTCGTTCTCCGGCCTCGAGTGAGAGGCGCACGTCGTCGATCTGCACTGCGCGCGAGCCGTCGAGCACGCGCGGGCGCACGCCGAACACTCGCTCCACGGCGAGCACGAAGTCCGCGGCCCGGTCCACGATCCGTCTCATCGGAGCCGCTCCGGGACCGTGTCGAAGCCGATCGCGCGCTCGAGCGCGTGGCCGGCACGGAACAGCGTGTTCTCCGAGAACTGCGCCCCGATCAACTGGAGCCCCACAGGGAGACCCTCCGAGAGGCCGCAGGGGATCGACAGGCCCGGCAGCCCCGCCATGTTCGGCGGAATGGTGAGGACGTCGGCGAGGTACATCGCCAACGGGTTCTCCGACCGTTCGCCGAGCTTGAACGCGACCGTCGGCGAGGTCGGACTGATCAGGACGTCGAAGCGTTCGAATGCTGCAGCGAACTCGCGCGCGATCACCGTGCGTACCTTCTGCGCCTGGCCGTAGTACGCCTCGTAGTACCCAGCAGATAGCGCATAGGTGCCGAGCATGATGCGCCGCTTCGGCTCGTCGCCGAAACCGGCGTCACGCGTGCGGGCGACGAGCTCGTAGTAGTTGTCTGCCGGAACGCGCAACCCGTAGCGCACGCCGTCGTAGCGCGAGAGGTTCGACGACGCCTCCGCCGGAGCGATCAAGTAGTAGCAAGCCAGGCCGTATTCGACGGAGCGCGGGAGCTCGCACTCGGCGACGTCTGCACCCAGGCTCACGCAGAGCTCGATCGCGCGGCGGACGGCCGCCGTGACACCGGGCTCGATGCCTTCGGCCTCGTTCAGCTCCTTCGGCACGCCGATCCGCAGGCCCGCGAGATCCTCTCCTTCGGGAAGCTCGACGGGCGGGACGTCGACCGTCGTCGAATCGGACTCGTCGCGTCCGCTGATGATTCCGTAGAGCAGGGCGTTGTCGCGCACAGTCTTCGTGACGGGCCCAACCTGGTCGAGGCTCGAGGCGAACGCGACGATGCCGTAGCGCGACACGGTTCCGTACGTCGGACGGAGCCCGACGTTGCCGCAGAGCGCGGCCGGCTGCTTGATCGATCCGCCGGTGTCGGAACCGAGGGCCCAGGGAGCAAGGCCTGCCGACACTGCCGCCGCAGACCCACCGCCGGAACCGCCCGGGACACGTGTCGGATCCCACGGGTTTCTCGACGGGCCGTACGCGGAGTTCTCGGTGGACGATCCCATCGCGAACTCGTCCGTGTTCGTCTTGCCGAGGAGCTGCAATCCTGCGGCCTTGCAACGCTCCGCAACCGTCGAGTCGAAGACGGGCACGTAGTTCTCGAGAATCCTCGAGCCGGCAGTCGTGCGCACGCCCTTCGTGGAGATGACGTCCTTGAGCGCGATCGGCACGCCGTCGTTGTCGTCGCCGTCGACGAGCGTCAGGAAGCAGTGGAGCTCCTCGTTACGAGCATCGATCGCCTCGCGGTACGCGGCCCGGAGCTCTGCGCCCGACACCTCGCCTCGCTCGAGCAAGCCCTTCGCATCTTCTGCGGTCAACCGGAGCGTGTCGATCATGCCGAGGAGTCCTCGGCGGCGCCCGTCGGCGGCACGCGGAAGTAGTCGCCGTCCCGCTCAGGTGCATTGGCGAAGACGTCATCGAGCGGCAGCGACGGTCGCGGTTCGTCGGGCCTGAAGACGTTCACGACCGCGAGCGGATGAGACGTCGGCGGCACGTCCGAGAGATCGAGCTCGGACACCTTGCCGACGGCGGCGAGGATGTCGTTCAGCTCGACGGTGAGCCGCGCGATCTCCTCCTCGCTCAGCTCGAGCTGGGCAAGCGCTGCGACATGGAGCACGTCTTCCCTGCTGATTGCCACGCTCTGAATCCTCCCAAAAAGCTGAGGCGCCGACTCGGCGGCGCCGCCTAGAGGCCGATCGGGCTTCGCACGTTCGGCCGTCTCAATTGCGTCCTGGGTAACGCCAACTGCAAGAACCATCGCCTCCGCAACAGGAGAGGCCCCCTTTCGGGGGCCTCGTTATTCACTTGGTTCCGAAAGGAAAGCTAGACAGGCTGGACGTTCGCGGCTTGGGCGCCCTTGGGCCCCTGCACGACCTCGAACTCAACCCGCTGACCTTCGGTCAGCGACTTGTACCCCTCCTGCGTGATGGCGGAGAAGTGGACGAAGACGTCCTCTCCACCCTCACGCTCGATGAATCCATAGCCCTTCTCGTTCGAAAACCACTTCACGGTGCCCTGAGCCAACGACTTCCTCCTTCAAAACATGCGACGGCCCGGGCACCGAGCCGCCACGCTTGATACAGCGGGCCGGAGTCTAGCTCAGATGCGCGGGAACGCAAGCTTGCCGCGCCGATACCGGGCGGCCCGCACCGCGTTGCCCAGCAGGGCGGCAATGGTCATCGGGCCGACCCCGCCCGGAACCGGCGTGAGGAAGCCGGCGACGTCGGCGACGCCGGCCTCGACGTCCCCCCTCACTCCGGCATCCGTACGCGTGATCCCCACGTCCACGACAGTCGCGCCCTGCTTGACCATGTCCGCAGTGATCACGCCGGGGAGGCCGACGGCGGCAACGAGGATGTCCGCGTCGAGGGTGTGGCGCGCAAGATCCTCCGTGCGGGAGTGACAGATCGTCACCGTCGCGTTCGCCTGCAGGAGGAGCAGCGCCACCGGCTTGCCGACGAGCGTGCTGCGCCCGACCACGACGGCCCGCTGACCAGCGATCGGGATGCGGTACTCGCCGAGCAGGTGCATGACGCCGAGCGGCGTCGCCGGGACGAGCGTCTGGCGGCCGAGGTAGAGCTGGCCGGCGCTGAACGGGTGCAATCCGTCGACGTCCTTCATCGGATCGATCGCCCTCATCACGCGCGCTTCGTCGATCTGCTCGGGCAGCGGCGTCTGGACGAGGATCCCGTCGACCTCGTCGTTCTCGTTCAGCTCTTCGACGAGCTCGACGAGCTCGTCCTCGGCCGTCGTGGAGGGCAGGCGATGGTCGATCGGCTCGATGCCGACCTCCTCTGCCGCCTTGTGCTTGAGGCGGATGTAGATCTCCGACGCCGCATCGTCCCCGACCAGCACGGTCGCGAGACCGACACGGCCGAGCTCCGCGATGTCGTCCTTCAGCTCCCCGCGCAGGCGTGCCGCGAGGGCGGTCCCGTCCATCAGCGTCGCGCTCACGGCCGGCTAGATGCTGAGCTCGACGCCGCTGACGTCCAGCCCCAGCGACTCCGCCAGGCGGACGCCGAGCTCGAGGTCCTCGCGGAGGCGAACGGCGTCGCGGGACTCCATGGCCCGGCCGATCCAGGCGCGCTCGCGCGGCCGCCACATGGCGTGCGCCGCGAACTCGGGTAGCAGCCGGTTCGCAGCGTCGACCAGCTTCTGGTTCATCTTCTTCGAGAGGTTCTGAAGCAGCACGCGCTCGTAGGCCATGCCGGCGCCGTGATGGATGCCGTCGTCCGTGGCCAGGCGGTTGCAAACGTCTTCGAGCACCGTCCCCCGCGCCGACCTTGCGATCGTCCGGAATCGCGAGATGATCAGCCGCTCGTAGAACACCTGCATCAGGAAGACCTTCTCCTCCAGCGTGTCGGCCTCCAGCGTCAGGTGGGCAAGGTTGTCGAGGTGAGGATCGCGCTCGGCCGTGCCTCCCGCTTCCGTGACCAGCTTGAGCCACGCTTCGGTGTGACGCGACTCGTCTTGCACCATCGTCGAGTAGTAGAGCTTCGCCTCGACGTCGGGCGCGATGTTCAGCAACTGGGAGGCCATGTCGCACGCGAGCATGTCCGCCTGCAACTGCTGGGTCAGCACCGAGCGCCACATGTCCTTGCGCCGCGCCTTGCTCTGCGGCGACCCTTTGCCCTCAGGAATCGGAGGAAGCTCGCCCCAGGGTAAGTCGCGCACCTGCCACTCCTGGCGCTTTGCGAGCTCGTAGAAACGCAGGACGCCCGCGTACGCCTCGCGGCCGTCGGTCTTCATCTCGATCAGCTGGTCCGTCGCCATGTGTGGGGGATTATGCGTGTCCGGGGCCGCGTAAGCTCTGGAGGTGGAGATGAAGCGCTGGCCTCGGAAGAACGACCCCGAATCGATCAGCGCGCGCCAGCAAGCACTTGGGCTCAGCGACGGCGTGACGAAGATCGATCTCTCGCCGTTCGTCGCTGCGCAGGAGATGTTGACCGGCGCGGCGGTCATTCCGGTGTCGGTCGTCGGCCCCTTGCAGATCGAGCTCGGCGAATACGAGCTCGAAGAGCCCTTCGGCCGTGTCTCCGAAACCGGCCGGTCCGCCGCCGAGGTGTTCGTTCCGCTCGCGCATACGGAAGGCGGTCTCTCCGCGTCGCTGTATCGCGGGGCGCGAGCCGCGGCAGAGTCAGGGGGCTTCCGAACGTACGTGCTCCAGGACCGAATCACCAGAGCATCCTGTTTCGTCTGCAAGTCGACGGAGGAGGCCGTGCAGCTTGCACGGTTCCTCGACGCGCACGTCGCGGAGATGAGGCGCTGGCTGTCGGAGCGCCAGGAGGACACGATCTCGCGGTACGCAAAGCTGCGCGAGGTCGAGACTCATGTCATCGGGCCGATGTGTCACGTCATGTGGGCCTTCACGACCGGGGACGCCTGCGGGCCGAACATGATCACGCGCAACTCATATGCCCTGAACATGGCGTATGTGATGGAACACGCGCCGGTGAAGCCAGAGCGCGCGATCCTGGAAGCGAACATGGGCGGCGACAAGAAGCCGTCGCACCGCTACTTCGAGCGCGGCGGCCACGGCAAGACCGTCCTCGCCGAGGCGGTGCTCACGGAGGAGGCGGTGCGCCGCGTTCTCCGAACGACGGTCGACGACCTCCTCGAGCTTTCGTACGTCGGCACGCACGGCGCCGTTGCGTCGGGAATGCAGTCGGTCGCGTTCACGCCCGCTTCGGCGATCGCCGCGATCTTCGCCGCGACCGGGCAGGACCTCGGGATGGTCGGAACCAGCTCGATGGCGCACGGAACCGGGCACCGGGTCGACGGCGGCATCAATTGCGCGATCCGGCTGCCGGGGCTCGAGGTCGGCACGGTCGGCGGAGGGACGGTTTTCCCGTACGCGCGCACCTGGCTCGAGCTGATGGGCTGCGCGGGGGCGGGCAAGGTCTACCGCTTCGCGCAGATCGTGGCCGCCGCGACGCTCGCCCTCGAGATCTCCGCGAGTGCCGCGATGGCGACCGCCGGCTCCGAGAACTTCTTCCGCGCGCACCACGAGCTCGGCGGCAAGCGACACTGAGTTCTTGAGGCAAATGCCTCGAGTGCCGATAACCGAGGCATGCGAGGGATCCTTGTCGGCGCGCTCCTGATCGTCGCCCTGATGGTCGCGATCAAGGACGGCCGCGTGCTCCGCGCGACGGGTATGAGGGGCATCTGCCACGCGGTCACGACACCACGGGGCGAGGACGGTTCCTGGCAGGCCTGCGACCCGGGCAAGCTCGAAGGCGCCCCCGACCTCAGCCGCCAGGGCTGCAAGTCCGTGCAGGTCGTCGGCAAGACCGAGTACTGGCGCTGCCCGGCTGCGATCAAGAGCAGCCACAAGCCCAGCTAGCGCGTACCGATCTCCATTCCGAACAGGCGTGGCAGCGCTGCGCCGAGCCGAGCCGGCAACGCGGCTCTGCGGTTCTCTTCGTCCGCGTGCTCGCAGGCGAGGATGGCGGAACGGACCAGCGCGCCACCGAGATGCTTGAGCGGCTCCGGAGGAAGCGACGGCACGTCTCGAGACGCGAGTGGCAGCGCGGTCCACTCGTCATCCAGATGCAGGACGAGGGACGCCAGGATCTGACCGCCGAGCCACGTCGGCCCCACGCCGTGACCGGAATACCCGAGCCCGTAGTGGACACGCTTGCCGCTGACCGTCCCGAAGAAGGGAAGGTGGTCGGCAGAGACGTCGATCGGCCCACCCCACGCGCGCTCGATGCGCGCCTCGGCCAGACCGGGCAGCAGGCGGCGAAGGCCCTGCTCTGCTCGCGCGGCGGTCGGTGCATCTCCCGTGAAGCGATCATCGACGCGACCGCGAAAGCCGATCGGGCCCGAGCCGCTCCCCATCAGCACGCGCCCGTCGTTCGTCGTCCGGAAGTAGTGCAGGAACATCCGGGCATCGAGGACCGCCTCCCCGCCCGTCCAGCCGATCTCTTCGAGCAGCTCGGGCACTGGTTCGGTGAGCACGACGTACGAGCCGAAGTTCGTCACGTGCCGTGCGACGGGGCGCCAACCGGTCGCGGCCGCGTTGATCGCAACGACGACCTCGGCCGCGCGAACGGATCCACCGGCCGTACCGACCTCGCCGTCGCGGATGCTGGTCGCGGGCGTGTGCTCGTGCAGCTGAACGCCCGCGTCCACAACAGCGCGCCGCAGAGCGCGAACGAGCCGTGCCGGTTGCACCGTGGCACCGTCCTCGAAGTAGACCCCGGTCCGAAACACCGGCGAGCGGATTCGCCCGGCGACCTCGTTCGGGTCGAGCGGAATCGCTTGCTCGGCGGCGCCGACCTCTTCAGCCGCAGCGACCGCCCGCTTGACCGCCGCGTCCTGTCCAGGGCTGGCCGAGACCATCAGCATCCCGGACTCGCGCAGCCAGACGTCCTCTCCGCGCGACTCTGAGAACGAGCGCACGGCCGGAACGATTCGCTCCGCCGCTCGCGCGAGCAGAAGCGCACGCTCCTGCCCGAGCTGCGGCAGGAGATCGGCGAGCGCCGCCCAGTACCCGTGCAGAAAGCCGCCGTTCCTGCCGCTCGGCCCTGCACCGCACACCTCCGCTTCCAGCAAGACGATCTGGAGCGCCGGCTCCCGCTCCTTCAGCGCGAGCGCAGTCCAGAGCCCCGTGTAACCGCCGCCGACGATGCAGACGTCGGCTGCGACCGCTCCCTCGAGTGGACGGGGACGGTTCCTCGGAGCCTGTCTCGTCCAGCCACCACGGCGGGAGGCTGGGCGCAACGGATGGGGCGTTCAAGCGGCGGCTGCGGCAGACCGCTCACGCCGCATCTGCACGAGCACGTTGGTGATCATGCCGATCACGGCGACGGCGAAGATGGCGGTTCCGATCACGTTCACCTGCGGCGGCGCACCAACACGCGCCGCGCCCCAGACGAACAAGGGAAAGGTCGTGCGCGATCCGGAGTTGAAATACGTCACGACGAAATCGTCGATCGAGATCGCGAAGCAGAGCAACATCGCGGCGAGGATCGCGGGGGCGATCAGTGGAAGCGTGACCTTGCGGAACGTCGCCCACTCGTTGGCACCGAGGTCCATCGCCGCCTCTTCCAGATGTCGGTCGAAACCGATCAACCTCGCCTTCACGGTGACTACCGCAAAGCTGATGCAAAACATGACGTGTGCAATGAAGATCGTCCAGAAGCCGAAGACCACGTTGAAATTGAGAAAGAGCGTGAGCAGGGACGCGCCGAGCACGATCTCTGGTGTCGACAGCGGCAAGAAGATCAGGATGTTCGTCACGCCCCGCCCCCGGAAGCCGTAGCGCACGAGCGCCAGCGCGATCAACGTTCCGAGGACGGTGGCGACGAGGCTCGCGACAAGCGCTATCTCCAGCGACAGGAAAAGAGCACTGCGTATACCGGGAACGCCGTCCCAGTATCTCCAGTTGTCCCACGTGAACCCCTGCCACGTGTAGTTGAACTTGCCCGTCGGGTGATTGAAGGAGAAGACGATCACGATCGCGATCGGAAGCAGCAGGTACGCGAAGAACAGGAGTGAGTAGGCCGTCAGGACGTGACGCCGCACGAAGGCCCAGGCCCCGGTCAGGACGGCGGGCTTCGACTTCGCCGCCACCGCAACGCTGCTCATACGGGCGTCCCCGTCAACTGCTCCGTCCCGACCGCGCGCGCATACAGGAACACTGCAACCAGGATCCCCGCCATCAGGATGAAGGACATCGCCGCCGCCGCCGGATAGTCCGTCAACTCCAGGAACTTCGACTGGATGACGTTGCCGATCATGTGGTTCTGCGGCGAACCGAGCAACTGCGCGTTGATGAAGTCGCCCGCGGCCGGAATGAACGTCAGGAGCGTGCCTGCGACGATGCCGGGGAGCGAAAGCGGCAGCGTCACTTTCACGAATGCCTTCCACTTGCTTGCATAGAGGTCCTGTGCTGCTTCGAGCAGGCGCTCATCGATCTGCTCCAGCGAGACGTACAGGGGCAGAGCCATGAACGGGAGGAAGTTGTAGGTGATCCCCGTCACGACCGCGGTGGACGTCGCCAGCAGCCGGCCGCCCGGGCCGAGCACGTGCAGGTGTTGGAGGGTATGAACGACGAAGCCGTGGTCGGCGAGGATGGTCTCCCAGGCGAGCGTTCGGATCAGATAGGTGACGAAGAACGGCGCCACGATGAAAAGCAGCAAGAGGTTCTTCCACCGCCCGCCACGGAATGCGATCCAGTACGCCACGGGATAGCTCAGCAGGAGTGCGAGAAGCGTCGCGATCCCCGCATACTCGAGCGAGCGAATGAACTGACCGCGATAGTTCTGGAGCGCATCCCAGTAGTTGCCCCAGGCCCACGAGAACGAGTAGCCGATGTCGAAGTTTCCGGACTCCAGCGACTGGTAGGCGAGGAAGCCGAGCGGAACGACGAAGAAAACGGTCAGCCACAGGACCCCGGGCGCGAGCAGCAGGTAGGGCGTCAGCTGCCGATGACGATGAAAAAGTCCCACTTGCGTTGTCTACCCCGAGACGAGGTTCTGCCAGGCCGTGAGGTACTTCTGATTGTTCAGCGCATTCGAGTCGAAGATTTTCACGCTGTCGAGCATCTTCTTCGTCGGGAAGATGAGCACGTTCTTCGCGATTGCTGGATCGCTCGCAAGCAGAGCCTCGCGCGCGCCCTTCACAGGACAGATGTAGTAAACGCCCGTGTCTCCCGTCTTCGGGTTACCGCCTTCGATCAGGGCAGCGACCTTCGGGTCGTAGACGTAGTTCATGTAGACGGACGCGGTGTAGATGTTGCCGCCCTTCGGGATCAGCATGTTGTCTGTCCAGAGCGCACCGCCCGCGGCCGGGACGTTCCAATGGATGTGCGCGTTGCCGATCTGTGCAATGTCGCCGGACCATGACATCGCCGCCGCGAGATCTCCCTTCGCCAGCGATGGTGCGTAGTCGTTGCCCGTGAATTGGCGGATCTGCTTCGAGTCGACGGCTGCCTTGATCCGATTGAACGCCTTATTGAAGGACGTGTCCGTCACCTTCGTGGGATCGTCGCCGTTCGCCAGCATCACGCATGTGAGCGCGTCGCCCATCGAATTGAGGACCGTGATCTTCCCCTTCAGCTTCGGATTTGTCAGGAGGTCGTCGATCGACAGCACCGGATCGGTGAGCTTGTCGTTGTAGGCGATTCCGGTCATGCCCGACTGCCACGGCAGGCTGTACTCGCGGTTCGGGTCGAAGCCGGGGTGAAGTTGCACGTCAACGAGGTTCTTCATGTTCGGAATCGCCGACTTGTCGAGCTTCTCGGCCCAGCCTTTCTTGATCATCAGCGACAGGTAGCGATCGTTGTCGGTGAGGACGACGATGTCGCGGTCGATCGACTGGCCGCGCGAGAGCGGACCCTGGATCTTCCCGAAGTAGGAGGCGTTGTCGTTGATGTCCTCTGTGTACTGAACGTGGGTCCCGTACTTCTTCTGGAATTCTGCAAGCGAAGGATGAGTCTTCTTCTTGTTGTTCGTGTCGATGTAGAGCGTCCAGTTGGAGAAGCGCAGCGTCTTCGCGAGCGTCTTGTCGCCGCTCGAGGTCGTGGCAGCGGATTTGCGCTGCTGCCCCCGCAGGCCGCGAGCACGCCTGGAAGCGTGAGAAAGGCACCACCCGCCGCAGCGCGGCGGAGAAGCTCGCGTCGGTTCAGAGCATCGGTCATTCGGGTCCCTCCATGGAGTCGACGACGAAGGTGGAGTCTGGGCTCCAGCTGAGCGTTAGCCGTTGGCCCGGCGAGGCTCCGTTCAGGCCGGGCGATGCATTTTGCCGGTAGACGGTCAGCCGGCCGCAGTCTGTCTCGACGATGTATTGCGTGGCGACCCCCACGTACGCCTCCTCGACGATCGTCCCGTCGAGCACGTTCGCCTGCCCTTGACCGAGCGCGATCTTCTCGGGCCTGATCCCGACCGCAACCTCGCCGGTCCGCCCTTGCAGCGCTTCGGGCACGGACGCGCACTTCGGGGCCGCGGCGGAGCTGGACCGTGTCAGAGCCGCTCACCGTGCCGGGAATCAGATTCGAGACCCCGAGGAAACCCGCGACAAACGCCGTCGCGGGCGTTTCGTACAGCTCGGTCGGGGTGCCGAGCTGCTCGATGCGGCCGTGGTTCATGACCGCGATCTTGTCCGCCATCGTCATCGCCTCTTCCTGGTCGTGCGTGACGTGAACGAACGTGATGTCGATGTCGTGCTGAATGCCCTTGAGCTCCAACTGCATCTGCTTGCGGAGCTTGAGATCGAGGGCGCCGAGCGGTTCGTCCAGGAGCAGCACCCGCGGCTTGTTCACGAGAGCTCGAGCGAGGGCGACTCGCTGCTGCTGGCCGCCGGAAAGCTGCCGCGGCTTGCGCTTCCCCATCCCCTCGAGACCGACGAGGCGCAGGATCTCGTTCACCTGGCCGGTCAGTGTCTGACCGCGCACGGACCGGCGACGGAGCCCGAACGCCACGTTCTCGAAGATCGACAGGTGCGGAAACAGGGCGTACGACTGGAAGACGGTGTTCACGTCGCGCTTGTAGGCGGGCAGCCCGCTCACTTCCGCGTCGCCGAGAAAGATCTCTCCTTCAGTGGGCTGCTCGAAGCCGCCGATCATCCTCAGCGTCGTCGTCTTGCCGCAACCCGAAGGGCCGAGCAGTGCATAGAAGCTCCCGTGTTCGATCTCGAGGCTGAGACGATCGACTGCGACGACGTCCTCGAACCGCTTCGTGACGTCGACGAGCCGAACGTCGGCGTTTTCGGATGCCGCGACGTTCACCGGCCCACGCGTGTCCACGCTTCGGTCAGAACGTCACCGAGAATCGACACGATCTGATCGAACTCGTGCTGGCCCGCGATGAGCGGCGGCGAGATCTGGATCACCGGGTCACCTCGATCGTCGGCCCGGCAGATGAGGCCGCGCTCGAAGAGGCGCGGCGAGAGGAAGTCACGTAGGAGCGTCTCGCATTCCCGTTCGTCGAATGACTCCCGCGTCTCCTTGTCCTTGACGAGCTCGATCGCGTAGAAGAAGCCGGTTCCGCGGACGTCGCCGACGATCGGGAGCTCGAGCAATTGCGAGAGCGTCTGGCGGAACGTGTCCTGCGTCTCCGCCACATGTTCGACGATCCTGTCCCGCTTCATGATCTCGATGTTCTTGAGCGCGATCGCCGACATGACCGGGTGACCGCCGAAGGTGATGCCGTGCGAGTACATGCTCGTGTCGTGCATGAACGGTTCCATCACGCGATCGCTGGCAACGACCGCGCCGATCGCGGCATAGGAGGACGAGAGCCCCTTGGCGATCGTCATCAGATCGGGGCGGATGTCGTAGCGCTCAGATCCGAACCACGCGCCGACCCGTCCAAAGCCGGTGATGACCTCGTCCGCGCAGAGCAGGATGTCGTAGCGGTCGCACAGCTCTCGCACGCCGCGCCAGTAGCCCTCCGGCGGCGTGAAGGCGCCGCCCGCGTTTTGCACGGGCTCCATGATCACCATCGCCACGGTCTCCGGACCCGCCGCCTCGATCGTGTGCTCGAGATCGTCGAGGAGAAATGCGGTGAACTCCGCTTCTGTCTCTTCCGGAGGGCGGTGGTACCGGTTGGTGTTCCGCACGTGCAGTACGTCGGGCACGAGCGGCTCGAACGGTATGCGCAGAGCCGGGATCCCGTTGATCGAAAGGGCGCCCATCGTCGTGCCGTGGTAGGCGATGTGCCGGGAGATCGCCTTCCACCGGCGACCAGTCGACAATGCCGCGGCCTCGGCAGCCTCGTAGTCGACGACAGGGTCGATGCGCTGACCAGGGATCCTCGCTACACGTGTACGCATCTCACCGCGGGCCGAGTAGTACTGGCGCGCGAGCTTCCACGCCGACTCGACCGCCTCCGAACCACCGGACACGAAAAAGAGGCGGTTGAGATCACCCGGCGCCAGGGACGCGACCTCGGACGCGAGCTCGATCGCGCGTGGATGTGCGTACGACCAGTTCGTGTAGAACGGCAGCTCGCGCATCTGCGCGGCCGCAGCCTCGCCGATCTCCTCGCCGTAGCCGTAGCCGATGTTGACGGAGAAAAGTCCCGCGAGGGCGTCGAGGTAGCGCTTGCCCTTGGAGTCCTCGAGGTAGCACCCGTCGCCGCGGACGATGATCGGCACCTCGCCGTCCCCGCCCATGCGCGTGAAGTGCAGCCAGAGATGTTCGCGCGCAGCACGTTGCAGATCCAGCGTCTCGGGTGCAGTGGCCGTCAATGTTCCTCCCCTACTCGGGTACCCCAGTCATAGAGCTGTTTCACCATCTGAAGGTAGAGGAAGGTCTCGGTGGAGACGACTCCCTCCAACGCTCGCATCCGGTTCGTGAGCTCGAGCAGCTCGCGACGGTCGGCGGCGACGACTTCGACGACGAGGTCGTACTGGCCCGCCGTGACGACGACGTAGTCGGCCTCGATCCAGCTCGCGATCTCATCGGCCACCGGCTCCGGTGAGCCCGCGGTCTTGACGCCGATGAGTGCCTGCTCGAAGCCGAGGCCAAGGGGGTTCGTGACCCCGACCACCTGCAGGATGTCCTCGCCACAAAGGCGGGCATACCTGGCCCGGACGGTCGCCTCGGAGACGCCGAGCCTCGAGGCGATCGCCCGGAACGACTCCCGGCCGTTCGCCTGGAGCGCCTCGATGATCCCCTGGTCCAGCGCGTCGATTCGCGGGGGCGCACTGATTGGGCCCCGGCGAGGCTCGGCCACGGCCGGCTGCGCGATCGTTCTACGCAAAGCGAGGCGATTCGTACCACGTGCCGCGCATTCGGTCAATGGAAGCCCCCATCTGAACTCGCATTGCGCACGATCCCGCTTGATCTTCACCTGCGAATCGTGGGATCCTCGCCGGTGTGAACGTGCTGGTTGTCGGTTCGGGGGGCGTCGGATCCGCGATCGCGGCGATCGCGGAGCGACGGTCCTTCTTCGACCACATGGCTCTCGCGGATCGGGACGGCGACCGTGCTCGGCGCGCGGTTTCGGGCCTCGAGGATCGAGATCGCTTCTCGTCCCTCCAGCTCGACGCCTCCGATCCGCAGGCGATCGTCGCCGCGGCCCGGGAGACGGGAGCAGACGTGATTGTCAACGCGGCGGATCCCCGGCTCAACCCACAGATCTTCTCCGCCGCTTTCGAAGCTCGCTGCACCTACCTCGACATGGCGATGACCCTCTCCGAGCCTCATCCCGAGCGCCCGTACGAGGAGCCCGGCGTGAAGCTCGGCGATCGGCAGTTTGCCGAGCACGAGCGCTGGCAGAAAGCGGGACTACTTGCGCTCCTCGGGATCGGCGTCGAACCGGGCCTCTCCGACGTCTTCGCCCGCTACGCGGCCGATCACCTGTTTTCGTCGATCGACGAGATCGCTGTTCGCGACGGGGCAAACCTCGTCGTCGAGGGCTACGCCTTCGCCCCGACGTTCTCGATCTGGACGACGATCGAGGAGTGTCTGAATCCGCCACTCATCTGGGAGCGCGAGCGCGGCTGGTACACGACGGAGCCCTTCTCCGAGCCAGAGGTCTTCGACTTCCCGGAGGGGATCGGCTCGGTTGAATGCGTGAACGTCGAGCACGAGGAGGTCGTCCTCGTTCCCCGCGAGATCGACTGTCGGAGAGTGACGTTCAAGTACGGGCTCGGCGAGGAATTCATCGACGTGCTCCGGAAGCTGCACCTGCTCGGCCTCGACTCGAAAGATCCCGTTCGGGTGGGTGAAAGCGACGTCGCGCCCCGCGACCTCGTCGCAGCCGTGCTGCCGGACCCCGCCTCGCTCGGCGAGCGAATGTCCGGGAAGACGTGCGCGGGCACGTTCGTCACGGGGATCGGCACCGACGGAGCGGAGCGGAGCGTCTACCTCTACCACGTCGCGGACAACGAGCAGACGATGCGCGAGTACGGCTGTCAGGCGGTTGTCTGGCAGACAGCGATCAACCCCGTGATCGCACTCGAGTTGCTGGCCGACGGGAGTTGGAAAGCCACCGGAGTCGTCGGGCCCGAAGCGCTCGACGCGGACGTCTTTCTCGCCCGCATGCGATCCTCCGGTTGGGACTACGGCGTCAGTGAAAGGAGCCCCGCCAGTGTCGTCTAGCCTCGAACAGGCAATCGAAAGCGGGCGGATTCTCGCAGACCGCACACGCTACGTGGCACGCGGTGTCGCAACGACTCCGCTCGTCGTCGCGCGAGCGGAAGGCGCTCGGATCTGGGACGTCGACGGTCGCGAGTACATCGACTTCGCCGGCGGGCTCGGGTGCCAGAACACCGGCCACGGCTTCGCGGCCGCTGCGATCCACGAACAGGTCGACCGCTATCTCCACCAGTGCTTCATGGTCGGGATGTACGAGCCGTACATCGAGGTCTGCAGGCTCCTCGACGAGAGCTGGCCGCAGCCCGGCGTCGAGACGAAGTCGTTGCTCGTGAACTCGGGGGCCGAAGCTGTCGAGAACGCCGTGAAGATCGCGAGGACGGCCACCGGGCGTCCCGCGGTGATCGTGTTCGACCACGCCTTCCACGGCCGGACGAGCCTGACGATGGCGATGACAGCAAAGGTCGTTCCGTACAAGCAGGGGTTCGGCCCGTTCCCGGGCGAGGTGTACCGGTCGGCGGCGCCGTATCCGTATCGAGGCGTCTCGTCGGACGACGCACTCGAAGCGTTGACGCACCTCTTCAAGCAAGACGTCGATCCCGCCACCGTCGCCTGCGTCGTGCTCGAGCCCGTGCAGGGCGAAGGCGGCTTCGTCGCAATGCCGGCGGACTTCCCGGCCCGGCTCAAGGAAGTGTGCGAGCAGCACGGGATCCTCTACGTCGACGACGAGGTGCAGGCCGGCATCGGGAGGACGGGACCGGTCTGGGCGATCGAGCACTACGACACCGTTCCGGACCTGATCGTGTCCGGGAAGTCGCTCGGCGGCGGTCTACCGCTCGCCGGCGTGACCGGCCCGACCGAGCTGATGGATGCGGTTCCGCCCGGAGGGCTCGGCGGGACCTTCGGAGGCAACCCCCTCGCCTGTGCGGCGGCGATCGAGGTCCTCCGCGAGGTCGCAAGCGAAGGGTTCCGCAAGCGCGCGGACGACCTGGGCGTCCGCATTCGTACTCGCCTCGAGCAGCTCGCGGCGCGCAATGCCGCGGTCGGCGAGGTTCGCGGGCTCGGGCCGATGCTCGCTCTCGAGCTGGCCGACCCCACGCCGGAGCTCGCGAAGTCGGTGACTTCGGCCGCACGCGACCGCGGCCTCGTCCTGCTGTCTTGCGGTATCTACGGGAACGTGATTCGCATCCTCGTGCCCCTCACGATCGACGATGCGCTCCTCGAGCGCGGGCTGGACCTGCTGGAGGAATCGCTTGGCGACGCCCGCGCTGGCTGAGACGGACTCGGCGCCACATCGCGTGCCTGCGGCAGAGATCGATGTGCGGCTCGACGGGATTCGCAAGACATACGGCGACGTCGTGGCGGTCGACCGGGTCGATCTCGAGATCCCGGCCGGAGAGTTCTTCACCCTGCTCGGCCCCTCGGGCTCGGGCAAGACGACGACGCTGCGGCTGATCGCCGGCTTCGAGCGTCCGGATGAAGGGCGAATCGAGCTCGGCGGGGCCGACGTGACGAACCGCGCCCCCTACGAACGCGACGTCAACACCGTGTTCCAGGACTACGCGCTCTTCCCGCATATGACCGTGGCCGAGAACGTCGGCTACGGCCTGCGCGTGAAGCGCGTCCCACGCGCCGAGAGAAAGCGGCGCGTCGAGGAGATCCTGAAAGTGGTCCGACTGCCCGAGCTCGGCGATCGCAAGCCGGTGCAGCTCTCCGGCGGCCAGCGGCAGCGCATCGCGCTCGCGCGTTCACTCGTCAACACGCCGCGGGTGCTGCTCCTCGACGAGCCGCTCGGCGCGCTCGACCTGAAGCTCCGCCAGGAGATGCAGATCGAGCTGAAGCGCATCCAGCGCGAGGTCAGCGACATCGGCATCACCTTCGTCTACGTCACGCACGACCAGGAGGAGGCGCTCACGATGAGTGACCGCCTCGCAGTCTTCAACGAAGGCCGGATCGAGCAGATCGGCGCTCCGGCCGAGGTCTACGAACGTCCCGCAACCGAGTTCGTGGCCGGCTTCGTCGGCGTCTCGAACGTGCTCGAGCGGGACGGCAGGAAGTTCACGGTCCGTCCGGAGAAGATCCGGATGCACTTTGACGAAGCCGGTGAAGGCGAGCTCGGTCACATCCGCGACGTCGTCTACGTCGGCATGTTCACCAGGTACATCGTCGAGCTCGACTCAGGCGGCGAGCTCACAGTTGTCAGGCAGAACCTCGAGACGTCCTCACAGGAGGCGCTCGAGTCAAGGGGCAAGCGGGTGCGCCTCGAGTGGCGGCCCGAGCACACCTTCGAGATCGAACGAGGAGGACAGGAATGAGGAGGATTCACAAGAGGCACGTGGTTCTGGCCGCACTGGCCGCGGCATTGTGCGTGCCTGCGTCAGGAGCCGGCACAGCGAACGGGCTGCCATCGAAGATCGGCAAGGGCGAGGGCAAACTGACGATGATCGCCTGGGAGGGTTACCTCGACGCAAAATGGGTGAAGCCCTTCGTGAAGCAGACCGGCTGCAAGATCCAGCCGAAGTACGCTGGAACGTCAGACGAGATGGTGACGCTCATGCGCACCGGAGGCGGCGGCCAATACGACATGGTCTCGGCATCCGGCGACGCGAGCCTACGCCTTGTCTACGGAAAGGACGTCCAGCCGGTGAACGTGAATCTCGTCCCGGGTTGGAAGAAGTTCTTCAAGGCCTTTCAGAGTCCCGCCCAACAACACCGTCGGCGGCCAGCACTACGGCATCTCGCTGCAGTGGGGACCGAACACGCTCCTCTACAACACAAAGAAGGTAAAGCCAGCCCCGACGAGCTGGTCTGCGATCTACAGCTCAAAGTACAAGGGGCGCGTCACGGTTCCGAACAACCCGATTCAGATCGCCGACGTCGCGCTCTATCTCTCGAAGACGCAGCCGTCGCTCGGAATCAAAGATCCATATGAGCTGAACCAGAAACAGTTCGATGCGGCGATCGCGTTGATCAAGAAGCAGAAGCCGCTGATCAAGAAGTACTGGGGCTTGTCCTCCGACGAGGTGAGCCTTTTCAAGAACGGCGACACTTGGATTGGCGCAAGCTGGCCCGTTACGACAGGGAGTATCCGGGCTGCCAAGGTGCCCGTGAAGGAGATCATCCCGAAGGAAGGAGCGACCGGCTGGCTCGACACGTGGATGCTCTCGTCGAAGGCGAAGCATCCGAACTGTGCCTACAAGTGGTACGGGTACATCTCAAGCCCGAAGGTTCAGGCTATGCAGGCGACGACATACGGGGAGACGCCCGTCAACAAGCTCGCGTGCTCGGAGATGAACAAACTCAGCAAGGGCTCCTGCCACACGTATCACGCGGACGCGCCGGAGGCGTACTACCGCTCGATCAAGTTCTGGAAGACACCGGTCGCCGATTGTGGCAACGGTCAGAAGAACTGCATGGACTACCGAAAGTGGGTTAACGCCTGGAATCAGGCGGTCTCGTAGCTCGGGCGCGGGGCGGGCCCTCGATTCAGAGGGCCCGGCGCCGCCTCTCAGCAGCTTTCTGGCGTCGTTCCTGGCTGCGCGGCGTTGCGCTGCTCCTGCCGCCACTTGCCTGGTTTCTCCTGCTCTACGTAGCCGCGCTCGCGGTGCTCTTCGTCTCGGCCTTCTGGTCGGTGGACTCGTTTACTACGAAAGTCGTCCACGTCTGGAACATCGACAACTTCAAGCAGATCGTGGACAGCGCGGCCTGGCGGCGGGTCATCGTGCGCACGGTGGTCATCGCAGCCCTCGTCACCATCACCGATGCCGTGCTCGCGTTCCCGTTCGCGTACTACATGGCCAGAGTTGCGAAGAGTCGGACACGGGCGCTGTTGTTCGTCCTCGTCCTGCTTCCGCTGTGGTCGAGCTACCTGGTGCGCGTCTACGCCTGGAAGGTCATCCTCGCGCAAGACGGGATCCTCAACTGGTCCCTCACGAAGATGGGTCTTCCGGCGGCCAACATCGGCTACTCGAACACGGCAATGTGGCTCGTCTTCTCCTACATCTGGCTCCCATTCATGATCTTGCCGATCTACGCGGCGCTCGAGCGAATCCCCAACTCCTACATCGAGGCATCGCGAGATCTCGGAGGTCGAGGATTTCGAACCTTCCGCTCCGTCATCCTGCCGCTTGCTCTGCCGGGAGTTCTCGCCGGCTCGATCTTCACGTTCTCGTTGACGCTCGGCGACTACATCACCCCGACCCTCGTCGGCGGCGCGAGCTCGACGTTCATCGGCAACATCGTCTACAACACCGGCCTAGGTGCTTCGGGCGATCTCCCGTTTGCTGCGGCGTTCGCCTCGGTGCCACTCATCATCATGGCCATCTACCTAGCGCTGGCAAGACGGGCCGGCGCATTTGAGGCGCTCTGATGGAGCGCGAACTCACGAAGACCGGCTTACGGATCTGGACGTGGCTCGTCGTCCTCTTTCTCCACGCGCCGATCGCGATCATCATCCTCTATGCGTTCAACGCCCAGACTGCTCAGGGCTGGCCGATCACCGACTGGACGACCAAATGGTTTAGCCCCACAATCCACGACAGCGAGATGCAGCAGGCGCTGCTCTTGTCCCTGAAGGCCGCAGCCGGGGCCACGATCGTCGCCATCCTCCTAGGCTCGGCGGCCGCTTTCGCAGTTCACCGATTCAGGTTCTTCGGCCGGGAGTCAATCTCGTTCCTGTTCATTCTGCCCCTCGCGCTCCCAGGGATCATCACCGGGATGGCGCTGAACTCGTTCTTCAGCTTCTGGAAGTTCAATTTCGGCCTCTGGACCATCATCGTGGGCCATGCCACCTTCTGCATGGTGATCATTTACAACAACGTGATCGCGCGGCTCCGACGCACACCGACCTCGCTGTCCGAGGCTTCGATGGATCTCGGCGCCGACGGTTTTCAGACCTTTCGGTACGTCACCTTTCCAACCCTGTCCACAGCGCTTGTCTCGGGGGCACTCCTCGCCTTCGCGCTCTCATTCGACGAGGTGATCGTCACGACGTTCACGGCGGGAGCCAATACCACTCTCCCGATCTGGATCTTCGGCAACATCCGCATCGGCCAGCAGCTGCCCGAAGTGAACGTCATCGTCTTCCTGATTTTGCTGGCCACAATCATCCCGGTGACAATCGCGCAGCGCCTGACGCGTGAATCGGGCATCCTTACCAACGAATGACGAGGAGGTAACCGTGAGCACCACCGTTTCCAAGCACCAGAACCTCATCGGCGGCGAGTGGGTCGACGCTTCGAGCGGCGAGACCATGGAGGTTCTCAACCCCTCGACCGGCGAGGTGATCGCCGAGGTGCCGCGCGCATCGGCCGAAGACGTCGACCGTGCGGTCCAGGCGGCGAAGAAAGCCCTCGTCGAGTGGCTCGAGACCACGCCCGCCGAGCGCGCCGAGATGCTGCTCAAGCTGGCGGACGCGCTGGACGAGCATGGGGATGAGATCGCCGAGCTCGAGTCGCTGAACGTCGGCAAGCCGCTCTCGTCTGCGAGGGACGAGATTCCGGTCGCAACCGACAACATCCGCTTCTTCGCCGGCGCCGCCCGCGTGCTCGAAGGCAAGTCGGCCGGCGAGTACATGCGCGGCTACACCTCCTGGCTGCGGCGTGAGCCGATCGGGATCGTCGGCGGAATCGCGCCGTGGAACTACCCGCTGATGATGGCGATCTGGAAGCTCGCTCCTGCGCTGGCCGCGGGCAACGTGCAGGTGTTGAAGCCGTCCGAGCAGACGCCGCTGACGACGTTGCGCTTCGCGCAGCTCGCGGCGGAGATCCTGCCGCCCGGTGTCCTGAACGTCATCACCGGCGACGGCGTGCCCGCGGGCGAGGCGATCGTCAAGCACCCGGACGTACGGCTCGTGTCGCTGACCGGGGACGTCGAGACCGGCAAGATCATCGCGCGAACGGCCGCGGACAATCTCAAGCGCGTGCACCTCGAGCTCGGCGGCAAGGCGCCCGTGATCGTCTTCGACGACGCGGATCCGGCCGCGGTCGCCGAGGGCATCAAGATCGGCGGCTACTGGAACTCGGGACAGGACTGCACGGCAGCTTCACGCGTCGTCGCGGGCCCGAAGATCTACGACCGGCTGCTCGAGGAGCTCGTCCCGGCCGTCGAATCGCTGCACGTCGGCGATCCTGCCGAGGGCGACGAGATCGACATGGGCCCGGTGATCTCGAAGGCGCAGCAAGAACGCGTGCTCGGGTTCATCGACCGTGCGAAGGGTGCGACCGTCCTGACGGGCGGCGGCACGAACGGCGACCGCGGCTTCTTCGTCAAGCCGACGGTGGTCGTCGACGTCGGCCAGACCGACGAGATCGTGCAACGCGAGGTCTTCGGCCCGGTTGTAACGGTGCAGCGCTTCGCCGACGACAACGAGGCGATCGCGTGGGCGAACGACGTGAACTACGGCCTGGCCGCGTCGGTGTGGACACGCGACGTCGGCCGCGCGCTCAACGCTTCGCGGAAACTCCAGTTCGGGACGGTGTGGATCAACGACCACATCCCGCTGGTCAGCGAGATGCCGCACGGCGGCTTCAAGCAGTCGGGCTACGGCAAGGACCTGTCCGCGTATTCACTCGAGGACTACACGCAGATCAAGCACGTCATGGCGAAACTCGACTGAGATGCGACACATTTCCGTACTGGTGTCTGACACCCGCCGTTCGGAGCAGTCCCGCTCGGTGAACGGCTCGGCGTCACGGCAACGGTGGACGCTGCTGCGAGAACCCTCGTGATCGAGGAGCCCCCACTCGACAACGCGACCGGCGGCGTGAAGATTGCGCCGGCTGCCCGCGTCGTACGCGTGTGACGGAATGCAAACGGGGCAGCCGCGGCCGCCCCGTTTGCCGTTCAGAAAAAGGATCTCTTACTCTGCGGGGGGTCGCTCGGTCAGGGTGTGCAGCTCGAAGTCTGCTTCGCTGGACAGATCCGCGGGGGGCCGCTCCGATGGGGTCCGCTCCGCGGGGGGCCGCTCCGATGGGGTCCGGTCGCGAAGCAAATGTCCCTCGACGTCCTCTGCCTCGGATGTGGTCGGTGTCTTCTCGTCTTCCACTACTCCTCCTTCTTTCGGCGCCGGTTGGATCCGACGTTTCGGGCACTAGACGGATGAACAGGCCTACATCTTCCCTCTCTTCTCGTAAAAGGCAAAGTCCTTCTACGATCGGCCGATGCTGAGGGCTCTCCGGGAGCGGCTGGCCGAGTCGCGGCAGGCGTTCTCCTCGGTCTTCACCAACCCGAATCTGAGACGGGTGGAGCTCTCCTGGGCAGGGACGGTCTGCGCCTACTGGATCTTCATCGTCGCCCTCTCGCTCTACGCCTACGAGCAGGGCGGCGCGAGTGCCGTGGGGCTGGTCGGGCTCCTCCGGGTGCTGCCGTCGCTCATCGCCACCCCTTTCGGCACCTTGCTCGGGGACCGGTTTCCCCGGGAGCGCGTCATCGTCGCGATCAACGTCGCACGGAGCGTCACCATCGCCGGCGCGGCGGTCGCCGCGTTCGCCGGCGCCCCCGCGGGTGTGGTCTATGCCCTGGCCGGACTGATGGGGCTCCTTCAGTCGACGTTTCGCCCGACCCAGGCCGCGTTGCTGCCGCTGCTGGCCAGATCTCCGGACGAACTGACGGCAGCAAACCTCGTCCTCACGACGATCGAGAGCGTCGGTGTCTTCGCCGGCCCCGCGATCGGCGGCCTCCTGCTCGCTGTGACCGGCACCGACACGGTCTTCGCGATCACCGGGGTCGTCTTTCTCCTGGCCGCGCTCCTGCTGGTGGGCGTGCGGGCGGGACCCCGCTCTGCGCCCAAGTACGTCGAGGGGGGTCTCCTCCGGCAGGCGTTTGCAGGCTTCGGCACCGTGTTGCACGACGCGCGCCTTCGCCTGATCATCGGTCTCTACGGGACCCAGACACTCGCGGCCGGAGCACTCAACGTCCTGATCGTCGTTTTGGCGCTCCAGGTGCTAGACCTGGGCAAGTCCGGCATCGGCTTCCTGAACTCCGCCGTGGGCATCGGCGGACTGATCGGCGGCCTCGGAGCACTCACTCTCATCGGCAGGCCGCGACTGGCCTCGGCCTTCGGCCTGGGACTGGCCCTCGTCGGCCTCCCGCTCGTCATCCTCGCGCTCGTGCCGCACACCGCGACGGCGCTCGTTCTCCTCGGCATCGTCGGCGTCGGCACGACGGTCGTAGACGTGGCGGGGCTGACGCTCCTCCAGCGTGCCGTGCCCGATGAGGTTCTGACCCGAGTGATGGGAGTCGTTCAGACCGTGTTCGTGGGGACACTCGGGCTCGGTGCCATCCTCGCACCGGTGCTGATAGCTGGGATCGGGGCCCGCGGGGCGCTCGCGGTGACCGGCGGCCTCTTGCCGGTCCTGGCGTTGCTCGCTCGCCGGCCACTACGCAGGCTCGACGAGACGATTGCACGGGAGCCCGGAAATCTCGAGCTGCTCCGGTCTATCGCGATCTTTCGTCCGCTTCCACCGTCGACGCTCGAGCAACTCACGCATGAGCTCCAGCCTCTTCACTTGGCGGCAGGGCGGGAGATCATCCGCCAGGGAGGGCACGGCGACCGCTTCTACATCGTCGCCGCGGGCGAAGTCGAGGTTCGGGTCGACGAGCAGCCGGTCGGAACGTTGCACGCAGGGGATCACTTCGGCGAGATCGCGCTCCTCCGCGACGTCCCGCGCACGGCGACCGTGACGGCGCTCACCGACGTGGATCTGCTCACACTCGAGCGGGATGAGTTCATCACCGCGGTGACCGGCCATCCGGAAAGCGCCGAGGCCGCACACGCTGCGATCGCGAACCGACTCGCATCACTGCGGCCGGACGTCGCCTCGATCTAGCGCGCTCAGGCCCTGACGATTCCCCCAGGTGCCGGCCCCAGGCGGAGGCCGACAACCGCCTCCGCTGAGGCAAGGCTGGGCGCGTAGCCCGACACTGCCGGCACGAAGGCGTCATGCGTCAGCGTCAGGAGCAGCCCGTCCTCTCGCGCCCGCACCGTTGCCGTCCGTGGCACGTTGCGGAGGAGCGCGATCTCGCCGAAGTAGTCGCCCGGGTCGAGCGAGGCACTTGGCCGGCCGTCGACCAGGACCTCCGCCGAGCCCGAGTCGATGACGTAAAAGCGATCGCCCGGCTCGCCCTGGCGCACGATCTCGTCTCCGGCCTTCATCTGCTCCTCCGACGCCGACCTTGCCAACTGTTCGATCGTCGCCTCCGGAAGTGGTGCCAGGAAGGGGATCGCGCGCAAGCGCTCGAGCCGATGCACAGGCACGTCGGACCCCCGGTCGAGCCGACGCAGGACCGGCCACGCAGGAATCACGAGCACTGGCAGGATCAGCCCGGCGATAACGAGAGCCGCGCGAATCCCAAACGCCGAGACCAATACGGGCGCGACGATCGCACCGAGTCCGACCGTCAGGAGCAGAACGCTCTCGAGAATGCCGAAGACACGCGCCAGGACAGCCTCCGGTGCGAACCGTTGCAAGAGGGTCATCCCGGAGACGTCGGCGAGAGTGTTTCCAACCCCGATGACGGTCAGCAAAAGGAGGGCGAAGCCCTCGTTTCGCCAGGCCGGGACTAGCGTCAGCGGAAGGCCGAAGAGCAGAACGCCGAGGCCGAAGTCGCCGGCCAGCCGGCCGCGCCCGATCATCGTCCCCGCGAGAACTGCACCCACGAGGCCGCCGATCCCGGACGCGGCGTTCAGCCAGCCGACTGCTGCAGGCCCCGCGTCGAGGTACGAGAGCGCGATCACGGCAATGAGTACTCCCAGCAGGCCGTCGACGAACGTCTGAGCGGCGAACAGTCCGACGAGCAGGGCGACCTTGCGGTCGCTCAAGATCGTGCGGGCGCCCGCGAGCAGCTCACTGCGGACGCTCTCACCCGACCACTCCGGCGCTCGCTCATCGCCACGGGGCCGGATCCCCAGGATCAGCGCCGCCGATGCAACGACGAGTACGGCAGTGGCCAGAAACACCGTTCCCGTGTTCGTCGCCGCGAGGAGAAGACCGCCGAGAGCCGGACCGACAAAGATCCCGACGCTCTCGATCGCAGCAGCGACGACGTTGGCGGCGCTCAGCTCCTCCGGGGTGTTTGTGAGAACCGGTGTGTACGCGGCCTCCGCCGGCCGGAACGGGGTTCCCGCAACACTGACGAGGCCTGCGAGGACGTACACCAGCCAGGGCGCCGAGTCGGCAAACACCGCCACTGCCGCCGCGACGATGAGCCCGGTCCGGAGCAGGTCCGATCCCACCATGACCAGGCGCCGGTCGTAACGGTCGCCCAGGGCCGCAGCGAAGGGGGACGCCAGCGCCGCCGTTCCCCAGCGAAGCAGCCCCACGACTCCAACCGCCCGTGCCCCACCCTGCTCGTAGGCGTAGACCACCACCGCCACGCCGTACGCCCAGGCTCCGACGATCGAGCAAGCCCAGGCGAGCTCGAGACGACGCAGAGCCCGGTTGCGGAACACGCCGCCGAAGGCCGTCCGTGCCTCCGCAAGTCTCTCCAGGAAGCGCCGCACGGCGCGAGCATCCCACGTTTGCGCCCCGCCGCTCGCGGAGGGAAGATAGTCACTGCATCGCCCGTCTAGTGGACAACTGCGTTAACGCGATCCTTCCGGAAGGAGGCTGTTATGACGGATGAACAGCGGCTCGAGGAGACGACGGAGAATCTCGACGAGTTGAACGACGACGTCGAGGCCCATCGCCGCCACATCGCCGACGAGGAGAAGAGCACCGACAAGAGCGACGACGGCGACGACGTCGAAGCGCACAAGCGCCGGTAACCGGCCAAAAGCATTTGACGAGAGCCCGGGCAGGTCCCGGGCTTCGTCGTTCTAGAGCAGTTTTTCCAGCTCGGCGAGCAGGCGCAAAGCGCTCTCACGCGAGCCGTCCTCTTCGTCTCGCTGCTGCTCGAGGGTCTCGGCGACGCGGGCGACCACAGCGAGGTCACCCTCGCCCGCGAGGGCGGCCTGCGCCCGCCGGGCCCGCTGCAGGAGATCGAGCGCGATCGCGGCCTGGTTCGCGAACAGCCCGAGCAGGTCCATCTCGGCGAGCGTGAACCTCGTGTCCTGCGGCCGGTCGAGCACCTCCAGCACGCCGAGCGCACGTTCCTCGTGCAGGAGCGGCACGGCCATCAGCCCTTTGGGGACGAAGCCGGTGCTCTCGGCGGTCTCTCGGGAGAAGCGCGGATCCTGGAGAACGTCCTCGATCACGAGCGGCTGCCGACTGACGAGGACGAAACCGGCGATTCCGGTGCTGGACGGGAAGCGCTGGCCGACGAGCGAGTCGGACCCTTCGCCGGCAACCGCTTCGAAGACGAGCTCGTCGGCCTCCTCGTCCAGAAGGAAGATCGAGGACGCCTTGGCCTTGAAGATCGCCCGGGCCACGTCGACGATCGACTGCAAGAGCGCCTGGAACTGCTCTTCCGCGCCGAGCACACCGGCCGCGACGGCCGCCCGCAGGTCGTCGCTCACTTGCCTCCCCCCACGTTGTTCGCCACCAGGTAGAGGACGCTCTTCAGCTGGAACGGCGTCAGCTCGGGATGCTTCGACAGGATGAGCGCGACGATGCCCGCGACGTGCGGGGTGGCGAAGCTGTTTCCCGGTGCAGACGAGGCGGCCGCCGCCGTTCCACGCCACCTCGACATCGACGCCCCTCGCGAAGAACTCGACCGGCGGCGCGGGGTTGTAGTAGTACTCGAGGGGATCGTGGCCCTCGTGGCTACCGACGGAGATGACGCTCGAGAAGCGCCACGGATAGCTCTCGACGGGCATGTTGTGGGCGGAGGCGACCAGCATCGTCCGCTGGAAGTATGCGGTGTCCGCGAGCTCGTGCAGGAGGGACGCGAATTTCTGCTTCGTCGTCGAGAGGCTCATGTTGATGACGTCGTAGCCCTGCTCGATCGCCCACTTGAGGCCCTCGAGCAGGACGGCGCCGCTGCCGGTGTAACCGGCTCCGAGGACGCGGACGCTGACGAGGTCGCACTCCGGCGCCAGCGACCGGATCACTCCGGCGCAGGCCGTGCCGTGCCCGCAAAGGTCGCCCTGGGTGTCTTCCTCGTCGACGATCACCTCGTCGCCCTCGATCGAGATCGCGACCGACTGCTGAACCTTGCCGACCAGCGGATGCCCGTCCTCGATGCCGCTGTCGAGCACGCAGACCCGGGCGCCGGCACCCGTTGCCCCGCCCCACGCCCAATCCCGCGTGATCTCGCCGGGCCATTCCTCGGGCAGCGCGATCCGCTCGACCGCGGCGGCGGAGAGGCTCCAGGCGGGGAGTTCTTCCTCGGACATTCCTCAAGGGTATGAGGCGCGGGTCGGGGAAGACAAGGCCCTCATCGCGCGTCCTGTTGGCGAAGTGTTTCCGCAATCGCCGCAAGAGATCGCCCGAGACCGCCACGCCGACCTCCTTCGCGAGGCGACCCGGGAGCGATTGGCCGCAAGCATCCGCGAGGGGACGGAGACCGAGCGGCCGCTTCGGGTGCATGCGGGAGCACTTCGATTGTCCGCCGGCGTAGGAAGGGGCCTCACGCGGCGGCTGGCGGTTCGCACCGCCTGATCTACTCCCGCGCCGCCCGTGCCTCTTCTGCGGCGCGGGCGGCGCTCTCTGCCAGCCTCTCCGCCTCGCGCACCCGCTCGTCGCGGGCCGACGCCGTCAGGTTGACGCCCACCAGCTCGGCTGCCGAGCTCGCGGCTGCCGCCGCCAGGAGCGCCGCAATGACGGCATCCGCGTGAAACGCGGGATCGCCGTTTCTGGCCACGACGACCGCCAGCTCGGCAACGTCGGCCGCGGCCCGGGCGATCTGGAGCGGCGGCTCAGCCGCGCGGGCGTACGCGCGCCCGAGCGCGAAGTCCCGGCGCTCACCGGCCTCGCCTTCGTCCTCGCGGGCCTGGAGCGCGGCTTCGTACTCCTCCGCGTCGCCTGGGCGAGTGGAGCCGCGCGGTCGCGCAGGGACTCGGCCTGCGCGGCGACCCCCCTGCTATCGGGCCACGCCGTCGAGGTTCTGGCGATCTTGGCCAGCAACGCCGCGGCGAGGGCGGTGACGAGGGCTGCGACGGAACCGCCCCCCGGGGTCCGTCCTCGAGCCGCGACGTCGTCGAGGAACTCCCGCAGCGACCTGTCCAGCAAGGCCATGCGGGGATTGTGATCGAAGTGCTACTTGGACTTGAAGCGAACCCGCAGCTCTTCGACGACCGCCGGGTCGCGCTCGTAGCCCTCGGCCTCGAGCGCAGCCTCGAGATCGGCGACGAGACGGGCACGGAACTCGGGCATCGGCCTCGGCACGGGCGACGATCTCGTCGAGCCCGGCCTTCGCGAGCGGCAGCTCTTGCGCCGCGCGCACCCACGCCTCGGGCGCAGGCGGCAAGGCCCGGATCAGGCGTGCGAGGCGCTCTTCGTCGAAAGCGGTCATCGTGAACCAGACGGGGGACCGGCGTCGTTTCTTCCCTCGAGGAGCTCACGGAGGCGCGCCAGGCATCTCGAGATCCGGCTGGCGATCGTGCCGGAGGGCAGGTCGAGGGCCTCCCCGATCGTCTTGTAGCTCTCGTCCCGGGCGAAGAACCGGTCGAGGATCTCCCGGCAGTGCTCCGGGACCTCGGCAAGCGCCTCGTGGACCGTGAGCGCCTCTTCGAGCAGCGTCAGCGTCTCCTCGCTCCCTGCGAGCTCCAGCTCTTCGTCGGCCGTGGGCCGCTCGCGGGCCGAGGCGCGCAGGCGATCGATGCAAAGACGGCGGGTCAGCTGGGCGAGCCAGGGACGCACCGCGGCATCGTCGCGGAGACTGTCGAGATGCTGGTACGCGCGCGCGAACACTTCTTGGAAGACGTCCTCCGCATCGGCGTCCGAAAGCCGGAAGGCCTGGACGGAGATCGCGTAGACGTAACGGGAGAACCTGTCGACGAGCTCGGCCCAGGCCTGCTGGTCGCCGGCACGGCAACGCGCAACGAGCTCACTGTCGGTCAGCGCCTGAGCCATGCCGCAGATTCTGACGGGTTGCTACGTCGTCAGGCGGCCGGGGATTGGCCGGCATTGTTCCCGAGCTGCTTCGTCCACCACTCGGATTCGCGGCGGTCGAAGTTCTCCTGGAGCTGTGCGACGTACATGGAGAGGTCGCTCTCACGGGTCGAGAGAGTCGCCTCGAGCTCGGCGCCGGCCTTCTCGCGCTGCTCGAGCCGCTGCTCGCGGACCTCGAACTCGGCCTCGAGCTGTGCCTCCCGGAGGTTCAGAGCGGCATCGCGCTCCTCCAGCTCCTTCGCGCGGGCAGCGAGGACTTTCTCCCGCTCGTCGAGCCCCTTCTCCTTGCCCTCGTAGCGGCTCCGCGAGGCGAGGATTGCCTGCTCGGCCTTGTTCAGCCCCGCCTCCCTCGCCGTGAGCTCTTCGTCACGCTGCTTCAGGCGGCGCTCGGCGAGCTCGTCGACCTCGGGCTTCTGCGCTTCTTCCGCAGCGCGGCGTAGCGTTGCCTCCTGGCGGTGGAACTCGGCTTCGCGGGCCATCAGCTCAGCCTCACGCCGCTCGATGTTCGCGACCTGCGCCAGAGCATCCCTCGCAACCGCCTCCCGTTCCCGAAGATCGCCCTCGAGCTGCTCGAGTCGCGCGGTGAGGTCGCTTGCCCGTGCCGAGAGCTCCAGCTCGCGCTGATCCAGCTCGCGCGCACGCGCGACGAGCTCTTCCTGATTGCCGCTGCTGTTGGCGGCGAGCTCGGCCTCACGCTTGTCGAGCACCTTCTCACGCGCTTCGATCTGAACCCGAGCCTGTGTCGCTTCGCGCTCGGCCTTGGCGAGCGTCGTTTCGCGTTCGGCGAGCGCCTTTTCGAGTGATCGGACCTGCTCCTCCTTGGCGCGGGCTTTCTCCTCGCTCTCGGTCAAGGAGCGCATCAACTTCTCGTGGCGCGTCTCGGTCTCACGGAGGCCGCTGGAGACACGCGCCTCCGACCGGGCGAGCTCCTTCTCCTTCTGTGCGAGGTCCTCGACCTTTTCCTTGAGCTCCTTCGCCGCGGCTGCACGTTCCGCGTCGGCGTTCTTCAGCTCGTGGACCTTCAGCTCGACCGTCCGCTCACGCTTGGCGAGCGTCGCCTCGGTCTTCCCGAGCGTCTCCTTCAGCTCGAGCAGACCGTCGAGCTCGACGAGCCGCTGGGTCATCTTCCGCTCGCGCTCCTCGAGCTCCGCCTCCGTTGCCGCGAGGGCAGCCGCGCGCCGATCGAGTGCGGCGGACTGCTCGGCCAGCACCTGCTCTTGCTGGACCTCGCGGCCGGAGACGTCGACCTGCTCGGTGAGCGACGCCCTGAGCTCCTGCTCGCGCGCGAGCGAGGCATTCAACTCGAGACGCAGCGCGTCGACGTCAGGTGCCTCTACCTCGACCGCAGCGGCGATTGCCTCGCCGGGAGACCGTGGCTCGGGCTGATCCTTCTTCTCGAGCTTGGCTCTGAGACCGGAGCCGAAGCCGCCCTCGATGCCGTGTTCAGTCACCGACATCCCTCTGCCTAGAGCGTGAAGACCTTGGCGATGTTGATGAAGGCCGGCCCGAGGATCACGATGAACATGGCCGGGAAGATGAAGAGCACCGTCGGGAAGAGCATCTTGATCGGCGCCTTCATCGCCTTCTCCTCGGCGAGCATCTGACGCTTCAAGCGCGAGTCGCCCGCCTGGATGCGAAGGATTCGGCCGAGGGAGATACCGAGCTGGTCGGCCTGGATGATCGCGCGGACGAAGCTCGACATCTCAGCGGATGCGCTGCGCTCGGCCATCTTCTTGAGCGCTTCCTGGCGTCCTTCGCCGATTCGCATCTCGCCGAGGGCGAGCTCGAACTCCTCGATGAGCGGTCCGTCCATGTGCTCGGTCAACTTCTGCACGGCCCCGTCGAAACCGAGCCCGGCTTCGACACTCACCGAGAGCAGGTCCAGTGCGTCGGGCAGATCCTGTGCGACCGCCGTCTGGCGCCGCTGAACCTTGCCGTTCAGATAGACGCTGGGAGCGACGAACCCGAGCAACGCAAGGCCCAGACCCCACAGAACCGCCTGCTTCGGCGCGGCTGCCCCGCCCACGAGGATCCCGAACACGAAGCCACCGACGCCCATGATGCCCTTGGCAGCGATGATCGTCATCGGCGAGGTCTTGCGCATGCCTGCGGCCATCAGACGCCCGGAGACGGACTCGACGCTGGTGCGTGGGTTCACGCGCAGCATCAGCCGCGCGGCCTTGGCGATGAAAGGCTCGAGAGCCCGCTCGCGGAACTTCGGCATCTCTTTGCCAGTGGCGGTGCGAATGAGCCCGTAGTGGGCGGCGCGGTGCACCAGGTTCCTGCGTGTGCGCATCGGTGAGCTGGCCAGCTCCGCGAAGAAGAAGGCGGCGGCACCCACGGCTGCGATGGCGATGATCAAAAGCATGGCATCAACCTCTGAAGGAGACGATTTTCTTGAGGATCAGGGAACCGATGGTCATCATCCCGAGGCCAAGGAGCATCAGCATCTGGCCCACGTGAGTGTGGTACAGCGGGTGCATGAAGTCACGGTTGATCACCGTGATGCCCCCCGCCAGCAGGAACGGGATGGCTATCAACGTGTAGGCGGACATGCGTCCCATCGCGGTGAGCGCACGAACCTTGCGCGCGAACTGCTGCCTCTGCCGGACCGTGTCGGCGACCATGTCGAACAGCGTCGCCAGCGAGCCGCCGACCTGCCGCTGGATGGTCACGGCGGTGATCGCGAACTCGAAGTTCTTCGAGCCGAGGCGCTCCGACATGTCGGCGAGCGCGTCGTCCATCGATCGGCCGAGCGACGCCTCGGTCAGCACGCGCTTGATCTCCTTGTTCGCCGGCGGATGTCCTTCGTCCACCACTGCCTGCAGGCCCTGCTTGAACGAGTGGCCTGCCTTCAGGGAAGCGGCGATCGTGATCAGCAGATCCGGCAGCTGATCCTCGAAGGCCTGAAGGCGCCTGCGCATCTTCAGCCAGACCCATCCGAACGGCAGCGAGCCGACGACGACCATGCCGAGGATGGTGATGATCGGTGACATTCCGAACAGGGTCGCGAGCATCCCGAACGCGACAGCGGAGCCGACGGCGATCCAGAAGAACTCCACCGTCCTGATCGGGATGTCGGCACGCTCGAGCATGCGGCCGATCCTGCGCCACTGCTTGAGGTTCCCGAGCAGACGCTCGGTGGCACTGAACATCGACGTGAGCATCTCCGACCGGCGCTTCTTCCGCTGCAGCTTCGTGTTGCCGTGCGCCTCGCCGGTGTGAGCCGCGATCCGGCTGCGGACCCAAGAACCGCGGGCTCCCTTGAGGAAGAAGAGGCTGGCGAGCAGCACGAGCCCGGCGACGAGACCGGCGAGACCCAGCGGACCGCTCGGGCCGTAGGCGCCCTTGGGAAGCAGCTTCGAGGGCGCCGGGGGCGCCCCGCTGCCCGAGGTGTGGGGAATGGCCACGCGCTGGAGCGCGGAGCCTTCACCGACGACGGCAGCCGTCAGACGGATGAGGTCTCCGGGGCGCGCGGCGGTGACGTACTGCACGCGCCAGGTTCGCTTGAGCACCTCACCGATCGTCCCGTACACCGACTTCAGCGCCGCCGTCGAGGAAGCACCGTAGTACTGGCCTCCTGTTGCGGCGGACAGCTGCTCGAGCGGTGCGGACGTGAAGCCCTTGCCCTCGATGCCGATCGTGTAGACCGCCGCGTTGGCGGCGTGTGCTGCCGAGATCGCCTGCGTCAACGTGAGCTTGCTCGCGTTGTCGGCGCCGTCGCTCAGCAGGATGATCACGCGACCGGGAAGCGGATTCGAGCTTGCGAGCTGCGCAGCGAGCGCGACACTGTCGTACAGCGCGGTGCCGCGAGCCGAGTCGACCTTGAGGCGCGACAGTGCACCGTCGCCGTCCTGCACAGCCGTGGAAAATGGAGAGAGCGCTACCGCCCGGGAACCGAACGCAACGACGGAGACTTCGTCCGCGCCCTGCTTCGCAGCGACGAACGAGCGGGCCGCCTCGCCTGCATTGGCGAGCGGAGCTCCGCGCATCGACTGCGACCGGTCCACTGCGAGCACGATCGCCTTCGCAAGGCCGAGGTTCTGCAGCTGCAGCCCTGCAACGGGGGAGCCGTTTTCCGAGACCGCAGGCACGACCTTTGCACCGGCCGGGGAGACGACCGTCGCATGGATCGTGGGATACGCGCTCGTGTCGACGCCCCGGAGTGAGACCGCGGCCCCGGTGGCCGCCGGCAGCACGAGAGCGACGAGTGCGATTCCCGTCAGGAGTACTCGGCGCCGTCTCATTGAAAGGCGCCCTTGAACTTCGAGGCCTGGTGACCCTGTCCCACTGCCGGAGCGCTCGAATCGTCCGTCGTGAAGAAGCTCGGCTGGAGGATGACACCGTTGGCGGCCAGCTTGTCGAGGAAGTTCGGCTTCAGGCCCGAGCACGTCAGGGGCGACAGAAGGCGAACCGCCCCAGCGCTCGCGGACTGAGTCTGCTCGTCCGGCGGCTTGGCGATGAAGATGTCCTGGAGGGTGATCACGTCGGACTCCATGCGCAGGACCTCGGTGACGTGCGAGATGCGGCGCGAGCCGTCGACGAGACGGGTGATCTGTACGAGCAGATCGAATGCACTCGACACCTGCTCGCGGATCGCCCGCAGCGGCAGCTCCACGCCGGCCGTGAGGACGAGCGTCTCGAGACGGGAGAGCGCGTCACGCGGCGAGTTCGCGTGGATCGTGGTGAGCGAGCCTTCGTGGCCCGTGTTCATCGCCTGGAGCATGTCCAGGGTCTCCGGGCCGCGGACCTCACCGACGATGATCCGGTCAGGGCGCATTCGCAGTGCGTTGCGGACGAGCTCGCGGATGCGGATCTCTCCCTGGCCCTCGATGTTCGGCGGGCGCGACTCGAGCGTGATCACATGCTCCTGCTGGAGCTGGAGCTCTGCCGCGTCCTCGATCGTGAGGATTCGCTCGTCACCCGGAATGAACGCGGACATCGCGTTCAGGGTCGTCGTCTTACCGGTACCGGTACCACCGGAGATGAGGATGTTCAGCTTGCCCTTGACGCAGGCGGCGAGGAACTGGGCCGCCTTCGGGGAGAGCGATCCGAAGGAGATCAGGTCGTTCATCGTGTACGGGTCACGCGAGAACTTCCTGATCGTCAGGGTCGGCCCTCTGAGGGCGAGTGGCGGGATGATGGCGTTGACGCGGGAGCCGTCGGGCAGACGTGCGTCGACCATCGGAGACGACTCGTCGACTCGCCTGCCGATCTGCGAGACGATCTTGTCGATGATGCGCAGCAGATGGGAGTTGTCTGCAAACGCGGCGTTCGTGCGATCGATCTTGCCGAGCCGTTCGACGTAGATCCTGTCGAAGGCGTTCACCATCACTTCTGTCACGGAGTCGTCCCGGAGGAAGGGCTCCAGCGGGCCGTAGCCGAGGATGTCGTCGGTGATCTCACGGATGATCTGACGCCGCTCGTCGCGGGTCAGCGGCGTCCGGTCGAGGACGAGCTGCTCCGTGACGGCACGCGTCACCCGCTCGTTCAGGTCACCTGTGCCCTCCCGCTTGAAGAGCTCGGCGCCCAGCGTGGCGATGCACGCATGGTGAATCCGGGTCTTGAGCTCGGCGTACGGGTCCTGGACAACGGTCGGCCCTGACGGCTCCTGTGTCGAGCCGTTCGTCAGCAGCTCGGCGGTCGCAAGACCACCGACCCCGTTCGAGGTCTTGAGACGATCGTGGAGGCCCATGGTTTACGACCTCGCCAGTGCCGGCAGGAGGCGCCGCTTCTTGCCCTCTTCCTTGGGTGCGAGGAACAGCTCCTTCGCCATCGACCTGATGGCCTTGGAGACGTCCGCGTTTTCCTCGGCGAGGACGACGGGATTGCCGCGGTTCACGGCAAGCGGGACCGCCCGGTCCGACGGCACCTCGAAGCGGACCTTCATCCCCAGCGCGCCTTCGACCTCGTTCGGCTTCATGCCGACCTTGGAGTTGGAGCGGTTGAGGACGATGCCGACGCGCTGCTTCGGGAACGACAGCAGATCGAGCGTCTGCAGCGCGAGGCGCAGGTTCTTCAGGGTGGGCACGTCGAGCGAGCAGAGCAGCATGAGCTCGTCCGTCCGGTCGAGCGTGGCCAGCATCGGACCGTGGAAGAACGGAGACGTGTCGACGACGATGACGTCGAACGACTCGCGTGCGACCTCGAGCAGCCGGCCCAGCTTGGCCTCTGTCACGAGCTCCGCGTCTTCCGGGCGAAGCGGCGCGGGCAGAACTTCCAGCCCGCACGCGTGCTTCGTCGTGTAGCCGGCCAGCTTCTCGGTGTCCAGCTCTCCCGGAGCGACGACCAGGTCGTAGATCGTCTTCTCGGGCTCGACGCCGAGCATGATCGCCGCGTCGCCGAACTGGAGGTCGAGATCGAGGAGCAGCGTCTTGCGGCCCTCGAACTTCGCGCAGGCTGCGGCAAGGTTCGTCGCGATGACGGTCTTGCCCGTCCCGCCCTTCGGCGAGAACACGGTCACGATCTTGCCGTGCCGGCCCGAGCTACCGCCGGAGTCGTGATGACGCCTGGTCGAGTGCGTCGACTTGCGAATTGCGAAGACGACGTTCTCGACGAGCTGCGGGAGCAGCAGGACGTCGGACACGTCCGACTCGAGAGCCTCCTCGAGCAACCCCGCCGAGCCGTTCGACGCGACGAGGAGAATCGGGGCGCGGGTGTGCTCGCGGATCGAGGCAAGCTCGTCCGCGGGCAGGCTCGCGCCCCTCGTCGCGTGGAGGACGGCGTCCAGGTGGCCGCCCGCCAGCGCGCCGGCGCCGTCAGAAACGCCAACACTCGCGCCGACCATCTCGATCTCGGGGTGGTTCGTGAGCGACTCGCGCAGCTTCTCGAATCCCTCGCAGGATCCGGTCGCATAGATTCGGACGCGCTCACGCTGAGTTGTCTCCGTTGCGGAGCTCATCGCGGCCTCCTTCCAGGTCCATCGAACTGCATGGTGCGTGAGTCCTGAACGGTGTTCGCACTGTCCAGCGCACTGTTCGGCGGGCGCAGCGTCAGGTGGTAGCCCTCGCCGTTGCCTTCGCCGTTCTCTTGAATCCAGAGCAGCTTCTGAGCCTGCGCGTCGGTGACGCGCAGCTGGACGGTCTCGCCGCCCTGACCGGGAGACGTGACCTTGGTCGACGCCGTGCCTTCCGGCGCCCGAAGCACGAGCACGTCACGGATGAGGACGCGGCTGACCACGGCCCGTTGCCACCGGTCCCGGCGTCGACCTGCCAGGTGCCCACGACGTCCACGTGGTCACCGTTCTGGATCGTGCCGGCGAGGAGCTGGTCGACGGTGCCCGGAAGCTGATAAGCACGCTGCGTGCCCTTGATCAGCGAGCGAATGCCCTGCTCGCTTGGAGGAGCGAAACGCCTCGTGCTGACCTGCTCGCCCTCGTAGACGTCCTGCGTTGCGACGTACTGGGAGAGCTGGTCAGGCGTGGAGATCGCGCCCGCGACGATTGCCTTCCGCGGGACGGTCTGCTCCTTCAGCATCTTCTGATCGATGATGTCCGCGCCAGCGGTGCCAGCCGGGATATCGCGTGCGGCGACGAGCACCGTCACCTTGTCTTCTCCGCGCTGGACGTGGCGCTTGTAATTGACTACGTAGACGCTCGTCAGGATGGCAGCTAGTGCGGCCAAGCCGATGGCGATCCCGATGTTCTTGGCGCGGTAATTCATAGTCCTTTCTCTTTCATGAGAGGGGCCTGTGGACTTGAACTTTCTTGGCGAATCGAATGTTCCGATGTGTTAGTCGGCGAAAAGCAGCAATTACTTGATCAACTTGACAACCGCGAAGCCGTCAGGGTTGTAGCCTCCAAACGGACATCTGGCGTTGGGATCACTTGCAGTCGGACAGAGGGAATCGGACGGTGCGCCCGATCTCACGAACATGCCCGTGACTTCCTTGTTCGTATAACTCGTGATGATGAACCAGGCGAAGCCGGTCACTGTGAAAGGTGTGGAACTGCCCTGGTGGAACGCTTTGATGACCGGAATCACGATGACATTCGGACTGTTGTAGTTCGTGATCTCGGTGGTCCCGTTCGCGTAGGTGGTGAGGATGCTGTACGGGTCGAAGTTCTGTTTTGCGCCCCGGTCCTTGACCGCCGTACCTGTCGCGGCTTTGTTGCCAGGCTCCACAGGAAGGGACTGCGTGACCGTCACCAGGCATGAGTGATCGCGCATTGCGATCAGGTCGTAGTAGTCGTTGCCGCCGCTCGCGTAGTCGCAGCCCTTTTCCGTCACGGGCAGGTCGACCCCACCGAAGTTGCCAGGCGCGGCCTGGTCGCCCGACGCCACCTTGAAGGTGATGATTTGCCCGAAGAGCACGCTCGGCTTGTCGATGACCCAGGGCGCAAGTCCAAGAGCCCAACCGGTGAAGCTGCCGCGCATCGCGCTTGCCGTCGCATGGATCGAGACGGAGTTGATTCCCAGCATCTTGCTGAAGTTGCCGGGCTTGGTCCTTTTGTGCGCTGACCGTAATCGTGTCGCCAGACACCAGCGTCGTGCTCGAGGTGATGCTGGCGGCAAGGACTCCGCCTCCGTTCTTGTCGGCGAAGTCGAGGGCAAGAGATTTGCGCGGTGCTCCAACTCTCAGGCAGCGCCTGCGCGCCTGCCAGAGCAGATGCGTCCGCCGCGGCCTGAAGCTGCCGCTTCTCGCGGAACCAGCTGCCGACGTCCAGAACAAGTGCGCACATGCCGATCAGGACGGCGAGCGAGACCACCATTAGCACCACCGCCTGGCCATGCTCATTCTTGCGGCAGGTCATTCGACACGCTCCTTCATGGTGGAATCGAGCCGGCCGCTTTTTACACTCCAATTGAGTAGCTTGATGTCGTAGGGGTAGTCGGCGTGCACGGTGACGTCGGCTCCAGGAGACCAGGACGAAGTGCACGTCAGATTTTTTGCGAGCTCGGTGGTATTGAGGCTGCCCGCGGAGGCGAGGACCTGCGCGCGGCACGCGGCTGCAGGATTAGAGGCACTGCGTGAGACAGCTGCCTTACGGGCGCCGGCGCGGACTGCGTCGGTCAAGCTGATGTAGTTGTTGAAAGCGACGCCGAACTGCGCGATGCCGAGCAGAAGCACGAGCAGCACGGGCAAGACCAGGGCAAGCTCTGCCATGGTCTGACCTCGTTGATCTTCGAGCTTCTGTTCGGTCTTGATGAGCGGCATGTCTTCTCTCCGTTGAAATCGGCGGGGCCCTTGCCGCCGGGCGAAGGGCCCCGCCTTGTCATGCTTCGGTGGCTAGGCGAACAACCACTCCGTGGCGTTTCCTCTTGCAGCGCTGCTCGAAAGCGGGGTAGCGACCGTTTCTCCAGACAGCATCCGGGCGCACGCGCGGTGAGCGGTGAGCTTTCGAATCTGTTGTCTGCGGTGATGCTTCACGATCGATTGCCTGCTTTCTTTGTTACGTCGCTGTCGATTTAGAGGAAGGCAGTAACGCGATCGATTGCGCCGGTGATGCCACCCTGGAGCGCAACGAGTGCCGCGACCACGATTGCTGCGATCACTGCCAGGACGACGCCGTACTCAGCCATCGTCTGACCTTCCTCGGCCGAAAGCCGGGCGCGGAAGTAAGTAACCAGATCCGTGTACGTCACGATGATTCACCCCCTTTCCACAACTCGAGCGCGCTCTGCGCGCAAATTGAAAAGCCAGAACAAGTTGAGGAGAAATCGACTCGAAACCCAGCGACACTGGAAGACACGCGTCGAACGTCCTTTCTCTGTCTTTCGGCGCGCCGCTTCGCCTGGTGGTCAATCTCGCCACAGTCATCGTCGCTCCGGGCCGTGCTCGTATCCCTCTAGTGGGTGATCCATGTCCACATTCCCCTGTGTGAGGGAGAGGGCCGGGGCTTCTGAGTTCGATAGCTACTGCACGCA
Organism: uncultured Actinomycetes bacterium; assembly: GCA_963804935.1. Lineage (GTDB taxonomy): Bacteria > Actinomycetota > Thermoleophilia > Gaiellales > Gaiellaceae > 3-1-20CM-4-69-9. The sequence goes on from CAWDSD010000023.1 coordinate 39,046, forward strand.
AGCGGCTGCGGAGACAAGGCCCAATCCGCGCCCCTAGTGGCGGCCAGGGGCTCAAACACAAGGAGCAAACGGCAATGCCACGTCGGTTCATTCGCAGAGAAAGTTGGGAGTTCGGCGGCGCACCGCCCGGCTCCGAAGAGACCACCGAGCCCAGGTCGCGCAAGCGCCGGCTCGTCTCGACGCTCGTCTTCACCACGATCTTCTTCTCGGGCGCGTCACTCGCTGCAGTTGCGGGCGACCAGCTCAGGCCTCTCGTCGCGAACGACAGCCAGGAACTCGCTGCCGACGCGACGACCACCACCACAGAGGCGGCACCGACTCCGGCAGAGACCACGGACGCCTCGGCGCCCGCGGCCGCCCCGGCAGACGAGTCCACGGCCCCGGACGCAACGGCACCTGCCGATGCGACTGCAGCCCCGGCGGATGCGACCGCAGCCCCGGCCGACTCCGCAGACGCTGCGACGACGGACGATGCGCTGTCGCCGGAACATGCCTCGGGTGCCGCGAGTGCTGCCGCCCCGGCTCAGCCGGCTGCCCAGCCGGACACGAACGCACCGAAGCCGGCCGGAAAGGCGGCGCGTGCCTGGAAGAAGACCCAGCTGCGCACGCTGCTCCTGCCGAAGCTGAAGCCGGCCTCAAAGCCCGAGATCGAGGGCCCGGCCGACGCAGCGACGATCTGGCTCAACTCGCAGCTGCCCGATCCGACTCCGCCCGCACTCCGGCTTTCGCCGAAGTTCGCTACGAACCTGAAGGCGGCGGCGAACGGAGCAGGGCTCGACTGGGCGACGATGCTCGGGATCCTCCGCGCGCGCGGCGCGACCGGCCACGAGCCGGCCGACCGCACGACGCTTCGGAAGCTCGCCGGACGACTGGCGTCCTACGGTCCCGCCAAGGGAGACTGGGCACGCATCGTCTCGTACTCAGGCGACACGAGCTTCGCCGACAAGGCTGCTGCCCTCGCGCGGTACGACCGCGCGGTTGGCCTCGACGGACTGGTGAACGGCCTCGAGGCGGCCAAGAAGTCGATCGCGAGCCGCCTGCTGTCGGACCCGTCGGTTTCGATCTACGCGGCCGGGCCGGAACGACATCGTCCGGAACAGGGTCGACGTTCGCGTCCTGACCGTGATCGCGTATCTGCGTGAGTCGTTCGGCGAGGTCAGCGTCTCGTCTCTCATCACCGGCCATCGCCTGTATGCGCGGCCCGGCGTGATCTCGGCGCACATCTCGGGGCACGCGGTCGACATCTCAGGCCTCGGCGACACTCCGATCCTGGGCCATCAGGAGCCCGGCGGGATGACCGAGCGCGCCGTGCGCGACCTGTTGCTGCTCCCGGCGGAAGTCATGCCGCGGCAGATCATCTCGCTGCTCGGCATGGGCGGACCGTCGTTCCCGATGGCCGACCACTACAACCACATCCATCTCGGGTTCTAGTGGCGGAAGTCGTGCTTCGGCGCGAAGACGGAAGCATTGTGTGTGAGCGCTGTGTCCAGGCGGACACAGCGCTCATGCGCATGAAGGGACTGCTCGGCCGGCGCGACCTGCCGAGGGGCGAAGGAATCCTCCTGAAGCCGGCATCGTCGGTGCACATGGCCTTCATGCGCTTTCCGATCGACGCCGTGTTCCTCGATCGCGACCTCCGGGTCGTGAAGATCGCAGCGGATCTCAAGCCGTGGCGCGCCGCAGGCAGCAGGGGCGCGAAGGCGGTGCTCGAGATTCCCGCGGGCGAGGCGGGACGCCGGGGTCTCAGCGTGGGCGATCGACTGATCGCCGGCTAGTCACCTTCGACGACGTCGCCTGCGACAGCAACCATTCGGTGCGCAGCTCCCGTGTGCGAGCTTCGAGATCGGCGAGCAACGAGCGAACCTCGTCGAGCTGCGGGCGGAGCTTCTCGACCCGGCGGAGCTCCGACGCGATCTGCGCCAGCGAGCTGGCAGGGCTCGCGTTCAACCTCCGTAGCCGCCGTTCGCTCGCTTCCATCTGGCCGCTGAGCGTGAGCTCCCATGCCTCTGCCTGCTCCTTGAGGGTTCGTAGCTCGGTCTCCGTGGCGGGCCGGTTGTCCAGGACCTCCCGGAGTCGTTTGATGAGGGCGAAATCGAGCGGCTCGGGCATAGACGGCGGCGCAAGCCTTTCAAATGCGGGCGGAGTACGCTCGGCCGGTCGTGAAACCGCCTGCCTACGAGTATCACGGCCTGATGGCGGAGGCCTGGGACCTCCTCCGCGGTGACACCTCGGGCTGGGAGGACCGGCCCTTCTACCTCGAGTTGATCCGGCGCTTCGGGGAGCCCGCCCTCGACGTCGGCTGCGGCACCGGGCGGCTGCTCCTGGACTACCTGGCCGAAGGAATCGAGATCGACGGCGTCGACGTTTCTCCCGACATGCTCGCTCTCTGCCGGGCGAAGGCCTCGGCGCTCGGACTGGAGCCCACGCTGTACGAACAGGCGGTCGAGGACCTGCAGCTGCCACGCCGCTACCGGACGATCATCGTCCCGTCGTCGTCGATCCAGCTCGTGATCGACCCGGCAACGGCGGAACGCGCGGTCGCCCGGCTCGCGGCGCACCTCGCGCCCGGAGGCGTGCTCGTGATGCCGTTCATGACCCTCGAGGGCGACGAGAGCTGGACGACGGAAGCCGTGCGGCCCGACGGCGCACTCGTGCGGCGCACGGCTCGGTCCCACTACGACCCGGTCACGCAGCTCGAGGACACCGACGACCTGTACGAGGTGATCGTCGGCGGTGAAGTCGTCGCAGCCGAGCGCCACGTGCAGAAACCGGCGACCCGGAGCTACACGCTCGATCAGGCCCGAGCCCTCTACCTGCAGGGCGGGCTCGAGGTCGAGCGGGTCGTCGACGAGTTCAGCGACAGGCCGTACGAGGGCGGCCGCGTGTTCACGATCATCGGCTCGCGCCGATGACAAGGGCGGAGATCCGTCCGCTGCGCGACGACGAGGTGACGACATACGTCGAGCTGCGGAACGCAATCGATCCGCGCACGGCGACAATGGCCGGCTGGGTCGAGCAGCACCGCCGCAGTGAGCCGACCGTGCGCATCGTCCTCGCGCAGGAGGGTGACGACGTCGTCGGCGTCGGCAGCGCTCAGGAGGAGGCCGACCGTCGCGGCCTCGATGTCGGCTGGCTGTCATTCGGCGTCGTGCCGGAGCGCCGAAGCAAAGGAGTCGGCGGAGCGCTCTACCGCGAGCTGTCGCGCCATCTCCGCACGCTCGGGAAAGCCGTGTGCGACACGTCCGCCTGGACTGACGACGAGACGACGCTCGCATTCCTGCAGAACCGTGGGTTCGCGGAGATCGATCGCTTCGAGTTCGTGCGGCTCGACCTCGAGACCTGCGAGCCGCACGAAGCCGAACCGCCGCCCGGCGTGACGATCGTCCCGCTCGCAGACCGTCCCGGCTCGGAGCGTGAGCTGTTCGAAGTCCATCGGGAAGCGATTGCAGACCTCCCGTCGACCGACGACCTGACGCCCGATTACGACAGCTTTTACGGCTGGGAGCTCGCGCACCCCTCGCGTCGCTTCGACCTCTCCTTCGTCGCGCTCCACGACAACGAAGTGATCGGCTACGCAATGCTGGGAGCGGTCCCCGCCTCCGACGACGCAGAGAACGTCATGACAGCGGTGAAGCGCAACTGGCGCCGCCGAGGAGTCGCGTCGGCCCTGAAAGCCGCTCAGCTCGCGGCCGCGAAGAGGTGCGGGCTTTCGCGGCATCGTCACGCTCAACGAATCCAGAAACGAACCGATGCGCCGACTCAACGAACGACTCGGTTACACAGCCCAACCGGCGCAACTGCGCCTGCGAGGCCCACTCGCCTGACAACTCGCCGCCGCGGCGGGCTGGCCCGTCGCGGCCGCAACCGCAATCCGTCAGCGCCGAACGTTGCGAAATCATCATGGCCCGCGAAGCGGGCCGGATTTCCAACGGAGAGAGGCGCCGACCAGAATCGAACTGGTGTGCGAGGCTTTGCAGGCCTCTGCCTAGCCACTCGGCCACGGCGCCGCTTGCGCGCGCCATGGTATCCGGAGGTTAAGGAACCCAGCGTTCGAGCGACGGCGTGAGTTGCAGCTCGTGCGTCCAGGCCCGCGGGCTCTGGCCGTGCAGGTACTTGACCGCCTTGGCGACCTCTTCCATCGAGGCGGATTTCTCCGGAGGCGCATCTTCGAGCAAGCCTGCGGTCTTCTCGCTCTCGATCACCGCGTCGACGATCAGCAGCACTGCGTGGACGCCCTGTTCGCGGAGCTCGGCGGCTTGCGCCTGAACGAGAGCTCGGGTCGCGAACGCGGCGGCCGCCCACGGCCCGCGGCCGGGATTACCGCGCCGCGCAGAGCCTCCGGTCACCTGCACGAGCGTTCCTCGACCACGTTCGGCGAGCACCCGGCCTCCAACGCGCAGGATGTTGAAGATCGCCGGCAGCAACTCGGTCATATACGGCTCGAGGCCATCCGGCGGCGCCTCGTGGATCGGGCCGCCGGAACGCGGTGTCGTGGTGATCGCATTGACGATCAGGTCGACATCGCCGACGTCGGCGAAGACTCGCTCGACCTCATTCGGCTTCGAGGCGTCTGCGGTGACGCCCACCGCACCCGGGACGTCCTCGACGAACAGCCTGATCGTCTCTTCGGTCCTGGCGACTCCGGCGACGCGCCAGCCGTCCGCCGCGAAGTCGCCGGCCAGGACGCGCCCGAGCTGTCGTGCTCCGAAGACGAGGAGCGTAGGCACCGGCGAAGCCTAACCGCAGGCGAGTTTGGCGCCGCCAGCGATTGGGCGGTTGGACTCCAGCACCTGGAAGCACCAGTAGCATCGCGGCGCGACGATCGCAGCAGCGAGGTCGATGAACCGCGACCTCTGGTGAACCGGCAGAGCTTCCTGGGCGACGTCACGCTCGAACTGATCGAGCGCCCTGTTGACGACGGGGTTCCCGTACACCGCCTGTCCCTTGATCGTCTTGATGGCGACGCGTAGCTGTTGCAGGTCCCGCTCGAGCCGCTTGCGCTGCGCGGCCTGCTTCGGCTTCGACAAGCCGGTGCAGCGCCTCGGCTGGTTCGCCTGGACCTGGACCGTCTGGACAGGGTAAGTCTTGATGTCGACGGAGTTGGACTGCTTCGCCTCACCGCCGCAGCCCGCGAGGACTGCCGTGACGGCCACCAACGCCGTGAATCCGACCCCCCGGCCCATGACACCAGGGTAGCCGGAGGCTCAGGCTGCGACTCCCGAGAACTGCGGGATGATCTCGTCGCCGTACGCCTTCAGCGTGTCCTCCTGCCCGTGGGTCATGAGGTAGATGTTGAACTGGTCGACCCCCACCGACTCGAGCTCCTTCAGCTTCTTCGTCGCGTCGGCGACCGTACCGAGGACGCAGAAGCGGTCGACGATCTCGTCGGTCACGAACTCGCCGTGCGCCGCGCCGACGCGCGAGTGATCCTTGTAGTCGTAGAACTTCCGCGCCTTGACGAACTCCGTCAGGTCCTTCGGGATCTCCGAGTCGTCTCCGTAACGCTCGATGAGGTCCATGACGTGATTCGAGACCATCGCCGGGAACCAGCGTGACTGCTCGCGCGCATCGGCGATGTCGTCCGAGATGTGGCTCGGAGCACCGACGATGCACTTGAGCTCGGCCGGATCACGGCCTGCTTCTTCGGCGGCGCGGCGGGCGGTGTCCATGATCCACTGGATGATCACCGGATCGGCGAGCTGGATGATCACGCCGTCGCCGACACGGCCGGCAACGGCCAGCGCCTTCGGCCCGTAGCCCGCGACCCAGATCGGGATGTCAGGCAGTTCCTTCCGCACCCACTTCAGCTCGAGCTCCTTCTCGTTCCAATCGACCGCGCGGCCGTTCATCAGGTCCTTGATCATCGCGCAGCGACGCTCGAACTCCGCGACCTTCACGGGCTGCAGGCCGACGACACGGCGCGAGGAGTCGCCGCGACCGATCCCCATCACCATCCGGCCGTCGGAGATGTCCTGCATCGTCGCGTACCAGCTCGCGGTGATCGTCGGGTCCCGGATCCCAGGATTCGTGACGAAGTGACCCAACTTGATCTTGCTCGTCTGCGCGGCGGCGAGCGGCAGCGTCGCGTAGGACTCCTCCCAGAGGATGTGCGAGTCGTAGGTCCAGGCGTACTCGAACCCATGCTGCTCGGCGAGCTTCATCAGCTCGATCATCCGCTGGTACGGCGGGTCCGGCAGAACGGTTACGCCGAAGCTGAGCATCGATCCTCCCCGATCGCTGGCAGGGGACGAGCATACCGCCGCGAAATCGCCTCGAACAGTGACCTGGCCCTACGTCCTGTTTGCGTTCGCCGCCGGCGTCGCGTTGCCGGTTCAGTTCGGGATCAACGCGCAGCTCGCGGCCTGGCTGCACAGTCCGATCCGGGCGGCTTTCATCTCGTTTCTCACGGGTGCGATCATCCTGGGTGTCGCCGCGGCGCTCGTCTTCAAGCCCTGGCCGTCCGTCAACCGCCTGGGCCACGCTCCCTGGTGGGTCTGGCTCGGTGGCGCCTTCGGCGCGTTCTACGTGGCCGGATCGATCTTCGCCGCGCCCAAGCTCGGCGCCGCCGCCTTGATCTCGGTGATCGTCGCGGGACAGGCGCTTTCGTCTCTCGCGGTCGACCACTTCGGGTGGGTCGGGTTCGAGCAGAAACAGATCAGCGCAGGTCGCATCGCCGGAATGGTGCTCGTCGGCGCGGGTGTCGCGCTCGTGCGGATCTTCTAGAGGGCGACGCGATCGATCGTCTTGGCCGCAAGCCGGTCGAGCGCCTGCACGGCCAGCTCGAGATGTTCCTCCTTCGTGTCCTCGAGCTTGGTGTGCGAGAGGCCCCGGAGCGACTGCACGAAGACCATCACGGTGGGAACGCCCGCCCGCGCGATCTCCGCCGCATCGTGCAACGGCCCGCTCGGCAACCGGTGCGACGTTCCTGCGACCTCCTTGATCGCCTCGTCTGCGAGCTCGAGCAGCGCTTCGTCGAAGAGGATCGGCTCGATGTTCCAGATCCGCTCCCATTCCACCTCGATGTCCTCTTCTTCGGCGAACCGCTCCGAAGCGCGCTTCGCGTCGTCCAGCATCGCGGCGAGCTTTCCGGCGTCGAGGTGACGCTGGTCGAGCAGGCACTCGGCCGTCTCGACCACCGAGGTGACGATGCCGGGCTTCGTGACGACCCCGCCCATCGTGCAGACCGCGCCGTCACCCGTCCTCTTCGCGATCTCGCGGATCTCGAGCTCGAGCCGCGCCGCACCGGCGAGCGCGTCGCGGCGCTTGTCCATCGGCGTCGAGCCGGCGTGCGCCGCTTGTCCACGAAAAGTGATCTGGTGACGCTCGACGCCGAACGTGCCCAGCACGACGCCGAGCGGAAGCTCCATCGCCTCGAGGACGGGTCCCTGCTCGATGTGTAGCTCGAGGTAAGCCGCCGCGCCCTCGACCTCGCGGGCGGCATCGAGTGCGCGGTCGAGCTCGACGCCGTGCTCGCCCAGAGCGTCGGGCAGCCCGATGCCGGCGGCGTCCTTGCGGGCGCGCAACTCGTCCTGGTCCGCCATCGAACCGGCCGCTGCGGAGGAGCCGAACAGCGAGCGGCCGAACCGCGCCCCTTCCTCGTCGGCCCAGTTGACGAGCCGCACGGTGACGGGAGGTTTCCCCTCTTCTGCCAACCGGCGCATCACCTCGACCCCGGCCACGACGTTCAGTGCGCCGTCGAGCCAGCCGCCGTTCGGGACGGAGTCGATGTGGCCGCCGATGAGCACGGCCTGGTCGGAGCCTCCGCGAAGCGTGAACCACTGGTTGCCGGCCGCATCGACCGACTCTTCCGTCCCGATCGAGGCCATCTTCCCCCTGAGCCACTCCCGGGCCTGCTCCCAGGTGTCGGTCCACGCCACGCGCTGGGCGCCGTTCTCGTCGCCGGTCAACTCCTGGAGCTCGCGCAGCTCGGCGACGGTGCGGCGGGGGTCGAGGGGCACGCGGCGACTCTAACTTTCCAAGCTGCGAGTGTGGTAAGCATCGGCTCGATGTCAGCGATCGCGGTCGAGCCGTCGAAGAGAGGGATCGCCGGTGCGCTTCCTCGCGCCGCGGCACGCGCAGTGTTGCTCGTCGCCGGCCTCGCGGTGCTCTGGGGCGTCTGGGAGGGCTACCGGTGGCTCGGGATCCGCGGGCACTGGACCTGGCCGTTCGAGGTCAACGACACGAACATGCCGCACATCAGCAAGATCTGGCACGCCTTCGGACAACCGCTGCAACCCGACGGGCCACCCTTGCGGCACTACCTCTGGCACTGGGCGATCTTCACCGGAAAGGAGGCGCTCGCGGGCTTCGTGCTCGGGGCTGCGATCGGGTTCTTCCTCGCCGTCGTCCTCTCGCAATCAAAGGTGGTGAGGCGCGGCGTCCTCCCATACATCGTCGTGTCGCAGACGGTTCCGATTCTTGCGATCGCGCCCATGGTCGTGGTGGGACTCGGCACGAAGGGTGTCACCCCGTGGGTGTCGGTTGCGGTGATCGCCGCCTACTTGACGTTCTTTCCCGTCGCCATCAACACGCTCCGCGGATTGCTCTCGCCGGATCCGGAGGCGCTCGAACTGATGCGCTCCTACGCAGCGGGACGCTGGAAGATCCTCTGGCGGCTTCGCGTGCCCACATCGTTGCCTTACGTCTTCTCGGCGCTCAAGATCTCTGCAACCGCAAGCGTGATCGGGGCGATCATCGGAGAGACGCCCGCGTCGCTCCAGGGCGGTCTCGGCTACGCGATCGTGAACTTCAACCAGTACTACTCGATCCAGCCGGCGAATCTGTGGGCGACGATCATCGTCTGCGCGCTGCTCGGCATCGTCTTCTTCCTGGCAATCGTGGTCCTGGAACGGCTCGTCCTGAAGCGCGCCCCGGAGAACTTCGCGTGAACGCAGTTTCGATCAAGGGCGTCTCGAAGCAGTTCAAGGCCGGAGTCACGGCGCTGCAGGGCATCGACCTCGACGTCGAGCCCGGCGAGTTCGTTTCCCTGATCGGGCCTTCCGGTTGCGGCAAGTCCACGTTGCTGCGGATCATCGGCGACCTGACCAAACCGACGGCCGGCACCGTCGAGGTCAACGGCAAGCCCGCCGAGCGCGCACGCCGCGACCACGAATACGGCATCGTCTTCCAGGACTCCGTGCTCTACGACTGGCGGACGGTGGCGAAGAACATCTCGCTGCCACTCGAGCTCTTGCACTGGAGCCGCTCGAAGCGGAACGCACGCATCAAGGACATGCTCGAGCTCGTCGAGCTGACCGGCTTCGAGAGCCACCATCCCTGGCAGCTCTCCGGTGGGATGCAGCAACGCGTCTCGATCGCGCGCGCTCTCTCGTTCTCTCCGTCGCTGCTCCTGATGGACGAGCCCTTCGGCGCGCTCGACGAGATGACCCGGGAGCGGCTGAACGCGGAGCTCCTGGGGATCTGGCAGGAGACGGGCTCGACCGTCGTCTTCGTCACCCACTCGATTCCCGAGGCGGTCTTCCTCTCGACGCGAGTCGTCGTCATGTCGGCAAGGCCGGGGAGAGTGGCAGGCTTGATCGAGGTCGACCTGACGCAGCCGCGGACGAGCGCGACGAGGGAGGAGCCGCACTTCTTCGAGCTCGTGACTCAGGTGCGCGAGCAGCTCGCCACAGCGGGGGCGCCGCTCGGCGAAACCCAGGAGCCCGCTCTGGTGGAGGACCAGGCGTGAGCACGATCGTGCAGCCCGCGCCCAGGAGCGTCGGTCGGCGCGTCGGCCGCACCGCGCTCGACTGGATTCCGGCGCTGGCCGTCTTCGTCCTCGGCATCGCCGCCTGGCAGGGCCTGGTAGCGGCGTTCCACGTTCAGGAGTTCCTGTTGCCGAAGCCGACGTCGATCGCACATGCGTTCTGGGACCAGAAGAGCGCACTCTGGAGCCAGGGGATCTACACCTTCAAGGAAGCGCTCGGCGGGTACGTGCTCGGCTGCGGCCTCGGCATTCTCGTCGCGCTCCTCTTTGCCGCCTGGCGGACACTCTCGAGCGCGTTCATGCCCTACGCAGTCGCCGCGAATGCGATTCCGATCATCGCCTTCGCGCCGATCATGAACAACTGGTTCGGGCTGCTGAATCCGTTCTCGAAGATGGCGATCGCCGCGGTGCTCTGCTTCTTCCCCGTGATGATCAACACGCTGCGCGGATTGACATCAGTCCATCCCTCGTCGATCGAGCTGATGCGCTCATACGCTGCCGGCCGAGTTTCGCTGTTTCGCCGCGTGCGGATCCCTAATGCGCTCCCCTACATGTTCACGGGCCTGAAGATCGCGACAGTCCTGTCGATGATCGGCGCGATCGTCGGCGAGTACTTCGGCGGCCCGACCGAGGCGCTCGGGGTGAAGATCCTCAACGACTCGTCGTACGGCAATTTCACCGACGCGTGGGCCGGAATCGTGATGGCCAGCCTGCTCGGGATCGTCTTCTATGCCGTCGTCGCCCTGGCAGAGCGGCTGACGACGAGCTGGCACCCATCGGCCCGGGCCTTCCATACGGAATGAGATAAAGGGACAATGGCTGGAAATTCAGACCGGAGGAGGAAGCGGATGAAGCACAGGTGGGTCGTAGGAATCGCAGTGCTCGCGTGCCTGGTCGTGGCTGGAGGGGCAGCCGCGCGAACGCAGCTGGCAACGAGCACGAAGGCGACCAAGGTGACCCTGCAGCTCAAGTGGGTCACGCAGGCGCAGTTCGCCGGCTACTACGCGGCGAAGGCCAAGGGGTACTACTCGCAGGCCGGCCTCGACGTGAATCTCAAGGTCGGCGGGCCGACCATCACGCCCGAGCAGGTCGTGCTCGGAAAGCAGGCGGAGTTCGGCATCGACTGGACACCGAGCATGCTCTCCTTCCGCGACAGCGGCAAGAAGATCATGAGCATCGCGCAGGTGTTTTCCAGGAGCGGCATGACAGAGCTCACCTGGAAGGACAGCGGCATCACCACGATCGGGAAGATGCGGGGCAAGAAGGTCGGCGTCTGGTGCTGCGGAAACGAGCCTGAGCTCTACGCGGCGCTGACGAAGAACGGGATCGACCCGAAGAACAAGAACGACGTCACGATCATCAACCAGCCGTTCAACATGGACCTCTTCCTCAGCCGCGAAGTCGATGCTGCCGCGGCGATGACCTACAACGAGCTCGCACAGGTTCTCGAGACGAAGAATCCGAAGACGGGCAAGCTCTACAAGCTGTCCGATCTGAACGTCATCGGCATGGAGAACTCCGCGAAGGGCGCCGGCACGTCGATGCTCGAGGACGAGATCTTCGTGCGTGACGACTGGATCAAGGACAAGAAGAACCAGGCGATTGCCAGGAAGTTCCTTGCTGCGTCGTTCAAGGGCTGGATCTACTGCCGTGATCACGCGAGCGACTGCGTGAAGATCGTCTTGAAGAACGGGCCCGCATTGCCGGGGGGCCATCAGAAGTGGCAGATGAACGAGATCAACGCGCTGATCTGGCCGAACAAGCTCGGGATCGGGGTCATGGATCCGAAGGCGTTCAACCGGACGGCGAAGATCGCGAAGCAGTTCAAGGTGATCAAGAAGGCACCGTCCGGCGCCTATCGCTCCGACCTCGCCAAGGCCGCCGTCGCGCAGCTGAAGGCTCAGGGCGTGGACGTCTACGGCAAGAAGTGGAAGAAGGCGAAGGTCACGCTCAACGAGGGCGGGAAGTAGAAATCGGGCCGAAGGAGGAGATCTGCAGATGTCCGTACTGATCAAGGGCGGCCGCATCATCACCGCGGCGGACGACTACGTCGGCGACATCTACGTCGAAGGCGAGCGGATCTCTCTGATCGGCGAATCGATCGATGTCCAGGCCGAGCGAGTGATCGATGCAGCTGGGAAGTACGTGCTTCCCGGCTGCGTCGACCCTCACACGCATCTCGACATGCCGTTCGGCGGGACGACGACGATCGACGACGTCGAGTCGGGCCAGACGGCGGCAGCATTCGGCGGCACGACGTGCCACGTCGACTTCATCATTCAGCCGCCGGGCTCGACGTTTGCCGACGCAATCGACGAGTGGCGCGGCAAGGCGAACGGCAAGCAGGTGATCGACATGGGCTACCACATGGCCGTCACCGACCTCCGCGAGGGCGGGACGCTCGAGGAGCTCGCCTCGCTGCCGGAGCAGGGCATCACGTCCTACAAGCTGTTCATGGCGTACAAGGGCGCGCTCATGGTCGACGACGAGACGCTCTTCAAGACGATGGAGGTCGCGGCGGAAACCGGGGCGCTCGTCATGGTGCACGCGGAGAACGGCGACGCGATCGACGTGCTCGTGAAGAAGGCGCTCGCCGAAGGGCACACCGAGCCGCACTGGCACGCGCTGACGCGGCCGCCGGAGACCGAAGGCGAGGCGACGAACCGGGCGATCCAGCTCGCACGCGTCGCGGGAGCTCCCCTCTACGTCGTGCACGTCTCCTGCAAGGAGTCCGTCGAGCCGATCCAGCTGGCGCGCGAGAAGGGCTGGGATGTGTGGGGCGAGACGTGCACGCAGTACTTCTTCGTCGACTACAGCTTCCTCGAGCGGCCGAACTTCGAAGGCGCCAAGTACGTGTACACCCCGCCGCCACGGGCGAAGGAGAATCAGGACGTTCTCTGGAACGCCGTTCGTACCGACACGCTGTCGGCGATCTCCACAGACCACTGCGCATTCCTCTGGGACGGCCAGAAGACACTCGGCAAGGACGACTTCTCGAAGATCCCGAACGGCGGGCCCGGCCTCGAGAACCGGCTGCAGATGATCCACGAGTTCGGTGCGAGAGCGGGACGGATCTCGCTCAACCGAATGGTCGAGCTCCTGGCAACGAATCCCGCAAAGCTGTTCGGCCTCTATCCGCGCAAGGGGACGATCGCCGTCGGCTCCGACGCCGACATCGTCGTGTTCGATCCGGAGAAGAAGGTCACGATCTCCGCGAAGACACAGCACTCCAGGGTGGACTACAACCTGTACGAGGGCACGGAAGTCACCGGAACCCCGGAGACCGTGCTGCTGCGCGGCCAGGTGCTGGTCGACGGCGACGAGCTGGTCGCGGAGCCCGGCATCGGACAGTTCGTGCGGCGGGCGAAGTTCGGCGAAGAGCTGCGGCCTACCGCTACGGCCGCGGCGTAGCAAGTACGCGCAGCGCGAGCAGCTCGAACACGACGTTCGCCGCGGCGAGCGCGGTCGGTTGCCCGGCGCCGTCGTAGGCCGGGGCAACCTCGACGACGTCGCAACCGACGATGTCGATCCCGCGCAGGGCGCGGAGGAATGCGAGCGCTTCGGCGGTCGAGAAGCCGGCGACCTCGGGCGTTCCCGTGCCGGGTGCGAAGGCCGGGTCGAGGAAGTCGATGTCGAATGAGAGGAACACCGGCCGCTCTCCCACCTTCTCGCGGACGAGCGCGCCGTAACGCTCGGGGCCGAGCGAGCGAAGATCCTCGCTCTCGATCACGGTGAAGCCGAGCTCGCGCGCGGTCCCGAGATCCGATGCCGCGTAGACGGATCCGCGCATACCTGCCTGCACCGAGGCAGTCGCATCGAGCAGTTTCTCTTCGACGGCGCGCTTGAACGTGGTGCCGTGGAAGTACTTCTGGCCGAAGTACTGCTCCCAGGTGTCGGCGTGCGCGTCGAGCTGCACCAGCGCGAGCGGGCCGTGACGCTTCGTCAGTGCGCGGAGCTCCGGCAGCGTGATCGAGTGGTCGCCGCCGAGCGCCACGGGAAAGACGCCTGCGTCGACGATCGGCGCGAGCGTCTCCTCGATCTGGCCATAGGTGCGCTCGGTCGCGCCGGGCGAGACGGGCACGTCGCCGTAGTCGACGATGGAGAGCGACTCGGCGACGTTCACGCCGTGAACTGGGTGGTACGGGCGGATGAGTGCCGATGCCGAGCGGATCGCCTCGGGCCCGAAGCGCGCCCCGGTGCGATAGCTCGTCGCGGTGTCGAACGGAATCCCGTAGACCGCAGCATCGACTCCGGAAAGGTCGGCAACGTGCGGCGCACGCATGTAGGTCCGGATCCCTGCGAAACGGGGAATCACCTGCGCGTCGAGCGGTCGGTACGGCGGCCCCGCCACCGCCCTACGCTATCGCCCCGGCACGGCCGTTGCGCCTAGGTCCCACTCGGACACGGCGGGGACTGTCCCGGACATGTCTCGCGCGGACGTGACGTTCGCATGGACGTTCTGGCCAGGACGGGTGTGCCGAAAGTGTGGCTTCTCTTCAACAACCGACTCCGGCGGGCATGTCGATTGCCCGATCGTGGCGTACCTTCGACGGCGGCACGCCGCGGTCCAACCCGGGATTCGGACAGGTCAGTGGATTTCAGCGCGTCTGCGGGAAGCCCAGGTCGACCTTCGAGGTCGCCGGGTCCGGCCAGCGTGACGTCACGACCTTGCCTCGCGTGTAGAAGTTGATTCCCTCGGGCCCGTACACGTGCGAGTCGCCGAAGAGAGAGTTCTTCCACCCACCGAAGGAGTAGTACGCCACGGGCACCGGGATCGGCACGTTGATCCCGACCATCCCTGCCTGCACGTCGAACTGGAACTGCCGGGCAACGCCACCGTCGCGCGTAAAGATCGCCGTCCCGTTCCCGTATGGGTTGTCGTTCACGAGCTGCACCGCTTCGTCGTAGGTTCCGACACGCGTCACGCCGAGCACCGGTCCGAAGATCTCGTCCTTGTAGGCGTCCATCTCGGGCGTCACGTTGTCGAGCAGCGAGACTCCGAGGAAGAAACCGTCGCCCTCGGGCGTGTTCTCTCGACCGTCCGCAACGACCTCGGCGCCCTGCTCCCGCGCGCCTTCGATGTACGACGCGACCTTGTCGCGGTGCTCCCGCGTCACGAGCGGCCCCATCTCGACGTCGGCCTCGAGCCCGTTGCCGACCTTGATCTTCGGGAGACGGTCTTCGATCGCCTTGACGAGGCGGTCGGCTGCGTCTCCGACCGCGACGACCTGCGAGATCGCCATGCAGCGTTCACCGGCGGAGCCGTACGCCGCGCTCACCGCGGCGTCTGCAGCCATCTCGATGTCGGCATCCGGGAGGACGATCATGTGGTTCTTCGCTCCGCCGAGGGCCTGCACGCGCTTGCCGGTCTTGGTACCGGTCTCGTAGACGTAGCGCGCGATCGGCGTCGAGCCGACGAAGGAGACCGCCGCGATCTCCGGATGCTCGAGCACCGAGTCGACCGCAACCTTGTCCCCGTGCACGACGTTGAAGACACCGTCCGGCACCCCCGCCTCTTTCAGCAGCTCGGCGGTGTACACCGATGCCGACGGATCCTTCTCCGACGGCTTGAGGACGAACGTGTTGCCGCACGCCAACGCCGGCGCCCACATCCACATGGGCACCATCGCGGGGAAGTTGAACGGTGTGATGCCGGCGACGACGCCCAGCGGCTGCCGGATCGAGTAGACGTCGATCCCGGTCGAAGCCTGTTCCGAGAACTCGCCCTTCAAAAGCTCCGGGATGCCGCAGCAGTACTCGATCACCTCGAGCCCGCGCGCAACCTCTCCAAGTGCGTCGGAGAGCACCTTGCCGTGCTCGGCGGTCAGGAGGCGGGCGATGTCCTCGCGGTGGTGGTCGAAGAGCTCGCGGATGGTGAAGAAGAGGGCCGTGCGCCTCGAAAGCGACATCGCCCGCCACCCGGGAAACGCCTTGCGCGCCGTCTGCACCGCGAGGTCGATCTCCTCGCGAGTTGCGAAGTCGACCTCACCGGTCTGCCGGCCGAGCGCCGGGTTGTAGACCGGCCCACTCCGCCCCGACTGTCCTTCGACGACTCGGCCACCGATCCAGTGGCTGATGCGCTTGACGTCCTGGTCTCGTTCGACGGGTGGGGTCGCTAGCTCGGTCATCTCACTCCTCCTCGTGGGACCCGTCCAGCGTACCGCGGATAGGGTGCCGCGGATGAGGCGCTGCGTCCCGTTTCTCGTCCTGTTCCTGGCATCCGGCTGCGGTGGCGGCAGCGGCACCAAGACGGCCACGACCGCTGCTGCGCCTCCTGCTCCGACGCCCGCCAAGGGTGCGGCCCCGTGGCCCGCGCCCGCAGACCCGATGAAGCTCACGGTTCGCGCGGGGCTGACCCCGGAGACACACGAGTTCGTCTTCCTGCATGTGCACGCACACCTCGACGTCTTCGTCAACGGCGCGCCCGTCACGGTCCCTGCGGGCATCGGGATCGAAATCAACGACCCGGCCGTCAAGCGGTTCAAGGCCAACGACGGCTCGATCGGCTACGGAGGGATCAATCCGCCCTGTGCGGCGCCGTGCATCTCGCCGCTCCACACGCATTTCGTCGACGGCGTGCTCCACACCGAGGCAAAGGAGAATCAGTTCAACACGCTTGGCGAGTTCTTCACCGAGTGGGACGTCCGGCTCAACCGCAAGTGCGTCGGCGGCTACTGCAAGCCCGCGGCCGCGATCACGATCTACGTCGACGGGGCTCCCTACAGCGGCGATCCTCGGGCGATCGAGCTCGAGGACAGGAAGGAGATCGCAGTCGTGATCGGCTCTCCTCCGCAAACCATTCCGTCCAGCTTCGGGTGAGGCTAAGCTCCGCGTAGTGGCGACGATCGAGACGAACAGCGAGCTCGGCCGTCAGGTAAAGGCGGACGCGAAGCAATACGTCCTTCATTCCTGGTCGGTGCAGGATGCCCTCGATCCGATCGCGGTCGCCGGCGGCGAAGGCCGTTACTTCTGGGATTACGACGGCAAGCGCTACCTGGACTTCGCCTCACAGCTCGTCAATGTCTCGATCGGGCACCAGCACCCGAAGATCGTCGCGGCGATCAAGGAGCAGGCGGAGAAGCTCTGCACGATCGGCCCGCCCATGGCCACCGAGGCGCGCTCCACGCTCGCACGCCTGCTGGCCGAGGTCACGCCTGGTGACCTCCAGATGTCCTTCTTCACGAACGGCGGCGCCGAAGCGAACGAGAACGCCGTCAAGCTCGCGCGCTGGTACACCGGACGGCACAAGGTCATCGCGCGCTACCGCTCGTACCACGGTGCAACCGCCGGTGCGATCACGCTGACCGGCGACCCGCGCCGCTGGCCCGCAGAGCCCGGCATCCCGGGTGTCGTGCGCATGCTCGACCCCTACACCTACCGCTGTCCTGCGGGACACCCGGATCCGTGCCCCGTCTGCACGGGAGCACCGCACCTCGAGGAGATCCTCCAATACGAAGGCGCACACACGGTCGCCGCCGTCATCCTCGAGACAGTCGTCGGCACGAACGGGATCATCGTCCCGCCCGATGGTTATCTCCAGGCGATTCGGGAGGTCTGCGACCGGCACGGGATCCTGTTGATCGCCGACGAGGTGATGGCCGGGTTTGGCCGGACCGGAAAGTGGTTCGGCGTCGAGAACTGGGACGTCGTCCCGGACATCCTCACCGTCGCCAAGGGAATCAACTCCGGCTACGTCCCGCTCGGCGCGATGATCGTGCGCAAGCCGATCGCGGATTGGGTGCGGGACAAGTACTTCGCCGGCGGGCTGACCTACTCGGGGCACCCGCTGGCGTGCGCTTCGGGCGTCGCGTCGATCGAGGCTTTCAAGGAAGAGGGCATCGTCGAGAACTCGGCCGAGATGGGCACGGTGTTCGCGCAGAAGCTCCGCGAACTGCAGGACAACCACCCGTCAATCGGCGAGGTGCGTGGGCTCGGATGCTTCTGGGGGATCGAGCTCGTCAAGAACCGCGAGACGCGGGAGCCGCTCGTCCCGTTCAACGCCACCGGCGAGGCCTTCGCTCCGGTCGCGCGAGTCTCCAAGGCGGCCCTCGACCGGGGTCTCTACCTGATGACGCACTGGAACGTGATCATGGTCTGCCCGCCGCTGACGATCACGCGCGAAGAGATCGACGAGGGCATCGCGATCCTCGACGAGGTGCTCTCGATCGCGGACGAGCACGCCGCCTGACCTCCGCCCCGCGCCGTACAGTCTGGGCGTGATCGAGAGGGTCGTCGAGCTGTGCCTGCGCTGCGGGGCGGAGATGGAATGGCGGCACGGGACCTGGCAATGCGTGAAGTGCCGGTTCAAGCTCGGCTGCTGCGAAGGCGAGTGTCCGGACGACTAGCGACTTCGACCTGATCGTCCTCGCCTACGTCGCTGGCCAGGAAGTGCCGCTCGACGACTCAGAGCGGAACGCAGCGCTCCGCCGGGCTCTCTTCGTCTTCGCCGCGGGCGGGGATCTCCACCGCGAGCCGACCCTCGAGGACCCGGCGGTGCTCGAGCTGGCGACCGACGTCGACTCGCCGGAGCGGCGAGAGGCCTTGACGGCCGCGGTCGAACGGCTCGACGCCGATCCCGACGCCCTCGAACGGCTTCGCGATCAAGACCTTGCGTGGCGCGCGTATGCATGCGGCCTGCTCGCCGAGGCGCTCGGCGAAGACGACGGCTCTTGACTCGGACCGGCCGCGGCCGTTCAATAGGCCGGTGGCCGAAGAGCGACGATCAGGCGGCGACCGCCGCACCAACGGCGACAGACGCAAGCAGGACGAGCGCCGCGAGAGGGACGCGGGCCCGCCTGACGAAGGCGAGCGACGAAAGGGAAGCGACCGCCGCTCGGGGCAGGATCGGCGCTCGGGCAAGGACCGCCGAGACGGCGAGAGCTAGCGCCACTCGGCGAGCCCGGCGACGACCTCGTCCAGCGAGCCGCAGACCTTGCCGGCCGCCTCGACGCAGCCGAGCACGAAGAGGTTGAGCCCATGGCCTTCGTGGCCGCGCGTGCCGCGCAGGTCGGTGAGGAGGCCCAGAATCCCCTTCTTCGACGGGTCGGCCTGCATCAGCGCATAGAAGATCCCGATCTCGCAGGCCGTGCCGTCGTCCACCATCGGCCCGTCGAGCACCGCGACGACCGCATCAGCCTCGGAAAGCCCCTGCCAGTCCTTCGCGAAGATCGTCGCAGCCGACGTATCGCCGTCAGCGAGCGCATTCTCGTGGGGGACGAAGACATCGATGCCCTCGGCACGCAGCCGCCCCGCGCACTCGTCGATGAAGGACCGCTCGTACGGGGTGAAGAGCGGCCCAGCAAAGTAGACCCGCACCGCGCAACCCTAACCCGGAAAGACCAAGGCGGCGGCCCGAAGGCCGCCGCCTGCTGAAGTCACAGTCGCTGCTTAGAAAGCGCGCCCGACGAAGCCGAGCAGCGCAAGCACCAGAACGACGATTAGAACGATCCAGAGAATGCTCACGGGTGCCTCCTTCTTCGGTAGCTGTGGTACTTCAACGAGGAAGGCACCCCATCGGTTACGGGCTCGCCGCAGCTAACGAGAAGAGGCCCCAATGACGGGTCGGCTTGAAGCGTTTTCCGTTGTCGACGTCGAGACTCTCGTAACGCTGTCATTGGTTATGTGGGTGGCGCCTCCAGCGCCGATTTGATTTCGGCGTCGAAGGACTGATTGGAGTCGCGCGGGCCTGTCTAGGCGTAGTGCTCGCGGAGGGGAGCTCCCGCCGACTTGGGCGGACCTTGCGTAAACCCGGCTTCCTGAAAGATCGCCGGGACCTCGGGGTCCGAGGTGAAGCTTTCCCAGCCCGCCTGGTCCCAGTCGAAGACCGCCCAAACCCGGTCGCTCTCATTTGGGTCCTGAAAGACCTGCGCCCCCTTGCAACCGTGCTGCTTTCGCTTCTCAGCGCCCTTGGTTGAGAAGGTATTCCAGAAGCGGTCGAAATCCCCGATCTTCGCCGTCGCCACGACCATTGTCTCCTCCTCTTGTCGGAACGTGTCGTTGCCGTCCCCACCCTACGGCACTTCATCACGATGGAGGGCAGGAGCCATCGGCGTCCGGCCGAGTGCCCAGAGGCTCTCGAACCCCGCGGCCGGCCTTCGGCGTCGGTGCCGAACTGGTGCCAGCCACCTCGGTCACCCGTTGACGACGCCTGCGTCGCCGGACGCGACCTGCACGGTTTTCTTGCGTTTCAATGCGCACGCTGCGAACGCGCGGAGCTGCCTGCAGAGATCGAACACCTCCACACCGGCCTAGGATTGAGACCGTGGCGGATTCGCGCGATCCGTTCGAGCCGAGGCCGATCGAAATAGAGGTCGAGCCGACGGTCGCCGGTCGGCTCGCGCGCTGGATGGGACGCGCGCGGATTCTCCAGACCCGCGCCGACGCCGCCCGATCGCGGCACACGTCGATCGATTTCGGGTTCAGCCTCGTTGAGCGGGACTCGTCGATTGGCGGTGGGCTGCTCGCCGGCGCGCTCGCCTACCGGCTGTTCGTCCTGCTCCTCCCGACAAGCCTCTTGCTGGTCTCCGGTCTCGGCCTGTACGCGGGCATTGTCGACAAGAGCCCGGGCACGGTCGCAAGGGAAGCCGGCCTACATGGGCTGATCGCCTCGGAGGTCGCCCAGGCTGCCTCGGGCCGCAACCGTGCCGTTGTCTTCGTCTTGATGATCCCCGCGGTGCTCTACGCGTTGGTGACGCTCTACAGTGCGATCGCGAAGGTTCACGCCATCGTCTGGCTCGGTTCGGGGCGCGGCGTCCGGGTCACACCGAGGGGAGTCGGCGTGCTCGCGGGGGCGCTGCTCCTCCAGCTCGTCATGGGCGAGATCGTGGGTTGGATCCGCCGGGCACATGAATACGGCGGGCTGGCGGCGCTGCTCGTCTATGTCGTGCTCATCAGCGGCGCGTGGCTCGCGGTCTCCATCCAGCTCCCGCACCGCGACGCTCCGTGGTACGCGCTCATCCCAGGCGCGGTGGTGTTCGGCGCCGGGTTGCTAGTCGTCAACGTCTTCAACATCTACGTCACGACCCGCCTGGTCGAGGGCCGAGCGGACACCTACGGCGCGCTCGGGATCGCGACCGCGCTGCTCTTCTCGCTGGTTCTCGTCGGCCGGCTGATGGCTCTGTCCGCGGAGCTCAACGCCTTGCTCGCCGAGCGTGGCCAACCGGCCTAGCCGTTCCTGATGCACCTGCCTGCCTAAGTTCAGTCAGGCGGTGCTCTAACTCTCCCGGGGAAACGGCCGGGCTGCGGCGTAAACCGCAAGCGCCCC
>CAWDSD010000024.1:0-9584 GCA_963804935.1 uncultured Actinomycetes bacterium
TCCGCCGGGAGTCGGGGCAGCGCGATTCGATTCTTAGCTCGTTCTTAAGGAGCATTCATCGGGCACTCATTTCCGAGTGCTGGAGTGTGGGCGTGTCCAATGAGCCTGGGTCCGGCGCCGCTGCACGTGACGCGAGCATCGCGCGTGTTCAGAATCTGACGCGGGGTGCCGTGGTCTGCGCGGTAGCCCTAAGCGGCGCCGTCGCGGGGTTGGCCGTGACATCGACGCATGCTCGGAAGACTGCTCATCCCCTGACACGTGCTGCGCAGAGGTCCCCGACGGCGGTGCCGGCGGCCGTGCCTGCGCCGCCGCCAAGCTCGGCGGAGGTTCCGGTGCCCGTGGCGCCCACGCAGGCGCCGTCTCAATCAGTCGCGCCGCCGGTCGCTTCCTCGGGCGGTTCTTAGATGGCGGCGGCGTGGGCTGATCTCGCTGCGCTCGGCTCGAAGGCGTTGCTTTGGACCACCGACGATGCAGCGCTTGCAGACAGCACGATGGAGCTCGTTCGCGAGCTCGAGGCTGTCGATCTCGCGTGCAGCAGGTTCCGTGACGACTCCGAGTTGGCTCGGCTGAATCGAGCCGGCGGCGAAGAGTTCGAGGCCGGGCGTTATCTCTTCGAGGCCGTACGAGTCGCGCTGCGAGCTGCCGCGGCAACCGGCGGGTTGGTCGACCCGACGATTGGCCGCGGGCTCCGACTCGCCGGCTACGACCGGACATTCACGATCGTCAGTGGGCGAGACCGGGGCGGCACAGTGCGATTCGCGCCTGCTGCCGGCTGGCGACTCGTCGAGCTGGACGAGGATCGCCGATCGATCCGGATCCCGGCCGGGGTCGAGCTCGATCTGGGTGCGACGGCGAAGGCGCTCGCCGCTGACCGCGCCGCACTCGCCGCGGCAAGGAGGACAGGAGCCGGCATCTTCGTCTCGCTGGGTGGTGACATCGCCATCGCCGGGGCCGCGCCGCTCGGTGGCTGGCCGGTGCGGATCGCCGACGATCACCGCGCGTTACTCGACGGCCCAGGCCCGGTGGTCAGTCTCGAGTCCGGGGGGCTTGCGACATCGAGTGTCACGGTGCGCCGGTGGCGCGTGGGAGGCCAAGAGCTGCACCACATCCTCGATCCAGGCACGGGGCAGCCCGCGCAATCTTGCTGGCGGACAGTCAGCGTCGCCGCGGCATCCTGCGTGGACGCGAACACGGCAAGTACCGCCGGGTTGTTACTGGGTGAGGCCGCACCGGCGTGGCTCGCAGAGAGGGGGCTGCCTGCACGACTCGTCGGCGTTTCGGGCGACGTCGTCTGCACCGGCGGTTGGCCTGCCGAGCCCGGCATGGCGGCGTGAGCGGACCGAGCGCCTACTGGTACCTGACCCGCGGGACCGGCGTGGTCGCGCTGCTGCTTCTCACCGTTGGTCTCGTGCTCGGCGTGATGGGACCGACGCGCTTCCGCACAATCCGAATACCGCGCTTCGCCGTTTCCGCACTGCACAGGAACGTGACGCTCCTCGCGCTCGCGTTCGTCGTCGTGCATGTTGTGACGACGATTCTCGACGGGTATACGCCGATCGGCTTGCGGGACGCTGTTGTCCCATTCGTCGCTTCTTACCGTCCGTTCTGGCTCGGACTCGGTGCGGTGGCGTTCGATCTGCTTCTGGCCCTGATCGCGACCAGCTTGCTTCGTAGCCGGCTCGGCCTTCGCGCCTGGCGCGCGGTTCACTGGCTCGCGTACGCATCGTGGCCCGTCGCGCTGTTGCACTCCCTCGGGACTGGTAGTGATGCACGCTCGGTCTGGCTGGTCTTGCTCGCATCTGCGTGCACGATTGCGGTCGTCGCAGCAGCGCTCTGGCGCGTCGCCACGGCCCCGAGCGTCGGTGTCGCGCTACGAGTCGGCGTCGGAGCAGCGACGGTGGTATTGGCGCTGGGTGCGCTCGCCTGGTTCCGCGCGGGACCTGATCGCGCGGGCTGGGCGAGGCGCGCCGGAACGCCGATAGCGCTGCTCGCTTCCGCGCGGGCCGCATCGGCCACGACCCTCGCGGCCGCTGCGCTGCCGGAGGCGCCGTTCACAGCGCCGCTCGATGGGCGTTTCGCACAGTCGGGGCCGAATGGGAACGGCCTCGTCTCGGTCGCCGTGACTGGACTGACTCGCGGCGGGGTCGACGGCGAGCTACACCTCGATCTCTGGGGTCAACCGCTCGCCGGTGGCGGCGTTTCCATGAGCGCGAGCAGGGTGAGATTTGGCCCGACGAGCGCGCCGTCCGAGTACGCCGGGCGCATCGTCGCGCTCAGCGGGCAGCGTGTCGTCGCCTCACTGCAGGACGCGTCGGGGCGGCCCCTGACGCTGGCGCTCGATCTGCGAATCGATCCTGCCTCGGGCACCGTTGCCGGCGACCTGCGAGCGGTCGCCTCATCGACAGAGAGCGGCGACGGATGAGCCGCATGGCCGTGTCCGAGGTTGCTCCCCGTGAGCAGTTGCCGCGTCTGCTCGCGGCTCTGCACGCCGACGGTTCACCGGTCCCGTTCGAGGAGCATCTCGGCGTCTACGGCGCGCCACCCGTGCAGCTCGGCGGACGGCTGATCGACCTCGTCGAGGCGAGCGGGCTCACCGGACGCGGCGGCGCCGGGTTCCCGACGTCAACGAAAATGCGTGCGGTCGCCGCCCGGGGCGGGAGGAAGTTCGTCGTCGCGAATGGCACCGAGGGCGAACCACTCAGCCGCAAAGACAAGGCGTTGCTCGGTTGCGTGCCGCACCTGGTGCTCGACGGAGCTGCGCTCGCCGCCGCTGCCGTCGGTGCGGACGAGGTCGTCGTGGCGGTCGGCGAGGGAGCGGTACGCGAACGCAGCGCGTTGACGCGCGCAGTTGCGGAGCGCGCCCGCGGTGGTCTCGACCGCGTCCGGTTCCAGGTCGCCGCAGCGCCCGACGGTTTTATCGTCGGCGAGGAAACGGCGCTCCTCTCCTGGCTTTCCGGACACGCGGCCAAACCGACGTTGGTTCCACCGCGTCCGGTCGAGCGCGGCATGCGTGGTCGTCCGACGCTCATGCAGAACGTCGAAACTCTCGCGCAACTCTCGCTCGTGGCGCGCTACGGACCGGAGTGGTTCCGCGAGCTCGGTACGCACGAGGAGCCGGGCTCTGCCTTGGTGACGGTCGCCGGCGCGATCTCCCGGCCCGGCGTGTACGAGGTCGGACTCGGAATGCCGATTCGTGAGCTGATCGAGTGGGCCGGCGGGACGGCCGAGCCGGTCAGCGCATATTTGATCGGCGGTTACTTCGGCAGCTGGGTCGCTGCGGCCGACGCGGAGCGGGCAGCTTTGCTCGACTCGGAGCTCATGCCGTTCGGTGCGTCCCTCGGTGCGCGCACGCTGTTCGTGCTGCCCGCACGCGTCTGCGGCATCGTCGAGACCGCGCGCCTCGCCCGGTACCTCGCGAGCGAGAGCGCAGGGCAGTGTGGTCCCTGTGTCCACGGGCTCGATGCGATCGCGGGCGGTCTCGAACGGCTCGCGCGTCCGGAGCACACGGATCTGTCGCGGCTCGAGCGCTGGCTCGAGGAGGTACGCGGCCGGGGTGCGTGTCGCCACCCCGACGGGGCGGTTCGGTTGGTAGCAAGCGCGCTTGACGTATTCGCTTCCGAGGTTGAGGTCCACATAGCCGGGCGGTGCAGTGGCGAGAAGCAAGTCGTCCTGCCGACAGGAACGGCGTGGTGAACGAGGTGCTCCGCGTCAACCCGATCGCATGTGACGGGCACGGACTTTGCGCGGAGCTGTTGCCGGAACTGATTCGGCTGGACGACTGGGGCTACCCGATCGTCGACGGGCGACCCGTGCCGAAGGAGCTGCTCTCGCATGCACGGCGCGCGGTCGACGCGTGCCCGACGCTTGCGCTCGCTCTTGGCCGCGCTGAACGTGCGACTAGCGGTCGTACGACCCGAACGCGCTGACCCAGCACCGGTGCGCTGCGGGTTCGAGCTCCGCTCTCGGCGTCTCTCGCGCCTAGACTCCGACCGTGACCGAGGTCGAAGAGCTCTCCGCGGAGGAAGCCCGGCTCGAATGGGATACGCCGCTCTTTCGGACCGCGCTGCAGCAGTTCGAGCTGGCGCTTCCCTACGCGGACGTCAACGAGTCGATCGCCGAGCGGCTTCGCTACCCCGAACGTGCCGTCATGGTCACGGTTCCGATTCGGCGGGACGAGGGGCACGTCGACGTCTTTCCGGCTTACCGGGTTCAGCACTCGAGTGTGCTTGGGCCGACCAAAGGTGGGATTCGCTACGACCCTCACGTGACGATGGGCGAGTGCGCTGCGCTCGCTGTTTGGATGACCTGGAAATGTGCGCTCCTCCGGCTTCCTTACGGTGGCGCGAAGGGTGGTGTTCGCTGCAATCCGCGTGAGCTGTCGCTTCGTGAGCTCGAGCGGTTGACGAGGCGCTACACGAGCGAGTTGCGCGGAGTGATCGGGCCGCAGGAGGACATCCCTGCGCCGGACATGGCGACGAACGAGCAGACGATGGCCTGGATCATGGACACCTATTCGATGCAGGTGGGCCATGCGGTTCCGGAGATCGTCACCGGGAAGCCCGTCGCGCTCGGCGGTTCGCTCTTCCGGCACGAGGCGACCGGCGCCGGTGTCGTGATGGTGATCGAACGAGCATGCCAGCGACTCGGATGGAAGCTCGGCGAGCAGCGTTGCGTAGTGCAGGGCTTCGGCAACGTCGGAGGGATCGCAGCGCAGGAGCTCGTCTCGAAGGGCGCGACCGTGTTGGGCGTCTCGGACATCTCCGGCGGGATCTATTCGGAGAGCGGTCTCGACCTCGATTCGGTGCGCGCGTGGGTCGCTGACCACGCGACCCTCGAGGGCTATCCGGATGTCCGGCACGTCTCGAACCTCGGAGCTGCTCGAGCAACCGTGCGACATCCTCGTGCTCGCAGCGCTCGAGGGACAACTCACGGCGGAGAACGCACCGCGCATCGACACGAAGCTCGTCGTGGAGGGGGCCAACGGCCCGACGACCATCGAGGGCGATGCCATTCTCGCGGAGCGCGGCATTCTCGTCCTGCCGGACGTGCTGACGAACGCGGGTGGCGTGACCGTGTCGTACTTCGAATGGGTTCAGGACCTCGGGCGGCTGTTCTGGACGCGCGACGAGATCCGGGCCCGGCTCGCGGAGAAGCTCGCCGATGCATTCGACCGTGTGTGGAGCCTCTCCGACGAGAAGAGCATCTCGTTACGGCAGTCAGCGCTCGTCGCGGGCATCAACGAGGTGGCCTCCGCGTTGAAGGCGCGCGGGATCTATCCATGACATCGATGGCGCAGCACGTGCGCGATGCGATGGTGCCGGAGCCGGGAGCGCTCGACGTGACCGCGAGCGCGCAGGAGGCGGGCGAGCGGCTGTCCGATCCCGCGGTTCGAGCGATCCTCGTCTGCGACGACGGCCAGCTCGTCGGCGTGATCACGCGCAAGACGCTTGTGTCGCAGGTGGTTGCACCTGGACGAGATCCACGCGACACGAAGGTGGGGGAGATCGCGGAGCCGCCGTTGTTCACGCTCGACGCCTCGATGGATCTCGAGGAGGCATTTCACGCTCTCGAGGAGCACGATTTCGAACGCGTACCCGTCGTCGAGGACGGGAGGCTCGTCGGGATCCTGTCGCGGACGGTGCTGCAGCGAAGGCTGGCGGAGGACGAACCGCCGCCAGTACCGGAATAGATTTTCAGCAGCAGGTGTAGGCGCCGGGCGGCGCTGCTCCTTCGTCCTCGTCCGGTAGCTCGGCCGCGGCGAGCGCGGCGCCGTCGAGGATGTCCCGTTCGCTGATCTCCAGCTTGTCGAGCCCGAGGAAGTCGAGCACCTCGCGGGCGATCACCGCGCCGCCGACGATCACCGGTGCGCGGTCCGGATCGAGTGGACGCAGCGTTCCGTCGCTCGGCCAGCGGTACCGACGCCAATCGCTGCAGTTGTTCGTCGAGCGCCTCCGCACTGAGCACGAACCCGTGCACCTGGTCGCGGTCGTACTCCTCGAGACCGAGGGCGAGCCCTGCAATGCTCGTGAGCGTTCCTGCGACTCCGATCGCGGAGCGCGTGTCGTTGCGGATCTCGTCGGGCACGCGTTCGGACAGCAGCGTGCGCACCGCGGCCGCAGCATCGTCCAGCTCGGCTTCCGTCGGCGGGTCCGAGTGGAGGAAGCGCTCGGTGAGACGAACCGAGCCGATGTCGAGGCTGTCGTGCCAGCGCAGCCCGTCCGAGGCTCCTGCGACGAGCTCGGTCGAGCCGCCGCCGATGTCGACGATCACCGTCCCGTCGCGCAATCCGCGCTCGGCCGTGACGCCGCGAAACATCAGCAGCGCCTCGTCGTGTCCGGAGAGAAGCCGGGTCTTGAACCCGTAGCTCCACTCGATCTCGCCGAGGAACGCCTCGCCGTTCTCCGCGTCGCGCACTGCGCTCGTCGCGATCAGCAACGTTCGCTCGACGCCGAGCGATTCCAGTGTCTTTCGATAGTCGGACAGGACGTTCCGTACGCGCGCGATGGGGACGGGGAGGAGGCGGCGGCGCGCATCGACGCCCTCGCCGAGGCGCGTGATGCGCGTCTCGCGGTCGACGTCGGAAATGCGTCCGTCCTCGATGTCCGCGACGAGCAGACGCGTGGAATTCGTGCCGAGATCGACGGCTGCAACACGGCTCACAAGGGTGTGACTGTATCTCCCGAGCCGTGGGTAGAGTCAGGCCCGTGAGTCGAGCCCGCCGCCTGCTCTACCGACTCGACCCGATCTTCCAGATCGGTCTCGTTATCGGCCTCGCAGAGGTCTACCGGCTTCTGCGCCGGCTGATCCCGACCGACTGGCCGCAGGCGATCGCGAACGCGCAGCACGTCGAGCGGCTCGAGCGCGTGGCGCACTTCTCCTGGGAGCAGGGGATCCAGGCGTGGTTCCTGCAGCTTCCCGGACGTGGTGAAGGGGATGAACTGGTTCTACCTCTCCAGTCACTTCGTGGTGACCGGAGCGTTCTTCGTCTGGTTGTACTGGCGGAACCGTGAGGGCTTCTCCATCTTCCGCGACGGGTTCCTGCTCGCGACGGCGATCGCGCTCGTCATCCACTGGCGCTATCCGACGGCGCCGCCGCGGCTCGCGAACATGGGCGATCAAGGACACGATCGACCTGTACTCGGGCGTGAACATCGGCAAGCCGCACCATGAGCGCTTCTCGAACCCGGTCGCGGCGGTACCGAGCCTGCATGCGGGGTGGGCGCTTGCCCTGGGGGCCGGCCTCATCCTGTACGCGCGGAGCTGGCTGCTGCGACTCGCCGGAGTGCTGTATCCGGCAGCGGTGCTGCTGACGATCGTGGTCACCGGGAACCACTACATCTTCGACGCCGTCGCCGGCGCGCTCGTGATGGCCGTCGGCTTCGCTGCGACCGCTCCGTTCCGGGTGAGCGTGCGCGAGCCGGCGTACGCACGTTCTCGCTGAATCAGCTGTAACGCGAGGAGGTCTCGCGGGACGGTAGCTGCGACAACGGGAGACAAAGGGAGATTCCAATGACGCAGCAAGCAGATGGATTCGTGTACGTGCAGACGAACGACGCCGACCACAACGAGGTCGTCGTGTTCGCCCGCCGGGCCGGCGGCGAGCTCGAGCGCCGTAACTCGTTTCTCACGGGCGGCAAGGGCTCAGGCGAGCCGCATCTGCCGTCGCAGAGCTCGGTCCTCGTCGACGGCGACCGGCTGTTCGTTACGAACGCAGGCAGCGACGACGTGACGGTCTTCTCGATCGACGGCGATCGGCTCGAGGTGCTCGACCGGATTGCTTCGGGAGGCTCCGCTCCACGCAGCGTTGCAGTGCATACCGGTCATGTCTACGTGCTCAACACCGGGGGCGAACCGAACATCACCGGCTTCGAGCTGGAGGGCGACCGGCTCGTCGCCATCAAGGAGTCGACGCAGCCCGCAGGGACAGATCCTGCGCAGGTCGCGTTCAGCCGCGACGGCCGGACGCTCCTCGTGAGCGACCGCGCGGACAGCATTCACGCGTTCTCCGTCGACGGCGACGGACGGGCGCAGCAGCAGGTCACGTACCAGTCGTCCGGGGCGACGCCCTACGGCTTCGACCTGACGAGGGATGGCGTCTTGGTCGTGACCGAAGCGGCCGGCGCGCAGGCCGGCAAGGCCTCGGCCTCGTCGTACAGGCTCGGTGGGCCGGCGCAGCTCGCTCCACTCAGCGGTCCCGTCGGCAACACACGCAGTGAGGTCTGCTGGGCGGCGATCAGCAAGGACGGCCGGACCGTGTTCGTGACCAACTTCGGCGACGGCACGATCTCGACGTACGCCATCGGCGGGGACGGCAGCATCGAGCTCCGCGAAGCCGTCGCGGCAACGACGGTCGACGGCAAGCCGGGCATCCGTGACGAGGCGCTCAGCTCCGACGGGGAGTACCTCTACGCGCTGCATGCCGACAGCGGCCGAGTCTTCGGCTGGCGGATCGGCGAGGACGGCAAGCTCGACGCAGTCGGCTCCACGAACGGCCTGCCGCTGACGGCCGCAGGGCTGGCCGCGACCTAGCAGGTCTCGAGCCCGGCGAGCTATAATTCCGCCCAGCGACGCGGGGTGGAGCAGTCAGGTAGCTCGCCGGGCTCATAACCCGGAGGTCGCAGGTTCAAATCCTGCCCCCGCTACTGAGAAAGGCCCTGGAAACAGGGCCTTTTCTCTGCCGGGTCAGAACGCGATCGCAACTTCTGCGGGCGTTTTTGCAAGCACCGCAAGGGCATGAAGGGTTACTGACGACGGCGTCGACCGGCACGTTCGGCGAGGCGACGCTCGAGCACTTCAACGTCGGCGACCAAGCGCAGCTCCACCGTTTGGAAGCCGGCGTTCTCATAGAAACTCCGTGCTGCCGCATTCTCGGGCCCCACGCCGCCGGTCACTGAAAGCACTCCGCGCTCGCTGAGTGCGACGACGACTGCCCTGGCGAGCGCCCGCGCGATCCCCCGGCGTCGCGCTTTTGGCCGGACATAGAGCTCCGTCAGGTCGCCCGTGCGCTGCCCTGTCACGACGCCGCAGGCGAATCCGAGAACGTGGCCGCGCTCCTCGGCGATCACCGCGCAGCCAGAGCTAATCGCAACGTCGATCTGCGCACGTGTCCCCTCGACGGCGCCCGCCACCCACGACGGAACAGGTGATTCCCGCTCGACCCATTCGTCCCAGAGCGCGTACAACGTCTCACGGTCGTCCTCGCCTGCGCGGCGGACGTTCAAGGTATCCGACTCCCCGTTCTTCGTCTGGAGGAAACGTGTGACGCGCTGGCCTAGCTGGTTCAGCCGCCTTTATAGCCTGCCAACCCTGAAGCGCAACGGAGCGATCCTTCGGCGGGACGGTCGTACCCGGCGATCTTCGGTGCTTCAGCACGGATGTGCGCGCCAAGAGAGCGGCGACCTGACCCCCTTCAGCTCCGCCGCTCTTGCGTTGGCGCGATGACGGGGCGGCTCCTTGCCAGGGTGCGCCGTCCGTCAGGCACCGGAACGACCCCGTCGCACAGACAACGAGGACTGGACTCGCTGAGGTACGCGCCCCTGGTGACTTTTGCGGTCACTCCCTACACGGTCGCTAACCGTGGCGGA
>CAWDSD010000025.1:0-157398 GCA_963804935.1 uncultured Actinomycetes bacterium
CGCGGACGAAGTTGTCGCCGCCTATCTCGATGGCATCCGGTCGGGTGACCCCAACCGTGCCTACCGAGCGGCGGACGCTTGGATCTCGCGCGTGCACGGCCGACCGAAGGAGACCGTCGAGAACGTCACTCCGCGCGATGATCCGCTAGACGTGTCGAAGATGACGCGCGAGGAGAGGGACGCGCTCAAGCGGTGCCTGGTGGCCGAGTATCCAGATGCAGCCCGCACCTGGGGCTTATCCGCGAAGACGTTGCGTAATTAAGCGAATACGTCAACCACGGGTGCAGGCGGGCGACGTGCAAGACGCCACCCGTACCCCCTCGAGGCGATCGCCCGCACGGGACCCCTTCGACTGCGCTCAGCTCGGCGGTCACGGCGTGGCGGATGAGAGCGGCGAGCCGCTGATCTGCGATCATCAGCGGGTCCAAGTGTCGCGTTTTGGTCGCGGGACGGAGACGCGACTGCCAGCTCTATCGCCTGGAGGTTGAGTCCGATGAGACGACTACTGGAATACGGGGGCTACGCCGCAGCTGTTGTACTCGTCGCGTTCGGGATCGGCGCGCTCGTCCTCAGCATCAACGGCAAGAGCACGGTGAAGGACAACCTCAGCCAGGAGAAGATCGTCGGCTCAGCCGACATGACGCCGGACGCGATCGCTGCGGAAGCGCAGAAAGCCGGGCTCAGCGGTGTCGATCTGCCGAGCTGCTCGGTGGCGGGCGAGCAGGTCGACACGGGCAGCGAGGCTCGCTGCTTCGCCAACTACATGCGAATCCACGCGCTCGAAGCAAGCGGCGGTAAGACCTATGCGGAGATGCCGCGGTACGCGACCGCGGACGGGAAAGGCACGAACGACCCGGCGCAGGCGCAGAAGGACACGAACGGCCAGCCGGTCTCGAACGCCGCCCGCGACCTCTGGGTGACAGAGACCGCGCTCTCAACCGCGCTGAACACCGCCTACATGGCAGACCAGCTAGGCAACTTCGGCATCGTCGTCGGGATCGCACTGATCCTCGCCGGGATCGGGTTCGCAGTGCTCGCCTGGACGGCGCTGCACACACGCGCGTCCGCAGGCGGCTGATCGGCGCCCCCGCACGCAGACCTCGCATGTCGTGACGGTGGCGGGGTGGGCACAACCCTTCCCGTTGTTACGGAGGGGACGTCGGCCCGCCCCGGACCGGAAACCGTCGCCGATCGGGTCGAAGAGCGGATGGGAAAGGCGGCTAGAACGGCGATCGCCTACGTGCAACTGGTGTACGGCCGCCAGTTGCAGCAGCCGTCAGATGAGGCGATACAGGCTGACCCGCTGCACGTGTCTCAGATGACGCGCGACCAGCGCGACGCATTGAAACGCAAACTGGTGGCTGCCAACCCCGAAGCTGCGCGCCAGCTTGAGCTCACAATCACCAGCTAAGCCGTTTGCGAGAAGGAGCGAATACGCAACAACGCGCAACGGTCTAGGCGGGCACGAGGGCCAGCCCCGTACCCCCTCAAGGCGAGCGAGCCCAACGGGACCCCTGCGACCACGGGCGGGATCGAAGAGGCGTGGGCGACGCTCGATCTGCTCGCGCGGGCATGGGAAGCCGGTCGCAGTGTCGACGCGACTGTTGAGCTGCTGCGGTTTTGACCCTCCTCGGTCAAGCCGGCGGCAGCCTGACCGCAAACGTTGCTCCTTTGCCGGGATCAGAGATCACTTGCAGCGTTCCGCCCATCCGCTCGACGAGTTCACGGGAGATGTAGAGCCCAAGCCCCGTGCCGGCCGGGGCCTTCGCCAGTTGCGGATCCGCGCGGTAGAACTTCTCGAAGATTCGCTCTTGGTCGGCCAGCTCGATGCCTGGACCCTTGTCGGTGACCGCGATGCAGACGGCGCCGTTTTCCGCGCCAACGCGAACGGCGACGCCATTCGCACCGCCATACTTGACCGCATTGTCCAGTAGATTTGTGACCACCTGCTGAATGCGGTCGCGGTCGCCTGATGCAGCACTTAGTTCCGTGTGGAGATCGAGCTCGATCAGCACAGGGTCAGGAAGTCGAGTGGCCATGGCCTCCACCGTGGTTCGAACAAGATCGGCGACATCCACGGGTTCGTGCCCGATCCGCAAATCTTCGCGATCGAGTTGACTCGTTAGGAGCACGTTCTCGGTGATGCGAGCGAGGCGCCTGGCCTCCGACTCGATCATCTCTAGTAGTTGCCGACGTTGTTGCTGGTTGAGCGCTCCCTCACGGTGAAGCAACGTCGTCGCGGCACCATAGACAGCCGTAATCGGAGTCCGCAGCTCATGGGAAATGGTCGCCACCAAGTCGCTCTTCTCTTCCTCGAGTCGGTGTTCACTGGTCAGATCACGAAACGCGTAGATCACCCCGCCAGCGCTGTCCACGGCGACGAATGAGAGCCAAAGATCGCGGGAAGCAATCCGGAGGGGAAGCGTCACCGCGCCCGCTCTTGCTCCACCCGACGCAATCGGAATACGTCGTGCCAGCTCCGTCCACTCAGGAATCGCATCGCTGATCTGCCGGTCACGAACGGCCTCGCCCCGCAGTCCCGTGACCAGTTCTGCTGCTCTGTTCCACAAGCGGACGACTCCCGCCTGGTCGAGCAGAAAGATCCCATCGCCGACGGCTTCGAGAACTTGTGCGGCTTGTTCGCGCTCGGCGGCAACCGCCCGGGCCGCTGCCTCAGCCGCCTCCAGGCGCCTGCGTTCCTTCTGGAGCCGCGCGTTTCGTACAGCCGCCGCCATCTGTGCCACGAGCCCTTCGAAAAGCTCGACCTGTTCCTGTGTGTACTCACCCTGATCCGTCATCAGCTGGACCACACCGACGACCCTGCCTTCGAGCTTGACAGGCACCATCATCGCCGCTTTCGTTGCCGCTGGCCCGGCCTCCGGGATTTTTCGTAGCGTCCCGTCCGGATCAACGTTGTAGTACTCGCCTTCGCGTTCACGGACCCGCTGTGGAACGTCGTTGAAAAGAAACGATTCGCCGCTGACGATCACACGGCTCTGCATACCCCCGCCAGCACGGTTCAGAGGCAACGAGGGCAACGTCGAAGGGTCGACTTTGTTGCCCTCATTCCAAACGTAATCGCAGCGAATGCGGTCGTCCAGCTCGTCATAGGACGAAATGACGAGACCATCATGCTGGATCACCCTGGCAAGTAGTTCCTGAAACCGCTCATACACCCGCTCCGGCTCCAGGCCCTCAGCCAATTGACGTGCCGCCGCAAGAAGGATCTCCGCGACCTTGGCCTTCCGCTTGAGCTCTCGGTCCCTCACGTCCTGACCGTACTCCTGCCCCCGTCGGGCGCCAAGGGATCTAGCGGCAGCGTCGCGGAGACGAACTGGCTTCGCCAGCCATGACCGGCGTACCTCACGCCCGTCCGCACTTGGATCCCCACGCCCTCCATCGCCTCGAGGGGGCACGTGACGCCGTCATGCGGCATCCAGGCAGGCGGCCGTCGGGGCGAGAAGGCGTTGCGCGACGGGCTCTCGGCGGCACCGTCTCTCCGGAGCCCGCGCGTTGGATTGGACGCAAGACGCCCCACGGCGGATGATCGCTGCTGTGCGGCAGGACCTCCCCACCGGCACCGTCACCTTCCTCTTCACGGACGTCGAGGGGTCCACGCAACTCCTGCACGAGTTTGGAGCCGATGCGTATGCGGAGGCGCTCGCAGGGCACCGTCGCATTGTGCGCGGCGCATGCACGGCCGAGGGCGGCGTCGAGGTAGACGCTCAGGGAGACGCCTTCTTCTTTGCGTTTGCGAGCGCGCCTGGTGCGCTCGAGGCGGCTTCGTCGTTGACCGAGGCGCTCGCGTCCGGCCCGATCCAGGTACGCGTCGGGCTCCACACTGGGTCGCCACTCTTGACTGAGGAGGGTTACGTCGGGGACGACGTCCACTTCGCCGCTCGGGTGGCCGCCTCGGGCCACGGAGGCCAGGTCGTCCTCTCCCGAGCCACCGCTCGGCTCGCCGAACGTGAGCTCGTTGACCTCGGTGAGCACCGGCTGAAGGACATCGCCGAGGCGGTCTCCATCTACCAGCTCGGCGAGGGGAGCTTCCCGCCGCTCAAGACGATCTCGAACACGAACCTGCCGCGCCCGGCGAGCTCCTTCGTGGGCCGGGAGCGCGAGTTGAACGAAGTGCTCGCGAAGATCGAGGGCGGAGCACGGTTGCTGACACTCACCGGGCCGGGCGGCGCCGGCAAGACCCGGCTTGCCCTCGAGGCCGCTTCTTCGCTCGTCCCCGAGTACAAGGCGGGGGTCTTCTGGGTGGGCCTTGCCTCGCTCCGCGATCCGGCGCTCGTGACGGAGACAATCGCGCATACGCTGGGCGCTACGGACGGGCTTCCCGACCACATCGCAGAGCGGGAAATGCTCCTTCTGCTCGACAACCTCGAGCAGGTAATCGAGTCGGCGCCCGAGCTGTCGGCGCTTGTTACCTCCTGCCCGAGCCTCACCCTGCTCGTCACAAGCCGCGAGCTCTTGCGCATCTCCGGCGAGGTCGAGTACCCGGTGCCGCCGCTCGCCGGTCCCGAAGCCGTCTCCCTCTTCTGCGAGCGTGCGCAGCTCGAGCCTTCGGTGGATATCGCCGAGCTTTGCGTTCGCTTGGACTCCCTGCCGCTCGCGCTTGAGCTCGCGGCTGCGCGCACGAAGGCGCTCTCCCCCGCCCAAGTCCTCGAACGCTTGGCCGAGCGCCTCGACCTCTTGAAGGGTGGCCGCGACGCCGACCCCCGCCAGCTGACCCTTCGTGCGACGATCGAGTGGAGCCACGGCCTGCTCTCCAACGAGGAGCAGCGCCTGTTTCGCACGCTCTCGGTGTTCCGCGGCGGTTGCACGCTCGATGCAGCCGCGGAGGTATGCCGCGCCGACCTCGACACCCTGCAGGCACTGGTCGAGAAGAGCCTCCTGCGGTTCACGACGGAGCGCTACTGGATGCTGGAGACGATTCGCGAGTACGCGCGCGAGCGGCTCGCTGACGCGGGCCAGAGCGCCGACTACGTCCACCGCCATACGCATTACTTCGCGACGCGCGTCGAGCAGGCGCACGGCGAGCGCCTCGGGCCGCGACGGGGCGACGTGCTCGCCTGGTACGGAGCCGAGGTCGACAACCTGCGGGCGATGCTCGACAAGCTCATGGACGAAGCGCCGGCCGAGGCCGCCCGCGCGACACACGCGCTTTTCCCATTCTGGAAGTCGGTCGGCGCCTACTCGGAGGCGAGTCAGCGCCTCGAGTCGCTGTTCGACTCGGAGAATCTGACGGACGACTTGCGGGCACAGACGCTGGCGTACCTCGCCGAGGCTCAGGAGTTGGTCGGCGATCTCGACGCTGCGGGTGCGACGGCAGCAGAGGCATTGCGATTGTCGGCTCCCGGAACCTATGCGCGTGTGTTGGCCCTCTTGATCGGGTCCTCTAGCGAGGTCAACCGAGGCAATGTGACCGACGGCATTCGCCTGGCCGAGCGAGCCGTCGAGGAGGCGACAACGCTGGACACGGCGATTCGGATCTCAGCGCGTGGCGATCTCGGGATGCTGCTCGTCCAAGCGGGTCGCCGCGAGGAAGCACGCCCGGTCATGCTCGACGCGATTGGCGAAGCCCGGAAAGGCAGCCTGGCGATGAACGAGCAGCTCGCCGCGGCCCAGCTCGGATGCATCGACGTGCTCGATGCCGACTACGAGTCTGCCCGCGAAGCTCTCACATCTGCACTGATCTACGCTCGCAGCGTCAGTCGGTACCCGTGGGAAGCGTGGATCTTGCAATGGCTCGGCTTCGCGTACCTTGGTCTTGGACAGCGTCGTGCCGCTCGGGCGACATTCGGCGAGCTGCTCGAGCTCTCAATCGGGCCGAGCAAGACGGTCTCTCCAGAACTCGTCTTGGCCATGGGCGGCCTCGCTCGGGCGGTTGAGGAGGTCGACATGAGCGAGGGTGCCCTACTTTCCGGAGCCATCGCGAAGCTGCGCGAGGACGCAGGCGGGTTGAGGACGCCGTTCTGGCAGCAGGACGAGGAGATCGAGGATCGTTTCGAGCAATCCCTAGTCGTAGGGCTCGGCGAGGGCTACGTCCCGGCGCGGGCAGCGGGCGCAGCCCTAGACGTCGAGACGGCGGTAGAGCTCGCGCGCTCGCTCGCCGCCTCCTAACTTGCTTCAAGGGACATTCCCGCACACTCCAGTACCGCGGCGGGGAGGTCGGCCGTCGAGCCGCCGACGAGCCCCCGTACCACCCCGCGATTAGCTTGCTCGCGTAGGGCACCGAAACGGAGGTCCGCGCAACGCGGCGTACACGGGGAGCAGCCTACCGACGCGGAAATCGAGCGTGGCTTGCGAGACCGCGCAACGCGCCGTACTCGACGCCATGTCGGAGGCACGGCTGGAGCATTTGCACGCGGGCTTTGGTGAAGCTCGCGGCGATGGACGACAGCGTCCTCACGGCGCTGGTCGAGCATGTACTGGCCGGCGACGCGCTGGCTTCGAGCTCGTAGTCCTCGCGCGTAAACAAGAAGCGGCCGACGGGGAGTGGCACCCCCGCGCACCTGGGACTCCGGCGCGCTGAGCCTCTGACCGGCTAGCACAAGCGTGAACAAAGCGCATAGCGCCAAGCATGGTTTGCAGCTGCTCAGACAACTGCGTGCGAGCTCTTGTGTGTGGCTGTTTGTTGCGTAATCGAGCGAATACGCAACCACCCAGAACGTCTGGTCGTCCCAAGCGATGGCGCGGCGCATGACGTCGCCCCGTACCCCCTCGAGGACATCGAGCGCGGGGGGACCCAGAAGCCGCCGTCTCGGTTGCGGGTAGCTGACCTTTCCATTAGCACCCTTAGCACGACTAGGCCGTGTGGGCGACTGACCTGGTCAGGAGCGCCGCCCGATTGCTCTTCGTTCCGGACTACGGCGTGAAGGTCACTGCCAGCGAGCGGGTCAGGAACTCCACCTGTTCGGAGGGAGTCCTGCAGGGGTCGGTGTAACCGTCTAGCGCCACGGCCGTAGCGCAAGGCTCGTACCAGTGTCCTGTGAAGGTATGCGTCCCTGTCATCCCGTCCCTGAAGTTGAACAGGAAGCCTGTTCTCACACCCGGGTAGGGGAGTCCGGTGGCTGGGGGCGGGATCGCGTCGCGGATGATGAGGTCTGGCGCGCGGGGAACACCGTCGACCTCGAGTGCGAACAGGTCTTTGCCGCCGCCAAATGGCGGGAGTACGAACCCGCTGTTCACCGCGTGGATGATGTTGAACGGCGCGCCGGCGGGATACGTCGTCGGTGTACCGAGCAGGACGTTGATTCGAGCGCCGACGGGCTCCGCCGTCTTGGCGGCGGCAGGAGCTGCGAGCAGCAAAACAGATAGCACCGTGAGAGCTCCGATGACTAGTTTCTTCATGCCTCCGGTTCCTTGGAGAGTCAAATGCTTCATCTCATCCTCCTTGTTGTTTTCATCCAGACGGCTGGCTGTGAGCACTGTCGTTGTGTCAGTGAGGCTGGCATTTGCGGCCGCGATCGATCTGTCACGGCAAGCGGTGGACGCCGAATGACGATCCGTTGGCTGACAGCGATGTCGCGACTGCGGCGCTCCTTCCGCCGCGGGGCCGCATCTTGAGCTTAAGCCTCGTCCAGCCCGGGTCCTTGATCGTGCCGGTGTGGGCACCGGCTGATGTCGAGGTATCGGCGAACACGGCGCGACCGAAAGCCGCGAGTGGAAGCTGCGTGCACGTCATGAAGCACGCTGACGGAGCTTCGACGATCCATTCCGCCGAATCGGTTTCCGGCGATCGCATCTGGAGCTCGGTCGAGAACGACGCGCCTGTCGTGACGTCCCGCAGTTCGACCGTGACCGCACTCGCGCGGACCGCCACCTTGGCGGCGATCCTGTCACCGGGTTGAATCGTCAACGGCAACTCCACCGGCGGCGCTGGGTAGAGCTGGTACCAAGCGGAGTAGGAGACGAGAGCACGCTGTGAGCAGTCTGCGGACGTACCGACCTGTTCCAGCGCCAGCGAGTCGCTTGTTGCCCCACCGAGGCCCACCCAGAGGGCGACCGAGCTCCCGGGACGATTACAAACCACTCGAGGCTGCACCCAGTTGCCTGCTACTACGGCGAAAGACGCTCCGGCCGTGCGCACGACGTAGCCGGCCCAGCCGTTCGTCACCACCGCCCGCGGCTCGCCCTCGCCAGCCTGCGCCGAACCAGAAACGATCA
Source organism: uncultured Actinomycetes bacterium (assembly GCA_963804935.1). GTDB lineage: Bacteria > Actinomycetota > Thermoleophilia > Gaiellales > Gaiellaceae > 3-1-20CM-4-69-9. The sequence continues at coordinate 8,173 of CAWDSD010000025.1, forward strand.
CGAGTCCGACCGTGGCGGCAGCGACGAAGAGCTTGTTCATCACTCGCATCTCAGTGCCTCAGGTACCCGCGAGTTCGCTTCGCTCGGGTGCGATCGTTCTCCGACTGCGCCGCGTGACGAGCATCACCAGCATTGCGACCAACGCAAGCGTCAGGCTGGCGACACCAGCGCCGATACCGGCGTCGGACCAATCGAAAGCCGACGGAGAGACGACCTTGACGGCGCTTACCGGCATTGCATCGTGTCTGGCGTTCGCAATCGCGGTCCCCGCCGCGGTCGGGCCCGGCCAGTCTGCCTCGACCGGTGCGGCGAACATCGGGTGGTGCAGGGACACGTACTTCGCTCCGAGCCGGTCGATCTCAAGTGGGCTCGCGTTCCATCGGGTAGGTGCGGAGCCCTTCGCGGCCGCCGTGAGCTGGGGGTGGCGCGGGCTGGTTGTCGCGGGATCCTCGCCAGGTCCGTGGCGGGACTCGGCGGCCGGTGCGGCGATGGCCGCCATGGTGAGTGCCATTGCCAGGCAGCTGTAGCTTCGTGGGCTGAAGTTGGAGTACATGGGTCGTTCCTTTCGTTTGGATCACGGTGACATCGGCAACGCCCAGAGGGGCAGCGCGCAGTGGCGGGCTCGGTAGTTGGGGAAGAGCGTGACCATGCGCGCGTGGGCGGCGAGCGCGTAGGGAAGGAGGTCGTTCGCGAGTTGGGGTGAGGCGCCCAACTGCTCGGCGCCGGCTCTGAAGTGGACGATCGCCTGGCACTCGACCTTCGGTTCGCTTCGACGCCACCTCCAGCGACGCAGGTGATATGCCTCGTGGACGAGCACGAGTACCCCCGTCGCCCGCTGCCACGCCGGGAGAGCAGGGTCGGCGACGGCCAGTGCTCCGGCGCATAGCGCTGGGTGGAGGACGATGTGGTCGTTCAGCATGTCGGTGTAACCCCAGGCGCGTTGCAAGCCTGCGGCGTTGCCCCAGATCGGATCGCCCGTCCATTCGTCGAACGAGGGGCAGCGCAGTTCCGCCGGTCGTTGTGCGAAGTAGGAGGCGACGCGCTCGAGCAGAGGGGGACGGTCGTACGCCGAAGCCGGTGTGGCTGCAGAGAGGACAGTGCCAAGGACGACTGAGGCAAGTGCCGTTCTGCACCAGCGACAGCGGCTCCGGGACGGGTGATTGTTCGCGGTGCCGGCTGCTCGTACCATCTGCGTCACTCCCTTTCCAACGAGAAGGAGTCGAGCGTGGCAGGGAGGCGTTGAGGGATGGTTGAGGAGACGTTGACGGTGACGTCGTCGGGCGATCAAACGCGGCGGTTCGAGCTGCGGATCCTCGGTGCCATAGAAGGCATGAAGAACGGCGAGCCTTTGGCGCTGGGTCCGCGCAAGCAACGCGTGCTCCTCGCTCGGCTGGTCATCAGCGCGAACCAGGTCGTCTCCAGGGATCTTCTGATCGAGGATCTCTGGGCGGGGGAGCCGCCTCCGGGCGCGGTGAAGACGCTTCGCTCCCACATCTCGCGCTTACGCTCGGCGCTTGGAGGCGCGGACGACTCCCCAGCCATCGATGCGCAGCCTCCTGGATACTTGCTCAAGCTCAACACCGAGCAGCTGGACGCGTTGCGCTTTGGCCATCTCGCGCGTATGGGACGGGAAGCGCTCTCGCGCGGCGCCGCCAACGTCGCCGCCGAGCAGCTACGTGAAGCGCTTTCGCTTTGGCGTGGCCCTGCGTTCGACGATGTCGCCGATGAGCCGTTCGCGCGCGCCGAAGCGGCGCGTCTCGACGAGTTGCGGCTCGGCGCACTCGAGGATCGGATCGAGGCGGACCTCGAGCTCGCGCGCCACGGGGATGTTGTCGCCGAGCTCGAGAGGTTGGTCGATGGGCATCCGCTACGGGAGCGGCTTTGGCGGCAGCTGATGATCGCGCTGTACCGATGCGATCGCCAAGCCGAGGCCCTCGCTGCCTACCGAAGAATTCGAGCGCTTCTCGCGGACGAACTTGGACTCGAGCCAAGCGCGGGCTTGAAGGAGCTGGAGCAGGCGATCCTCCGGCACGAACTTCGGCCCGCTCCAGCTCCGGAGAAACCTCACAATCTTCCTGCGCAGCTCACGAGCTTCGTCGGTCGCGAGCATGAGCTCGGACGACTCGAGCGGCTGCTTGCCGATTTTCGCCTCGTCACGCTAACGGGCGTCGGGGGGGTCGGCAAGACGCGGTTGGCGCTCGAGGCGGCGGCCAGAGCGGTGCCGAGCTTTCGCGAGGGAGTGTGGTTCATCGAGCTCGCCGGCCTGAGCGACGGAGCATTTCTTGCGGAAGCGGTCGCCGCGGCGGTTCCGTTGGAACGCGGGCCCGATCGTTCCGCTTCCCGGGACCTACGGGAGTACCTGGGGTCGCGCCAGCTCCTGCTTGTCGTCGACAACTGCGAGCACCTCGGCGAGGCGTGCGCGGAGCTCGGGTCAGAGTTGCTCAGAGCCTGCCCCGCGCTGCGAATCCTTGCGACGAGCCGCGAGCCGCTGGGGATTCAGGGCGAGCGCTGCGAACTTGTGCCACCGCTACCCCTGCCGGCTGCCGACGCGAACGGAGCGGAAGTCATGGAAGCGGAGTCGGTGCGTCTTTTCCTCGACCGAGCGCTGGCGGTTCGTCCCGAGCTCGAGCTGACGCCGGCCGCGCTTGCTGCCATCGCTACGACCGCGCGCGAGCTCGAAGGCCTGCCGCTGGCGATTGAGCTCGCGGCCGGCCGGGCGAGAGCGCTCACGCTCGAGGAAATCGCCTCCCGCCTGGACGACCGCCTCCGGTTTCTGCGGTCGAGTGACCGGACTCGCAGCGACCGGCACCGGACGCTGGCGGCGACGTTGGACTGGAGCTACCAGCTGCTGAGCGAGCGAGAACGGACAGTCCTGCGACGGCTGTCGGCGTTCGCAGGCGGATTCACGCTGGATGCGGTCGCGCAGGTATGTCGAGACGGCGACGACGAAAGCGGGCTCGACGTCCTCACCCGACTCGTAGCCGCCTCGCTTGTCGTCGCGGACGACGATCGAGGAGCGATGCGTTACCGGCTGTTCGAGACCGTCAGGCAGTATGCGGCCGGTCGGCTCGACGAGGCAGGAGAACGTGACGACGTTCGCCGGCGGCACGCCGCTTACTACCTCGCGCTCGTCGAGCGGCTACGCGAAGAGGAGCCGCCGCAGTGGTACGAGCGGCTCGACGCCGAACACGACAACCTCGCCACCGCACTTTTCTGGTCACATGAGACCGGCGACGCCGAGGTCGAGTTGCGGTTGGTGACTGCGCTGGGGCTGTACTGGGCGTTCCACGGCTACGTCGACGAGGCGAAACGATGGCTGGAGCAGGCACTTGCCGGCAACGCCGATCTCCCTCTGGAACGCGCGAAGGCGCATGCGGAACTGGGATATTTCTGTCTGCTTCTGGGCGAATACCCTCAGGCGCGAAAGCTCCTGACCGAGGCGCTCGAGGAGTTTCGGGTTCTCGGACATGCCACCGGGATCGGGCACGTGTTGCTCTCCCTGTCCACAGTGGCCGCGATCGATGCAGACTTCGGGCGGGCGACCGAACTCGCAGAGGAGGCAGCACGCTTCGCGCAGGAGCGCGACGACGCGACCCTGAGCGCGTGGGCAGCCATCGATCTTGCTCGCCTCGCCCTCGGCCGTGGTGAGCCGGAGCAGGCGCGAACGCTCCTCGACGACGCGCTCGCGGCGGAGCATCGCAACGACGCTGCCGCAGCGGAGCATGGGCGCGGCATCTCAGGCGGCTTTCTCTCGCTCGCGGAGCTCGCGTTCCTTGCCGTATACGAGGGTGACGACGCGCCGGCGCTCAGCCTCTTTCGGAAGAGCATCACGCTCCAGCAGCAGCTGAGGATCTTCGCTTACCTCCCAGAGTGCTTACTCGGAATGGCGATCGTCGCGGCTGCGCAAGGGCGGAATGAGGAAGCCGCACTACTCTTGGGGGCCGCGCACCGCTTACCGGACGTTCTCGGCCCACCTCCCCGCCCGCAACCCACCACTTGGCAGCACGAGCGGGCCGAGCGAGCGCGTACATCAGTCCGCGAGCGGCTCGGCGAAGAGCGGTTCGCAGCAGCATGGGCGGAAGGGGAGGCCCTGAGTGTCGGGGAGGCATGCGCCTACGCACTCGACGTCGAGGATACTGCCCACGACCTGTCAATCGCTCCGGAGCGCGCATCTACGGTCGACGCGTAACGGGGGCGCGCCGGCCGTGGTTCACCCGAGGTCGAGAACAGGTGAGTTCGTAGGATGACCGCCGATGACCGAGCCGACGGCCGCCATGAAGTACGGGTACTGCCTTCTCAACACTGATGGGGGCAACCTGCGACGCCGCCCCGGAGAGCCTTTGAGCCACGCGGCGATTGGTGCGCTTCTACGAACGCGCCGGCTAGTCACGGTGGATCAGATCTCGAAGGCGATCGGTCCTGCCACCCACAACGTGGCGGAGTACCAAGCGTTGATCGAAGGATTGATGCTTGCGCGCGCTCACGGAATCGATCGAATCAGGGTCTACACGGACTCTGAGCTCGTGGTGGACCAAGTAAACGGTGCCTCCGCGGTGAGACAAGCACATCTCCATGAGCTCCACGAGGTTGCGAGCGGTCTCCGCGCTGGGTTCGAGAGCTTCCGCATCAGTTGGGTGCCTCGGGAGTGGAACGCCGAGGCAGATCAACTCGTGCGTGATGCTCTCGCCTCCCTTGACTAGTCGCCCTCGACGCCCTCGCCGCGAGCGAGTCGTAGACGTTTGGCCCGCGATTGGCATGCGCCTCGTCGAGCGAGATCAGCGGCCTGTCACGCCGGAGGCCGCGGGTTCGAGTTCCGTCGCTCACGTCCTCTCGGTCTGGGTGTCCGAGGCATCTCTGGATCAGGTAGTCAAGGTTCGAGTCCTTGCCCCGCAGCCTTTCTAAAGCCCGGCTTCGGCGAGGTTTGTTGTTTCCGAGACTGCCAACGGAATCTCGATCTCCGCGCCACTTGTGCCCGTTTGTGCCCATTGAACGCGCCCTGGATGAGCGCGTCCCATGCGTGGGCCCGTGTCTCGCTTGCGGTCATCACCTTCGTGTAGGCCTCGAGCCCAGCGCCGGCGCAGATCTCCGCCGAAGGAGCCGCCAGAAGGCAGAGCGGCGCGGGGCTCTGACTAAGAGATGCATTCCCAGGCCGACTCTTGCGCTCTGGCAGGCGGCCGCGGTAGCCCCAGTCCACTCGGGTCCAGGTGGCGTCCCACGCGCGGGGGTGCCCCAACCACGGAAAACCCCAGGCGCTGCTACCCGACACCTTTCCCTCCATTCGACGGTTGAGACGTGTATCTTCGCTGGACCTTAATCAAGCGCTGCGGCTTGGAGGTTCGATGCTCCCCGCAAGCGTTCAGGGTCAGGCATACAGGGTCAGCAATGCGACCTTAGACGTGGTGACGGGTACAGAAGGACCGCCTGAGTGGGAGGCGGCCTTTCTCCGCTACGGAACGGTCTGCAAGACGACGAAAATCGATGGATCGGGGGCGAGTGATGCCCGTGCCCGCAGCTGGCTTTCAAAAAGGGGCCTCCTCCGATTTCTGCGCTGAACCTGCAGATCGTTGACCTTGTCTTCATCCTCAAGAACAGAGGCCCAGGGCGCGGCACTTACGGCTTGCGCCGCGATAGGACGCACCCCTGGGGAGACGCTGGGCACGACCGAAAGTCCCTGGGCCCAGCGCACTGTTCCACCACGAGCTGAAAAGTCCTATGAACCTTTCGGGCAATTCCGGATCTGACGGCGCCCGCCCAATGGCCAGGTGCGTTGGTGCCGCCGGTAGCGCCGTAACACCACCGACGGCAATCAGAGCATCTTCGCGAGGCCGCACGTAAGCACTGGCCGAACGTTCAGCGTCGACCAGCCCTTTGGGAGCGGGTACCCGCCCCGGGCCGACGACCATGTTCTCGCGACACGCGTCGGATGTCCTGGAAAGGGGCGCAACTCGGTGTTGCCTGGGTTTGTGCCACTCCGGATGTCACGACTCCGGATCAGGTAGTCAACGTTCGAGTCCTTGCCCCGCAGCTCGACAGACCTCTGGTCGATTCGCGCTACTGGAGCTCGACGCGGCGGCGGACGGTGCCGGCACGCGGGTGCCGCGCCTCCACACTGATCTCCGTACCCGCCGGAGCTTCGACGACCCACTCGAGCTTCGCGAGGTCGCCGGTCGATTCGTCGTTCGCCCACCAGGTCGTCGAACGCTTGTCGGCGCGGCCCTTCAGCTGGCCGACGTCGGTCTTCGCCTCGCCGCCCACCAGTCGCGCGCTGTCGGGCAGATCGAGCTCGACCTCGAGGCCGCGCACCGCACTTCGTTCCACGGCCCGGTCGGTGACGCTCGTCGGGAGCCAGCCGGAGTTCTGCAAGACGAGTCGCACCAGGTACGAGCTGTCGCCGAGCTTCTCTACGTCGAGTGAGCGAGCCTCGAGCAGCGGTGAGATCAGCAGGTGGAAGAGCGCCCAGTCGGAGTGCGGCGCGACTTCGTCCTCGAGGCGGTCGAACGGAACGTTGAACCAGTAGTTGATGATGTCCCACCCTCCGAGCTCGACCTTGCCGAGCTCCGGGTGGTCGAACTCGTACCAGTCGACGTACGCGTCCGGGTAGTTCTTCTTCGCCCACTCGATCAGCTTCAGATCGTCCTCGACGGGGTGCTCACGGATCCAGTCGGTGAGGTGGTAGTCGGACAGGCCGGCTTGGCGCTGCGGGCTCCAGAACTCCGTCGTCCACGAGAAGACGCCGAGGTGGTCGTACATCCAGTCGTGGGCACCGCCTTTGATCGTCTGCTTCGGCTCGTACTTGAAGTCGTGAAAGACGGAGACGGCCGGGTAGCCGGTGAGCTCTGTGCCACGCTCGCCGATCAGGGTGTACGCGCGCAGGTCAGCGGTCGGGAACTCGTCGTCGGGGCGGCCGGCGTACGGCCGCAGGTGAACGCCGCTGAAGGTGTGGTACGCGATGTGCCCGGTGATGTTCGGGCGCTCGGTCACCGCCTGCACCATCGCTCGCACCTCCGGCTCGGACGTCGGATACGGGCCGGCCCCACGCTGCTCGTGCTCCGGCACCCACTCGGCCGGGAAGTTGCGGTTGAGATCGAGACCCTCGAGCGGCGGCGGGACCTTGATCGTGACGCCGTCGTAGTTCTCGATCCGTCCCTCGGTCAAGAGACGGTAGAACGGACCGTCGTCGGGAGAGTCGACCGGCTCGCGGCGAACCAGCAGCTTCTCTTCGTCCGGGTGCCGGCGCCACGCGCCGTTCGGGTCCTCGATCCGCATGTCGAGCACGCGACCGTCACCGTCGAGATCTTCGACGCGTAACCCGTCGTCCGACTCCTCGCGCGGATAGGGACGCACGCTCGAGCGGATGAACCGCCGTTCCTCGAGCCCACGCTCGGCGCCGTCCGGATTCAGACGGGGGATCACGTAGAACGTCCGCGTGTCGAGCGCCCGCGTGACGAGGTCGTTCTGGCCGTGCTCCGTCAGCAACTTGTGGATGAGATGGAGCGCCGCGGTGCACCCGGTCCACTCCATGGAGTGGATGTTCGCCTCGATCAGGAACGCCGGCTTGTCCTGATGCTCGCCGGCCCCGCTGTTCGTGACCGTGACAAGCCAGATGTCCCGCCCCTCGAACGACGTGCCGATGGACTCGACGCTGCAAAGCTGCGGAGCTTCGTCCGCCCATGCGCGCAGCGTGTCGGTGAGCTCGTCGTAACCGTAGAAGTGGTCGTATGCGACGGGACGCACGTGGTTACTGGGTGAGCTCGGCGACGAGCGGGGCCGTGTCGTACGGTTCGAAGCCGAGCCGTGACGCGATCTCCTCGCTCGAGGGTCGCGTGCCCTCGGCGAAGAGGGCGCGCAGCAGCTCGCCCGTCTTCGGGTCGCGCCACCAGTCCTCCCCCACCCCGTCGACCAGGTATGCGCGAAGCTGCGCGTGCCGGATCCAGGCGCGGAGATAGTCGGCGGAGTAGAAGCCGGCATCCATGTCGGCCAGGTGGCCGTCGGCCGGGTAGCGAACACCCGTCGCGGCCGTCAGCCGATCGGCATAGTCGTCGCTCGTCAGGCCGGCCTCGTCGAAGTTGGACCAGAAGTCGATCTCGAACTGAAGCTTCGCCGTGTAGCGTCGAAACAGGAGGGCCTCGAGGAAGACTGTCGCCTCCGCGTTCGTGCGGGCCTCCTCGTCGGTGAGATCGAAATGCTCCGCGTGCCAGGCCGGCTCGCGGGTGATCGCCTCGCAGATGTACGAGTAGATCTCGGTCAGCGCATGATCGCGGGAGATCCTGCGAAACGTGTACGGCAAATTCGGGTCGACACCGGCGTAGTGCAGCGCGTGACCGGCTTCGTGGAGGAACGCCTGGTAGTCGTGCAGTCCTCCCTGGGCGCGCGTGATCAGGTGTACGACGCTCGGCGGGTCGGATGCGATCACGCAGGCGCGAGGAGATTTCTGGGGCCGGTCGTCGAGATCCAGCCGGATGTTCTTGTCCGCGGCGAGGTCGAAGCCGAGCGCCGACAGGGTCGCGAGGCAGACGTCGGTCGCCCGTTCCTTCGTGTACGTCGAGTCGAGCGGCGAAAGGCGGCGCACGTAACCCATGTGCGCCGACGAGGGTTGATCCTCGCGGTCCGGCCCGAGCAACCGCTCGAACCAGCGTTCGCGCATCGCGATGAACGCACCTTCGATCTGGTCGCTTGCCGCCGCGAGGACCGACTCGAGCTCGCGCAGTGAGATCTGCTTCTCTTCTTCGTTACGAGCGACCGCGTCGGGCTCCTCGGTCAGGTCCGCCTCGAGCTCCTCGTACGCGCGCAGCAATTCGAGCCGCTGCTCATTGAACTCCGCCGACTTCTGCCCGTGCAGCTCACCGAGCTCGTCGCGCTCCTGGTAGTCCGAGATCACCGCAAGACGCGCGAGCGCCGAACGAAGAGGCAGCTCCTCGCCCTTGAAGGTCAGGCGCGCGGCGAGGATCGCGTTCTCGAGCTCGTCGTCCTTCTCGGCCAGCTCGGCGGCGATGAGCCCGCTCTCACAGGTCTTGCGCAGCCGATAGAGCCACTCGCGCTGGTCTCCCTCCGCGGCCTCCTCCTCGTCACGCAGGACCTGGAGCTGCTCGCGGCTGAAGAGATCGGCGTACCGAACGACGATCGCCGCCTGCTCCGAGACCTCCTTCTCGCCGACGCGGACGGCCCGGCCTTCCTCCGACCGCTCGTAGAGGTAGCGCTGGAGCTGCTCCTCGAACTCCGCAGGGCTGCGTACGGCGGTCGTCGACATCTCGAAGACTCTATCCAGCGTCGCGGGAGACGCGCCCCACCAGCCGGCCGACGGTCCCGGTCAGCTGGTCGAGCGTGAACGGCTTCGAGATCACCGCGTCCGCGTCGGCGCCCTCGAGGGTCGGCGAGCCGACCGAGCCGGTGAGCAGCACGACGGGCAAACCCGGATGACTGTCCCGGAGCTCGCCGAGAAACTCGACCCCGTTGCCGGAACCCACGTGTACGTCGAGCAGCACGATCCCGACGTCGCCGTCGTCGATCGCCTCACGGGCCTGTGGAATCGTTGCCGCCTCGACCACGCTCCAACCGTCCAGCTCCAGGTTGACGCGGCACAGGAAGCGGATGGCAGAGTCGTCGTCGACGACGAGAACGGTGTGGCTGGGCGAGTCCACCGCGGCCGGAAGTCTACGCGTATCCCGATGCGACGAACCGGCGTTTTACTTATTAAAAATGAGAAACGAACCCATTCACGACAGCGATCTCGGGCGGTCTCTCGCCCGCCTGCTCGGCAGCGCGCCGCGCCCGTCGCCGCAATTCCGGCGCCGTGCGTGGCTTCAGTTCCAGCGCGCCATCGACCCGCTCGCTTCGCCTAGGCCTCTACGGCAGCGGCGGCAGCGGTGAGGCGCTTGAGCGTCTCGTCCCTACCGAGCAACTCGATGCTCTCGAAGAGCCCCGGTGAGATCTTCGACCCCGTGACGGCGATGCGGATCGGCTCGAACGCCTTGCGAGGCGAGAGCTTGAGCTCCTCCGCGAGACGCCGGAGAGCTGTCTCGATCTCCGCCGCCTCGAAGGGCTCGACGCCCTCGAGCGCCTGACGAGCTGCGTCGACCACCGGCGCGCGACCGTCGAGGAGCGAGCGGTCCGGCTCGACGTCGCGAAAGAGGAAGCCGGCGAAGTCCGGGAAGAGGCCGAAGCGCTCGATCTTCTCCTGCACGATCGGCGCCGCGCGACGGATCAGCTCCTCGTCCCAGTCGTAGCCTTCGCCCCGAAGGTACTTGACGAGCTCGTCCGCGTACTCGCCGGGCTCGAGGGCACGCAGGTACATCCCGTTCAACCAGTCGAGCTTCTCGTAGTCGAACGTCGCGGGGCTTGGCACGACGCGGTCGAGGCTGAAGCGCTCGATCAGCTCGTCGCGCGACATGATCGTCGTTTTGTCGTCGTAGCTCCAACCGAGCAACGCGAGGAAGTTCATCAGCGCGGGTGCGTAGTAGCCGGCATGGCGGAACTCGTCGACGGTCACGGAGCCGTGCCGCTTCGACAGGCTCTTGCCGTCGGCGCCCAGCACGTGTGAGACGTGGGCGTACGCGGGCGGCTCCGCGCCGATCGCGCGAATGATGTTGATCTGCTTCGGCGTGTTCGAGATGTGGTCCTCACCGCGGATGACGTGAGTGATCTCGTCCCACACGTCTTCCATGGGCGAAGCGAAGTTGTAGGTAGGGCGGCCGTCCGAGCGCACGAGGACGACATCCTCCAACTGATCGTTCGGAAACTCGACGCGGCCGCGAACGGCATCGTCCCAGCCGGTGACACCCTCGTCCGGCATGCGGAAGCGAATCGCGCCCTCGTCCTCGTAGGCCTTGCCCTCCTCGACGAGCCGGCGTGCGATCTCGGCGCAGTCGTCGAGGCGGTCGAGCTGAAACGTGACGTCGCCGTCCCAGTCGAGCCCGAGCCAGCGCAGCGACTGCTGGATCTGCTCCGTCGCCTCGTCGACCTCGCGGCTCGTATCCGTGTTCTCGATGCGAAGACGGAACTCGCCGCCCTCGTGACGGGCGAAGAGCCAGTTGAAGAGCGCGGTCCGGACGTTCCCGATGTGCAGGAAGCCGGTTGGGCTCGGAGCCATGCGGACGCGGACGGACACGCCGTTAGGTTACTCAGGTGCTGTTCGGAGCTCACTGTTCGGGAGGAATCAAGAAGGCGCTCGGCAACGGGATCGCGATGGGCGCCGAGACGGTTCAGCTGTTCGCGCAAAGCCCGCGGACCTGGCGTTTCCCGGCCCACGACGCGGCGGATCTCGAGGCCTTCAGGGCGCAGCGCGAGGAAGCGGACCTCCCCGTCTTCGTCCACGCTCTCTACCTCGTCAACCTTGCCGCCCCGGACGACTCGATCTATTCAAAGAGCATCGAGACGATGCGAGCGACCGTGGACGCAGCCTGCGCGATCGAGGCGGACGGGGTCGTCTTCCACGTCGGCTCGCATCTCGGCGCCGGCTTCGACGCCGGCCTCGAACGGGCGGTGCCGGCGATCGAGCAGGTGCTCGAGCGCTGCAACGAACGCACGTGGCTCCTCGTCGAGAACTCGGCCGGCGCCGGCGGAACGATCGGACGCTCGCTCGACGAGCTCGTGCTGATCGTGGACGCAGTCGGGCGCCACGAACGGCTCGGTGTCTGCCTCGATTCCTGCCACCTGTTCGTGTCGGGCGTCGACGTCACCGACCCCATCGTCTTCGACGCCCTGCTCACCGACCTCGACGACCGGATCGGCCTGGATCGCCTGCGTGCACTCCATGCCAACGACGCCAAGGCGCCGCTCGGCTCGAACCGCGACCGGCACGACGACATCGGCGACGGGCTGATTGGGGAAGGGCTCGGAGTCTTCCTCGCGCATCCGAAGCTGCAAGGACTGCCGGCCGTGCTCGAGGTTCCGGGCAAGGACGGCAAGGGCCCGAACGCCGAAGAGATCCGCAAGCTTCGTGAGCTCCACGACCGCGCCACTTCGTAGGTATCGCTGGACGATCCTCGCCGCCGGCGTGTTCGCGCAGGCGGCCAACTCGGCGATCCTGCTCGGGTTGCCCGCGATCGCGCCGGCAATCCGAAAGGAGTTCGACCTCACCCTCACTCAGGTCGGCGTCGTGCTCGCGGCGGTCAGCTTCGGATCGGTTGCAACGCTCCTTCTGTGGGGCATCGTCGCCGACCGGATCGGCGAACGGGCAGTGATCGCAGTCGGCCAGACCGGGGCCGCGGCCGCGCTCTTCTGGGCCGCCTACGCATCGTCGTATCCAGAGCTCATCGCCGCACTCGCCCTGGCCGGTGGCGTGGGCGCAGGGGTCAACGCCGCCAGCGGCCGCGCGGTCATGGCGTGGTTCGGCGCAGACGAGCGCGGCCTCGCCCTCGGCATCCGGCAGATGGCCGTTCCGCTCGGTGGCGCGGTGGCGGCACTCGCGTTGCCTGCGCTCACCAGTCACATCAGCCTGCACGCCGCGTTCGACGGCCTTGCGTTCGCGTGCCTCGCGGCCGCGATCGTCGGTGCGGTGTTCCTCCGGTCTGAGCCCGGCCAGGAAGAGGACCACTCGGTGCTGGCGCGCCCGCTTCGCGACCCGCGCGTCTGGCGGATCTGTATCGCCAGCACGTTCTACGTCACGACGCAGCTCAGCCTGTTGGGGTTCTTCGTCCTCTTCCTCCACGACCACCGGGGGGTCTCGACCAGTGTCGCGGCAGCCGGCCTCGCGGCCACGCAAGTCTTCGGCGGAATCGCGCGCATCGCCGTCGGCCGCCTCTCCGACAAGCTGCATCTGCGCATCGTCCTCCTCCGCCGGATCGCGCTCGGGCTCTCGCTCACGGTCGGGGTACTGGCGGTGCTACTCGACCTCTCCGTCTGGATCGTGATTCCCGCACTCGTGGTTGCCGGGACCTTCGCGCTGTCGTGGAACGGCCTGTCGTTCACCGCGGCGGCCGAGGCTGCCGGACGCGCGCGCAGCGGCGCGGCGATCGGGCTCCAGCAAACGTTCCTGTCCGCCGGCGCGATCGTCGCGCCGATCGCGTTCGCGACGGTCGTCCACAACGCGTCGTGGCGCCTCGCCTTCGTGCTCGCGGCGCTCAGCCCGCTCGTCGGCTACGCGCTGCTCAGTCCGTTAGCCGAGCGAAGACCTTGAACGTCGGCTTGCCGACGGGCAGCTCGTGGAACTCCGGGTTCACGCAGCCTAGGTCGCCGGAGCGGTCCAGGCCGTAGCACTCCTCCACCTCAACACGGCACATCGGGAGAGCCGACCGAATCGCCCGCATCCCGCCGAATCCTTCCCGCCGCGCCTCCGCGTCGCGCAGCAGCTCGAGGTTGATCTCGACGCCGTATACACGCTGCATGCAGCCGATGTACGTGTGGCCGAACTCCTCGAAGGCGTAGAGGAACGGGCAGGCCCGCTCGACACAGGCCGACGGGTAGACGACCTTCTCGCAGTGCACCTCGCACCGGCGGCACTCCAGCTCATCCTGCGGCCGGAGAGGTATCTCCGTGACGCTCTGGGCCGCGAGCCGCTGGGCCGGTGGTTGCATGATGGAATTCTCCTGTCCAAAAGCCTCCGCCGCAAGACTTGACATCCGGCCAGCGGATCAGCTAGGCGGTTAGTCTGGCCCGCGTGGCGCGACGACTCCTCTGGGCCTCGCTCGCCCTCGCGCCGGTCACAATTCTCGTCGACGTTTTGTTCCACCCGGACAAGACGGTCCTGTTCATCCTCGCGGCCGCCTCGCTCGTGCCGCTGGCGTGGCTGATCGGAGAAGCCACGGAGCATGCGGGGGAGCACACAGGCCCGCGGATCGGCGGCCTTCTGAACGCCAGCTTCGGCAACGCGCCGGAGGTGATCATCGCCGTGATCGCGGTCAACGACAACCTCCCGGGCGTCGTGCGCGGCTCGATGGCGGGAAGCGTCGTCTCGAATATCCTGCTCGTCCTCGGGCTCGCCCTGCTCGTCGGGGAGGACCGCGCCGAGCTCGATCTCCGCTCCCTGCTCGGACAACTCGCCCTCGTGATCTTCGCGGTGCTCCTGTTGACGATCCCTTCCGTCGCCGGCTGGCACGGTGATCCAAACCGGCACTCGCTCGCGCTGCTCAGCATCGGGCCGGCCGTCGTTCTCCTCGGCGTCTATCTCGTAGTGACGATCGCCGAGCTCAGGCGGCGCCCCACTCACGAGGTCACGAATGCCACCGGTTGGAGCCTGCGTCTGTCGCTCGTCGTTCTCGCGGTGACCACGGTGGTGACTGCGCTGGTCAGCGAGATCCTCGTGCATTCACTCGAAGCATTCGCGGAGGCCGCGCACCTCTCGGAGTTCTTCATCTCGATCGTGATCGTGGCGATCGTCGGCAACGCCGCGGAGCACGGTGGCGCGGTCGTGATCGCGCGGCGGGGCAAGATGAAGCTTGCGACGGAGATCGCAATCTCCTCGAGCGCCCAGGTCGCGCTCCTCGTGATCCCGGTAGTCACCTTGGTGTCCTTCGCGTTCAAGAACCCGCTGGCGTTGGCCTTCCGTCCGATCGAGCTCATTGCCATGGGTGGCGCGGCGGCGTTCGTCGCCTTTGTGATCCGCGACGGCAGGAGCCGCCGCTGGGAGGGCGCGCTCCTCATTGCCGTCTACGGCGGGCTCGTCGTCGCGTTCTACTTCGCCGGCGACCGCTGACGAACTGTGCGGTTAACCGCACCCCGAGGTTGCCGGTGAGCCGCCTTGAGGTGCTCTGTGTACCGTGGAAAACTGGCTTCAACGAGATGGAGGACAGATGAGCGAGACAGTCGAAGCAACACCCGCCACGGACACCCCAATGCCCGCCGCAGGCGCGGTCGTCTCTGCGCGAGACCTCACCCGGCGCTACGGCGAGGGTGACACCGCCGTGGACGCCTTGCGCGGGATTTCGCTCGACGTCCCCAAGGGCCAACTAACCGCCGTCATGGGACCTTCCGGTTCCGGCAAGTCGACGTTGATGCACATCCTGGCCGGCCTCGACAAGCCAACCTCGGGTGAGGTAACGATCGCCGGCACCGCGATCTCGAAGCTGAACGACTCGGACCTGACGAAGCTCCGGCGCGAGCACATCGGGTTCATCTTTCAGTTCTTCAACCTGCTGCCGATGTTGTCGGCCGAGGAGAACGTCCTTTTGCCGCTCTCCATCGCGGGAGAGAAGCCCGACAAGGCGTGGGTGGACGAGCTGATCGACAAGATCGGGCTCTCGGACCGGCGCAAGCACCGCCCGTCCGAGCTCAGCGGCGGCCAGCAGCAGCGCGTCGCGATCGGTCGTGCGCTCGTCAGCAGGCCGAGCATCGTCTTCGCGGACGAACCGACCGGCAACCTGGACTCGAAGACCAGCGGCGAGATCCTCGAGCTCCTTGAACGCTCCGTGCAGGAGCTCGAGCAGACGATCGTGATGGTGACGCACGAGTCGCGCGCCGCTGCGATCGCCCATCGCGTCCTGTTCCTCGCCGACGGCGTGATCGTCCGCGAGTCGAAAGACATCTCTGCCCAGGACATCGTCGCGGCGATGGACGAGCTCGGCGGTTCGTGACCAAGTTCGCGTTGCGAGCACTGCTCGGGCGCAAGCTCCGCACGGCGCTGACGGCTTTCGCGATCGTGCTGGGCGTCGCGACGGTCAGCGGCACCTACGTCCTCACCGACTCGATCGACAAGGCATTCGGGTCGATCTTCACGGACAGCCGCAAGGGGTCGGACGCCGTGATCAGCGGCAAGTCCGCCTTCAAGCTCGGAGACGGAACCGGCGTCACGGCGCCGACGTTCGACCAGGGGCTCCTCGCAAAGGTGCGGGCGCTTCCCGCCGTCGCCGTCGCTGACGGCAGCGTCAATGGAGAGGCGCAGCTGATCGGCAAGGACGGGAAGGCGATCGTGTACGGCGGCGCGCCCAACCTCGGCTTCAGCATCGCGCGCGGCACCTCGCCGTTCAATCCGCTGAGTCTGGTCGAAGGGAGCTGGCCGAAACGCAACGAGGTCGTCGTCGACAAATCGACTGCGCACAAGGAGCACTTCACGATCGGCCAGACCATCAGGGTGCAGGCCGTCGGTCCCGTCCAGCAGCTCAGGCTCTCCGGCATCGTCAAGTTCGGGTCGGTCGGGACAATCGGAGGCGCCACGTTGGCCGGATTCGACCTTCCGACCGCACAGAGCCTGTTCGCGAAGCCCGGCAAGCTCGACGAGATCGCAGTGGCGTCCAAGTCGAGCGTGCCGACCGCGCAGCTCTTGGCCGAGATCCGAGGGATCCTTCCCAAGGACACCGAGGTGCGCACCGGCCAGGCACAGGCGCACGAAGACAGCAAGGATACGAACGCGTTCATCTCGTTCCTGCAGAAATTCCTGCTCGGCTTTGCCGGGCGTGGCCCTCTTCGTGGGGAGCTTCGTGATCGCGAACTCGCTCTCGATCACCATCGCCCAGCGCACGCGCGAGCTCGCAACGTTGCGGACACTCGGCGCCTCACGTCGGCAGGTCCTTCGCTCGATCATCCTCGAGGCGCTCGTCATGGGGATCTTCGCCGCGATCGTCGGGCTCTTCGCGGGACTTGCCCTCGCGAAAGGTCTGTTCAAGCTGTTCGACGTCGTCGGCTTCACGCTCCCGAACAACGGCCTGACCCTCGAGACACGCACGGTCGTCGTGTCTCTGGCTGTCGGAATCATCGTCACCTTGCTCGCGAGCCTCCGGCCCGCCATGCGCGCCACCCGCGTGCCCCCCATCGCCGCCGTCCGTGAAGGCGCGACTCTGCCCGAGTCCCGGTTTGCCCGGTATCGCTCGGTTGCATCTGTCCTACTCGCGGCACTCGGGTTCGGAGCGCTCTTGTGGGGGTTGTTCGCACCCGGCCTCGGGACGGCAGGAGTGCTCTTGTTCATGCTCGGGGGTGCGCTCCTGGTTTTCTTCGGCATTGCGTTGCTGTCGGTGCGATTGGTGCCTCCGCTCGCGGGAGCACTGGGATGGCCGGCGACCAAGATCGGCGGCAGCGCCGGCGTTCTTGCGCGCGAGAATGCGCAGCGAAATCCGCAACGAACAGCATCGACGGCCTCCGCTTTGATGATCGGCCTCGCATTGGTCACGCTCGTGTCGATATTGGCGGCCGGAATCATCACCAGCTTCAGGGGCTCCGTCGACAAGATCTGGAAGAACGCCGACTACGCGATCACTGCGCAGAACAACTTCTCGCCAATTCCCGTCGCGGCAGCGAATGCGGTCGCGAAGGCACCCGGCGTGATCGCGGTCGGAGATGTTCGCGCAGGAGAGACGCAAGCCTTCGGCAAGACGATCAACACGACCGCCGTCAACCCGGCAACGAGCCGGATGTTCAACCTCGACTGGAAGGTGGGCTCCGGAGCCGTGCTTGCCACGCTCGGCGAGGACGGCGCCTTCGTCGACAAGGGCTACGCAAACAGCCACGGCCTCGGAGTCGGTTCGCCCGTGCCGTTGACATTCCCGGACGGGTCCCGTGAGTTGTTCTACGTCAAGGGCATCTTCGACCCCCCGACGGGAGGCTCTCCGTTCGGATCCGTCACGATCTCGGCGGCATCGTTCGACCGGCACATCCAGCTGCCGGAAAACCTCTACTCGTTCGTCTTGATGAAGGGCGGCCAGACGAGTGCGAATGCGGCTGCTCTCGACCGCACCTTGCGTTCGTTCCCGAACGCGAAAGTCGCAACCCGGCAGAAGTTCATCGACAACCAGATCTCAGGGCTGAAGTCGGTGCTCAACATCCTCTACGTGCTGCTCGCACTGTCGGTCGTCGTCAGCCTCTTCGGAATCGTGAACACCCTGGTCCTGACGGTCTTCGAGCGTACTCGCGAGATCGGGATGCTCCGCGCAATCGGGATGACACGTCGACAGGTGCGGCGGATGGTGCGCCACGAGAGCGTCATCACCGCGCTGATCGGTGCGGTGATCGGGATTGCCCTCGGCATCGTTCTCGCCGCTTTGCTGATCGCACGGGTCGATTTCATCGTTCTGTCGATCCCGGTCGGCCAACTCATCATCTTCGGGATCGCAGCGATCTTCGTCGGGATCCTCGCTGCGATCTTCCCTGCGCGCCGCGCTGCCCGGCTGAACGTGCTCAAAGCGCTGCAGTACGAGTAGGAACGACTACTCGCCGAACGGCCTGGGCGTGCGCTTGAGCGGATACGTCGCCCAGTAGAGCTTCTCGACCGATCCGTCGGCCGCGCGGACGACCTCGAGCAACTCGCCTTCCTCCGGCCCGGAGACGCCGCGGAAGCGATCGTCACCGGCCGGTTCGAACACCGCCGGCGGGAGGTTCGGTGCAGCGGTCGCAGACCGCGCTTCTAGCTTGCCTTCTCGGTAACTGATCACGACCTCCTCCCCCTCGGTCCACCAGCGGCCGAGCAGCAGCTCGAGGGCAGCGGGAACGTCGGCGGCGGGCCTCCATGGCTCCGGCTCCGGGGGATAAGCGTCGGCGGCCTTGACTGCGAGCTTTCGAAGCAGCTCCTCGATCTTGACTCCCGCGCCTGAGTTCACGAGCACGACGGCCCCGGCCCGCTCTTTCGGCGAGATCGCAAGGCCCGTGAGGAAGCCCGGCATCGCGCCGCCGTGCCCGACGAAGATCCGGTCCGCCTCGCGCATCAGCATCAGCCCGAGGCCCCACCCCAGCTTCCACGCTTCGAGGTCGGCCATCGCCTGGAACCGGCGCATCTCCTCGACGGTCTCCCTCTTCAGCACTCCGTCTGCGCCGTCGACGAGGAAGACGGCCCAGCGGACGAGGTCGGCCGTCGTCGACCAGAGCGACCCGGCTGCCGCGAACGCGCCCTTGCTGAGGTCCTGTTCCTGCCGCACACGGTCTGAGTACGGCTCGACGAGGTAGCCGGTCGCCGACGGCTGTAGCTGCTCGAACGTCGTGCGCTCGAGCCCAAGCGGACCGAGGAGGCGCTCGTGGATGTACTGCTCGTATTCGAGCCCCGAGCGGCGAGCCACGACCTCGCCGAGGAGCGCGAAGGCGAGGTTCGAGTAGTGCCAGCGCGCACCTGCCGGGAGAACCTGTTCTGCGTCCGCGAGCCCGGAGATCAGCCCGTCGCGATCGGGAAACTCGAGCGTCTCCCAGACGTAGCCCGGCATTTCGCGCTGAAGACCCGAGACGTGCGCGAGCAGCCGGCGAAGTGTCGGGCTGCCGTGATGCGCCTCCTGGATGTGCTGCTCGAGCCGATCGTCGAGCTCGAGCTCACCGGCATCGCGCAGTTGCATGATCGCGGCGGCCGTGAACGTCTTCGTGATCGAGCCGACGCGATACTGCGTGTCGATCGTCGCCTCCTGCTCGCCCTCGACGTTCGCGACACCGAGCGCCTCCTGCCACACGAGCTCGCCGTTTCCGATGGCGGCAGCGCTGACCGACGGGATCCGCTCGCCTGTCTGGGCCTCACGGACGAGGCGGGAGAGCTCGGCGATCGGCGGCTCAGGCCGCGGCAAGCGTCTTCAACGCCGCGGGAATGACCTCGATCGCAGTGTCGATGTCGTCATCGGAGATGTCGAGATGAGTGACGGCCCGCACAACAGACGGGTGTACGGTGGTCGAGACGAGGACGCCGCCGTCCTTCAGGCGCTCGATCGCACCGGCCCGGTCCGGCCCAACGTCGATCTGGACGAAGTTCGTCTCGACCTGCTCGAGATCGACCGGAACTCCAGAGGCGGCGAGCCCCTCGGCGAGGCGGCGAGCGCGTGCATGGTCGTCTGCAATTCGGTCGACGTGGTGGTCGAGTGAGTAGAGGGCGGCGGCCGCGACGATTCCGGCCTGGCGCATCGCGCCGCCGAAGAAGTGCTTGCCTCGGCGCGCCTGCGTCATCAGCTCCGACGAGCCCGCGATCAGCGCACCGAGCGGGCAGCCAAGGGCCTTTGAAAAACAGAGGGTGACCGTGTCGAAGCCGCGGCCGATTCGCGCGGAGTCGACGCCCGTTGCAATCGCTGCATTGACGAGCCGCGCGCCGTCGAGGTGGACGGCGAGGTCGTGCTCCCGGCACGTGGCGACGATGGCGTCGACTTCCTCCAGCGGCCAGACGCGTCCGCCGGCGCTGTTGTGCGTATTCTCGATCGTGACGACGCGAGTAGGCGCGACGTGGACGCTCGTCCGGTCGCGGATCTCGGCGACGACCTGGTCGGGCGAGAACCTCCCCTTTGTTCCCGGCAGCCCGATCGTCAGGAGCCCCGAATGTGCGGCGGGCCCACCGAGCTCCGACAACATGATGTGCGCGTGCTGCTCGACGAGCAACGCATCGCCCGGACGGCCGAGGATGTTCAGCGCGATCTGATTCGCCATCGTCGCGGTCGGTAGGAAGACCGCCTCCTCGTGCCCGAGGAACTCGGCGCCTCGCCGCTCGAGCTCGTTGACTGTCGGGTCCTCCCGCTTCTGCTCGTCGCCGACGGCGGCGTTCGCGATCGCGTCGCGCATCGCTCGCGTCGGCTGGGTCAGGGTGTCGGAGCGGAAATCGATCACGGGCCTATTTTGCAGTTTTGAACTCCTCCCCTACGCGGGTGATGGTCCACGACCCTCTTTCGGCCGATGATCGTGTCGGAAGGTGTGGAGATGCCTGACTCTGACAACAAGTCTTATCTCGGCGGCGGCCTAAGGCTGGCGTCTGGCTCGGCCGCGCCCTTGCGTCTCGACCACTCGTTCTTCGAGAACGAGGTCCGGCCGCTGCTCGGCTCGATCCTCCTCCAGAAGGGGTGGATCACGCACGAGCGGCTGGACTCGGCGCTCGAGGAGGTCAGGGTCACGGGCATGCGTCTCGGCGAAACCCTGCTGAGGCGCGGCTGGCTCTTCGAGCCTGAACTGGCGGCCGCTCTGGCCGAGCAGGCCGGCCTTCGCTACGTGGATCTCGTACGGCACCCGCTCGACCCCAAAGCCGCGGCGATGCTGTCGCTCGAGGTCGTGCGCCGAATGTTCGTCGTTCCGGTTCGCTTTCTGGAAGACGGTCGGATCGAGGTGGCAGTCGGCGACCCAGCCGACGTCGACCTGGAAGGTCTCGAACGGATGCTTGGCCGGGGCGTCGAGCTCGTGGTCGGCGAACGCACCGCCATCCAGGACGCCTGGCGCTTCACGCGCTGACAGCGCGACGTAACCCCAGCGCTACCCTGCCTGCGTGGATCGTGCGCTTCTGGAGCGGCGATTGAGCGAGCGCGGTCAGCCTGCATACCGTGCCGGCCAGGTGTGGGACTGGGCGGCTCGCGGCGTCGGCGGCTATGCGGAGATGACGAACCTCCCCGGCGAGCTCCGGAGCGAGCTCGAGCAGGAGGTCCCGTTCTCGACGCTCGAGCTCGAGCGGGAGGCGAAGGCCAGCGACGGAACGGTCAAGGCACTGTTCCGAACGCGCGAGGGTCATCCCGTCGAGGCCGTGCTGATGCGCTACCGCGACGGACGACGCTCGCTCTGTCTCTCGTCGCAGTCGGGCTGTCCGCTCACGTGCACGTTCTGCGCCACCGGGCAGATGCGTTTCGGCCGCAACCTGACACCGTCGGAGATCCTCGACCAGGCTCTCCACTTTCGTCGTATCGAGCCTGTCGACCACGCGGTCTTCATGGGGATGGGTGAGCCGATGCTGAATCTCGACTCCGTGCTCGAGGCAGCGCGTTCGCTGCCGGACATCGGCGTCACCTGGCGGCGCACGACGATCTCAACGGTCGGTTGGCTGCCCGGGCTCACCCGCTTCATAGACGAGGTCGAGGAGCCGATCCGGCTTGCACTCTCACTGCACGCGGCGACCGACGAGTTGCGCAGCGAGCTGATGCCCGTGAACGAGCGTTACCCGCTGGCTGACGTGCTGGCGGAGTGCGAGCGCTACTTCAAGTTGCGCAGGCGCAAAGTGTTCGTCGAGTACGTGATGCTTCGCGGTGTGAACGATCGGGTCGAGCAGGCGCGCTCACTCGCGGACCTGCTCGACCCAAAGATGTTCAAGGTGAACCTCATCCCGTACAACCCCACAGGGATGTACGACGGCTCGTCGCGCAAGGCGATCGGTGCCTTCAAGCATGTGCTCGACCGCGCGCGCCTTCCTTCCACAGTGCGACTGACGCGAGGCCGCGACATTGCCGCGGCCTGCGGTCAGCTCGCTGCCGGTTGCTCGCCGTCTTCTCCCAAAATTGCTCGAGTGCGACGAGCAGGTCGAGCCCGAATTCGGTGTGATCGAGCTCCAGCGCCCAGGTGAGCGCTGCGCGCAGGTTGGAAGCCTCGGGAATGACGATCTCCGGGCGCTGTTCGGCCGCATCATCCGTGTCGAGGCACGCGCTGAGTGCGACCGAGTGGTAGTACCGGGCGTGCCGCTCTCGCAGCTCGGCCACGTCGTCGAGCTCGACAAGACGTTCAAGAGCGAACTCGCGAATCGTCTCCAGCATGAGGAACCGGGTGCCGACGAGAGGCTTCACGAGACTCGCCTCGCCTATCGCGGTGAGCGTCTCGACCGTCGCGTCGGCAACCTGCTCGGCGGCGTCGAGCGAGAACGTCCCTGCAAAAACCGCCAGCCTGGTGAAGAGGCCCTGAAGGTTGGCCGGCAGCAGGTCGTAGCTCCACTCGATGGTCGCACGGAGCGTTTGTTGACGCGCCGGCGCGTCTCGTGCTCCGGAGGTCAGCAACGGCAGGCGGCGGTCCAGCCGCTCCAGCAACGCGGCCGCGTCCAGTGAGCGGAGCCGAGCCGCGGCGAGCTCGAGCGCGAGGGGCAGGCCGTCCAGGCGGCGGCAGATCTCGACTGCGCATTCGTCCGGAACAAAGTCGCGTCGCACGGACCGGGCCCGTTGGACGAGGAGCTCGACCGCGTCTCCTTCAGACAGCGGGTCGACCGCGTACTCGCACTCACCCTGCACGCGTAGCGGCGCTCGACTGGTTGCGAGCACCTTGGCCGACCCTCCCGCCGCAAGGAGAGCCGCGACCTCGCTCGCGGCGCCGAGGAGATGCTCGAAGTTGTCGAGCAACAGGAGCGCGGAGCGGTGGGCCAGTTCCTCGAGCTCACGTACGCCTGCTATCCGTGCCACCGCAGAACTGACCAGCTCCGGGTCGGTCAGCGGCGCCAACGGCACGAAGAACACGCCGCCGGGGAACCGCTCGAGGAGTTCGGCTCCCACCTGGAGTGCAAGTCGTGTCTTGCCGCTGCCGCCGGCACCGGTGAGCGTGACGAGCCGTTTCCCGTTCGAGAGCAGTGCAATCAGCTCCGCCAGCTCCGTCTCACGGCCGACGAGGGGGCTCGAGGCGACAGGCAGGTTCGTCGTGTTGAGGCTCTTCAGCGGCGGAAAGTCGCCGTCGCCGAGCTGGTAGATCCGCTCGGGAGCGGTCAAGTCTTTGAGCCGGTGCTCGCCGAGGTCGCGTAGCGGACCTCCGCCGGTCAGGTCACGAGTCGAACGCGAGAGGAGGATCTGACCGCCGTGGCCGACGGAAGCGATGCGCGCGGCGCGATGGACGTCGATGCCCACATAGCCCTCATCGGTCAGCAGCGGCTCGCCCGTATGCAAGCCCATGCGGACACGGAGCGGGCCCGGCTCGAGCGCGGCGCGACCGGCAGCCGCGGCAGCGAGCGCGTCCGAGGCTTTCGCGAATGCGACAAAGAAAGCGTCTCCTTGCGTGTCGACCTCGACGCCACCGTGACGCTGGAACGCTTCGCGCAGCCCGCTGCGATGCCCGGCGAGCGCCTCGGCGTAGCCGTCGCCGAGCTGCTCGAGCAGCCGCGTCGAGCCTTCGACGTCCGTGAAGAGGAATGTGACGGTGCCGCTCGGCAGATCGCGCACGGTCACATGATGCCCGCAGGCCGCGGCATCGCCACGGCCTGCGTTCAGCTCGTGCGCCGCCGGCGTCTAGCTTGCAACCGACGCCCGCTTGAGCGCCGGCGTGCAACTCGAGCGGCCGCGCTTCTCGAGGTACTGCTGGTGGTAGTCCTCCGCCTCGTAGAACGTCTCCGCGGGCTCGACTTGCGTCACGATCGGCGCGCCCCAGTTCCGCTGCTCTCCGGTCTTCGACTTCACAGCGGCCTCCTGCTGATCGGCGTCGTGGAAGAAGATCGCAGAACGGTAGTTGTCACCGATGTCCCAGCCCTGACGGTTGAGCTGCGTCGGGTCGTGCTTCGCCCAGAAGACGTCCAGCAACTGGTCGTACGAGATCCGGTCGGGGTCGTAGGTGACCTCGACGACCTCGGCGTGACCGGTCTTGTGCGAGCAGACGTCCTCGTAGGTCGGGTTTTCCATCTGGCCGCCGGAGTAGCCGACGCGCGTCGCGGTCACTCCGTCGAGCTGACGGAACGCCGCCTCGACGCCCCAGAAGCAGCCGGCGCCGAATGTTGCCTTCTTCTCCACTATTCCTCCTCCAGTTCGAGTGCTGCCGAATTGATGCAGTAACGGATTCCGGTCGGGGCAGGCCCGTCCGGGAACAGGTGGCCGAGGTGGCCGCCGCAGTTCGAGCACATGACCTCGGTGCGAACCATCCCGTGAGACCCATCTGTCTCCTCGTCGATCGCCTCACCGTCGGCCGGCGCGTAGAACGCGGGCCAGCCGCAGCCGGAGTCGTACTTCGCCTCCGAGCGGAAGAGCTCGGCTCCACAGCCGGCGCACCGGTAGGTGCCGGGCTCGAACGTGTGGTCGTACTCCCCGGTGAACGGCGCCTCGGTGCCCTTCTCCCGGAGCACGTGGTACTGCTCGGGATTCAGCTCTGCGCGCCACTCCGCCTCGGTCTTTTGGACTTTCGTCATCAGTTCTCCCTCTTTTGGTTTCCTCCCTACAGTCTCGCTGCTGGCGCATTCGTTACGCATCCGAGGGATGGAGGCCCGCCCCGGAGCGGCCGATTCCTGGCTCTGAAGGGAGGAGCCAAAGATGAAGGAAGCCGTCGTGCTTATGCGGTTTCTGCGGCATGACCCGGTAGGGCAGCGCTTCGGCGTGGCAGCTCTCGTCGTCGCCTGGTTCGCACTTGCGTGGACCAGCGTGGTAGCTGTCGTCACACTGCCACTCCTGCTCGCCGTCTCGGAAGTCGTGAGACGCCGGCGCGAGGACGAGACGATCATCGTCGACGATCTCGAAGATCTCTACTAGAAAGACCCGCTAGACCGGCTCGGCGAGCCGGCCGCGGTTACGCAACCCGTACACGGCGATTGCGCTGAGCAGCAGCGCGTCGCCTGCGAGCGCGAACAGGTCGGCGAGATTGAACGCGACAGCGTGCACACCGCTCGTGACGATCAGTGGGTCCGGCACACCCTGCGCCCAGGCGAAGAGCGAGACGAGGTTCCCGAGCGCACCACCGCAGGCGACGCCGGCACCGATCGCTGCTGCGTTCGACGGCACGCGTGGCACGAACACGACGAGCGCGCCGATCAGCGCGAACATCATCAACGCGACGAGCGGCGTGCGCGCGTGATGGAACTCTGCCGTCGCAATCGACTTGTGCACGAGATCGATCGCCGCAAAGGAAATCGCGATGCAAGCGAGAAGCGTACGACGCAATTGCATGATGCAAAGCATGACACGAAGCTCAAGTCCGTCCGACGGACAACCGAAGATTTACCAATGGGACAACGCCGCTATCCAGAATGTGTTACCCGCGAGGGAAAGCCGCGCTTGCGTTCACTCGAAGAAGTCGTCGCCCTACCGCGACGAAGCCCGCTTGCTGCCGAGCTGCAGGGTGCGCTCGCAGCCGCGTCTCGCCTACATGGATTGCGATCGGACCTCTCACCCGTGCCGGTGCGTGCGACGGCGACGATCACAGAGGCCGGCGCTTACCGTTTCCGCCTGAAGGACCCGATCGACCTACGTGTCTCGCGCGTCGGCGGGCGTTCTGCGCTCGGCTTCCTGCATGAGCTCGGGCATCTGCTCGACCACCAGATCTTCTACGACCGCAAAACACGTTCGTGGGCTTCGGAGGTCCACTCCGCGTTCAAGCCCTGGCGGGAAGCAGCGGCATTGCTGGACAAACGTGTGCTGCCCGGCGGCTACTCGCGTCAGCGGTATTTCCAGTCGGTGCACGAGTTGTGGGCGCGCTCCTATGCACAGACCGTGATGGTGCGATCCGAGGACAGCGGACTGATGCGGCGGCTCGAGAAGTTGCAGTCCGAAGACGACGCGCACGTATGGCAGCCGCAACAGTTCGCACCGGTTGCGATCGAAGTCGAGCTCGTGTTCGAGCGGCTCGGTCTCAGGCAGCTGAGCCTGCCGCTCGCCGCCTAGTGCCCCTGCCAGTGATGCTGCCGAGTTTCTGGATCGCGAGCACCAAGCCAGAAGCCGGCGTGCATTGCTGGTAGGGGCACATGCTAGACGCCTTTCTGAGTTTCCAGCTGTCGCGGCTGCTGCGTCGTTGCCCCGAGGTCCGGATGGTCCTCGAACCCGTACTTCACGATGGCGCGCTTCGCCGCAAGCACCTCGTCGAGCCGCTTCACCGGCCGCCCGTGCGGTGCCTCGTAGAGAAGCTCCGGGTCCTCCTCGGCCTCGCGCGCGATTGCCAGCATCGCGTCGGCGAACTCGTCGAGCGTCTCCTTCGCCTCCGTCTCCGTCGGCTCGATCATCAGCGCCTCCGGGACGACAAGGGGGAAGTAGATCGTCGGCGGATGGAACCCGTAGTCCATCAGGCGCTTTGCCACGTCGAGCGCAGAGACACCGTGCTCGCGCTTCAGGCTGCGCGCGCTGAGGACGAACTCGTGCATTGCGAGCCGGTCGTAGGGAAGGTCGTAGGCCTCCCGCAGGCGGGCGAGCAGGTAGTTGGCGTTCAGTACCGCGACCTCGGACATCTCGCGCAGGCGCGGGCCATAGGAACGGATGTAGGCGTACGAGCGAACGAAGACGCCGAACGGGCCGGTGAAGCCCCGGACCTTCCCGATCGACTTCGGCCGGTCGTAGTCGAGCGTGAAGCGGTCGCCGTCCTTCAGGACTGCAGGGACGGGGAGGAACGGCTCGAGCTTGTCGCGCACGACGATCGGTCCGCCGCCGGGGCCGCCGCCGCCGTGCGGTTGGGAGAACGTCTTGTGGAGGTTGATGTGGACGATGTCAAAGCCCATGTCACCCGGTCGTGAGATCCCGCAGACGGCGTTCAGGTTCGCCCCGTCGTAGTAGAGAAGCGCTCCCGCCTGGTGGAAGATCCCCGCGATCTCCTCGATGTGCTCGTCGAAGAGCCCGAGCGTGGACGGGTTCGTGAGCATCAACCCCGCGGTGTGCTCGTCGACCATCTCGCGAAGGTGCGCTACGTCCACGTTTCCACGGGCGTCGGTCTCGACCTTCGCGAGCTTGTAGCCGGCCATCGTCACGCTGGCGGGGTTCGTGCCATGTGCGGTGTCGGCCGTGATGATCGTGTCGCGCGTGTCCCCTTCGCCGCGGTCGGCGAAGTACGCGCGCATCAGCATCAGGCCGGTCAGCTCGCCCTGCGAGCCGGCAGCCGGCTGGAGCGAGCAGGCGTGGAGGCCGGAAACTTCGATCAACGCCTCCTGCAACCGCCACATCAGCTCGAGCGCTCCCTGGATCGCGTCCTCGTCCTGGTACGGATGCAGGTCGCGAAAGCCGGGCAGCATCGCTAGCCGCTCGTTGACGCGCGGGTTGTACTTCATCGTGCACGAGCCGAGGGGGTAGAACCCCGTGTCGATCCCGAAGTTGCGCGTCGAGAGCTCCGTGAAGTGGCGGACAATCTCCGGCTCGGCGAGCTCGGGCAGGCGCGGCGGCGTCTCCCGACGCAAAGCATCGGGCACCCTGGCAGGTGGAAGGTCGTAGTTCGGCAGGTCGCCACCGCGGCGTCCGGCTTGGGACTTCTCGAAGATCAGCTTCATCTGGACGACAACGCCTGGACGAGCCGGTCGATGTCTGCGGGAGTACGGCGTTCCGTCACCGCGACGAGCAGTGCATCGTCGAGGCCCTCGTAGTCGCGGCCGAGCGCGTAGCCGGGATGAACGCCGCGTTCGCGCGTCGTTCGAATCGCATCCTGCGCGTTCCGTCCGGCCCTGATGGCGAACTCCTTGAACGTTGTCTGTTCTGGAAACAGCGGTTCGAAGCCCGCTTCGGCCAGGCGGCCTTTCGCGTACTGGACGAGGCTCATGCAGGTCTCCCCCACGTCGCGCAGGCCCTGCGGTCCGAGCCACGAGAGGTGCACGAGACCTCCGAGTGCGAGCAGCGTCTGATTCGTCGTGATGTTCGACGTCGCCTTCTCGCGGCGGATGTGCTGCTCGCGGGTCTGGAGGGTCAACACATAGCCGCGCTCACCCGCGGCGTCGAGCGTCTGGCCGACGATGCGACCCGGCATGCGCCGAATGAAGTCGTGCTTCGCCGCGAGGAAGCCGTAATGGGGACCCGCGAAGGACTGGTAATTGCCCGCGCTCTGGCCCTCGCCGATCGCTATGCCGCACCCGTACGCGCCCGGTGCCTCGAGCACGCCGAGTGAGATCGGGTCGACGTGCGCGACGGCGATCGCGCCCGCCTCGTTCGCCGCGGCCGTGAGATCAGGAGCAGGCTCGAGGACTCCGAAGAAGTTCGGCTGCTGGAAGATGACGCAGGCTGCGTCGGTCGCCGCCTCGCGCAACTCGCCCGGGTCCGTCGCGCCGCCGCGGTGCGGCACTTCGACGACCTCGAGCCCGAACCCGGGAGCGTAGGTCTTCACCACCTGGCGCACCTGCGGATTCGTCGCCTGGGTCACCACCACCTTGGTCCGTCCGGTCGCGTGCTTCGCCACGTAACAGGCGTCCGCCGCCACGGTGGTGCCGTCGTACCCCGACGCGTTCGAGACGTCCATTCCGGTCAGCTCACAGATGACAGTCTGGTACTCGAAGATCGCCTGGAGCACGCCCTGGCTCATCTCCGGCTGGTACGGCGTGTACGCGGTCAGGAGCTCGCCGCGCTGCAGCACCGTGTCGACGACGGCCGGAACGTAGTGATCGTAGATTCCGGCGCCGAGGAACGACAGCTCTTTGCCGCTGTCGACGTTACGGGCGGCGAGCTCCTCGAGGTGGCGAGAGAGCTCCTGCTCGGAGAGCGCCGGACCGATGTCGAGCTCGCGCCCGAACCGGACGCCTTCCGGGATATCGCGGAAGAGCTCCTCCACCGAGGAGACTCCGATCGCCGCGAGCATCTCCTCGCGGTCCCGCTCGGTCAGTGACAGGTAGCTCAACTCAGGATTCTGCGACGACCTGCTTGTAGGCCGCGACGTCGAGCAGAGCGTCGGCCTCCGACGGGTCGCCGAGGCGGATCCGGATCAGCCAGCCGTCGCCGTAGGGGTCTTCGTTGACCGTCTCGGGCTCGTCGACGACCTTGGCATTCACCTCGAGCACTTCGCCCGAGAGCGGTGCGACCACGTCGGAGACGGCCTTCACCGATTCCACTTCGCCGTAGGCAGCATCCCTCGCGATCGTGTCGCCCTCGTTCGGCGGCTCGTAGTGCACGAGCTCGCCGAGCGCGTCCTGCGCGAACCAGGTGATTCCGAGCACCGCTTCGTCACCTTCTATGCGGGCCCAGTCGTGCTCCTTGTGGTACTTCAGGTCGTCGGGATAGCTCTCGCTCGCGGCCAACTGGAGTTACTCCTCTCGCTTGTAGATCGGTCTCTTGACGACACGCGCGCGGCGCGACTTGCCGCGGACGTCGATCGCCAGCTCTGTGTCGGGAGCCGCGGATGCAACCGCGACGTAACCCATCCCGATTCCGCGGTCGAGCATGGGCGAGTGCGTTCCGGAGGTGACCTCGCCGCCGCCCACGACCGGCATTCCCTGCCGCGGGACCGCCTTCTCCACCATCACGAAGGAGACGAGCTTTCGCTCTGGTCCGCGCGCCTTCAGCTCGCGCAGCTCCTGGGCGCCCGAAAACTCCTTGTCGAGGTCGCAGCACCAGCCGAGACCCGCGGAGATCGCATCGGTGTCCTGCGTGATGTCGTTTCCGTGGAGCGGCAGTGACGCCTCGAGCCGCAGTGTGTCGCGGGCGCCGAGCCCGCATGGCACGGCGCCGCGCTCGAGCACGCTGTCCCACAGGGCCGCAGCGTCCTCGGCCATTACGAGCAGCTCGCAGCCGGCCTCCCCGGTGTAGCCGGTGCGATTGACCATGCACTCGATGCCGTCGAGCTCGCCTTCGGCGAAGGTGAACTGCCTGGCCTCGGGAAGACCGAGCCGCTCGAGCGCCCAGGGGCCCTGGACGGCGAGCAGCCCGTACGCATCCGAGACGTCGCGGACGTCGGAACCTGGGATCTCCCGCTCCTTGAGCCAGGCGAAATCGACCTCACGGTTGGCCGCGTTGACGATCAGCAGGTAGCGGAACTCGTCGAGGCGGTAGGCAATCAGGTCGTCGATGATGCCGCCGCGATCGTTCGTCAGCAGCGTGTACTGCGCCTGCCCGGGCTGAATCTTCTCGAGATCGTTGGAGAGCGTCGCCTGGAGCAGTTCCGTCGCGCGCGGCCCCTCGACCTCGAACTCGCCCATGTGCGAGACGTCGAAGACACCGGCGTCGGTTCGCACGGCCTTGTGCTCCGGGATCACCCCTTCGTACTGCACGGGCATCTCCCAGCCTGCGAACGGGACCATGCGCGCGCCGAGGGCGACGTGCCGGTTGTGCAGCGGCGTTCGCAGCAAGGTCTGAGCCATCGACAGCCGATGCTAACGAGGCTCCGAAAGGTGCCGCTCCGGCTGTGTCTCAGAGAGGCGCGACCGGAGCGGCTGACCGGGTCATGGGGGTCGACCGGGGAGGAAGAACCCCAAGAGGGCAGCCGTGAGATACCGCGCCCTAATCGGTTCTAAACCCGTTCAACGAGCCGAAGGCGAAGTCCTAACTCCACTCCGCGAAAAATGCTCCAGCATTTTCGCGGTTTTCGCGGTTATTCGTCGCGTAGAAACGAAGGCACGTCGAGCTCCTGGGAGGAGTCGAAACTCTCGGACGCAGAGGTGGCCGCCGGCAACGGGGCGTCCAGCTCCGTCTCGCGCGGGCGGCGACGCCGACGTGCCTGGCCACCAAAGCCGGTGGCGATCACGGTGACCTGGACCTCGTCACCGATCGAGTCGTCGATGACGGCCCCGAAGATGACGTTGGCGTTCTGGTCGGCCGCGCCGGTCACGACCTCGGCAGCCTCGTTGACCTCGAAGAGGCCGATGTCCGATCCGCCGGTGACGTTCAGGAGGATTCCCGTCGCTCCTTCGATCGAGGCCTCGAGCAACGGCGACGAGACCGCGATCCGCGCTGCCTCGGCTGCGCGGTTCTCCCCCGACGCTCGCCCGATGCCCATAAGCGCCGACCCTGCGTCGCGCATGATCGTGCGGACGTCGGCGAAGTCGAGGTTGACGAGCCCGGGCTCGGTGATCAGATCGGTGATGCCCTGCACACCCTGGCGCAGGATGTCGTCGGCCATCCGGAACGCGTCGACGACCGATGTCTGCCGCTCGACCACCTGGAGCAGGCGGTCGTTCTCGATCACGATCAGCGTGTCGACCCGGTCGCGGAGCTGGTCGATCCCGCGCTCCGCCTGGTCGGCGCGCTTGCGTCCCTCGAACGCAAACGGTCTCGTCACCACGCCGACTGTGAGCGCCCCGATCTCCTGGCCGAGCTCCGCGACGATGGGCGCGCCGCCCGTACCCGTGCCGCCGCCTTCGCCTGCGGTGATGAAGACCATGTCGGCGCCCTTCAGCGCCTCCTTCAACTCGTCGCGGCTTTCCTGCGCGGCGGCAAGGCCGATCTCGGGATCGGCGCCGGCGCCGAGCCCTCGGGTCGACTCCGCCCCGATCTGGATCTTCACGTCGGCGTCCGTCATGAGCAGGGCCTGCGCGTCGGTGTTCACCGCGATGAACTCGACCCCGGCAAGGCCGGCATCGACCATGCGGTTGACCGCGTTGGTTCCGCCGCCGCCGACTCCGGCGACCTTGAGGACTGCGAGATAGTTTCCTGTTTGGCTCATAAGACTGAAGGTAGCTCGACCTCAAGCTGGACTAAAGCGTTGGGGCTGTCGAACGGCTTCTGCGGAGCAGGGTACGTCGCGTCGTGCGAGGTGTCAACGGAGGCAACCATCAAGCTCAACCTGAGGGTTGAGGGTTGCGCCCCGCGACCGGCCGCTCCGGGACTGTGATGTCGAGGTAATCCGGGCCCCCCGCTCGAGGCAGTGCGAGGGTCGGAAGGATGCCCCGCGCAATCGCGATCTTCAGCCGCAGGTCGACGGGCGCGCCCAGCAGGATCTCGAGACCACCCCGAAGCCCGAGCGTGATCTGCCCGTCGAGCGCACGCACGAAGGCGACGCGGCTGGGGAAGCCGCTGCCGACGAATGCGGCGAGCGAACGAGCGGCGAGCGCCCCGGGCTGGTCTGCAAGGAAGGCGCCCTTCGTGAGCTCCGTGCGCGACGGCAACCAGATTCTCGGCAAGTCAGACCGTCCGGCGCGCTCGATCGTGCCGATCACCCGGCTGCGTGCGGAGACGAGCCACGAGTCCGCGCCGCGCCGAAGCACCGCGACGGGAAGCTCGGGGACGATGTGGATCCGGAGCGTGTGCGGGAACGCTCGGTCGACGACTGCACTGCGAACGGCCGCGAGGCCGTCGACACGTCGGCCGACCGCGTCACCGTTGAGCGCGACCAGGCTTCGCCCGTCGAGCGAGGTCAGCTCGGACCGGATCTCGGCTGCGAGCGCCGGAGACGCACCTTCGACCTGGATCGAACGAACGGCGAACATCGAGGTCTCGCGCGCGACCGCGTAGAGGCCTCCGACGACGAGGACCGCGCTGATCCCGATCGCGAACGACCGGCCCGAGGGCGCAAAGCGCAGCACGTCGAGCTCCCGCCTGCGCGGGAGCCTGAGGACCTTCTCGCTCACGCGGGTGACTTCGCCGCAGCAGGCGTGGGTCCTACTTCGTGAGCTGGGGGAGCTCGAGCGGGCCGAGGA
Source organism: uncultured Actinomycetes bacterium (assembly GCA_963804935.1). Taxonomy (GTDB): domain Bacteria; phylum Actinomycetota; class Thermoleophilia; order Gaiellales; family Gaiellaceae; genus 3-1-20CM-4-69-9. The sequence goes on from CAWDSD010000025.1 coordinate 40,931, forward strand.
ACTCGACCTCGTGCTGAAGCTCCACGCCGAACTGCTCGGAGGCACGTCGCCGGGCCTCGGCCATCAGTGCGATCGCATCGGCCGAACGTGCCTCAGAGGCGTTCTCGATGAAGTTCGCGTGCCGGGGCGAGATCTGGGCCCCGCCGATGCGATGGCCCTTCAGGCCGCAGGCCTCGAGCATCCGCCCGGCCGAGAGCTCGTGCTCGGGGTTCTTGAAGACACTCCCGAAAGTGCGCTTGTTCGTCGGCTGGGCAGCCTTCCTCTGAGCCTGTAGGTCACCGACGATCGCCTTGATCTCCTCGGGCGGCCGAGGCGTGAGACGAAACTCGACCTTCGCGACGACCTGACCATGCCGGAGCTCGGAGTGCCGGTAGCTCAGACCGAGCTCGGCGGGCGCGCGCCAATCTGCGTTCTCGCCGTCGACGATGAGAGCACGGTCCAGGATCGCCGCCCAGTCACTGCCGTACGCGCCGGCGTTCATCCAGACGCCGCCGCCCGCAGTCCCCGGAATCGCACAGGCGAACTCAAAGCCACCGAGGCCCGCGGCGCGAACGCGATGGAGGGCGACGGCGTTCGGCGTCCCACCCCCCGCGACGAGCAGCTCGCCCGCTACCTCCGCCTGCGCAAGCTCCCCGACGAGCTTCAGCGCCAGCCCGTCGAAGCCCTCGTCGGCGACGAGCAGGTTCGAGCCGAGACCGATCACCGCGACCGGCAGGTCGTGGGACCCGGCGTAGGCGAGCGCCTCCTGTAACTGCTCGAGCGTCTCCGGCCGGGCGAACGCGCGGGCCTCCCCACCCGTGCCGAGCGTCGTGAAGCGTGACAGCGAAACGTCCTGCTCGATCTTCACGCGAGCCTCTCCAGGAGAAGCGTCGCCGCCCGGTCGACGTCGCCCGCGCCGATGGTGAGAGCCCGGTCGCCCGGCCTGGCCAGGCTTGCGAGATACGTCGCGCCCTGGTCCACCGTCGGTGTCCACGCGACGTCCATCCCGGGTCGCCGCTCGGCGAGCGCATCCACGACGAGCTTGCCGCTGACGCCGTCGACGGGCTCCTCACGTGCCGCGTACACGTCGGTCACGGCGACGACGTCCGCGTGAGCAAGAGCGGCTGCGAGCTCGTGTGCGAGATGTCGCGTGCGGGAGTAGAGATGCGGCTGGAAGAGCACAAGGAGGCGCCCGCCGTCACCTAGCGCCTCGAGGGTCGCGGCGATCTCGGCGGGATGATGCGCGTAGTCGTCGTAGACCTCGACGTTCCCCGCTTCCCCGCGCCGCTCAAGGCGACGCGCGGCTCCGCGAAACTCGGCGAGCTCGGCTGCAGCCTCCTCACGCGGCACCCCGGCGAGCCCGAGCGCCGCCAGAGCAGTCGCTGCGTTCCGGCGGTTGTGCAGCCCTGGCACGGCGAGCGGCCCGTCGTACGCCGACAGATCCTCACCGCGCACGACCTCCGGGACGTTCACGAGCCATTCGTCGAAGAGCTCCTCGACCTCGGCTCGAGAGCCGAACGTCGTGTGGTGGTCGAGGTCGACGTTCGTCACCACCGCGATGCGAGGCCGCAGGGCGGAGATGGTGCGGTCGGATTCGTCGCCCTCGACGACGAGCCAGCCCGCGCCGGTTCCGGCGTTGCCGCCGAGCTGCGGAATATCCGCTCCGATCAGCCACGCAGGCTCGCGGCCGAGACGCTCGAGGCAGAACGCGATCATCCCGCTCGTCGTCGTCTTGCCGTGCGCCCCGGCAACCACGATCGAGTCGCGCAGCGAGACGAGCTCGGCCAGGAGCTCGGCTCGTGTCTTGCCGGGAATGCGCCCGGCAAAGGCCGTCGAGACGTAGGCCTCCCAGCCTTCCGGCGGCACGGGTGGGTCATCCGAGATCTCGACCTGAATCCCTTCGAGGTGCTGGAGGTACGGCGTCTCGAAGCGATCCCAGCCGCGCACCTCGGCGCCCCACGCGCGTGCGAGGAGCGCGTAGCCGCTCATGCCCGCCCCGCCGATTCCCGCGACCCAGAATCGGCGGCCTTCAAGCGGTGAGGGCAAGAAGCTCCTCGGCGATCTCGTCAGCCGCGTCGGGACGCGCGAGCTTGAGCATCGCGCTGGACATCTCGGCAAGCCGCTGTTCGTCGTGGAGCAGCGAGCGGATCACCTCGGGCGCGCGCGAGACCTCGTCCTCCGGCACGACGATCGCGCCACCGCCGGCTTCGAAGTAACGCGCGTTCTTCGTCTGGTGATCGCCCGTCGCGAAGAGCCCGGGAACGAGCACCGCCGGCTTCCCGGCTGCAGCAAGCTCCCAGACCGAGCCGCCCGCACGCGCGAGCGCAAGATCGGAGGCGCCGAGCGCAGCGCCAAACTCCTCCGTGAATGCAAAGAGGCGGTAGTCCGGCCGGCTCACTCGGGGGCGCAGTTGGTCGTAGTCGCGCGTGCCGGAGAGATGCAGCACCGCCGGACCTGCTTCACCGAAGACGTCGATTGCCAGCTCGTTCAGCAGGTGGGCGCCGAGTGAACCGCCGAACACGAGCAGCACGGGTCCCGCTGCGGGCAAGCCGAAGAGCTCCCGCGCCTCCCGCTGCGGTAGAGATCGGGAACTCGCAGGGATCGGCCGGCCGGTGACCCGGTACTTGGCACCGTCACGCCCCGGGATCGGGAACGAGAGAAAGATACGCCGCGCGAATGGAGCGGCGAGCCTGTTCGCGAGCCCGAGGTGCGCATCGGCTTCCATCAGCGCAGTCGGGATCTTGCGGCGAGCGGCCGCGAAGACCATCGGGCCGGAGACGTAGCCGCCGCCGCCGAGCACGACGTCCGGTTTGCGCTCGGCCAGGATGCGCGCACACGCCCGGGGCGCGCGACCCGCCAGCAGCACCGCACGGACCAGCTCGAGCGACGGCCGCCGCGGGAGGCCGGAGATGCGGAACGTGTCGAGCTCGTACCCCGCCTCAGGAACGAGCCGCGCTTCGACGCGATCCGGCGACCCGGCGAACGTCACCCGTGCGCCGCGCCGCTTCAGCGCCTCCGCGACTGCCAGCGACGGCGCGACGTGTCCTGCCGTCCCCCCGGCCGCGATCAGGCAGTGCACGCTTCGCCGCTGCGCCATTCCTGCCGGCGATGTTAAGGAGGATGCCGACCCCGAGGAGCGCGACCACGAGACTGGAGCCGCCGTAGGAGATGAACGGCAGCGGAATTCCGGTCAGAGGCGCCAGTCCGAGCACCGCGGCGAGGTTGATCACGGCCTGCCCCCCGATGAGCCCGACAATCCCCGCGGCGAGGCGCTTGCCGAATGGATCGGTGCACGCCAGCGCCACTCGCAAGCCCGCGTATGCGAACGCGGCATACGCGGCGATCACGGCGGTCACACCGAGTAAGCCGAGCTCCTCGCCGATCACGGCGAAGATCATGTCGGTGTGCGCCTCGGGCAGGTAGTTGATCTTCGCGACCCCGTGGCCGAGCCCGGCGCCGAGAAAGCCGCCGGAGCCGATGCTGATCAGCGCCTGCACCGTCTGGAAGCCGGCGCCCTGAGGATCTTTCCAGGGATCGATGAAGCTGAAGAGGCGCGCGCGGCGATAGGGCTCGAACCAGATCGCCATCAAGCCGAGAGCGACGGCAATGCCCGTTCCGGAGGCGAGCGTCGCGGTTGGTGTCCCGGAAATCAGCAGCACGGCGAGCAGGACGACGACGAGCGAGATCGCCGTGCCGAGGTCGGGCTCCGCAAGGATGAGGACGCAGAAGACCGCGAGCAGAAGCCCGATCGGTCGCCAGAGCTCCCGCAGCGATCGCGGCGCGGGACGTTTGCACAGATAGGCCGCGGCCCAGACTGCGAGCGCGAGCTTCGCGAGCTCCGACGGCTGGAACGTGGCGGGGCCGAACTCGATCCAGCGCCTGGCGCCGTTGATGCGCGTCCCGATCACGAGCACCGCGAGACAGCCGCCGAGCGCCGTAAGCACAAGGGCGGGCGCGAGCAGTCGCAGTCGCCTGTAGTCGAATCGCGACGCGGCCATCATCAGGCCGACTCCGATCAGTGCGTATACGCCCTGCTTCTTGAGATACGACATCGGGTCCGTTCTCTCGAGCGCGGCCGGCGCCGACGTTGCGCTGTACACCATCACGAGGCCGAAGGCGACAAGCCCGAGCGTGACGAGGACGAGGAGGTGCGACTCGATCTGGGTCTTGGCCTTCACCACAGTTCTCCGACGAGCCGGCGGAATGTCTCGCCGCGTTCCTCGAAGTCGCGAAACTGGTCGAAGCTCGCGCACGCCGGCGAGAGCAGGACGACGTCGCCCGGCTCCGCCTCGCCCGCTGCCGCACCGACTGCGGTCGCGAGATCGCCGGAGCGGCGGTACGGTCGTCCGGCCCGTCCGAGCGCCGCGGCCAGCTTTTCGGTCGCCTCGCCGATCAGATCGACCGAGCGCAGCGAAGGGGGCAAACTCTCGGCGAGCTCGTCGAACGACTCGCCCTTGAGCGATCCGCCAAGGATCAGCCGGATCGGCTGCCCCGCGTAGGCGGCGATGCCGCGACGGGCAGCGGCCGTGTTGGTGGCCTTCGAGTCGTTCACGAACCGGACGCCGTCGATGTCGGCAACGAGCTCGAGGCGGTGCTCGACGCCCCGGAACGTCCGCAAGGCCTCCGCGATCGCGTCCTCCTCCACGCCGGACGCCCGCGCGGCCGCGGTCGCTGCTACAGCGTTCTCGCGGTTGTGCCTGCCCGGAATGAGGGGCTCGGCCGGAAGCTCGTCGTCGGCAGCGAACTCGATGCGGTCCCCGCCTCCGGGAACCGCGCCGAAGCCACGCGGGACGACAGCGACGTCGGCTTCGGTCTGGTTCTCGAAGATGCGCAGCTTGGCTTCGCGGTAGGCGTCGTACGTTCCGTGGCGGTCGAGGTGATCGGGCTCGAGGTTCAGCAGGACCGCGACGCGCGGGCGTAGGCGATGGATGTCCTCGAGCTGGAAGCTCGACAGCTCGCACACGATCCAGGCGTCTCGGTCGAGCGCACCGTCGAAGCTCGTCACCGAACGGCCGACGTTGCCCGCGACCGCGACCGGCCGATCGGCGGCACGGAACATCGCGCCGAGCAACTCGCTTGTCGTCGTCTTGCCGTTCGTGCCGGTGACGCCGATGAACGGGTTCCGCAGCAGGCGAAAGCCGAGCTCGACCTCGCTCCAGATGGGAATCCCACGCTTCCGTGCAGCTGCCGCCAGGGGCGAGTCCCCGGGCACGCCCGGGCTCTTGATCAGCAGCTCGACGCCGTCCAGCAAGCCTTCCTCCTCATTCCCCGGGTGGACTTCGACGCCGGCTTCGGCAAGCCTGCCGATCTCGACGTTGGCCGCCCGGTCGGCGGCGACCGTCGGCACGCCACGCCGGGCGAGCGCGAGCGCGGCGGACTGGCCGGAGCGGGCGAGCCCCAGTACGAGCGCCCGGCGCGGAAGCTTCACGGCTTTCGCGCGTCGAGCGAGGGACCGCCGTCGTCGGAGACGACGGCCACGTCGACAAATCCGGCTTCTGTGAGCATGCCTGCGCTTACGTTCAACGCCGACCCAGCGGAGCCTCCGACCGACACCTGTCCACCCGGGCGAAGCACACGGAAGAACTCCGAGGACGACGAAGCGTTCGGTGGGCTCATCGTCCGCACCGCGTCGACGCTCTCGTCCGGAAGCGGCAACACCTCCGACTCCCCGACGAGATAGGTCACATCGGGCTCCGGCGACGCGTGCCTGAGGCGCTCGAGGGTGTCGACGGACCCGTCGACGACGACAACGTCACCGTCAGGAGCAACGTCGGCGGCCAGCGTGGCGATGAGCTCGGCCTCCGCCCCGATGACGACGACTATGTCGCCCGGTTCGCTCAGCGTCGGAAGAAGGTGAAGTCGCGGTAGAAGAGCGCGAAACCGATGGCGCAGAGGATCGCAGTCACGATCCAGAACCGCACCATGATCTTCGTCTCGGACCACGCCTTCATCTCGAAGTGGTGGTGGATTGGAGCGATCAGGAAGACGCGACGACCGTAGTACTTGAAGGAGATGACCTGCACGATCACCGAGAGCGCTTCGATCAGAAAGATTCCGCCGATGAAGAGCAGCAAGAAGATCGTCTGCGTGAAGATCGCCATCGCGGCCAGCGCGCCTCCGATCGCCATCGCTCCGGTGTCGCCCATGATCACCTCTGCCGGGAAGGCGTTGTACCAGAGGAATCCGATCGTGGCTCCGATCAGTGCGGCGCCGACGATGGCGAGATCGAGGCGGCTGTCGAAACGTCCGCCGGGGTTGCCCGAGCGGATGTAGGTCACGACCGAGATCGCGGTGAGCGTGAGCAGGGCGATGATCCCGGTTCCAGCCCCGAGCCCGTCGATGCCGTCGGTGAGGTTGACCCCGTTCGCCGTCCCCGCGATCACGAGGAAGAGCAATACATACCAGCCATACGAGAGCTCGACGTTCCAGTGCGCGATGGGAATGAAGATCGTCTTCGGCAGATCCTGATGATCCGCTGCAAAGCCGACGCCCACGGTGATCAGTCCCAAAAGCAGCAGCTTCCAGCGTCCACGGAGCCCGAGCGACCGGCGGTGCGTGAGCTTGATGAAGTCGTCGAGGAACCCGATCGCGCCGCAGCCGAGCGTCACGAACAGAACCGTGAGCGCGGGCACCTTGTACTTCGAGAAGGCGAGGAAGGCGGCCGTCGCGACGACGAGGATCAGCAGCCCGCCCATGGTGGGTGTTCCCTGCTTCACGCGGTGACTTTCAGGACCTTCCTCGCGAATGTGCTGGCCGAACTCGTTCTTCCGCAGGAAGGCGATGAACTTCGGGCCGACGACGATCGACACGATCATCGCGACCACGCCTGCGGCCAGGACGCGGATCACTGGCGCGTCACCGGGTTGGGATCTTTGTGAGTGCTTCTGCCACAGCTTCGAGACCGACGGCCCGGGATGCTTTCACGAGGACGGCGTCGCCGGGACGTACGAGCTCGTCCACCTGCCGCAGGGCATCGTGGACATTCGCCACCCAGCGTCCGGAAACGCCGCCTTCAAGGTACCCGCGTGAGAGCTGGCCGACGGCCAGGAGCTCGTCCACGCCCAGCTCGGCGGCGGCCTCGCCGACTTCCCGATGGTACTGCGGGCCTGTTCTGCCGAGCTCGGCCATGTCGCCCAGGATCGCGACCCGCCGCCGCGGTCCGGCTCGTTCCACGAGATACGAGAGGGCCGCGCGCATCGAGACCGGGTTCGCGTTGTACGCGTCGTTGATCAGAAGGCCACCGCCCGGGAGCTCGTCCTCTTCCCCACGCCAGCGTGCGAAGTCGACCTCGACGGTTTCCGGCCGCGGCAAGCCCAACGCGTCGAGAACAGCCAGCGCCGTCGCTGCGTTCTGCACCTGGTGGCGAGCGGTGAAGTTGAAGCTGACACCGCCGACGACCGTGCGACCGTCGACGCGCTCCGCGGCAGGCTCGCCGATTCTCACGAGGTCGATATCGTCGCGCGCGACCGGGAAGTCGCTCGGGACGATCGCCGTCCCACCCGGCGGAAGCGCTGCGATCAGCTCCCCCTTCGCCCGGGCAACGCCTTCGAGTGAGTCGACGAGCTCGAGATGCACCGGCCCGACGTTCGTCACCGCCCCGATCTCGGGGCGGGCGATCGCGGCGAGCTCGGCGATCTGGCCGAAGCCCCGCATCGCGAGCTCGAGAATGCAGACCTCGGTGTCTTCGTCGAGCCGGCAGAGCGTCAGCGGCACGCCGATCTCGTTGTTGTAGCTGGCCTCGGCGGCGATCGTCCTCGCTGTCGGCATGCAGAGGGCGGCCAGGATGTCCTTCGTCGAGGTCTTGCCCATCGACCCTGTGATCGCGACGACGCGTGCCGAGCTCTGTTTGCGAACGGCGCCACCGAGGCGTGCGAGCGCAGCGAACGCGTCGTCGGGCACGAGCGTCGCAACCGCGCCGTTGGCGACAGCGTCGTGGAGAAAGTCCGCGCCTTTGCCGACGGCGACGAACAGGTCGCCCGGAACGATGCGCCGCGAATCGACCTGCACGCCGGTGAAGCGGTTCGCGCGTACCTCTGCCTGCCCCAAGCCCTCGAGCAAGGTGGTCTCGAGCGCGATCATGCCGGTGCCCTCAGCGCCCGCAGCGCGTCGCGTGCGACCTCGCGGTCGTCGAAGGGGAGCTTGCTGCCAGCGATCTCCTGCCCCTGCTCGTGACCCTTGCCGGCGATCACAACGACGTCGCCCGCCCGTGCCGACTCGAGCGCCCGCTCGATCGCACGGCGCCGGTCAAGCTCGATGTCGAGCTCGAGATCTCCGGCCACTTCTGACGCGATCGAGGCGGGATCCTCGCCGCGCGGATTGTCGGACGTGACGAGCGCGACATCGGCGAACTCGGAGACCACCTGACCCATCAGCGGCCGCTTAGAACGGTCCCGGTCCCCGCCCGCGCCGAAGACGCAGATGACGCGGCCGCGGTCGAGCTCGCGCGCCGACCGCAGCGCTGTCTCGAGCGCGCCCGGCGTGTGTGCGTAGTCGACGAGGACGGTGAACGGCTGACCTTCGTCGACGCGCTCGAAGCGTCCAGGAACCAGGTCGAGCGCCTCGAGGCCTGCTCTGATCGCCTCGTCGTCGACGCCCAGCGCGCGTGCCGCGGCTGCCGCGGCCAGTGCATTCTCCACGTTGAAGCGCCCCTGCAGCTTGAGCCTCACCGTGCCGAGCCCGTCGCCTGGCCGGAACGTGATCGCACCCGGAAGCTCCGAGGCGAGGCGCGCTCCGTACTCGTCACCGACGTTGATCACGGCCTGCGCGGCCTGTGCGAACAGGCGCCGCTTCGACTCGAAGTACTCCTCCATCGTCCCGTGGAAGTCGAGGTGATCCTGGGTCAGGTTCGTGAAGACGAGGACCGCGAAGCGCGTCCCCTCCAGCCGTCCCTTCGCCGACGCCATCGACGTCGCCTCCATGACGCAGACGCGATTCCCCGCAGCGAGCATCTGGCGAAAGAGGCGCTGCAGGTCGATCGACTCTGGTGTGTTGAGGCCGACCTCGCGCACGTCGTCACCGACACGCCGCTCGACGTTGGTCAGCAGGCCCGGCTGTTCTCCGGCCGCGGCGAGAATCGACGCCAGGAGATACGCAGTCGTCGTCTTTCCGTTCGTGCCCGTGACCGCCGCGACCGGCAGCTGGGCCGTCGGGTCTCCGAAGAACTCGACTGCCGCGAGCGGCATCGCGGCCCGCACGCTCGGCACGACCAGCTGTGGGACTTCGAGGTCGAGTGGCCGCTCGACGACGAGCGCGACCGCCCCCTGCTCGACCGCTGCCGCAGCGAAGTCGTGGCCGTCTGCCCTCGCTCCCGGGACGCAGAAAAACAGTGAGTCGCGCAGCACCTCCCGCGCGTCGTACGCCAGCTCGCGGATCTCGGGAGCACCGCCTCCAACGACGTCGGTCGGAGCCAGCGCTGCGATGAGCCGCTCCAGCTGCATATCGCCGGTCAAGTCTAGTGTGGGCGGCCTACGGCGCAGGGTCCATTAGGTACACGCGCGGGAAGCGGCTAGTGCGCGGCGGGGGCGGCGTCGGGCGGGACCTCCAGGTACTGGAGATCGAAGCGCGCGATCTGCTGGAAGGCAGGCGCCGCGACGACGCCGCCCCAGATTGCGCCGCGTGGCTCGTCGACCGTGACCAGGATGACGAAGCGAGGCCGCGACGCGGGGACGATCCCAACGAACGAGGCGACGTACCGGCCGGTGGCGTATCCACCGCTCGCGTCCGGCTTCTGCGCGGTGCCCGTCTTCCCGGCGACCTGGTAGCCCGGCATCGCTGCATACATGCCCGTGCCCTCGGCGACGACGTCCTTCAGCATCATCATCAGCTGCTTCGCGATCCGCGGTGCGACCAGGCGCCGGTGGTTGAGAGACGGCCGCCCGCCCCCCGCGACGTGGTCCACGAGGTGGGGACGGGACCACACGCCCCGGTTGGCGATCGCCGCGTAGGCCGCGGCCATCTGCACCGGCGTCACGGCGATCCCCTGCCCGATCGGCACGTTCCCGATCGTCGAGCCGGACCACTTGTCGGGCGGCAAGACGATGCCCGGGCTCTCACCCGGGAAGTCGACGCCGGTCGTCCGGCCAAAACCGAACTTGGAGATCCACGACGACAGCCGCGTGCGCCCGAGCATCTCGGCGAGCGTGATCGCCCCGATGTTCGACGAGTGCGCGAGGATCTGCGCAACGGAATAGTTGACCGTTCCGCGCTCCTCGGCGTCGTGGATGATGCGGTCGGCGACGTGCAGCTGATACGGCAGGGTGAAGCGCGTCGTCGGCGAGACGATCCGCTCCGAGAGAGCGCCGGCGACGGTCATCAGCTTGAACGTCGATCCCGGCTCGTACGTGTCGGTAATCGTGCGATTGCGTTGCAGGTCGCTCGGCACGGAGGGGAAAAGATTCGCGTTGTAGCCGGGCTGGGTGGCCATCGCGAGGATGGCGCCGGTGCGCGGGTCGAGCACGATCGCACTCGCGCTCTTCGCGCTCCACTTGTGAACCGTCTCGCGCAGCACCTCCTCTGCGTTCGCCTGGATGCTGTGGTCGAGCGTCAGATAGACGTTCTTGCCCGGAATCTCGGGCTGCTCGTTCTGGACGTCGATGACCTGGCCGCTCGGATCCTTGACGACCGTCTCCTTGCCGGCACGGCCCGCGAGCTCCTTGTCGAACTGCAGCTCGAGACCCGAGAGACCGTTGCCGTCCGTGCCGACGTAGCCGAGCACCTGGGCGGCCACCGATCGCTGCGGGTAGTTCCGGCGTTCCTCCGGATAGAAGCCGAAGCCCGGCAGCTTCATGCGCTGAAGGGCGGCCGCCTGGGCCGGGTCGGCCTGGCGCGCGACGTACACGAAGCCCTTCGTGCGGTCGGCGAGGATCGGATATAGACGGTTCGCGTCGACACCGAGTGTGCGCTCGACGGCAAGGGCCGCACTCCGCGGGTCCACGATCTGCATCGGGTTGGCGTAGACCGTCGTCGCACGTTCGCCGAGTGCGAGCTCGAGGCCGACCCGGTCGTAGATCGTGCCGCGACCGGCAGGAAGCGTCACGGATTCGCGGTGCTGGGTGCTTCCGAGCGCCGACAGCGATTCCGCGCGCACGGACTGAAGCCAGGTCGCACGCAACAGGAGTCCTGCGAAGGCAAAGACGAGCACCGCCAGGAAGAGCCTGATCCGCCTGTTCACGTGGCGGTTCAACGTCACCGCCTACTTGGGGAGCTTGAAGTAGGTCGTCTGGTCGGAGGTCGCCTGCTGCCAGCCCAGTCGTTTGGCAGCAAGCTTCTGGATCCGCGGAGCCGATGCGGCACTAGACAGCTGCGACGAGAGCTGCGCGTTCTGGGCGCGGAGGTCGGCGCGTTCCTGGCCGAGATGGTCGAGCTTTATGTTGAGCCGGAGCACAGCGACGTTCGTCGCGACGACCCCGGCCAGCAGGGCGGCGACGATCGCGATCGACAGCACACCGCCCGTGACACGGCGCTCCCGCTTGACGAGGCGCGGCTTCGGACGCGGTTGAGCGACAACCGCTTCCTCGGCCCTGGCGGCGGCCCAGGTGGCCATCGTTACGTCTTGACTCCGACCCGTAGTCGCGCCGACGAAGAGCGCGGGTTCGCAGCCGTCTCCGCTGCGCTCGGTCGAATCGCCTTCCGGGAGGTCGAGCGCAGCTCGGGCGTCTTGCCGCAGATGCACACGGGGAAGTCGGGCGGGCATTCGCAGCCTCGCTCCCGGTCCCGCATGAAGCGTTTGACGATCCGGTCCTCGAGCGAGTGGAAGCTGATCACGGCGAGCCTGCCTCCCGGCCGCAGCATCGCGAACGCGGACGGCAACGCGGCCTCGAGCGCCCCGAGCTCGTCGTTCACGGCAATGCGCAGCGCCTGGAACACCCGCTTCGCGGGATGCCCGTCACCAAAGCGGGCGGGCGCGGGGATCGCAGCCTTGATCACTTCGACGAGATCACTCGTCCGCTCGAAGGGCTGCTCCTTCCGCCGGCGCACGATCGCCCTCGCGATCTGGCGCGCATAGCGCTCTTCGCCGTAACGCTTGAAGATCGTCGCGAGGTCACGCTCCGCCGCCTCGTTGACGATGCCGGCGGCGGTCACGTCCGCGGACGGATCCATCCGCATGTCGAGCGGCGCGTCCGCGATGTACGAGAAACCGCGCTCGGGCCGGTCGATCTGCATCGACGAGACACCGAGATCGAACAGGATCGCGTCCGCCTCGACGCCGTTGTCGGCGAGTTGCTCCAGCACGAGGGAGAAGTCGCCACGCAGGAAACGGCTTTGTGCTGCCACCTGCTTCGCCACGCGATCGAAGTACGCGCGAGCTCCGGGATCGCGATCGATCGCGATCAGCTTGCCCTTTCCCTGAAGGTCGGACGCGAGCAGCGCGGCATGACCTCCCGCTCCGAAGGTTGCGTCCACGACGGTCTCGCCTGGGCGGACCGCAAGGAGCTCGCGCACCTCGCCGGCGAGAACGGGGACGTGATCAGTCGCGCTTGTCTGCAAGACGTTCGGCAACATCCTCCGCACTCCCTTCGACTTCTGCCAGCTCTTTGCGCCAGGCGGCGCGGTCCCAGACCTCGAGCCGGTCGTTGACACCCGCTACGACGACCTCCTTGCTCAGCTTCGCGTGCTCGATCAGCTGAGCAGGAATCATCACGCGGCCCTGTTTGTCGAGCTCGGCCTCGGACGCCCCGGAGAAGAAGTGCCGCTGAAGCCGCCGCCCTTCCGGGCTGAGCGGATCCAGCGTGGACAGTCGCGAGTCGACGAGTCGATCCCAATCCTCACGACGGAAGGCGTACAGGCAGCCGTCGAGCCCCCGCGTGATGACAACACCGTCAATGAAGGCTTCTCGGAACTTGGCCGGAAGAGTGAGACGGTTCTTGTCATCGAGTGTGTGGTCGTAGGCGCCTAGGAGCATTGCTCGGGGTTGGGGGAGATTACCACTTCGCCCCACTTTAAACCACCCTCCCCCACCTGTCCACCCCGGAAGGGGGATTTCCGGAGCTCCTAGGGCAGGAGGTCCCCGGCCCCGATTTGGCCGTGGTAGGGCCCTCGGCCGGTCATGACCGCCGCGCCGCAGCGGGCGGCGACCTGGACCGCGTCCTCGATGGCGTCCCCCCGAGCGAGGGCGAAAGTCAGGCCGGAGGCGAAGCAATCGCCGGCTCCGTAGGTGTCCACGACCGGGCCCGGAAGCGGCGTCGAGCGGAATGGGCCGCCCGGTTGGAGCCACCCGCCGAGCCCGCCCGCGGTCGTGACCGCCACGTGCGGGGCCGGATCCAGGTCGCCGGGCCGGTAGACCTCGGCCTCGTCCTCCCCGCTTCCGACCACTGCATCGAGCTGGACGCCCGCCTCCTTCAGCGTCGCGAGCTCACGGGAGGTCGCGACGAGAACGCGGGCCGCGCGGCTGTGCCGGAGCGCATCGGCGTCGCCGCTGACGAAGAAGACGGCGTCCATTTCCCGCAGCTCGTGCCACGGCAGCCTGCTGTCGCCCCCACGCGGGACCAGCTTCTGGCTCAGCACGGTGATCGTCCGTTCGCCGGTGTCGTCGACGTAGGTGAACGCGCGGCGGGTCGGGTCCGCCTCGGGGATCGCCTTCACGTCGACACCACGCTTGGTGAGCTCCGCGCGGGAACGGCGCCCGAGGTCGTCGGAGCCGAGAGCCGTGAAGAAGACGCAGGACCCGGCCAGCCTCGCCAGCTGGACGGCCGCGACGGCTCCGCCCCCCGCGGGCTCCTCCCACGTCTCGAGAGCGTGGGAGATCTCCCCGGGAAGCGGCACGGTCGCCACCCGGGCGAACTCCACCCACTCGATGTGACCGACCACGGCGACCTTCATGGTGGGATCCTCACACCTGGGACCCCACTAGCGTTTCAGGATGTCGAGGATGACCTTGCCGCCCTTCGAGAGGTTCTACGAGCAGTACCGCGAGGAGATCTTCGGATTCCTCTTGCGCCGACTCGGTCGTCAGCGGGCCGAGGATGCCTTCCAGGAGACGTTCCTCCGCGCTCTGCGGGCCTATCCCAAGCTGCAGCACGGCGAGCATCTGCGAGCGTGGGCGTACACGATCGCCGGCCGGATCGCGATCGACGAGCACCGCCGCCCGCGCGCCGACGCGAACCTGCCGGAGATAGCAGCGCTCGACGGACGGCCCGCATTCGCGCAACTCGAGCACCTGGCTGACCAACTGCCTCCGACGGAACGCGCCGCGGTCGTACTGCGGTACGGCTACGACCTCGACTACGCGGAGATCGGAGCCGCCCTCGGCTCGAACGCCACGGCGGCCAGACAGGCCGCCTCCGCCGGCATCCGCCGGCTACGACAGAAGGAGCTTTCGTGAACGCTGTTTCCCCCGAACTCGATCGTCGCTTTCGCGACGCCGCCGCCGCCGAGGGCTTGCTCGACGCCGCCTTCGACTTTGTCGACTCGCCGGTCGGCCCGCTACTCGTCGCCACGAGCGCGCGCGGGCTCTGCCGGATCTCCTACGACGCCGATCCGGAGCGCGAGCTCGAACAGCTCGCGCGCGACTTCGGCGTGCGCGTGCTCCGCTCGGCGAAGCCGATCGATCCCGCCCGGCGCGAGCTCGACGAGTACTTCGAGGGCAAGCGGCACACCTTCGACCTTCCGATCGACGTTGCCCGGCTCGCGGACTTCAACCGCCGCGTGCTTCGGGAGCTTGCGCGCGTCCCGTACGGGGAGGTCGTCACGTACGGCGAACTGGCCGCACGATCGGCGCGGCCGCGCGCGGCACGTGCAGTCGGCACGGTGATGAACAGAAACCCACTGCCGATCGTCCTGCCGTGCCACCGCGTGGTCGGCGCGAACGGCAAGCTCGTCGGCTACGCCGGCGGGCTGGAGCGAAAGGAACAGTTGCTCCGGCTCGAAGGCGCAATTCTGTAGGCTCGGCTCATGCATCGCTGGCGAGCAATTTGCTGCACGCAGCACGGCTAGCCCGCCGCTTCCGAACTACAGCGTCCGTGGAAGCGGCGGGACAGGGCGCGAACCTGACCCGCGTCACGGATTCGCGCACCTTCCCGCACGACTGAGAGGAAGGTGACGCGATGCCAATGCCGCATCGCACGCAGATGCAACTGATCAAGCGCCGGCTCGTCGGCAAGGAAGGCTCGGAGCGGATCCGCGAGCTCCGTACGATCCTCGGCGAACTACCCGGCTACAAGAACGGCCCGTATGCGGACATCCGCAAGTGGGTCGAGGCGCAGCTCGACCAGACGAGAGTGCGCAAACGCGTGACGCATCGCGACTCGATCGCGGTCCGGCGCGAGGGCGCTGCCCAGATCGCACTGGTGGGGCCGCCAAACGCCGGCAAGTCGTCGCTGCTGCAGGCCCTCTCCAACATCCAGATCAAGACGGGCGCGTATGCCTTCACGACGACCCGCCCGGTACCCGCGCTCACACGGGTCGGCGGCGTGCTCGTGCAGCTCGTCGAGATTCCGGGACTGATCGAGGGGGCGTCCGAGGGCCGAGGCGGCGCACGCCCGCTGCTCGGCGTGCTGCGAGGGGCAGACGCGATTCTTTTCTGCCACGACGCAAGCGCGCCGGTGGACGAGCTCCGGGCTGTGATGGCCGAGGTGGTGGAGGCAGAGATCGAACGCCCGGCCGTCATCGCTGCGACGAAGAGCGACGAGGCCGACGGCGCCGCGCTGCGAGCGGCATTCCCGGAGCTTCGGGTCGTCGAGGTCAGCGTGCTCGACGATGCGAGCGTCGAACGGTTGCGCGAGACGATCTGGCAGCTGACCGGGCTGATGCGCGTCTACCTACGCGACGACGAGCATCCGATCGCGCTGCAGCCGCCGGCCACCGTCCTCGATGTCGCTGACTCGATCCACCACGACCTCGGCGCACGCTGCACGGGAGCGAAGGTCTGGGGACCCTCAGCGCGCTTTGAGGGTCAACAGGTCGGCCGCGGACACGAGCTCACGGACGGTGACACGGTCGAGATCCTCGATTAATCAACGCCTATGGCCGGGTGCGGTAATGGAGGTGGACCACCCCGTTGGCAAAGCGGCGCTCGTCGAGCAATTCGAGCTCCAGGCGGACCTTGTCGGGGAGGGATGGCTTTCCTCCTCCGACCACCACGGGAGAAAGGAAGAGGTGGAGCTCGTCGACCAATCCGGCCTCGATCGCCTGGGCGGCGAGGTCGGCACCGCCAATGCCGATGTCACGGTCCGCGGTCGCCTTCAGCTGCCGGACCGCATCGATGTCGAATTCCCGTTCGATGCGTGTGTTGGCGCTGGATACCTCGGCCAGCGTCCTCGAGTAGACGATCTTCTCGGCCGCCTTCCAGATCTCCCCGTAGTCCCGGATGAACGGCGGCTGGTCGGCGACGACGGTGTCGGCGGTCTCCCAGTAGGCCATCACCTCGTACATGCGGCGCCCGTAGAGGTAGGTGCCGACCGGCCGCTCCAGGTCGTTGACGAAGACGTGCACCTCCTCGCTCGGTTTGGCCCAGCCGAAGTTGCCGTCCTTGTCCGCCACGTAGCCGTCGAGTGACGTGAGCGCCGAATAGATCAGCTTGGCCATGGTTGGATCCCGGCTACGGCCAGCGAGGCTCGCGCTGCTCGACGCGTTCGGCCTCACGCCAGTCGTCACGGGGCGGGACGAAAACGTCGAGGACGACGGCGCCCTCCGGTCCGACGTGCACCTCGTGCGGAACGTTGGGCGGGATCGACCAGGTGCCTCCCGGCCCGAGCTCGCGGGTCTCTTCGCCCACGCGGAACACGAGGGAGCCGCTCAGGCAGATCCCGAGCTGCTCGTTCTCGTGCTGGTGCTCCGGTACGTGGCTCCCTGGATCGAGCTCGACCACGCCGAGCGTGATCCGCTCACCGTGCAGGACACGTACGTGCACGCCCTCCCAGATCTTCTGGAGCTCGAACGACGAGAGATCGCCCAGCGCACTCATGCGGAGCGAGCCTACCCGTCGAGCAGCCTGTACCCCACCCCCCAGACGTTTACGACGAACGCGCCGGGCGCCGCAGCCGACAGCTTGCGGCGCAATCGAGAGGCATGTGAGTCGAGCGTGCGCGTTCGCCCGAGGGAACGGAACCCCCAGACATCACGCAGCAGCTGCTCCTTCGTGAAGACGCGCGTGGGATCGGTCATCAGCTTCAGCAGCAGCTCGTACTCCTTGCTTGCAAGCGCGACCGCCACGCCGTCGACCGTGACGCACCGTGTCGCGCGGTCGGCGGTGATCGGCCCCCCTCGCAGCGTCTCGTGACCCGCGGGCGCGGTCCGCCGGAGGACGGCACGGATCCGCGCCAGCAGCTCTTCGTAGTCGAACGGCTTCGCGAGGAAGTCGTCGCAGCCGCGGTCGAGCGCCCGCACCCGGTCGACCGTATCCGACTCGGGCGCGCCCAGGACGATCACGGGTACGTCGCCGTGCCGGGCCCGGCACTCCTCGAGCGCACCGGAGTCACCGAGCAGGACGAGGTCGGGTCGCGCCTCCCCCTCGACGACCTGGAACCCGTCGTTCCGCAGATGACGCTCGAGAAAGCCGCGCGTGTCGGGCTGGGATTCCGCAAGCAGCAACGCGGTCGACATGCGAACGAAAGTAGCGCCGTCTTCGGCGCCAGACCAGATGTCCTTTCGCGCAAAACCGTGACGAAAAATCTACAGCCGACCGCTTCGGACAACGCCCCAAAGGAGCCAAACCCCGAGCAGTCCTGAGAGCGCGAAGCCGATCACCGAGATGACGTTGATCCCGAGGACGTGCGGGCCGGCCTTCGCGAAGATGCCGATCAGGCTCGACCCGATCAATCCGCCTGCGACGACCATCGCGATCACGAGGCGGTTGAAGACGACGTCCAGCCGGTTCAGGAGGTCGTCGAGGCCCTTGTGGACGAACCCGATCTCGATCTGGCCGTCCCGGAACTCCTCCAGGATGTCGTGGATCTGGTACGGCAGTTCGAGCGCCATTGCACCAAGCTTGAGCGACTCCTTGCGCGCACGCACCGCCATCCGGTGCGGGGTGAATCGCTCGAGCATCAACGAACGCGCATACGGTCGTGCCACCTCGAAGACGTTGAAGTCGGGGTAGAGGTCGACGCCGACCGAGCCGAGCGTCGCGATCGCTTTGTCCAACAGCAGGAAGCGAGTCGGTAGCTGCAGGTTCATCGAGTAGATCAGCTGGAAGGCCTCCCGGATCACCTGCATCGGATCGATCTCCGCCAGGCTTGCGCCGTAGTAGCGGTAGTACATCTCGCTCAACTCGGCGAGGAACTCCTCCTCCCGCTCCTTCGGGTAGCGCACGCCGAGCTCGGAGAGCCTGCGTGGCAACGCCTCGACATTCTCCGCGGCTGCGTCGATGAACATCCGCGTCAGCTTCGACATGTCGTCGTCGGTCAGCTTGCCGACCGCGCCGAAGTCGACCAGTCCGATCTGTTCGCCTCGCCCGAGGACGAGGATGTTGGCGGGATGAGGATCGCCGTGGAAGAAACCGTGCCGGAAGATCATCGTCATCCAGGTCTCCGTCATCAGGTACGCGAGATCGCGGCGAGCCTCGAGCGACCATTGGTTCGGATCGAGGTCGGCGACCTGGACGCCGTCGAGCCACTCGAGCGTCAGGACCCGGCTGCGCGTGTACGTCCAGAACACCCTCGGCACGCGCACGTGCGGATGCCCCGCGAAGTTGCGGTGGAACGTCTCCGCGTTCCGCGCCTCCAGCCGGTAGTCGAGCTCTTGCCTGATCGACCGGGAGAACTCGTCGACGAGCTGCTGGGCGTCGATGAAGTCGAGCGCACGGACGCGCTCCTTCGCGATCCGGGCGGCCTGATAGAGCAAGGCGACGTCCGCTTCGATCTGACGAGGCGCGCCGGGACGCTGCACCTTCACTGCGACGCGCTTCCCGTTCGGGAGCGTTGCGCGGTGCACCTGGCCGATCGAGGCCGCAGCGATCGGCCTTTCCTCGAACTCCACGAAGAGCTGGTCGATCGACAGGCCGAGGTCTTCCTGGATCACCTTCTCGACGTCGGCGAACGGGAACGGGCGCACGTCGTCCTGAAGGCCCCGCAGCTCGGCGATGATGTCGGGCGGAAGAACGTCGGGACGCGTCGAGAGGAGCTGTCCGAACTTGACGAAGGTCGGGCCGAGCTCGTCGAGCATCTCACGCAGATGCTGGCCGCGCTGTGACGGCTGACCGTCCTCCTCGAGGCGCGATCGGCGCGGAAAGAGATCCGTCAGCCGGTGGGTGTCGAACCAGTACCCGAAGCCGTGGCGAACCGCGACCTGCGCGATCTCCGACAGGCGGCCGAGGTTGCGGGTTGCCGGCTGAGCCATCGCTTCAGTGTGACGGATTACTCTCGCGGGGCAAGCGGGACGGCTCGCTGCCGTGCCCACGGGCCGGGCGGTGTCAGGAGCGACTCCACACGGAGGTACGCCATCCCGACGAGCGGCAAGTCCGCGAGGCGTTCAACGCAGAGATAACGGGGGCGCCACTTGGGGGCGAACTTACGGCTGAAGACGAGCAACCGTTCCAACTGGAACACCCGGTCGCCTGCTTTGAGTCCTGCACGCGCGACCGACTCGAGCGGGTTGCGCGGCGTGTCGACCAACAGGTCGGAGAAGACGCAGAAGTTGAGCGAGATCTCCTCGGCGCCGCGGTCTCGCGCCCAGCCCATCAGTTCCGCGATCAGGAACTCCATCAGACCGTTCGGCGTGCCGGGGTCGCGGCGCATCGCACCGAGCGAGTAGCCCTGCCCACTGGGGACGAGATGGAGAAAGCCGCCGACGGACCCGTCTCGCTCGGCGAGTGCGAAGAACGTCTCCGGCTCGCTGAAGTGGTCGTCCATCGCCATCGAGAAGCCGCGCTCGACGTTCGAGCCCCGCCAGACCGTAGACACTCGCTCGAGCTCCGTGCGCAGCGTTGCGTCGACCTCGCCTGCGGCGACGACTCGAAAGCGGTAGCCCTCACGTTCCAGGCGGGTCACCGACTGGCGGACCTTGCGAATCGGCCGGCCTTCCAGCGAGAACGTCGAAGGGTGAACAACCGCCTCGTCGCCGATCTTGATCGCCCGCAGGCCGAGAGCGCGCGCGACCGGTAGGAGCTCGCTGCGGACGCTCAGCAGCGCGAGCCGCCAGCCGCGCGAGTGACACACGCGACGGAACTCGGTGAGCAACTCCAGGATCTCCGCCCGCTCGCCGACAGGATCGCCGCTCACGAGAGCGCAGCCACCGACGACCTTGTAGGCGAGGAAGCTTCTGTGGCTCGGCGAGAAGAAGTAGCTCTTGTCGCGGCGGAGGCTGAAGAACGCGAGGCTGTCGTCGCCGTGTGTGCGGATGAGCCCGCGGACGAGCCGGCGCTCTTCGGCTGATTGCCGGACACGCTCGGTCAGCGGCCGCAGCCAGAGGTGAAGCGCGCGGAACCCGAGCAAGAGGCTCACCGCGGCGAGCAAGTCCTCGATCCGATCGCCGCGGAATCCGCGCAGGTCGAGCACGACGACGAGCGCTGCGGTCGTCGTCAACGCAAGCAGCGTCACGACGAGCGGGCGTGCAGACAACGGATCGCCGGGCACGTCGAACCGCTTCCTGAACCGATAGAGCGCCGCCAGTACTAGCAGGCCGAACGTGGCTTCCTCGAAGTCGAGACCCTTGGCGAGATGCGCCACGGTCAGACCGATGACGAGGACGATGCCGAGCTGCCAGGCACGCCGCCGCCGCCGAGCGAGCGAGCGCGACAGCCAGATGAGCGTCAGCCCGAACGTCAGCGCGGCGATGCGAGCCGCTCCGGGGACGCCGGGCGGGAGCACGCCGCGCACGAAGTCCGAGCGGTTGGCGAACTCAGGAGTGAGAGCGGAGACAATGCCCGTGACACCGACCGCCGCAGCGGCCCAACCGAGCACGAGCTCCCCGCGAAGTCGGCGAAGCCGCACGCTTCCGAGGGTACCTGGGAGGGCGGCTACCCGCCGCCTCAAGAAGGGGGAACCGCGCGCGGGCGCGATTCCACGAGCTTCATGCGATGCTCGATCTGCGCCAGGCGAAGCTCGAGCTCATCCCATTCGTCACGCGTGACAACGCCCAGTTCGCGCAACACGCCGTGCAGCGTCTCGCCTGCGCGTTCACTGACGCGCATCGCTTCGCCGCGCCAGCGGTTCGTGGCCTCGTCGATGAAACCCCGCACCTCGTCCTTGCTCATACCACCTCGTTGGGCGAGCGAGTCGGCCAGCTCGTCCGCACGCTCCGCCGTTAGCGCGACCGCGCCGACGAGAGCGAGCGCGAGCCGCTTAACGGGCTCGTCCATGGGGGCGAGCACGCCGGCGCTGCCGGCGCTGCTCGCGCTTCGCGGCCGCAGCCGACGCTGCAGGGCCGTCGACCGTCGCAACCGGTGCGAGCGCCGGAGCAGGCTCCTGCGCAAGCTCCTCCTCGGACTCCTCCATCGCTTCCTCGAGACCGCGCTTCGTCACTATCTCGCCCTTGCGGCGTGCGTACTCGGGCTCCCGCTCCTTGAGGATACAAAGGAGCGGCGCCGCGATGAAGATCGACGAGTAGGCGCCCGATGCGATACCGACCATCAGCGCGAACGCGAAGTCCTTGAGCGTGGCGCCTCCGTAGAGGAACAGCGCACCGACCGGCAGAAGCGTGATGAACGACGTGGCCAGCGACCTGCGGATCGTCTCCCACAACGAGACGTTCGTGATCGTCGCCATCGAGGCCCGCCGCATCAGCGGGATGTTCTCCCTGACGCGGTCGAAGATGATGATGGTGTCGTAGATCGAGTAGCCGAGCACGGTCAGGATCGCCGCGACCGTCGAGCTCGTGACCTCGCGTCCCAGCAGCGCATAGATCCCGATACAGATCAGAACGTCGTGGAGCATCGCGACGATCACCGGCACCGCGAACTTCAGATCGAACCGGATCGCGATGTAGAGAACGACTAAGAAGAGCGAGAAGAGGACCGCGATGATCGCCGACTTCGCGATCTGCCGGCCGAAGCTCGACGAGACGGTCGTCGCTCCCGGGGCCTTCGTCTGTAACTTGTCCTCGAGGGCGCGGGAGACCGACGTCAGCTTGTCTCCGCTCAGCGCCTTCGTGCGGACCTGGAAGGTCTTGTACTGATCGCCGTTCACCGCCGTCCCGCGTCCCTGGATGACGGCGTCCCCGTAACCCTGCGGTGCTCATGACGGCGCGGACGTCGCCGGTTGTGTGTGCGACCGGTGTCTTGAACGTCAGCTGCGACCCACCCTTGAAGTCGATGCCGAGATTCAGACCCCTCACGGCAAGCGCACCGAAGCCGATCACGAGGATGGCGCCGGAGATCGCGAACCACAGATAGCGGCGGCGCATGAAGTCGATCTGCAGCCACTTCGCCGTCTGCTGGCCCTGCGCGCCCATGAAGCGCGGCTTGTTGAACCATGCGAACCCTGCGAGGAGTCCAAGCATCGCTCTCGTCGCGCCGACCGCCGTGATCAGTGAGATCACGGTTCCGATCAGCAGCATCAACGCGAAGCCCTTCACCTGAGCCGTCGCGACCGCGAACAGCACGAGCGCCGTGATCGCGGTGACGACGTTCGCGTCGAGGATCGTGTGGAAGCCCTTCGAGTAACCCGCCGAGATGGCCGCGCGCACGGACTTGCCGGCGCGCACCTCTTCCTTGATGCGTTCGAAGATGACGACGTTCGCGTCGGCTGCGACGCCGATCGTGAGGATCAGTCCCGCGAAGCCCGGCAGCGTGAGCGTGACGTGGAAGAGCAGGATCGCCGCGTACAGGAACGCCGAGTAGATACCCAGCCCGATCACCGCGACGAGACCGAGGAAGCGGTAGAAGAGCAGCAGGAAGAGCGCGACCACGAGCAGGCCGACGAGCGCAGCTTTCTTCGCTTCGGTCAGCGAGTCCTTGCCGAGCGTCGCGGAGACGTCGGTGCGCTCGGCCGTCTCGAACTTGACCGGCAGCGCACCGGTCTGCAGGACGAGCGCGAGCTTCTTCGCCTCGCCGAGCCCGCCGCCGCGCCCCATGTCGATCTGCGCGCCGTTGTCACCGGGGATTCCGTCGGGGTTGCGCACGAAGTCGATGTACGGCACCGACTGGATCTCGCGGTCGAGCACGATCGCGAAGTGCTGTGCGCACTGGGTCACGGCGTTGGTGTCGCGCTGCCCCTGGCACACGAGCGCCCCGCGCTCCGCTTCTCGCCGGGTGATCGTGTGGAAGATCTTCTTGCCCTTGTTCGTGAACTGCATCAGCACGACG
The DNA here is from genome assembly GCA_963804935.1 of uncultured Actinomycetes bacterium. Taxonomy (GTDB): domain Bacteria; phylum Actinomycetota; class Thermoleophilia; order Gaiellales; family Gaiellaceae; genus 3-1-20CM-4-69-9. Next base: position 64,086 of record CAWDSD010000025.1, read on the forward strand.
GGCTGGTTCGTCTGCGTATCGATGTCGGCCCGCGTGCCAGACAGCTTCAGCTCGCGACCCGTCATCTCCGGGATCGGATTGTTGGGGTTATCGCTGTGCTTCAGAAGGTAGAAGCCCCGCGGCGTGGTGAGCTGCTGGCTGCTGAGACAGTTCCCGCTCGCCACGTCGCAGCTCACGACGACCGTGTTCGCCGGAACGCGCAGGATCTTCCAGTCCTTCGGAATGTGCTTGCCGAGACCACCCGCGGCCGTGGGCTTCTGGACGACCTGGCTCTGCAGCAGCACGGCCTTCGTCGGTGCCGGTCCTGCCCTCACGATGTGCTTGGAGTCGAAGAGGTACCACTGCGACACTCCCTTGTCCGCCAGCGCCTGGGTTTCCGGTGCGATCAAGAGGTCGTACAACGACCCCTTGGCAATCGGGACCTGCGCGAGCCCGCTCACCGACGGGCCGGTGAGGTCGGCCTCGAAGTCGTAGAACTCGAGGACGGCGGTCTTTCCGATCACCTTCGCGGCCGCGGCCGGATCATGGATCCCCGCGAGCTGGATGACGATCTGGTTCGAGCCCTGCTTGCGGATCTCGGGCTCGGAGACGCCGAGCTTGTCGATCCGCTTCCGCATGATGTCGATCGAGCGGCTGAGGTCGTCGGAGGTGAGCTTGTGCCCCTTCGGCGGGACGGCCTTCAGGACGACCTCGAGGCCGCCCTGGAGGTCGAGGCCGAGCGTCGGCTTCCTGTGGACGGGCGAGCCCGGGACGGCGAGGAAGGCCACCCCGACGAGGGCCGCCAGGATGCAGCCGACGAGAATGAGGTGCTTACGGCGCTCTTTCACGGATTAGGAAGGGTAGCCGGGGCGTCCTCCTCCGGCTGTGGCTCCTCTGGGTCATTCTCGTCCTCGCTGACGACCCCTGCGACAGCCCTCTTGGCGACCCGGACCTCGATGCCGTCCGCGATCTCGACCCGCACCTCGTCGTCCTCGATCGCCGTGACCGTTCCATAGAGCCCGCCTGCCGTCACGATCTCCTTGCCCACGCCGATCGACGCGAGCAGTCGCTGCGCCTCCTGCTGCCGGCGCCGCTGCGGCCGGATCAGCATGACCCACACGAGGGCCAGCAGGACGATGATGAAGAGGTACTGAAACACCAGGTGCCTCCTAGGCGGCCGAAGCGAGTCGGTCCAGCGCCTCGGACTTGTACGCCGCCAGCCGGCCCTGCTCGATCGCCGCGCGTGCATTCGCGGTCAGGTCAATCAGGAATCGTAGATTGTGGAGGCTCAGCAGGCGCAGGCCGAGCAGTTCCTCCTGGTTGATCAGGTGCCGCAGGTAGGCCCTGGAGAAGCGGCTGCAGGCCGGGCAGGGGCACGACTCGTCCAGGGGCTTCGGATCACGAGCGAAGCGGGCGTTCCGGAGATTGAGCCGCCCCTCCCAGGTGAGAGCGCTGCCCGTCCTCGCCGTCCGGGTGGGTAGCACGCAGTCGAACATGTCGACGCCGCGCTCGATCACCTCGAGCACACCCTCCGGGTCGCCGATTCCCATGAAGTACCGCGGCCGGTCCGGCGGCAGCTCCACGGCCGCCCACGCCGTCGTCTCGAACATCAGGCCACGCTCTTCCCCGATCGCGAGCCCGCCGAGCGCGTGACCGTCAAAACCGAGCTCCGCGATCTCCGCAATCGAGCGCCGGCGCAGCTCCGGATCCGCTGCACCCTGAGCGATCCCGAAGAGCAGCTGTCCCTCGGCGCGTGGCGCGGCCAGCTGACGCGACGCCCACAGCGTCGTCCGGCGAACGGCCTCGGCCAGCTCGGCACGCGGCACGTCGGCGGACGGACAGATGTCGAGGCACATCGCGATGTCCGAGCCGAGCTTCGCCTGGATCGCCGCCACGGTCTCGGGTGTGAACCGCTCGGGGGAACCGTCGTACACCGAGTTGAACGTCACACCGTCATCGTCGACGGCGGCGATCGTGTCGCGCAGCGAGAAGACCTGGAACCCGCCGGAGTCCGTGAGGATCGGGCCGTCCCAGCCCATGAAGCGGTGCAGGCCGCCGAGCTCCGCGATCAGATCCTCGGTCGGCCGGAAGTGCAGGTGGTACGTGTTGCCGAGCAGGATCGTCGTGCCGAGGGCGCGTAGCTCGTCGGGATCCACGGTCTTGACGGTCGCCTTCGTCCCGACCGGCATGAACGCCGGCGTGGGCACGTCGCCGTGCGCGGTCCGCAGGAGCCCTGCACGCGCCGCGCCGTCCGTAGCGGTGACCCTGAACGTCTCGCTCATCGGACCGGGCGCTCGTACAGGCTCATGTTCCGACCGTTGAGGACGAGGTCGCCGCGATGCTCGAAGCCCAGGTCTTCGTAGTAGTCCCGGATGCGCGGGTTGTCGCAGAGGCAGTCAAGCCGGAGGAACTCGCGTCCGGCCTCCGCAGCCTCGGCGTTCGCCCACTCGACGACGGCGGCGCCGATGCCGCGGCCGGCACGGTCGCGTCGCACGGCGAACTTGTGCAGGTAGAGCGCGTCCTGCGGGCGGTCGCCCCAATATTGCGGGTCGTCCTGCAGCAGCGCGAGCGTCGCGACCGGCTCGTCGTCTTCTCCCTCGATGACGTAGACCTCGCCGCGGTCGATCGCCTCGGCGAGCTCGTCGCGCGGGAACGGAAGCGGCCATTGCTCGAAGCCGAGCTCGCCGACCCAGACGGTCGCCTCGTCGAGTAGTTCCGCGACGGTGTCCGCGTCTTCGTGGCGTGCACGCTTGACGTTCACAGCACCAGCATCGCATCGCCGAAGGAGTAGAAGCGGAAGCGCTCCTCCACAGCGGTGCGGTAGAGCCGCCGCGTCTCCTCCACTCCGGCAAAGGCCATTACGAGCGCGAGCAGTGTCGAGCGTGGCAGATGGAAGTTCGTCAGGAGCGCATCGGTCCGCTTGAACTCGAAGCCGGGCGTGATGAACAGATCGGTGCGACCGGCGAGAGGCCCGCCGCGCGCGAGCGTCTCCAGCACGCGGACGGTCGTCGTGCCGACCGCCAACACCCTCGGCGCCGCCGAGATGCGCTCCCAGGCCTCGGCCGACACGTCGTAACGCTCGCCGTGCAGCGCGTGCTCGGCGAGATCGTCCACCGATACGGGCCGGAACGTGTCGAGACCGACGTGGAGGGTGACGCGCTCGACGTCGAGACGCTCGAGCAGCTCCTGCGTGAAGTGCAGGCCGGCGGTGGGCGCGGCCGCAGACCCGGCCTCGCGCGCGTACACCGTCTGGTAGCGGCCGGGATCCGCGAGCGGCTCCGTGATGTAGGGCGGCAGCGGCGTCTCGCCGGCGGGCTCGCCGTGCAGTCGCAACCTCCAACGTCCTTCGCCGAGATGCTCGAGCAGCTCCACCGGGCCGTAGCGGCGACCCGGCTTGAGACGGCGCGTCGGCCGTGCGAGGCCTTCCCAGAGCCCGTCCTCGTCGAGACGCTCGAGCAGCAGTACCTCGCCCTTCGGCGCTTCGATCGGAATGCGCGCCGGCACGACACGTGTGTCGTTGACGACCACGAGCGCGCCGCCGATCACGTCCGGCAGCTCTGCGAACCTCCGCTCGTGCACCCGCTTGGACAGGCGCTCGTAGAGCAGCAGTCGCGACTCGTCGCGGCGCGCCACGGGATGCTGGGCAATCAGCGCCGGGGGGAGGTCGTACTCGAGCTCCCTCGTTTTCATCCGGCCCTCAAGGTACCCTTGCCGGACATGGACGACGGCGTCGTCGAGCGCGCAAAGGAAAGGGTCGGGCAACGCGCGGAGGGCGCAGCGCTCGATGCGCTCCTCACCCGGGCCCGCGAGCAGGTGGAGACGCTCGCCGCCGCCGCTCTCGTTCTCGAAGAGACGCTTCCGGGCCGCGTCGGCGATGCGGTCCGCGACGAGGCACAGCCCATGGCGCGCAACCTCGCCGAGATTCGCGGGCTCATGAACGGCGTCATCCGGAAGCTCGAACGGATCGACGGCGATCTGCTGGCCGACCGCAACGCGCGTGTCGACGATCTCTCGCTCCTGGTCGACCTGATCTCGTCCGGCTGGAAGGGCGTCGACGCACGGATCGCGCGCATGGAATCGCTCCTCGGCAGGCTCGAGCAGGGCCTGCAGGAGGGCCGCGGTGCCGTCGTGTACCGGATGGAAGACCGCCGGCAAGACGCCGCAACGTCCTAGCGCGCGTCAGCTCAGCTTGAGGATGACGGCCGCAACGACGGTCCACCCTGCGATGCAGACGAGGATCGGCACGTCCCGCAGGAGGACCTCCTCCGGCTCCTCGCCCAGATCGTGGCGGTGCATGAGCAGCAGGTAGCGGAAAACTCCGAAGACGACGAACGGAATCGTGATCATCATCGCCTTCGAGGGACGTGCGGTGAAGGTGTAGAGGCAGTACGAGATGACGGTCGATGCCGCGACGACGGTGACGAGCTGGTCGACGAGCGCGAGCGAGTAGCCCTCCAGGACGGGCCTCCCGGGCGTCGCCTCCGCGCCGACGAGCACGAGCTCGCCGCGCCGCTTTGCGAGCGCCAGGAAGAGGGCGAGCAACGCCGTGCAGAGGAGGAGCCAGGGCGAGATTCGCACCTCGACCGCCGCCGCTCCCGCAGCGGCCCGGATGACGAACAGACCGGCGATGCCCATGACGTCGAGCAGCACGATGTGCTTGAGCTTCAGTGTGTACGCCGCTTGCAGCGCGAAGAAGGCGCACAGGCAGAAGATCGAGGCGAGCCCGAGCGGCGCGACGAGGAAGACGGCCGAGAAGAGCAGCACCACGGCGATCAGCTCGGCCAGGCGGGGTGAAAGCTCACCGCGGGCGATCGGCCGCGCGCGCTTGGTCGGGTGCGCCCGGTCATGTGGCGCATCGCGAACGTCGTTGACGAGGTAGCTCGCGCTCGACGCAGCGCAGTACGCCGCGAATGCGGCCAACGCCTCGCCCCAGCGGGAGAAGTCGCCGAGCTTCGCCGCAAAGATGATCCCGGCGAAGAGGAGCAGGTTCTTCGTCCACTGCCGCGGCCGCAGCGAGACGAGTGCCGCGCGCAGACGGGAGCGGCGGCGCGGCAGATCGAAGACCGGTGCGGGCTCGGGCAGACCCACTCCGGCGGAGATTAGTGCCCCAGCGGCAAGACGAGCTGGAAGCGGCTGCCCTGCGTCGGCTTCGACTCGAGCTGGATGCTGCCACCGAGCGCGGCCGCGAGCTCGTGCGCGATCGCCAGGCCGAGGCCCGTGCCGGAGTCGTCGCGTGACCAGAACGGCCGGAAGATGCGGTCACGCTCCTCCGGCGCGACGCCGGGGCCGTTGTCGTCGACTGCGACCGACACACGGCCGTTCGAGGCCGAGAGCTGGAGCTCCACTCGCCCACCGTCAGGCGTCCAGCGAAAGGCGTTCGAGAGGAGGTTGGAGATGATCTGCAGCACACGGTCGCCGTCCGAGACGATCGTGGGCTTGGCGTCGAAGCGCCTGTCGTACTCGATCCCGCGGCGGCGCGCCTCCTCACCGAAGGCGACGTAGGCCTGATCGCAGAGGCGTTCCATGTCGACCTCTTCCGAGAGGAGCGTGAAGCGGTGCGCTTCCAGCTTCGCGAGATCGAGGACGTCGCCAACGAGACGCTCGAGCCGGACGCCCTCACGCGCGATCACGTCGAGCGAGGCGGCACGCGCCTCCGGGTCCTCGGCAACTCCTTCGCGCAGTGCGTCCACGTGACCGCGGATCGCGGTAAGCGGCGTGCGGAGCTCGTGTGAGACGCTCATCAGGAAGTTGCGTTCCTGCTGCTCGGCGACCGACAGTCGTGAGGCCATCTGCCGGAAGCTGTCGGCAAGCTGTCCGATCTCACCACCGCCTTTCACTTCAGGCAGGTCGACGTCGTAGTGGCCTCGCGCGATTTCGTCAGTCGCGCGCGAGAGCGCGAGGACGGGCGCCGTGATCCGACGGGACAGATACCACCCGAGCAGCCCCGCGACGAAGATTCCCCCGAGCGAGGCGATCGCCAGCCGCTGCAGGAGTGGAATCAGCTGCTGGTTCAGTTCGGTCTTCGGCTTCGCCACGATGAGGTCGCCGAATGCAGGCCCCTTCTTGCCCAGCTTCAGGGGACGCGCGACGGCGAGATAGGTCTTCTTTGCGCCCGGTGGCGTGAACTCGAACGTGATCGTCCGACCGGAACGCCAGTCCACTGTGCTCTCCGGTAGGCGATCCAGTCCTACTCTCTGGTCGGGAACGGGCGAGACGCCGACGTAAAAGAGACGATCGCCGGTCGCACGTTCGAGCTGTCTCGCGATGCGCGGCAGCGGCACGCCGGTGTCGTTGCTCGTGATCGCCTGCTGCGCGAAGACTTCGGTCAGCCCGATCGCCTCACGCCTGAGATCGGCCTTCGACCGGTTGAGGACGTAGCCCTGGAAGAGACGCAGCGCGACCGCCGCCGCGATCAGCCCGCTCACGACGATGCCGAGCAGGAAGAGCGCCGGCAACCGGAAGCGCAGCGAGCTGAACATCAGGACCTACAAGGTATCGCTAGGCCTTGACCGCATCGCGTGCGGGCCCGACCTTGTAGCCGACCCCCCACACGGTCACGATCGGCGAGGCCTCGCCGAGCTTTCGCCGGAGCTGGCGAACGTGGACGTCCACGGTGCGGGTGTCGCCCGCGAACGTGTAACCCCAGACTCGTTCGAGGAGCTGGTCACGCGTGAGCACGAGCCCGCGGTGGTCGAGCAGCTCCCACAGGAGATCGAACTCCTTGGGAGCGAGCTGGATCTCAGTGTCTCCCACCTTGACCTCACGGCGCCCGGAGTCGATGTGGAGGTCGCCGTGCTGCAGCGTCGCGCTCTCGCGTTCCTTGCGGTCGGGCCCGGAGCGGCGCAGGATCGACTTCACGCGTGCGACGAGCTCGCGCGGGTTGAAAGGCTTCGTCATGTAGTCGTCGGCCCCGACCTCGAGCCCGATGATCTTGTCGACGTCCTCGTCGCGCGCGGTGAGCATCAGGATCGGGACGTCCGACTTCTGCCGGATGCGCCTGCAGATCTCGATCCCGTCGATGTCGGGCAGCATCAGGTCGAGCACGATCAGCGAGGGCTGGTCACTCTGCGCAGACGCAAGCGCCTCGGTGCCGTTCGACGCGGTGCGAACTTCGTAGCCGGCGTTCTTCAGGTAGAGCGAGACGAAGGAAGCGATCGACGCTTCGTCCTCGACCACGAGCACCGACTGCGTTGCGCTGCTCACGCGAGACCTCTCAGGGGCTCGTCGCCGACAGGAAGAACGACGCCGGGAAGTCCGGCAGGGCGCTGTACTCGCCGCCGTTGACGGAGTAGCCTCCGTCGGCGCCCGTGCCTGCGCCGTTCAGCGTGATCGTCCCCTTGCCGACCAGTGACAGATTGATGCCGCGACCCCTGACGACGATCTTGAAGGTCCCGCCGATCATCCGGAAGCGGACCTTCGTGCCTCCCCACGTCGAGGTCGTGTCGTTCTTCTCCTTCGACCACTCGTCCCCCGTCACGACGGGACCGGTGCCGTCGCCGTCGATCGGGTCGCTGATCGTCACCGAGCCGCGCGCAAAGCTTCCGATCACCGCGCCGCGGCCGTTGATCGTGATTGTCCCGCGAGCGTCGCTGACGGATAGCGTGCCGTCGTTCGGCGCATCGGTACGCGCAGCCGATGCGGCCGGAAGGACCAGCATTACGAGCATGGCAAAGGTGAGGAGTCGCCTCATGGCATTCAGTATCGACCGTTCAATTGTGCGCTGCATCATTGGAAAGTAAGGAAACTGTAAGGCAGTGACCGCCCTGCTGCTCGCCGCGGTTTCGGCCCTTGCGACGCCGGGTCCGGCGCTCCTCGACCTCCGCGTATCGAACGGCTCGGTTCCCTTCGCGGGCGACCGGCCACTGCTCACGACGGTCAGCCCGAACGGTGACGGGTTTCGCGACTCGGCGACGGTGCGCTTTCGGCTGACCCGTCCGGCGCAGGTGCAGCTCGAGGTGATCGCGACGAACATGATCCGCGCCGGCAAGGGTGGGACGACCGTGGTCTGGCGAACGTCCCGGCGGTTCGCCGCCGGGCAAGGCTCGCTGACGTGGCGCCCGGCCCGCGGAACCCAGCCGCGCACGTACGTGATGCGGCTTCGCGTCGGGAACCGTGTCTACGGCGGCTCCGGTCCGAGCGGCAGGCAGACCGCGCCCGTGGTGCGGGTCCAGGGCATCGACGCGGCGTTCACCAAGCGAAGCTACGCCCCCGGCCAGGCGGCGGAGCTCCGGCTCGCGACGGATGCGAGGCTGCTTCGCCTGCAGGTCTTCGCCTACCAGTCGCCGGGGCGTCCGAGCGAGCAGGACGTGAAGACGAGCAGCCTCGCGATGACGGGGCCGATCCGGGTCGACTGGCGAGCCCACCGCGACCGCCCGGCCCTGTTGCGCGTGGTCCGCGCCGGTGAATGGCCGAGCGGCCTCTACTTCGTGCGAGCGACTTCGGCGGATGGACGCGTGGGCTACGCGCCGTTCATCGTCAGGCCGAGGCAGCTCGGCACGCATCGCGTCGCAGTCGTGCTGGCGACCAATACCTGGGCGGCGTACAACTTCGCGGACACCGACGGTGACGGGTGGGGCGACTCGTGGTACGTCACGGGCAAGCATCGAAGCGTTGACCTCCGCCGGCCGTTCCTCGACTTCGGCGTTCCCTTCCGCTTCCACGACTGGGATCTCGAGTTCATCGCGTGGCTGAACCGGACCGGCCGCGCCGTGGACTTCCTCTCCGACGACGACCTCGACGCGGTTGCGAGCGGTGACGAGCTCGCGCGCCGTTACGACCTTGTCGTCTTCCCCGGCCACGAGGAGTACGTGACGCGTCATGCGTACGACGTCATCGAGCGTTATCGCGACGACGGAGGAAACCTGGCCTTTCTCGCGGCGAACAATCTCTACCGGCTGGTCGACCGGGTGGGACAGAAGCTCGTCCGGCGCGGGTTGTGGCGAAAGCTGGGCCGGCCGGAGTCGGGCATCGTCGGCGTCCAATACGTCGGATCGGATCACGGTCAGCGCCAGGCCGGCTACACCGTCACGGGCGCGGTCTCCGCGCCGTGGGCCTTCGCAGGTACAGGTCTTGCGGACGGGGGCGTCTTCGGTCGCTACGGGATCGAGATCGATGGGCGCACCGCCGCGTCGCCTCGCGGCATCCAGGTGCTGGCACACATTCCCGACCTGCTCGGTCCCGGCCGGTCGGCGGAGATGACCTACTACGGGACACCGTCCGGAGCGAAGGTCTTCGCGGCGGGCGCCCTGAACTTCGGCGCGTCCCTCGGCAGTCCGGAGGTCGACCGTCTCCTGGCGAACGTCTGGGCGAGGCTCACGGTTCCGTAGGAGTGACTCCTTCGGCCCAGTCCGGTGCCAGGCACGAGACTGGGCTGCAACGGACGGGGAGGACCGTCCGATGCCCCCGCGAATATTCGAGTGGTGACCGAGCTCTCTCGTTGTGAACGGACGTCCCGACTCCTTGTGGCGCGCCTCGATGCGCTCGCGAGCGTGGCTTCGCAGCTCAGCAACGCCGAGGCCGAACGCCTGGTGGAGCTGGCCTCCATCGCGACGATGCACGCCGTCGCCCTCGAAACGCTGCAAGCCGACCGGGCCGAGGCGATCTGGCGCGAAGCGCACGAGCGTCATCCGGAGCTGCCAGAGGTCGTCGTCGAGCTGCCCGAGCGGATTGCGGCCTAACTAGTACTCGTAGAATCCGCGGCCCGACTTGCGGCCGAGAGTTCCCTCCTGCTGCATCCGCACGAGCCGTTCCGGCGGCGCCATGCGATCCTCGCCGAGCTTGTCGTGCAGCGCAGCCGATGCGTGCACGTGGACGTCGACCCCGATCAGGTCGATCAGTGCACACGGGCCGAGCGGCCAGCCGGCGCCGTTCGTCATGGCCTTGTCCATTGCCTCCGGCTCGACCCCGGCCTCGTCGAGGACTCGAACGCAATCGTTCAGCAGCGGGATCAGGATGCGATTGACGATGAATCCCGGCGTGTCGTTGCAATGCACCGGTTGCTTACCCGCGCGCTCGGCCCACGCGTAGGCCGCTTCGACCGCCTCAGGCGAGCTCGCGCGGCCACGGACGATCTCCACCAGGGGAAGCACGGGCGCCGGGTTGAAGAAGTGCATGCCGACGACGCGCTGCGGCTGCTCGGTCGCCTCGGCGATCTCGGACACGGAGAGCGCAGATGTGTTCGTCGCCAGAATCGCGCCAGGGCGGGTGACACGATCGAGCTCCGCGAAAATCTCGCGCTTCAGCTCGAGTTCCTCGAGCGCCGCCTCGATCACCAGGTCACAGTCCGCAAGATCGGCGAGCTCCGTCGTGAGCGTCAGGCGTCCGAGCGCGGCATCACGCTCGTCCCCGGAAAAGCGGCCCTTTTCGACACCACGGGTGAGATAGCGCTCGATCGTCGCGCGCCCGCGCTCGCCAAGCTCGGGCTCGACCTCGCGCCCGATCGTCTCGAACCCCGACTGGACGCTGACCTGAGCGATGCCGGCCCCCATCGTGCCGAGCCCGACGACCCCCACCTTGCGGATCTCCACTACGCGACCGCTCGCGCCAGGACCCAGCGAAAGGAGACATCGCCGTGCCCCGGCTCGTTCTGTACGACGACCTCATCACGGAACACGTCCAACCCCGCCTCGCGCAGCAGCGGCCCGTACGCATCGCCGCCGAGCGACGCGAAGAACATCGGCGCACCGAGCCAATCGTCGTCCACGTCCTCCCCGGGCTCTCCGGAGCTGAACGTCCCGAGAAAGAGGCCGCCGTCGCGCAGCCAGAGGGCAAGTCGCGCGATCAGGACGGGCTGCTCGTCGACCGGGACGTGTCCGAACACGAAGAGTGCGACCACCGCGTCGAGCGAGGCCGGCGCGATCTCGAGCTCCATGGCGTCGCCGTGCACGAAGCTGGCTTCCGGAACGTGATGGCGTGCGAGCTCGATCTGAACCGCGGAGATGTCGACGCCGGTGACGCGATGGCGGCGAGCAAGCTCCCGAGTCGCAGGGACGCCGCGGCCGCACCCGAGCTCGAGCACGTCGGAGCCGTCGGAGAGGTGCGTTTCCAGCTGGCGTACCCAGTCCATGACTGGGGACTCGATCTGCCCGGCCCATTCTGCGTACCGCAGAGCAATCGCGTCGTAGCCGCGAGTGACGATCTCTTTCGGTTCACGCGCTACAGCGCGGCCTGCCATCTCCCCCACGCGCGGAGAGTAACGAACGACTAGACACGCTCGACGATGCAGGCAATCGCCTGGCCGAAGCCGATGCACATCGTGGCGATGCCGTAGCGCGCCTGCCGTCGTTCGAGCTCGTTCAGCAGCGTCGCCGTGATGCGTGCACCGGTCGCGCCGAGCGGGTGACCGAGCGAGATCCCGCCGCCGTTCGGATTGATGTCGTCCCAGCGGTCTTCGAGCCGTGCGTCCCGAGCGAACTGCAGCACGACCGATGCGAACGCTTCGTTCACCTCGATGACGGCGATGTCGTCCCAGGTCAGTCCCGCGCGCGCGAGCGCGGAGTCGCAGGCCTGCGGATTTCCGTGCAGCATCCGATACGGGTCGACTCCGGAGAGACCGAACGAGACGAAGCGCGCGCGCGGCTCGAGCCCGAGGCGTGCCGCGATGCGCTCGCTCGCGACGAGGACGCCCGCTGCGCCGTCGCAGATCTGCGACGAGCTTCCGGCCGTTACCTTTCCCTCCGGCAGGAAGGCCGGCTTCAGGGCGGCCAGAGCCTCAAGGGACGTGTCCCGCCTCGGGGTCTCGTCGACGCCGAAGACGACACCTGTATGTGGATTCGTGAGGTCGATCGGGACGATCTCGTCCTCGAAGCGCCCGTCGTCGCTCGCAGCGATCGCACGGCGGTGGGATTCGAGGGCGAAGGAGTCGAGATCGTCGCGCGAGAGCCCCCACTCGTCGGCGATCACCTCGGCCGAGATCCCTTGCGGCACGATCTGCCAGCGCTCGAGCAGCTTGTCCGAAAGGTCCCCGCCGTTCGAGCCCATCGGGACGCGGGACATCATCTCGACGCCGGCAGAGACGACGAGATCGAGCTGCCCCGACCAGATCGCGGTCGCCGCGTTGAAGTTGGTCTGCATGGACGAGCCGCACTGTCGATCGACGGTCGTACCCGCCACGGTCTCCGGCCAGCCGGCAACCAGGGGGACCATCCGCCCCAGGTTCCAGCCCTGCTCGCCGATCTGCGTGACACAGCCGAGCTGGACGTCCTCGATCTCACCCGGATCCAGATCGTGGCGCGCAACGAGACCGTTCAGGACCTGCGCGCAGAGCTCGTCGCCGCGGATCGACGCAAGCGAACCGTTCTTCCGGCCGATCGGCGAGCGAACCGCATCGATGATCAGCGCATCCTGCATGCAGGTCTAGACTAGCTTCGTGGTCGCTGCAGCCAATGAAAAGCGCCTGCTCGTCGGCGGTGAGTGGATCGACACGGGCGACTGGCTCGAGGTGCGCTCGCCCTACTCCGGCGACATCGTCGGGCGTGTGGCAAAAGCGGGCGGAGAGGAAACGCGCCGCGCGATCGACGCGGCAGAGCGGGCGATGCAGAACCCGTTGCCCGCACACAAGCGTGCAGAGATCCTCGTTCGCGTCGCGGCAGGTCTCGGCCGCCGCCACGAGGAGGTCGCGCGCGTGATCTCCGACGAGGCCGGCAAGCCTCTGAAGGCGGCGCGTGTGGAGGCCGCGCGGGCGATGTCGACGTACACGTTCGCCGCCGTGGAAGCGCGGAAGCTTGCCGGCGAGATGGTGCCGATGGACGCCGCCCAGGCCGGTGAGGGGAAGCTCGCCTTTACGCTGCGCCGTCCAATCGGGATCGTCGGCGCGATCAGTCCGTTCAACTTTCCGCTCAACCTCGTCGCGCACAAGATCGCGCCTGCTCTCGCCGCCGGCTGCGCCGTCGTCCTGAAGCCGGCGAGCCAGACACCGATGTCGGCGCTCCTGCTCGCAGAGCTCGAGGAGGAAGCGGGCCTCCCGCCCGGGTGGCTGAACGTGCTCGTGGGGCCGGCAGCCGAGATCGGCGACGTTCTGGTGGAGGACGAACGAGTGAAGCTGATCACCTTCACCGGCTCGAGCGGAGTCGGCTGGAAGCTGAAGGAGCGCGCGCCGAAGAAGCGCGTCAATCTCGAGCTCGGCAACGCGACGCCGGTGATCGTCACTGCCGATGCCGACGTGGCAGCGGCCGCCACCAAGGTGTCACAGAACGCATTCGCATTCGCAGGCCAGAGTTGCATCTCCGTGCAGCGTGTCTATGTCGAACGGGACGTGTACGACGCGTTCGTGCAGACGCTCGTCCCGCTCGTGAACGCCTTGAAGGTCGGCGACCCTGCGGACGAGGAGACCGACGTGGGTCCGGTGATCGACGAAGACGCGCGCGAGCGGATCATCGACTGGATCAAAAAGACGAGCGGCGAGGTCCTGGCCGGCGGCGATCTCGATGGTGAGTTGATCCGGCCGACGGTGATCGCAAATCCGAGCCGCGACGACGCGGTTTCCTGCGAAGAGGTGTTCGGCCCGGTGTGCACCGTCACCGCCGTCGACTCCATCGACGAGGCGATCGAGCTCGCAAACGGGACGCGTTACGGGCTCCAGGCGGGAATCTTCACGAGCAGCATCGACACCGCCTTCCGGGCCGCCCAAAAGCTCGACTTCGGTGGCGTCACGGTCAACGAGGCGCCGACGTTCCGCTCGGACCAGATGCCCTACGGCGGAGTCAAGGATTCGGGCAACACCCGCGAAGGGCCGCAGTACGCCGTCCGGGAGATGACCGAGGACCGGCTCGTCGTGATCGACCTCCCTTCGTAGCTCAACGCGATGGTCGGACTCCTTCTTGCCCTCGTCGTCATCGCGATCGTGGTCTCGCTCTTCGGCGGCTGGATCTTCGGGATCGCGATCGGCGCGGTCGCGGTCATCCTCTTCATCGTGTTTGTCGCCGGGTTCGGCCGCCGGGCCGCCTCGCCGTAGCCTGAGCGTCAGACCTCGCTGTTACATTGATTCGCGTGGCGCGGCCATCGCTGCTCGCACGTTTTCGCCGTAAGGACGAGCGCACAGTCGCGAGCGCGCATCCTGCAGGCCCGCCTCGGCGGTCGCTGCCCCACCCTGGGCAGCTGCGCAAGGAACGCCGTGCGCTGCTTCGAGTCCGCGAGGAGCGCCTGCGCGATCTGGGGGGATTGATGCTGGAGATGTTTCGCCGTGACCAATTCCGTCAGGACCTGATCGTCGAACGCTGCGACGAGCTGGTCTCCCTCGATGAACGCCTGCAGGAGCTCGACACGCTGCTCGCCGCGGCTGTGTCCGTGCGTCGGGCGGCGCCGGCGGCGCGGTGCGAGTGCGGCGCTCCGCTCGTCTGGGGATCGCACTTCTGCGCGAACTGCGGCCGCCCGGCTGCAGCGACGCCGCCGGTGGTCGGCTGCCCGCAGTGCGGCAGCGCACTGGCTGCCGACGCGAAGTTCTGTGCCGTTTGCGGGAAGGCCGTGGAGCCGAAGGCGGAATTGCTCGAAGCTCTTCCCACGCCGGCCCAGGAACGCTGGGAAGAGTGAGCACCGAAGAACCGCGTTGCCCTCGCTGCGGTGCCCCGCACGGCCCCGATCAGGAGTACTGCCTCGAGTGCGGGTACCGGCTTCAGCCGGCGAGCGGCGTGTTCGGCAGGCTCGCGGCCGCGTGGCAGCGGCGCTTTGGCTGGTATCCGGGGGACTGGATCTGGCCTGTCCTGCTGTCTCTCGTCCTCGCGACGGCCGGAGCGGTGGCGGCAATCGTCCTCTCCGATGCGGGCGCCGAGAACAGCACGATCGTCGCAACCCACGGCGAGACGCTGCACTCCCCGACGACTGCGCCCGAGACGGCGACGGTCGCCCTGCCGACCGTTCCCGCGGGGACGCCGACCGGGCCGCCGTCGACACCAACCGCACCGCCCCCGGCGACGACGACCGCACCAGGTCCAGGCGATCTGACGGCCTGGCCGGCGGATCAGAGTGGGTACACCGTCGTGCTCGAGTCGATCCCGGCCGGAGGCGGTGGCAGATTGCTGGCGCTGGAGCGAGCCCGGTCTGCCTCCCGTGCCGGCCTGCCCCAGGTGGGGGTCCTCGACTCGAGCCGTTATTCCAGCCTCCATCCCGGGTACTACGTGGTCTTCAGCGGTCTCTATTCGTCCCGCGGGAGCGCCAACAGCGCCCAGTCAGCGGCGAATTCCAAGGGTTTCGGGGCGGCCTACGTCCGCCAGATCACCCGTTAGGCGTTCTCAGAGAAGGCAACGGGGATCCGGACTTTGTAACAGGCCCCTGGACCATATAGACTCCCCGAAGTCACGCGGCCCTGAAGACGATTTACTGCGGCTTAACAAAGCTTTGCGGGGGATTAATGGGAGCTAGAGATACTGTTATCGAGGAGTACACCGCCCAGCTTCAGGCTTGCATGTATCAATACTCAAGAGCCATCTACAGGTCGATTAAGGACCTCATCGACCCGTATGTGGCCCCGGAGCTTCATCTCGAGTACCGCCGGGCCGTGCTGGAGCAGTGCGAGCAGACGATGGAGCGGCTCGCGAAGGATCCTCTCTATTTCGCTAAGCCGGACCGCGCTCTCTTCCAGGACATCCGCCGCTACTTCCCGATCACGGCGCAGGCCGAGGTGGCGTGGGCAGTGAAGGAAGGCGTCGCAGCCGCGGTCGCGTTCATCGAGGAGCAGATCGAGTCCGGCGTGCTCGACGGAGGCGTCGCCCGATGCCGCGCCACGACGCGCAAAGGGAAGCCGTGCCAGCGCACGCCGCTCCCAGAGCGCGACTATTGCCCGTCGCACCAGCATCTCGAGCGCTCCAAAGTCGCCGCCTAACCGGGCGAGCGCCCCGGCCGCAGCACGACCGACCCTTGTCGCCGCGTCCCGGTGGGACCCGACGCATTCGCCCCAGTCTCGTGCCTGGCACGTGACTGGGCCGCGACGAAGGTGGCTCAAAAGGCGCGCGGTGCGCTAGTCGGCTCGCGGGCGGGGCTACGGTCGGGCGATGGGGCGTCCCCACCGCGACCTCGTCGCCGGCGGCTACTACCACGTCGGGAGCCGCGGGAACAACCACGCACCGATCGTGGTCGACCGCGAGGACCGGATGGTGTTCTTCCATCTCCTCCGGCGCGTCGAACGCCGATACGGCTGGCGCATCCACGTGAGCTGCCTGATGGGGAACCACTACCACCTCGTCCTGGAAACGCCCGCCCCCAACCTGGACAAAGGAATGCGCGACCTGAACGGCGGCTACGCCCGCGCCTTCAACGAGCGGCACGGGCGTAAGGACCACGTCTTTGGGCGCCGCTACTGGTCGAAGTCGATCGAATCCGAGGAGCAGTACGAGGCCACGCTCGAGTACGTCCTCCACAATCCGGTCCATCACGGCTTCGTCCGCCGGCGAGAAGACTGGAATTGGGCGTCGGCTCCCATGGTCCGTCCGATAGATTCGCCCGGTGTCTCACGACACCGACAAGCTGATTCGCCAGTTGTCGCTCGTCGCCTTTCTGATGGCGGAGCGGCGACTGCTGACCGCCCGCGACGTCAAGTCCAATGTCGAGGGCTACTCGGAGATGTCGGACGAGGCCTTCGCGCGCCGGTTCTACTCCGACCGCGCCGAACTGCTCGCACTGGGCGTGCCGCTGCAGTCCCAGCGCGACGAGTTCACCGGCGAGGAGCTCTACACCCTCCGGTCGGAGAACTACTTCCTCGAAAAGCTGGAGCTCGACGACGACGAGCTCGCCGCGCTTCAGACCGCGCTCTATCTCCTCGAAGGACAGTTCGCCTATTCGGAGCCGCTCCGCCTCGCGCTCCAGAACCTCGCACTCGGACGCCCCGGCTTCGGCGAGCCCGCAACGGACACAGCGGTACGCGTGGAGGTGTCGGACCCCGATTACTCGGCCGAGATGCCCGGGCGCCTCGGGAAGCTCGAAGGCGCGATCTCGAAGCAACGCACGATCAAGTTCCCGTACTACTCGATCTCCCGCAACCGGCAGACCGAACGCACCGTCAATCCCTACGGCCTCCTCTCCGACAACGGCAGCTGGTACGTGATCGGCCAGGATCTTGACCGCAAGGACATCCGCACGTTCCGCGTTTCGAGGATCCGGGGTGACATCCGCTTCGCGACACGTCGCGAACGCGACTTCCGGATTCCCGCGGAGTTCGACATCGACCAGTACCGCGGCAGGCCTCCGTGGCAGATCGGCGACATCATCGGCGAGGCGCGGATCGAGCTCGCGGGCGATACCGCGTGGTGGGTCGAGCGCGCATTCGGCAACGCCGGACAGCTGGAGGACGGCGTCTTCGTCACGGGCTACTCGTCGCTGCCGCAGCTCGCTTCCTGGATCCTGCGCCAGGACGGGCGGGCTATCCCGGTCGAGCCCGACGAGCTCAGACGGGAAGTGGCCGACGCACTGCGCGCCGTCCGCGAACGACACGAGGAAGCCCCGCCGAAGCTCGCCGCGCCCGCTCCGCTTCCGCGCGTCGACGCAACAGGGGAACGACCGGCCGGCCCGGTCGTGCCCGAGCGCTTCGCCGTCCTGCAGGCACTCCTCGCCTACCTGCTCGCCGCCTGCGGCGAAGGCCACGACGCGCTCATCCCGGCCCAGGAGATCGTCGAGCGATTCCACATCCCCGCCGAGGAGCTCGAGGAACACCTGCAGCTGCTCAACCTCGTCAACTTCGGCGGCGGCTGCTACACGGTGTACGCGGCGCTCGAGGGCGACACTGTCCACGTCGACAAGGAGCTCTACGGCGACACGTTCCGCCACGCACCGCGCCTGACCCCGCTCGAAGCCCGCGCGATCGTGCTTGCACTCGAGTTCGTCGGACCGATGATCGCGGCCGACGCGCACACACCGCTCGACCGGGTGCGGATGAAGCTCGAAGAGACGTTCGGCCAGTTCGAGCTCACGCAGACACCGAACCCGCAGATCGCCGAAGCAGAGGCCGACCTCGTCGCGACCCTGACCCAGGGAATCCGCGACCGCTGTCTCGTGGAGATCGAGTACCAGAAGGAAGGCGAGCAGACCTGGTCGAAGCGCGTCGTCGAGCCGTACTCGCTCGAGCGCGAGCTGCCGAACTGGCGCGTGCACACCTGGGATCGTTCACGTGACGCCGAGCGCAGCTTCCGGCTCGACCGGATGAGGAGCGCGCAGCTCACGCAGGAGAGCTTCGTGCCGCGTCCGGCCTTCGAGCCGCGCGGATTCCGCGACGCACGCAGCGCACGGATCCTCTATCTCAAGGGCGTCGCGGCACGCTGGGCCGCCGAGCGTGGAGCGACTCTGCTCAAGGACGGAAACGCGCTCGCCGAAATGCCCGTCGGCAGCGCGGAGTGGCTGATCGGCGAGGTGCTGTCCCAGCGCGGTGAAGCCGTGCTGCTCGAGCCGGAGGAGATGCGCAAGCACGTCGCGTCGCGTGCCCGCGAGCTCGCGAACGAGCTCGGCGTCTCCCGGCTTCGCGCGCGCGCCTAGCCTTCCCCGAGCGGACGCTCCTCGATCCGCGCGATCGTCCAGCGGGCCTGCTCTTGCAGCATCTGATCCTCGCTGTCGGCAAACGGCTGCGCGAGCTGCACGTCGTCGGCGCTGCCGACGTTGCCGAGCGCGACGAGCGCATTGCGCCGGAGATAGCGCGCGTCGTTTTTCGGCACGTACAGCCGGTCGTAGCGTTCCGTCACCGCGTCGGCCTCGTCTCGCAACCAGTCGGCGAGGCGGACGTGCGGCTCTGCGCCCTCGACAGGCAGCCGGTCGGCTCGGCGCTTCTCGACACCGCGGTTCCAGGGACAAACGTCCTGGCAGATGTCGCAGCCGTACACCTGTGCACCGAGCTCGGCGCGGTACTCCTCGGGGATCGGCGCCGGCGCCTGCGTCCAGTACGAAAGACACTTGGTCGCATCGACGACGCCCGGCTCGTCGAGCGCTCCGGTCGGACACGCCTCGATGCAGAGCGTGCACGAGCCGCAGTCGAGCTCGAGCGGTGCCGTCGCTTCGACGTCCGCGGTCGTGACGAGCGTCCCGAGCACGATCCACGAGCCGTGCCGGCGGGTGATCAGCATCGTGTTCTTGCCGTAGAAGCCGACACCGGACCGTGCCGCCGCCTCCCGGTCGACGTGCTGGTTCGCATCGACGAGGACGCGGTACTCACCGCCCAGGCGCTTCCCGAGCTCGTCGAGCCGTTCGCGCAACACGGCATAACTGTCGTCCCACGTGTAGCGGGCGAGCCTTCCTTCGCCCGGCTCGAGCGGGGGTTCGGGGGCGTAGTAGCAGTGTGCGGCCGAGACGACCGTGCGCGCACCGGGCAGCAGCGTTTCCGGATGACACGAGACTTCGGGCTGAGCCATCGTGAAGCGCATGTCCGCGAAGAGCCCTCGCGCCTTCCGCTCCGCGATGTGACGCTCCGTGCTCGCATAGGCCGACGCCGGAGCGGCTCCCACGACGTCCAGCTCCAGCTCCTCGGCGACGCGCTCCAGCTCAGCTGCGGTCATGTGCGAGATTGTGCCCAGTGAAGGCCGTACGTATCCATGAGGACGGCGGACCAGAGGTGCTCCGCTACGAAGACGCACCGGACCCCGTCCCGGGCGAGGGCGAGGTCCTGATCGAGCTGCGCGCTGCGTCGCTCAACCATCTCGACGTCTGGATCCGCAAAGGTCTTCCGTCGGTGCCGAAGCCGCGCATCCTCGGCGCCGACGGTGCGGGGGTCGTCGTCTCCGGAGACGGTTTCAACGTGGGCGATCGAGTCGTGATCAACCCCGGCCACGAGCTCGGTAACGGGAGGATCTCCGTCGTCGGGGAGCACTCCGACGGGACGCACGCCGAGTTGATCGCGGTTCCGGCCTCGCAGGTCTATCCGCTTCCGGACGAGCTCGACTTCGAAACCGCGGCCGCGTTCCCGCTCGTGTTCGAGACGGCCTACCGCATGCTGGTGACGAGAGCGGGACTCCGAGAAGACGAATGGGTGCTCGCCTGGGGGATCGGCAGCGGCGTGTCGACGGCGACGCTCGCGATCGCCAAGGCGCTCGGGGCACGGGTGATCGTCACCTCGTCTAGCGTCGAGAAGCTGGAGCGAGCCCGCGAGCTCGGCGCGGACGGCGCGTTCAACCATGACACCGACGATGTCGTCGCGGAGGTGAAGGAGCTCACCGAGGGCGGCGCGCACGTCGTGATCGATCACGTCGGCGAGGCGACGTGGAAGCGCACACTCGATGCGGCGCGGCCGTTGGGTCGAGTATGTGTCTGCGGCGCGACGACCGGACCGAACCCCCCGGCGAACCTCCATCGCATCTGGTGGAAGCAGCTGACGGTCTTTGGTTCGACGATGGGAACCACGGCGGACTTCGAAGCCGTCTACGAGCTCGTCAAGTCGGGCCGTGCCGTTCCCGTCGTCGACGAGGTGTTGCCGCTCGCCGAAGCGGCCGCAGCGCACGAGCGTCTTGAGGCAGGCCAGCAGCTCGGCAAGATCGTGCTCCGTATCCCCGGCTAGGCGACTACCCGATGCCGCCCCTGCCAGATTCTCGGGAACGGCGCACCGGCGGGGAGATCGGCGGCCCGCTGGGCTGGGCCACCCCGGGGCGCCGCCCCTTACTGCCGGCGAGAGCGCCCGGCGACTACGGCTCCACCGGACACATGCCGGCAGACCTTCGGCGCCGCAAGGGAAGAGATCTGTCTCGCTTTGTTCGGATTGCGCTCTGCGGAACGCTCATGAGTCCAATGCCCCTCTTGCCAACGGCCTCTACCGAAAGGGACAGCGGAGCGACTTGTGAAGCCGTAGGACGGCTCTCCCCGGAGCCGATTCAGACGGCCGCTCCGCCGCCCAAAGCGCTCGGCCGACACGGGCTCGGGGAAATTCTGTCCCCCCATTCCCTCGTGCTGGTCCTTTGCGCCTCCTAAAGTGTGCGCCGCTACCAAAAGGGCGTCAAGGACCTTTTTCTCGCAAATAGCGACCAATTTTGTGGTCTCTTCTCCTAGGCAGGGCGCCTACGTGGGTGACAATCCGCGTGGGGCGGGCCTGCGGCCTCTGCGGCGTTAGTGACAATTTCTCCCCTCGTCGCTTGCGCTTGCGACTGTGGCAAAGGACGACTGCGGGAGAGCTCTCTCGCTCTCCCCGCTCGCCCCTCTGCGCGTCCCCGGGGCGCAAGATCTGGGGTTGACTCGCATCTACTTACCGGAGTCCGGGCCTGCTCGTGCCACAAGGACTGACGGCCTTGCTGGGGAGAGGACGGCCGGCTCGGGCTCCAAGGCCCTCTGACGTGGCCGCCTTTGGCTTAGCCGATGCCGAGAATGAACTTCGCGTCGTCCGACATGCGGTCGGGCGTCCACGGTGGATCCCAGGTCAGCTCGATCTCGACGTCCTCGACGCCGGGCACCTCCTTGGCGGTGCGGCTGATGTCCTCCTGGATCATCGGCCCTGCGGGGCAGCCCATCGACGTGAGGCTGTGGATCACCTTCACGCGCGGCCCCTGCACCTCGACGTCGTAGAGCAACCCCAGCTCGACGATGTCCATCCCGAGCTCGGGATCCTCCACCTGGCGCAGCGCCTCGAAGACTTCTTCCTTGGTCGGCATCGTCGGTCGAGTCTAGCTAGTAGCCGAGCAGGCGGACTTCCTCGCGCCGGTCGCGCGCAAAGAAGTGCACTCCGTCGATGAAGCGCACCCAATTGCAGCGCGTGCACATGACGAGGGAGTGCGTGCGTGCGGAATCCGTGAGGAAACGCACGCCGCGCAGCAGGTCGCCGTTGGAGACGCCCGTTGCGACGACGATCACTTCCCCAGGCGCCAGCTCTTCCGTGTTGAACACTCGCGTCGGGTCATCGATCCCCGCCTCGCGGGCCTGTTCGATCTCGCCGCGGGTGGTCGGCCACAGCTGCGCCTGCAGCTCGCCGCCGAGACACCGGAGCGCCGCGGCGGACATCACGGCCTGGCGGGTTCCGCCGATCCCCACCGCCAGGTGGTCGTTGGTGCCGCGGATCGCGGCGGAGATCGACGCCGTCACCGTCCCGTCCTGAATCAGCTTGATCCGTGCGCCGGAGGCGCGGATCTCCTCGATCAGATCGTGGTGGCGCGGACGATCCAGCACGATCGTGGTGATGTCGTTCGGGCGGCGACCGAAGGCGTTGGCGATCGCCTGGACGTTCTCGCCGATCGGCTTGAGCAGGTCGATCGACCCTCGCGCACGCGGACCAACCGCGAGCTTGCGCATGTACATGTCGGGCAGATTGAGCAACGACCCACGTTCGCCGACCGCGATCATCGACATCGCGCCGTTGCCACCGCGGGCCACGACGCCGCGCCCCTCGAGCGGGTCGAGCGCGAGATCCGCCTCGTCACCACCCGCGCCGATCTCTTCACCCACGCGCAAGGGCGACTCCTCGTCCGCCGAGCCGATCACGACCCGTCCGTCGATCGGGAAGTCGTCCAGCAGAGCCCGCATCGCGGTCGCAGCGTCGTGCTCGGCTGCTTCCTGGTTGGCACGACCGAGCCAGCGGGCCGCCACCAGGGCCGCGCCCTCCGTGACGCGAGCGTATTGCTCGCAGAGGCAGAGGCTCGTCCTTGGCGCCTTCTGCGGTTCCGCGGCGGCGCTCGGCTCTTCTACAGCCTTGGCCATCAGACCCGTTGTACCTGCTCGGCGCTCGAGAGGACCAGGTCGAGCACCGAATCGATCGCTCCGCGGATGTCGTTGTTCGCAATTACCGGCACGTTGTGCCGCTTTGCCCGGCCGATGATGTGGTCCTGAACACGGCGTATGTCGTCGAGCCGCTCGATGTACTTCGCGTGCGGGCGCAGCCCGTCGAGGCCGGCATCGCGCACCATGAAGTGCGTGATGTGCTCTTCCTCGTCTTCGATCGCGAGGATGCACTGCACGACGAGCGCCCCCTCGATTCGCGGCAGCATCCCCGGCACGAGGTGCACTCCCTCGAGCACCATCGACCACCCTTCCTCGAGCGCCCTTTCGATCGACGCACTGACTCCGACGAGCACGTTCCGAGTCTGCTCCAGGAAGCCTGCGATCACAGGATCGTCTGCCTGCTCGGGCTCGCGTAGGCCTGCCGCCGCCTCGAAGCTCGAGTAGTGAATCGACGGCATGAATTCCTTCGAGAAGAATGCGCGCATCGTCTGCCGGATGAAGTCCGTCGACGTGACGCGCGTGATCCCGAGCCGATAGGCCGCCTCGGTTGCGACCGTCGACTTGCCGGTGCCGGTGGCGCCGCCGACGAGCACGATGATCGGCAGGTCGAGCTCGTGGAGCTCCCTGAATCGCCGGAGGCGCCGAACGGCCTCGGACCCTTCCTCTTCGCCGAGGATCTCGACGGCGAGCTCCTGCACCTGCTCGAGCTCGACGCTGTGCTCGCCGCGGTCGAGGAGGTACTGGTCAATCCGCTTCGCGAGCTCGTACGCCCGGCCGAGCGGCACACCAACTGCGACGAGGGCGCGGGCCATCAGACCTTTGGAGTACGGCTGATCCGGAGTGCCCAGCGGAAGCGGCTCGAAGTGGCGCGGATGGCTCACGCCCGCGCTCCCGTAGCCACGAGTCGCTGGACGGCTCCATCGAGCTCGGGCGAGACGACCTCGTTCTCGGCGAAGACGACCTGCGCACCGCGCTCGAGCGCGGCTTCTGCGACGACGTCGATCGCCGCGGCCTTGATCTCGACGAGATAGACGTCGGCATCCGTTCGCGCGAGGTCTTCGCGCAGCATCGCGCGGTCGGCGAGATTGCGCGACACGCTCACAACGTCCGCGTCGAGATGATCGGTCGGCGCAGGCCCGGTCGTGAACACCGCGACCCGGCGCCCCTGCAGAGGCGAGATCGGCCGGAGTCGCAACTCCGCATCGACGACCGGCACGCCCTTGAGAGCCCGCACCGCGGAAGCATCGCCGCCACCGACGAGGACGACCAGATCTGAGACGAGCACGCGGTAGGGGTTGAGGTATGCGAGCGGATCGTGACCTCGACCGCTGACCAGAATGCGCCCGTCGACATCGACCGGCGGGATCGCGGCGCCGCTCCCATCGAACACGACGACGTCCGGCTCGAGTTCCACCGCAAGCGCAGCTCCCTGCAAGACGTTCGACATCGTCACCGCGCCCGCAAAGCCACCGCCTGCCCGGCGGCAACCGATCGTGACGAGCCCCGTGAGCGCAGCCGTCTCGAGATAGTCGGAAGCCGCGTGCCGGCCCTCGCGCGAAAGGTCGAGGAGCGACTCAAGCGTCGGCTGCACGAGTGCCACCTCCGGCTCCGCCGGCCCCCCACGCCCCATCGCCACGACGACGACGTCACGATCCCGTGCGAGCAGCCGCGCGACATGACCCGTTACGGCCGTCTTGCCGACGCGTTTCCCTGTGCCGATCACCGCCAGCGACGGAAGTGGAAACGGCGCGTACTGCGGCGGCTCGAAGCGAAAGTCGGCCCCCTCGTAGCGAAGACCCGCCGCAAGGACGCGGCTGGCGATCAACATGCGTTCGCGCGGTCCCAACACCGGCTCGTCCGACAGGTCGACGACGACCTCCGCATCCGTGAACCCGTCCTCCAGCGCTTCGACCAGCGGTACGCCGTAGTCCGGCTCTCCGCGCAACTTCTCCGTGCCGCCCGCGAGCCAGGCGCCGATCACTTCGTAGGGGAGCCCTGCGATCGCATCCCGCACGACCGGCGGGTAGTGCTCGCCGTCGATGACGACGATCGCGGCCGTCATCGCCGCGAGGTCACCTCGCCCTCGATGCGTGCGGTGTACTTCTCGAACTCGAGCGTGTCGACCGCAAACTGGATGATCTTCTCCTGCCCGTGGAACGGGTACTTGCGCCAGACGTCCACGTGCGTCCCCGAGAACTCGATGATGTTGTAACAGGGACGCGAGTTCCCGCGGAGACGCAGTGACGAGACGGTTCCGGCATTCACGATGAACAGATCCTCGAGCCGCCAGGCATAGGGCACGTGCTTGTGCCCGGACAGAACGAGGTTCACACCGGAGCGCTGAAGACATTCGATCGCGTCTCCGGCGTCGTAGATGATGTTGCGCTCGCGCCCCGTTCCGGGGACGGGCAGCAGATGGTGGTGACAGACGAAGACCCGCAGGTCCGCCGGATCCGCGAAGCTCTCCTCGATCCAGGAGTAACGGCCCCGCCCGATCTGACCGTGGTCGAGGTCGGGCTCCGTGGAGTCGACCGCCACCACGGTGACGCCTCCCACCCGCATCACGGAGTTGCGATCGCCGAACAGCTCCTCGAAGTGGACATAGCCGACGTTGCGGGAATCGTGGTTCCCTGGAATGACGACAACGGATTCGCAGTCGATCCGATCGAGGTAGTCCTTGGCGAGCGCGTACTCCTCCTTGAACCCGAACGTGGTCAGGTCACCGGAACAGACGACGATGTCCGGCTCGAGGTCGTTGACCTCCGTGATCGCACGCTCCAGGAGGTTCGGCAGGAAAAACTGCGTCCCGCAGTGCAGATCCGAGATCTGGATGATCGTGAACGTGCCGTTCCGGGTCGCCATGCGAGAAGTCTAGGCGGCCGCGGGAAACCGCATTCTCAGCGTCCGGACCGGTTGCTACGCTGAATGCAGGTGATACTGGAAACTCCGGATTTCCAGGCATATCGAGGCCAGGAACCTCCCCGCTTCGCCAACAAGGCCGAGCTCGAATGCGCCAAGGTTCTGGACTATTACGGTGTGCCCTGGGATTACGAGCCGACGACTTTCGTCCTGGAAGAGGACGAGGACGGCCGCGTCCTCGAAGCCTTTAGGCCGGACTTCTACCTGCCTGAGCAGAACCTCTACGTCGAGGTGACGGTGATGAAGCAGTCGCTCGTGACGCGCAAGAACCGAAAGCTGCGCAAGCTGCGCGAGCGCTATCCCGAGATCCGCGTGAAGCTCTTCTACAAGCGCGACATCGAGCGGCTGGCGGAGAGATACCAGCTCGAGCTGGCGTCGTAGGGTCCGAGTCCAGGCTCGGTGACGTCTACCTTCGACGGGAGGAGCTGCACGCGCGCGTCCGAGAGCTCGGCGCCGAGATCTCGCGGGACTACCAGGGCAAAGAGCCGCTGCTCGTGGCGCCGCTCAAGGCGAGTCTCGTGTTCGTCTCCGATCTCTGCCGCGCCCTGTCGATCCAGCACGGCCTCGACTTCATCGAGCTCGCAAGCTACGCCTCGGGCGCGGACACCGGCGGCCACGCGCGGATCCGGCTGCTCAAAGACCTCGACTGCGAGCTTGATGGCAGGCACGTCTTGATCGTCGAGGACGTCGTCGACACCGGCCTGACCCTCAACTACCTCTGCAAGACGCTTTCCCTCCGCAGCCCTGCGTCACTGGCGGCGGCGACCCTGCTCGACCGGCCCTACCGGCGGCTCGTCGACGATCTGCCGGTGCGCTACGTCGGCTTCACAGTGCCCGACGAGCTCTTCGTCGGCTACGGCTTCGACCTCCACGAGAAGCTTCGCAATCTCCCCGATCTCCACGTGCTCCGCCCAGAAGTTTAGCCTAGGCTAAACTTTCTGGCAGGATGATGGCGACCCGCGCAGAGGAGGGGCCGCGCCTGCCTGGGGCAGGAGAGCGTGTTCTTCAAGGACAGGGACGCTGGCGCCTCCTCCCTTTCCTCGGCCCGGCCTTCATCGCGTGCGTCGCCTACGTGGACCCGGGCAACTTCGCGACGAACATCGCCGCCGGGTCGAAGTTCGGCTTCACGCTCGTCTGGGTGATCGTCGCCTCCAATCTGATGGCGATGCTGATCCAGACGCTGTCGGCAAAGCTCGGGATCGCGACCGGCCGGAACCTGCCCGAGGTCTGCCGCGAGCGTTTCTCCCGCAGGACCTCGATCGGGCTCTGGCTCCAGGCCGAGTTCATCGCGATGGCGACCGACCTCGCCGAGTTCCTCGGCGCCGCACTCGGCATCCAGCTCCTGCTCGGTATCCCCCTCTTCCCGGCGGCGGTCATCACCGGGGTGATCACGCTCCTCATCCTCGGCCTCCAGCGCTACGGGTTCCGGCCGCTCGAAGCCGTGATCACCGCGTTCGTCTTCGTGATCGGCATCTGCTACCTCGGCGAGCTCTACTTCGCACACCCGCCGCTCGGGACTGTCGCGAAGCACGCCGTCGTGCCCGAGTTCGCCGGCAACGAGTCCGTGCTGCTCGCCGTCGGGATCATCGGCGCGACGGTCATGCCGCACGTGATCTACCTGCACTCCGCGCTGACACAGCAGCGCATCGTCCCGCGAAACGACGAGGAGGCGAAGAGTCTCTTCCGTTACACGCGGATCGACGTGCTGATCGCGATGGTGATCGCCGGGCTCATCAACATCTCGATGCTCGTCGTCGCCGCAACCGTCTTCTACGGCAGCGGTCTCTTGAACGTCGACTCGCTCGAGGGCGCACACCGCACGCTCGAGCCAATCCTGGGCGGCGCATCGAGTGTCCTCTTCGCACTTGCTCTGACCGCTTCGGGGCTATCGAGCGCGACGGTCGGAACCCTGTCCGGCCAGGTGGTGATGCAAGGCTTCATCCAGCGACAGATTCCCCTCTTCGTCCGCCGGATCGTGACGATGATCCCCGCCTTCGTCGTCATCGCACTCGGCCTCAACCCCTCGCGCACGCTCGTGCTCAGCCAGGTGGTGCTCTCCTTCGGAATCCCGTTCGCGCTGATCCCGCTGGTGATCTTCACGAGCCGGCGTGACGTCATGGGTGTGCTCGTCAACCGGAGGATGACGATCGTCGCAGCGGTCGCCGTCGCTGCCCTGATCTCCGGGCTGAACGTCTTCCTGCTGGCGAAGACCTTCGGCGCCCTCGCCGGTTGATCGACTCTCGAGTGCCCGCCCGCGCCGGCGAAAGCAACCGGCCGCCCGAGGGCGGCCGGCGTCGTCGGGAGACGAACTGTCGTACCGCAGACGCGACCCTGTCCTCGACTCCCGCCGGGTACGAATCGCAAAGGAGAAACGTGGGAGCAGAGAATCTGGATACGGCCGGGAAGCTAGAGGTAGCCGAGCGGGTCGACCGGGGTGCCGTTGATCCGGACCTCGAAATGGAGGTGTGCCCCGAAGCTGTGGCCCGTGTTCCCCACGTACCCGATCACCTGGCCCTGCGAGACGTGCGCTCCCGTGGAGACGGCGAACGCGGATTGATGTCCGTAACAGGTCGCCATGCCACCGCCGTGGTCGATGCACGTGTAGTTGCCGTAGCCGTCGACCCAGCCGGCGATCACGACCGTGCCTGACGCGGCCGCGTGGATCGGCGTGCCGTACGGCACGCCGATGTCGATGCCGGCGTGCAGGCGACCCCAGCGATAGCCGAACGGGCTCGTGACGGGACCGTTGACGGGCCAGATCAGGCCCGACGCGGACGGCGTCGTGTCCGATGCACCCTGCGCTGCCGCGAGCTGTCCGCGGATCCGCGAATCCTGAGCAGCGAGCGCGTTCGCTTCCGCGATGAACGCTTTCTCCTTTTCCCTTGTGGAGGCCAACTGCCCCTTCTGCCGGGCGCGCTTGCCGGCGAGTGAGCTCTTGCTCGCGAGCAGATCGTTCTTGACGGTGCGCTGCTGCTGCGTGCGAACCGCGACGACCTGCGTCTCGGAGTGGACACGCGCGCGGATCGTCTTCGTGCGCTCGCGCGCTGTGTGAACCTGGTCACGGGCTGTTCCAACCTGTTTCGCAATTCGCTTGTCCTGTCTTGCGATCGCGTCCAGGTAGTGGAGCTGGTCGAGCGCATCCTGGAACGACTTCGACTCGAGAATCACGTCGACGAGCGTGGGGCTGTGGGTCTCGTAGATGTCGATCATGCGGAGGTTCAGCTCGCGTAAGACCTTCGCGTACTGCCGGTGGAGGAAGTTCAGCCGTTCGGTCTCGAAGTCGAAGAGCTCGTTGAGCTTGTCGAGGCGGCGCTGGTGCAGCGCGAGGTCGCGCTCGAGAATGTTGAGCTTCTGCGAGACGTCCCCGACCTTCCGTTCGAGCGAGCGGATCTGGGTCGTGACCCCCGAGATCTGGGCCGTGAGGCGCGCTTCCTTCGCGCGGGCGGCCGCGAGCCGCGCCTGGATGTCGCTGAGCTTGCCGCTGTTGTCGCCCGAGGCTGGAGCGACGAGGACCAGCCCGGCGAAGAGGACGACGGCGAGTCTGCGGCCCATGGACGAAAGGTTCGGCAGGGCTCCGGACGTCCCTGCCGCAGATAGGGCGCTCAGACCCTCAGGCGGCCCTCCTGAGGCCCTTCGTCAGGCGCGAGCGGCCCCGGCTCGGGGATGATCGCCGGCTCCGGTGGAGTGCCCTCGTCCGGGGGCGGATAGGGCTCCGGGATGACCGCGGGTCCGCTCGGATCGCCCTGTCCAGGCTCATCTGGCAGCTCGACCATCTCGGTCGGCTGAACCTCCAGCCGGTGCCGCTGGAGCCGGTCCTGGGCTTGAGCAAGCGTTCCCTGCATCTCGGCCTCCCTCTGCGCCGCGAGCTCGTCGAGCTCTCGTACCTGCCCGCGGGCTCTTTCCGTCGCTTCGTCGTCGCCACGGTACACGGCGTCTCCGAGCTCCAGCAGGAGACGGGCCCGGAGAGCGCTCATTCGCTGGAGCTCGCGGCGCAGCGCGAGCACGCGGCGGGCCGCACGACCTCTCGTCGCGAGCGAATCGGCGGCCAGGCCCGCGCGGGCCCGAAAACCGTCGAGGGCATCGGTGGTCGAACGGGCGACGACCCCATCCGGCTTCCGCCGTGCGGCCTCGAGGAAGATCAGGACGAGGAGAACGCCGGCTCCGACCGCGATGAGCCCGAACGGCCAGCGACCGAGCGCGAACAGCACGACCGCGAGCGTGAAGGCGACTCCGGCGAGGACCAGGACGAGCGTCGTCGGCGTGACGCCGTAGTAGCGCGGCTCTGCGTTCACGTACTCCACCGGGACGCTCCCGGTCTCTGCGGGCGGCACGTCAATCACCTTCGTGTCGCCCGCGCTCGTGGGCTGTCCGCACTGTGGGCAGTAGCGCGCCTTCTTCGCGAGGTCCGAACCGCAGTTCGTACAGCTAGCCACGAGTGGGCACACGCTCGTCGGTGGCCTGCTCGGCCCGCAGGTCGAGGGCGCGCAAGGCCTGCGCCGCATGTTGTCGCAGCGGGCCGACGAGCCGGCGGTAGTCGTCGTCCGAGACCTTGCCGGTGCGATGATCGAACTCGAGCTCCTTGAGCGTCGCCAGCGCGCGGTCCCGTTCTTCCGCGAGGCTCAGGCGGCGCTGCTCGAGCTCATCCGGGGACGACAGCCGGTCGTCGCGCGCGGCGGGCTCGCGCAAGAAGGGCAGAGCGACAAGCACGACGCACGCGACCGCGAGCACCGCGCCGACGACGAGCGCAGCGGTCAAATGCGCACCGCCCCGTCCGCGTAGCGCTCGGCGAGACGCCGCGCTTCCCTCGCATCCGGCCAGAGGGCGATCAGCGAGCCGCCGATGAAGACGATCCCTGCGAGCCACAGCAGGTTCACGAGCGGCTTC
This sequence comes from uncultured Actinomycetes bacterium, assembly GCA_963804935.1. Lineage (GTDB taxonomy): Bacteria > Actinomycetota > Thermoleophilia > Gaiellales > Gaiellaceae > 3-1-20CM-4-69-9. The sequence continues at coordinate 94,467 of CAWDSD010000025.1, forward strand.
TGGAGCGCCTTCAAGTCGATGCTGCCGTTCGCGTTCACCTGGTCGGCGATCAGGAAAAGGTCACCGCCGGTGAGCCAGTCGTGACGGATCGAGACCTCGTTCGAGACCTGGTCCTCCGCGAAGTACTGGTTCTTGCCGGGCTTGTAGCGCCCGAGGTAGTCGTTGCCCCGATACACGTCGACGAGCGCCCGGATTGCGCGGTGGTTCGACTCCGTCTTCGTCTCGTAGCCGCGGAAAACGAGGCGGTCGCCGGCTACCGACATCGACTGGCCTGGCTTCAACCGAGCCTCGTGAACGGTCTGGTAGGCGCTCGCGCCCGTAACGCCGATTGCGAGCAGCACGATCGAGGCGTGCACGACGTAGCCGCCGTAACGCCGCCGGTTCCGCGCAACGAGCGATGAGAACGCACCGGCCCAACCGACGCCGCCAAGGGCCTTTCGCGCAGCCGTGCCGCGTGCGAACTCGAGCGCGATCGAGGCGAGCACGAACACCGAGAACGTGTAGGCGATCACGCCGATACGAGACGAGCCGGCGCCCGCCAAGAGCAGCGCGACGCCCGCGATGACGGCAGCACCGAGCGGCCAGAGGAACGTGCGGCCGAGCGCGCGCAGGGATGCGCGACGCCACGCGACGAGCGGCCCGATCCCCATCAGCAGCAAGAGCGGCAGCCCGAACGTGTGCAGGAAGAAGTTGTAGTACGGCTTGCTCACGGTCGCCGCCTGGCCGGTCACCGCCTGGGAGAGGATCGGATAGACGACGCCCCAGAGAATCGTCAGCGCGAGTGCGACGAGGAGCAGGTTGTTGTAGAGGAACGTCGCTTCACGGGACACGAGGGACTCGAGCCGCGTCTTCGAGCGCAGGAGTGGCAGGCGGACGAAGATCAGGGCGAGCGACCCAGCGGTGATCAGGCAGATGAAGCCGAGGAACCAGGGGCCGATCGAGCTCTGGGTGAACGAGTGGATCGACTGGATGATCCCGCTGCGGGTGAGAAACGTCCCGAAGATCGAAAGGCAGAACGCGAGCACGACGAGCAGCACGTTCCAGACCTTCAGCATGCCGCGCTTCTCCTGGATCATCACCGAGTGGAGGAACGCCGTTGCCGCAAGCCAGGGCATCAGCGCCGCGTTCTCAACCGGATCCCAGGCATAGAAGCCGCCCCAGCCGATCTCGACGTAGGCCCAGTGCGCTCCCAGCAGCTGACCGACTCCGAGAAACGCCCAGGCGGCGAGCGTCCACCGACGGGTGGCGACGATCCAGCGCTCGTCGGTGCGGCGCGCGAGCAGAGCACCCATCGCGAACGCGAACGGAACGGTGAGCCCGACGTAGCCGAGGTAGAGCATCGGCGGGTGGATCGCCATGTACGGGTTCTGCAGGCTCGGATTGAGGCCGGCGCCGTCGGCGGCCGCGGCCTGTGTCGCGAACGGGCTCGCGACGAATACGAGCAGCATCGCGAAGAACGTGCCGACGAGCCCGAGCGTCGGCACGACCCAGGCGAGCACCTCGCGGCCTGCGCGCCGCCCGGTCAGCACGGCCGCGACGGAATAGCCGGTGAGCACGAGCAACCAGAGGAGCAAGGACCCTTCCTGACCGCCCCAGAAGGCGGTCAGCGTGTAGCCGAGCGGCAGCTCGTGACTCGTATGGTCGGCGACGTACTGGAACGAGAAGTCGTGTCGAGCGAGTGCAGCGAGCAACACCGCGGACGCGACGAGGGTCGCACCGAAGGCGGCGAGCAACGCGTTCTGCGCAGACTCGGCGAGCCGGCGACGCTTCTGCCACGCCGCAAGCGAACCTGCGACGAGCGCGTAGACGAGCAGCAAGAACGCCGTGACGAGCGCCGCTCGGCCGAGATCGGCCACAGTTACCTTTTAGGCGAGTACTTCGAGGGGCACTTCGTGACGAGTGTGTCCGGCACCGCGACGAACGCGCCGTTGCGCAGGTGTCCGTCGACGACGACGTCGCGACCGGTTCGGAAGAGATCCGGGACCGAGCCCTTGTAGACGACCGGCACGGTCGCGTTCCCCTTGACGTCTCGGAGCTGGAAACGCAACCCGGCGCCGTGCGCGTCGCCGCTCGGCTTGCCGACGACCTGGCCCATGAGCGACACCCTTCCGGTGTGACCCGTGAGCTGGCTCGGACGGAGCGCCGGTGTGCCGCCGCCTGCGATCGACGTGTAGAGCAGGAAGACGGCGAGAACGCCCGCGATCGAGAGCGCGACGATCAGCCGCACAGGGCTGCGCTGGCCGGGCACGACAGCCAGTTTAGCGGCGGTTTTCCGGCCCTAGCGCGCTAGTCGTGCGCCGGGGCGGGGCGGCGCCCCGGAATGCGATAGCCGTGGTCGTGGCAGAGCGAGCCCGGCGCGTCCTCGGTCAGGGCGTCGCAGTAGCCCTTTCCGTAGGCAGCGCGCATGAAGGCCGCCACGACGTCGAGGTTCCATTCCGTGATCTCCCCGGCTTCCCGCCAGAGATCGGTCAGGCGGAGGTCGATATCGAGTTCGAGCAGATCGATACGAGACGGCTGATTGACCATGCAACGAGGGTAGGAAGCGGGTCGGACAGCATTCGCGGGAGTACCCTCTCGACGTGGCCTCCCACCGCTTCGGACGCGGCTGATGGTCGAGGAAGCGCGCCTCGAGCAGCTCGACGCGGGCCTCACGCCCGTGACCGACGGCTGGTTCGTCGTGAGCGTCCCCGAGGCGGCCTGGGTGACCAACGAGGTACTGGGCGACGCTTGCATCTTCGAGGGGGACGACGCACCGTTCCCCGACGTCGGCTTCACCATCGGGGTGCTGGAGCCCGGGGCCTCCGGAGGCAGGTATCACCGCGAGGCGAACCAGGAGAACTTTCTCGTGCTCGCCGGCGAGTGCATCCTTCTGATCGAGGGCGAGGAACGTCTCCTGAAACAGTGGGACTTCGTCCACTGCCCCGCGGGCACCGAGCACGGCTTCGTCGGTCGAGGGACCGGCCCTTGCGTGATCTTCATGACGGGCGCGCGGAAGGGCTGGCCCGAGACGGGAACGCTGTACCCGCGCTCCGAGCTCGCGCTCCGGCACGGCGCCGGCGTCGAGACCGATACGAGCTCGTCAGCGGAGGCGTACGCGCCGTACCCGAAGTGGCTGCCCGGGCGGCCGAAGAGCTGGGCCGGGCTGCCCTGGGAGTAACAGGCGCCGGCAGACGCGGACCGGGTTACCCTCACCGGATGGGCGAGCTTCACTTCGGCCCGGCCCGGGTGCCCTCGCGCGAGAGTCCCGAACAGGTTTTTGGTTTCAGAGGAGGCGCCCGCTGCGGTCACGGGCATCGACTACGTCAATTCCGTGAGTTGACGTAATCATGTCTTCTCGTGCATGGCGAGCGCCGGTTGAGAGAACCGTAGCTCTCTCGACTTAGCAGACCGACGGCGGGTCCGACCGTGGGGATGCGCGCCGCCGTCGGCGTGAGGCCGACTAACGGGCCGCGCCGGAGCGGAGCCGCACGTGCGCCGTGATGCATCGGGCTGCGACGTCGCTGCCGCAGACGAAGCGCATCGCCGGGCCGAACGTGTGGGCGGCGGGCAGGCCGGCGAAGTAGAGGCCGGGCCTGGACGACTCGAAGTGCCGCGACAGTTTCGGTGCGCCTCGCACCAGCTCCAACTGCGAGCGCAGCTCCGGGGCGAGGAACGTGAGGCGCTCGAGGTCGATTCGGTAGCCCGTGCCCGCGATCGCGTGATCGACCTCGAGCTCGCGGGGCTGTCCGCCGTTCGCGAGGGTCAGCCGCACGCCCTCGTCGGCAGGGCTCGCCTCGACGATTCGACTTCCCATCACGACCGGCACGTCCGGCTTCAGCCGGTCGCGGAGCCACCAGGCGCCGGCCGGCCCGAGCGTCGTCCGGGCGATGCGGACGCGGCGGTCCTCCGGTAGGAAGCGGAACGACGGCGTGAGCCTCGAGTACACCCAGAGTTTCCATCCGATCCCGAGCGGCGCGTCGGGCTCCCGCAGGCGGGCGAAGAGGGGACGCGGAAGCTCCGCAGGCCTGGGGTTCCAGCGCAGGCCGGGCGCGCGAACGACGAGCTGCGGCAAGGCTCCCCGCTCGCGGAGGAGGACGGCCGTCTCGAGCGCCGACTGCCCGCCGCCGACGACGGCCACATGACGACCGCGCAGGTGATCGAACGACGCATGCTCGGAGGCGTGCGTGACGAGTTCGTGGGGAAGCCCGCGCAGCTTCGCCGGCACGTACGCGAACGGCATAACGCCGGTCGCGACCACGACGCTGCGCGCGGCGACGAGCTCGCCGTCCGCGAGCTCGAGCACGAAGCCGAACGGATCGTCCTCGATGCGCACGACGTCGCGCTCGTCGACGTCTCCGACCGCGCGCTCGCGGAACCAGTCGCCGTACGCGATGAACGTGTCGAGCGACACCGGACGGGCGACGTCGCCGTAGTCGCGCCCCGTCTCGGCGCAAAAGTGGCGGAGCGTGTACCTCCGGCCTGGGTCGCTGAGGCTGGACGCGAAGCCCTCGGACTTGAGGAACATTCCTTCTGGCATGTGCAAGCGCCACGTGCTCATCGGCCGACCGAAGATGCGTACCGGGCCGGTCGTCGCTTTCAGATGCGCCGCGATCGAAAGCCCGTAGGGTCCGGCGCCTACGACGGCGACCTCGCAGGAGCTGTTCATGGTGATGATCTCCCTCCAAGGGGTTGCTTGCGGACGACCCGGTCGATGGCGCGCAGCCCGAAGCCTGCGGTCGCGAGCAGGACCGGCCGCGGGTCGGAAAGGCTGACGTAGTCGTAGGCGGCGGGTCGCAGGCAGTCGCGGGCGAAGATCGCGACCGCCCGGCCTGCCGGGACCAACTCGGGTCGCCCCGGACGGAGCAGCGTCTCGCGCAGCCAGCGCAGGTCGCCGCCGAGCCAGCGCATGCGGAGCCCGCGCCTGTACCAGTTCGCGTCGGGGACCTCCTCGCCGGTTGCCCACGCGTAGAGCAACGCGGGGAAGTCCACGCCGGCCCGCACCGCCACCTCGACAGAGGCCGAGAGGCGCGGGTTGATCTCCATAAGGTGCGGACACCCGCTCGAGTCGCGGCGAAACTCGACCTCCGAATACCCTTCGAGCCCCACCGCGCACACAAGCCGTTCGGCCGCGTCGAGCAGCTCCGGCGGCGGCGCGATGCTCTCGCGGAGCACCGACGAGCCGCCGAGCGGCGGGAACATGCGCTCGGCGACCTGCGCGAACCGTGCGCGCACGCGGCCGCCGGCGTAGATCAGCGAGACGGCCTCGCGGGCTCCCGTCACCCACTGCTGCAGGATCACCGCGCCCCCCGCCGCGATCGCCGCGCCGGCGGCGGCGCGCGCCTCGCTTGCGTCGATGACGAGCGACGACGTGAGCCGCGCGCCGCCCGCTTCGCCTTCTACCCACGAGCGAACCGGCTTGACGACCGCGGGGAACCCCACCTCGGCGCCCGCGGCGTCGACATCCTCGAGATCTTCGATCTCGACGGTTCGGGGCGCCGCGATCCCCAGCTCCGCGGCGAGCGCGAGTGTCTTCGACTTGTCGACCGCAATCTCGAGCGCGCGCTCCGGGGCGAGCGCGACGACCACGCGGCGCTCGAGCTCGGCCCGCCGCGCACGCAACGCCTCGATCGTCCCGTCCGTCGTCGGCAGCAAGACGAGCGGTCCGTGGGCGTCCGCGATCGCGAGCAGGGCGTCGACGAGCTCCGCGGGGCGCGAGCTCTCTGGTACGAGGCCGCTGACCGCACTCCACCGCGAGGCGTAGGCCGGCGCCCAGCGCGCAGACCCGAAGGCGCCGACGCGGACTCCCGCGCGTCCGAGGGAGCGGACTGCGACGAGGCTCTGGCGCTGCTCGGCGTCGAGGACGGCGATGTCGAGGGACGTCACGTCGGCTGCTCCTCCCGTCGAGGCCGCCGAACGAGGGTGGAGAGACCGGCGTTGTCGGCGAGCGCCGCGCGATAGGCGCCTTCGAGGTTCCGGAGAGCGCGCATCGGCGTGTAATGCTTCTGCCAGAGCCGGTGCGCTCCGGCGCCGAGGCGCAGGCTCTCGCCATCGTCGAGGAGTCGCGTCAGCGCCTCGGTCCACGCACGGGGGTCGTCGGCCGGGACGAGCACGCCCGACACGCCGTCGCGGACGATCTCGGTGAGCGCCCCGGTGCGACTCGCGATCACGGGCACGCCCGCGGCGTATGCCTCGAGCACGGCGAGGGGCGCGCCTTCGTAGGCCCGCGTTGGAAAGACGAGGGCGCGCGCGCCGGCGAGCAGCTCGGGGACGCGCGCGGCCGGCACCTGGCCGAGGAGCTCGATCCCTCGTGCGGCTCGAGTCTCCAGGAGGGCGCGCTCGGTTCCGTCGCCCGCTACCAGCAGCCGCCCGAGCTCGGACCGATGCGCGGCCACGAGCATCGAGAGTCCTTTCTCCGGCGAGAGCCGTCCGACGTACAGGAAGTACTCGCCCGGCCCCGTGCGGGAGCGCCGCGCTGCGACGAAGTTGGGCTTCGTGCGAATCCGCTCCGGCGCGAGCCCCGCTCCGAGATGCTTCTCGCGCACGAACTCGCTGACGGCGAGGAAGAGCTGGATGCGCCCGAAGGTATGCGGCGCGCGATGCCAGGCGAGCGCCGCCGCGAGCGTCGCGCTCGCCGGCGCCGAGTTGCGGTAGCAGCGATGGACGATGCCGCGCCAGGGCAGCCGGCCCACGCAGGCCTCGCACGGGCGACCGTCGCGGAGCAGGGTCGCCGGCAGGCAGAGCAGACGGTAGTTGTGCAGGGTCATGACGACCGCGGCGCCCGCGTCGGCGGCGGCTCCGATCACGGCGGGCGACAGCCCTGGGAAGAGGTTATGACAGTGGACGATCTCGCTGCGGTGCTCGCGTACGAGCGTACGCACCTTGCGACCCGCCGCTCGCGAGTGGACGGCGCCGGCCGCCACCCCGAGGTGCTCGCCCCGGTGAGGGTCGAACGGCCCCGGCGTCCACGCCTGCACCTCGTGCCCGGCGTCGGCGAGCAGCGCGCGCTCGCGGTCGACGACCTGGTTCTCGCCCGAGGCGTCACCGGAGCTGTAACGCGAGTGGAGGACGAGCACGCGCACGTCAGTCCACCTCGGGAAGCCAGCTTCGGTTGCGGTGGAGCGTTCGTGCGAGCCTCGCCGCGCGACTCCGGCGGAGCGACTGCATCCGAGGCGCGACCTGCAACCGCAGGCGCAGGCCGGTGTCGACGGTCGCAAGGTTCACGCGGGGGCGCCGCAGCGGCTCGTCCTCGAGGTGGACCATCGCGAGCGTGCACGCGACCGTGTACCCCGCGCGGGCGGCCGCCGCGGCCACACGCTCGTCGGCACGCCCGTACGGGTAGGAGACCGAGTCGCAGCACCCGAGCCGCTCGACGATCTCCGCACGCGACACCTGGAGCTCGGTCTCGAGGCGCGCGTCGTCGACCGCGGTCAGGAGCGGATGGCCGACAGTGTGCGAGCCGACCTCCCACCCCACCTCCTGCAGCGTCTCGAGCTCGGGCCACCGGAGCGGCCGCAACTCGGCCTCGGTCTCGCGCGTGAACTCGTGCTCGATGCCCGGCCAGGACAGCGTCGCGCCCGAGCCGACGAACCCGGTCACCGGGAACACCGTTCCGGGGAAGCCGACCTCCGCCAGGATCGGCAAGGCCCTGAGCGTCGACGCGAAGCCGTCGTCGAATGTGACGACGACGGAGCGGTCCGGGAGTGAGCCGTCCGCGCGGCGGCGTTCGGCTTCAGACAGCGTGAGGCCGACGTAGCCGCGCGCGGCGATTAGGCGGAGCTGTCGCTCCAGCAAGCGCTCCGAAATCGAGAGTTGCGAGCGCCACGTGGAGCTGACCGCGTGGTAGCAGAGGACGAGCGGCCTGGCCTGCTTCGAGCTCACCGCTTGCACCGCGCCTTGAAGCGTCCATCGCGGTCGTTCCCGGCGGCCACCCAGTCCGCACGCGTGACGTACGAGTAGCCGTCCGAGCCGGGGGCAGCCCACGCGAACGGGTCGCGGCCACAGCCGAGCACGTAGCTGTTTCGACGGAAGCGATTGCCTCCGCCCGCGTAGAGCAGCGGGTCGTCGTTGTCGTGGACTAGCCCGCTGCGGCCCTGCGGCATGGCGATCGTGTTGTCGTGCACGTCGACGTCCCGGAGCACATGCGGGCCGAGACTTCCCGAGCCGCGGTCGCTCGCGACGAGGCCGATGCCGTTGCGGTTGCCGTCGACCTCGTTGTCGCCGATCTCGACGCCGGCGGATGAGTTGACGAGTATGCCGGCGCCGTTCAGCCAGCCGTGCGCGCCGAAGCCGTTGCCGCGCACGCGATTGCGGAGGATTACCGCCGAGTAGCTCGTTTCATGCTCGATCCCGGCGCCACGGTTGCCGGTCACCGTGTTCCCGAGGTAGCGCGTGCGGACGTTGTCCGTGTCGGTCCAGAGGCCCGGGCCACCGTTGTCTCGCACGACGTTGCCGCGCACGACGAGCGCCGTCGTCCGGAGCCATTTTCCACCTCCCGCTTCCCAGCCCAGGTCGAAGCCGGCGTAGTTGTTGCGCGTGATCTCGTTCTCGGCGACGAGCGCGCCGCGGAGCTCGTCCCCGCCGATCCCGAGCTGGCCGTTGCGATCGACGCGATTGCGGACGATCCAGTGCGCACCCTGGATCCCGACGCCGTGGTTCAAGCGCACCAGGCAGTTGACGACCGACCAGCTGGCACGGCCGTTCACCGCGCCGATCTGCGCCTCGTTCGCGAACTTCTCGATCACCAGGCCGTCGATGCGCACGTCGTCGGCCCCGCTCCCCCAGCCGCGAAACGCGCGCGTGGCCACGGCCGCCTCGACCCGATGCCCGCGCGGGTCGTCGGCGATCCAGATGCGGTCGTGCTCGTAGTCGAAGTAGAACCGGCCGGGCCGGACGCTGCTCCGGTCGAGCACTCGGATGAGCGGGCGCTCGTTGAGGAAGACGTCGTCGGCGTACCGGCAGGACGTGCCTTGCGCGCATTCGCCGACGACGGCGGGGTTCTGCTGGGTTTGGCCGCCGGCCGACCAGAGCTTCCCGGAGCGGACGAAGCGGCTGCCGATCTCCTTCGCCCCGCTGAGCACGGCGCCCGGCTGTCCGAGGAAGGCGTCGCCCGTCTTCGGCACGACGGCAGTCCGCAGGCGGTGCACGCCTTTGGCGATGCAGAAGACGGTTCCGGCCGGTTGCCGGGCGACTGCCGCCGGCAGAGGTAGGTCCGGGCCGACCCGCACGTGGCGGGTGCGCGGCCCGCAGGACCGCGTCCAGCCTTTGCGCGCGTCGGCCGCAGAGGGCAGGCCGCCGACGGCGCTGTGCGCCTCTCCCGGCAGCCCGAGCACGAGGAGGCAGGCAACGACGCCGAGCGCGGCAGGCAGGCGTGCGAGCCGTCGCTCCAGTCGCAACGCCTCCTGTTGGACGTTCGTGGTGACCGCCAGCAGGGCGAGGAGACCGAGAGCTGCGCCGGCCGCGTATCCCCAGGCCGCACCTTCGAGCCCATGACGCGCCGACAGGATCCAGATGAGCGCGACGATCGCGGTCGACTCGACGAGCCTGACGACGAGGAGCTCGCGCCCGCGACGCCTCGCCGTCAGGAGCAAGGTCAAGCCCACTCCTGCGGCGCCGACCTCCTGCCACACGCCGATCGGCAGCGCGAGGTCACGGTAGGGCTCGAAGGAGTCACCGAGCAGAAGCGGCATCAGCGCGGAGCCGAACGACACCATCAGGATCACGTAGACGGCGGTGAGCGCCATCACCGCCCCGCTGAGCTTCCGCGCGAGCGCGAGACCGGCCCGGGACGAGAGCGCGACCGCGCGTGCGACCGCTGGCAGCCCCGGCAGGGCGATCGCCGGCGTGAGCAGCGTGAGTGGGGCGAAGATCGACTGTGCCGCCCGCAGGCCTCCGACCGCCGAGGCGCCGAGCGTCTTGTCGACGACGATCGTGATCGTCGCATTGGCAGCCGAGTAGTAGACGCCCTCGAGGCCGAGCCAGCGTGAGAAACCCCACGCCTCGCTCTGCCACCAACGCCACGTCGCGCGGAGGCCCACCGGCGCAAGTCGGGTCTGGGCGAAGCCGAGCGCCGCAGCGACCAGCGCGCCGCCGCCCCAGGCAGCCGCGACCGCCGCGTCGCTCGAGGCGATCGACGCCGGTACGAGGAGCAGAGCAAAGACCGCCAGCCAGGCCGCGTCGTTCGCGGCCGCCGCGCCGCCGCGGCCGTCGCGGAAGAGGAGCGTCCGCCAGTAGTCCTGCAGCATCGCCGCGGCAACCCACGGGCTGAAGATCAGGAGGCCGCGGCCGATCTCTCCGGGGACGAGGACGCCGAGCATGCCGAACGCACCCGCCGCACAGGCGGCCCAGCAGCACGCCGAGGTCAGGCCGCGGCGACCGGCCTCACGGCGTTCGACGTCGGGGAGCGTGGTCGAGAGCGCGACGAGCGGTCTCGTGACGAGGGCCCGCTGGAAGACGAGCGCGAGCAGGTAGCCGGACCAGCCGAGGACGATTACGCCGAGACCGCCCGCGCCCGCGATGCGGCCGCCGGCGATCGTGAGCACGAGGGTCGTCGCGGAGGAGATGCACTGGTCGGCGAAGCCCCAGCCGAAGCTGCGCCCACCCCGGGCGAGCTTGACGAGGCGGCTCACGCGCGCACCACCCGTTCGTCGAGGGCCGCAGCCCGCGGCCCCCGCAGACCGACGGCCACAGGAGCCTCGGTGGAGAGTCGGCCGCCAAGCGCGAGCGCGCCGAAGAGCAGGAAAAGGACGTCGAAGAGCTCGACCGTCGTGCCCGTCAGGGAACGCACGATCAGGACGATCGCCATGCCGAGCAGCGCCGAGCGGTCGGGCCCGCGTGTCCGTGCGAGCGCGGAGGCGAGCAGTGCGAGGTACGCGAAGGCAAGCAGCGCGCCGCCGACGATCCCGGTCCCGAGCAACGCCTCGAACCACGTGCTGTGGATCGTCGAGGTGTCCTGCAGGCCGAGCGACGCCAGCACGCGCCGCGAACCAACGTTCAACCCCCATCCGAGCGTCGGCCGCTCCTCGATCGCCGGCAGCGCCGCGCGCCAGAAGACCGCGCGGCTGTCCAGGCTCGCAACAGAGTCCGGGTTGCCGCGAGCGAAGACGACCTGGGCGCGCGACCGCAGTACGTCCCAGTCGCCGGAGGCGAGCACCAGGAGGGCGCTTCCCAGGACGACGAAGGCGACCAGCATCCTGCGGCGCTGCCAGACGACGACGGTCAGCCCGAGAAGGAAGCCGATCAGACCGGTCCGGTATTGCGTCGCCAGCAGCGTCACGACCCCGCCGACAGCCGCGGCGCGCACGACCGCGCGCGGGTAGCGCGTCGAGTCGAGCTGCGCGACCCCCCAGATGCCGACGATCGCACCGTAGGCGCCGAGCGAGTTCGACGAGAACGAGGGCATCGCGCCGACGAGAGCGACCCCGACGACGCCGTGCACCGGCTCCCAGCCGCGTCCCGGCATCGTCAGCGCCTCGATCCAGACGAGCATGAGGATGCCGCCGAGGCACGCCAGCATCAGCTCGAGCGCCTTCCGCGGGTCCGCGATCGCCGCCGCGCCGACCGCAGCCGTCCCGACCGCGAGCTCGAGCACGCGGTACCCGGCGAAGAGCGGCAGCGGGGATCCGACCGCGGCCACGGCCGCCACGCCGACGTAGGCGACGAGGAGCTTCACGGCGAGCGGCAGGGCTTGCCCGCGGGGTGCGCGGAGCAGATACGCGAGGAGCAGGAGGGCCGCGAGGGCGACGAGCCCGACGCGGATCTGGGCGGCTGCGTCGAGCGGGTTCGAGACGAGCGCGTCCGTCGCCCGTACACGCCAGACGAAGGTGCTCAGTACGAGGAGGAGCCACGCGAAGCCGACGAGGCGCGAGCCGCCGAAGTCGAGGAGACCGGCGAGCACCGGCACGAGCCGCAGGAAGACGACGAGGAGCAGCGGCAGCACGCAGGCGAGGGCGGCGAACTCAAGCATAGGGGGCCTCCGCTGCGGCGCGCGCGTAGATCGACTCCAGCGCGGCGGCGAGGGCGTCCGGCCCGGCTGCGAGCGGCTTGCCGCGCCGCGTTCGCTTCCCCACGCGGGCGAGCGCCGCGGCGAGACCGGCTGCCGAGGCGGCGGGAGGCACGAGCTCGAATCGCGCCTCCGGGTAGGCTCGCGCGGCCGCGGCGGGACCACCCGCGTCGAATGCGACGACCGGCAAGCCGAGGCCGGCGGCTTCGAACGCCGCGAACCCGCCGCCCTCCTTGAGGCTCGGGAGCAAGAAAGCGTCGCAAGAGGCCATGACGCGCCAGGCCTCCCGCTGCGGCAGGCGGCCCCGGAACTCGACGCGCGACTCGAGGCCCAGCGCCCGGGCGAGCCTTCGGAGGCGCGCCTCGTCGGGGCCGGAGCCGATGAGGACGAGCCGCCACTCGGGGCGCAGCGCGAGGGAGCGCAGCGCGAGCTCGAGCCCCTTGAAGCGATGCAGACGGCCCGCGTAGACCGCGGTCGGCGACGCCGTCGGGTCGGTTGCGGGCGCGGGCTCGACGCCCTCGACGCACTGCCCCGGCCTGATGAGGGTCTTCTTCCTCGCCCCGCGCGGCAGAACCTCTCCCGTCTCCTCGTTGTTGAGCAGGATCACGACGGCCCGTCGCCACGCGACACGCACGAGCGGGTTCGCGCGGGCCAACGGCCGCGCCGCGCGGAGCGACAGCTCCTTCGCCGCGCCGGCGGCGCCCAGTGCCGCGTAGTGCGCACGCGCCACCCGCTGCCCGCCGGCCACGGGGCCGAGTACGAACGGCGCGTCGATGAGGCCGGCGAGCGCCGGCAGCCAGACGTTCGCGAACGTCACGTGATGGACGACGTCGAACCGCTCGCGAGCCTGAAGCCCTCGCGCAGCCCTGAGCGCGAGGAGCTGCCAGAGGACGTAGTAGAGGCGGATCGCCCGGCCGGGGCGCTTCCACCGCATCAGCGCCCGGGGCAGGTCGAGGTAGACGAAGTGAAGCGACGCGGCGCGCGAGGCCGGGTCCGCCTCGATCGCCGGCCGGTTGTTCGCGCGCGTGAGTACCCACACGTCGCTCGTCCGCGCGGCGGCGCGAGCCCACAGCCAGCCCGCGCCGGGCTCGGAGCCCCTGCCGGGTTCGCAGGCGTACGCCGAGAGGAGCACCTTGCGGTTAGCTGCGGACAAGGGTCCTCCTCCGCACTCGATTGCGCACGGACTGCGGCATCACGGCGCGCACGGCCGCCGCGGCCCGCATCGAGACGGGGAGCGATCCCCGGAGCGCGGCCTGCACGATCCAGCCGCTTTCGACCGTGTACTCGGTCACAGGGAGGCTCGGGACGTGCCACCGCTCCGCCGACGCACGGTACAGCCCCCAGCGCAGCGAACGGCTCGCGGCGTACGCGGCCCGCTCGAGCTCGGCCGCGAGCGCCGGATGGCCGATGCCGCCAGGCGGGGCGAAGAAGCGCACGGGCTCCTCGACCACCGCTTCGAGCCGTGCCTTCGAGTCGCGAACTTGCACGCGCAGCTCCTCGCGTGACAGACCGGCGAGCGGCGCGTGGTCGAGCGCGTGTGAGCCGACGACGTGCCCAAGCGCCACGAGTTCGCGCAGAGTCGCGTCGTCGAGATGTCCCTCACGACCCAGCACGCCGAAGGTGACGAAGAAGACCGCGGGGATGTGCCGCGCGGCGAGCTCGCGCGCGACCTCGAGGTGGTCGTCGGTCGCATCGTCGAACGTCACGACGACGCTCTCCGGCTCCGGGCGGGCGAGCTCGACCGAGAACGGTCCGCGGTCCGCCAGCGCGTCGAGCAGCGCGCCGAAGCTCTCGCGGCGGACGTCGTGAGGGCGCTCGGCTCGTTCGACGACACGGTGGAGCGTGAGGACGCAGGCGCCCCGCCGCAGCTGCGACCCGGTCACGAGGCGGCCTCCCCGAGCAGCGCGAGCCCTCGCCTCCGCACCTCGGCGACTCCGGGGAACCCGGCGCGCGGCGCGGTCCCGAGCGTGTGCTCGAGGTAGTGCCGCAAGACTGCCCGCCCGCTCGGGGCGTCGACGCCCAGCCGGCGCGAGGCCGCGGCCGTCACCGGCCCGGGGCCTGTCGCATCCGCGACGATCTGCTCGAGCGTCTCCTCGGCGCCGCGGAGGTAGCGCTGGATGCGCCAATGGAAAATATCCTCGAGCGGCGAGCCCAGCCTGGTCTCCTCCCAGTCCCAGAGGGCGAGCCGACCGCCGGGCTCGATGCCCGAGTTCCAGGGTGCGAAGTCGCCGTGGATGGGTTCTCCACCTCGGCTGCCGATCGCAGGCGCGAGGACGTCGCGGAGGCGCCTCAGCTCGGCGAGCGCCGCAAGCTCGGTGTGCCCGAGACGGCGATCCGAGACGAACGAGGCGCGCAGCGGCGCGAGCAACAGGACGACGCTCCCTCGCCACTCGAAGCAGTCGAGGACGCGAGGCGCGACCAGCACCTCGAGGTCGGCCGACGCGAGCGCCGACAGGACGTCGCGCTCGTGGAGGAGGTCGCGTCCGCTTTCCCGGGCGACCTTCGCGAAGGCGATCGTCCGCGCGCCCGCGCGCACGGCGAGCACGGCTCGCTGCCCACGCGCGGCGTCCCCCGTCGCGAGCGCCGCCAGCTCGACGTGCGCTGCGCCGAGCCGTCGACCCAGTTCGGCCGCAAGGCCGTCCTCAATCGCGAGCGGAAGCCCGCGGACGACGCCGAAGACTCCCGTTCTGTGCGCGAGCTCGAGCGCGAGCGCGCCAGCCGCCTGGCGCGGACGGAAGGGACGGTAGAGGTGTGTCCCGAGCGGCCCCGGCCCACCGATGCCGCCGGGCAGGATCCACCGCGCTTGGCGGCGGATCGACACGAGGGAGTACCGGCGGCCGCCGCGACGGAGCCCGCCGAGCGCCGAGAGGGCGAACCGAATCGGCCGGATGTCCCCCTGGCGCTCGACGAGACGGTCCTCGACTGCGCGCACGGCGCTCTCGAGGACGTCATCCTCGGCGAGCCCGGCGTCGAGCTCCACGTAGCGCCTCGGGTCGGCGGCCGCGATCGTCCGCCAGGCTTCGACCTGACGCGCGATCTCGGCCGCCGGAAGCTCGGGCTTGCGCTCGCGCACGGCGTCCGCCGCAGCCGCGAGGACGAGGACGAGGTCGGGCTCGGGGAGCAACGCGCCGAGCGCGCGGACGAGGCGCGTCGGCAGGTCGAGGCGGTAACGGCTCGGGTCGACCTCGAGGTCGCGCCAGGCACGCTCGATCACGACGAGGCCGCTCCGGCGCCGTGGCAGCGCCACGCCGGGTAGCCAGCCGAGCACCGCGTCGGCCCAGAGGTAGAGCAGCCGCGCCGCCGAGAGGACGGGCGGCGAGGGCCGTCGCGAGTGCGGGGCCGTGAAGTCGGCCGCCGGCCGCCCGAGCAGAAGGCCCGGCCGCGGCAGCAGACCCGGCTTCAGGTGGACGCGCCGCGACTGCCAGAACACGCCCGCGAGCTCCTCGGGAAGGCGGCTCGCCAAGGTCGACTTGCCAACCCCGTCCGGGCCGACGACCGCGACGCTGAGGCCGGTCGGGCGGAGGACGCGGCTGCCGAGCCGGCGGCCGGAAAACAGCAGGAGCGGACCGAGCAGACGCGGTCGCAACCGGCGGCGCCTCATGCTGCGCCGGAGCGAGGCCAGCTCGTCCTTGCCGATCGTGCCCTTGCGAAGCGCCTCGGTTACGTTGCCGCCGACCTCGCCGAACTCCTGCTCGAGCAGCCGGTCGACGGCATCCGGGTCGCGCCTGTAGGCGTCGAGGAGCGCGACGCGGTCCGCGGAGTCGCGCAAACCCTTGTGCGCCCGCTTGGCGAGCAGCACCAAGGCCTCCTCCGCCGGCCGCGGTCGGGTGCCGTTCCCCGCGCTCGACGCGAGCGCCAGCGGAATCGAGCGGCCGAGCGGGCTCAGGCCCCAGGGATCGCCCGCGACGTCGACCTGACGGTAGGGGCGCGCGGGGTCACCCGTCGCGACAACGTAGTACCGGCACCACGGTATGCCGTGGTCGATGCGCTGGAGCACCGGGCCGAGCTCGCCAGAGCGGAGCAGCAGGTCGACGAGGCGCATGTCCTCTCGCGCGACCGCCACGTCGACGTCCGAGTCGCGCTGCGCGGCATCGTCCCCGCTGTGCAGCACGACGTGCTCCACGCCTGCGCCGGCGAAGAGCTCGTCCAGCCGGGCGACGAAGTCCGCACGGCCGTTCCCGGCGGTCGGGCGGGTCAATGCGTGGCGCTCCCGTGGAGCTCGTTCGTCGCGCGCAGGATGAACTCGGTGTTGGTGCGCAGGTAGCGTCCGCCGAGGCGGTGCGGCTCGGACGCGAATCGGTGTAGCCACTCGAGCCCGAGCGCCTGCATCGCCGCGGGCGCGCGCCGCTTGGTGCCGGCGTTGAAGTCGAACGCCGCCCCGACGCCGAGCAAGAGGGCCGGCGCGAGCGCGCGGTGGTGAGCCCGCATCCAGAGCTCCTGCTTTGGCGCGCCGAACGAGCACCACACGATGTCCGGGGCCTTCGAGGCGATGCGGTCGACGAGTTCCTCGTCGAGCCGGCTGCCGTCGCCAACACGCGGCGACAAGGAGCCGAGGACGAGCGCCTGCGGGAACGCCCTGCGCAGGCGGAGGCAAAGGCGGTTGCAGACCTCGTCGGTCGAGCCCAGCAGGAAGTGCCTGACCCCGTGTGGCTGGCCGAGTCCGACGAGCGCCGGCAGGAGGTCGGGGCCTGCGGTGCGGCGCGCCGTCGGCTCGCCCTGCCGCCGCTGCATCCAGGCCACCGGCGCGCCGTCGGGGAAGCACAGCCACGCGTCATCCAGGCTGCGCCGAAGGCGCTCGTCGTGGAGGGCGGTCACGACGACGTGCACGTTGCAGAAGCAGCCGTAGCCGCCCTGCCGCGTCGCCACGCGCGCGAGGATCGCCGCAGCGGCCTCGTCCGCGTTCCCGCAGAAGCACTCGGTCCCGAGAACCTCCTTGCGCGTCGGCTCGCTCGCGCGCGCGTGTGTAACTTCTACGGGAATCACGAGCCGAGCCCCTCAGGGGCCGAGCGGCCGCGCGCGCCGGTCGGCCTGATCCTGTGGCGTTGCGCCCGCTCGTAGCCGTAGAGGCCGTCCGCACTCGTGCCCGTCACGGCGACGCCGAGCGTGTCGGCGTAGGTTCCGGCGAGGAGGCGAGCAAGCGCGGCGAGCGCTTGGCGTCGGAGACGCCGCTCGTTCGCGACAACGACTAGGCCGTCGACCCGGCTCGTGAGCGCGACCGCCTCGCCGGAGACGAGCAGCGGGGGCGCGTCGACCAGCACGAGGTCGCACTGCGCACCGACCGCGACAAGGAGCTCGCCGACCGCGTTGGAGATGACGAACTCGGCCGCGTTCGACGGCGCGTCTCCGAACGGCAGGACGCGAAGCTCGCCGCCGCGACGCGCGACCGGGGCGGGGCGGTCCCCGCGCACGAGGATCGGCGCGTCGACGTCCACCGGGGCGAGCGAACTCTCGAGCTCCGCCGAGCCGAGGACGACGTCGATGAGGCCGGGCTCAGGGGCGATTCCGAACAGACGATGCTGCGCCGGCCGCAGTCCGTCCAGGTCGACGAGCACGACGCGCACGCCGACGCGGGCCAGCGCGACCGCCAAGTTCGCGGCGGTCGTCGAGGTGCCCTCACCATCCAGCGCGCTCGTCAGCATGATCGTGCGCGCGTCGCGCTGCAAGTTGACGAGCTCGAGGTTCGCGCGCAGGATCCGCACCGGCTCGACCTCGTGCGGCTCGCCGCCGGCGAGCATTGCGAGTCGGTCCGCTCGGTCGCCCGGGTGCGCGGGAGCCGGGAGGCGGGCGAGGAGTGGTGCGCCCAGTCGTCGCGCGATCTCGTCGGGCGAGCGGACGCTCGTGTCGAGTTCCTCCCAGAGGAGCGCAAGGCCGATTCCGAGCACAAGGCCGAGCGCGAGCCCGAGCGCGAGCGCCCGCATCGGCCGCGGCTCGACCTGGCTCGCCGCGTCCGGACGGCGCACGACGGCCGTCGCCGTCCCTCCGAATGCTCCGAGCGTCGCGAGCTGCTGTTGGCGTTCGGTCAGCGTGCGCGCCAGCGCCCCGCTGCGGATGCCGCCCGTGGCGCGCAACGCCCGCAGCTGCCGGTCGAGACGCCGCTGCGCGGTGGCGAGGACCTCGGAGTCAAGCTGCTGCCTGTACCCCCGGTACTCCTCGGCGTAGGCGGACGCGAGCCTGAGCGCAAGCCCGGGCCGGTGAGCCCGAACAGTAAAGTCGAGCAGGTCGCTGTCGAGCTCCGTCGTCACCACGGAGTGGTCGAGGAGCTCGCGAACCGTCATGCCGCTGCCGGACACACGCCGCAGTACCGCGCGCGCGACCGCTGGGACGCGCGCGAGGCCGGCCTGCGTCGCGACCGCGCGGTCGGACTGCTCGCCGACGGGAATCCCCGCCAGCGTCTGCGCGAGCGTCTGCTGGCCGAGGAGCACCTGGGACGAAGCCTCATAGACGCTCGCCTGGCGCGATGCGAGCGCAAGCGCGACGGCCGGCACGAGCAGGATCGGTGCGACGAGCGCCCACTTGCGCCGCGCGAGCACCTGGCCGTAGTGCCGTAGGAGCGATGCGCCGTCGTTCATCAGATGCGCTCCGTCAGCAAGACCCAGATCAGGAGCCCCATGGCCAGCGCATAGACGATCGCGCCGACGAGCCGCGGCGAGGCGATAAACGGCCTCGCGCGCGCCTCGCGCTCGTTCGACGCCCGAGCGAGCACGCGGCCGAGTTGAAGCTGCTCCACGTCCTCGTAGCGGGCGCGCTCGTCGATCCAGCTCTCGAGCTCGCTCGTGTGTGCACGGAGCGCGACGAGCTCGGCCTCCGCCGCATCCGCGCGGCGCCGCTCGAGCGCCGCCGCCTGCCCGCGCTCGTGTGCAAGCCCGCAGAGGCGCACCACGGCACGCTGCCACGGGTCGAGCAGCAGCTCGAGCTCCTCGGCGCGCCGGCGCCCCGCAGCCCTCGCTCCAGCGATCTGCGTCGCGCGCTCGAGCAAGACCTCGTCGAGCGCCACTAGCCGGCGCGAGCCGACGCTGGTGTCGACCCTGCTCTCGATGCGGCCGCTGCGGTACCAGCGGCGCAGGGACGACGGTGGGACCCCGGTCAGCGCCGCTGCCTGGTGGAGACCGATCCAACGCGTCTCGCGCACCAGCGGAACCCGGCTCGCGTTCACGAGTGGTCTCCTCGGGCTACGGCGGGCAGCGTGCGCAGCATCAGGCGCAGGTCGTTCCAGAGCGACCACGTCGTGACGTAGAGGTAGTCGAGCCGGACCATCTCCTCGAATGGGATAGCGCTCCGGCCGAGCACCTGCCAGAGACCGGTCATGCCGGGCTTGAGCTCCAGGCGCCTCGACGCCCAGTCGTGCACGAACTCGGCCTCCTCGACGATCAGGGGCCGCGGGCCGACGAGCGACATCTCGCCCTTGACCACGTTCACGAGTTGGGGCAGCTCGTCGAGCGAGAAGCGGCGCAGGACGCGGCCCACCCGTGTGACGCGGGGGTCGTTCTCGATCTTGAACATGCGCGGATCGCCTCCCTCGGCTGCATGCCGGTTGAGGTGGGTGTACTCGCTCTTCCGCCGCTCGGCGTCGCGAGTCATGGTGCGCAGCTTGTAGATGCGGAAAGCGCGACCCCTGGTCCCGACACGCGGCTGCCGGAAGAAGACGGGGCCACGCGAATCGAGCTTGATCGCGAGCGCTGCGAGCAGGAACAGCGGCACGAGCAGGACGATTGCCGCCGCAGCGAGACTCGAATCCATCGCGCGCTTCGCGCAGCGTGCGGCCCGGGAGAGCCGGAGCGGCGGCAGGCCGACGAGGGGGATGCCTTCCACGGTATGGATCTCCGCCGCCGGACCGACGAGTTCGAACAGCCGGGGCACGATGTCGACCTGCAGGTCGAACGTCTTGAGGAGGCGGATCAGGTCGAGCAGCTCGTCGTGCGAGTCCTGGGTGAAGGCGACGACGACGCGCTCGACGCGGTAGCGCCGGACGATGTCCGCCAGGCGCGCCGGCGAGCCGAGCAGCGGCAGGCCGCCGATCTGCGTCGTCCGCTTGCGAGGCACGGAGTCGACGAAGCCGATCAGGTTGATGCCGTACTCGCCGTGCTGGAGGAACTTGCGCGCGACCATCTGGCCGACGCTTCCCGCTCCGACGATGACGGTGTTCTGGAGGTAGGTCGCTCGGCTGCGGCAGAAGGCGCGGGCCGCGGCGCGTCCGATCGTCACGATCGCGATCGCGAAGGCCCAGAAGGCGATCAGTCGCGGAAAGGTCGGCGTCGCGAGGCGGGTCACCGAGGCAACCGCGTAGAACACCCAGGCCCCGAGCGTGACGAGATGGAGGATCCCGACGAGGTCGTCCGCCGTCGAGTGGTCCGTCCGCTCCTCGTCATGCTTGTACAGGCCCGACGCGCGGGCCAAGCCGATCCAGACCGGCAGCAGCAGAACGAACAACGCGAGCTCGGCAGGCCCGCTCCAGTCGCCGGCCGAGCTCGAGGGCGGTGCGAACAGGAACTGCGCGAGCACGAAGGCCATCACGAGACCGACGGCGTCGGCGAGCACCAGCATCCGGCGCACGAGCCAGCCGCGGCTCTTCGGCACCGACGCGCGCGATCGCCGCACGGCGGCTCCGAGAGCGGCGACGGGGCTGCCGAGCGCCACCTCGCCCGACGCGAGGTGCGTGTTCTCGGGTCTAGCGACGACGGTCCGGGTCACGCGACGAGCCTCGTCCGGCGGGGAACGTGCCGGCGGTAGTAACCCGCGTAGCGGTCGTCTCCGGCAGCGTCAACCCCGGTGGCCACGAAGCCGATCGCGGGAGTCGGAAGCGCGTCGAGCACGCGGCGCAGCTCTTGGACGAGCGGCCGTCGGGCGAGGCCGACGTCGAGCACGAGCATCAGCCCGTCCACGAGTCGGCTGAGCGCCCGCGCGTCTCCCACCGGAAGTAGCGGCGGCGCGTCGACGATCAAGAGCTCGGCACGATCGCGCAGCGCAGCGACGATCTCGCCGACCGCCCGCGTCGCGACGAACTCGCCGCTGTCGAGGGGCACCGGACCAGAAGCGAGCACCTCGAGGCCGCCGGCGGCCTCGTCGTACGAGTCCGTGACCTCGTCCCGACCGCTCGGGTACAGCGGGACCGGCACGAGCGCCTCGGCCAGCGAAACGTGGCCGAGCGCGACGTCAGTCAGGCCGGGCCGTCCTTCGAGCCCGAAGAGCCGGTCGATGCGCGGATGACGCAGGTCGAGATCCGCCAGCACGACCCCCCGTCCAGCGAGAGCGGCGGCGAGCGCAAGATTTGCAGCGGTCGTGGTTCGGCCTTCGCCGTCGACCGCGCCGGTCACCATGAGCGCGACCGCGTTGCGATCGACGCTGGCGAAGTCGATGTTCGCGCGCAGGATCCGGAACGCCTCGGCGTCGGCGTCGTACGGCTCGCTCAGCATCACGAGCTCGTCGTTCGCGCGCACACGCTTCGACGGCTCGCGCAGCCGGCCGAGCAGCGGCGCGCCGACGATGTCGCTGATCTCCTCGATTCGGCGGAGGCGCGTGTCGAGGGCGTCGCGCATGAAGGCGAGCAAGATGCCGCCGATCACCCCGAGTGCGGCGCCGAACGCGACGTTGCGCACCGTTCTCGGTTGCGTCTGCACAGCCGAAGCGGCGGGTCTGATGAGGAGCGCTTCAGGCCCGACGAGCGTCTCCTCGGCGAGCAGGTCGCGTGACCGCGCGCGGAGGGCGGCGATCGTCGTCGCCGGAGCGTGGGCCGCGCGCAGGTCGTCGATTCGCGTGTCGAGCCGTTGCCGCGCCGTCTCGATCGCCGCAGCCTCGACGCCCTGCCGGTACCGGACGAACTGACGCGCGTACTCCGTCGCAAGCGCTTGTGCGCGGCGGGGGCTCGCATCGGTGACGTGGACGTCGAGCACGTCCGCGGTCGCCCGCGGCGAGACGCTCGAATGCCTTAGCAGCTCGCCCACCGTGAGCGATCCAGCACGCACGCGGCGAACGGTGGCGCGGAGAATCTCAGGCGCGCGTGCGAGATCTGCATCGGTCTGCGCGAGACGCGCCCGCTCACTCGCGCCGAGGTTCGCGTCGGGCGCGTCCAGCCCGGCCGCCACACTGTGACCTGCGAGGAACACGTTGGCCGTCGCGCGGTAGAGCGGCGGCTGCCGCAACGACAGGAAGGCTGCCGCCAGACCGGCCAGCGCAATCGCCTGCACGATCGTCCACCGCCGCCGCCTTAGGACGCGGAGGTGATCGCGCAGCACGGACGTCTCGGCCGGCTCCCCGGTGCCCGCGACGCGCGTCCGAGCAGGTCTCCGAGCTGGCTCGGCGGAGGAGGGAACCGGCTGAAGATCCGCGGTCACCGGCACGTCTTCGTATCGCGAATCTGGTGGCGGGCCGAGAACACGACCTTCGCCACCCGCTCAGTCTCATAGCGGGCGACCAGCACTCCCCGCCCGCTGACGATCGCTGCGTAGGTGCCCGTGTGCTTCCCGAGACGGCGGCAGTCGAGGACGCGAACGCTTTGACGCATACGGGCGATGCAGCCGACCGGCGCGCCGGAAACCGTCACGACGTCTCCGAGCTGCAGCACGGTCGGCGGCGTGTCGGAGCTCATGCGGCTGACCGCCGAGACCGCGGTCGGGGCCGCGAGCATGCCTGCCGCGAGGCTCAGCACGAGCAGCGGCCTGTGCCTGGCGAGCCTCGACGGCCGCCCCGGAGCATGCGCCGAGCGCGTGCTCCGGGACCCGAGTGGGATGCGAAGCCGGCTCACGAGTGGAGCCTTCCCCGGTACTCGTGCCGACGCCGCTGCTCGACCTCGTCCTTCGCCCCGCACATCAGCGCCATGACGGCGCTAGCCGCGGCAACGACGACCGCGAACATGCGGACGAGGGCCGTGCCTGCCAGCGGAATGGGCCAGCTCGGTGCATGCGGCATGCGGAGAGCACCGCCGCGGTGGACATCCGCCGACTGCGGCGTCGTCGCGAGGGCCGAGCCCGCGTCCTCGCCCTTGGCGAGTGAGAAGCCGCGGAGAGCCGGTGCCGCGACCGAGCGCAGCGCCTGCGCCGACTGACACGGGATCAGCCGCATCGCCCCGAACGACATACGAACCGACATGCCGCACGTGTTGAGCATCGGTGTGAGCCCCCAGTCCGACCCGGCGACCCGGGCCGTCACAGCCAGCATCACCGCCCCGGTCAGCAACATGCGTCCTTCGAAGGATCCGACCGCCGCGCCCACCGCCGCCAGGTCGTTCGGCAACTCGCCCGCGAAGCCTCCGTCCACAGCGCTCGGCGAAGTCGCCTTAGCAGGCTGAGCGACCGGGAGCCTGTCGACCAGCGGCTGTGTCGCACCCGACGCCAGATCGCCCGTCGACTGCACCAGCGGATCAGTCGCCCCGGCCGCGGTCTCGACCAGCGGTGTCGGCTGTCGCGCTGTCGAGCGTGCCCGCGGTCGACTGCACCAGCGGATCGGTCACCCCGGCCGCGCTCTCGACCAGCGGCTGCGTCGCACCCGACGCCAGATCGCCCGTCGACTGCACCAGCGGATCGGTCGCCCCGGCCGCGCTCTCGACCAGCGGCTGCGTCGCAGCTGTCGCGCTGTCGAGTGTGCCCGCGGTCGACTGCACCAGCGGATCGGTCACCCCGGCCGCGCTCTCGACCAGCGGCTGCGTCGCAGCTGTCGCGCTGTCGAGCGTGCCCGCGGTCGACTGCACCAGCGGATCAGTCACCCCGGACCGCGGTCTCGACCAGCGGCTGTGTCGCAGCTGTCGCCAGATCGCCCGTCGACTGCACCAGTGGATCGGTCACCCCGGCCGCGCTCTCGACCAGCGGCTGCGCCGCAGCTGTCGCCAGATCGCCCGTCGACTGCACCAGCGGATCCGTCGCCCCGGCCGCGCTCTCGACCAGCGGCTGCGTCGCACCCGACGCCAGATCGCCCGTCGACTGCACGAGCGGATCCGTCACCCCGGCCGCGCTCTCGACCAGCGGCTGCGTCGCAGCTGTCGCGCTGTCGAGTGTGCCCGCGGTCGACTGCACCAGCGGATCAGTCACCCCGGACCGCGCTCTCGACCAGCGGCTGCGCCGCAGCTGTCGCGCTGTCGAGTGTGCCCGCGGTCGACTGCACCAGCGGATCGGTCACCCCGGTCGCGCTCTCCAGCGGCTGTGTCGCACCCGACGCCAGATCGCCCGTCGACTGCACCAGCGGATCAGTCGCCCCGGCCGCGCTCTCGAGCGGCTGTGTCGCAGCTGTCGCGCTGTCGAGCGTGCCCGCGGTCGACTGCACCAGCGGATCAGTCACCCCGGCCGCGCTCTCGACCAGCGGCTGCGCCGCAGCTGTCGCCAGATCGCCCGTCGACTGCACCAGCGGATCGGTCGCCCCGGCCGCGCTCTCGACCAGCGGCTGTGTCGCACCCGACGCCAGATCGCCCGTCGACTGCACCAGCGGATCAGTCGCCCCGGCCGCGCTCTCGACCAGCGGCTGCGTCGCAGCTGTCGCGCTGTCGAGCGTGCCCGCGGTCGACTGCACCAGCGGATCAGTCACCCCGGACCCGGTCTCGACCAGCGGCTGCGCCGCAGCTGTCGCGCTGTCGAGTGTGCCCGCGGTCGACTGCACCAGCGGATCGGTCACCCCGGCCGCGCTCTCCAGCGGCTGTGTCGCACCCGACGCCAGATCGCCCGTCGACTGCACCAGCGGATCAGTCGCCCCGGCCGCGCTCTCGACCAGCGGCTGCGTCGCAGCTGTCGCGCTGTCGAGCGTGCCCGCGGTCGACTGCACCAGCGGATCAGTCACCCCGGCCGCGCTCTCGACCAGCGGCTGCGTCGCAGCTGTCGCGCTGTCGAGCGTGCCCGCGGTCGACTGCACCAGCGGATCGGTCACCCCGGCCGCGCTCTCCAGCGGCTGTGTCGCACCCGACGCCAGATCGCCCGTCGACTGCACCAGCGGATCAGTCGCCCCGGCCGCGCTCTCGAGCGGCTGTGTCGCAGCTGTCGCCAGATCGCCCGTCGACTGCACCAGCGGATCAGTCGCCCCGGCCGCGGTCTCGAGCGGCTGTGTCGCAGCTGTCGCCAGATCGCCCGTCGACTGCACCAGCGGATCAGTCGCCCCGGCCGCGCTCTCGACCAGCGGCTGCGTCGCAGCTGTCGCGCTGTCGAGCGTGCCCGCGGTCGACTGCACCAGCGGATCGGTCACCCCGGCCGCGCTCTCGACCAGCGGCTGCGTCGCAGCTGTCGCGCTGTCGAGCGTGCCCGCGGTCGACTGCACCAGCGGATCAGTCACCCCGGACCGCGGTCTCGACCAGCGGCTGCGTCGCAGCTGTCGCCAGATCGCCCGTCGACTGCACCAGCGGATCGGTCACCCCGGCCGCGCTCTCGACCAGCGGCTGCGTCGCAGCTGTCGCGCTGTCGAGCGTGCCCGCGGTCGACTGCACCAGCGGATCAGTCGCCCCGGCCGCGCTCTCGACCAGCGGCTGCGTCGCACCCGACGCCAGATCGCCCGTCGACTGCACCAGCGGATCGGTCACCCCGGCCGCGCTCTCGAGCGGCTGTGTCGCACCCGACGCCAGATCGCCCGTCGACTGCACGAGTGGATCAGTCACCCCGGCCGCGCTCTCGAGCGGCTGTGTCGCAGCTGTCGCCAGATCTCCCGTCGACTGCACGAGCGGATCAGTCACCCCGGCCGCGCTCTCGACCAGCGGCTGCGTCGCAGCTGTCGCGCTGTCGAGCGTGCCCGCGGTCGACTGCACCAGCGGACCCGTCGCCCCGGCCGCGCTCTCCAGCGGCTGTGTCGCACCCGACGCCAGATCGCCCGTCGACTGCACCAGCGGATCAGTCGCCCCGGCCGCGCTCTCGAGCGGCTGTGTCGCAGCTGTCGCCAGATCGCCCGTCGACTGCACGAGTGGATCAGTCGCCCCGGCCGCGCTCTCGACCAGCGGCTGCGCCGCAGCTGTCGCGCTGTCGAGCGTGCCCGCGGCATCGCCCGCGGCCGTCGCACCGTCGGAGCCGCCGGAGGGACCGGCGAAAGGGGCGTCGACCGTGGGCGCAGAAGTACCTTGGTCGATGGGAGCCGGAGCGGACGCAACCTGCTCCACCGGAGCCGGAGCCGGAGCCGACGCAACCTGCTCCACCGGAGCCGGAGCCGGCGTAGAGGCCGACGCGATCTGCTCCACCGAAGCCGGAGCCGGCGTAGAGGCCGACGCGACCTGCTCCACCGAAGCCGGAGCCGGAGCCGACGCAACCTGCTCAACCGGAGCCGGAGCCGGCGTAGAGGCCGGTGCGACCTGCTCCACCGGAGCCGGAGCCGGCGTAGGGGCCGGTGCGACCTGCTCAACCGGAGCCGGAGCCGGCGTAGGGGCCGGTGCGACCTGCTCGGCCGGAGCCGGAGCCGGCGTAGGGGCCGGTGCGACCTGTTCGGCCGGCGCCGGGGCGGCCGCAGGCGCTGGAGCGGTTGGCGCGCTCACCGGCTCCGGAGCTGTCGGGGCGGGCGCTGTCGGTAGTGGTGTTGTCGTGCTCGTTGGTGGCGTCAAGTCGCTCACGTCTGTTCCCCCCTGAAATCGCGTCTGTCGATTGGCGTGTGTGGGGTCACAACGGTTTCCTTGCGATTTAGGGAGTCGGGCGAACGCCCGGACTTTTCTCGGCAGAGCGCCCTAGGGAGATCGGCGTCTAGGACCGCTCTTCGGCCCCGCAAAACCCCATTGGCACAAGGGCCGTCCCTAGGAACTCTGCCGCAGGATTGCTAGGTTGGGCCCAGGAAAACTGCGGATCGCCGGCTGGGGCGCCGGCAAGGAGTGGCCAATGGACCCGGCGTCGGTCCTAATAGTCGATGAGGACGACGAAGAACGCAGGACCCTCGCTGGGCTGCTGCGGGATGCCGGCTTCGAGGTCGTCGAGGCCGCAAGCGGGGACGAGGCGCTCCGGCTCATCCGAGAGAACCGACACGCGCTTGCGATTCTCGAGGTTCCGCTTGGCGCGATCTCGGGCTACGAGGTTTGCCGCACGCTCCGGGCCGACCTCGACCTCGAGTTACCCGTGATCTTCCTCTCGGGTGCGCGAACCGAGTCCTACGACCGCGTTGCAGGGTTCCTCGCAGGAGCCGACGACTATCTAGTGAAGCCGTACGCAGCCGACGAGCTGCTCGCACGCGTCAGACGGCTCGTCGGCCAGACACGCGAACGGGCGATTCGCGCCTCGTGGGGCCTGACGAAGCGCGAGCTGCAGGTGCTCCAGCTGTTGGGCGAGGGCCTCGCCAAGGGCGAGATCGCAGAGCGGCTCTTCATCACACCGAAGACCGTTGGCACGCACATGGAGCACATCTTCTCGAAGCTCGGTGTCCAGACCGCCGCGCAGGCGGTCGCCGTCGCCTACCGACGCGAGCTGATCGGCGAGCGCCGCGTGAGCTGAGCGTTCGCGATGGCGACACCGTTGACCTGTGACGCGCTCCCAAGGCGCGTCATCGCGCGTCCTCGAACCTCCACGGCTACGCCCGAGCCCGGCGTCGAAGAAGTCGCTCGAATGGTAGGAGGGCGTCGACGTTCGAGCTCGTCAGAGGCTTAAATCCGTCCCGACAGCTCTCGTGTGAGGCCCCTCCCGACGGCTCCCGTTGCCCCGCTGACGGCACGTGGGATTCCGTAGGAGCCGGGAGCCGCCTGATCGCGGTACCGTCGAGCCTGTGAAACTGCACTTCGGACCGGCCCGCGTGCCCAGCCGCGAAAGTCCCGAGCAGGCAATTGAACTGCTCCAGGAACGGGGCTTCACCGCCTGCGAGATCGACTTCGAAGGCAAGTTCTGGATGGACTACCCGTGGGCCGAGCGGTTCGGCGAGCTTGCACGCGACGCGGGGATCGTGCTCTCGGTCCACGCCCCGATCGCCGGTTTCATGGGGCACGCGGAGCGCGGCAAGAAGCTCAACATGGCAGTAGGGATGCTCGACCACTCGGCCGGCATCGCGAAGAGCGCCGGCGCCGAGGTCGTCGTCTTCCACCCCGGCTTCCTCCTCGGGCGTGAGCGCGAGGCTGCGATCGATTCGGTCGTCGAGCAACTCGGTGAGCTGCGCGAGCGATTGGAGAAGAAGGACCGGGCGGTGCCGTTCGGCGTCGAGATCATGGGCCGCGTGCGCGAGCTGGGGACCGCAGACGACGTCTTCGCGATCTCGGCGCGTCTGGGGTGGGTTCGACCGGTGCTCGACTTCGCACATCTGCACGCGGTCACGGACGGCGGGTTCACGGAGACGTCTGCCTTTACGGAGATCCTTGCCGGCGCAGACGCGGTGCTCGAGCCCGACGCGCCGTTTCACATCCACTTCTCCGACATCGCGTACGCGAACCGCAACGAGACCAAGCATCTTCCCTACGGCGAGGGGACGTTGCGCGTCGCGCCGCTCGGCGAAGCGCTACGCGACTTCGACCGGCCCGCGACCGTGATCACGGAAGCGCCGGACGCTGCGTCGGACGAGGCGATTCGAGAGGAGCTCTACGCTGCGGCCGGAACGCGAGCGGCCAGCCGCGCCTCGAGCTCCGCCGCCTCGGCGTCGCGCTCGAGCCCGCGCAGAAAGTCTGCGTAAGGAGGCAGCACGTCGAGGAGGATGCGGCAGTGCTCGCTGCTGCCGATGATTTCTGCAGCCTCGGCGAACAGCGTGTCGGCTTCCTCGTAACGGCCCTGTGCTGCGCGCACCTGCGCAAGCGCGACGCGCGTCGTCGCGCGTGACGTCAAGTCCTCGGCGCTGACGGTCTCGCGTGCGGCGAGTGCGAACTTCTCGGCTTCGTCGATCCGGCCTTCTGCGAGCAAAAGCTGTGCGAGCAGACGCTGGCTCTCGCAGAGCGTCCCGCGCTCGCGCATCGGCGCGAGCGTTCGGATCGACTCCCGGAAGAGCTTCTCCGCCTTTGCGGGGTTGCCGGTTTCCCACGCGACCCGGCCCAGCTGCCTGGAGGTCCACGCGATTTCCGACGCGGACGCCGCTTCCCGGTAGAGGTCGAGTGACTTGGTGAGCCAGCCCTCCGCCTCCTCGTATTGCCCGCGCACGCGATGGAGATCGCCCTTCGACTGCGCGGCGCTGGCACGCGCGACGATGCTGCCGCTCGCGTCCGCGAGCTCGAGCGCGCGGGCGATCAGCGGCTCGGCCTTGTCCTCTTCCATCCGGACGATGTGAATGCCGGCCAGCTGGAGCGCGGCTCGCGCTTCGTGATCCTTTCGCTCGGCGGCACGCGCTGCGTCGAGGGCTCTCTCCTCGAACTCCTCGGCCTCCGCGAGGCGGCCCGCCCAGCGCGCAACACGCGCTCGGCGATCGAGTGCGCGGAAGCGCCCTTCGTGGTCGTCGGGCTCGACGACCTGTAACGCCTGGTCGGCGAGCTCTCCCGCACGCCCCACCTCACCGTCGAGCGACAGTGCCGCCTCGGAGAGGGCCGTCAGGGCCCTGGTCTGGATCGCGCGCTCTCCGTCGGCGGCCGCTTCCTCGGCGATGTCCTTCATCTCGTCGCGCACGACAGGGAGGTCGCCGAGCTGCCAGGAGGCACGAGCCGCGAGGAACCTGCGCCAGAGCGTCGACTCGAGCTCCGCGGAGCGAAGCAACAGCTTTCGCGCCGACACGTTCGACTCACGCGAGAGCGCGCGCCTGCCTGCGGCTTCGAGCGCCTTCGCCGCGGTGCGTGCGAGCTCCTCCGGCGGGCTGCCGTCGAGCTCTGCGTAGAGCGCACATGCGTGGTCGAGGTGGTAGGCGCGGATCTCGAGCAGCTCCTTGTCCGCGCGCTCCCGCAGCCACTCGGCGAACCGCGTGTGGTACTCGGCCCGGCCCGACTTCGCGAGACCGCCGTACGCAACCTCCTTGATCAGCACGTGCTTGAAGCGGTACGCCGACTCGCCGGTGATCGTCGAGCGCGGCTCCCGCGTGACGAAGTCGCGAAGCAGGAGATCGTCGAGCATGTCTTCGAGCTCGTCTGCGTCGTACTCCGGCGAGAGGTAATCGATGGCTCCCGCCCAGAAGACGCGGCCGATCACCGAGCCGCGCTGCAGGATGATCTTCTCGCCGGCCGGCAGCCTGTCGATGCGCGCACCGATCAGCGCCTGCAGTGAGTCGGGGATGCGATCGCTGTGCTCGGTGCCTTCCTCGAGCAGCATGCGCACGGTCTCCTCGACGAACAGCGGGTTGCCTTCGGTCTTGTCGAGCAACCTCGCCTGTACCTTCTGCGAGACGTCGTGCTCCGCGAGCAGTGCGTCGGCGAGCTGCTCGCTCTCGTCACGCGGCAGCGGCTCGAGCTCGATCGCCGTCGAGCGCACGCGTCCTCCGCCCCAGCCCGGCCGCACGTCCAGCAATTCGGGCCGGGCCAGACAGAGCAGGAGCAGCGAGCGCTCGCGCACCCACTGTGCGAGGTGGTCGATCAGCTCGAGCAGCGGTTCCTCGGCCCAGTGGATGTCCTCGAACACCATGATCAGCGGCTGCACGTCGGCGAGCTCGTCCGCGAACTCGCGTGCTGCCCACGCGATCTCCGGTTGGCCGCGCTCTCCCTCGACGGCTTCCATCACACCGGAGGCGAGCCCGAGGAGCTCGGCGATCGCCTCGTCTCCGCAGCACTCGATCAGCTTCTCCTTGGCCGTTTCCATCGGGTCGTCGTCCGTGATCCCCGCGGCGGCCTTGACCATCTCGGCGAGCGGCCAGTACGTGATGCCTTCGCCGTAAGGCAGCGCGCGCCCGGTGAGGATCGTCGCGCCCTCGACGCCGGCGAGGAACTCGCGTGCGAGCCGGCTCTTCCCCACTCCCGGTTCGCCGTAGATCGTGAAGACCTGTGGCCGCCGGTCCCGAAGCGTGCGCGCATAGGTGTTTTCGAGGAGGTCGAGCTCCGACTGGCGGCCGATGAACGGCGCCGTGACGGCGCTCGGCTGGGGCGGGCCGTCGATCGCTCGAAGCGCGCGGAACGCGACAACCGGGTTGCGGAAGCCGCGCAGCTCGAGTGGACCCGCGGGCTCCGTCTCGATGCGTCCCGCCGTGAGCCGGTTGGCAGCCTCCCCGATGAGAATCTCTCCCGGTGCCGCCGCCTGCTGGAGGCGGGCCGCGACGTTGACCGCTTCGCCGGTGGCGAAAGTCGAATCGGTCTCGTCGACGACGACCTCCCCGGCTTCGATTCCGATGCGCGCCTCGAGACCGAGGTCGGTGACGTGCTCGAGGATCCCGAATCCGGCGCGCGCCGCTCGATCGGCGTCGTCTTCATGTGCGCGCGGAATCCCGAAGGCCGCCATGACGGCGTCCCCGGCGAACTTCTCGACCGTGCCGCCGTGCCGCTCGATGCAGCGGGCAACGCCGTCGAAGAAGTTCGTCACGCGCCTGCGCGTGATCTCAGGGTCCTGACCCGCCAGCAGCTCCGTCGAGGCGACCAGGTCCGCGAACATGACCGTTGCGAGCTTTCGCTCCATGGCCAAATTCTAGGTATGCGCCCCGAGGTCACCGCGGCGAAATCCAGGTTGAAACAGACAGAGAGCCGCTTCGGGCGCTCGACGGCAGGAACATCCAGATCAGGTAGGTGACCGAGGGCGGTGCCGGGTCCTGCCGCCCAGCGCCTTCCCAGTAGCATCCGGCGCGTGCTGGACCCCACCGTCTTCAAGGCCTACGACGTGCGCGGGATCTACCCCGACCAGCTCGATGAAGCCGGCGCGTACGCGATCGGGCGCGCGTACGTGGAGGAGTTCGAGCCTCGCTCGCTCGCCGTTGGCCGTGACATGCGGGTCTCCTCGCCCTCGATGGCGGAGGCCGTCATGCGTGGCGCAGCGGAGGCCGGCGCAGACGTCATCGATCTCGGCATGGTCGGCACAGAGATGGTCTATTTCGCCGTCGGCGACCTCGACCTCGAAGGCGGGATCATGGTCACCGCCTCGCACAATCCCAAGGAGTACACCGGGATGAAGATCGTCAGGCGCGGCGCGCTTCCGGTCGGCGGCGACTCGGGGCTGATGGAGATCCGTGCGCGAGCGGCGTCCTTCGAGGACAGGTCCGAGGGACAGTCCCTGGCACGTGTCCGCCAGGAGGACATCTGGCCTCGCTGGGTGGACGCGGTGCTCTCGTTCATCGACGTCGACGCCGTCAAGCCACTGCGTGTCGTGATCGACGCGGCTAACGGCATGGCGGGGGTCATGCTGCCGCCCGTGCTCGAGCGGTTGCCGATCGACGTCGTGCGCTGCTTCTTCGAGCCTGACGGGACGTTCCCGAACCACGAACCGAACCCGCTTGCTGCCTGAGAACCGCGAGTTCATCGTCGGCAAGCTCACGGACGAGCACGCCGACATCGGGGTCGCGTTCGACGGCGACGCCGACCGCTGCTTCTTCGTCGACGACACCGGTGAGTTCGTGCCCGGCGACTTCGTCACGGCGCTCCTCGCCGAGTCGATCGTCCAGAGGGACCCCGGCTCGAAGATCCTCTATGACGTTCGAGCGAGCTGGGCAGTGCCGGAGACGATCGAACGCGCCGGCGGCGTCCCGCTCGTCAACCGGGTCGGGCATGCGTTCTTCAAGCACCGCATGCGCGAAGAAGGTGCCGTGTTCGGCGGCGAGGTCTCCGGCCACTACTACTTCCGCGACTTCTCCCAGGCAGATTCCGGCGTGGTTCCGTTCCTGCTCATGCTCGAGCTCATCTCGAAGCGCGGCCAGAAGCTCTCGGAGATCCTGCGCCCCTACAACGAGCACTACTTCATCACCGGCGAGCTGAACACTCCGGTCGACGACGTCGCGCTGAAGCTGCAGGAGCTCAAGGAGCGTTTCGGCCCGGAAGGGACCGTCTCGCACCTGGACGGTTTGTCCGTCGAGGCCGATCAGTGGCACATGAACGTCCGGCCGTCGAACACGGAGCCCCTGCTCCGCCTCAACCTCGAGGCGCTCTCGCCCGAGCTGATGGAGCGCAAGCGCGACGAGGTCCTCGACGTGATCCGAACGTGAAAGAGAAGCCGCCCTTCAGGTTCAGCGCGCAGACACGCGTCGGCTTCTCGGACACGGACGCGCAGGGGATCGTCTACTACGGGCGCTACCTGCCCTACTTCGACCTCGCGCGGGTCGAGTACCACCGGAATCTCGGCCTACTCGGAATGGATATCGGCGACGAGGGCCAGGAGTTCGTCATGCGTGCGTGCAACATCGAGTACCTCGCCCCCGCGGTCTTCGACGACCTGATCGAGGTGTACGTCCGTATGGCGCGGATCGGCCGGACGAGCGTGACCTACGAGCTGGCCGCGTACCGCGCCCGCGACGACGAGCTGATGGTGACCGCAACGCAGACGCTCGTCCTCGTCGACCTCGACGAGCGCAAGGCCGTTCCGATTCCGGAGTCGTACAAGGACGCGATCCGTTCCTTCGAGGGCGAGACCCTCGAGGTGTGAGCACGCACTCGAGCGCGGTCGAGGCGGTCGGCCGGCTCATCGAGCAGGGCAGCGAAGCCGACGAGTTGCTCCGGGGAGTCGTCGCCATCCTTCACGAGCGCCATCCGTGGGTCGGAATCTCGTTCGTCGAGGAAGGTGACCTGGTGCTCGGCCCGTCGGAGGGAGAGCGAACAGAAGACCCGGTCCGGATCCCGATCTCCTACGACGGCAAGGTGGTCGCGGAGCTCAGCCGTCAGCGGTGACGACCAGGACCGGACGTCCCTCGAACAGGTGGCGGAGCTGATCGCGCCGTACTGCCTCGTCGGGTGGGACACAGGCGGTGAAACCTGGCTGCCCTGAAGAACGAGGGACTGCAAACGCCTGAGAACAAGCCCGACCAAAGCCGGACGCTAAGACCAGGCGAAGCCGGGCTTAGCGGGAGGCGAACTGATGCGGGCGCGGCCGCGAAGCGCCCGTGCCCGCACGGAAGGGAACAGACGCCGAGCAGAACCACCAAAGGAGTGCGCGGGCTCCGCCCGCGCACGTTCAGCGCGAAGCGCCGTACCCAAGCCCGAGCGAAAGCGAAGCTTTCGCTCGGGTCGTATGAGCCGCGCGCCCGCCCGTTGTCCTCAGAACGGTCGGGCGCCGCAGCTTGGTGCCCTCTCCCCCTTGCACTCTTTGTAGTCGCTTTTCGAGCGGGCGCTATCCCTGAAACGAGGTACCTCGCCCATACGAGGGATGATCCCTCCATCGAGGGAGCCCGTTACGAGGGCGTTACGCGGTACGCGTCGAACACGGCTTCGATGTTGCGCAACGCCGTCAACAGGCTGCGCAGCTCTTTCACGTCGCCGACTTCCGCGACGTACCAGTTCTTCGCCATCTGATCCTCGACGGTTCCGCCGTAGGAGACGATGTTCGCGCCGTGCTCCGCGAAGGTCCGGGCGACGTCCTCGAGCAGACGGGGACGATCCCACGAGTCGACGGCGACCTGGACGCGGAAGCTCTGCGAGGCACCACCGTCCCAGCTGACCGGCGTGAAGCGCTCGGGCTGGCGTGCGAGCGCCTTGACATTCGGACAGTCGCCGCGATGAATCGTGATGCCCTTGCCGAGCGAGATGTACCCGACGATCTCGTCGCCCGGCACCGGCGTGCAGCACTTTGCGAGCCGGACCAGCACGTCGTCCACGCCGTGCACGTTGATGCCGTAGTTCTCGCTGCCGACCGCGTGCTTCGCGCGGGGCGCCTTGAGCGGAACGGCCTCTTCCTCGGCGACCTGTTCGGTCTTGAGCCGCTGCAGAACCTTGTTCACGACCTGCTGGGATCCGATCTTCCCCGAGCCGAGCGCGAGATAGAAGTCCTCCGCCTTCTTGAAGTTCATGTCCCGGATGACCTCCGCGAGCACGGCGGACCCCGCGAGCTTCCGGTACGGCAGCTTCGCCGCTTTCAGTGCATGCTCGAGCGCGTCGCGGCCCTTCTGCTCCTGATCTTCCCGCGTCTCGCGCGAGAACCACTGGCGGATCTTGTTACGCGCGCGCGAGGAGGCAGCCAGCGAGATCCAGTCGCGCGAGGGCCCGCGGCCGACCTTCGACGTGAGGATCTCGACGAAGTCGCCGTTCTTCAGCCGGTAGTGCAGGGGAACGATCCGGCCGTTGATCTTCGCGCCGACCGTGCGGTGGCCGACGTCTGTGTGCACCGCGTAGGCGAAGTCGATCGGAGTCGAGCCGGAGGGAAGCGTCTTCACCTCGCCTTTCGGGGTGAACACGTACACCTCGTCGTCGACGAGATCGGTGAGGAATGCGCGCTTGTACTCGCCGGGCTCGTCGATGGTCTCGGGCTGCGCTTCCATCAGCTGCCGCACCCAGCTCTCCCAGGCCTCGTCGGTCTTCAGCCGGCGGCCACCCTTGTAGCGCCAGTGCGCCGCGATGCCGAGCTCGGCGGTCTCGTGCATCTCGCGCGTGCGCACCTGGATCTCGAGCGGACGGCCCTCGGGCCCGATCACCGTCGTGTGCAGCGAGCGGTACCGGTTGAACTTCGGCATCGCGATGTAGTCCTTGAAGCGGCCGGGCATCGGCTTCCAGAGCGAGTGGATCAATCCGAGCGCGCCGTAGCAGTCGCGCGTTCCCTCGTCTCCCGAGCGCTCGACGATCACGCGCATCGCCGTCAAGTCGTAGATCTCGTTGAACTCGCGGCCCTTCTTGGCCATCTTGTCGTAGATGGAATAGAAGTGCTTGGCGCGGCCGGAGATCTCCGTTGGGATGTCGACCTTGCCGAGCTCGAGCTGCAGCACCCGCGCGGCTTCTGCGACGTGTCCCTCGCGGTCGGCGCGGCGCTCGCTGACCATCGCCTTGATCTCTTCGTACTTCCGAGGATGGAGCGTCTCGAATGCGAGATCCTCCAGCTCCCACTTCATCGCGTGGATGCCGAGCCGGTGGGCGAGCGGCGCGTAGACCTCGAGCGTCTCCTTCGCCTTCTGGATCTGCTTCTGCTTGCCGAGGTACTCGATCTCGCGGAGGTTGTGCAGCCGGTCGGCGAGCTTGATCAGGATCACGCGCACGTCGGCGGCCATCGCAACGATCAGCTTGCGGTAGTTCTCCGCCTCCGCCTGCTCGCGGCTCTGGAACTGCACGCGTGTCAACTTCGTCACGCCCTCGACGAGCTTCGCGATCTCGTCGCCGAACTCCGAGCGCACCTCCTCGAGGTCAACGTCGGTGTCCTCGACCACGTCGTGGAGGAGGGCGGCCGCGATCGTCTCGTCGTCGAGGCGAAGCTGCGCGCAGATCTTGGCGGCGCCCCAGGGGTGGAGCACGAAGTCCTCGCCCGAGCGCCGCTGCTGCCCCTCGTGGGCGTTGGCAGCGAAGAGGAAAGCCCGTCGGAGCAGGTCTCGGTCGACGTCCGCGTTGTAGGCGGAAACGTCCGCAATCAGCTCGTCGATGAGCTCCTGATGCTTCTCGTGAGTCTCAAGGACCGCCATACCTTCAGTGTACTCCGGGGTTCCATGGCTCCCTCCCCCGGTCGAGGCTCCGTAACTAAAGGGCAGGAATGCGCGTTCCGATGATGAAGGGGAGTCGTCCATGCACTGGTACAGACGCCGACAAGAACGCAGGGCCGCAGCGCGCGCAGCGCGCCTGATCCTCGCGCTCGACGCACTGTCCGGCTCCCGGCCGAAGGCGCGCCGCGTACGCCGGGCGTCGCTCGGCACCGCGCGCTAGCTGGCGGCCAGAAACGCGTCCGAATAGATCGCTTGCCCGCGGAGCGCCGGGTCGTGCGCGGTCAGCGTGCGCGCCATGAAGTACTCGCCGTTTACGGCGGGCGGAGGTTCGATACCGGCGCGGGTCGAACGCTCGAAGCCAAACTTTCCGTAGTAGCGGGGGTTGCCTTCGATCAGGATCAGCGGTTCCTTGCGCGCGTCCGAAGCGCGAAGCGCGTGCCGCATCAGCGCGCTGCCGACGCCGCGGCCCTGGTGCGATGGAAGGACTGCGAGCGGACCAAGTTGGAGGACGGGATGTCCCCCGGGCTCGATCCGAACGTAGCTCAGCAGCACGTGACCGATGAGCTCGCCGCCGTCTTCCGCGACGAGCGAAAGCTCGGGGACAAATCGGTCCGATGCCCGAATCGCGTCGACGAGATCGGCTTCGACCGCCCTGCCGAATGCCTCTTCGTTGATCTTCCAGACGGCGGACTGCTCCCCGTCCCGCTCGGGGCGGATCTTCACGCGGCGCGCAGCAAGGCGGGCTCGGCGAGCAGCGAGCGGAACGTTTCGGACTCGAGCGGATGCCGTTTCGGTCCGCCCTCCTCGACCTCGAGCTCGTCGAAGATCGCCTGGGCCTGGCGGTCGCGCGACGGTGCGTGCCACTGCTTGCGCAGCCACGCGTACACCTCGTCGAAACGATCGTCGGCGTCGAAGACGCGGCGGACCAGCAGCTGTGGCGAGACGGTGCCGTTCCAGTGGTTCTCCTGCAGCCGGAACGCCACGTCGTAGCGGCCTTCCCTCCGGAAGCGGTCGAGTTCCGTGCCCTGACCGAATGCGATCGCACCTCCCGCATCGCGACCGTCGCGCTGCACGCGAAAGCGCAGATGCTTGCCTTCACCGACGGTCGCCAGCTCACCGAGCTCGCAGCCGGGTGCGAGCAGCGTGACGTCGGGATTCGCGAGCCCGAACGGCGCAAGTTGTCGCAGCTCTTCGCAGAGCTCGAGCGTGAGCTTCGCGCCGCGCGGGAGCACTGCGTCGACCATGGTCGTGGGGACGAGGTCTTCGGGATCGAGCAGGCCTTCGGCTTGCTTGGCGAACGCCTCCGCGAACTGCTCGATTCGCTCCGGTGCGATCGAAAGGCCGGCGGCCGCTCGATGGCCGCCGAAGCGCTCGAGGAAGGTCGAACAGGCGCCGAGGGCGCCGTGCAGGTCGAACGAGGAGATCGAGCGGCCCGACCCCTTCCAGAGGCCTTCGCCGCCGGCGATCAGGACGACGGGCCTGTTGTAGCGCTCGACGAGCCGCGAAGCCACGATCCCGATCACGCCTTCGTGCCAGTCTTCTCCCCAGACGACATACGCGCGCCGACGTCGCTTCGCCTCGGGCCAGTCTTCGACCTGTGCGATCGCCGCGCGAAGGATCTTGTTCTCGACCGCCTGCCGATCACCGTTCAGCTCCTCGAGACGATCGGCGAGAAGGCGCGCCTCGTCGGCGTCTTCGGTCAGGAGCAGCTCGAGCGCCGCGCGAGGATGGCCGAGCCGGCCTGCCGCGTTGATGCGAGGCGCGAGCCGGAACCCGACCTTGCCGGCGTCGACTGCCGCCGGATCGACGCGCGCGACCTTCATCAGGGCGCGCAGGCCGAGCTTCTGCGTGCGGGCGAGCGTTCGGAGCCCGGCAATCGCCAGCGACCGGTTCTCACCCACGAGCGGCACGACGTCGGCGATCGTCGCAAGGGCGACGAGGTCGAGGTGACGCCGCAAGAAGTCGGACTCTGGCCCTAGAAGAGCCTGGCCGAGCTTGTAGACGACGCCCGTGCCGCAGAGCTCCGGGAACGGGTAGTCGGAAGGGCGAGTCGCGACGATCGGACAGTCCGGCAGCTCGTCGCCCGGCCGGTGGTGATCGGTGACGATGACGTCGAGACCGAGCTTGCGCGCCCGGCGCACTTCCTCGACCGCGGTGATGCCGCAGTCGACCGTGAGGACGAGCCCGCAACCTTCCGCGGCGAGTCGTTCGAGGGTCTCGCCGCTGACGCCGTAGCCCTCGTCGAAGCGGCTCGGCAGATGCCACTCGACGTCGGCTCCGAGCTCGCGCAGGACGAGCACCGCAAGGACAGTTGCGCAGATACCGTCGACGTCGTAGTCGCCGTGGACGCAGATCCGCTTGCCGGCCGCGATTGCCGCGTTGATCGCCTCGACGGCCGCGTCCATGGCGCCGAGCAGCCGTGGATCGTGCAGGGGCTGCTCGCCGGCCAGGTAAGCCCGCGCCTCGTCGGGGTCGCCGTAGCCGCGCCGGACGAGCACGCTTGCCGTGATCTCGCTGAGGTCGAGCTCCTTCGCGAGGTCGCTCGCCTGCCGGTGCGGGCACGGACGGATGGTCCAGATGCCCTCTGACATGCACGACTACCGTACGAACGGTGTCGGACAGCACCGCCCTGAGCGCCGAGTTCCTGCTCGATCCGAGTGTGACGTTTCTGAACCACGGCTCCTTCGGCGCCGTGCCGCGCGCGGTATTCGAGCGCTATCAGGAGTGGCAGCTCGAGCTCGAGCGCCAACCGGTGCTGTTCCTGGCCCGACGGGTCGACGAGCTGCTCGGCGAGGCACGAGCCGCGCTCGGCGCTTACGTCGGCGCCGATGGGGACGACCTGGTCTTCGTCCCGAACGCGAGCGCCGGCGTCAACATCGCGGCGTGGCCACTCGGGCTCGGGCCCGGCGACGAGGTCCTCTCGACGGACCTCGAGTACGGCGCGCTCGACCTGACCTGGGAGCACGTCTGCGACGACTTCGGCGCGCGCTACGTCAGAACTCCCATCCGTTTGCCCGTCACGAGCGCCGAAGAGGTGGCGGACACGATCTGGGCCGGGGTCGGGCCACGCACGAAGGTGCTCTTCATCAGCCACTACACCTCCGAGACGGCATTCACCCTGCCCGTCGCGGAGCTCTGCAGGCGCGCGCGTGAGCGTGGCATCCGAACTGTCGTCGACGGAGCGCATGTCCCGGGCCACCTTCCTCTCGACCTTTCCTCCCTCGACGCCGACTACTACAGCGGCAATTGCCACAAGTGGCTTTGCGCGCCCAAGGGTGCGGGCTTCCTCTACGTGCGGCGCGAGCTGCAGCGCGACGTGCACCCGCTCATGATCAGTTGGGGGTACAAGGGCGAGGATCCCGCCTTTGTCGTGCGCCACGAGAAGCAGGGCACGCGGGATCCCTCGGCGTATCTCACCGTTCCCACTGCGATCGAGTGGCAGCGAGAGCGCGACTGGGACGTGGTGCGCGAACGGTGTCACGAGCTGGCGCGGCGGGCGCGGAACGAGCTAGGGCTCGAAGGAGTGACGCCCGACTCGAAGGACTTCTTTCGCCAGATGGTCACGCTCCGCCTTCCGAAGGGGGCTCCCGTGGATCTGAAGGAGCGCCTCTACGACGAGCACCGGATCGAGATCCCGGTGTTCGAGCGCGGAGACGACCGCTTCATCCGTCCGTCGTTCCAGGGGTACAACGACGCTGCCGATCTCGAGCGGCTGCGCGACGCGCTCGCTGCACTGCTCTAGGCCGCGTACGCGAACGGGTGCTCGAACACGTCGAGCGCCTTCTCGGCCGGTGCCGGGAGCACGAAGCTCTGCCCGGAGCGGCTGTCCTCCACCGCAACCGTCAGCGCGTTCGTCACACGGCTCCAGAGCAACGAGACTTCGATGCCGTCGGCGGAGCGGTGATGAAGCTCTGTGAGAGTCGATTCGGTCATGTCGTTACCGTCGCAGGTCGGGCGTTTTCGGGATACCGGGCCAGCCGGTGTTTACGGGTACGGTCAACCCCCGTCCTAACCCCCAGCTAATCCGGACTACTCGCGCGGCAGCTGGACGCCGAGCAGCGTCAGGCCCACCAGCAGAAGAACGAACGCCAGAGTGGCTGCGATGACGAGCCTCGGGTGGCGGGCCTGCCGGAATGAGTCCCAGCCCACCCGGCCCCAGAAGACGACGAGCCCGGCGACGGCCGCGAGGCCGATGACCAGAACGGGCGCGAGCAGGACGGCGCGCTCGAACGAAAGGTCGCTCACCCAGACGGCGACGAGCACGACGGCGGTCACCGCGCCGGAGGCTGCAGCCAGTCTCGTACTCATGAGACGAGCCTACCGCGGAGCTATCGTTCAATCGTGATCGAAGCCAACTACGTCTCCGGGGACGACTACGTCGTCGAGTTCCTTGGCTACCGCTTCGGCTTCAACCGCTCCGACTTCGAAGAACGCGTCACCGCCGCGGCGGTCAAGCTCGGTCTCGTCGGCGACAACGAGCTCGACGACGACGAGACTGCCGACCTCGTCGAGCTCGTCGAGCGGGACTGGATCGACGAGCCACGCAGCGGTCTCGGGCGTTACCTCGTGCGGCACTGGGAACGCGTGTCGCTCGTCGGTGGCGAGTCACTCGTCTACTGGTTGAAGAAGCTCGTCTTCCGTGGGGCCTGGCTGGACCACCGCGTGAAGGAAGGGCTCCTCGAGGTTGCATGGGACGACGACTCCTCCGACTTCGGCTACCGCGACCCGAACGGCGACCGCGCACTCCTGGAGCTTGCACCCGTGCCGTCCTGGCACGAGATGCAGTTCCGCCGGTGACTCGCGCCGCTCTCATCGCCGCGTACCTGGCGGCGCTGCTGGCGGTGGATACGCAGGTCGACCTGCACGGCCAGCTCGCGCTCGGTGCGTTGACGTGGATCGTCCTGATCGTCGCGGCCTGGCCGCTGACGGCAGAACGGCGCGCGCAGGTGGCTGTCGTGATCTGCGCCGCGACGGTGGCGGAGCTGACCGGCTCGATCCTCTGGGGCGTCTACTCCTACCGCCTGCACAACCTGCCGACGTTCGTCCCACCCGCGCACGGGCTCGTCTTCATGGCCGGGCTCGCGCTCAGCGAAGGGCTGCGCCGCCATTCGCGCGCGCTGGTGCTCGTCGCAGGCGGAGCCGCGTTGCTCTGGGGCGTGCTCGGATTGACGGTGCTGCCACGCCTCGATGCGGCCGGCGCGCTCGGCGTCCCGTTGCTGCTCGCTTTTCTCTGGCGCTCGCGGGCGAGCGCGGCCTACGCGGGGGTCTTCCTCGTCGTGGCGGCGCTCGAGCTCTACGGGACTGCGATCGGAACCTGGCGCTGGGCCGAGCAGCTCCCTGGCCTCGGCATCCCCGACGGCAATCCGCCGAGCGGCGTCGCCTCCGGCTACGTCTGGTTCGACGTCATGGCCCTCCTCTTCGCACCGTGGGTCCTCGCAGCGGTGCGGACGTGGCCGTTGCGGCGCCGTCCCGTGCCTGGCACCGGACAGGTCTGAGGTGGGCGGTCGCAGGGCAACCCTGCGACCGCCGCGTTGGAGGATGTGAGCTGCGGCCCCTCACGATCCTCCTGGGACTCACATTGAGGCGAAAAGCCGTTTCCGCACTCCCCCTGGTGGGTGAAGTGAAGTACCGGGATGAACCACCCGAAGGGGGAGGAATCAACCAGCGTGGGTGATTCATGCTCCTCACGTACCACTTGTCCTCAAACGCTCTGCACTGCGGGTAGAGCGAAGCCCCGAGACACTGCGGCCGGGGCGGACATTTCATGAAGGGCCGGAACCAATGCGGCGGTTTCCGGCCCTTCACCTCTTTTCCAGTTGGGCGGGACCCAGGCGGCGGGTTTCGCCCGCTGGACCAGATCAGAAGAGCTTCGTGCCGTCCGCAGCCGGCGGGGCTCCGAGCTGCTCCCGGCCGAGCTCGGTGATGATGCGGCCGCGCGGCGTGCGCTGAAGGAAACCGAGCTGCAACAGGAACGGCTCGTACACGTCCTCGATGGTGTCCTGCTCCTCGCCGAGTGCGACGGCCAGCGTCGAGAGCCCCACAGGCCCGCCGCCGAACTTGAGGAGGATCGTCGAGAGCAGCTCGCGATCGATTCGCTCGAGCCCGCGGTCGTCCACCTCCAGCAGTTCGAGCGCCTCCCGTGCCACCTCGTTCGTGATCACGCCGTCGTGCTTCACCTGCGCCACGTCTCGCACGCGCCTCAGGATGCGGTTCGCGATGCGCGGCGTTCCGCGCGAGCGCCGGGCGATCTCGTCTGCGGCGTCTTCAGCGATCTCGACGTCGAGGATTCGTGCCGACCGCCGCACGATCGTCCCGAGCTCGGGCGCGTCGTAGTAGTCGAGCCGAAATGTCATGCCGAAGCGGTCGCGAAGCGGTGTCGTCAGGAGGCCCGTGCGCGTCGTCGCCCCGATGAGCGTGAACGGCGGCAGGTCGAGCGTCAGCGTGCGTGCAGCGGCCCCTTGTCCCACGATGATGTCGAGCCGGAAATCCTCGAGCGCCGGGTAGAGAATTTCTTCGATCGCGCGGTTCAGCCGGTGGATCTCGTCGACGAAGAGGACGTCGTGCCGCTCGAGGCCGGTGAGAATTGCCGCCATGTCGCCCTTGCGCTCGAGCGCGGGACCAGCGACGCAACGTATTCCGACGCCGAGCTCCTCGCGCACGATGTACGCGAGGCTCGTCTTGCCGAGCCCGGGCGGCCCGACGAGGAGCACGTGGTCGAGCGGCTCGTCGCGCGCCTTCGTCGCGTCGAGCGAGATGGCGAGCTGCTCCTTGATCCGCTCCTGCCCGACGAACTCGGCCAGGCGTCGCGGACGCAGAGACTGCTCGAGGTCTTCTTCCTCGGGGACGACCGCCGGTGCCAGGAACTGAGTGGACATGTCTAGGCCGCTTTTAGCGCTTCGCGGACGCGTTCCTCCGGCGGAAGCTCCGGATCGACCCGCGCGAGCGCCAGCTCCGCCTCGCCGAGCGAGTAGCCGAGCTCGACGAGAGCGTCGCGGGCGACGAGATGCGGCTGGCTCCCGCTGTCACTGCCACCCGCCGATGTGATCGGCACCGGCGCCTCGCCGATCTTCTCCTTCAGCTCGAGCACGATCCGCTCGGCGGTCTTCTTCCCGATTCCGGGGATCGCCTGGAAGCGCGCCGTGTCACCGAGCACGATCGCGCGGCGCAAGTCGGCGGCGGGGGAGCCGGAGACGATTGCGAGCGCGACTTTCGGGCCGATGCCGTTCACGGACAGGAGCTGGAGGAAGAGCTCACGCTCGGCCGCCTCCACGAACCCGTACAGCTGTAACGCGTCCTCGCGCACGTGCAGGTAGGTGTGCAGCGCGACCTCCGCCGCACCGTCCGCGGCGCGGATCGCCGAAGGCGTCGCGGCCACGAGATAACCGATGCCCCCGACGTCGACGACGAGCCCGTCAGGCGTGTTCGCCACGGGCTTGCCCCGAAGGCGCGCGATCATCCCGCGATCCTCAGCAGAGGCGGCGCGAGCGCGTGGCAGATCGCGACGGCGAGCGCATCGGCGGCATGAGTCGAGGCAGGCTCGACCTCGAGCCCGAGGATCACCTTCACCATCTTCTGCACCTGCTGCTTCTCGGCGCGCCCGTAGCCGCAGACCACCTGCTTGACGCGGGCGGGCGGATACTCAGCGCATTCGACTCCCGCGCTAGCGGCCGCGACCATGACGGCCCCGCGTGCCTGCCCGACGGAGAGTGCGGTGCGGGCGTCGGCGCCGACGAACGACTCCTCGATGGCGACGGCATCTGGGTGATGAACCTCGACGAGCTCGGCCACGGCGTCGAAGATCGTCTTCAGCCGTGCCTCCGGCCGCTCGGAGGCGGCTGTTTTCCACCACCCGTGGTCGATGGCCCTGAGGCGCCCGTCTCTTTCGTGGACGATCCCGTACCCGCAAGAAGCCGTCCCTGGATCGATGCCGATGACCTTCACGGTCAGAGGTTAGGGAGTGACCCGGACGTATCCTTCCGGCCATGCCCGGGGACATCTGGCTGACCTTCCCGGACGGGAAGGAACACGAGCTGAATGAAAGCGTCACGATCGGACGCGACGACTCGAACGACTTGACCTTCACGTCGGCCACCGTCAGCCGCGACCACGCTGCCCTCAGGGTCACGGACGGCCGCTGGTACGTCGAGGACCGGGGCAGCTTCAACGGCACGTTCCTGAACGGGACCCGGGTACAACCGG
This sequence comes from uncultured Actinomycetes bacterium, assembly GCA_963804935.1. Lineage (GTDB taxonomy): Bacteria > Actinomycetota > Thermoleophilia > Gaiellales > Gaiellaceae > 3-1-20CM-4-69-9. Next base: position 138,922 of record CAWDSD010000025.1, read on the forward strand.
GAACGCCTCTCCCGCTGCGGCACGCCGACCGCATCGGAATCGGCGCGGAAACGGTCCTCTTCTCCTGGCCGGCTCAGCTACAGGACCCGGACACGACCGAGCCGCTCGAAGAGGTCGCGCCCGCGGATTCCGCGCAGCTGTCCTCGTTCCAGCGCCAGGTCGTGCAGTCCCTCTGCGGTCCGTGGCTCGCGGGCGCCAGTCTCGAGACCTTGCCGTCGAACGAGCAGATCGCCGCACAACTCGGGACGCCCGGCGCAACCGGAACCGTCAAAGCAGCACTACGCCGCATCTATGCAAAGGCCGGGCTCTCGGATCAGCCGGCACACGCGAAGCGTCGCGCACTCTGTCGCGTCGCACGCCAGCGCGGTTGGGTCTAGAAAAACGGCGAGGGAGCACACGGCTCCCTCGCGACCCCTCCGTTCGAACTGCGAAGGCTAAGCCAAGCCGCTGAGACCGGGGTGGCGCCGTGAGTAACCCGGGTGACCAGCACGGCTTTTCCAGACACGTGCCAGGGACTGTCCCTGGAACATGTCCCTACGAAGCGACGGTCTCGAGGACACGCTCCGGGATGTCGAAGTTCGCGTAGACGTCCTGGACGTCGTCGTTGTCCTCAAGCTCCTCCATCAGCCGCACGATCTTCTTCGCCGAGGATTCGTCCGCGACCTCGATGGTGGTCTTCGGCACCATCGTCAACTCCGCGGAATCGACGGGAAAGCCCGCCGCCTCGACTGCCTCGCGCACCGCCGTCAGGGCCTCCGGTGCCGACACGACCTCATAGGTCGAGCCGTCGAGTTTGACGTCGTCGGCGCCGCCTTCGGCAGCGGCAAGTGTCAGCTCGTCCTCGTCGACCCCGTCCGCCGGCACGACGACCACGCCGCGGCGCTCGAAGAGCCAGGCGACTGCGCCTGAGGTCCCGAGGTTGCCGTCGTTCTTGTCGAACGCATGCCGAACGTCCGACGCTGTGCGGTTGCGATTGTCCGTCAGCGCCTCGACGATCACTGCGACGCCGTTCGGGCCGTAGCCCTCGTAGACGACCGTCTCGAAGGCCTGCGCATCGGAGTCAGCGCCCGAGCCGCGCGCGATCGCGCGCTCGATGTTGTCCTTCGGCATGGAATAGGAGCGCGCCTTCTCGATCGCGTTCTGCAACGCGAGGTTGCCGGCTGGATCGGGTCCCCCCTCCTTCGCGGCGACGATGATCGCGCGCGAGAGCTTCGAGAACAGCTTGCCGCGCTTCGCATCGGCGGCGCCCTTCTTGTGCTTGATCGAAGACCACTTGCTATGCCCGGACACTCATCGCCTCCTCCACCGCACTCAAGAACAGTTCGTGCACCCGCGTATCGTCCGTCAGCTCCGGGTGGAACGATGCCACGAGGATCCGCCCGTCGCGAACGAGGACCGGCTCGCCCTCGTGCTCGGCGAGCACCTCGACGTCCTCACCGGTCACCCGCACCCGCGGCGCCCGGATAAAGACTCCGCGGAGCGGCCGATCGTCCCCTGCGAGCTCGAGGTCGGCCTCGAAGGAGGCCACCTGGCGGCCGTAGGCATTCCTGTCGACCTCCACGTCGGCGAGGCCGAGGTGGTTGCGATCGAGGACGATCATCCCGGCGCACGTACCCAGGATCGGAGGCTCGAACGCCCTGATCGCCTCGTCGAGCCCGTACAGCTTCATCAGCCGCATGAACGTCGTGGACTCCCCGCCCGGGACGATCAGCCCGTCGAGCCCGGCGAGCTCCTCCGGCTTCCGGATCTCCACCGGCTCCGCGCCGAGCCGGCGCAGCATCGCCTCGTGCTCGCGGAAGTTTCCCTGGACTGCCAGTACGCCGATCCGCATTTGAGACCAAGTGTAGATTCGTCTACCCTGAGAGCGTTCCGAGGGGCTCCAAGGGGAGGAGAATTCGTGAAACGTCTGTGGCTGTTGGCGCCTGTCGCCGTGCTTTCGCTGGTGCTCGTCTCGTCCATCCCGGCGGCGAAGCCGGGTCCCGGCACTTCGACGGGGACCGGGCGCGTCTTCGTGCCCAACCCGGTCCAGTCATTGGGTGACGAGTCGCTCACCGACCAGAAGGACTCAGATACGGCCGTACCGGCCGCCGCGTATTACGGAGTGACGCTGACCAATCTCGACGGCAGCGGCTTCCTGCGCGGTGACTGGGCGAACGTGGTGAGCGAGACCGGGAATCCCGCGTACTCACCCACGAACACGTTCAACTACACCCGGAGGCAGGACGAGTTCGAGCAGGTGATGGCGTACTTCTGGATCACCGAGGCACAGAAGTACATCCAGAGCCTCGGCTTCGGTACCCAGTACCCGCCGGTGAACAAGGAGTCTCAGGACGTTCGGATCAACCAGTGGGGCCAGGACAACTCGTTCGAGACCGACCACCCGAAGGACGAGCTCCGGTTCGGCAAGGGCGGCGTCGACGATGCCGAGGACGCCGAGGTGATCCTGCACGAGTACGGCCACGCCATTCACGATGGCTCCGGCTTCGTCTTCGGCAGCGAGGAGGCCGGCGCGATCAGCGAAGGGTTCGGCGACTACTGGGCCGTCGACTTCTCGGACATCGTCGCGAAGCGCATGGGCGTGCCCGAGCTCGAGCCGCTGCCCTGCGTGATGGACTGGGACGCGACGTTCTACACCTCGACCGTCCCGCACTGCCTCCGGCGGCTCGACACGAATCTGCACTACCCCGCCGACCTCGACGGCGAGGTTCACGACGACGGTCGCATCTGGTCCCGCGCCCTCTGGGACATCCACGAGACCGTCAAGAACCCGATGGCGGACACGATCATTCTCAAAGGCCAGATCGGCTTCATGGGCAAGACGATGACCGACCTCGCCAATAGCACGATCTCGACTGCGCAGAGCCTCTACGGCAGCAGCGTGGCCGCGAAGGTCCGCGCCGCGTTCCACGCCCGCGGAATCGTCTAGGACAGATCGACAAGGCAGCTCGCGGCTTCGGCCGCGGGCTGCTCTTGCTACCAGCCGCGCGTCTCGAGGAGCTCTTCGGGGGCGAGCGCCGCGGCCGACAGGCCGCTCATCGCATCGCCGAGGCCGCGGGACACGCGCGCGAGGATCTCTGCGTCGTTGTAGTGCGTCGTCGCCTCGACGATCGCCTTCGCACGCTCGCTCGGATTGTCCGACTTGAAGATCCCCGAGCCGACGAAGACGCCGTCCGCGCCGAGCTGCATGCAGAGCGCCGCGTCCGCGGGTGTCGCGATTCCGCCGGCGGTGAAGGTCACGACGGGCAGCCGGCCGTTCTCCGCCACCCAGCGCACGAGCTCGACGGGAGCCTGGAGGTTCTTCGCCTCGCTGTACAGCTCGTCGGGATCCATTGCGCCGAGTCTCTTGATCGATCCGAACACGGAACGCATGTGCGTCACCGCGTTGACGATGTCGCCGGTCCCCGCTTCGCCCTTCGTCCGGATCATCGCGGCGCCCTCCCCGATGCGGCGGAGCGCCTCGCCGATGTTCGTGCAACCGCAGACGAACGGGACGGTGAACTTCCACTTGTCGATGTGATTCGCCGTGTCCGCAGGCGTCAGAACTTCGGACTCGTCGATGTAGTCGACCTCGAGCGCCTCCAGGATCTGCGCTTCGACGAAGTGGCCAATGCGCGCCTTCGCCATGACGGGGATGCTCACGGTCTCCTGGATCTCGATCACCTTGTCCGGGTCCGCCATCCGCGCGACGCCGCCCTCCCGGCGAATGTCCGCCGGAACCCGCTCGAGCGCCATCACCGCGCAGGCGCCCGCCTCCTCGGCGATCCGCGCCTGATCGGCGTCGGTGACGTCCATGATCACCCCGCCCTTGAGCATCTCGGCGAGGCCGCTCTTGACCCGCATCGTCCCGATCTCAGCCATCGCCGGTGATTCTATCCGGAGGGCTCAGCCCTTCAGACAGGCGACCACCTTGTCCAGCTCTTCCTGCGGTGGCGTGACCGTCCAGAGGAGGACGGCGTTCTTCTCGGTCCGCATCACGTCGGTGATGTGCGGCTTCAGCTTCTTCGGCGCGAAACGCTTGAAGGCGCCGGCGATCTGGATGGCGTCGTCGGAGTTCTGGCCGAAGGCGATCGTGAGAGCGTTCCCGGCCTCGTTCGCCCGCAGGCCCCCGTTCGGCGCGTTGGCCGCAACGACACCGACCTTGGCGTCGTCGGTCGTGACGGTGTAGTCCTTCCCGCTGAGGCACTTCGCCGTCGGGCCGGCCTTGTAGGTGGAGGGCTCGCCCGAGGTGCAGCCCGTGAGCACAAATGCCGGCAAGAGGAGGACAAGGAGGACGAGACGCATGGCGGGCGGGACTGTACCGAGCGCCCAGGACCGCCCGTGGACTGCAGCCGGAAGACCCGGTTTAGCCGTCCGCCGCCGCGTAGACTCGCCATCTCCCGGGCACGCCCTTGAACTCGTGGTCGCCACGCTCGCGAAACTCGATGCCGGAGCCGGCGACGAGGTCCTTGACGGTCTGGGACACGAGTATCTCCCCGCCATTCGCAAGCGATGCGACCCGCGCGCCGGTGTGAACAGCGATCCCAGTGACCTTGCCGGCAAGGAGTTCGCACTCGCCCGTGTGCACGCCCCCGCGCACTTCGAGCCCGATAGCGCGCGCGTCCGTCGCAACTGCGAGCGCACAGCGGATCGCACGCGCCGGGCCGTCGAAAGTCGCGAGGAAGCCGTCACCGGCGGTGTCAACTTCACTTCCGCGCCAGCGCGTCAGCTCCCGCCGCACCGCCGCCTGATGTTGAGCAAGCAGGTCACGCCAGCCGCGGTCGCCGAGCCTCGCGGCGCTCTCTGTCGAGCCGACGATGTCGGTGAAGAGGACCGTCGCCAGTACGCGATCGGCGTCCCGGATCGGGCGCACGCCGGTGAGGAACTCCTCGATCTCGTCGAGCACCGCATCCTGGTCGCCGACCCACGGCAGATGATCCGCGCCGGGGAGCTCGATGAACTTCGCACCGGGAATGCGACCGGCGATCCAGCGACCTTCCTCGACCTTCGCCTCGAGATCATCCGTACGGTGGAGGACAAGGGTCGGCACGTGGATGGCCGGCAGCACTCCGCGAATGTCGATTGCGGTGTTCATCCTCAAGAGCGCCGCCGCAGCTGCTGGACTCGCGCTGCGGCGAAGGTATGACAGGAGACGCCGTTTGAATTCGGGATCAGCAGCCGCGCTCGGCGCGAGCACGTCGATGTCCATCTCGCGGCCCCACTCCTGCTCGACGTGTTCGATCTCGCGCTGACGGTCTTCAACGGTGGGCGCCCACGGATAGTCGGGACTACGGATGCGTCTCGCGAAGATGCCGAACGTCACCAGTGCCACCGCGCGCTCGGGGTACGTCGCCGCGAAGAGCGCACTCATGTTTCCGCCCTCGGAAAAGCCGAATACCGCGGCGCGCTCCGACTCGGCGGCATCCATGACCGCGCGGACATCGTCCATCCGCTCCTCGAGCGTCGGAAGTGAGGATTCTGCAACGGGATCGGACAGCCCAGTCCCGCGCTTGTCGAACAGGATCAGCCTCGAAAAGCTCGCGAGGCGCCGCAAGAACCGTTCCTGCGTAGGTTCTTCCCAGCTCCCCTCAACGTTCGAAACCCAGCCGGGCACGTACACCAGATCGAGCGGGCCTTCTCCGACAACCTGATACGCGATGTTGATTCCGCCGCTCTTCGTGTAGTGCGTTTCCGGCATCCGCTCCAAAAGTATCCCCCCGCGCCAGCCATTTACCAGCCAGACGGAGAGCGGGCCCAATGGACCCGCTCTCGCTTGGTGTCAGTCGCAGCTATGAGGTGGCGAGACCGGATCGGTTGATCCGCGGCCCGTACCGGCGGCCGAATGCGACGACGGTCAGCAGCAAAAGCAACCCGCCGAACATGACCGACGCGCCGATGCCTGCGTCGCCCCAATCGAAACCGGTCTGCGCGGTCACGCGCTCACCCTGCTTCGGTGTTACTCCGGCGAACGATTGGTAGGCCGCTACGCCGAGTGGCCCCGAAACTGCGCTGTAGCTCGCCGGCGTCGACTGCGAACTCCGATGGATCACGCTGTAAGCCCATGGATCGAGAGGGCCGTACCCACTTGTCGGCTTGGCCAGCACTGCAGGAGCGCTGATCGCTGCGATCGCAAGGCCGACCGCGGTGCCGAGAACCAATCTCTTCAACCTGAGGTGCTTGCGGATCATCTGGTGCTCCTTCCCCCTTAGCTTGCGTCCAGGATCGCGCCCACTAGCAACGACCTGGTCACTAGAGACCCACCTGCACCCACCGCTCGGTAACTCGTTCGCCTCACGCATCGCAGAGGCAATGCAAACACGGGTCGCGGGACGAGTCTCGGAGCCCGCCTGACGGGATCTTCGACTCAGGAGGCCGTCAGCCGGGCAGCTTGCCCGCCAGCTTGCGCAGATCTTTCCACGCCGCCGGGAAGCGATCATGGATCGCACCTCGAGTGACTTTTTCGCGCTCCGCGAGCTGCCCGGCGACGAAGGCGATGCCCGTGCTGTCGAACGCATACCCAACCGCCCGCAGGTGCTCCGCCGCAACGACGGCGTCCTGATGAGCGCCGAGGAGGTCCTGCATCTGCGTCGCGGCTTCGATGACCCGGCGCGCCGGCTTGCCTGACGTCGCGCCGGCCAGTTCGGTGGCGTAGCGCAGTCGCTTGACCTTGATTCTGAGCGCGTGCAGCGCGTCGTCAGACGGGCGCTTGCCGAGACGTTTCACCGCCGTCACGAGCCGGTTCAACTCACGCCGAGCGAGCTTGTCGAGCGAGCGCTTCGGCGTTCCGTCCGCGGGCACTGCCGGCTGGCCCAACCGCTCGAGCGTCCGTTGGTAGCGGTCACTGTCGAGCGCTTCGACGAGCGCGCGTTGCAACTCGCGCCTGTCGCTCTGAAGTCTTTCGATCAAAGCCTCGGCGGCGGCTCGATCGCGAAGGTCGATGCTGCGAATCTCCGCACGAAGCTTGTCGAGCAGGACATCAAGGTCCCTCGCTTCGTTGCTCGCCCGCCCGACGCGGCGCATCCCGTCGTCGATCTCGGCGGCCCACTCGGGGTCGACGAGGTCTTCCGCAACACCGAGGAACGCGCGAACACGGCGTGCGGCCACGCGAACCTGGTGGAGACTCTCCGGGTCGGAACCGATCCTGGTGCCCACGTCATGGCGCACCAGCGAGTCGCGTTGCCTCGCGACGTGATCTTCTAGTCGTCTGATCTCGGGATCCGAACTGCGGACGGGCAACGCGACGAGCTCGCGTCCGTGCACAACCGTCCTCAGCAGCGACTCGATCTGCGGAGGAACAACGGACCCGTCGTCCGGCACGACGATCCGTTCGCCGCGGGCAGCCGTCAGGCGCCAGGAGCGGTCGGAGCCGCGCATCGTCAGCTCGAGCCCGAGACCGTGCCGCTCGAGCAAGAGGTCGCTCGTGTCGTAGCGGGCCGTCGTCGTCTTGTCGCCACCGCCCGATCCGACCTCGGGCAGCTCGAGAGCCGCGGGACGAGCGCGCTGGATGGGGTCCCCGACGCGGCCGTTCTGAACGACGACCGCGTCCGGCGTCAGACGAACCGTGGCGGCAAGCGACGGGTCGACCAGCGCGAGCTCGGGACTGACCGGGCCGAGATCTTCGAGGTCGGTCCGGATGAGTCGAAGCCAGGGCCGCCTCCGTTGCGAGTGCCAGGCGTAACGCTCACTACCGATCCGGACCGAGTCAGCCACTCAAGCGAATCAGTATGGCTGCAGGGATCGGACAGCCCGGACGAAAAGATGGGCCCGAGAGCTAGTCCCTCGCTACTCGTCCCAACTGAGAACGACAGACGGCGTTGAGCGCTTCACCGGCCCGTGGTACACGGCCTCGACATTCGTCCCATCCGGGTCGAGGACGTAGGCACCGTAGTAGCCCGGGTGATCACGCTCGCAGGACGTTCTCGCGAAAACACTCTGACGATTCAGTCGGCGTCCGCTGGCGCCACGTTGAAGCTGAACATCATTCCGCTTTCGTGATGCTCGGCGATGTGGCAATGAGCCATCCAGATGCCCGGGTTCGTGACGTCGAGAAGGATGTCCACGGTCTCGCCGGTTCGCACTAGGACGGTGTCCTTCCAGACCAGGTTCTCCTCGCGGGCAGCGTTACGCGCCAGCACGACGAACCGGCCGGCCCCGTGGACATGGAAAGGATGGTGCATCGGATGGTCGGAGTCCATCTCGTTGACGAGCCGCAGCTTGACCTGGTCGCCGACACGAAAACGCCAGTCGATCGCATGGTTGACGGCACCTGTCTCTCGATCGACGAAGCTCCAGTGCATGTTCGCCGGCGTCGTGATCCGGTTGACGTCGACCATGTCGTCTTCCCACTCGATCCCGCCAGCGTCACCGTGCGTGTCGTGACCTTGGTGGCCGTGCTGAGCATTCCCGTCCGGCGCGCCGTGGTCACCATGTCCGTGGCCGTGGTCGCATGTGCGTCCCGGCTGCCATGGTCGCCGTGTCGCATGGTGCGCATGGTCGCCGTGACCTGACGTCTGCGCGACCAGCGCCGCCGGCAAGAGCTTCATGCCGCATTTGGGGCAATGGTCTGCGTTGTCGCTGACCACATCGGGGTGCATCGGGCAGACATAGCCGCTCGCTGCCGTCGCCAACAGCTTCATTCCGCACTTCGGGCAGCTGCCTGCCTCCTCGCTGACAACCTCCGGGTGCATCGGGCAGGCGTAGACGACCGGGCCTTCAGGCGTGCCCATATCCATCTCGGCGACGAGAGCAAGCGTCTTATCGGGCGGCGCGTCGAAGTACGGAGCCAGCCGCTCGCGCTCAGCAACCCACTCCGGGTTCTGGCGCAGCGACTCGAACTGGTCCGCAAGCGACGGCGTGGCCTGCTCGGCACTGACGTCGATTATTGCCAACGCGTACGTCCGTCCCGGAGTTCGGTGCTCGAGCGTTCGTTGCCCCGCTTCCTCGAAGAGCACGTCGATCACGAGCCGCTCCGACGGAGCCAGGATCGCCGACTCGACGAACTCCTCCCGCTCATAGCGACCGCTGTCACCCCCGACGAGCTTCATGCGCGCGCCCGGCACGGCAACGTTGAAGACGCGGGTATTCGCCGTGTTCGTCAGGTAGAAGCGGACGACTTCGCCGACACGCGCGTTCAGCGACAGGTCGGTCTCGCCGCCGACGAGCATCACGTTGCCGAAACGGCCCATGGCCGCGTACGTTGTCTCCTCGCGGCCGAAGGGCGCGATCTTGCCGTCTTCGATCAGTACGTCATCGAGCGTCAGCAGGAACTCGCGATGCGCCGGCGGCCAATAGTCAGGGTCTGCGGGAACCACGAGAATGTTGCCGTAGAGACCCATTTCCTGGCCGTAGTCCTCCCGGATGTGCGGGTGGTACCAGTAGACACCGGGGTCAGGGAACTCGATTCTGTACGTGAACGTTCCGCCGACGGGAATCGGCGCCTGTGTCTCGTGAGTTCCGTCATAGCGATTGTCGAGGCGGAGCCCGTGCCAGTGCACCGTTGCATCGAGATCAGCTTCGTTCGCGACGTTGACGACGAGCGTGGATCCTTCGCGCACACGCAGCGTCGGGCCCGGGATCGAGCCGTTGTACGCGAGCATCCGTACGGTCGAATCCTCGATCCGCTTCGTGACCGGAGCGATCCGGAGCTCGACCACGTCACCGTCGGCGAGGTCGACTACCTCGGAACCAACGGCCTCGACAAGCCCTGCCGTGTCGCTCGAGAAATGCTCCTCCGTGGTGATATGTCCACTGTGGTCGTGCTTCTGCATCGGTTAGGTCTCCTCTCTCGCGCCAATTTCATCTGGCGCGCGCAGGCGTTCTTGGCTTGTGCGACCCTCGGCGAACGTTGTCGCGGCGCCAGCCGCAATCTGCGCGGCAATGAACTCCGCGTCGTCCTTCACCCAGCCGAGAAGCGCAGAGCCTCGCGTGTACTGCCACGACAGGCCGAGGAAGTCAAAGGCCGGGAACGTCGGTAACTCCGCGACGATGGCGAACCCTTCCCTCTACCAGCATCAGAGTTCACTCATAAACCACTGAAAAGCTGGAATCAAGAGAGAGGAGCGGCTTCTCTGGGGCCCGGTCGAGCTCTGTCTCTAGACCAGTGGCGCGGGGCCCCTCCGCTGTCGCTCGAGCATGACGCCGTATAGCCTCGTTTCATGTCAGAACCGGGCTCTCCAAAACGCCGACTTCTTGCGCGGGCTCGGCAGAATGTGGAAACGCTCGTCTTAAGGCGGAGTCGGCCATGGCGACCGTGATCGATCCCGTCTGCGGCATGCGGATCGAAGCGGACGACGCTGCTGCGATCGCAGAACAAGAGGGGCAGACCTACTACTTCTGCTCGGAAGCCTGCCGCGACATCTTCGTCTCGGCTCCGTCGGCACACGGAGCACCGGGGCTGGCCGATACGGAAGCTGACCACCTAACCGAACAGGAGGTCGCGGAGCGTGCCGGGATTGGCATCCAGCGCCTTCGGGAGCTCGTCGAACTCAAACTTCTCGTCCCCGAAGACGGTACGTTCCGTCGCCGCGACGTTATGCGGGCACGGGTGTTCGTGGAACTCGAAGCCAAAGGACTGGATTCGCCGACGCTCGCTTCCGCCCACACCTCGGGACATCTCACGCTGGGGTATCTCGAGAGCGCGGGGCGACGTCATCCCCGGACCGACCGCACTTTCGCGCAGTTCAGTGAAAACACCGGTGTCCCGATCGACACGTTGCAGAACATGTACGTGACCCTTGGGCTGCCGCGACCCCGCGAGGATGAGTACGTCCGAGAAGACGACGAACCGATCTTGAAGGCACTGCCGGTGCTGTTCGGCGCCGGTGTCGCGGAGGGGGACGTACTGCGCGCCGTGAGAATCCTGGGAGACAGCGCCAGGCGGGTCGCGCAATTCCAGGCTCACTATTTCCACAACACGATCGAGGAGCCGTTCCGCCGACGGGGCCTTCGAGACAACGAGGCGTTCGAGGCCGCGCAGAACGAGGTCGGTCTCCGAATGGGTCACTCCACTGAGGAGATGCTGAGCTGGCTCTTCCGGCGACACGCGGAAATCTTCTCCACGGAACATCAGTTCGAGCACGTGGAGACTGCACTTGAGGAAGCTGGGGTCCGCCAGCGCTCCCCCCGGGGAATCGAGGCCGCAGCGTTCGCCGATCTCTCTGGCTATACGAGCCTCACCGAGGAGGCCGGGGACGACGAAGCGGCGCGCGTGGCACTCAGTCTTGCGCAGTTGGTCAACGAGGTCGCCGGCGAGCACCACGGAGACGTGGTGAAGATGCTCGGGGATGGAGTCCATTTCCACTTCCGGGACCCGGGCGACGCAGTGCGCGCCTCGCTGGAAATCGTCGACACTGTCGGTCCGAGGGGCCTTCCTCCCGCCCATGTAGGGGTGAACGCCGGGCCGATGATCTACGACGAGGGCGACTACTTCGGGCGCACGGTGAACATCGCGGCACGGATCGCCGCGCAGGCGTCTGCGAACCGCGTCTTCGTGGGCGAGGACCTCGTTCGTGGCGTGGAGCCCGAGGGCTTTCAGGTGCGCGAGGTTGGCCAGTTCGATCTCAAGGGAATCGCCCAGCCGGTGACGCTTTACGAAGCCCTGCGGGATTGACACCGACGACGGCAGAAATCCCGTCGTTCCGGCGATTTCGTGATGGGCGTCACGCTCCTACAGCGTCTCGATCTCCGCCTGGATTCGCTCCCGAAGTTTCTTGTGGATGGCCCGGACATTCACGCGGCGCTCGTCCAGTTGTTGCCACGGCTCGACAGTGGCGCCGGGCGGGTTCTCGGGCGGCTCTTCATCCCCAAACGACATCAACGGGTTCGTGCGCTCCACCTGCACCATCCGAAGATCAGTGAGGCGGAACAAACGAATGTAGACGGAAGCCCGTCTGTCAAAGAGCCGGTCACCGCGCCTCAGTTGCCGCTCGTGCTCACGCTGCGCCTGAGCCAGCGTGAGATTTTGTGGCGGTTGCCGCCCGGCTCACCGAGGTTGCGCTCGCCGCCTCAGCCCTTGCTGAGCTTCGGCACGGCCACCGAAACACCCGTGTCGAGACCCTGAAACGCTTGCTTCGCCACGAGTAGCCGAATACGGTCCCACGCGATGCGCCTGTACGCGCTCACCGAGCTTCACGACCCGGAAGCGATAGAGCTCTTCATCACCGAGGAGGACGCCCGCCGCGCGCTCGAGGATTGTCTGCGGGAAGAGCCCCAGTGGAGCGACCGCCTCGAGGTGACCGAGGTCGCACTCGACCACGAACACCCCTCGCTCAACTAGCTCAGGCCCGGCGTTCGCCAACAGTTCGGTATTTCAACCCAATGTCGCTACTCCTGTGTTGGCCAACTCTGGAGCATGACGTCGGCGATCAACCGCACCCACCTGCCGGGCTTTATTCCACCCCAGTGAGCTTCGACATCGCTACCGATCGCCACGATCAGGGCCACATCGAGAGAACGATGCCGAATGGGAACATGATCGTCGCAGGCAACTACCCAGAGATCAGCGTTGCGGTCGACGACCACGCGTTGCCCGGCCGGCGTGTAGCAGGTTCGTCCGTTCGAGCAGGGCTCGGCACTCCCCTGCGGCATGTCTCGCCGCACGCTCATCGCATAAACCGGAGTACCCTTTCGTCGAGCCAGCGGCGGACGTTCCTGATGTGATTGTTGAAGGCGTGGTCGTTGGTCGTCGTCTTCCACGCCGTTCCGTACCGGAGAAAGGCCGCCTCCCACTCAGGCGGCCCTTCCGTTCCTGTCACCACGTCTAAAGTCGCATTGCTGACCCTGTATGCCTGACCCTGAACGCTTGCGGGGAGCATCGAACCTCCAAGCCGCAGCGCTTGATTAAGTCCCGCGAGGATACATCCTTTCGTCGCCGAGCTCGCGGTCTTTCTCGCCGGGAGTGAGCCGGGTAGCCACACCCCATTGTCTTTTTGCGTCTGCCTCCCACCCCGGGGTAACCAGAACAAAAAAGGCCGTGATCGAGGGATGGCCGGAACGCGCCGGGCGGCCGATGCGGGAAAGCGGCGCAAGTGTCAAGCCAAAAAAGTGTCTACCTGATCATGAAGCTGAAACTTCCGCTGCTCGATCTCTGGCTGGTGACGGGGCGTCGCCTCAGGGCCGGCCACGCTTATCGTTATCAGCAGGGTTACGAGAAAGGTTGGGCCGCTGGCTCAGCCGAGGCATCGCGTGACGCCGCTGAAGTCCGTCCGCACCTCGGCACCGTTCCGGACGAGGGCGACCCGCCAGCGACACAGCCATCCGCCTAGGCTGCGTCGAACCTCGAGGGTCGTTACCAAGGGGCGGTCGGTCCAGCTAGCCGGGTAAGCCATCCGTTTTCTCAGTTTTGCGTGGTCGGGGTACACCCTGTCCCTGTACTCGGGCGAGAGTTTGAGTCATCCGCTACGAAGGGTGATATGGTCGTTCGGCGAGACGGTCGCGTTCACGCCATGGAGGGCCTAGCTCAGTTGGGCCTCTGCGACGCCAGCGTTCTCTTTCCTCGCCTATTCCGGTCGTTCGCCTGGCGGGCGATCGTTCCCGATTCTGTCCAACGAGACAGAAGAATGGAGAAGACATGCGTAGAACCCGATTCGCGATACTCGCAGCGGTCGCGTTCGCCCTCGTCCTTGCCATCCCGGCATTGGCGTCCTCGCCGCGAAGCGGAACGCTCCACCTGACTAAGGAATGCTCGGAGTACGCGGGCCAAGCAGGCGGCTTCTGCACCATCACGTCGTCAAACCTGAAGGCGATCCCCGTCGGATCAAAGGTCATCTACAAGGATGCAGCCGGTACCGCTCTCCTCGATACCGACATCGTCCTCTATACCGGGCCGGGGAACAGCGCATTCGGTCACGTCGTCCTCGACCCTTCCACCGGCTATGGAACCGTCACCCTCGACGGCGGAACGGGCCAGTTCACCCATTTCCACGCCAGCCAAGTCGATGTCACACCCCTCGGCTGGCCAAACTGGGCGTGGGACGGCAGCTACAGCTTCAGCCCCAGCGACTAACCTCGCGGAAGCGAAGGCCCGCTCCGGCGGGCCTTTCACCCTTCTCAATGACCCGCCGCCCCACGTAAAAAACCCGCGGAGATTATCGGGTAGCCGCCGATCGTCTTCGAGTCCACTTGGGACTCACTACGGTTGACGACGATGGCCGCGTAATCGCTCTATCCATGGGGCTTTTTCGGGCCTATCGCGACTCGATTCCGGATCGTTAAGCGAAGCCGCTTTCAGACGTTGCTGCCCGTTTGCTGCCCGGCCTGGCGGCTATGCGCTCATTCGCAACATCCGTCCAACCATCCCGGCCGGTTGACCAAACGACCTCCTCCTTACCATGGAGTTCTGGCGACAGAGCGGGACAAGGGGCAGGTCACGACGACCACGGCTGTCGGTCGGCTAGGGCCGCCTCAACTGCGGCGGCGGGCTGAGTTACGAGACCGTCCCGATACTGTTCCTCGTACTTCTCGTTGCCGATGAGCGCCTTTGCGGCAGCGACCGTCCGGGCGTGCCTGATCTCGTCGACTGCGTGAAGTGGCGCGCTCATCGCCTCGCGAATCGCGCTCGCGGCGCCAAGCCTCGCCGCAGCATGCTCCCCTTCGCCGTTGGCGGCGGCGAGCCCGGCGAATTCCTCGAGCGTGACAGCGATGCCAATCAAATCCTTGAGCTCTTGATGAATCGTCAGGGCATGCGAGAGCTGCACGGTTGCTCGAGTCACATCGCCGAGATCGAGCAGCGCAGAGCCGAGTGCCTGGCGCGAGACGGCCTGAACGTATTGGTGCCCTAGCTGCTCGCTCACCGCGATGCTGTCCTCGAGCAGGCCGATAGCGGCCGCGGGATCGCCTTGTGCGACCGCTGCGACTCCCATGTTCCCGAGCGCCGTCGCGATGCCCAGCTCGTCATCGATTTCTCGCGCCAGGGCCAGGCCCTGCTCGTACCAGATGCGGGCCGCGGCATAGTCGGCCTGCGAGTACGCGAGCGCGCCAAGGTTGTTCAGCGCACCCACCGCGCCAGGGAGGTCCGCACCGCTTCGGCGCAACTCGAGTGCGTCCCGATAGTGCGCCTCGGCGCGACCATAGTCGCCGCGCGCGTCGGCGATCGCGCCAGCCCGCATCGACAGGGTTGCCCGCAGGGCCGGTTCGCCGGCATCGGACTCGAGCGCGTCCTCGAGCCACCGGCTTCCCTCGTCGAGCTGTCCTCGCATGAACCAGAACCACGCCGCAGCCGCGACGAGCTCGGCAAGCAGCTCGGCGTTCGCAGAATCGGCCCAGGTCAAAGCCGCGCGGATGTTGTCCTGCTCCTGAGCAAGACGCTCGAGCGCCTCGGCCTGTTCCGGCCCGACGAGTTGCTCATCGGCTTCTGTCGCAACTTCGAGGTAGTGCTTTGCATGGCGCTCGCGGAAGACTTGCGCTTCGTCGGCTTGTTCGAGGCGCTCCTGCGCGTCGTCGCGAATCGTCGCGAGCATTCGGAAGCGCCCGTCCTCCGCTCGGAGCAGGCTCTTGGCCACGAGCGACTCGATCGCTTCGGCGCCTGCAGCAGCCACGACCGCCTCTCCTGATGCGAGCGTGCAACCGCCCGCGAATACCGAGAGCTGGCGGAAGAGCGCGCGCTCGGACTGGTCGAGGAGCTCGTAGCTCCAGCCGATCGTCGCCTGAAGCGTGCGGTGACGGTCGGGCACATCCCGTCTCGAGCTGTCGAGGATTCCGGGTTGGGCTTCGAGGCGACTAAAGAGCTCCGGTGCCGAGAACGCCGCCGTGCGCGCTGCCGCCAACTCGACGGCAAGTGGGAGGCCTTCGAGGCGATCGCAGATCCCGGCCACCGCTTCCTGATCTTCGCCGACGGTTGCCCCGACAGCGTCAGCCCGGTCGTTGAAGAGCTCAATCGCGGCTGCGGGCTCGAGCAATGGAACGTGATAGCGGCGCTCCGCTCCGACGTCGAGCGGCTCCCGGCTTGTAACGAGCACGCGCACCTCGGACGTGTGGGCGAGAAGATCTGCAAGTGAGTCCGCGCAATCGAGCACTTGCTCGAGATTGTCCAGGACGAGGAGGATCCGCCGTCCCGCCAGCTCATCGGCCAGGTCCCCAGTCACGCCGGCGGCGGCTGCGATCTCGGCGGGGATGAGTGCCGAGTCCCGAATAGCCTCCAGCGCGACCCACGCCACGCCGTCGGGGAAGTCGCCCGCTGCTCGTTCGGCGACCGCGAGGGAGAGTCGTGTCTTGCCGACACCACCCGGGCCGAGAAGTGTGACGAGCCGGTACCGCCGCAGGAGTTCTGTGACCTCCTCGACGGCCCCAGCGCGGCCGACTATTCGAGTCGGCGGTCGTGGCGTCGATCGGAGCCGCACCGGCTCACGAGTCGGCGGCGGAGCTAGCGCCGGATCGTGGTTGAGGATCGCGACGTGTAGGTCGCGCAGCTCAGGCCCCGGCTCGATCCCGAGCCGCTCGACCAGCTCGTCGCGTGCGCTCGCATAGGCGGCGAGCGCGTCGGACTGTCTACCGCAGCGATAAAGGGCGAGCAGCAGCTGACTTCGCAGTCTCTCGCGGAAGGGGTTGCTCGCGACCAGAGCCTCGATCTCTCCCACGAGCTCCGCGTGTCGCCCTGCGGCGAGGAGGGCGTCGAGGCGGCCTTCCTGGGTCGCGAGCCGCAGCTCGTCGAGACGATGCACCTCAGCCTGGGCGAAAGGCTCGAAGGCGAGATCGGCCAACGGCGGCCCACGCCAGAGCGCGAGCGCCTCTTCGAACCGTGCTGTGGCGGCAGCCGGACTCGTGCGTAGGAGCGTTCTGCCCTCCTCTGTGAGACGCTCGAACCGGTCGACATCGAGCTCATCTGGCGCAATCTCGATGCGGTAACCCGCGCCGTCGCTCAGGAGGATCTCGTGCGGCCCACCTCGACGGACGTCGGGTTCCAGGATCCTCCGGAGCTGGAAGACATACCCTTGGAGCGCGTTGCGCGCGGTCTGGGGCGCACTTTCGCCCCAGAGCTGATCGATCAGGACGTCGCTCGGCACCGTGCTTCCACGCTCGAGCAGCAGGATCGCTAGTACAGCTCGCTGCTTCGGCCCGCCGAGCGGCAACACGCGCACCTCGCGCTCGACTTCGATCGGTCCGAGGAGGCGGTACTCCATGCGGTTCGCCGACTCTAATCCGTTTCGTACCGGTTTCTAAGCGGCGCAACCGAGTGTGTGCCCATCGGATCGCACAGGGCGAGCCGCAAAGCCAAAGGAGCAACAAATGTTCAAGGCACAACTCTCCGGCATGGCTGCCAAGATCGCCGCGGGTGCGGTCTTTGCTCTGGCGCTCGCTGGCGGCATGGGCGCGACCGCTTCCTCCGCCGACGCAGCGACTTGCCTCGCCGGGTCGGGCACGTTGGACGGGATTTACTACTGCTACACGGGGCGGACGTCGGATTCGACCGGCAACTTCGTCTCTGACAACTACGCGACGTACGTCTGGAACAACGGCGTAAGTGGCTCGCTGGTGCGAGTGCAGAGGTGGGATGGGCGCCGATGGGGCCTTTACGGGTGCTTCAGGACTAACCCCGGCTTCAGCGGCTGGACGATCTGCCCGTTCTAGGCGCGGCACGCCACGCACGCTCCGGGTCGCGGCCAGCCGCTGCCCGGAGCGTGCGTGTGCGGAAAGGCTCACCGCCGTGTTGGGCACCAATCGCGCCGCCGCTCGGGGTCCCGCGCGGCCCGCGATCGCGGGGGTACGGGCGTGCAGTATCCTGCGGCCCGCTTCGTGTCTGCGAGACTCGCCGGCGTCGATGCCCGAGTCCATTCGTTCCGAGTTGACGCCCGAGGAGGAACTGCTTGTCCTGGCGGTGAGCGACCTGTACCAGGCCGCGGCGGCGGCACACCTTCTCGTGCAGCAGATCGACCCCCACGCTCGCCGTGCCTTGGAGACCGCGATCTCGGTCTGTTACGCGCGACCCTGGAGCGAAATGAACCGAAGCGGCACGCTCGGAAAGAAGTGGCTGCCCGCTGCCGGGGCTGATCGAGACCTGCACTACCGTCTGATCGAGCTCCGCAAGAAGACGTACGCGCACACCGACCCGGTGGGTGGTCGCAAAGGCGTTGCTCATTACATGGGCGACGAGATCATCGGGCTCGGCGAGCAGTGGACGCAGCTTCCACGCGCCGACCGCCCGGCGATCGAGGACTTGTGCGCTCGGCAGGCAAACCGCTTCAGCCAGGCGGTGGCAGACGGGGTGCGGCTGCGCGCAGGTTCTACGTAGGCGACGAGCGACGCAGACGCCTGACCACGGCCCACGCGATCACAACCGCGAGGCCCAGGGCAATGAGAATCTCGTACGGCCCTAAGTTGAGTCCGAGAAGCCCGGAAATGACGATCAACAGGACGAACACGGCGACGAACCAGATGAACCCTCTCACTTGCGTTCCTCCAATCGTGTGGTCGGCGTCCTCCCGCCCGCAAAAACGCCCGCATTTTTCGTCGACGCGGACCGGCGGTCGTCCGGCGCAGTCGGTTTCCCTGATGGTCAAAGGGATTTGT
>CAWDSD010000026.1:0-115094 GCA_963804935.1 uncultured Actinomycetes bacterium
TCGACGACCGCAACATGTCGGCGAATTAGCCGGACGGACTGACTGGCCGCCACACGTCGCCGCAGTCGGCGCACTGGGGGATGAGGGCGACCTGCTCGGCGCTCATCGCCGGATCTTTATGCGCCGCAGTAACGCTTTCAACGCATCGAGCCCGACGACCACTTAAAGAGTGTGGGAGAGATCCGCCGCGCCGTGCCGAGCACGTCGATGAAGTCGAGCGTCGGAAACGGTGCGCGGTAAGCGCGGGACGTATACGCATGTAGTTGAGCGCATTTAGGCAGAACAGCGCAACCTCTCGCTCGTGTTGGCGGTGGTCCTCTGTTTGCTGAAGAGCGCGGGACTGGCATTGCACCAGCACTTCCCGACTGGTGTGTCGGGGTCGTTTCTTCTACGCCTCGCGCACGCGTCATGCTACTTGCCTCCGGACTTCGGGCAGGTAAAGGAGATGCGGCCGAAGCCGCCCCTCCCTCCCTAGATCAGGACGGGTTTTCGTGTTCGGGGTACCCGGGGTGGGAGGCGGACGTGGAACCCAAGGGGGTGTGGCTACCCCGCTAACTCCCCGCGAGAAAAACCGCGAGCTCAGCGACGAAGTCAGATCAGTACGTCATCGAGCGCAGCCTCAACCGCCATCGTTTCACTCGGCTGTTAAGGACATCAGCCCATTCATCAGCGGCCTCGGCCAGGGCCGGGTATTTCTCGGGATCGAACGCATAACCAAGCTCGGGTTCGCGAGCCGAGCGCGGAGCATGAGGGGTTATCTCACCCCGCTCGCTTCGAAGTCGGTCTCGCCAGCGCATGAGGGATCGTCTACCGCTCCGGGAGCGGTTCTCCTGCCTGAGAGGTCAAGCCCTCGGGGTAGGGTCAGGCGGGGTGCGGTGTGTTGAGAGACAGGCTGAAAGAGCCGCAGTTCCTTCTCCAGTCATACGGGCACCGCACCCCTACTAGGAATGACTCGATCGCAAGCGCAAACTTGCTGGTAGCGCCGAACCGGAGCGAAGCCGAGACCGCCGCCCTGGGGCGGGCGGTCTCGGCGGTTCGTTTTAGAAGCGTCTGACGCTGCCTACGACGACCATTTGAAGACTTTGGGGCTGATCTGCTGCACCCCAGCGGTCAGAGTGAAGATGTCGGGGAACTCCCCCGGAGGAACATGCGACGTGCTCCACATGAACAGAGTCAGTCCATAGCTGGTTGAGCCCTGACACAGAACGCTTGAGATGTGGCCAAGAACGTCGCTACTGACCCCGGCTTCGTAGATTGTCCCTTGGAGGTTCAACGTGATGTCTCCGCCGAGTAGGTTGCACGTCCATCCTCCCAGTGGGTCCGGGAAACAGAGCGCCGACGCAGTGCCACTAAAGGGGCAGGTGTTGAACCCTGTCGTCCGCTCGACCAGTGAGCCGTGCAGCGTGCCGACGACCTGGCCGTCGGCGTCACGCAGCGTCCCCGTGATCAGGTAGCCGTCGTCGGTCCGCACGAGAACGCCGCTGTCGCCCGAAACGACCGGGGGGCCCGCGACCGCGCTTGAGGCTGCGGTCAACGCGAGCAGCGCGAGTGCCGCAACCATGACAGTGATGATGCGCTTCTTCATCTTCCCTCCCCGTTTGTCTTTTGCGCGAATTTCTGCGCACGCTCAAGTGTGCGAGGCTGGACCAACCGCTCACTAATCAGGATCAAGAAGAGCCGGCCGGCGAAACGCGCCTAGCTGAAAGTGATCATGATGTCGGTAGTGGTCGTCCCACCTCCTGTCCTCGAAGCAAAGCCTCTGCTTTGCGTCCTGGGCTGAGGCGGGAGTCGGGGAGGAGCCGCAGAAAACCTCGGCGGCTCGCGTCCCGGTCCGGGCGCTTACCGCCAGTGTCCCACTCTGCCGCCAAACTTCAAGACAGACGGCTCAAACGGTCACTCGGGGTGCTGTCGAGCACCCGCGATTCTAGGACCCTCGTGACCTACAGAAACGGCTTGCTATTCGTCGTCGGCTGGTTCCGAGTCCGAGTGGCGCGGGCCGAGCTTGTCTTTGCGCATACGTGCTTTTAGCTCCGCGATAACAGGTGGCGGTTCGCCGTGCCAAGCCTCGTAGTTCGTTTCGTAGGCGAGCACGTGGTCGGCCGTCCATTGCTGGGTATCGGTTATTGGCTGGCCTGGCCGGTCTAGACCGGGTTCGGGTTTGTCCATCCCGCTGATTCTCGCAGGCCACCACCCTCGACAAGCGCATACAGGCGCATGGCTGCGAACGCTATTCCGTTAGCCCCGGTGGAGCAACCGCTTCAACGTTTCGATGCCGGTGTTTCGGTTGCCGTGCCGAAGCTCCGCCAGCGCCGACGCGGCGAGCGCAACCTCCGTGAGTGGCGGCGACCGTTCGTCGATGAACCGCTGCAGCCAGCGCAACGCTGCCCGTTCGTAGCGGGCCGGATCGGTGTTCGCCAACAGTTCGCAGAGCGAGAGCGCGTCGGCGAGTGAGAGTCCGCCCCATCTCCCGGGCGGCCATCTCGGCGGCCTGAACGTGCCGACGCTGGATCGCTCGCCCGAATCTCCCCCTGGCTGTCCCCTGCGATGTCATATGGACCACCACTGGGGCTGCGGCTTGGGCAGAGCCTAACGTCTCGGTCTGACGCTTGACACCCCCTAAGTGGCGGCGTTGAATCTCCTCATCTACCCATGCGGCGGTAGATCGACTAAGAGAGGAGAGCGCCATGCAGGCGAGGTCCATGCGGCACGGAGTCTTGCTTCTGTCGACTGTTCTGATTGCACTCGTCGTTGCGCCGGTAGCAACCGCGAACAAGCCAGTGCGGGAGATCATCCCAAGCCCAGACGACATGGTCATCACTGGCCAATGCGCCTTCCCGGTACTCGGCCACATCGAGGGTAGTGAGATCGATACGACGTTCACCGACAAGGCCGGCGATCCCGTCAAGCTGATCGGAGTCTTCCCAGGCAACACGCTGACCTTGACCAATCTCGATACCGGCAACTCCATTACCGTCGGCGCGACTGGGTCCTTCCAACTTCGAGCCAACCCGGACGGATCGGCATCCGCCATGGTCACTGGCCTCGGAGCTTGGCTCGGAAACCCCGTAACCGGAGAGCCAGGGATCTGGTATCAAAGCGGCCGGGTGAGTGCCACCCTCGACGCAGACGGAAACACGACCTCGGTCGACTCCACGGGCAACCTGGTCAATCTCTGCCCCCAGCTCGCTCCCTAGCCGCAGCCCCACAGCCGAGAATCCTTCAATCCAGGTCTACGCGCTCACCAGTTCGCAGCTCCGCCGCGAAACGCTTGACCTCGTCCTAACCCGGGAAGCCGCCGAGACGGAACTCTGCGGGAGATCCTCCAGATGAGCCCGAATGGGCTGGCTCGCTTTTCGTCGTGCCGATCGAGCTTGACGAGCGGGACGTGTCGCTGAACTGAAGGAACGCCGAGCCCCTGAGCCCCCGCGATGTGGGCTGGGCCAGGACTAATTGCTGGGTCGATCCGACCCTTTGCCTGGTGATGGGATCGGACAAACGGACAACGCTTACAGAGAGCCCGAGCGGCGGACTCTACTCACGAGCATCGGGGCCCGAACGGAACCACCACGCGGCGAAATGCGAATACGAACCGACACAGCGGCCTCTGCCGCCTCCCTCGCGGACTACTTGCGACGTTGCGAGTGCCTCGTCGAGGTCATCGACGGCTGGATCATCGACGCCACAGCAAGACCACACTCCTTCGCGGCTCCTCACCACAACGTCGAGCTCGAGGGCTACCTCACCGTCTGGCAAGCGATGCATCCCCAGTCTCTGATCGAGCGCCTCACGCCGTCCGCCCCCCGCTGACTGTCGGTGTCGAGGTAGGCGCTCCAGCGCTTGTCATTGCGCCGCGAGCCTAATTCAGATTCGAAGAGTCCGAATGATCCGAATTGGTCATACGACTCTGCGGCGTCTCGTGGAACGATACATAGGCCCAGGGTCTGATCGGCTCTGCCCCTCCTCCCCGAGGGCGGCGTCGGAATCGCGGCGTGGCCGTAAGCGCCGCGCCCTGGGCCACCAGCACGGTTCAGGCGGCCCCGCACTCTCCTCCTTGGGGGAGAGCTGCCGTCAGCCAGGCGAGCGGGTCTGGCTCCAACAAGTAGATGCGAGTCGACGTCGACACTTGCGCCTTGGACTAGGTGCCCAGGGCGTCGGAGAATAGAAAGCCGCAGTTCAATCACGACCCTGGAGAGAAAGGACGGCCGAACCGGCCTGGCTCGGCACTCCTGCCCAATCAGGCGCACGATCGCGGGTGTTTCGCTGTGGGTGGATTTGGACACGAGTCTAGGTGGTGATTCTGCGGAGGGGGGCCGTGTGTCGTTGACGATGCTTGGGCGCATCTTCTCGATCAGGACGCTAGCGGTGGTTGTCGCGGTGGCGGCTCTGGGCGTGCCGTCGGCTGCGATGGCCGCTGTGCCTGCAGGCTTCACTGATTCCCTTGTTGCGTCAGTGTCGGCGCCGACTGCGTTGGCGTTCGCTCCGGACGGCCGTCTGCTGGTCACGAGCCAATCGGGGGCGCTGCGGGTCGTCCAAGATGGCACGCTCCGGGCTACGCCGGCGCTCGACTTCGGTTCGGGCATCTGCACCGACAGTGAACGCGGTCTTCTCGGCCTCGCGACCGATCCTGCGTTCGCGGCCAACCATTTCATCTACCTGTATTACACGGCCGCCACTGCATCGGGCTGCATGAATCGAGTGTCGCGCTTCATCCTCCCGGACAACAACATCATCGACCCGGCGAGCGAGTCCATTCTGATCAACATCCCGTCACCGGGGTGCTGCCACAATGGTGGCGACCTTCACTTCGGCAAGGACGGCTATCTCTACGTGAGCGTGGGCGACGGCGGTCTCGGGGGTCGAGACCCGAGTGTCCTACTCGGGAAGATCCTCCGCGTCACCAGCGATGGCGGTATTCCGGGGGACAATCCCTTCTTGGGAGCCGACAGCGCGCGCTGCAACGTGACGGGGCGCACGGATCCCGGCAAGGTCTGCCAGGAGACGTACTCGTGGGGTCTGCGCAATCCGTTCCGGATCGCGTTCGACCCGAACGCTTCCGGGACTCGCTTCTACATCAACGATGTCGGCCAGGACACCTGGGAGGAGATCGACGCCGGGCGAGCGGGCGCGGATTACGGGTGGAACGTCCGAGAGGGGTTTTGCGCAACAGGGTCCACTACCGACTGCGGCCCACCTCCGGCGGGCATGACCAATCCGATCTTCGCCTACGCTCACGCGAACGGCTGCGACGCGATCACGGCCGGCGCGTTCGTGCCGACCGGCGTCTGGCCAGCGGCGTACGACGGTTCGTACCTCTTCTCGGACTACCTGTGCGGGAAGATTTGGCAGCTCGCCCCCTCGGGTAGCGGCTTCACGGCTTCAGAGTTCGCCGTCGACGTCGGCTCGGGCGGCCCGATCACAATGATGTTCGGCCCAGCAGCAGGCCAGACGCAGGCTCTCTACTACACGACGTACGCGAACGGCGGGCAGGTCCGGCGGATTGAGTCCACCCGGCAGGCGAACCACGCGCCTACGGTCGCAGTGACCGCGGACGTCACCTCCGGGGCGGCACCGCTGACTGTCCATTTCGACGGGACGGGCAGCGCTGACCCCGACGCCGGCGACACGCTCACCTACATCTGGGACTTTGGTGACGGCACGCCGGCGACTGAAACCACGACCGCGACCGTGAGCCACGTCTACGCGGACGTCGGGACCTTCACGGCCACTCTTCAGGTCCGCGACAACCACGGCGCAACCTCAGGAACGGCAAGCCTTCAGATCACCTCGTCGGCGATCGCCGAGAACCATGCGCCGACAGCCTCAATCACGGCCGACGTTACTGCCGGTCCGTCGCCGCTGACGGTTGGCTTCAACGGCAGCGCTAGCTCGGACCCCGATGCCGGCGACACGCTTACCTACATCTGGGACTTCGGCGACAGCACCGCCTCTAGTGAAACGACGGTTGCGACGGTCACGCACGTCTATTCGGCTCCGGGCACCTTTACGGCAACGCTCACCGTCCGCGATAACTACGGAGGGATGTCAGCGCCGGCAAAGCTGCAAGTTCAGGTCGACGCCCCGCTCAGCGTTCCCGAGAACAAGATCGCGCCCGAGATCACGGGCGTCCCGAGAGTGGGAAACACGCTGGCCGCGAGCACCGGCACCTGGAGTGGCTCGGAACCAATCGTGTTCAGTCACCAGTGGCTGCGTTGCGACGCCCGCGGCAATCAGTGCGTGGCCATTCTCGAGGCGACTGAAGCGATCTACATGCTGTCCCCGGCCGACTTCCAGTCGACGATTCGAGTGACCGTCGTCGCGACCAACGCAGCAGGCACGGCAGTCGCGACATCCGATCAAACACCGCGAGTGAAGCACCAATGCTCGGGTGATAACTGCACAGACTAAGATCGTCGCGCCTCCAAGGTCGCCATCGCGAATCGCGCGCTGAAAGCGGCTGTGAGCTATCCCTGACTGGTCATCGTTTAATCGCCGCTGGGGCGACGGCTTGGCGAAGATCGCAGCTTCCCAAAAAGCGCGTAAGGACCGGGCCGCTGTTCGGTTTAGGACATTGACTTAATAGATGGGCCAAACGGCCCATTGTGCGTGCCGCGCTTGAGAGGGACACTCTGCTTCGGCTGACCCTGGCGTTTGGTTCCGGGCTTTGCCATGGGAAGTGCCTTGAGTCTAGGCATCGGTTGGGGGCTGGTTCCCGGCTCAGCGCGCTTCCTTCTTTGCTTGCGATTTGGGTTATGTACGCCGCTCGCTACCTGAGAAAGCGGCAGACGGAAACGGGGCGGCCGCTCGCCCCCGCCTTCGCTGCCTGAAGGGATTCCTCCCAGGCTGCGGAGAGGCGCGCCGGCTCCTCCCCGCCCGTTTGCGTCCTTTTATGCTCCCGCTAGCGCCGCGCAGAGGTCGAGCTGTCGCCCTGCGAGCAGGTGGAACCCTGTCTCGTCGATCCGCACTCTGCCGACGGTGTAGACGAGGAAGGCAGCGGAGCCCGGACCGAGATCACCCGGGAAGAACCAGTTCAACCACGGTCCGACGGCCGTCAGGCCGCCGCTTTCGTCGAAGAAGCCCGGACCGGGGATGTTGAGGACAATCGACTGCGTGGGGTCGTCGAGATTCGTCAGCCTGACGCTCAACGGGCCAACAACGGTGGTCATGCCGTTGCTGAACTCGATGGTGAGCTCGGCACGCTGCGAGAGCAGCTCGGCCGCGCGATCGGGAGGCTCCAAACAGGGCTCTTCGAAATGAACAAAGCGGTCGTCGCATTCCAGCGAGCCGTCGATGCCTGCTGAACAGCGCGGCAGCGTCTTCAAGCGCAACGGCCGTTGGACCGTCCGCTACCGCGACCAGGACGGCCGCCAGCGCTCCGTCTCCGGGTTCGAGAAACCGACCGAGGCCCGCCGCTGGTTGCGAGCGAAGCTGGACGAGGTCGCGGCGATCCGTCGCGGCGATCCCGGCGCGCTTGCGCGTAAGGAGGTGCCGACGCTCGGCGAGTTGACGCTGGAGTTCATGCGCGGCTACGTCGCCGAGCCGAACAGCCGCGCGACCCTCAAGGCTCGGCTTCGGTTCATCGAACCGCTGGCCGGGGTTCGCGTCGACCGGCTCACCGTTGACGAGGTGAGGCGCTGGCGGCGCGTCCTGACCGAGCGCACCGTCCTACCGAACCAGCGGAAGCCGCTGTCGGCGCGGACCGCCTGGGCCACGCACAAAGCGCTGCGGCAGGTGTTGACGTACGGCGTCGATCGGGGTGTGGTCGCACGGAACATCGCGCGGGACGTTCCGAACCCGGAACCGACGCGCAGGGAGCCGGATGCGTTCGGCTCGTGGGCCGAGGTTGAGTTGATCGCGGCGAAGTTGCCGCCGAAGTTCCAACCGATTCCGCTCGTCGTCTGTGCGACCGGGTTGCGGCCGGAGGAGTGGCGGCCGCTGCGTTGGGAGGACGTCGATCTCGAGCGGGGGGAGCTTCAGGTGCGGCGCGTTCTCGTGGACGGCCAGATCCGGCCGTACGGGAAAACGGACGGTAGCCTCCGGGCCGTGCCGTTGCCGCCGGTGGCGGTCGCCGCGCTCCGGGGGATGCCGCGTCCCCTGCGCTCGACCGAGCTCGTGTTTCCCGGCCGTGCCGGCCAGCCGATCGACCTTCACGCGTGGCGGCGCAACCACTGGAAACCGGCGGTCGAGGCGGCAGGTCTCCCCTACCGGTCGCCGTATGCGATGCGCCGCACGGCGATCTCGCTCGCGCTCGCCAGCGGGATCTCCCTGTTCGAGGTGTCGCAGTTCACCGGCACGTCCCCGGAAGTGATCGCGAAGCACTACGGTCGCCTGACGACTGACGCGTTCGACCGGGCGCGGAAGCGCATGGGCCTCGTGACGGGTGTTCCTGCGGCCGTTCGTGCGCAGAGCGTGCGCTAGCCGCTGCGCTCAACCCAACTTCGTGGATGGAAAAGGCCCTCTCAGCAGGGCCTTTTCTCATCGGGGCGCCGAGATTTGAACTCGGGACCTCTAGTCCCCCAGACTAGCGCGCTAACCAGGCTGCGCCACGCCCCGTGGCGGGATCGTATCGGCTACGTGCTGTATCGCCGGTAGAGCTTGTCGATCAGGTCCGGCATGCGCTCGAGCCGGTCGGTGATAACCCGCAGGCGGTATTCGCGGAAGTGCTCTGCTTCGACGCCGAGCGCACGGGCGAGGGTCTTGATCACGTCGTCGGATGGAACCGGACGGTTGCCGTGTACCAGATGATTCAGATAACCCGCTGAGAGTCTCGTCTTCTCCGCAAGCGAGCGGTAGGTAAGGCCGGCTTCCGCCATGAGGCGCTCGATCGTCGGGCCGAACGCGTCGTCGCTGAAGCGTCGCTTACGTGCCATCAGCCGAGCATCTCGCGCACTATCGAGACGAGCTCACCTACGCTCACCGCCTTGTCATCCCCCTTCGCGCGCTCGCGAACGTCCACCGTACCGTCTTCTGCGACCTTTCGCCCGACGGTCACTCGCACCGGACAACCGATCAGATCCGCGTCGGCGAACTTCTCCCCCGCCCGCGCATCGCGGTCGTCCAGTAGTACTTCGAGGCCGTCCGCGGAGAGCGCGTCCGCGACCGACTGCGCGTGCTCTTCCATGCCCGGGATCACGACGACGTGGACGTCGTACGGCGCGACCGACGCGGGCCACTGGATGCCCTTGTCGTCATGGTGCTGCTCGACTATCGCCGCCATCGTGCGTCCGGGGCCGATGCCGTAGCTCCCCATGACGAGCGGCTTCTCCTGTCCGTCCTCGTCGAGGAAGGTCGCGCCAAATCGCACCGAATAAAACGTGCCGAGCTTGAAGATGTGCCCGAGCTCGATCGCTGACTCCTCCAGTAGCTTGCCGCCGCACAGCAGGCATGTGTCCCCCGCGTTCGCCTGCCGGATGTCCGCGAACTCAGGGTTGTAGTCTCGGCCTGCCTGAACGCCGCGCAGGTGCCACCCGTCGCGATTCGCACCCGCGACGAACTGGCCCTCGCGCAGGGCCTCGTCGGCGACGACGTCGATGGTCACACCGGCGGGACCGAGGGACCCGCCGCCGGCGCCGAAGACCGCTCTGATCTCGTCATCCGTCATCGGCCGGTACGCCTCGCCCAGCACCGTCACGAGCTTCTCCTCGCTCAGACGGTCGTCTCCGCGGATCAGGGCCAGCACCGGTCGCTCGCCGACCATCACCGGCATCGCCTTGGACGTCGCGGCTGGGTCAATGCCGAGGAGGTCCGCCAGCGCCTCGATTGTCGCCACGCCAGGCGTTTCGATCTCTTCCGGAGGGTCCAGCGGATCGGGGAAGTCAGGCGAACGCGGAATCCCGCGGGCCGCATCGTAGTCTGCGTAGTAGTCGCCGTTCTCGCAGCGGACGAGGATGTTCTCGCCGGATTCGGCCGGCGCCATGAAGCCCGAGGACTCCCGGCCGCCCATGATCCCCGACTCGGCCTCGACGAAGTACGCCTCGAGACCGCAGCGCTCCCAGATGCGCTCGTACGCGCCCCGGTGCGCCTCGAAGCTCCTGTCGAGCCCGGCCTCGTCGCGGTCGAACGAGTACGAGTCCTTCATGATGAACTCGCGCACGCGCAACAGCCCGCCGCGCGGCCGGGGTTCGTCGCGTTCCTTGGTCGAGAAGTGGTACCAGAGCTGCGGCAGTTGCTTGTACGACTGCAGCTCGCGCGCGTGGAACGTCATCGTTTCTTCATGCGAGAACGGGAGCACGTAGTCGCGCCCGGCCCGGTCCTTGAGCTTGAAGACGATCGGAATCCCGATGCGGCCGCTCGTCTCCCACAGCTCCGCCGGCGTCAGCACCGGCTCGAGCATCTCCTGCCCGCCGATCGCGTTGATCTCCTCGCGAATGATCTGCACCACGTTCTGGTGGACGCGCCAGCCGAGCGGCAGGAACGTCCACAGCCCGGCGCCGACCTGGCGGATGAACCCGCCTCGCACAAGGAGCTTGTGGCTCGCGGCCTCGGCGTCGGACGGCGGCTCGCGCAGGGTCGGAAGAAACAGCTCTGAGGCCCGGGCAATCATGTTGTCCGGGCAGACTACTCGCCGAGCGGAATCAGCGAGGCCTCTGCCATCGCAAGCGCAGCGGGCTTTGCCATCTTCAGTCGTTTGGGTCGCTGCATCCCGTCGGCGATCCACTTGTCGATCTCGTGGAACAGCTCGTCGATCAGGATGTCGGACGACACCTTCTTCAACACACGCCCGTGTGCATAGACGAAGCCGGTGTCGCGGCCGCCGGCGATGCCGAAGTCTGCATCGCCCGCCTCGCCGGGCCCGTTCACCGCACAGCCGAGCACGGCGACCTCGAAGTGCTGCGGGTACGCGCGCAGGCGTTCCTCGACGTTCTCGGCGAGAGTCTGCACGCCGACGTTGTCGCGGCCGCAGGACGGGCACGCGATCATGATCGGCCCGCGCTCACGGAGCCCGAGCGCCTTGAGGATCTCGAAGGCCACGCGCACTTCCTCGACCGGGTCGGCCGTCAGAGACACGCGCATCGTGTCGCCGATGCCGTCGACGAGGAGCGCACCCATGCCGACGGAGCTCTTGATCGACCCGGCGAACGGTGTCCCGGCTTCGGTGACGCCGAGGTGCAGCGGATACGGCACCTTTGACGCGAGCAGGCGGTAGGCCCGGATCATGGTCGGAACGTGGCTGGACTTCACGGAGATCTTGAAGTCCCGGAACCCAAGGCTCTCGAGCAGCCGCACCTCCTCGAGCGCGGCCTCGACCAGAGCCTCGGCCTGGTCGCTCTGCGCCAGCTCGTTCAGATGTTTCGGCAGCGAGCCCGAGTTCGCGCCGATGCGCATCGGGATCCCCTTGGCCTGCGCGGCACGCACGACCTGCGCGACCTTGTCCGAGCCGCCGATGTTGCCCGGGTTGATCCGGACCGCCGCGACGCCGGCGTCGATCGCCTTGAGGGCGAGGCTCGCGTTGAAGTGGATGTCGGCGATCACAGGGACCGGCGAGAAGCGCACGATGCGGCCGAGCGCCTCGGCGTCCTCGTTCTTCGGGACGGCGACGCGGACGATCTCGCAGCCGGCAGAGGCGAGCGCGGCGATCTGGGCGGTCGTGGCCTCGACGTCGTGCGTCTTTGTCAGGGTCATCGACTGGACGACGACGGGGGCGCCGCCGCCGATCTGGACTCCGCCGACCGTGATGTGGCGCTCGGAAGCCATCTCGATGCCAGTGTATCGCCGCCCCTTTAGCGGGCTTGTGGCTCTGCGCCACTAAGCCGGGCTACCCCCCGCCGAGACGGTTGATGTCGTTCGAGAGGCCGATGAACATCAGCACCAGGAAGAGGGCGATGCCGATCGCCGAGACCCGTTCGTAGACCTCGCGGCCCACCGCCCGGCCGCGTAAGCCCTCGATGATCGAGAAGAGGATGTGCCCGCCGTCCAGCGGGAGGAGCGGCAGCAGATTCAGGATCGCGAGCGAGAGGCTGATCAGGCCGAGGATCAGAAGAAAGAGCGTGAAGGTCAGGGACGCTGCCTGACTCGATGTGTCGATGATGCCGACCGGGCTCGAGACCTCCTTCCTGCCGGAGCCCGTGATCAGGCGCGGTAAGAATGTGACCGTCGCCTTCGCAGCCGTCCAGGTGAGCTGGATGCTGTGTCCGAGTGCGCCCAGCGGGCCGTACTGGACCTCCTTCCAGCCCGGCTCGAACCCGAGCGCCCACCGGTCGCCGATCTTCTTCGTCCGCACCGGCCCGAGCGTCACCGGCTTGCCGCCACGAAGCACGGTGAGCTCGATCGGCGCACCCTTCGACGCCCGGATGTATTGCGACACCGCGGAGAAGCCCGGCGTGGGCTTGCCTTCCACCGCGACGATCGTGTCGCCCGGGCGGAGCCCGATCTGCGCGGCTGGGGTGTCAGCCTTCACGTTCTTCACCGTGCGGTCGGCGTCGCCCGGCACGCCGATGAGATAGGCAGTCGCGATGAGAAGAATCGCGACGAGGATGTTCATGCCCGGGCCGGCGAAGATGACGGCGATGCGCTTCGACGTGCTCTGGCGCCAGTAGGCGTCGTCGCTGAGCCCGTCCTCCAGCTCCTCGGCGCCACGTCGCGCCGCTTTTCCCGCCGCCGGGCTGAGGTCTGCCTCCTCCACGGCCGTCGCGAGCTCCGGCAACGCTTCGCGCGCAGCGACCAGATCGCCGGCTTCGAGCCCGCGCTGCACGCGTGCCATCTTCGGGAAGAGGCTCGGGTCTTCCTTGAGAGCGGGGCCAAGCTGCATGTCCAGATCGGACGCGGCCGGACGATGCATCCCCGGAATCTTGACGTAGCCGCCGAGTGGGATTGCGCCGATTCCGTACTCGATGCCGTTGCGTTCGACCTTCACGAGCGCCGGCGGAAAACCGAGATAGAAGCGCCGCGGCCTCATCCCCACGCCGCGCGCGACGAAGAAGTGGCCGGCCTCGTGCAAGAGGATGAGCACCGCCAGGCCGAAGATCGAGAGCAGGACGTTCATGCGACCTTCAACGCGCCTTCGGCGGACCGCCGCGCGGCCTCGTCCGCGGCCACGAGCTCGTCGAGATCGCGTGCGGGCGTGCCGTCCGCTTCGGCGAGGGCGTCTGCGACGACGTCGGCGATCGCGAGGAACGGCAACCGTTCGTCGAGGAACGCGGCGACTGCGACCTCGTTCGCTGCATTGAACACCGCGGGATAGGTACCGCCCTGCTCTCCGGCGCTGCGCGCGTGTGCGAGTAGCGGGAAGGTCGCGAGATCCGGCGGCTCGAACTCGAGCGTCATGCCCGCCGTGACATCGAGGGCTGGTAGCGGTGTGGCGCTCCGGTCCGGATAGGTGAGCGCGTACGAGATCGGCACGCGCATGTCCGGGTAGCCCAGGTGCGCAAGCGTTGCACCATCGCGAAATCGAACCAGTGCATGAACGATCGACGTCGGGTGTACGACGACGTCGATGTCGTCATACGGCAGGTCGAAGAGGAAATGCGCTTCGATCAGCTCGAGCCCCTTGTTCGCGAGCGTTGCAGAGTCGATCGTGATCTTCGGGCCCATGCTCCACGTCGGGTGCGAAAGCGCTTCGCCGGGTGTGACGCCTTCCAGGTCCTGGCGCGCTCTCCCGCGGAACGGCCCACCGGAGGCGGTGAGCACGAGGGAGTGGACCTGGTCGGCCGACCGCCCTTCGAGGCACTGGAACGCCCCCGAGTGCTCGCTGTCGACGGGAATGAGACGCCCTCCCCCGCGCTGTTGCGCGTCGAGGGCGAGATCTCCCGCCGCGACGAGGCTCTCCTTGTTCGCGAGCGCGAGATCGACGCCGCGCTCGAGCGCCCACAACGTTGCAGGGAGGCCGGCGAAGCCGACCACGGCGTTGAGGACGAGATCCGGTGCGGCCCGCTCGAGCAGCTCGGTCAGGTCGCCGCCGACCTGCGTCAGGGGCGCGAGCCCGTCGATCGGCTGCGAGCCCGAGGAGGCGGCGCAGAGCTCCAGCTCGGGATGGTCGTCGATGATCTCGAGCGCCTGACGCCCGATCGAGCCGGTGGCGCCCAGGAGCGCGATTCTCTTCACCCCGGAAGTGTAGGTTCGCCGCGATGATCCGCCCCGGAACACCGGAGGATGCGGACGGCGCCGCCCGTGTACATGTGGAGACGTGGCAGGCTGCCTACGCCCACGCCCTTCCCGTTGATCAGCTGGCGGCGCTGACCGTCGACCAGCGCGCGCCCGGCTGGCGCCGCTGGCCGCCGACGTTCGTCGCCGAGAAAGAGGGGGTGATCGTCGGGTTCATCGACGTCGGGGCGAGCCGCGACGAGGACGCCGACGCCGAGCTGTTCTCCCTCTACGTGCATCCCGACAGCTGGGGCACCGGAGTCGGACGCGCGCTGATCGAGGCGGGCGAGCAGCGCCTACGGGAGCTCGGACACACGACGGCGATCCTCTGGGTCCTGGATGACAATCCACGTGCGCGGCGCTTCTACGAGCTCGCCGGCTGGGCGGTGGACGGGACTGCGCGTGAGATCGAGCTCTTCGGCTTCCGCTTCCCCGAAGTCCGCTACACCAAGACGCTCTAGGCGGCGTTGAAGGCGCGCAACAGGTAGTACGAGGCGACGGCCGCGAAGAGGAGCGAGTCGATTCGGTCGAGGACGCCGCCGTGCGCGGCGAGCAGGCGGCCGCTGTCCTTCACCTGCATGTCGCGTTTGAGCGCCGACTCGAAGAGGTCGCCGAGGGGTGCGGCCACCGCGATCACGGCGCCGAGCAGGATGGACTGCGGAATCGAGAGGTAGTCCTCCTTGTAGAGCGCGACGAAGGCGACAAAGATCGTCGTGACTGTCCCGAAGAGAAAGCCCTCCCAGGTCTTTCCCGGCGACAACGCCGGTGCGAGCTTGTGCCGGCCGATCATCCGCCCCGCGAAGAAGGCGCCGATATCACCCGCCCAGACGGCGATCAGCACGGTGAAGGTCGCGAGCTTGCCGTCGTGAGGAATGTCGCGCAACAGGACAAGGTGCGCGAGACAGAGCCCGATCCAGCCCGCGCCGAGCACCGTCGCCGCGATTGCAACGGTGGCCGACTGGCGGGTCGTCGCGATCCAGTGGAGCAGAAACGCGAGCAGCATCGTGCTGAGGAATCCGGCCGTCGTCCAGTCCAGACCGCCGAGCTGGGCGCCGAGCAGCGACAGGAGCGCACCCGTATACGCCGCGAGGATCACCGGCCGCAACGTGCGGATCATCAACGAGTACTCGTGCAGCGCCAGCACAGCCGCAACTCCCAGGAGCGCAAAGAGCCACCAGCCGCCCGCCCAGACGATCAGGAGCACGACGGGCACGCCGACGAGCGCGACCAGCACGCGCGACACGAGGGGGCCCATTACCGGCCGCCGAAGCGGCGCCTGCGGCTGGCGTAGTCGTCGAGTGCGGCGCGGAGCTGGTCCTCGCCGAAGTCTGGCCAAAGCGTGTCGACGAAGACGAGCTCGGCATAGGCGAGTTGCCACAGGAGGAAGTTCGAGACCCTCAGCTCGCCGGAGGTACGGATCAACAGATCGGGGTCGGGCATGTCGGGCGCCGTGAGATACGCCGCGAAAGTCTCCTCGTCGACCTCGACGCCCGCCGCAACTGCACGGTTTGCCGCATCGATGATCTCTGCGCGTCCGCCGTAGTCGAAGGCGATCCAGAGATCGAGGTGGTCGTTGCCTTGGGTCTCGCGCTCGAGCGCGGCCATGCGCTCCTGTAACGCGGCGGGTGCACGATCGCGCCGACCGATGAAGCGCGTGCGCACCCCCTGGCGGACCAGGTCGGGAAGCTCACGCTCGATCGTCTCCGTGAAGATCTCCATCAGGAGCTTGACCTCGTCGGGCGGACGGTTCCAGTTCTCCGTCGAGAACGCATACACCGTCAATGAGTCGACGCCGAGGTCGATCGCGGCCTCGACCGTGCGGCGCAATGCTTTGGTGCCGGCACGGTGGCCCGCGGCGATCGGCAGCCCACGCTTGCGCGCCCACCGGGCGTTGCCGTCCATGATGATCGCGACCGCGTGCGCGACGTCCGGCAGATCCGGCTCGGGAGCCGGCCGGACGTGCCGCAGTGTCCTGATCTTCGTAAGGAGACTCATGCGTTTCTCTACTTCACCGAGCGAAGCGAAGGTCTTTCGCAATGCCGCGCAAAGTGCGCAGCACTTTGCGCGGTTAGACCTCCATGATCTCGGCTTCTTTGTGCTTCAACAGATCGTCGATCGTCTTCGTGTGGCCGTCGGTCAGCTTCTGGACACGGTCCTCGGCGCGGCGCTCGTCGTCGCTGCCGACCTCCTTCAGGTCCTTCAGGTGCTGCACGGTGTCACGGCGCACGTTTCGCACCGCGACCCTCCCCTCCTCCGCGATCTTCCGCACGACCTTGACGAGCTCGACACGCCGCTCCTCGGTCGGCTGTGGCATCGGCAGCCGGATGACCTTGCCGTCGTTCGACGGCGTCAGCCCGAGGTCGGACTCGAGGAGAGCCTTCTCGATCGCCTTCACCGAGCTGGGGTCGAACGGTTGGATGGTCAGCAGCCGGGGCTCCGGGACGTTGATCGTCGCAAGCTGCTTGAGTGGAGTCTGCTGGCCGTAGTACTCGATCTGCACCCGGTCGAGGAGCGCAGCGGACGCTCTGCCCGTGCGAACCGTGTTGAACTCGGTCTTCGTGTGCTCGACGCTCGCGTCCATGCGCTTCTGGGCGTCCTCGATCAGTTGGTCGGCCGTAGCCATCAGCGCTCCTCCTTTGCCGGCGTCGAGATGATCGTTCCGATTCGCTCGCCTTCCAGGACGCGACGGATGTTGCCCCGGGCGAGCTGGAAGACGTAGATCGGAAGATTGTTGTCCATACAGAGCGACAGCGCCGTGGTGTCCATCACCCGGAGGTTCCGCTCGAGGGCTTCCCGGTGCGTCAGCTCCGGGAGGAACACGGCGTCCGGGTCGAGGCGTGGATCGTCGGCGTAGACCCCGACCGTGCCGTGCTTCGCCATCAGGATGGCGTCCGCATTGATCTCGAGGGCCCGAAGCGCCGCGGCCGTATCGGTCGTGAAGAACGGGTTGCCCGTGCCGGCAGCGAAAATGACCACGCGTCCCTTCTCGAGGTGACGGATCGCGCGGCGGCGAATGTACGGCTCCGCGACCTCCTTCAGCTCGAGCGCGGAGAGCACACGGGTGTGTGCCCCGCGATCCTCGAGTGCATCCTGGAGGGCGAGCGCGTTGAGCACCGTCGCGAGCATCCCCGCGTAGTCGGCCGTGGCGCGGTCCATGCCCTCAGCCGCAGCGGCCATGCCGCGATAGATGTTGCCGGCGCCCACGACGATCGCCATCTCGACCCCCGAGGTCTGGACGTCCACGATCTCCTGGGCGATCGCGTCGATGGTCGAACGATCCATTCCATAGTCGCGGTCACCCATCAGCGACTCGCCCGAGAGCTTCAAGAGGATGCGGCGGAATATCGACCGCGCCTCCTCCGGCGCGGCCAGTGTCTCTTCCGGCCGGACGGTCACACTCAGCCGCTCAGCTCGAACCGCTCGAACTCCAGCACCTCCGCGCCCTCCTCGCCGAGCGCGTCGCCGACCTTCTTGGAGGAATCGTGGATCCACTCCTGGTCGAGGAGCACGTTCGCTCCGAAGAAGCGCTTGTTCAGCATCCCGTCGACGATCTTGTCCCGTGCCTGCTCCGGCTTCGACTGCACCTCGTCCGACCCGGCGTAGATCTCGCGTTCCTGTGAGATCGTCTCCTCCGGGACGTCGTCGCGCCCGATCCAGTTCGGCCGTAGCGCGGCGATGTGCATGGCGACCTTACGCGCGAGCTCGTCCGAGCCGCCGCGCATCTGCAGCAGCACGCCGATCTTGTTGCGCGGCGGATGCGCATACGCCGCAATCATCCCGCCGTTCACGGCCTCGAAGCGGACCGTGCCGGTGACGACGATGTTCTCGCCGAGCTTGCCTGCCAGGAGGACACGCTCCTCGTCGAGGGCCGCCTCTGCACCAGGGCCGTCGGCCTCGACGGCCTTCAGCACCTTCTCGGCGAAGGCGAGGAACTCTTCGTTGTTCGAGACGGGCTCGGTCTCGCAACCGACCGCGACCATGGTGCCTCGCTTGTTCTCACCAGCGAGCCGGTAGCCGACCTTGCCCTCGGGCGTCTCGCGGTCGGAGCGTTTGGCGGCGCCCGCCATACCCTTCTCGCGAAGGACCCGCACTGCGGCCTCCATGTCGCCGTTCGTCTCTTGCAGCGCGCGCTTGCAGTCCATCATCGGCGCGCCGGTCTGGTCGCGGAGCTCTTTGACGAGTGCTGCAGAGATCTCAGCCATCCGTGCGGCCCTCCTCGGCAATCGGCTCCTCCTTCGGCGGGACCTCCTCGGTGGCCGGGACCTCCTCGGCGGCCGCATCGGCGGCCGGAGCCTCGGACGCCGGCGCCTCGGCCGCTGGCATCTCGGACGCCGTCCCGTTGGTCGCGGGCGCCGGCGCGAAGTCGGCGGGAGTCGCCTTCTGCTGTCCCGCGGCGATTCCGTCTGCGATCGCGCGAACGATCAGGTCGCAGGAGCGAATCGCGTCGTCGTTGCCGGGGATGACGTAGTCGGCCTCATCCGGATCGCAGTTCGTGTCGACGAGCGCCACGACGGGCAGGTTCAGCCGCTTCGCCTCGCGTACCGCGAGCTGTTCCTTGCGCAGGTCGACGATGAAGATGGCGTCCGGCTGCCGCTTCATGTCGGCGACACCGCCGAGGTTCTCCTCGAGCTTCTCGAGCTCGCCGAGCATCGAGATGCGCTCCTTCGCCGGCAGCAGGTCGAGCTGGCCTTCCTCCTTCAGCCGGCGCAGCTCGTGCAGCCGGTCGATGCGGTCGGAGATCGTGCGCCAGTTCGTCAGGAGCCCGCCGAGCCAGCGGTGGTTGACGTACGGCATGTTGACGCGCTTGGCCTGTTCCTCCACGGCGCCCTGGCTCTGCTTCTTCGTGCCCACGAAGAGGATCGAGCCTCCGCGCTCCGCGATGTTGCGGGCAAACTCATGTGCTTCTTCCAGCAACTGGAGCGTCTTCTGCAGGTCGATGATGTAGATGCCGCCCCGCTCGGTGAAAATGAAGCGGCGCATCTTTGGATTCCAGCGTCGTGTCTGGTGGCCGAAGTGAACTCCAGCCTCCAGTAGCTCGCGCATAGAGACGACGGACATCGGGATCAGGTCCCCTTTCTGGTTAGTTGTCAGTGCTTCCGGCGGGCCTGGCTGGAACCGGCATCCGTCTAGCGCCGGCACCGCCACCCAGGTTGATCCGCCGGGTCGGGTGCGAAAACCGCTGCATTCTAGCGGCTGGAGGGTTGATGTGAAATTCGGCCGCCGTCGGGGCGCTCCAGACCGAGCCGGGCAGTGCGGACGTTCGCGGTGCGTAGCGGCGCTACGTGCCGCGGGCGAACGTGCTGATCCGGCGACGTGTCTGGAGCGTCATCCGGGGCCCGGCGGAATTTCATATCGGGCCTCTATCTAGCTCTCGAGCCTGGCGCGCTCCAGAGCTGCGGTCAGATCGGGAGGGAGCGCCGACTCCACATCCACCCGTTCGTCCCTGAAGGGGTGCGGGAAGGCGAGCCGGCCGGCATGGAGGAACTGGCGATCGAGCTCGAGCTCGCGGGCCCGGCCGTAGACGGGATCTCCGGCCACCGGCAGGTCGATCGCGGCGAGGTGGACGCGGATCTGGTGGGTGCGTCCCGTCTCGAGCCGGACGTCGAGCAACGAGTGGCGCGGCAGGAGCTCGCGCACATCGAAGTGGGTGACCGCATCGCGGGGCGTATCGGTGTCGAGCGAATGCCGCAGAGCGTCACGCCGGTCGCGGCCGATCGGCGCTTCGATCCGGCCACTGCGCGACCGTGGTCGCCCGACGACGAGCGCGACGTAATGACGATCGAGCTCATGGCCGCGCACGAGCTCCTGCAGCCGGCTGTGTGCCTCCTCCGAGCGCGCGACCACCATCAGCCCGGACGTGTCACGGTCGAGCCGGTGCACGATGCCGGGCCGGTCGGCATCTCCGCCGGCGACGTCGTGCTCGAGCAGCCCGTGGACGAGTGTCCCGGTTGCATGCCCGGGTGCCGGGTGAACGACGAGCCCGGCCGGCTTGTCGACGACGACGAGATCGTCGTCCTCGTAGGCGATCCGAAGATCCATCGGCTCAGGGACGAGCTCCGCCGCCCCGTCACGCTCCGGTGGGTCGAACTCGAGCTCCTCCCCGCCCACGAGTCGCCTGCTCTTGGCGATCGACTTCCCATCGACGAGCACCGCCTGTGCTTCGAGCAGGCGCTCGGCGACGCTCCGTGAGCCGACGTCCGGGAGCGACGCGAGAAAGCGGTCTAGCCGCTCGCCCGCAGCCTCGTCAGGGACGCGGAGTTTCACGCACGCGCTGAGGCCGGCCGGCATTCCGGTCGGACGCCACCAACGCGAGCAAGAGAGCCGCGACGCCGACGACGATGAACGTGTCCGCGAGGTTGAACGCCGGCCAGTAGCGGAAGTCGAGGAAGTCCGTAACGTGGCCGAGCCGGACACGATCGAGCAAATTCGAGACGCTGCCGCCGATCACGAGGCCGAGTGCGACCGGCAGCACCGGATGACGCGATCCCGAGCGAGCGAAGAAGTAGAGCATCCACGCGACCGCCAGCGCGGTCAGCAGGATCACGAGCGACGTCGCGCTCGCGAAGAGGCCGAAGGCAATTCCCGAGTTCGTGACGTGGTGGATCGAAAACGGACCCGCGACGTGCACCTGGTCGTTGAAGTCGAGGCGGCTGGTCACGATCGACTTCGTCAGCTGGTCCGCACCGAGAGCGGCGAGCGCGACCGAGCCGAGGCTGAGCCACTGCGGCCAGCTTGCACCGTACTTGCGCTCGGCGACCGAGATCGGTGTCAGCCCGTCCGTCGTCGAACCGACGCGGATGTCGGTCGGTCGAGTCGTGACGCGCTCGGTCAACCGTGCTCCAGGTTGCGCTGGCAGTCGATGCACAGCGTCGCCCAGGGAAGCGCCTCGAGCCGCTCCTCGGAAATCTGCTTGCCGCAGTTCGTGCAGACGCCGTAGGTGCCCCCCTCGATGCGCGTGAGCGCCGCTTCGATCTCCCCGAGGACGTGCTCGGAGTTCTCCTCGAGGGTGTAGTCGAGCTCTCGGTCGTACGTCTCGGTCGCCGTGTCGGCGAGATGGTTGTCGTAGGCGGACTCCTCGCCCGCGTCGTCGTAAAGGGTGCCGGCCGTTTCCTCGCGGAGGTTCTCGAGCGCAGCCTGGACCCGCGTGCGTTCCTCGAGGAGCACGCCGCGGAACTGCTCGGTGTCGATCGTCACCGCCGCTCCTCTCCGGCCGCCGCAGTCAGGCGCCGCTCGATCTGCGACGGGCCGAGACCCGTCAGTCGGACGATCTTGTCCCGTGCGCCGTGTCCCGAAACGAGTGTCACCGCATCGCGCGGCAGCGCAAGCGCCTCTGCGAGGAGTCGCACGACCGCTTCGTTCGCGCGGCCGCCCTCCGCCGGCGCAGCGACTCGCACCTTCCATGCGTCACCGTGGCGACCGACGACGCCACCGCGTGTCGCACCCGGCGAGACGCGGAGCCTCAGCCGCGTGGAAAGGGCTTCCATGCAGGGAGTCTAGCTCCGGCTATGCCGCCTCGACCTCGGCCGGCGGCTGTTCGTCGACGAGGGCGAGGGCCGCCTGAAGCAGGGCACGCATGCGCCGCACCTCGACCAGCAACCGGTCGTGGTCACCGCGGGCGTTACGCGTGATCGCCCGGGCCTCGGACCGGGCTTCCTCGACGATGAGATCCGCCTCCCTCCGGGCCTGGTCCTTGAGTGTGACGGCCGCCTTCTCCGCGGACACGAGCGTCGTTCGCAAAAGGCCCTCGAGCTCGCGGAAGCGCACGAGATCGTCCTCGAGCTGTTCGACCTTGTCCGCGAGGTCGGCGCGCTCGCGCCAGACGTCTTCGTAGCTGGCGGCGATCTCGTCGAGCAAGTCGTCGATCGCCGCTCTTTTGTAACCGCCGATGAAGCTTTTTCCGGGCTTGACGTGTCGGATCTCGACGGGAGCGAGTGTCATGAGTCTCCCCCTTTCAGTGCAGCCGGCTGAGGATGTTCGAGAGGATGTAGAGGAACGCGACGCCGACGACCGGCGAGAGATCGAGCGGCCCGAAGGTCGGCAGGACCCGGCGCCAGAGCCGAAGGTATGGGTCGCAAACGTCGTAGAGAAAGCGCTGGATCCTGTTCAGCCACAACGAGTACGGCAGCCGCACCCACGAGGTGATGATGTAGGCGAGGATCAGGATCGAATAGACGTAGATGAAGACCTGCACGAAGCTGACGACGCTGTCGACCGCGTCGTAGAGCAAGCCGAGCATGGCAACAGAGGCCATCCCCGTCATTTCGGCATGAATGGCCGGGTTCCTACGCCTGGTTGAAGAAGCCGCCGCGCTCGAGCAAGCGTGCGCGTTCCTCGGCGGACACTTCGACATTTCGCGGCGTCAGCAGGAACACCTTGTCGGCGACGCGCTGCATGCCCCCGTCGAGGGCGTAGGTGAGCCCGCTCGCGAAATCGATGAGGCGCTTCGAGAGATCCTGGTCGGAGCTCTGGAGATTGAGGATCACCGGAATCGACTCCTTGAACTTGTCGGCGATCTGCTGCGCGTCGTTGAAGCTTCGCGGCACGACAAGGTGCACGCGGACGGAGGCAGGCGACGGCACGGCGGCGACCCGGGGCCGCAACACGGCCGTCCGGTCGTTCGTGGGCTCGGGATCAGTCCAGTCGTCGAATTCGCGCTCTCGGCGGCGAGGGGCGAGCCGCCGCACGTTCGGGCGCTCGGCATAGCTCCGCTGGAGGTCCTCGTCGGTGACGTAGGCGTCTTCGTCCCAGTCCTCTTCCTCGGCGATGCCGAAGTAGACGAGGGTCTTGTTCCACACGTCCGCAAAGCCCATCTCGCACGAAATGTTACTCCCCGTACAGGATTGAGCCCACGCGGACGAGGGTCGCTCCCTCCTGCGCAGCGACCTTGTAGTCCTGGCTCGTCCCCATGGACAGCTCACCGAGGCCGTGCTCCTCGGCGAGCTCACGCAGGCGACGGAAGTAGGGACGCGACGACTCGGGATCGCCCGTGGCGGGAGGCATCGTCATCAGGCCGCGCACGTCGGCTTGGGACGAGAGGAACGCCGGGAGCTGTTCGGGCTCGATCCCGGATTTCGACGCCTCGCCTGCGAGGTTGACCTCGACGAGAGCGGGAATCGTCAACCGGCGGGCCGCGGACTCGGAGTCGAGCGAGTGCACGAGCTCGCAGATGCCATTGACCACCTTCACCTTGTTCGACTGGAGGTGGCCGATGAAATGCCAGCGGAACGCGTCGCCGTATTGGGTGTGCTTGCGTTCGAGCTCCTGCGCGCGGTTCTCACCGATCACCTCGACGCCGGCTTCCGCGAGCACACCCAGGTCGGCGAGCGCGACGTACTTCGTCGCCGCAACGATCGTGACGGTCTCGCCGACCTCCGCGCGGATGCGCTCGTAGTTCGCGCGGATGACCTCAGGCGACATAGCCGATCACCCCTTGGCGTCCGGTGATCGCGCCGTCGCGGCGGTGCGAGAAGAAACGCTCCGGATCGCAGGCGGTGCACAGGTCGAGCCGTTCGACCGACTCGACGCCCGCGTCACGCAGCACTCGCTCGGCTGCAAACCAGAGATCGAGATTGCGTCCGCGAAGCGCCCCGCTGCCGAAGCGCGCCCGATAAGGGCCGGCGACCTCGTCGCCCACTTCGTAACAGCACGGACCGATTCCGGGCCCGACAGCTGCCGCGACCTTTCCTCCGAGGGCGGCGACGCCCGCCTCGACGATCCCGGCGAGCAGGCCGATCCGGCCGGCGTGCAGCAGAGCAAGTGCGGGGCCGCCGCCGTTCTGTCGTACGAGGGCGATCGGCAGACAATCGGCGGAGAGCGCCAGCAGCGGCACGCCACGCTCGTCGGTCCACAGACCGTCGCCGTCGCGGCCGCGTTCGGCAGGCTCCGCGCGGTTCACGAGCGAAGAATGCGTCTGACGGTTCATGGCGAGACGCGCCGCATCCGCTCCGATCGCCTCGCAGAGCCGGCGGCGGTTCTCGTCGACGTGCTCGGGGTCGTCGTGCGTGCGCAGGCCGAGATTGAGGGAGTCGAAGGGACCGCTGCTCACTCCGCCCCGGCGCGTCGAAAAGGCGACCGCGTACGGCTCTCCTGCATCCCACCGGATGAGCGTGACGCTCATCTGAGGCGAGCCTGTGCGCGCTCGATCAGCTCGTCGCGGGTGTTGAGGGCGGGGTCCTCGACCACCGCGTCGAGCAGCGCCTCGAGCGTTTCCCCGACCGCGGGGCTTTCCTCGTAACCCAGTGCGATCAGGTCTGCGCCGTCGACGGCGAGGTCGGTCAGGCGGTGCGGCTGCACACGTTCCTGCTCGAGGAGGGCGCGCAGCTTCGCTGCAGCATCGAGCTCCTCCTGTGCGACCTGC
Source organism: uncultured Actinomycetes bacterium (assembly GCA_963804935.1). Lineage (GTDB taxonomy): Bacteria > Actinomycetota > Thermoleophilia > Gaiellales > Gaiellaceae > 3-1-20CM-4-69-9. The sequence continues at coordinate 24,434 of CAWDSD010000026.1, forward strand.
TTTCCGCGCAGGTCGGCCTCCTTGTGCGTGACGAGGTCAAACGCGAGCTCGTCCCCGTGCTCGCGGAGGAAACGGCGCGCGAAGAGCTCGTCGATGTTCTCGAGCGGGAACGAGTGCGCTCGCACGAGCCGCGTCACGTACGTGCGCAGTCGGGTCGGGTAGCGAAGCCTGCGCAGCACCGCGGCTGCGAGGTTGGCGCTGCGCGCCGCGTGGGTCCCGTTCGCCTGCGGCTTCCCGAGATCGTGCAGAAGCGCGCCGAGGCGCACCGTGAGCGGCGCGTTCGCATCGGCTGCCGCCTGGACGACGGCGAAGATGTGCTCGTCGAGCGGCAGATGCTGGCGCGTGCTGTTCTGCTCGAAGCCGAGCGTGGGCTCGAACTCCGGGAGCAGCGCGGTGAGGACGCCGGTGTCGCGCGCGAGTCGCAGGGCCCTGGCGGGCTCGCGACCGAGCAGCAACTTCGAGAGCTCTCCCATTCCGTCCGAGTGAAGACCGCCGCCGACGCGTTCGGCGGAGACGAGTTGAATGCTTGGAGCCGCCTCGCGCATCTGGCGCAAGGTGTCCTCGTCCGGTTCGAGGCCGAGCTGCGAGACGAGGCGGAGTCCCCGCACCAGCCGGAGGGGATCTTCGGTGAAACTCCGCGGGCGCACCGTCCGGAGCACGCTGTTCTTCAGATCCTCGGCGCCGTGGAACGGATCGAGGACATCCCCCGTCGCAAGCCGCCTCGCCATCGCGTTCACGGTGAAGTCGCGGCGGGCCATGTCGTCCTCGATCGAGATATCCGGATCGGCGACGATCTCGAAGTCGTGGCGCCCGGGACCGGTGCTCCGCTCCGCGCGCGGCGGCGCGAACTCGATCCCAGCCGGGGCCAGGTCCCGTACCCGGCGGTCCTTCGGATAGAGACGCGCGCCGACTCGGCGGCCCGCGACCTCGAGGTCCTCCACCCTGCCGTGTGGTTCGAGTGCAGCGCGGAGGCCGTCGTAGTCGACGCCGGGGACGACGAAGTCCGCATCTTTCGACTCGAGCCCGAGCTGCTCGTCCCGTACGGCCCCGCCGACGAGGTACGCGTCGAGGCCCAGGCCTCGCACGAAGTCCTCGATTGTGCGGTCCACGGCTAGATCAGGGCGATTGCCTCGATCTCGACGAGCGCGCCCGATGGGAGCTTGGCGACCTCGACGGTCGAGCGGGCGGGCGGCTGGTCGCCCACCTTCGTTGCGTACACCTCGTTCATGCCCTGGAAGTCATCGAGGCGTTGGAGGAAGACGGTCGTCTTGACGAGTCGGTCGAAGCCGCTGCCTGCGGCCTCCAGGATCGCACCGAGATTTGCGAGCGCCTGTTCGGTCTGCTCCTGGATCGTCTCGCCGGTGATCTCGTGACCTCCCGGCTTGAGAGCGACCTGCCCGGCGACGAAGACGAACCCGTTCGCCTTGATCGCCTGGGAATACGGCGCGCCCTGGAACGGCGCGGGTGCGGCCTCGGTGCGTACCACCTCTTTCATTCGTCTTTCCTCCTTCGCGGTCGGCAAGCCTGTGCGAGTGCGACGCCAAGCGCCTTGAAGATCGCTTCGAGGACATGCTGCGTGTCCTTTCCCTCGACGAGCCGCACGTGCAGCGTGAGACCGGCGGTCTGCGCAAGCTCCTCGAGAAAGCGAGCGGCCAGATCTCCGGCGAGCCCCGCGATCCGCGCCTGCGACAGGTCGACGTTCGAGACGAGCAGCGGCCGTCCGGATGCTTCGAGCGCAACGTGTGCGAGCGCCTCGTCGGCAGGCACGACCGCCGAGCCGTGACCGCGGGCACCGTCGGCGCGGAGCGGCTCGTGCAGGGCTTCCCCGAGCGACCGCGCGGCCGCGGTGATCTCCAGCTCCGCCGAGCCCGGCTCGACGTCGAGCGTGAGGTCGAACGACGCGTAGACCGCCAGCGTCGCCAGCAGGTGATCGAGCACCGGCAGGCCGGTCGCGACGTTGGTCTCGCCGCGCCCGCCAACCTTGACCCGCGCGCTCGCGCGGCCCTGTCCGGTCGCAGCCATGGTGGGGGAGCGTACCCGGTCGGTCGGTGTCAGGCGTCGACGCGCTCGATCTGCGCACCGAGCGCGCGGAGGCGCTCGTCGATCCGTTCGTAGCCCTTGTCGATCTGGTACACGGCGCCGATCGTCGACGATCCTTCCGCGCAAAGACTCGCGAGCAGCATCGCCATGCCGGCACGGATGTCCGGGCTCTCCATGCGCTGCCCGCTGAGCTTCGACGGTCCCGTGATGACGGCACGGTGCGGATCGCAGAGGATGATGCGCGCGCCCATGCTCACGAGCTTGTCCGTGAAGAAGAGGCGGTTCTCGAACATCTTCTCGAACATGAGGATCGTCCCGGCCGACTGGGTCGCGATCGTGAGTGCTACCGATGTGAGGTCGGAGGGAAACGCGGGCCAGGGCCCGTCCTCGATCTTCGGGATGTGACCGCCGAGATCGTCCTGGACGACCAGCTCTTGACGGGGCGGCACGCGCACGAAGTCGTCGCCCCGCTCGACGTGAACGCCGAACTTCTCGAAGCCGTGCAGGATCGAGACGAGGTCGGCCTGCCTGACCGCGTCGATCGTCACGTCGCCGCCGGTAATCGCCGCGAGGCCGATGAAGCTTCCTACCTCGATGTGGTCGGGGCCGATCTCCCATTCACCACCTCGCAGGGAATCGACGCCGGTGATGCGGAGGACATTCGACTCGATCCCTTCGATCTGTGCTCCGAGCGACTGGAGGAACCGGCAGAGATCCTGGATGTGCGGCTCACACGCAGCGTTCCCGATCACCGTCTCGCCCGGAGTGATCGCGGCGGCCATGACTGCGTTCTCGGTCGCCATCACGCTCGCCTCGTCGAGGAAGATGTGGTGGCCCTTGAGCGAGCCGCCTCGCATCTCGTAGCGTCGGCCGACCTCGATCTGCGCGCCCATCTCCCTGAAGGCATGAATGTGCGGATCGAGCCGCCGCCGCCCGATCACGTCCCCGCCCGGAGGCGGGACGCTTACGGTCCCGAGACGCGCGAGCAACGGCCCTGCCAGCAGGAACGAGGCGCGCATCCTGCTGCAGAGCTCCTCGTCGAGCTCGTGCTTCGTCACGTCGGCGGCGTGAATCTGAACGTCGTTCGGCCCGGTCCATTCCACGTCGGCGCCGACGTCGTTCAGGAGCTCCAGCATCGTCTCGACGTCGGCGATGTGCGGCACGTTGTGGAGCGTGACGGGCTCGGAGGTGAGCAGGCACGCAGCCAGGATGGGCAGCGCTCCGTTCTTGTTCCCGGCGGCCCGAATGCGGCCTTGAAGCGGCCGTCCGCCCTCGATGACGAAGCATTCTGCCGCGCGCCCGATGACGGCGGTCTGAGACATCGCGGTAGCCTACCCACGCCGTGGAACCGACACGCGAACGGGCCTGGGAGACGCTCACCAAGCACACACAGAGCGAGGCGCTGCTGCGTCATGCCCTCGCGGTCGAAGCCTCGACGGCGTGGTACGCGAGGCACTTCGGCGAGGACGAGGAGCTCTGGCGAGTCGTCGCCCTCCTGCACGACTTCGACTACGAGATCCACCCCACGCTCGACAAGCATCCGCAGGACGGCGCGCCGATCCTCCGCGAGGAGGGCTATCCCGACGAGGTGATCGAGGCGGTGCTCTCCCACGCCGAGCATCTCGAAATGCCGCGGGACACCCAGCTGAAGAAGACGTTGTTCGCCTGCGACGAGCTGTCGGGATTTGTGCATGCCTGCGGTCTCGTACGTCCGACCGGGATCGACGGCCTCGAGCCGAAGTCGGTAAAGAAGAAGCTGAAGCAGCCGTCGTTCGCGGCCGGCGTGCACAGGGACGAGGTGTATGCAGGCGCGGAAGGCCTCGGGCTCGAGCTCGACGACCACATTCGGAACGTTGTCGAGGCGATGCAGCCGATCGCTCCCCAGCTCGGTCTGCGCACCGCCGCCGACTCCGCTGCCTGACCTTCAGCTCGACAGAGCGCCGACCAGGCGCTCGACGTCCTCCTCGTTGTTCCACCACCCGCACGACGCGCGGAGCCACCCGGTTCCCGGGAGGTCGCGCACGACGACGCCGGCCTCGTAGAGCCGCGCCGCCTCCGCCGACGCCTCGCCGGCCGGGACGAACGAGACCAGCGTCGCGGTTCCGTCACCCACCACGTCGTAGCGCTCGCGCAGCGCGCTGCGACAGAGCTCGGCGATCTCGGCCGCGCGGTCGTGGCGCCAGTCGGGCGCGCCTTCGAGCGCCGCCTGAAGCCCTGCGAGCGACGGCGCCGCGAGCCAACCGGAGTCGAAACGCCCAGCACCCTCCGCGGGGACGAACGTCCCGTCGGGTTCGATCGACTTCTGGGCGAAGTAGCTCGGGATCGCAACGTCGAGGCCATCAGGGTCGCGCACGAACAACGCCCCGAGCGGCTCGGGGCCGCAGAGCCACTTCTGGCAGGAGACCGTGTAGTAGTCGAGGTCGCCGACGTCGACGGGAATTGCGCCCACCGACTGCGCACCGTCGACAAGTAAAGGCAGCCCGCTCTCGCGCTTCAGCTCGTGCACCGGCATCACCTGCCCCGTTGTCCAGAGGACGTGCGAGAGGGCGATCAGCTTCGTGTGCGGTGTGACGGAGGACATGATCGTGTCGAGCGCTTCTGAGGTCGGGCGTCCCGCAACCTCGGCGACGCGCACCGCCGCCCCCGAGACATTGAGCGGCAAGAGCAGGCCTGGATGCTCGGAGTCGGTGGTGACGATCTCGTCTCCAGGACCGAGCTCGAGTCCCGACGCAACGATGTTGCACGCGTCGGTCGTCGAGCTGGTGAGCGCGATGCGGTCCGGCGTCGCGCCGACCAGAGTTGCCAGCTGCTCGCGGATCGTGGCACGCAACGCGAGCACGCTCTCGAACCAGGCCTTTCCGCCTCGCCCCTGGCCCTGGTCGAAGCGCAGACGCTCCTCCAACGCGGCGAGGGTGGAACGTGACAGCGGGCCGAGCGTGCCCGCGTTGAGATACGCGAAACGCTCGAGCACCGGGAACTCGGCGCGGGCCTCCTCGAAGGTCATGCAACCTCCCGTTCGACCGGCGCGTGATCCGAGAGCACCTTGCCGTCGAGCAGGCGCCGTTCTTTCGGCCAGACGCTCGGTTCGCCCGCTTCGAGTCCGCGAACGAGAACATGATCGATCCCGGTCGGAGTAGGGCCGTCGAACCCCCACTCCGGCGCGGTCAGATCGACGAGCATCCGGGAGTTGCGCACGCTGAGGTTGAAGTCGCCGCACAGGAGCAGCGGTTCGTCAGGTTGCGCCAGTCCGTCGACGAACACTGCCCCGCGCAGGAGCTCGGCGTCGGGAATGCGCTTGTCGCGTGAACCGGTCACGTGCATGTTCGCGATCACGAGCGTCTCGTCGCCCCTGCGAACACGCACGGCCTGCAGGACACGGCGTTCCTTCCCCCAGGCGAGTCTCGAAACGAGGCCGAGCCCGAGACGGAGGGCCTGGGCCCGTCGGAAGCGAAACGGGTTCAGGATCACGTGGCGGGACTCCACCACACGGAGCGCCGGCCCGAGCAGGATCGCGTTCGCCTGCCCGGTGAAGGCAGAGCGCAGCAGCCCGTGGTCGAGCTCGGTGACGATCCTTCCCACCTCGGCGGTCGAGGGGAACGGCCCGAAGGTCGGGCGCTGGGCGACGATGCCGACGGCCGTCAGCCCACTCCAGTCGTCGAGCTCGTCGAGCGCCCAGACCGGCACCTCTTGTAGGCAGAGCACGTCGGGGCGGTCGCTGCTCGCGAGCCGCACCATCTCCCTGAGGAACGCCTTCCTGGCCGGCGGCAGCGTGTTCCCGTGGAAGAGGTTCCAGGTCCGGACAAGCAGGCGTTCTACTGTACTGCGGATGCGCGTCGTCATCTCCGACCCTCCGGCCTTCACGCCGGCCTACGACCATGAGCTCGCCGCGTCCCTCGCCCGGCAGGGTGTGGACGTCGAGCTCGTCACGTCGCGCTTCCGCTTCGGCGAGACGCCGGAGCCGGACGGCTACCGCCGAAGCGAGCTCTTCTACCCGTTGTCCTCGCGAGTCTTCAAGCGGTCGAGGCTCCGTCTGCCGTTGAAGGCCGCAGAGCACGTCCCGGGCACGGCCGCTCTCCTCCACCGCCGGCCCGACGTGCTGCACATGCAATGGCTCGCGGCTCCCGAGCTCGACCGTGCGCTCTTCAGGCCGCGCGTCCCGGCGGTGTTCACCGCCCATGACCTCTTGCCACGCCGCACGGCGGCGAAGAGCGCGCTCTGGCGCAAGCTGCTCGCACGCTTCGACCGCGTCATCGTCCACAGCGAACACGGCCGGCAGAGCCTCGGCGCGCTCGGCGTCGAAGCAGTGGTGATCCCGCATCCTGTCTTTCCGAGCGATCCGCCACGCGACGACGACGGACGCACGCTCCTGTGCCTCGGAACGATCCGTCCCTACAAGGGTCTCGGCGACGCGATTGCGGCGACGAAGCTGATCGACGGCGCCCATCTGCTCGTCGCAGGCGACCCGATCGAGCCCGTGAACGGTTATCGCAGCGCTGCGGGCGAGCTCGCCGAATGGCGGCTCGGGTATCTCTCGCGCGCGGAGCTCGAGCAGGCGCTCGGGCAAGCGACCGTCGCACTTTTCCCCTATCGACCCGAGCTCGACCAGAGCGGCGCGCTCCTGCAGACGCTCGGCGCCGGGGTGCCCGCAGTGGCCTACGACGTCGCGGGCATCGCGGAGCCGGTCGAGCGATTCGGCGCCGGCCGCGTCGTCCCGGCGGGCGACATCGAGGCGCTCGCGGCTGCTGCGCGTGAACTGCTGGAGAGCTCCATCGCACTCGAGGCCGCACGAGCCGGGGCGCGGCGGGCTCGCGAGGCGCTGACCTGGGACGCAGCCGCCACAGCGCACCTCGAGCTCTACCGTGAGCTGACATGAGACTCAGGCGCGTGCGTTTCGCCGACCTGATCGAGCGGCAGCTCGATCTGTTCGAGCGCGAGCAACGCGGTCTCATCGAGGACTGCATCGCCGCCGAGCGTTCCTACAACCGGGCCGAGCGCGGCGAAGCGGAAGAACGCTACGGCGACTACGTCGACCTCGTCGAGACGGCAACCGAGGTGCTTGCCGACCTTCGCGACAACTTCGCGTCGACCCTCGACGACGACGCGGCTGAGGAGTACGAGCAGGCGTTCAACCGCGAAGTCCTCCGACGCTTCCGCCGTTTCGCGCTCGAGATCGAGGATCGCTGATGGCGAGGATCGAGGACTACGGCTTGATCGGTGACCTGCAGACGGCGGCACTCGTCGGACGTGACGGCTCGATCGACTGGGCGTGCTTTCCGCGCTTCGACTCCGGCGCCTGCTTCGCCGCGATTCTCGGCGACTCCGACCATGGCCGCTGGATCGTCGCTCCGCGCGTTGATGCCTGGGAGGGCGGCCGCCGCTACCGCCCACACACGCTCGTGCTCGAAACCGAATGGGAGGCTGATACGGGCGCGGTTCGTGTGATCGACTTCATGCCGCCTCGTGGGAAAGCGCCGGACATCGTGCGCATCGTCGAGGGCGTGCGCGGCCACGTCGACATGATCTCGGAGCTCGTCATTCGCTTCGACTACGGCGGGACGATCCCCTGGGTCAGGCGGATCGCGGACGCCCGCATCGCGGTTGCGGGGCCGGACGCGCTGTCCTTCCGAACACCGGTCGAGCACCGCGGCGAGAACATGCGCACGCTCGGAGAGTTCACCGTGCGCAAGGGCGACCGGATCCCGTTCACGCTCACCTGGTACCCGTCGAACGAGCGACCGCCCCGCGCGATCGATGCCGAGCATGCGCTGGACGAAACGCTGACGTACTGGGAGGACTGGTCGAACCGGTGCCGCTACCGCGGCAAGTGGAAGGATGAGGTTCAGGGCTCGCTGGCGGTCCTGAAGGCGCTCACGTACGCGCCGACCGGAGGCATCGTCGCCGCACCGACCACGTCGTTGCCGGAAAAGATCGGCGGGGAGCGCAACTGGGACTACCGCTACTGCTGGCTCCGCGATGCGACCCTGACGCTCCTCGCATTCCTCAACGCCGGTTATCTCGAGGAGGCGCGTGCCTGGCGCGTCTGGCTGTTGCGCGCGGCTGCGGGCGATCCGTCTGCGCTTCAGATCATGTACGGCGTCGCCGGTGAGCGGCGATTGTCCGAGCTCACGCTCCCGTGGCTGCCGGGCTACGAGGGCTCGCAGCCGGTACGCGTCGGAAACGCCGCCGCAGGACAGTTTCAGCTGGACGTCTACGGCGAGGTCCTCGACGCGTTGCACCAGGCCCGCGTCAACCAGCTCGAGATGTCCAAGGAGGCGTGGTCGTTGCAGCGCCGGCTGCTCGGCTTCCTCGAGCACGCGTGGAAGGAGCCCGACGAGGGCATCTGGGAGGTACGCGGGCCGCGGCGGCACTTCACGCACTCGAAGGTGATGGCGTGGGTTGCGTTCGACCGAGGCGTCCAGGCAGTCGAGCGCTTCGGCCGCTCCGCTCCCGTCGAGCGCTGGCGGAAGATCCGGACCGAGATCCACCGCGAGGTTTGTGAAAAGGGGTTCGACGGAGAGCTCAACTCGTTCACGCAGTCGTACGGCTCGAAACGGCTGGACGCGAGCCTGCTGATGATCCCGCTCGTCGGTTTTCTCCCGGCGGACGACCCGCGCATGGTCGGAACGGTCGCGGCAATCGAGCGTTTCCTCGTGCGCGACAAGCTCGTCTACCGGTACATGCATGATGAAGAGACACGGGCCGTCGACGGGCTGCCGCCCGGCGAGGGCGCGTTTCTTCCCTGCACCTTCTGGCTCGCCGACAATCTCGCTCTCCAGGGACGGCAGAGCGAGGCCGAGGAGATCTTTCAGCGGCTTCTCGACCTCCGCAACGACCTCGGTCTGATCGCGGAGGAATGGGACCCCGAGACCCGCCGGCAGCTCGGAAACTTCCCGCAGGCGTTCACCCACGTCGCGTTGGTGAACACCGCCTTCAACCTCAGCGCGCACGATGGACGCTCGATCGACCAGCGGGCTCCCGATGAGAAGCCGACGGAGGCCTACTGAGTCAGCGGTGGCCGAAGTGGTGGGCACTCGGCAGGCTCGCCCCGACTTCGGACTCCTCCGAGATTCGGCGCGCGAGCGGTCCGAGTGTCTCGAGCGAGCGAACGAGGACGTTCTGGTTGCGCTCGATCCGTTCGAAGCGTCCTCGCGCGAGGACGAGCGGCTCGCTGCGGACGATTGCTCGGTGCTTGTCGTAGACCGACGGCGGCACGATCAGATTGACCGGGCCGAACTCGTCCTCGATCAGCATGAAGACGACGCCGTTCGCAGTCGCGGGCCGCTGGCGTGCGACAGCCATTCCCGCGATCGCCACCTGCGCGCGGTCCGGCGTGTTCTCGAGGTCGCGAGAGGAGATCACCCCAGCCGGTAGATGCGCACGAAGTAGCTCCATAGGATGTACGCCGACGGACAGGTTCGTCGTGCGGTAATCGGCGAGCATGCGTTCCCAGACCGTCGGCTCCGGCAGCTCGGGCGTCGCCGTGGTGGGGTCCAGCGGCAGAGCAAGCTGCTTCTCCTCTCCACCCGAGCCGGGCACGCTCTGCGAGCGCGGTACGAGGCCGAGCTGCCAGAGCAGCTGGCGGCGGGGCAATTCGAAGCAATCGCAGGCGCCTGCGACGATCAGCGTCTCGAGGCCGTGCGCGGAGAGCTGCGTGCGCTGGGCCAGGTCGCGGACGCTGGCGAACGGTTGCCCCTGTTCTCGCTCGGCGACGACAGCAGCCGCATCTTCTGCACCGATTCCGTTCACGTAGTCGATGCCGATGCGGACCGCACCATTTTCGAGCGCACACTTGGCGGCGCTGACGTTCACGTCCGGCGGGCGTGTCTCGACCCCTCGCCGCTGGCCGTCGCGGACGAGCGTCGCGGGTGGGTAGAAGCCCATTGGTTGAGCGTTCAGGAGCGCGCACAGGAACTCCGCCGGATGGTGGTGTCGAAGCCACGCCGACTGGTACGCGAGCAGTCCGAACGCTGCGGCATGTGACTTCGGAAAGCCGAAGCCGGAGAAGCCGACGAGCTTGTCGTAGACCATGTCGGCCGTCTCTCGGTCGACGCCTTTGCGGAGGGCGCCTTCGACGAAGCGCTCACGGTACGCCTCGAGCGCAGCGTGGGAGCGTTTGCGGCTCATCGCGCGGCGTAGACCTTCGGCCTCCCCCACGCTGAAGCCGGCGAGCGCGATCGCCACGTCGAGCACCTGATCCTGGAAGACGACGACGCCGAGCGTCGAGCGCAGGCAGTCAGCCAGCAGCGGATGGTCGACCGGCGGAACGAACGCCGCATCCTCGCGAAGCCGCTGGCGATGCTCGATGTAGGGATGGACGGCCTTGCCCTGGATCGGCCCGGGACGCACGAGAGCGACCTGCACGGTCAGGTCGTCGATGTTCTCCGGACGGGTGCGCAGCAGGCTCTGCATCTGCGCGCGGCTCTCGATCTGGAAGTCGCCGATCGTGTCGGCGCGCTGGATCTCCTCGTAGACGGCCTTGTCGTCGAGCGGGATCCGCGAAAGGTCGATCGGCGTGCCCTGCAGCCGTGCGATCTGGTCGACGCAGTCCTCGACCGCCGAGAGCATCCCGAGCCCGAGCAGGTCGATTTTCAGGAAGCCGGCGTCCGCGCAGGAGTCCTTGTCCCACTGGCACATCTGCCGTCCGGCCATCGCGGCGGGCTGCACGGGGACGAGCTCCACGAGCGGCCGCGAGGAGATCACCATCCCGCCCGGATGCTGGGAGATGTGACGCGGCAGGCCGGCGATCTCGTGACAGAGCTCACCGAAGGCGCGCCAGCGCGGAGAGAGCAGCTTGCGGTCTGCGTCGGGGAGCTGCTGCAGCTCCTCGGCAACGCGCTTCGCGTTCCAGCCTTCAGAGACCCGGGCGATCCGCTCGAGCTCCGCGTAGGGAAGGCCGAGCGCCTTGCCGACGTCACGGATCGCGCCGCGCGAGCGGTACGTCGAGAACGATGCGACGAGTGCCGCGTGCTCACGTCCGTAGCGCTCGGTGACGGCCACGATCAGCTTCTCACGAATGTCGCGCGGAAAATCGAGGTCGATGTCCGGAACGGAGTCGAGCTCGCGGTTCAGGAAGCGGCCGAGCGAGAGCTCGGCGCCGACCGGGTCGACGTGCGAGAGACCGGTGAGGTAGCAGACGAGCGAGCCGACGGAAGAGCCGCGCCCGCGTCCAGGAGGCAGTGAATGTCGCGGTGAGTTGCGCCCGCGCACTTCGAGCGCGCATTCGCGCGCGAGCTCGAGCACGTCCCAGTGCAGCAGGAAGAAGCCTGCGAGCCCGAGCTCGTCGATCAGCTTCAGCTCCTCTTCGAGTCGCGTGCGCGCTTCGCGGCGGAGCTTGTGTCCTCTCGGGTAGCGGTCCTCGAACGTGCGATTGCAGACGTGCGCGAGCTGCAAGATCGCGGGCTCGGGACTGTCGGAGAAGTCGGGGTACCTGTAGCCGAGCTCCTCGGTGAGATCGAACCGGAGCCGGTCGGCGAGCTCGACCGTGAGGGCGACTGCGGCACGATCCTCCGGGAAGCGTTCGACCATCTCCGCCGACGAGAGCAGGACGCTCTCGTGGTTGCCACGGCGCTCGGCCTCGCAGCCGTCGAGCGAGCTCCGGTGGCGGACGGCGACGAGGACGTCCTGGAGCGCGGCGCGGCGCAGATTGTGCGCGTGCACGTCTCCCGTGACGATCGTCCGGACTCCGAGCGACGAGGCGAGGTCGCGCAGACCGGCGTTCCTGCGCGCGTCACCGCGTGCATAGGGACGCTGTAGCTCGACGAAGAACCGTTCGCTGCCGAACGCCTGTGCGAGCCGCGCAGCACCGTTCGGGTTGCGCACCGCGAGGCCGTGGCGCGCGCAGCCGGACAGGCAGACGAGTCCCTCGTTCAGCTCCTCCAGCAGCTTCTGGTCGAGGGCGGGATCGGCCGGCGGCTGCGTCTCCTTTCCTTCCGGCCGCGTGTGAGCATGCGCGGTGGTAATCAGCCGGCAGAGGTTCGCGTAGCCCTTCGCCGTCTCGACAAGGACCGTCACGTGCGAACGGTCGGCAAGCGTGAGCTCGGCACCGGTGATGGGACGCACGCCGAAGTGCTTTGCTGCGTGCGCGAACTCGAGAGAGCCGTAGACGCCGTCGTGATCCGTGATCGCCAATGCCGGATAGCCGAGCTCCGCCGCGCGGATCGCCAGCTCCTCCGGCAACGAGGCACCGTCCAGGAACGAATACGACGAGTGCGCGTGCAGCTCGACGTACGGCACCGCGGACGCTCGCTCCCGTCGGGCCCGGGCAGCAGGTGCGCGCTCCGAGCGGCTGCCTTCAAGAGGGAAGCGTTCTTTCTTGCGAGTTCGATGTGGAAACTCGGGCTGGAGCTCGATCGTCATACTCGGCCGTGATGGACGGAGTCGTGCTCAGGCCGGGCGAAGGCGAGTCGTTGTTCGACGGCCGGATCGTGATCAAGGCCGACTTCGAGCAGCTCTGCATCACCGAATCGCATTTCGACTCCGCGAGAGACGGAGCGAGCCCGCACTTCCACCGGCAGCACGCGGATTCGTTCTACGTCCTCGAGGGTGGGCTCGCAGTTCTGGTCGTGGACGACGAAAAGCTGCTCTCGGCGAACGCTTTCGCCTCTGCACCGCCCAAGGTCGTGCACGGCTTCAGGACCACGTCTCCCGCTCGCTTCCTCAACTTCCACACTCCGGACGGCGGATTCGCAGGAAATCTCCAGGCACGAGATCGCGGAGAGCCGGGAGGCTTCGACAGCTTCGACGCGCCGGCCGGAAGCGGCCCCCCGGGAACCGACGCCGTTTTCCTCGGCCCTGGCGAAGGGGAACGGCTCGAGGGGACTACGCGGATTGCGACCATCAAGGTCGGGCGCGAAGAGCTCGCCCTGATCGAGTTCGAGCTCGAGCCGGGCTTCGTGGGGCCGGACCCGCACAGCCACGACGACCACATCGACTCCTTCTACGTGCTCGACGGCGAGCCCGAGTTCTTGGTCGGCGGTGAAACGCTTCGCCTCGGTTCCGGCTCTTTCGTCGCCGCGCCGCTCGGAGCCGTGCACGCGTTTTCGAACCCGGGGCCGGACCGCGCGCGACTGCTCAACATCCATGCGCCGAGCGTCGGCTTCCACGAGTGGCTGCGGACGGTGAGCTAAGTGGCCAAGGCCGTGTACCTCACGCTTGTGCCGACCGAATACGAGGCGGACATCCTTTGCGCGCTCCTTCGAACCGAAGGAATCGAGTGCGAGCAGCGTCGAACCAACCTCGGTGTCGGCACGATGGACGGCATGCCGGGAGGTGGCCCTCTGGAGATCTTCGTTGCGGAGCAGGACCTCGCGCGAGCGCAGGAAATTCTGGCGGCGTCTGGCGCCGACTAGTCGTTCTCTAGGCTCCCCGCTGGGTGAACCAGCAGCTGCGCTCCTCGTCGCGAAAGACAACGGCGTTCTCCCCTGACTGCAACACCACTTCGAAGTAACGCCGGGACACCGGCTCCTCCGTCCACCACCGATCGACGACGCGCCATTCCTCACGCACGAGCTCGACCGGTAAACGGTTCACTCGTATCGGCGTTCCGTCGACACGAGCTTCCACGACCGCCGCGCGCGGCTCGTTTAGTCGTCCCGCGGCACGAACAACGCGCGCGCTTCCGGGATGCGCGACCACGGCGCGACCTCCACGACCTGGTTGACCGATCCCGAGCCGGTGCTCGCACGCACCTGGCGCAGGCCCTCCCGTAACCGAACATCCAGCTCGCCGCCGGCAGCGGGCAGGAGCTCGAGCTGCTCGCCGTCGTGCTCTGTCAGCTCGACGAGTTCGAGGCGAAGCTCGACCACCGGGGCCGGGAGCTCTGCGAGCTTCGGCCCGAGCGCAGCCTTGATGCGGTCGAGCTCGGTGGTTGGATCTCGCAGCGTCGCGCTGCGCCGCCACGAACCGCCACCGACGAGCCGAGCAGAAAGGGCGAGCTTCCGGACGAAGCGCGCTCCACGTTCAGGCCGGGCCATCAACGTCTCGACGAGGGCACCGAAAGCACGCCGCAGTGTCAGCTCGTTGCCGATCGCCTCCGGAAACTCGAGCGCCTCGACGATCTCTGCCGGCGGGCGCCGCCCGCGGACCCGCGACGACTTGCCGCCTCTCGCCAGGCCCCAGGCGCGCCGGCCGTCCGGCCCCAATCGTTCGGCCACGGCGCCACCCGGGAGCCCAGCAAGCTGTCCAACACTCTTCACCCCGAGCTCGTGCAGCTCCGCGCGACGGCTGGGCTCCATCGGCACCAGCTCGAGCGGCAGCGGTGCGAGAAAGTCGCTCAGGCGCTCGTCGGAGACGACCAAAATCTGCCCGGGGCGCGCGACGTTCGCCGCGGCCAAAGCTGCGAACCGGCGCTGCGCTGCGCCCGCACGTGGATCCCAGGCAGTCCCGACGGCGGCGAGGGCGCGCTTGAGCGCAGGCTCCAGGCCGCCGTACAACCTCTCCACCCCACGCGTCTCGAAATAGACGGAGCCGACTCCGGCCGGCTCGACCGAGAACCCCGAGTCTTCGAGCGCACGCAAGATGTCTTCCCACGCCTGCTCGGCTGCAGCAGGATCCTGCTCCACGAGCACGAGCTCCGGGCAGGTCGCGAGCGCCTCACCGAGCCGCATGCCCGGCCGGACGCCGAGCCGCTCCGCCTCGGCCGTCACCGGACCGAGGACGGGCTCCGTTCCGGCCACCGGCGAGAGCGCCGCAGGCCGCAGCGCGAGGCCCGGCTGCTTGCGCAGCGCTGCCCGCAACTCGAAGCCGGGGATGAGGAGGCAGGCGATCATGGGAACGTATGTTCTACACGAACACCTGTTCCCCTGTCAAGGGGACGCCCTATTCCTGGTTTTGGGGGTCTGCGCCCTGGGAAAAGACGGAGAGATATCCCGGCTGGCCAAACGACCCGCTGGCCGGGATTCCCCTCGATGGGATATTGCCGTCAAGGGTTCTCTCGAGCCCTGTCGAAGACGATCACCCCATGCGTGCCAGAGCGCTCCTTGCTCTGCCCCTGATCCTTGCCGCCGGGGCAATCACCCCCCGTGCCACGGCGGCCGATGCGGGCGTTGCCGCCCTTCAGGTCGGCCTGCACTCGCATGGGCTCTACAAGGGTCCGATCGACGGCATCACCGGCCCGGGGACCGCCAAGGCGATCCGCCTCCTGCAGAAGCGCGCCCACCTCACCGTCGACGGCGTCGTCGGGCCGAAGACGAGACGCGCGCTCGGCCACTTCGCCAAGCATCGGCTGGGCAGCCGCAAGCTTCTGATCGGGAACAGGGGCTGGGACGTGGCGTCGCTTCAGTTCCAGCTCGCAGAGCACGGCTTTCCCTCGGGCTCCTTCGACGGGATCTTCGGCCCGCATATCGACGCAGCGTTGCGGCGCTTCCAGGACTGGGCCGGGCTGAAGACGGACGGCGTCGCCGGCTCCGCGACGCTCGGCGCGCTCACCACTCCGCCGCCCACGATCCCGCTCCAGCTCGCCTGGCCGTTGGCGGCGCCGGTGCTCGGAGATCGCTTCGGCCCTCGCGGCGATCGCTGGCATTCCGGAATCGACCTGCCCGCCCCACTCGGTACGCCTGTCTACGCGGCCCGGTCGGGTCAGGTCGTGTGGGCGGGTTGGCGGGACGGCGGCTGGGGCTTCCTCGTGATCGTCGCCCACGGACGCGGTGAGCGGTCGATGTATGCCCACCTTTCCCGCATCGACGTCCGACTTGGTGTCTTCGTCGGCCGGGGAGTCCGCGTCGGCCTCATCGGCGCGACGGGTGACGCGACCGGGCCGCACCTGCACTTCGAAGTCCGCGTTCGCGGCGCCTCGGTCGATCCGTTGCGCGCGCTGCCTCTAGGAGAAGGTCACTAGAGCCGCGCGCATCCGCGATGCGCCTGTCGTGCACGCCCGTCGCGCCGGCTCCGGGCTTAGCTTCGTGCACCCTCGCTCGCGGAACGCGCCGTTCGTGACCACTGACAGCGTCCGTCCGAGCCACTCGTAGCATCCCGCCCGCGCGTCTACCGT
Source organism: uncultured Actinomycetes bacterium (assembly GCA_963804935.1). Classification (GTDB taxonomy): domain Bacteria; phylum Actinomycetota; class Thermoleophilia; order Gaiellales; family Gaiellaceae; genus 3-1-20CM-4-69-9. The sequence continues at coordinate 40,461 of CAWDSD010000026.1, forward strand.
TATTCGTGAGCACGCGCGGATCAGCCGCAGTTGCGCCGGCGCACGGCCTGCCAGTGCCTGGTCGGGAACGCCCCGCAGACACGCCGACGCATCCGCCGCGCCGAGTCGCTCGCAGACATGCATCTGGTCGAAGGGATTCGACGAGATGGTCAGAGCGGCGGCGCTGATGCAGCCGGAGCGCTCGAGTCCCTGCAACCCGCGGCAGTCACGCCGGAGGTCCGCCGCGTCGCGCACCGGCAGCGCGAGCGGCTGCTCCAGGAAGTACCTGTACCAGCAGGGCCTGATGTAAGTGAGGCGACCGTCGCAGAGCTTCCGCGGCGAGATCATTCGCTTCGGCGCGGTCGTGCCGTCGGCGCCCCGAAGCGAGATCCAGTAGTCGTGGAAGACGCCCTGCGCACAATCCGGTGCGTAGTCGCGCTGCAACGCCCGGCAGGCGCGCACCGCCTGGCCGAGATCGCCGTGATACGCCCGCAGCAACGCATGACCGAGACCGTGCACGCATGTGTACTGGCGGTACCTCGTCGGCAGTTCGGCGCACGTACGCACTGCGGAAGCGCCGCCCGAGCGGATGATCTGCGGCCCGAGGTACATCACGAGCCCCATGCCGAAGCCGGCCGAGCAGTTGGGGTTGTTCGAACGAGGCACGTAGCGCTGCAGGTTGCCGAGCGTGACGTGGTGGTCACGCGCGAACTCCCTCCCCACCTGGTGCATCAGCACGTGACAGCCCGCTTCAGCCGGCCCACCGACCGCGGCGACGCGACGGTCGATCCGCGGGACTTCGCGCGCAGGATTGCCCGACGCTTCGATGTCGTTGCGAAGAAGCCTGACGTAGCAGTTGTACTGCGCCTCGACGTTGTGGATCTGCGTGCACTGCCAGAGCCAGGGCTTGCCGGCCGTACTGCCCGCTCTCGCCGGCACGACCAGGAGGGCTACCAGCCCGGCCAGGACGAGTACGACCTTCACGAGTCGCGGATCTCCGCCGCAGGCCCGACCATCCCGACGAGCCGGGGCACGACATCGAGCACGTTCTCGCGCGCGCAGAAGGCAATGTCCTCTTCGAGACCCGGCGGGCCGTAGGTGCGCGCGTTGAACGCCTCGAGCGCGGTCGGGAAGGCGCGTGCGATCAGCTCGGACCCGATCGCGGCGTCGGTTCGGGAACCCTTCACGAGCTGGACGATACGCCCAGCGCAATACGCATCGTCGAGCGCGAACGCACCCTGAAATCCCGCGCAGGCGATCACCGTGTCGCGGCCGCCCACCGCCGCGGCAACTGCGTCGAGGTTGAGCAGGCTGCCGAGCACGACGTCGTCGCAATGCTCCGCCGTCTCGAGAATCGCGCGCGTCCCGTTCGTCGTCGTCAAGATCAGCGTCTCGGCGCGTGCCTCCAGGAACTCGCGCGGCGAAGCGCCGACGTCGAAGCCCTCGATCCGCACCGCCTTCCGCTCGCCGCCGACGAGCGAGCTCGGGAGCTCCGCCCTGAGCGCCCGAGCCTCGTCGATCCCGGCGCAGCAGAGGACACGCTCGTACCCCGCCGCAAGCGCCTGCGCAATCGTCGAGGTGGCACGGATCACGTCTACCACGATCCCCAATGGGGCAGGAGCCGTCTCGACGGGAGTGAAGGCGACGTCGATGTGCATCCAACTACGCTACTTCTGCCATGGCTGAACCCGTCGAGCGGACCTGCTACCGCCACCCCGACCGGGTCACCGGGCTCTCCTGCTCCGAGTGCGGACGCCCCATTTGCACGGAGTGCATGACGATGGCGCCCGTCGGGATTCGCTGTCCCGAGCACTCCGGCAAGCCGCAGGGCGTCCAGCGCCTGACCAAGGGAGCCCGGCGCGCGGCCTTCGAGGGCGCAGGCGCAAAGGCGACGAAGGCGCTGATCGGAATCAACGTCGCCGTCTACATCGCGGAGCTCGCCCAGGGGGGCGGCCTGTACGGCGTGCACAGCACGATCTACGAGAAGGGCTTCCTCTACGCGCCGTTCGTGGGACAAGGCGACTGGTGGCGGCTGGCGACGGCGGCGTTCCTGCACTACGGCCCCGTTCACCTCCTCCTCAACATGCTCGGCCTCTACTGGTTCGGGTCGCTCCTCGAGCAACGGATCGGCTCGGGCCGCTACCTGCTGATCTATTTCGTCTCGGGCCTCGCGGGATCGGCCGGCGCGCTCGTCCTCAGCCCCACGAGCGCGACCGTCGGCGCGTCCGGTGCGATCTTCGGGATCCTCGGCGCCGGGCTCGTCCTCGAACGGCAGCGGGACTACGTCTTCGGCGGCAGTGCGCTGGGGGTCATCGTCGCGAATCTCGTCCTCACGTTCGCGTGGAGCGGGAACATCTCGGTCGGCGGACATATCGGCGGGCTCATCGGCGGAGCCGCCGCGATGCTCGTCCTGACGCGCTTCGGCCGCGGAAACGCCGCGTACGGGCGCACAGGGCTGCTCGGGATCGCCGGGATCGTCGCCGTCGGAGTGATCTCGATCGCCGTCGCCTACTGGAAGGCGAAGGGCTACGCCTAGCGGGCGCGGCGCGATGGCCACCGTCCTCGTGGATGCTGAGAACGTGCGCCGGTCGCTCTGGCCCAACATGCCCGGGGACGAGCTCGTCGAGCGAAGCAAGGCCTGGGGCGAACAGGAGGGTCACGAGGTGCAAGTCGTCTGGGAAGGCAGCGAGTCCGGAGACGATCAGATCGCGCGCCTCGCTCGCGAGCTCGACCCGCCCGTCTGGGTCGTGACGTCTGACCGCGAGCTCCGCGAGCGCGTACATGATCACGCGGAACGCATCATCGGCGGCGGCTCGTTCGCGAGAGAGCTGGCCGCGGACTAGCGACCTACCTCGTTCGAGGGAACTCGTTCGAGGGAGCCTTGATCGAGGGACTCTGCCGATCCACCTTGTGTGGGTCGATCGCTCTTTGCCCTCATCGCCGTCGTCTGCGTCGCAGCAGGCGCAGCCGCGTTCGCACCGACGACAGCCGTCGGTCGTGTTCAGCTCGACGCACCCGCAAAGAGCGGCGGTTGGGTGCAGGTACGACCTCAGCGGCCAAGGCCAGCGGGTCACGTGATCGTGCAGGTCCGCCCCGGTCACGCACTGGCACTTCGCAGCCGGCCGTTTGGCCCCGTGCTTGCCCGTGTGGGCTCGACGACCCAGTTCGGCTCGCCGCAGTCGTTCAGCGTCGTGGGCACGGAGCGCGGCCGCTGGCTCGCGGTCACCGAGGCCGGCGTCGGCAACAACCGTGTCGTCTGGGTCGATGCACGCTCCGGCGGCCTGCGCTACGAGCGCACACGACTGGAGCTCGACGTCGATCTTTCGGCTCGAACTCTTACCGTCACGCGTGACGGCGCGGTCCTGCGCCGGCTCAGCGTCGGAGTCGGCCGCGCAGGATCGCCGACACCGACCGGCCGCTTCGCCGTGACCGACAAGCTGAGAGGCAGCGCGTACAGCGCGGCGTACGGCTGTTGCATCCTCGCGCTCTCCGCAATCCAGCCGAACCTTCCTGCCGGCTGGAGCGGCGGCAACCGCATTGCCATTCACGGCACGCTTTCGGCCGGCGATTTCGGCCGAGCGGTCTCCGCCGGCTGTGTGCACGCACGCGACGCCGACCTGCGCTACCTGATGCGCGCAGTTCCGCTCGGCACCCCGGTCGTCATTCGACCGTAAGCACCGCCTCGAGGCCGAGGAACGCACCGATGCGTTCCGCCTCGTCGGCCAGCGCCGTGCGCTCGCCTTTGTCGAGCGATCGCGCCGGGCGCACGCGCAGCTCGACCTGCTTCGCCTTCTTCTTACGCTCCCAGAGCCCGGCTGCGATGCCGTCGATCAGCAGAAAGCGAACGCCCGCCGGTCCCTCGTACTTCCCCCGACCGTGTGCTGCAATCTGTGCTCGCGTCTCGTCGGGCACCAGGTGGTCGCGCTCGCGGAAGCCCATGATGTACGCGTCGTACTCGGGCAGAAGCCGGACACTCACCACCGGCTCGGGAAAGTGGGTGTCTCCCGCGACGACGTACGCGTGGTGTCCTTCGACCTCGACCTCCTCGAGGTCGCCGAGCGACTCGAAGAGCGCACGCGCGTCCGCAGTCTTGAAGGTTGCGGGGCCGAACCACTCGCGGAACTCATTCGGCCGAGCCGGACCGTAGGTGTGGAGGTAGCGGCGGCAGACCTCGCGGAGCGCTTCCTCGGGGTCGACCTCCTGCCAGCCCTCGACCCATTGGTCGGGCCTGGCGAACGTGACCTTGTTTCCCTGCGGCGGGCCCTGGCAGACGTCGCTCAGGAAGAAGGCGAAGCCGGAGCGCAACCGTTCGCGCGCGGCCGGCGGCGTTCGCCCGGCCACCTCCTCGACGAGCTCCTCACGCAGCAGGCAGCGCCCGTCGAGCGCCGCGGCGAACCGCAGCGGAGACGGCTTCGACCTCGCCCCCTGACAGCGCCGGATGAAGCGCGCCCGCCGGATCGCGCCACGGCGGTAGGCCTTCCCCGTCGCCGGTCGTCCATGGCGCTCCGCGCCGCGTACCAGAGCGGCAGCTCGGCGGCAGGATGCAGGTGGAGCGTGCCGCGAACCGTCCACGCCTTGACCAGCGTGCGATCGCGCCACAACGCATCGCGGACGTCCTGCTGGACGATTCCGTCGACGCGGGCGTTCAGGGAGAGCTCGGCCGCGGCCTGGACCTGCGCGTGGATCCCACACGTGTTGTGCGCAACCTCGACGACGCCCTCCGGCCCTGCCCGTCCCGTCACGAAGCTCCTGGCGAGTCGCCGCGCACGAACCTCGTTCCAGGTGATCGCTCTTCAGCTAGAAGAACCGCTCACGGTCGATGAGCTTGCCGCCGTTGATGAACCACAAGGCGCCTTGCTGGAGAATCTGCACATGCGCCGCTGCGGGGTCGTCCTCCGTGTGCTCCTCGCGGTACTCCGAGATCCAGGTCCGCACCTCCTCATCGGACTTGACCCGCGCCACGCGGTCGCCGTCGACGAGGATCGCGTAGCTCATCAGCCGCCCGCCGCCGCATACGCCGCAGTCCCGCTCGAGGCCAGCACGGCCTGAGCCGCGGCGAGTCGCGCCAGCGGCACGCGGTACGGCGAGCACGAGACGTAGTCGAGACCGAGCTCGTGGCAGAACACCACGGACTTCGGCTCTCCCCCGTGTTCCCCGCAGATGCCGAGCTTCAGGTCCGGCTTGACTCCGCGTCCACGCTCGACCGCGATCCGCATCAGGTCGCCGACGCCGCCGATGTCGATCGTCTCGAACGGGTTCTGCTCCAGAACGCCGTCCTCGAGGTAGTACGTCAGGAACTTCCCCTCCGCATCGTCGCGGGAGAAACCGAGAGCGGTTTGCGTCAGGTCGTTCGTCCCGAAGGAAAAGAAGTCGGCGTGGCCGGCGATCTCGTCGGCGCGGATGCACGCGCGCGGGAGCTCGATCATCGTCCCGCAGAGATACTCGACCTCCGGCGCCTCCTCCTCCGCGACGCGCACGGTCAGCTCGCGCAGGCGGCGCAGCTCTTCCTCGAAACCGACGAGCGGATGCATGATCTCGACGACGGGCGCTTCACCGGTGCGCTGTTCCACCGAACGTGCAGCACGGATGATCGCGCGCACCTGCATCTCGTAGATCTCCGGCCACTGCAGTCCGAGCCGGCACCCGCGCGTGCCGAGCATCGGATTCGATTCCTGCAGCTGCTTGATGCGCCGGCGCATGCGTTCGTCCGTCGCCTGGTCGATCGGCGGCAGGAACTCGTGCAGCGGTGGATCGAGCAAACGAATCGTCACCGGCAGCCCTGCCATCGCCTCGAAGATCGCCTCGAAGTCACCCTGCTGGAACGGGAGCAACCTGTCGAGCGCGGCGCGCCGACCGTCTTCGCCCTCGGCGAGGATCATCTCGCGCACGACGGGCAGGCGATCCTCGGCCATGAACATGTGCTCTGTGCGACAGAGGCCGATGCCCTGCGCGCCGAACTCGCGCGCCTTCAAAGCGTCCGCCGGCGTGTCGGCGTTCGCGCGCACCTTCAGCACGCGGTACTCGTCGCCCCAGCCGAGGATCGTCTCCAGATCGTCGTTGACCTCCGGCGCGACGAGCGGGACTTCGCCGATGATCACCGCACCGGTTCCGCCGTCGATGGTCAGGACGTCCCCCTCGGACAGCGTTTGCGTGCCGAGAGTGATCGTCCGCGCATCGAGGTCGATCGAAAGCGCATCGCAGCCGGCGACGCATGGCTTGCCCATCCCGCGCGCCACAACTGCTGCGTGAGACGTCATGCCGCCGTGGGCGGTGAGGATCCCTGCCGCCTGGATCAGCCCATGGATGTCGTCCGGCGTGGTCTCCCAGCGGACGAGGATCACGCTCTCCCCCGACGCGCCGCGTTGCTCGGCAGTGTCCGCGTCGAGCACGATCTTCCCGCAGGCCGCGCCCGGCGAGGCGTTCAGTCCCTTGGCCGCCACCTCCCAGTCTGCCGTCGGATCGATCATCGGATGCAACAGCTGGTCGAGCTGCGCCGGATCGATGCGCGTCACCGCCTGCTCGCGGGAGATCAATCCTTCGTCGACCATGTCGACCGCGGACTTCACCGCTGCGGCGGCCGTACGCTTCGCCGACCGCGTCTGTAGCAGATAGAGCGCGTTGTCCTCGACGGTGAACTCGATGTCCTGCACGTCCTGGTAGTGCTGCTCGAGCCGCCGCATCGTTTCGAGCAGCTGCTCGAACGCCGCGGGCAGCTTCTGTTCCATGTGCGCAAGCGGCTCGGGCGTGCGGATGCCGGCGACGACGTCTTCGCCCTGCGCGTTGGCGAGGAACTCACCGTAGAGACCGGGCTCGCCGGTCGACGGGTCACGTGTGAACGCGACGCCCGTGCCTGACTCCTCGCCCTTGTTTCCGAAGACCATCTGCACGACGTTGACCGCTGTGCCGAGCTCGTCGGAGATGTCGTATTGGCGCCTGTAGACGATGGCGCGCGGCGCGTCCCACGAATCGAACACCGCCTCGACCGCCCGAGTCAGCTGGTCGCGCGGATCCTGCGGAAAACCCTCACCGGTCTCCTCCTCGTAGATCTGCTTGTACGTCGCGATCAGCTCGCCGAGATCCTCGGCGGCCAGGTCGACGTCCTGGGCGACGCCGCGCGACTTCTTGAGATCGGTCAGCGCCTGCTCGAAGCGGTGCCCCGCGATTCCGTCGACCACCTCGCCGTACATCTGAATCAGGCGCCGGTAGGAATCGTTCGCGAACCGCTCGTTGCCGGTCGCACCCGCGAGGCCCTGCAGCGCCTTGTCGTTGAGCCCGAGGTTCAGGATCGTGTCCATCATCCCCGGCATCGAGACCGCAGCGCCCGAGCGGACCGACACGAGCAGCGGATCGCTCATGTCGCCGAAACGTTTGCCCGTCTTCCGCTCCAGCGCCTCGAGGTGATGGTCGATCTCGTCGGCGAGCCCGTCCGGCAGCGCCTTGGCGTTCGATCTGTACGCGCGGCAGGCGTCGGTCGTGATCGTGAAGCCTGCGGGAACCGGAACTCCCAGTTGGGTCATCTCGGCGAGCCCGACACCCTTCCCCCCGAGGAGCTCACGGCCTCCCTCGGAGGGCTCGTCGAAGTCGTAGACGTAGCGGTGGGCCGTCAAGGCGGTGATCCTCTCACAAATGCCCTGCAATACTCGGCGTTATGCCGGAGCCGACGATCGTGGCGATGGGTGGGCTCACCGAGAAGACGCTCCTCGACTACGTGCTGGGAATCGCTCCCGGGAAACGACTCCTCTACGTTCCGACCGCAGGCATGGAAGATCCCGCTCGGACCGTGTCGTGGTACGAGCGTCTGCACGGACGCGCCGAGATGACGCATCTGCACTTCTCGCCGTGGCCTCCTGCGCATCTCCGTGAGCTCGTGCTCGGCCAGGACATCGTCCTCGTCGCCGGCGGCAACACCGCGAACGCGCTCGCAATCTGGCGCGTGCACGGCTTCGACACGGTGCTCCGCGAAGCCTGGGAGCAGCGGCATCGTGTTGACGGGCTGGAGCGCCGGAATGATCTGCTGGTTCGAGCACGGTGTCACCGATTCGTTCGGTCCCGAGCTCGGGTCGATGGAGTGTCTTGGATTTCTGCCCGGCAGCGCCTGCCCGCACTACGACGGCGAGGAGCGCCGACGGCCGGTGTACAGGCAACTCGTCGGAGCAGGTCTGCCGGCAGGCCTCGCAGCGGACGACGACGTCGCGCTCCACTTCGTCGGCACCGAACTCCACGAGGTCGTCACTTCGAGGCCCGGCGCGACCGCCTACCGGGTCGGGCCCGAAGGCGAGCGACCACTCGAGGCGCGGCTGCTCGGCTGAGAGACGAGCGGCCTCGCCGGCGAGGCCGCTCTGTCCAGCGTCGGGGAGAGACCCGACTACACAGGCGAAGTATAGCTCCATCGATATAGCTGCTTCCCTGGCCTATATCAACGATCCCGGCGTCTGCGCGAGCGGAATTCCGCGAGCCACGCAAGCCCTCTCAGCCCCAGCCAGATGGGCGTGAGCAGGACGTAGAAGGCGAGCAGCGACAGGCCGAGCAGCATCCACCAGATGGCCCAGCGCCACCAGGGGACGGGCGGCTTTACCGTCACGTGCCCTCGGCGGCCGCGGCCTCGGCCTTCCGGCCCTCCACGGTACGCAGGATCCGCTGTGCGGTCTCCTCGATCGAAAGTTCCGAGATGTCGATCACGGGACAACCGAGCCGGCGCTGGACCGCCGTTGCCTCCTCGAGCTCGTCGTACACCTCGGTCAGGCCGGAGTAGAGCCGGTTGTTGGCGCCGAGGTTTTTCACCCGGGCACGCCGAATCTCCGCAAGCCGGTCGGCATGGATCGTGAGCCCGACGATCTTGGCGGGGTCGAGCTCGAAGAGCTCCTTCGGCGTCGCGATCCCTTTCACGATCGGAACGTTCGCCACCTTGTGCCCGAGGTACCCGAGGTAGATCGACAGGGGCGTCTTCGAGGTGCGCGAGACGCCGACGAGCACGATGTCCGCCTCGTCCAGCCCTGCCCCCACGCCGTCGTCGTACTTGACGGCGAACTCCATCGCCTCGATTCGCCGGAAGTACGCGGGAGTAAGCGGCGCCCGCGAGCCGGGCGTCATCCGCGCTGTCTGGCCCGACACGCGGGCAACGGCGTCGATCGGGTGTCCGAGGAGATCGCAGTAGTGCACGCGGGCACGACGGCAAAGGCGGCGCATCGCATCGCGAAGCTCCGGATCGACGAGCGTGTAGATGACGACCGCGGCGTGGCCCCGGGCGCTCAGGACTGCGCGCTCGAGATCCGCCACGGTCTCGGCCCGGGTGTGGCGCACCTCCTCGAACTCCTGTTCAGGGAACTGCGCCTCCAGTGCCTGAACGAGCCGCGCGGCAGTCTCCCCGGTGGAGTCGGAGACGATGTGCAGTTCCACGCGTTGCGCCATCGGGCGGAGGCTAGTGGCTGGCGTCCCCAGGGCGCCGGGGCACGTCTTTAAAAAGCCTTTACGTCCTTCTAAGCATGCTCTTAGACCGTGTGGGCACGTTGAAACCATGGCTCGGGGGAGGCTCCATCTGGTGGCGTTCGTCGTCGCAGCGCTGGCGGCGCTCGCTGTCTGCGGATCTGCCGCAGCCGCGACCCCGGATTGCGCGTCGCGACTCCTCGCCGACTGGCGTGACGGCCGCATGGACCGTGTCTATCCCGTCGACTGCTACCGGGAGGCGCTTGCGAGCCTGCCGGAAGATCTCCGCATCTACTCGAGCGCCGAGACCGACATCACGCGTGCCCTGCAGGCCCGCGTCAGGACCGAGGGCGTGACGAAGGTCGCCGCGGCGCCGAAGACCGCCGCTGCGCCGAAGACCGACGGAGGCCACCACGGCGTGTCTCCGTTCCTCATCCTGGCCGTGACGGCCGGGCTGGTCCTCGGCGTCGGGTCGTTGCTCGTCTACGCACGCTAGGCAAAACGCGTCGGATAACGTCCCCGGCCATGGCCGTCGCTCGCCTCCGGCTCGCTCCCGTGAGGGAAACAATGTTTCCCTCACGAGCTCCCTTCTTTAGGGATCGCCTCAGCCCCCGCGCCGCTGAGATCGCCGCGTGGGCCGAGGAGAACAAGTGGGGAAACCTCCCGGTTTCCCCCTTCGCCCCTTCCACCGCTCATCGGCCAAGACCCGGCCGATGAGCGAACCCGAGCCGGTGACGATGGACAAGATCGTTTCGCTCTCCCGCCGACGCGGGTTCGTCTTCCCGTCCTCCGAGATCTACGGCGGCATGGGCTCGACGTTCGACTACGGCCACTACGGCGTCCTGATGAAGAACAACATCCGCGCGCGCTGGTTCGAGGCGATGGTGCGAAACCGCGACGACATCGTCGCGATCGACTCGGCAGTGATCCTGCATCCCAGGGTCTGGGAAGCGTCCGGCCATGTCGGCGGGTTCAGCGATCCGCTGATCGACTGCCGTACCTGCAAGCTGCGCTTCCGGGCGGACAAGCTGGAGGACTCGAACTGCGGGCGCAAGCCGAGCAAGCGGCCCGGTGAGACTCCCGAGTGCGACCTGACCGAGCCACGCCAGTTCAACCTGATGTTCGAGACGACCGTCGGCGCGCTACAGGAAGAGGGCTCGCGTGCCTTCCTACGGCCGGAGACCGCCCAGGGAATCTTCATCAACTTCAAGAACGTCCTCCAGATCGCGAGACGCAAGCCGCCGTTCGGAATCGCCCAGACCGGGAAGTCGTTTCGCAACGAGATCACCCCCGGCAACTTCCTCTTCCGCGTGCGCGAGTTCGAGCAGATGGAGATGGAGTTCTTCGTCCCGCCGGACGAGGCAGACAAGTGGTACCGCTACTGGATCGACGAGCGGCTCAACTGGTACCGCCGCTACGGCCTGCGTGACAGCAAGCTTCGTGTGCGCGAGCACGGGCCCGAGGAACGGTCGCACTACTCACAGGGAACGAGCGACATCGAGTACGACTACCCGATCGGCTGGGGCGAGCTCGAGGGCATTGCGAATCGCGGCGACTTCGACCTGACGCAGCACACCGAGCACTCGACGACGAAGCTGGAGTACGTCGGACAGGACGGTGAGCGTTACGTCCCGTACGTGATCGAGCCCGCAGTCAGCATCGAGCGGATCATGGTCGCCATGCTCGTCGACGCGTACGACGAGGAGGTCGTCGGCGACCGCGAGCGAACCGTCCTCCGCCTGCACCCGCAGATCGCGCCGGTCACGGCCGCCGTTCTGCCCCTCATCGGCAAGAACGACGAAATGGTCGGAAAGGCGCGCGGCCTCTACGAGGAGCTCCGCCGGCGCCACAGCGTGGAGTACGACGACGGTGGCGCGATCGGGCGCCGCTACCGCCGCCAGGACGAGATCGGCACACCGTGGGCGTTCACCGTCGACGACCAGACGCTCGAGGACGACACGGTGACGGTCCGCGACCGCGATTCACTTGCGCAAGAACGGCTGCCGATCGCCGGCGTGCCCGACTGGATCGGCGCCGCGCTGGAGCGCGACTGGAAGTCGCCGAAGGAAAGCTAGGCGCTGCGCAGCGTGCGCAGCCGGAAGTTCCCGAAGTATTCGTAGGCTGAAGTGATCACGGCGAGAGCGTCGCGGGCCGAGCGTTCAGCGAGGCCGACGTCGCCCGCCTCGGCGAGCGGCCGCGCGAGGAGTGCCTCGATTCCCGTGATTCCTGCCGGCGAGAGGGCGAGCGCGCCGGCGTTGCAGCCCCTGCACACCGCGCCACCTGCAGCGGGCGAGTAACCGACGAGCGGCTCGGTCTCGGAGCCACAGTCTGCGCAGCTCGTCAGGTGCGGCAGGTAGCCGGAGAGCCAGAGCAGCTTGAGTTGAAACGAGAGCGCGAGCGGCTCGAACGCCGCGCGTGCGCTTCGGGGCTCGAGTCCTTCGACGAGGCCGAGGAAGCGGGTCAGCGCCTGGAAGGCGCGGTCGTTCCCCTCCTGTTCGGTGAAGAGGCGCAGCATCGCCTCGGCGCCGAGCAGGCCGACACCGAGCCTGTACTGCTGTTCGCGCACTTCATGGTGCGAGCGAATGAGCTGGACGCCGGTGACGGTCTGCAGCTCGCCCGCTCCCTGGTGGAGCATCAGGTCGACGTGCGAGAGCGGCTCGAGGCGCGCGCCGAACCGCGATTTCGTCTTGCGAATCCCTTTTGCCACCGCGCCGATTCGTCCACGCTCGAGCGTATAGAGGTGGAGGACGCGGTCGGCCTCGCCCAGGCGGAACGAGCGGAGCACGACCGCCTCGGTCTTGTACGAGCGGCCGGCCATGACTCGGCCAGTCTAGTCCCGAGGGTGGAGGGAACCTTCGCGCCGGGTTCTTCGTTACACCAGGGAGATGGCGAGGATCCGCGTCTACTCGACCCGTTGGTGCGGCTACTGCGTCCGCGCGAAGGCGCTACTCGACGGCAAGGGGCTCGAGTACGAGGACGTGTTTCTCGACGACGATCCTGCGTTTCGCCAGAAGCTCTTCGATCTCACCGGCGGCTGGACGGTCCCGCAGATCGTGATCGACGGCAAGCCGATCGGCGGCTACGCCGAGCTCTGGCGGCTCGACCGCGACGGACTGCTCGACAAGGCGGTCGCAGCCTAAGCCGCGTCGAGTCGCTGGCAGGTGGGGCAGTACCACGTGCCGCGACCGGCGGTCCGGATCTTGTCGATCGGCGTTCCGCAACGCGGGCACGGTTCTCCTTCGCGGCCGTAGACGCGGAAGCGATCCTGCATGCGACCACGTCCTCCGTCAGGGGTCGAGTAGTCGCGGAGACTCGCGCCCTGGCGTGCGACCCCCGCCTTGAGCGCAGCCTTCACGGCACGGGTGAGTCGTGCGATCTCGTCATCGCCCAGCGTGCCGGCGAGCCTGAGCGGATGGATCTCCGCGCGCCACAGCGCCTCGTCGACGTAGATGTTGCCGAGGCCCGCCACCGTGCGCTGGTCGAGCAGGGCCGCCTTGATCGGCGCTCGGCGCCCTGACAGGCGCTCCGCGAGGCGGCGCGCGTTGAACGTGCGGCCGAGTGGTTCCACGCCGAGCCGTTTGTCGAGGTAGGACTCGAGCTCTCCGGGCTCGAGCAGCTGCCAGGTGCCGAAGCGGCGCACGTCGCGGTAGGAGACATTGGATCCGTCGTCGAGCGTGACGACCGCGCGTCGGTGTGCGTCGTCTGCCAACGATCCGTTCGCCGCGGTCCGAAGGCTCCCGGTCATCCGGAGGTGGATCAGGAGAACCCGGCCGGACTCGAACCGGACGATCAGATACTTCCCTCGGCGCTCGAGCGCCGACACTCGCTCTCCCTCGAGCTCGATCGCCACCTCGATCGGCTCGAACGGACGCACGAGCCGCGGGTCGCTGATCTCGACTTGCGCGAACGTCCGGCCGACCAGGTGCGGCTCGAGCTTCAGCCGGATCGTCTCGACTTCCGGGAGCTCGGGCATCAGTCGATTGTTTCGAGGACGATCGACCTCGGCGGTGGCGGTTCGCGGCCGAGCTCGTACGCAGCGAGCACCTCGGCCTCGGCACGCTTCACCGATGCGTCGTCGCGTGCGTGCACCTCGGCGAGCACGTCGCCGGCAACGACCGCGTCGCCTCGCTTCTTCAGGCAGCGGATGCCGACGGCGTGGTCGATGGTGTCGTCCTTCGTCTGCCGTCCCGCGCCGAGGCGAAGAGCGGCCATACCGATGTCGACGGCCCCGATCGAGCGGACGAAGCCGTCCGCACTCGCGCGAACCTCGGTGACGACGGGCGCGCTCGGAAGCGCGGCTTCCGCAGGGTCTCCGCCCTGCGCGGCGATCCAGCGCTCGTACGTCGCGAGTGCCGTACCGTCCTCGACCGCTGCCACGGCGCGCGCTCGGCCTTCCTCCCCGTCGATGCCGAGGTCGGAGAGCGCCAGCAGATGAGCGCTCGCATCGAGCACCAGCTCCGTGAAGTCGGCGGGGCCCTCGCCGCGCAAGGTCGCGATCGTCTCGCGGACCTCGAGCGCGTTGCCGACCGCCTGGCCGAGCGGCTGGTCCATGTCGGTGAGCACGCAGACGACTTCGCGGCCCGCATGCTTCCCCAGCTCGAGCATCATCTGCGCGAGCTCGCGCGCGTCATCGATGGTCTTCATGAACGCCCCGTCGCCGACCTTGACGTCGAGCACGATCGCGTCGGCGCCGGCCGCGATCTTCTTCGACATGATGCTCGCGGCGATCAGCGACACGTTGTCGACGGTCGCGGTCACGTCGCGCAGCCCGTAGAGCAGCTTGTCAGCCGGAACGAGGTCCGCGGTCTGCCCGATGATCGCAAGCCCGACCTCCCGCACCTGCTCGAGGAACTCTTCCTTCGAGAGCTCGACCCGGAAACCGGGGATCGACTCGAGTTTGTCGAGCGTGCCGCCGGTGTGGCCGAGACCGCGGCCGCTCATCTTCCCGAATGGAACGCCGCACGCAGCGACGATCGGGCCGACCGCGAGCGACGTCTTGTCCCCCACGCCGCCCGTCGAATGCTTGTCGACGACCTTGCGTCCAAGCGCCGAGCCGAGATCGATCGTCTCGCCGCTGCGGATCATCGCGTCGGTCAGCGCGAACGTCTCCTCGCCGTTCAGGCCTTTGAAGAAAACCGCCATGCAGAAGGCGGCCATCTGGTAATCGGGCACGTCGCCCCTGGCATACGCGAGCACGAGCTCGGACAGCTCGTTCCGGTCGAGCTCCTCGCCGTCGCGCTTGCGCCGGATCAGCTCCGCAGCATGGACCACGCGCGGGCGGTCAGCGCTCGACGATCGGCTGGCCGGGAATGCCGCGTGAGGGCGACTTGCCGCCGAGCCAGCGATTGACCGTCGCGCCGACGTCCGCGAACTCGCCCTCGTGAATCCGGCCGGCCGCATTCTTGCCTTCGACGTAGGCGAGCAGCATCGCGTGCTCGCGCGAATGGTCGGTCGACGGCGTGGTCGGATCGCACCCGTGGTCGGAAGTCACGATCAACAGGTCTTGCGGGCGCAACGCATCGAGCAGATCGGGTAGTCGGCGGTCGAAGTCCTGCAGGCACCGGTGGAAGTTCTCGGGGTCGTTGCGATGCCCCCAGAGCATGTCCGTCTCGACGAGGTTCGTGAAGATCAGTCCGTCGTCCACCTCACGCAGCAGCTTCTCGGTCTGCGTGATCCCGTCGACGTTCGACTTGGTCGGATGCGACTCGTCGATGTCCTGGCCCGCGAAGATGTCGCCGATCTTCCCGACGCCGTGGACCTTCATGCCGTTTTCACGCAGGAGTGTCAGGTAGTTCGGACGTCTTGGCTCGAGCGAGAAGTCGTGACGGTTCGGCGTGCGCTCGTAGTTGCCCGGCTCGCCGATGAACGGCCGCGCGATCACGCGCCCGACCGCGTGCTTCCCGGTGAGGATCTCGCGAGCCGAGCGAGAGGCCTCATACAGCTCCTCGAGCGGAATCGTCTCCTCGTGCGCGGCGATCTGGAAGACGGAGTCGGCCGACGTGTAGACGATCCACTTGCCCGTCCGCTGGTGCTCCTCGCCCAGCTCCTGGATGATCTCGGTGCCGGACGCAGCCTTGTTGCCGAGCACGCCGCGGCCGGTCTTGTGCATGAAAGGGTCGATCACGTCGTGCGGAAAGCCGTGCGGATAGGTGGGCATCGGCTGCGGGGTCACCACCCCCATCAGCTCCCAGTGGCCGGTCGTCGTGTCCTTCCCCTTCGAGCGCTCGATCAGCCTGCCAGCGACCGCCGGGGCACCGGCCTGCGGCGGACAGCCCTCGAGCGGCTCGACGTTGCCGAGCCCGAGCGCCTCGAGGTTCGGGAGGTCGAGGCCCCGAACGGCGCGAGCGACGTTTCCGAGCGTGTCCGAGCCCTCGTCGCCATACTCGGCGGCGTCGGGAAGCGCGCCCGCTCCCACGGCATCGAGCACGATTATGCAAGCCCTCGGCATATGGCTATTCTAGGTCGGCCATGTGGGACGTCCTCGGATTGCTGGGAATGTTCGTCTTCTGCGCCTTCGTGATCTCGCTTGCGGCAGCGGTCACGTGGGTCGTGGTCCGATTCTCACCCGCGAAGAAGCCGAGCTAAGCAACTAGACCGCAGAGAGCGGGAGCACGTCCTCGAGTGGCTGGTACTCGAGCCCGTGTGCGTCTGCGACTGCTTCGTAGGTCACCTTCCCGTCGACGACGTTCACGCCGCGGGACAAGGCGGGGTCACGGGCGACCGCTTCCGCGATGCCGTGATCGGCGATCGCCTCCACGTACGGGAGGGTGGCATTCGTCAACGCCTTCGTCGACGTGATCGGGACGGCGCCCGGCATGTTCGCGACGCAGTAGTGCGTCACTCCCGCCACGGTGTACACGGGCTCGCTGTGCGTCGTCGGGTGTGAGGTCTCCGCGCAGCCGCCCTGGTCGATCGCGACGTCTGCGAGCACCGCGCCCTCCTTCATTCCCTCCACCATCTCCCGCGTGATCAGCTTCGGGGCGACCGCGCCCGGGATCAGGACGGCTCCGATGACGACGTCGGCTTCGCGAAGCGACTCCTCGATCTGGAGGGTCGACGACATCACGAGGCTGACACGTCCCGACAGCACCTCCTCGAGATGTCGCATCCGGTCGAGCGAGCGCTCGAGGATGGTGACGTTGGCGCCGAGCCCGATCGCGATCACCGCGGCGTTGTAACCGACCATGCCGCCGCCGATCACGACGACGCGGCCGGGTGCGACGCCGGGAACGCCGCCGAGCAGCAGGCCCCTGCCGCCGAGCGGCTTCTCGAGAAAGTACGCACCGGCTTGCGCCGCCAGCCGGCCGGCGATCTCGCTCATCGGCGCGAGCAGCGGGAGCCCACCCGAGTCGGTCTCGACCGTTTCGTATGCGACTGCGGTGATGCCGCTGTCGATCAGCGCGCGCGTGAGCGGCTCGTCGGCCGCAATGTGCAGGTAGGTGAAGAGAACGAGCCCTTCGCGCAGGCGGCCGTACTCCGGCTCGATCGGCTCCTTGACCTTGAGCAGCAGGTCCGCGTCAGCCCACACGTCCTCGACCGAGGCGATCCGCGCTCCGGCCGCCTCGTAGGCCGCGTCGGTGAAGGAGCTGCCTCCCCCCGCCCCGGTCTCGACGATGACGTCGTGCCCGCGCTGGCCCAGCTCACGCGCGCCGGCAGGCGTCAGCGCGACGCGGTACTCGTCGGACTTGATCTCCTTTGCGACGCCGATCTTCAAGGGGCGTCACCCTACCTTGTGGAGGTAGAGCAGAAGCCCAGCGATCGTCTTTGCGTCTTCGATGGCCGCGACGTTCGTCGCGATGTCGCTCGTCGGCCAGCGCACGACTTCGAGCTCCTCGTCGCTCTCCGGGCTTGCCTCGCCGCGTTCGAGCTCCTCCGCGAAGAAGAGATGCATGCGCTCGCGGCAGAAGCCGGGCGTCGTGTAGAAGGTCGCGGCCGCGCGCCAGCTGCCACCGGTCAGGCCCGTCTCTTCTGCGAGCTCCCGTCGTGCACAGTCGAGCGGCGCCTCCCCCGCTTCCAGCGTGCCCGCAGGAAGCTCGAGCAACTCCTCCCGCACCGCTTCGCGCCGCTGACGCACGAGCGTCAGCATCCCCTCGCTGTCGACGGCGACGATCGCGACGGCGCCTGGATGATCGACGATCTCACGTTCGTGATCGCCCCAGCGCTCGACGACGACATCGATCAACTTCCCGTCGTAGACGGTCTTCGAGTCGTCTGGCTTCATGCGGCAAGCCGTTCTACTAGCTGCCGCTGCTCGGCGTCGAACCACGGGGGCGAGCCTGCGGCCGCGTTGGCACGAGCGTGATCCGGATTGCGAGTCGCAGGAATCACCAGGTCGACTCGCTCGTCCGAAAGCGCCCATTTGAGGAGCGCCTGAGCCCAGGAGCTGACGCCCAGCTGCGCGAGGGCCTCTTGCGGCACCGAGTGTCGAACGAGCTCCCCCTCTCCGAGCGGACGCATGACGATCACCGCGATTCCGAGCTCCGCTGCGAGCGGCAGGATCTCTCGCTCACAATCGCGCTCGTGGGGGTTGAGCGGCACCTGCACCGTGTCGAACGTTCTGGAACGCAGCGCTCGTCCGAGCTCTCCGAACGCAGAGGGCGAATAGTGCGTCACACCCAGCCGGTCGATCCGCCCGGCCTCGCGCTCCTGCTCGAGCCAGCCGGCGTGTTCCTGCCACGACACGAGGTTGTGAACCTGCTCGATTTCGACGCGGCCGAACCATTCGACCTGTCGCCGGTACTGCTCACGTCCCTCGTCCACGCTGGGGGTCCAGATCTTCGTCGCGATCGCGGCCCGATCGCGCTTTCCCGTGAGCGCTCCCCCTAGCGAGGCCTCGGCTCCGCGGTACATCGGCGACGAGTCGAGCACGTGGGAGCCTGCGTCCAGCGCGGCGTCGACGACGGTCTGGGCCAGATGTGCGTTGCCGCCAAACGTGTTCCAGGTCCCGAGCCCGACCACCGGTCCGAGTCGGCGCTCCTCCATCACCGTTTGCGACTCGCAGCAGCGCGGCCTGCGGCAAAGGCCGCGGCGAAGAACAGGCGATCGTCGCCTGGTCCGCGGCCCATGTGACTCAGCGGGAGGTCGGCGCACAGTTCCTCCCAGCCGGTCACGTCGACGTCGGTGCGCCGCTCGAGCCAGGGCGGGGCGTCGTAGCCGGCCGGCCACGGAACGACGATGTCACCCAGGCAGAGCTCGAGCACCGAGCGTGTGTGGTGGGATGCGCCTCGGTGACGGTCGCGCTCGTCGCTCTCGGATGCACGCACGGCAAGGACGGGCGAGCCCTGCAATGCTGACGCCGTGTTCGCGGCCTCGGCCGCGGCAAGGCCACCGTGGCCGAACGCCGTGCCCGTCCCGACGATGCCCGGCCCGATCCCGCACACGACGATGTCGAAATCTTCCGCTGCGGCCCAGAGGAATGCCGACGCTGCCGAGACGCACTCGACCTCACCATCAAGGCATGCTCCGGCCGCGACCGACGTGCCGAGGTACCCGCGCTCGCGCAGGAGTCGGAGCGTGTCGGAGAGCGAAAGAGGCAGCGCTCCGCCCGCGAGTTGCACGTACGCCACGCGGGCGTCCGTGCCGATGCCTGCGCACACCGGTGCGACCTGGCTGTGGAGGGAGCAGCACACGACAGGGATCCCCGACAGCGTCGACGGCAGCGTCCGCCCTTCCTCGCCGTGGCGAACCGCGGACTGGCCCGGCGTGTACGGCAGCTTCACGACGTGCGCGCCGGGATCCGCAGGAAGGTCGAGGCCGCGCGTGAGGTTCACGTAGAGCACGTCGAAGCCGCCGGATCCGAGCTCGAGCTCGCGCGCCTGTGTGTTCACGATGACCTCGTCGCCGAGCTCGACGGGGCCGGTGAGCCGGGGATACGCGACGCAGGGCCGGCCGTCCACCTCGACCCGCGAAAGCTCCTCGACGCTTTCGACGACCGCGGTCACCCGGCCGCGTCTAAGCGTCAGCATCTCGAGCGACGTCGACGAGGGCGAGCGTCACCTCGACCATGCCCTCGAGGTCCTCGACGGTGATCCTCTCGTCGGAGGTGTGGATGTCCTGCATCCCGTTCGCGAGATTGAGGCAGGCGAGGCCGCGCTCGTTGAAGACATTCGCATCGGCCGCGCCGCCGCTCAGCGCGTAGGTCGGCGCGTAACCGCTCCGTTCGAGCGCAGTGTGTGCAATTCGGACGACCGGATCTTCCGTCTTGAAGCGATAGCCCTTGTAGCTCTTGGAGATCTTCGTCTCGACCTCGCAGTCCTCGAGCCCGGCTGCAAAAGCGAAGGCGTCGACCATCTCCTGCACGAGCTCCTCCAGCTTCTGCTCGTCGTGCGAACGCGCCTCCGCATCGAGTGAGCACCACTCGGGGATGATGTTCCCGGCCGTTCCGCCCTGGATGATGCCGACGTTTGCCGTCGTCTCTTCGTCGACGCGGCCGAGCCTGAGATCGGAGATCGCGCGAGCCGCGGCTGCGATCGCCGAGCGTCCCTCCTCCGGATACATACCCGAGTGCGCAGCTCGACCGTGGAAGCGCACCTGCATCGCCCGCGAAAAGGGCGCGCCGAGGATGACCTCGCCGATCGGCGCCGCCTGGTCGTAGACGTAACCGAGGCGCGCGTGCAGCCGCTCGTGATCGAAGGCCGCAGCGCCGAGGAGGCCGACCTCCTCCTTGGGGGTGAACAGCAGCTCGATGCCCCCGTGGGGCCGGTTTTCGGCCAGCACCCGGCGCGCGCCCTCGAGCATCGCGGCGACCGCCGACTTGTTGTCGGCCCCGAGGATCGTCCCGGCGCCGTTCCGGATCATGCCGTCTTCCAGCACCGGCTCGATCGCCGCCGTCGGCGGCACCGTGTCGAGATGGGCGCAGAGAAAGATCGGGCTGCCGCCGCCGGTCGGCTCGAGCCTGCAGTAGAGGTTGCCGATGTTCGAGCCCACCTTGGAGCCGGCATCGTCCTCGTCCACCGCCAGGCCGAGATCGCGCAGGTAGCCGATGACCGAGTCGGCCACCGCACGCTCCTCGCCGGGAGGGCTCGGCAGCGCCGCGAGCTCGGTGAAGAGATCGACGACCTCGGAGGGCATCGCGCGATCTTAGTGGTGGTTAAGCGGAAGCTGCGCCGACGGCAGAACGTTCGCGCGACCGCTCGAGCGCCGCGCCGACGAAGTCGCGGAAGAGCGGCGTCGGTCGCGTGGGTCGCGACTTGAACTCCGGATGGAACTGGCTCGCGACGAACCAGGGGTGATCGGACAGCTCGACGATCTCGACGAGCCGTCCTTCCTGAAACGTCCCCGACACGACGAGCCCGGCCTCGACGAATGCGGGCCGATAGTGGTTGTTGACCTCGTAGCGATGACGGTGACGCTCGTGCACGACCGGTTCCCGATAGGCCTCGTACGCGCGCGTGCCCTCGACGACTTCGACCGCCTGCGCACCGAGACGCATCGTGCCGCCCAGGTCCTCGATCTCCTTCTGCTCGGGAAGCAGATCGATCACGGGATGAGGGGTCTCGGGATCCATCTCGGTCGAGTTGGCCCCTTCGAGTCCGAGCACGTGCCGCGAGAACTCGGAGACGGCGACGTGCATGCCGAGGCAGATGCCGAGGTACGGGATCTCGCGCTCGCGCGCGACGCGGCAGGCGAGGATCTTTCCCTCCCAGCCGCGGGAGCCGAAGCCGCCTGGGACGAGCACGCCGTCGACCTGCTCGAGGAGCTGCGTCGCTTCCTCGACCGACATCCCCTCGGCGTCGACCCAGCGCACCTGCACGGTTGCGCCGTGGTGTGCGCCTGCGTGCTTGAGCGCCTCGTGCACCGAGAGGTAGGCGTCCTGCAGCTGCACGTACTTCCCGACGAGCGCGATCTCGACGACCTCGTCGCTCCGCTGGATCCGCTCGTTCAGATCGAGCCAGTCACCGAGGTCCGCTTCCGTCGGCGGCAGGCCGAGCTTCTCGCCGACGAGCCGGTCGAGACCTTCGGCTTTCAGCCGTGAGGGAACGAGATAGACGTCGGGAACGTCCGGGCTCGCAATCACGGCTTCGGGCTCGACGTCGGCGAAGAGCGCGATCTTGTCGCGAATGTCGGCGGAGAGCTCCTCGTGTGAGCGGCAGACGACGATGTCGGGGTGAATACCGATTCGCCGCAGCTCGTTCACGGAATGCTGTGTGGGCTTCGTCTTCAGCTCACCGGCCGCCTCGAGGAACGGGACGAGCGTGACGTGGAGATAGAGCACGTTCTCGGCTCCGACCTCACGCCGGAATTGGCGGATCGCCTCCAGGAACGGCAGGGACTCGATGTCGCCCACCGTGCCGCCGATCTCGCTGATCACGACGTCGGTCGGCGTCGACACCGCACTTGCACGGATGCGCGACTTGATCTCGTTCGTGATGTGCGGAATCACCTGCACCGTCGCACCGAGGAACTCGCCCTTGCGCTCCTTGCGCAGCACCGCGTCCCAGATCGCTCCGGCGGTGTGGCTCGCCGCGCGCGTCAGGTTCTCGTCGATGAAGCGCTCGTAGTGGCCGATGTCGAGGTCGGTCTCGGCTCCGTCCTCCGTCACGAACACCTCGCCGTGCTGGAACGGGCTCATCGTGCCCGGGTCGACGTTCAGGTACGGGTCGAACTTCTGCGCCTGCACTCGCAGGCCGCGCGCTTTCAGCAACCGGCCGAGTGACGCCGCGACGATGCCCTTGCCGAGCGCCGACACCACCCCGCCCGTCACGAAGACGTACTTCGTCGGGCGACTCGAAGAGCTCACGATCGTCCCAGCCGGTCGACCCACGCGAGACCGGGCGTGCGTTCGATCCACGCGCCGATAGACGTCCGCTCTCCGATGATGGTGAGGCCCGCGAGGGCGCCGATCGCTACCCACTGGCCTCGTCCCGTGAATCGCTTCACGGAATTCAAGCCTAGCAGGGCACCGAGCGCGTTCGACCCCGCGTCCCCGAGCATCGCCATCTCACGAAGATCGTAGGGAAGCAGGAGGACGGCGACTCCAACCGGCGCGTCGAGCGGGACAGCCGCCGCGAGGTACCCCTTGAGTGCGCGCCCGGGCCGGGTGTCGAGCTGATTCAGAGCGTTCGCCGCGAGCCCGACGAGCAGGGCACCGGAGAGCTTCCGGGTGGCGACCAGGCCCACGGCTGGGATACCGACCAGCTTGAGGATGCCCGTCGTCCGGCCGGAAACGAGATGTGCGCGGAAGCCGCGCTCAGGCCCGCTCCAGAGATCGTCGGCGGCCCCGAGGGCGGCGACCGCTGCGACGGCAGGACCACTGACGACGCCTATCTTCCAGCCCACGAGCGGCAGGCGCAGCCCGCGAAAGTTCACGCCGAGCGGGCCGCAGGCGTAGAGCGTGTCGCGGAGCTGTTTCCCTCGGTGGATAAAGCCGCGCAGGTTCCGCCCGGTCGGGCGATGCCGCAGCGGCAGCTCGACTTCACGCACCGACAGGTGCGAGCGTGCGGCGTCGATCGTCATGCGGACTTCGCAGCCGAACCCGGCGGCGACTGGGAAGCAGGCGCGGCGAGCAGCGGGAGACAAGGCCCGCTGGCCGGACAGAGGCTCTCGCGCCTCGAAACCCGTCAGGACTTCGATCAGGGCTCGGGCGACTCGTTTCGCGAGCCCGAAGCCTCCCCCCTCACTCTTGACGAACGCCGCGACGTTGAGATCGCCGCCGCCGTCGAGGAGCGGCGCGAGCTCTCCCGAGAGATCTGCATCGCAGAGGAGCAGCGCGCCGGGCGGGGCAGCGCGCTCGGCTGCGGACAGCGCCTGGCCCTTTCCCCGACGTGGGAGCCGCAAGACGATCGCACCTGCAGCCTCGGCTGCGTCTGCCGTGCCGTCGCGCGAGCCGTCGTCGGCCACGATCACCTCGGCGTCGGGAAACGTCCGCCGCAGCGTCGCGACGGTCGTCCCGATGACGTGTTCCTCGTCGCGCGCAGGGACGAGGATCGTCAGCGGCTCATCCACCGGCCGCCTGTTGGGGCAGCGGTGCGATCAGCGGCAGCCGCGGCTTTCCTGACCTCGTGCCGAAGTCGCCGCTCAGCGCGGGGTCGGCGAGCAAGGCGATGAGTGCGAGTTTTCCGAACTGCAGGTCGATGTCGTCCACCGTGGAAAGGCCCGCAGTGTGGAATGCCTTGAGCGAAGAGCCGTCGTCCTTCGTGCCCTCCACGCCGATCACGGGAACACCGACGTCCGAGAGGCCCGCGTAAAGACCCTTGAGGAAGACGGCGGTCGGACCGGTCTGCGGCTTCGCTGTTCGGACGATCACGACTCCGTCGGCGGGTCTCTTGGACGGCCCGATCGTCTCCTCGACGATTTGACTCCGCAGTGCGTTCCACAACGGAGTGTCCTTCCCGGCGACGAACTCCTGTCCCAGCGCCTGACCGAGGTTCTTGAGCTCCTCCGGACCGGCGTAGTGCGCGAGGAACGGCTTCTTCGCGAGCGCCTTCTCGAGCGAGCTCGGATCGACCGGAACCTTGACCGCCGTGAATCGCAGGGTCGAGCCGGCGTTGGCATCGGCCAGCGCCTGCGTGATCTTCGAGCGGCGATCGTCGCTCGAGGAGCCGACGAAGAGCACCGCGACTCTCTTTCCCTTCAGTCGGTTCGCGACGACGCTCTTGTACGTCGCGTCGACGAAGGCGTGGTCGGCAGAACCTGTCTGGCTGAGCGAGTCGGCCCGGCTTCGTTGCACATCGGCCTGGTTCTCGGCGCGGCGCAGGTCTTCCTCGAGCCGCTTGCGCTCGGTGTTTCCGAGGCCGTGCGACGCGAGCGCGACACCGACGAGGATGCCGATCACGAGCGCGAAGAAGACCGCGGCAAGTGACGCGACGTGGTAGCGGAGATCGAACATGAGGGGGCGAGCGGCTTAGAGCTCCGCGCCAGTCTGGCACAAGGCGTGCAGGCGGGCTAACGCCCTGCGCGGGAGGGACTTGCTGAACCCGTACAGCCAGGGCGCCTCGACGTTGAGGGTCGCGATCGTCCGGCTCGGGCCCTTCTCCTCGAGCTGCAGCTCCGCATCGATGTGATCGCCGCTCAGCGTCCAGCCGAAGCGTTCGAGCGGTCGCACCGTCGTGACGAGAAGCATTCCGCTCGACGCGGGCCGCCGTAGGAGCGTCGGCTGGTCCTTGCCGTGCACGTGCCAGCGCGCGCCCTCGGCCAGGCCGCGCCGGTCCGGCTCGACGGCTGCGATGTCCGGCCACCAGTCGGGAAAGTGGTGCGGCTCGGCGACGAACGCCCAGACGTCCTCACGCGAGGCGAGCAGCTCCCGCGTGGCCGAGGCTCGAGGCATGGGGGAAGAGTAGTTTCAACCGATGCCGAGCAGGTCGCGCAAGCGCAGCGCGATGTACTCGATCAGGTGCCGGAGCGCCGGTGAGACCAGGATGGCGACGGCGATCGCCCCCAGGCCGGCCAGCGCGAAGAAGACGAGCGGCCAGATCCCGACCTGCCGGCTCGCCAGCCGGGAAACGCCTTTGGCGTCGATGAGGATCTCGCCCACCTTCAGGCGGGTGACGAACGTCGACGACATCCCGTCGCGGTTTCGCTCGAGGAACTCGATCAGGTTGAAGTGCGTCCCCACGGCGACGATCAGCTCGGACCCTTTCTCGTAGGCCAGGAGCAGCGCGATGTCTTCGCTGATCCCCGTCGCTCGTACGACTTCGTACGCAACACCGAGCTGCTGTGCCCGCTCCTCCCCGGGTGCATGCCCGTCGCGGTAACCGTGGACGAGCAGCTCGGCACCGGAGCAAAGGGCTTCGTCCGACAGCGAATCCATGTCGCCCACGATCACGTCCGGCTTGTAGCCGGCCTCGAGGAGTGCATCCGCACCGCCGTCGACGGCGATCAGCACCGGCTTGAAGTCGCGGATGTACGGCCGGACCATCCGCAGGTCGCGCTTGTGACCGGGACCGCGTGCGACGACGAGCGCATGCCGGTCCCGGAAGCGCGTGGCAATCGCCGGGAAATCGATCCCTTCGGCGAGCAGCTTGCCCTCCTCGCGCAGGTAGCGCATCGTGTTCTCGGCGAACGCCTCGAGGGCTTCGGTCACGCGGCCTCGCTGCTCGGCGAGTGCGCTCTCGAGCTCGCGCTCCTCGAGCACACGGCCCGCGGCGAGGCAGGTGCCGTTGCGGTAGAGCCCTGCGCCGCGCACGGTCAGAAGCTCGCCCTCGTGCACGTCGTCGAAGATGTCGGCGCCGTCGACGTCGATGAGGCGGATGCCACCGCGCACGAGCGCGAGCGGACCCGGGTTCGGGAAGCGTCCGGATTGCGACTCGGCGACGTTGACGACGACGCGGACGCCGGACTCGAGCAGTGCCTCCGCAGACACGCGGTCGAGATCGGTGTGGTCGATGATCGCGATGTCGTCGGCGGAAAGGCGCTTGACGAGATTCTTCGTCCGGCGGTCGAGCTTCGCGTGGCCGGTGAGCTCGACGAAACTCATCGGAAGATCATTTGCTCACGCTCGAGAGGAACTCGCGGCCGCCGAGCATGCGTTGCAGCTCGTCGCGGCGCTCTGCTTCGTCGAGCGGCTGGATGCGCGTGTGCGTCGGGTCGCCCGGGATCTTCTCGACACGGAAGTGACGATCAGCGACGCTCGCGATCTGCGGAAGGTGGGTGATCGTGATGACCTGCGCTCGTTCGGCGAGCCGTCGGAGCGTCTCGGCGACGCGGTGTGCTGTCTCACCGCCGACCCCGGCGTCGATCTCGTCGAACACCATCGTGTCGCCGCCGGCAACCGCTGCGATCGCGAGCGCGATTCGCGACAGCTCGCCTCCCGAGGCGGTCTCCGCAACGGGTGCGAGCGGTAGTCCGCGGTTCGGCCGGACGAGAAATGCGACCTCGTCGGAGCCGCTCGAGGCGGGATCACGTTCGCGCAGCTCTGCGACGAACTCTCCCTCTCCCATCCCGACGCCCACGAGCTCTTGCGCGACCGCCGCCGCGAAGCGAGGTGCCGCGTCGTGGCGCGCGGCGCGGAGCGCATCGGCGAGCTCCCGGACGCTCTGCTCTGCGACGGCCAACGCCTTGGCGGCGGCAGCCGCCGGATCGAATCCCTCGTCGATCGCCTCGAGCTCCGCTCGGGCCGCCGCTGCCCGTGCAAGCAACTCCTCGTACGACGCCGCGCGGAAGCGGCGCTTGGCGTCGGCGATGCGATCGAGCTCCGCTTCGAGCTGCTCGAGCTTTCCGGGCTCCGCCTCGAGCGTGGTCAGGAAGCCGCGCAGCTCACTCGCCGCCTCCCGCAGGCGCAGCTCGGCGTCCCGCAGCTCGTCGCCGGCACGCGCGAGCTCCGGCGCCAGCGACTCGATCGGCGCAAGCGCGCGCTCTGCGTTTGCAACGAGCCCGGCCGCACCGTCGCCCTCGTCGGGAGCGAGCGCGTCGGCCGCTGCCGCGGTTCCTTCTGCGAGCTCGGTGATGTGCCGAAGCCGCTCGCGCTGTGCGCGCAGCGTCTCCTCCGTGTCGGGCTCGAAGCCCGTCGTGTCTTCCACGAGTGCGCGGAACTCCGCAAGGCGTGCCTCCGCGGCGACCGCGCCCGTCTGAAGCTCGTCATGCCGTCGCCTCGCGGCAAGGAGCTCGCGCCAGGCGACCCGCGATTCGGCGCGCAACTTCAGCTGGTCGTCGCCGATGAACGAGTCGAGCACATCGAGCTGGTACGAGGGCCGGCCGAGCCGGCGTTGCTCGAACTGCCCCGACATCGCGATCAGCCGCTCCCCGGCTGCGGCGAGGTCCTCGCGGGCCGCGCCGCGCCCCCAGGCATACGCGCGGGTCCGCCCGTCCGCGAAGACCCGGCGGGCGACGAGCAGCCCTTCCTCGTCCTCGGGACGAAGCTCCGCGAACGACTCGAATTCCTCCTCCTCTAGCAGCCCAGGCGGGAGATCGAGCTCGGCCTCGACGTAGGCCTCCGCCCCGTCAGGGCCGATGTAGGCCGAGTCGCCCTTCGCGCCGAGCAGGAGCCCGATTGCCTGCGCGAGAATCGTCTTCCCCGCGCCGGTCTCCCCGGTGATGGCATTGAGCCCGGGGGCGAAGGCGAGCTCGGCCTCGTGGATGAGGACGAGGTTCTCGATGCGGAGGCGGCGGAGCATGGTGCCGTCGAGATGGTAAGCGGCGGAGCGGCGCGGCACCATCGTCCGCGAATCCCACGCCCTTTAAAGGTAGACGCGTCTAGCCTCGGGACACCCCACCTCCCTCCCCTGACGTCGAGCCTAGCCCTGGAAGGCGCACGTGTCTGCGCCGGATCCGGGCCTGGAATCAGGAGCCGAAGGTGTCCCGGTAGCGCCTGAAGAAGGTGGCTTCGGGGAGCGTGGCGAGGAGGCTTCGCTGTTCTGCCAGCCGGATCGAGATCGGCGAGCCGTGGCCGACATCCGTGAGCAGATGGCCGTCGACGAGGACGGTCGCGTCGACGTCGAGTGTCTGATTGCGGATCTCGAGGTCGATGCCCCGAGGAACGACGAGCGGGCGCGCGTGCAGCGAATGCGGGGCGATGAACGTGACCACCATCGCGTCGAGCCCGCGCGCCAGAACGGGGCCGCCGTTCGAAAGGTTGTAGGCAGTCGACCCCGCCGGGCTCGCGCAGATCATCCCGTCACAAGGTTGCACGCCCATGTCTTCGCCGCCGAGAGCCCACGAGAGCTCGACCATCCGGCCCCGAATCGAGCTGAGCACCACGACGTCGTTGATGGCGGCACCGCGGACCCCGTCGACCTCGACCTCGAGCGTCGTCAGGTGCACGACGCGGTAGTCGCCGGCGAACACGCGCGACAGTCCCGACTCGAGCTCGTTCGGCTGTACGGAGGCGAGAAAGCCGACGCGGCCGAAGTTCACGCCGACGACAGGGATCGGCGTCCCGAGGAAACGCTGCAGCGCGCGCAACATCGTCCCATCGCCGCCGAGCACGACGGCGATGTCGGCGCCGGTGAGATCCTGCTCGGGCTCGCCGACGCCGTGCTTCTCGACCTCCTCGTCCGGGAGCAGCAGTTCGACGCCCGCCTCTTGCGCGACCTTCTCGAGACGCTCGAGAGCCGGCCCGATCGTCACCGGCTTGCCGTGCGTGATGACGGCCGCGCGTCGGACGGTGTCAGACGATCGCTGCTGCGATCTTGGCGTCGAGGTCATCTGGGAGCTGCGGGTGCTCACGGTGATGGAGATGGAGAAAGACTTCCCGGTTGCCCTTCGGCCCCGGTAGCCCGGAGTCTACGGCCCCCAACGTTTCCGCCCCCCAGTGCAGCGCCGCGTCTGCAACTTCGCGCACGACCCGAGCGCGCACCTCGGGGTCACGCACGACGCCTCCCTTGCCGACTTCCGCTCGACCCGCCTCGAACTGCGGCTTCACGAGCACCAGCGCTTCCCAGCCGGGCGTGGCGAGTGCGAGAGCCGCCGGCAACGCGAGGCGCACGCTGATGAACGAGACGTCGCAAACAACGAGGTCAGGCGCGAACGGAAGCTCGCGCAGCTCGCGCGCATTGGTGCGCTCGAGGACGGAGACACGAGGGTCGGCCCGGAGCCGTTCGTGCAGCTGTCCGTAGCCGACGTCGACCGAGGCGACACGCTCGGCCCCTCGCTGCAGCAGGACGTCGGTGAAGCCCCCCGTGGAGGCGCCGACGTCGAGGCAGTCGCGCCCCGCCGGATCCACCCCGAACGCGTCGAGAGCGTTCGCGAGCTTCTCGCCGCCACGGGAGACGTACGGCGGCGGCACTGCGACTTCCAGCTCGGCGGATTCGTCCACCTGCATCCCCGGCTTTTCGTAGCCGCGCACACGACCGGCCATCACGAGCGCCTGAGCCTGCGAGCGGGTCTCCGCAAGGCCGCGCTCGACAAGCAGCACGTCGAGCCGCTTCTTCACTTCACGACGTGCGCGTCGCGAGACCGGCGACGATGTCCTCGAGCTGCGACGTGTCGGCAGGGATGCCGGCGAGACGCTCGCGAGCGCGGAGCGCAGCCTCATCGGCGCGTGTGCGCGCACCCGCCTGCCCGTGCACGAGCACGTACCCGTCTCCGTCGAGGATGTCGTCCACGATCTGAAAGAGCAGTCCGAGCTCGTCGCCGAACGCGCGCCACGGCGTCTGGTCGCGCTCGGCTACGCCGGCGACCCAGAGCGCCATCCCGACTGAAGCCGCGAAGAGACGACCGGTCTTGAGCCTGTGCAACGTCTCCTCGTCGGGCGCGGACTCGGTCACGTCGAGGTATTGCCCGCCGATCATGCCGAGCGTCGCCTGGGCGAGCTCGCGCCCGACCTGCGGGAACGGGTACGAGAGCGCAAGCCGGAATGCTTCGGCCAGCAAGGCATCACCGGCGAGGACCGCAACAGCCTCGCCGTACTGGGCCCACACCGACGGACGGCCGCGGCGCTCCGCGTCGTTGTCGAGGGAAGGCAGATCGTCGTGGACGAGCGAGAAGGCGTGCACGAGCTCGAGCGACGCTGCCGCCGGAAGCCCGGCTTCGGCGTCACCGCCCGCGGCCTCGACGGTCGCAAGGCAGATCACTGCCCGTACCCGCTTGCCCCCCTCGAGCGCGTACCGCACTGCGCCGGCCTGACCATGGAGCTCCGGCGTCAGAGCAAGGTCGCCGAGATATCCCTCGGCAAGCACACGCAGTCGATCAGGGCTCTGCACCGGCATCCGCTTCGCGCTTCGCCTTCTGGAGCTCCTCCTCGATCGCCTTGCTGAGCTCGGAGAGCTCCGTCAGAACGTCGAGCGCCTTGTCGGCGTCGTCGGCCTGGGTGAGCCGTTCGAGCTCTGCCCGCGTCTGCTCGAGGCGAGCCAGCAGCTCCTCGGCCCGCGCGAGGGACTCTTCAGCGCTCACGACACGCGCTCTCTGACGATTCGACCAAGAATGCCGTTCACCAAGCGTGCAGCATCGTCGGTTGCGTAGCGCTTTGCCAGATTGACCGCCTCGTCGATCGCGACCTCGTCGGGAATGTCGTCGCGATCCAGCTCGTGCAGGGCGATCCGCAGGATGTTGCGCTCGATCGCGCCGAGCCGATCCGCCGTCCAGCCCTCGGCCGCATCCGTGATCCGGCGGTCGTACTCCTCGGCGTTCGCAGCGACAGCCTCGGCCGTCTCGCGTGCGTAGACGTCGATTTCCCCCTCGTACAGCGACGCGAGCGGTTGCCCGGTGACGTCCCATTGATAAAGGAGAAAGAGCGCCGTCCTGCGAGCGGTGCGACGGCCGCCGCTCACGTGATTTCCTCGACGAACACGTCGACCCCGTCGACCTCCACGGCGCACATGGTTGCAAGCGCGGACGCGACCTCTTCCTGGACGGCGCGTGCGACGTCGGGAAGGATCGCGCCGTAACGCGCGGTGAGCTCGAGGCGGACGCGGGCATGGCCGGCCGACACCTCCACGTCGAGCCGGCGCCGCCCACGCCGGACCTGCGCGCCGTCGACCGAGTCGCCTGCCTGTGCGACGAGCGAGTGGAGCGCCGCCGGCGTGACCGTGATGCTGCCGCCCGTCGACTGGGGCACGACGTAGCTCATCCCGCTCCGACCGCGGTAAGCCGCGTCTCGTCGAGAAAGCTCGTCGAGTAGCGCCCGCTCCGGAACGTGTCGCTCGCGAGGATTTCGAGCGCCGCCTCTCTCGTGGTCGGAACGCCGCGGAGCTCGAGCTCGCTCAGGGCTCGAAGCGAGCGTTCGATCGCGGACGCGCGGTCTTCGTCCCAGACGACGAGCTTCCCGATCAGCGAGTCGTAGTAAGGCGGAATCACGGACCCTTCCTCGATGTGCGTGTCGAGACGGACGCCCGGTCCAAGCGGCGGCCGAAAGCGTTCGATCACTCCGGGCGCCGGCGCGAAGCCGCGCGCTGGGTCCTCCGCGTTGAGCCGAATCTCGATCGCGTGCCCACGCCGCGCAGCGCGGCCGGTTTCGTGCAACTGCTCGCCGGAGGCGATCCGCAGCTGTTCCCGCACGATGTCGATCCCGGTCACCAGCTCGCTGACGGGATGCTCGACCTGAAGGCGCGCATTCAGCTCGATGAAGTAGTACGAGCCGTCGGGCGCGAGCAGAAACTCGAAGGTGCCGGCGTTCAGGTACGAGATCGCACGACAGGCCCGCGCCACCCCGGTTTCCATCGCCTCGCGCGTCGCGTCGTCGAGCGCCGGTGACGGGGACTCCTCGATCAGCTTCTGGTGACGGCGTTGAATCGAGCATTCGCGCTCGCCGAGCGTGAGCACACCGCCGTCGGCATCGCACAACACCTGCACCTCGACGTGTCGCGCCGGGGTGATCAGCTTCTCGAGGTAGAGCGTGCTGTCGCCGAACGCCGCCAGGGCCTCGCCGCTCGCGCCGGCGAACGCGTCTTCGAGGTCATCGGCCCGCTCGACGAGGCGCATTCCTTTCCCGCCGCCGCCCGCGGAAGCCTTCAACAGCACCGGATAGCCCAGCTCGGCGGCTCCCTTGGCCGCTTCATCGGCTCCGACGGCTTCCGTGCCCGGCACCAGCGGCAGCCCGGCCGCTGCCAGTTCTCGCTTGGCCTCGACCTTGTCGCCCATGCGCGCCATCACGTCTGCGTCGGGGCCGATGAAGACGAGGTCGTTGTCCTCGCACGCGCGGACGAAGTCCGGGTTCTCAGACAGGAACCCGTAGCCCGGATGGACGGCTTCGCAACCGGTCGTCTCGCCGGCCGCCACCACCGAGGCGATGTTGAGGTAGCTCTCGGTCGCCGAGGGCGGTCCGATGCAGATGGACCGGTCTGCGAGACGCGTCGGAAGCGTTCCGGCGTCCGCAGTCGAGTAGACGGCGACGGCCTCGATGCCGAGCTCGTGCAACGCGCGGATCACCCGCACCGCGATCTCGCCGCGGTTGGCAACGAGCACGCGCGAGAACATCGTTAGAGCGCGTCCAGCGGACGACCGTTCAGCGGCTCCAGTTCGAACAGAAGCTGGCCGAATTCCACCGGCTGTGCGTTCTCGACATGGATCGCGCGGACGACTGCTTCGACGTCGGACTTGACCTCGTTCATGAGCTTCATCGCCTCGAGGATGCACAACGTCTGACCCGCGCCGATCGGCTGTCCTTCCTCGACGAACGGGTCCGCCCCGGGCTGCGGTGCCCGGTAGAAGGTTCCGACCATCGGCGCCTCGACCCGCACGATGCCGTTCGAGGGTTCCACCGGCTCGAGCTCCGCCTCTTGCGGCTCACCGAAGAGCGATTCCGTCGGCGCCGCCGGGACTTCACGATCTTCCGTCCGCCGCACAGAGACGCGCATGCCCGACTCCTCGATCGTCACCTCGCCGATGCCCGTCTCCTGCACGATGCGCACGAGCTCGCGGATGCGCTCTGCGCGAGCCTGGTCGATGCCACCGGTCGCGAGCGTCTCGTCGCCGCTGGATCGCCCGCGGATCGTCCGCAGAAGTGGTTCCGCATCGTCGCCGAAGAGACCGAGCAGAAGGAGTTCTTCCTCGCTCGACGCGAGCCCTTCCGACTGCGCCCGCACTTCCTGCAAAGGAGGAGCCGTGGTGTTCTCGACCGAATCGGGGTCCGCAGTGAGACCGATCGCGCGCTGAATCGACTTGTCGATCGGAGCGGGAGTCGTTCCGAGATGGCCCGCGACAAGCGACCGGAGCTCGTCCACGACGACCGAGTAGCGGCTCGAGGAAAGCACGTTCAGGAGCGCCTGTGAACCGAGCACCTGACCGATCGGCGAAGCGAGCGGCGGCCAGCCGACCTCGGCCCGGATTCGGATCAACTCCTCGATCGTCTCGTCGAGCCGGTCTCCGGCTCCCTGGGCGCGGAGGTTCGAGTCCAGCGCGGTAACGAGGCTGGCAGGTAGGTCGTGTTGAGCGGCGCGAGCGGCAATGCGCGGTGCGAGCGGCGTGACCGGCTCGTCGCCGATGTGCTCGTCGACGACGTCGGAGGCGGCCCAGAGCGACTGCACGTCGACGTCACACTCGAGCCCGAGCCCCGAGAGCGCCTCGGCCAGAGCCTCACCCGACACACGGTGCAAGATCAGCGCGATCGGGAACACCGCGCACGCCATCAGCTCGGCACCGGCACGCGCAGCCTCGAGCGCCGCCGCCAGCGCGTTTCCACCGGATCCCTGGCAGTAGATGCCCACCGGCAGGCCGGTTGCCTCGCGCAAGCCCGTAACGAGCTCGCGCGCGCGATGCGGCTGCAGCGACCCGGTCGGGTCGTGCAACAGCACGCGCACGGCCCCGAGGTTCGGAAGCTCGCTGGCCTGCTCCATCAATGGATCCGTCTCACCGGTGCGGCCCGGGCTGTAGACGAGCCCCGCCTCGAACTCCCCGCCGGCCGTCGCGACTGCATCCGCGGCCTCACGGAGATTCGAGACGTCGTTGAGCGGATCGTGAAGCCGGAAGACGTCGATCCCGTTCTCCGCGGCGGACGCGATGAATCGGCGGATGAAGTCGTTGTCGACCGGCCGGGAGCCGACGAGGAAGCGGCCTCGAAGCGCCAGGCCGAGCGGGGTTTCGACATTCGCCTTCAACGCTCGGATGCGCTCCCAGGGGCTCTCGACACCTCGCCGCACCGCACTGTCGAA
Organism: uncultured Actinomycetes bacterium; assembly: GCA_963804935.1. Taxonomy (GTDB): domain Bacteria; phylum Actinomycetota; class Thermoleophilia; order Gaiellales; family Gaiellaceae; genus 3-1-20CM-4-69-9. The sequence continues at coordinate 74,324 of CAWDSD010000026.1, forward strand.
GCAACCGCCACCCGAGACCTCGAGGTAGGCGAACCCGGCGCGATCGAGGATTCGGGCGATGTTCAGCTGCTCGGCAGTCGACAGCCGCCCGGCGAGCGGCTCCTGCCCGAGCAGGCGAATAGTCGTGTCGGCAAGCGCCGGCATGCGGGGAGCCTAGCGCCGCCACGATAGGTTTTCTCCGCGATGGACGTGCGAGAGCTTCGGCCGGGCCTGTGGCGCTGGACAGCGGCTCACCCTGAGTGGGAGCACGCCGAACACTGGGGCCCGCAAGTCGGCTCGGTCTACGCCGAGCTGCCTGATGCGCTCGTCATGGTTGACCCGCTCGTGCCGCAGGACGAGGAGGACCGCTTCTGGGAGGCTCTCGACCGAGACGTCGAGCGGGTCGGGAAGCCCGTGCACGTCCTCCTGACGGTGCACTGGCACGAGCGGAGCGTCGCCGCCGTGCTCGATCGATACAAGGCAACGCTGTGGCGCCCGGAGGAGAAAGGCGAGCTCCCGGCCGGCGTGCATGCCGAAGTCGTGAAGGGAAGCGACTGGGTCGAGGCGCTCTTCTTCCTCGAGCCGCACCGCGCACTCATTGCGGGCGACCTCCTCATCGGGAAGGCCGGAGGAGGCATCGAGCTACCTGTGGGCTGGTTCCCGAAAGGCGAACAGGACTGGGCCCAGCAGGAGCTGAAACCGGAGTTACGGAAGCGCCTCGCTGAGCTTCCGGTCGAGCTCGTAGTCGTCTCGCATGGCGAGCCGGTGCTCGAAGACGGCGCCGCCGCGCTCGAGCGTGCGCTTGCCTAGGCCCGCGAGATGTACCGCTTCTCGCGCGGGTCGACCTTGATGCGCTCGCCCGGGTTCACGAAGAGCGGGACCTGAACCACTGCCCCGGTCTCGAGCGTCGCGGCCTTCGTCACGTTCGAGACGGTGTCCCCCTTCACGCCGGGCTCCGTCTCGGATACCGCGAGCTCGACCGACGAAGGGAGCTGGACGCCCGACGGCTTGCCGTTGACCAGCATGATCTGAACCGAGCTCGACGGAAGCATGAACTCGAGCGCATCCTCGACGATGGCATGCGGCAGCGACGTCTGCTCGTACGTGTCCGTATCCATGAAGACCACCTCGTCACCGGCGTCGTAGAGATACTGCATCTCCTTCGTCTCCGTGCGGACGCGCGCGAACTTCTCACCTGCGCGGAACGTCCGGTCGACGACGGAACCGCTGTCGAGCCCCTTGAGCTTCGTCCGGACGAAGGCTCCGCCCTTACCGGGCTTGACGTGCTGAAACTCGACGATGCGCCAGTACGCGCCGTCGAGCTCGATGTGCATCCCGTTCTTGAACTGATTCGTGTTGACGGTCTCTGCCACGGCGCACAACACTAGCGGTCAGCGACGGTGATCAGATCCTTCCGAAAGCCGGTGAGGTTCTCGAAGCCGTCCTCGGTCACGACGATGTTGTCCTCGATCCGGATGCCCGCCCGACCCTCGAGGTAGATCCCGGGCTCGACCGTGACCACGTTGCCCATCGCCAGCGTGTCGGTCGACTCCATGGACAGGCGCGGAGCCTCGTGCACCTCGAGGCCAAGCCCGTGGCCGAGCCCGTGCCCGAACGTTCCGGCAAAGATCGACTCGTCGACGACTCGTCGCGCAGCCGCATCGGCATCGAAGCCCTTGACGCCGGACCTCAGCGCGTCGAAGCCCGCCTGCTGGGCGGCGAGCACGACCGCATAGGCCTGCTTGACGGGCGCCTCGACGAACCCGGTCGTGAAGGTACGCGTGTAGTCGGACACGTAGCCGTCGACGACGCAACCCGTGTCCACGATGATCGTCTCGCCTCGGCCGATCGGCCGGTCGGTGGCGCGGCCGTGCGGACGAGCCGAATTCGGGCCGGCGGCGACGATCGTCTCGAAGGCAACCGCATCCGCGCCCTCTTCGTGGAAGAGCTGCTCGATCGTCCAGGCGACGTCGCGCTCGGTCCTGCCGACGAAGGGTTCCGCGATCAGGCGGTCGAACATCCGGTCCGTGATCTCGCAGGCTCGCCTGATCGACGCGAGCTCGTTGTCGTCCTTGACTGCGCGCAGCTGCTCGACGAGCCCACGGCGGGGAACCGGCTCGATCGCGCCGCCGCGAAGCGTCTCGTATCCGGAGTAGGAGACGAAGTCGGCCTCGAACCCGATCGGGCCGGACAACCTGTCGGCGAGATCCTTCAGGAGCGCGCGTTTCGTCTCCTCGAACACGACACCCTCGACGGCCCGCGCTGCCTCCGAGTAACGAAAGTCGGTGAAGAGTCGCGCGCGCTCGCGCTCGACGAGGAGCGCGGCGTTCGAGCTCTTGAACCCGAAGAGATAGTTGATGTTCGTGGGGTTCGTGACGAGCAGCGGCTCTTCCAGCGACTCGCGTAGGCGCTCGATTCGCGGGTTCACGTAGCCGCTCCTACTTGCTCGACGATGAACTCGAGCGCTTCGCGATAACCGTCAGGGCCCTTGCCGAGGACACGCTTCGCGGCCAGGTCGGCGATGACGGACGTGCGTCGCCACTCTTCCCGCTCCTCGATGTTGGAGAGGTGCACCTCGACGATCGGCGCCTTGAGCAGCTCGAGCGCATCCCGGATCGCATAGGAGTAATGCGTCCACGCACCGGGGTTGGCGATGATGCCGTCGGCCGTGTCGACTGCGTCGTGGCACCACTCGACGTATTCCCCCTCATGGTTCGTCTGCCGGCACCGCACCGCACAGCCGAGCTCCGACGCCCACTCGTAGATTCGCGTCTCCAGCTCGGAGAGGGAGAGACCGCCGTAGAGCGCAGGATCGCGGCGTGCGAGGACGTCGAGGTTGACCCCGTTCAGGACGACGACCTGCATCGGCGCACTCTAATCCGCGATCAACTCGTTCAGTGCCGTGCGAACTTCGGCCTCGGGGCGGGCCGCGACAACGGGCCCGTCCTCGTCCAGCAGCACGAGTCGTAGCTCGCCACGCTCCGACTTCTTATCGCGCCGAAGCGCAGCCCAGGCGCGGTCGCGGTCGACCTGCACAGGGTGCGGTGCCAGCACTTCCTCGACGACGTCCGTGGAACGCCCCGAGAGCCTAAGTGCGGCGAGCAGCCCAAGCGCGACGGCACTCCCGTGGCTCAGGCCGTCGTACCCGGCCGCGGCCTCGAGTGCGTGCGCGAAGGTGTGGCCCAGGTTCAGGATCGCCCGGCGTCCCTGGTCAAACGGATCTCCGAGACAGATACCGGCCTTGAACGCCGCCGCACCGCGGATCAGCTCGTCCTCGCCGAGCTCCCAGAGAGGACGGCCCGCCAGGAGCCCCGTCTTCACCACCTCGGCCATGCCTTGGCGGCGCTGAGTCTCGCTGAGAGTGGCGAGCACGTCTGGATCGACGACGACGCCTGCGGGATAGTGAAACGCACCGACGAGATTCTTGCCTGCCGCAAGGTCGATCGCCGTCTTGCCGCCGATCGCGGCGTCCACCTGCCCGAGCAGCGTCGTCGGCACTGCGAGCCAGCGCACGCCGCGGAGATAGGTCGCGGCCGCAAGACCTGCGACGTCCGTCGTCGAACCGCCGCCGTAGCCGACGATCGTTCCGCTGCGGTCGAGGTCGAGATTCGCCCACAACTGCGCGAGGACCGACGTCGTCTTGGCGGCCTCACCGCGCGGAACCGCGTGCACCTGGTTCCGCCCGAAGCCGAGTGGATGCAGCTCGAGCACGTGCTCGTCGGCGATCACCGCGACGGGACCGGTAACGTCGAGACCGGCCAGTCGGCCACGCGCGACCTCGATCTCGAGCGCGGCGAGCAGCACGTCATCGACGCTCCGCACGGAAGCAGCGGAGACCTGGTCGTACAGGGGCTGCCGCTCGTCGAAGAGCGCCCTGAACGCCTCTTCGTCCCGCGCAAGCGGACGATCGCTTCGCCGGACGCGCTCCCAGGCCGCCGCGGAATCGACCTCGACCCGGACCGTGTAGGCACGACCGCGGAGAAGGTCGCGCGTACGCTCGGAAAGGACTGCTCCGCCGCCGAGCGCGATCACGGCCGGCTCGGGCGAGGAGAGCACCTCGGCAGCGAGCTCCGCCTCGATGCGACGGAACTCCGACTCGCCCCGCTCGAAGAGCTCCGCGACGGGAGCATGGCGGCGTTCGATCTCACCGTCGAGATCGACGAAGGGTCGCCCGCTCAGCCGCGCGGCTTTCTCACCCAGCGTCGACTTGCCCGCGCCCATGAACCCGACGAGCGCGAGGTGACGCCCGAGCGCGCCTACCTGGGTGACCAGTCGATCCGCTCCAGATAAGCGCGGTGTGCAGCGAGGAGATCGGCGAGCGAGTCACCGCCGAACTTATCCTTCGCGGCGCGCGCGAGCTCCCACGCGACGCAGGCTTCGGCGACGACGGCAAGGGCTTCCACCGCAGCAGTGTCGCTGCGTTCGACGAGCGCCTCGGCGGGCTCGCCGGTCCGCAGGTCGACGGAGGCCAGGGGCTTCATCAGCGTCGGGAGCGGTTTCATCGCCGCGCGCACGACGATCTCCTCGCCGTTCGACACGCCGCCCTCGATCCCACCTGCGCGATTCGTCTTGCGATAGAGGCCGCGCTCGTCCCGCAGGATCTCGTCGTGGGCCTCGGACCCGCGCTTCGCCGCAAGCGCGAACCCGTCACCGATCTCCACTCCTTTGACCGCCTGCGTCCCCATCAGCGACGCGGCGAGGCGCGCATCGAGCCGCTCGTCCTTCGTCGCATAGGTGCCCAGGCCGGGTGGCACGCCGCGTGCGCGCACCTCGACGACACCGCCGACGGTGTCCCGATCCGCGCGTGCGTCATCCACCTGCTGCTCGAGGTCCTCGCTCAACACGCGACCTTCGACTGCGATCCCGAGCTCTGCAATCAGTGCCTTGGCCACCGCACCTGCAGCCACGATCACGGCAGTGTGCCGCGCGCTCGCGCGCTCGAGCACATCGCGCACGTCGGCGAATCCGTACTTCAAGGCTCCCGCGAGATCGGCATGTCCCGGCCGCGGCAGTGTGACTTCCTTGGTTCCCTTGCCGGACGGCTCACCATCCGGGGGCCAGGCACTCATCCCCCACTCCCAGTTCTTGTGATCCCGGTTGCGCACGACGAGCGCGAGCGGAGTCCCGAGCGTGCGTCCGTGGCGCAGGCCGGCGAGCACCTCGACCTCGTCCTGCTCGATCTGCTGCCTCGGGCTGCGGCCGTAACCCTGCTGGCGCCGATGCAGATCCGCATCGATCGCCTGCTGCTCGAGGACGAGACCTGCCGGCAGCCCGCTCACGATCGCGACAAGCGCCGGACCGTGCGACTCACCTGCCGTCGTGAGCTGGAGCGCCATGCCGTCAAGCGTAGTAGGCCGTTCGGCGCCCCGACCGAGATCGGAGAATTGCGCCCTGGTTCACCGCGGACGCAGGTGCCCACGCTCAAAGCGGGAATCCCACGAAGAGGATCCCACGAAGAGGGAGGGCGATACATGAAGGGGCATCACTGGGCGCTCAAGCTGCGCGCCCTGAAACGGAGCCTGCTCGCGACAGCGGGCGTCTCCACGATTTCGGTCGCGCTCGGCGGCGCTGCGTTCGCCGCGCCGGGAGTCACACCGAGCACGGTCACCGACACGCTGCTTCCTGGCGCGTCGCAGACGATCTCGAAGTCCGTCGAGACGTCGCCGATTCCGCCGAACCCGGACATCTTCTTCCTCGCCGACACGACCGGGAGCATGGGCGGCGCGGTCGCCAACGTCCGAACGGGCAATGCCAACGTCATGGCGACGGTGCTGACCGCGCAGCCAACGGCGGAATTCGGAGTCGGCGAGTACAAGGACACCACCGACGCCTTCGCCTACCGGCTGAACCAGGCGATTACAGCCAACACGGCTGACGTCCAGGTGGGGATGAATGCCTGGGTTGCGACTGGCGGCGGGGACACCCCCGAGTGCCAGCTCAACGCACTCGAGACGCTCGCCACGGACTCGGCGACCGGCTTCCGCAGCGGCTCGTCGCGCATCGTCGTGTGGTTCGGAGACGCGGTCGGTCACGATCCGTGCAACGGCGCGACCGAGGTGTCCGCGACCGCGGCCCTCGTCGCGAAGGGGATCCGCGTGATCGCGATCAGCACGGGCGCGGCAAACAACCTCAACGGCACCGGACAGGCCAAACGCATCGCTGATGCCACCGGCGGTGTCTTCCTGTCGGGCGCCAGCGACAGCCAGGTCTCCGACGCGATCCTCAACGGTCTCTCGAACCTGCCGGTGACGGTGACCCCTAGCGTGAGCTGCGACGCAGGTGTGAGCGCATCGCTCTCGCCGGCGAGCCAGACCGACGTGAGCGGCACGACGTTCACGTTCAGCGAGACCTACGGCGTGAATGCCGGCACGCTCGCCGGGACCTACGTCTGCACGGTCAAGTTCCTGCTCAACGACCTCGACGGTGGACCGGCGTTCCAGGAGACAATCACGATCAACGTGCCGGCGCCCGACCTCTCGATGGCAAAGACGGGGCCGGCGCTCGTGACCGAGGGCCACAACGCCACCTACACCCTGACGGCGACGAACCTCGGCCCGACGACGGCGACCGGCGTCACGGTCACCGACCCGGTACCCGCGAACTCGACGTTCGTCTCGGCGAGCGCCGGGTGCGCTCAGGCCGCCGGCCTGATCACCTGCGCGGCCGGCACGCTCGCACCCGGTGGGAGCCAGGGGTTCACGATCACCCTGCTCGCAGGCTCGGGTGCATCGATCGTGAACATCGCGACGGTCGCGGGCGACCAGGCCGACCCGAGCCCCGCGAACAACACGGCGACGGTGACCACCACGATCAACCACAACCCGGTCTGCACCGCCGCGACGTCGGGGCTCGGCACCCTCTGGCCGCCTAACCACAAGTACGTGGCCGGCCAGATTGCGGGTGTGACCGACCCGGACGGCGATCCGATCACGCTGACGATCAACGGGATCACGCAGGACGAACCGGTCAACTCCACAGCGGACGGCAACACGTCGCCGGACGCCACGATCGGTTCGGGCGGGGCATTCCAGGTGCGAGCCGAGCGCTCCGGGCAGGGTGACGGACGCGTTTACAGGGTCGCGTTCACGGCGACCGATGGGCTGGGCGGAGAATGCTCCGGTGCCGGCCGCATCGGTGTTCCACACGACCAGGGTGGCCGGCCGGCTCCGATCGACTCGGCACCCCCGTCTTACGACTCGACGCTTCCGTAGTCGTAGCCGTTCCGGAGGGGCCCCACGGTGACGCGGGGCCCCTCCTAGGGCCGGATCGCGGCGCGCATGACCTCGACGGGCGCCGGCAGCCCCGTCCATAGCTCGAACGACGACGCCCCCTGAGCGACGAGGACCTCGAGACCGTCGACGACACTCACATCGGCAGCCTCCGCCGCGACAGCGGTCGCGGTCCTCGGATACGGAAGGTCGACGAGCGTCTGTCCGGCGCGAAGCTCGACCAGCACGTCGTCCCGCTCCGACGTCGCGTTGACCACGAGATCGACGTCCGAGAGGTCCGGCGGCCAGCTACCGCGGCGTGAGAAGCGAAGCGCGTCGGGCAGAGCCGCCGCAAACGCCGCTGCCGCGCCGCCGTCGCCGAGGATCGCGGCGCGGTGAAAGTCGAGGCCGCGGAGGATTGCCGCATCGGTGGAGTAGGCGCGAAGGCGACCGTCGTCGACGACGAGGGTGTTGACGGACTGCTCGTCGGTTTCCACGAGCTCGGCCACAGCGAGCTTGTGGGGCGTGGTCACGTTCGCGCCGGCAAAGCCGAGCGCGACCAGGCCGCGCAGCGCATCCTCGAGCTGTTCACGCGTGACCCGCAGCGGCACATATGCCCAGTCGAGTCCTCGCGCCGCAAAGGCCGCGTTCTGCATTCGCGGGGACAGCGACTGCGAGACCGGATCGCCGAGCAACCCGACGAGCCGGGTCTCACCGGAAATCATGGGCCGCCGTAGCCGTGCGCGTTCGCGTAGTTCAGGAAGGCCTGGTAGCTCGCGGTGAAGAAGTGGTGCTTCTTGTCGGGCTTGCGCACGAAGTAGAGGTACTTGACCTTGGCGGGGTGCGCGGCGGCCTGCAGCGACGCGAGCCCGGGGTTCGCGATCGGCGTCGGCGGCAGTCCCTGCCGCTTGCGCGTGTTGTAGGGCGAGTTGCTCTCGAGCTGCGACTCGCGAATCGATTCCGTCGGGGGAATGTCGAGCCCGTAGCGAAGCGTCGCGTCGATCCCGAGCGGCATGCGCGCGTGGAGCCGGTTGTAGATCACGGCCGAGACGAGCTGGCGCTCGTCGGGCGAGAGCGTCTCCTTCTCCACCATCGACGCGATGATGAGGACGTCGTAAGGCGTCAGGTTCTTCGAGCGTGCGTAGCCGAGGTCGATCTGCTTCCAGTTCTCACAGAACGCATCGAGCTGATCCTGCACGAGCTGCAGCGAAGATGTCTGCTGGAAGAACTCATAGGTCGCCGGAAAGAGGAAGCCCTCGATCCTCCGCGGCTTGCCGCGAAAGCAACTCGGCACCCGCGGTGTGGCCGTCGCGGCGACATAGGACCGCTTCGAGAGCGTCGGACGCCTCTTCGACTTGCGCGCTGCAATCCTGGCGACCGCCCCCACCCGGTCGGCCATCTGCTTGCGGGTGAACCCTTCGGGAAAGACGACGTGAAACGGCTTCGGCATCGCAATCACCGTCACGACAGGCCCGGTCGCGGTCGAGCGCGTCACCGTCCTGTACACAAGCGTGCTCGAGAGCGTCGTCGGCGCGCTCTTGCTGGTGTTGTCGCCACCGCCGATCGCAGCGACCGCGAGCCAGCCGAGACCGCCGAGCAGGAGGACGAGCACACCGAGCGCGAGAATCCGGCGCCGCGCGACCTGGCCCGGGTTCGGACCTTCCGGCGGGCGCCCTTGCCGCGGCGGGATTACGCCCCGGCGCCGCTTGTCCATGTGAGGTAGCTGGAGAGAAGGTGGGCCGCAGCGCGCGCGTCCTCGGGTGCATCGGAGGGAGCCTGTTCGGCGAGATCGGTCGTGAACCGCTCGTCATAGGTCACGACCGGAACACTGATCACGTCGGTGAGCGCTTCGACGAAGCGCTCCGTCTCGGTCGCCTGCTCGCCGCGCTCGCCGCGCAGGGTCAACGGCATCCCGACGACGACGCGCTCGGCCTGCTCTTCGCCGATCAAGGTCGCGAGGCGTGCGAGCCCGTCGCCGGTCGCGGCGCTCTCCACGACGCAGAGGGGCCGCGCGATCGTGCCGGTCGGGTCCGAGACGGCGACGCCGGTCCGCGCCCGGCCGAAATCCAGCGCGAGAACCTTCACTCGAGCGCTTTGGCGATCGCTTGCTTGCCTGCTTCCAGCGCGTCGCGCAGCCCGCCGGGGTTCTTCCCACCGGCCTCGGCGAGTGTCGGACGGCCGCCGCCGCCGCCGCCGATGTGACGACCGATGTCGCGCACGAGCTTCGATGCGTCGAGGCCGCGGGCGACGAGCGATTCGTCGAGATTCACGACGAGATAGGCGCGCCCGTCGTCCACGGACCCGACGATGACACCGGCAGCCTGTTCCTGCCGGCGCACCCGGTCCGAGAGGTCACGCAGCTCGCCGCCTTTCACCGACTGCGCCTCGGCGAGCACGATGTCGCCGTCCTTCTCGACGATCTCGAAGTCGGCCGCAACCTCTCGCTTCGGTTTCTGCGACTGCTTGCGTGCCTGTTCGAGCTCCGCCCGAAGCTCGTCGGCCTCGCGCACCCCTGCATGGAGGAACGCATGCGCCTCACCCGAGGTGACCGCTTCGATGCGCCGAGCACCGGCCCCGACCGAGCTCTCGCTCAGGATCACGAAGGGACCGACCTCCGCGGTCGAACGGACGTGCGTCCCGCCGCAGAGCTCCCGCGAGAAACCGTCGATCTCGACGACGCGCACGTGGTCGCCGTACTTCTCGCCGAAGAGCATCATCGCGCCCAGCTTGCGCGCTTCTTCGATCGGCGTCACGAACGTCCGGACCGGGACGTTCTGGAAGATCTTGTCGTTGACGAGGTGCTGCACTTGCTCGCGCTCTTCGTCCGTCAGCTGCTGCGGATGGGTGAAGTCGAACCGAAGCTTGTCCGGGCGCACCGCGGATCCCGCCTGACGAACGTGGTCGCCGAGCACGTCTCTCAGCGCCTTGTGCAAGAGATGCGTCGCGGTGTGATTGGCCATGGTCGGGTAGCGCACAGCCCAGGGCACGACTGCGCGAACACGGTCGCCGGCCGCGAAGCCCTCGCCCTCGAACAGCAGCGCCTGGTCGTTTTCGAGCCGGTAGGCATCGCGGAGCTCGGCACGCGCGCCGTTCCCGTCCTCACGCTCGATCCAGCCTGCGTCGGTTACCTGGCCGCCACCGGCCACGTAGAACGGCGATTCGCGCAGCTTGGCCAGGAAGAGCCCGTCGCCGATCTCTTCGAGCGCTCCGATCTGGGTGAGCACGTCGGTCTTCTCGAAACCGACGAACTCCGAGCGGAAGCCGGCCGCCTTCGCGAATTCAGCCGCACGGTCGTCGTCCTTCGAGATCGCACCACGCGAGCGTGTGCGTTGCACCTCCATCAGGCGTGTGAACTCCTCCTCGTTCACGCCCAGGCCCCGCTCGCGCGCGAGCTCGCGCGTCAGCTCGAGCGGGAAGCCGTACGTGTCGTGGAGCCTGAACGCGTCCTCACCCGAGATGTCCCCGCCCCTCTGTGCGGTCTCCTCGAAGAGACGCATGCCACGCTCGAGTGTCTTGCCGAACCGTTCCTCCTCCGCGGTCAGAACGCGATGGATCTCGTCGCGGTGCTCCTCGAGCTCCGGATAGCCGTCTTTCATCTGCTCGATCACGACGTCCGAGAGACGGGCGAGGTACGGGGGCTCGAGGCCGACGCGCGCCGCCTGCTGCACTGCACGGCGAATGATGCGCCGCATGACGTAGCCCCGGCCTTCGTTGGACGGCGCGACGCCGTCGGCCGCGAGAAACGTCATGCCGCGTCCATGGTCGGCGAGGATGCGGTGCGCCTTCGTCGCCTCCGGCGAGTCGCCGTAGGCGACGCCGCTCTCGTCCGCGATCCAGCGCATGATCGCCTGGTACACGTCCGTCTCGTAGACAGTCATGACGTTCTGCAAGATCGCGGCGGTTCGCTCCACCCCCATGCCCGTGTCGACGTTCTGCTGCGGCAGCGGCGTCAGCGTGCCGTCGGCACCGAGCGCGAACTCCATGAAGACGAGATTCCAGAACTCCAGGAAGCGCTCGCAGCGAGTGCAGCTCGGCTTGCAGTCGGGCTCACCGCAGCCGTGCTCGACTCCCCAGTCGTAATACATCTCCGTGTCGGGACCGCACGGGCCAGGGCCTCCTACCGACCAGAAGTTCTCGGAGCGCGGCAGGAACACGAGACGCTCGGCGGGCTGCCCTAGCCTGCGCCAGTGGTCGTACGCGACCTTGTCCTCGCCGAGCCCCAGCTCGGGATCGCCGGCAAACACACTCACCCAGAAGCGCTCGGGATCGAGCTTCAGGTGCTCGAAGACGAACTCCCAGGCGAAGTCGATCGCCACTTCCTTGAAGTACTGGCCGAACGAGAAGTTGCCGAGCATCTCGAAGAAGGTGAGGTGCGAGCCGTCGAGCCCGACCTCGTCGATGTCCGGCGTCCGGAAGCACTTCTGGACGGTGGTCAGAAGCGGCGCCGGCGCCGGCTCCCGGCCGAGGAAGTACGGCATCAACGGCTGCATGCCCGCAGTAGTCAGCAGCGTGGACCGGTCGTCCGCGCGCGGGACCAACGGCGCCGACGGCCGAAAGACGTGGCCTTTCGACTCGAAGAAAGCGCGGTAACCCGCACGCAGCTCGGCTGACGTTCGCACCCCTGGATTGTACGAGCGCGGCCCGGAGGGCCTCGCCGCCGCTCAGCCCCGCGCGACCTTCGGCTCGGGCTCCTCCGAGGCGATCTCTTCGCGAATCTTCTCCAGGGAGCGCCGGATCAGGCGCGAGACGTGCATCTGGGAGATCCCGACCTGCTGCGCAATCTGCGACTGCGTCAAGCCTTCGAAGAAGCGGAGGTGCAGGATCATGCGCTCCCGCTCGTCGAGCACGCGAAACCCGGGTGCGAGCACCGCACGGTCCTCGGAGACGTCGTACTGGTGCTCTTCGGTGCCGATCGACTCGAGCGGGTCGAGGTCCTCGCCGTCGTCCTGGCCGCCGCTGCCCGTCGAGAGTGAGAGCGACGAATATGCGCGGCCGGACTCGAGCGCCTCGAGCACCTCTTCCTCTTCAACACCGGCAGCCTTTGCGAGCTCGGTGATCGTCGGCGAGCGCCCGAGCTGCACGGTGAGCTGCTCGACGATCTTGGACAACTGGACATTCAGCTCCTGGAGTCCCCGCGGCACGCGCACCGCCCAGCCCTTGTCGCGGAAGTGACGTTTGATCTCGCCGATGATGTTCGGCGTCGCGTACGTCGTCAGCTCGACTCCACGATCGAGATCGAATCGGTCGATCGCCTTGATCAACCCGATCGCACCGATCTGGACCAGATCCTCGAGCTGCTCGCCGCGATACGAGTACCTCCTGGCAAGTGAGCGCACGAGCGACATGTACTGCTCGATCAGCTGCTCGCGGGCCTGGAGATCGCCGTTCTCGTGGTATCGGCGCAGGAGGACCTTGTCGGACTCGTTCACGTCACGCCCTCTTTCGCCGTGTCGACGCGCTTCGTGAGCTCGACCCACTGTCCGCCGTCACGATCCTCGATCTCGACTGCATCGCAGACCGCGCTCAGGATGCGGTGCAGATTCAGGTCTTCGGCGCCACCGACGTCTTCGTACTCGGCGCGCAGCGACGTGAAGGGGCCGACGATCGTTCGGAGCTCGCCGTCTGCGACGAGCACGCGGACCGTCAACTCATCACCCGCGCTCGGCCGATCGAGCAAGGCGTCCAGGGCAAGCTCGAGATCTTCGAGGTACTCGAACGTCAGGTCGAGGCGCACGGCGAGCCCGCCCAGCACGAGGTGGGCGACGCCGTGGAATGCATCGTCTGCAGGCAGCGTCAGGCAGATCTCGTCAACGCTCAAGTGCTCCCTCCAGTCTGACCCTGGGATACAACGAACAACCGGCGTAGCCGGTTTCGCAGGTGAGCGCTAGGAAGTCCACCCGGCTCGGATACTACGGATCGGCCTCGATGATCCCGGCCCCGACGACGACCCCGTCCTCGTACAGCACAGCTGCCTGACCGGCGGCGACGCCGTACACGGGCTGCGCGAGCTCGAGCCGGAAACCTGCGGTTGTCGGCTGGACGTGAGCGGGCACGGCGTCCGAGCGGTAGCGAAGCTTCGCTTCGACTTCTTTGACGGGCACGTAGAGGTTCCCGGTCGCAGCGAGCGACGTGCGCGCCAGTGACTCGAGGCTGCCGACCACGACGGTGTTCGTCTGCGCATCCGCTCGCAGCGCATAGACCGGAGCACCGGTTGCGACGCCGAGACCCTTGCGCTGGCCCGGCGTGAAGCGCCAGTAGCCGGAATGGCGGCCGAGCTCTGTTCCCTCCTCGTCCACGACCGGACCGTCCTCAGCAGCGAGCCCGCGACGCTCGAGGAAATTGCGATAGTCGTCGCCGGCGAGGAAGCAGGCTTCCTGGCTCTCCCCGCGGCGCGCAACTGCAAGCCCGGCGCGCTCCGCCTCTGCCCGAGTCTCTTGCTTCGACTGGCCGCCGAGCGGGAACGAGATGCGGTCGAGCTTCGCCGGATCGATCTTCGCGAGCATGTACGACTGGTCCTTCGAGGGATCGACACCGCGGCCGAGCAGCAATCGTCCCCGGTGCTCGACGATGCGTGCGTAGTGGCCGGTGGCGAGCTTGTCGGCTCCTGCGCGGTGTGCGAAGGCGAGCAGCCGCGCGAAGCGGAAGCCGCCGTTGCAGTGGATGCACGGGTTCGGCGTCTCCCCACGCTCGTACCCCCGAACAAACGGGTCGACGACTGCGCGCCGAAACTCCTCGCGCAGGTCGAGCGTCACATGCGGCACCCCGAGCGCGTGGCAGGTCGCACGGGCAGCCAACACCGCATCAGGCGAACAGCATGCGCGCTCGGCGTCGGGCCCATCAGGATCGAGCCAGAGCCGAAGCGTCACACCGATCGCGTTGGGCAAAGACTTGAGCAGCGCAACCGCACTGTCCACGCCACCACTCATCGCAACCGCAATCCGACCTTCAAACCACGGAGCCCGAAAAACAGGCCCGATCGCATTGGCCAGCGCATCAGCAGCAAGCTCCTCCCCACCAACGGAAGCAGCCTCGAGCAATGTCAACCCAACAAGCGACCGCTCGAGCCCAGATGCATCAGCCTCAACGATCCGCTCACCATCAAAAACAAGCCGCACGAACGCAAACTCAGCCCCACGCGCCGAATCCCCAATCAGCTCAACCATGGAAATCAGGCTAGCGGCAATCGCCGCGAGTGCCGGCTCAGCCGGCGCTCGCCACAACCGCATATCGGAGACCGCCGCTCGTCGCTGGAAAGTCATCATGGCCCGCGAAGCCGGGCCGGACTTTCCAGCGTTAGGCCAGGCCCTGCCGTGACTGCGCCCGCTGTGAACCTGGATAGCCAGGTGGGTGCCTTGCCGACTTCCGGCAAAAGCCTTGGCCGGACAGAAGCTCCCTTAGCGTCTTTGTTGGTTCTACATTGAATGCGCAGCCACGAACAGGGTCGGCCAGTCGCAGCGTAGCGTCTACCGCGCGAAACGCCACTGGATCGTCTGGGCGCCGTGCAGGTCCAGTCGATCGGCCAGGGCCTTGGTGATGTCGAAGTCGCGGCCGGGAACGTTCGGCCCCTTGTCGATCACCTGCGTCAGGACCTCGCGCCCCTGATAGCGAATGTAGAGCTTGACGCCGCAGGGAAGCACGGGATGTGCCACGCCTTCGGTCGTCTTGAGGAAGGGCGTACCGCACGCCGTGCGCCGGCGGGACGCGGTCGGTCCGTACGGCGCGGCCCGCGCGGTGTAGTAGCCGTTCTCCGTGCCGGGGACGCTGACAGCGGCAGGAAGCTTGTTCTTCGAGCCCGCGTCACGATGATTGATCGCGAGCGCCGCGATCGCGGCGACGAGGGTGATCCCGGCCAGCCAGGCCGCGCGCTGGGCCAGAGGCACGTTCACGCGACGCTGTGCAACAGGTCGCCGAACGACTCCCGCACGAGGGCGTCGAAATCGGCGGGGAGGGTCCCGTCGGGACCGGCGAAGTCGCGGAGATACATCAGGAGATACGAACGCTCTTCGTTTCGCGCGACGTCGTCGCCGCCATGGTCGCGCGCAGCCCGCTCGAGCTCCCAGAGATTCCACTCGCGTGGGCTCTCGTTCGCCGGGAGAAAGGCGACGACCCGATCAGGCTCTTCCGGTTCGACGTCGGGCTCCGGCTCAGGCTCCGGCTCCGGCGGGAGCGCCGGCACTGCCACGATCCGGGGCCGCTCGGGCTCTCGTGTCTGCTCCGGCTCGGGCACGGGCTCGGAGCTGGGTTCCGCCTCACGTGTCTCGACCGATGGTTGGGGTCGCACGACGGCGGGCGGGCGGGACGCGTCCTCGGGCGTCGGTGCAGGCTCCAGGTCAGCCGGCTCGTCGACCGGCTGAGGCTGCCGTGCAACCACGTTCCGCGCCCACACGGCGATCTCGACGGCCGCGACGATGAGCCAGGCACCGGCGACAACCGCGATGATCCACCAGGTACTGAGCCGCTCGATTCCGGCGATGACTGCGACCGCGATGATGAATCCGGCCTCGACGATGAAGCGGGAGCCGACGACGGGCACGCGGAGATCCTACGGTTGTTGTTCGGCGGGCGGCTTGCCCGCGGGCCCCGGGGACGGGGGCTCCGGCTCGTCCGCGGCCGAGGTATCGGCTGCTTCCGGCGGCTTCTGGCTCGTTGGCGGTGCGGCGGGAGGCGAGACGGGTGGTGTCTCGACCGCAGCAGCGGGACGAACGGCCGGCGGCGGCGTGCGGTTGGCCTCGGTGACACCCTTCGCCGCTGCGACGATTGCTTCGCCGACCTTCTTGATCTCGTCGTCGCCGAGGCCGGCCGCCGAAAGGAGTTGCTCGGTGCCGCTCTGGGCACGGCTGAGAATCGCAGCGGCCTGCGCGCGCGCCCACTCGAGGGTCTGCTCGACCTCTGCCCGCGCGGAGTTCGTCAGCTCGGTCGCCTGGTGGCGCGACTGTTCGAGGAGCCGGCTGCCCTTGGCCTCTGCCTCGCGGAGCTCCTGAGTCGCATCGCGGTTGGCGTTCGCAAGCAGCTCACGCGCCTCGTTGCGCGCGTTGTTGAGCATCTCTGCGCGCTGGCGTTCACTTTCCTGGCGGTAGCGCTCGATCTCGGCTTCGCGGTCCTGCTGCTCGCGGCGGCGCCGGCGAACCTCTTCCTCGGTCTTGGACAGCTGGGCCTCGGAAGCCTTTTGCGCGTCGGCCTCGATGGTGTCGGCGTATTCTGAGGCAGCACGAATCAGATGCAGGGAGTCCATGCGGACTGCATGACCGGTGGGCTCGACCGACTGGCCGCTACGACTGGCCGCCTGGAGCACACGGAGCTGCGCCTGGAGCTGGGCAGAGTGGCGTCGGAACGCCTCGAAGGCGTCGCGCACCTTCTCGGTGTCGTAGCCGTCCCCGCTCTTCGGCAGGTCTTCGAGACGCGGGAGCGCCGTCAGCGAGGTCTGTTGTCCGGGTTCTTGAGTTGCCATCTGCGGTTGGCCCTTCGACCAAAGTATGCAGGTTCCATCGGCCGTTCAGGCAGCGGGGCTTAAGCCTTCGGCGTCTTCACACTGATTCCAAGCTCGTCCAGCCGTTCCTTCGACGTCGCTGCGGGTGCCCCTGTGAGCGGATCCGAGCCGCTGGCGGTCTTGGGGAAGGCGATCACCTCCCGGATGTTCGACTCGCCGGCCAGGAGGGCCACGAAACGCTCGATCCCGAGGGCGAACCCACCGTGGGGCGGCGCGCCCAGCCGCAGCGCGTCGAGGAACCAGCCGAATTTCGCGCGTGCCTCCTCGTCGCTCATTCCCATCGCGCGGAAGACACGCTCCTGGATCTCCTGGCGGTGGATCCTGATCGAGCCCGAGCCGAGCTCCCAGCCGTTCCAGATCAGGTCGTAGTGCTGGCTCAAGGCTGCACCCGGGTCGGTTTCGATCAGGTCGTCGTGCCCGGGAGCGGGGCTCGTGAACGGGTGATGGACGAACGTCCATTGGCCCGTGTCCTCGTCCATCAGGAACAGTGGGAAGTCGAGCACCCAGTGAAACTCGTCCCGCGACTCGTCCACGAGGCCGAGCTCCTGGCCGAGGTGGAGGCGCAAGGCGCCGAGCACCCGCTCGACCATGGGTGTGCTGTCCGCGACGAAGAGCACGGTCGAGCCGGGCGGCGCGTGAAATGCCTCGAGCTCTCCCTCCGTGAGGAACTTCGCGATCGGCGAGCGCACCTCCCCGCTCTCGTCGTAGACGAGATATGCGAGCCCTTTCGCGCCCCACTCCTTCGCGAAGTCCTCGAGCTTCTGCAACTCACCGCGCGAGAACGACTTCGGCGCGACGAGGTAGCGCACCGTCTCGGCGTTCGCGAACACCCCGAACTGCGAGTCGCGCGTGAGCGCGGTCGCGTCCTGGATCTCCAGACCGAAGCGGAGGTCGGGCTTGTCGGAGCCGTAGCGCAGCATCGCGTCGGCATAAGACATGCGCGAGAACGGCCGAGACGGCGGCGTCCGGCCAAGCGCCTCGAACGACGCGACGACGATCTGCTCGAGGACGTCGAGCACCTCCTCGCGCGTCGGAAATGCGAGCTCGAGGTCGAGCTGGCGGAACTCGAACTGCCGGTCTGCACGGAGATCCTCGTCCCGCCACGCAGTCGCGATCTGGTAGTAGCGGTCGATGCCGCCGACCATGAAGAGCTGCTTGAAGAGCTGCGGCGACTGGGCGAGCGCGTAGAAGCGCCCGGGTTGTAGGCGCATCGGAATGAGAAAGTCGCGGGCGCCCTCCGGCGTGCCGAGCGTCATCGAGGGAGTCCACACGTCGATGAAGCCCTGCTCTTCCATCGAACGCCGGATCGCACCGATGACCGTTGCGGAGAGGCGCAGGTTGCGCTGCATGCGGTCTCGACGCAGGTCGAGGTAGCGGTAGCGAAGGCGGATGGGCTCCTCGACGCCTTCGTCGTCGATCTGGAACGGTAAAGGCTCCGAGCGCGAGACGATCTCGAGCTCGTTCACCTGCAGCTCGACTCCGCCCGTGGGGATGTTCGGGTTCACGGCGTCGGGCGCCCGGCGCACGACTTCGCCCTGCGCACGCACGACGAACTCGGAACGGATGTCATGCGCCGTCTGCGCCGCCTCGGGGGCGCGTTCGGGGTTCACCACGAGTTGCACGATGCCCGTGTGGTCGCGGAGGTCGATGAAGATGAGACCGCCGTGGTCTCTCCTGCGCGCGACCCAGCCTGCCACGGTGAGCTCTTGCCCAACGTGATCGGGACGGACGTCGCCGGCATACAGGTCGCGCCAGGCGTTCATCCGGAGATCCTGTCGACGAGCTCGTCGAGCGACGCCGTAACGTCGGGGCGGCCCGACTCGCGGACCGTTGCCTGGCCGCCGTTCACGATCACGGTCCAGCCGGCGCCGAGGCGGCCGGCCTGGGTGAGCTGTCCCTTGACCGACCGGCCGGCGTAGTCCATGTCCGCCCGGAGCCCACGCCGCCGTAGCTCGGCGAGCAGCGGCAGGACCCGGGCGCGGTCCGCACCCTCCTCGAACACGAAGAAGACGTCGGCGTGCGCGGGCGCGGCGCGCTCCGCGCCGATCGACAGCAGCAGGCGCTCGATGCCGGCGCCGAAACCGATCCCCGGTGTCGGCGGTCCGCCGATCGCTTCGATCAGCCCGTCGTAGCGTCCACCACCGCAGATTGTGTCCTTCGCTCCGATTGCCTCGTCCTTGAACTCGAATGTCGTGCGTGTGTAGTAGTCGAGGCCACGAACCAGGGTCGGTGTGAGCTCGTAGCAGACGCCGTAGGTGTCGAGGTACTCGCGCACGCGCTCGAAGTGCTCGCGGCAGGCAGCGCAGAGCGACTCCCCGATCTTCGGCGCGCCCGCGAGCAGCGCCTGAACGCGCTCGCTCTTCACGTCGAAGACCCGGAGCGGCGATGTCGCGCGCTTCGCGCGCGCCTCGTCGTCGAGCTCCTGCTCATGCTCGTCGAGCCATGCCGCCAGCTCCTCGATGTAGGCGGGACGACAGTTCTGGTCGCCGATCGAGTTCAGCTCGAGCACGTAGTCGGTGACGCCGACGCGGCGCAGAAGCTCCGCATAGAGCTGGATCACCTCCGCGTCGATCGCAGGATCGTCGGTGCCGATCGCTTCGATCGAGAGCTGCCAGTGCTCGCGGTAGCGCCCGCGCTGCGGCCGGTCGTACCGCCACATCGGCCCGATCGTGTACAGCTTCTGCGGTTGGGGCTCGCGTTGGAGTCCGTGCTGGACGTATGCCCGGCAGATCGGCGCCGTTGCTTCAGGGCGCAACGTCAGGGATCGGTCGCCTCGGTCGGTGAACGTGTACGTCTCCTTCTGCACGACGTCGGAGCCCCCGCCCGACGTCCGGACGATCAGATCCGTGTCCTCGAAGGCGGGTGTGTCGATGCGCCGGTAGCCGTAGAGGGCCGCGACGTCCTTCATCTCCCCCGTCACCCATTCCCAGAGCGGCTGCTCGGACGGGAGGATGTCGTGGGTGCCGCGCGGCGCCTCGAAGCGCGTCACGCGCGCAGCTCCGAGAGAAACGGGTTCCGGTCGAGCTCCGCGCCGATCGTCGTCTCCGGTCCGTGACCCGAATAGACGATCGTGTCCCGCGGGTACCGGTCCGCAAGCGTCCGGATCGACTCGACGAGCGTGTCCCAGTCTGCCCCGGGAAGGTCCGTGCGGCCGACCGAGCCCGCGAAGAGGAGGTCTCCCGAGAAGACCGCACCCTCGGTGTGGTAGGCGAGATGCGCCGGCGAGTGACCCGGAACACGCAACGTCTCGAACGACATGCCGGCAAGCTCGAGCACCTCGTCGCCCTGCAGCGCTACATCGGGTGAGTAGGGCTTGAGCTCGACTCCGGGCGGCGTGAAGCTGTTGACGTCTTCGAGCAGGAGCCGTTCGTCGTCTGCCATGTAGACGGGTGCGCCGGTGGCCTGGGCCAGCTCGGCCACTCCACCGAGGTGATCCCAGTGACCATGGGTGATCAGAATCGCCGCGCAGGTGCTCTCGAGGGCCGCCAGCTCCTCGAGAATCCTCGGCGCGTCCGCACCGGGATCGACGACGACTGCCTCGTGCGCGCGGTCGTGCGCACGGACGACGTAGCAGTTCGTCCCGATCGGGCCGAGCTCGTATCGGTTCACTGCGAGGCTCACGGGCGTTTGAGTCTAACGGCGGCCTGTCGCCGCCCTTAAGATCCTCACGATGCAGAGCTGGAACCTTCGCGAGATCGACACTCCCGACGGAACCCGCTCGCCGGTGGTCCTCCGCTCGGACGCCGCCGCGCGGGCCGTGCTGATCTCGCTCCAACCGGGGCAGGCGCTCGGCGATCACCAGGTGAAGGAACGCGCGCTCGTCTCGGTCGTCGACGGTTCGGTGCGAGTCGAAGCCGGCAACGAGACGATCGACGCCGACGCCGGGTGCTTCTTCTCGTTCGACGCGGACGAGCGACGCTCGATCTCGACCGAGTCGGGCGCACGTATCTTGCTCGTTCTCGCCCCCTGGCCGGGCGAGGGGCACTACCGCGGCGACGCGAAGAGGGACTAGCGCGTCTTCGGAGCGTCGCGCCGCGCGAGGCGCTTCTGGAACATGCGGTAGGTCAGCGAGTCGGTGAAGTAGCTGAACGGGATGAAGAAGGCGATCAGAAAGACCGCCGGAAAGACCTGCTGCACGAACGGCTGGTTTCGGTTGAGCAGGACCATCGCCACGATCAGGATGGGCCCGAACAGCGCCGCTCGGCGAAGCGACCGCCGCCAGGAGGGGGGTTCGACCGTGCGCCGCCCCGTACTGCGGGCGGCCGGCTTTCCCTGCTGCGGTTTCCGCGGCTTCGCCTCACGCTGTCCGTTCTTCTCCGTGCGAAGCTCGCCCTGGTCGGCGGCGACCTCGTTCCCCTCGTCGTCGACGTAGACGTACTCATATTCGTGGCGCCGCGCCTTCGCTTCGCGCCGTCGCTGCTTTCTGGTCGGCATCGCGGGACTAGCCTAACTCGGCGAGCTCACCCCGGAGAACGACTCTGGTCACGAGATTCCCGCCGAGGTGGTAGGCGAGATACCGCCAGTCAGGGGCGTCGAGCAGCACGATGTCGGCGTCGTAGCCGGAAGCGAGGCGCCCGAGCCGCTCGGAACGACCGAGGACGTGCGCCGCGTTGACGGTGCAGGCGGCAAGGGCCTCCGCCGGCGACAGCTTGAGCTGCGTCGCCGCCAGCGAGCATACGAGCGGCAGGCTTTCGGAGAATGCGCTGCCCGGATTGAAGTCGGTCGCGAGCGCGACGATCGCTCCGGCTTCGACGAGCGCCCGGGCCGGCGGCATCGGCCGGGCGAGGAAGAGCGCGCTCGCCGGGAGCAGCACCGCCGCGACATCGCTTGCTCCCAACGCAGCGACTCCTTCGGCGCCCGTTGCCTCGAGGTGGTCGATCGACCTCGCGCCGAGCTCGATCGCGAGCGGGACGGCGCCCTGCTCGGTGAACTGGTCGGCGTGCAGACGGAGCGCGAGACCCGCATCGGCGCAGGCACTCAGATAGCGCCGCGCCTGCCCGGCGTCGAACGCGCCGCGCTCGACGAACACGTCGGCGGCCTCCGCGAGCCTGGCGGCATCCGGGAGGACCTGCGTCAGGATGAAGTCGAGGTACGCATCCGCGTCGTCGTACTCGGGCGGCACTGCGTGTGCGCCGAGCCACGTGGGAATCCCGCCCTCGTCTCGGATCGCCTGCAACGAGGCGAGCTCGGTGTCGCGGTCGAGGCCGTAGCCGGATTTCGACTCGAACGTCGTCGTCCCCGCGCGCAGCATCCAGCTGCGGTGCGTGCGCACGGCGGCGGCGAGCTCCTCGGGACCGGCTGTACGCGTCGCGCGGACGGTGGACATGATTCCGCCTCCCGCTGCGTGCAGTTCCTCGTAGGACGCACCGGACGCGCGGAGCGCGAACTCCTCCACGCGGTCGCCGGCAAAGCAGGCGTGCGTGTGGCAGTCGACGAGCCCGGGGATCGCGCAGAGCCCCCGCCCGTCGATCTCCTCCACCTCGCCGTCGAGCCTCGGAAGGTCGCGCATGCGGCCGACGGCCTCGATCGATCCACCGGCGCAGAGGACGTACGCGTCTTTGACCACGTCGATCTCGGCGAGCTCGCCTCCCCGTAGCGGGGCAGACGTCCCTGCAGGTGTCGCGAGTTGTTCCAGATCGCGGACGAGCAGGCGGCGCCCGCCGCCCATGGGATTCATCCGCGCTCGGCGGGCGGCATCGGCGCCTGGAGCCCGTGGGACTCGGCGGCAGCGATCGCCTCGGGATACCCCGCATCGAGATGTCGCATGACACCGGTGCCGGGATCCGCCGTCAGCACGCGCTCGAGGCGCTCCGCGGCGTCATCGGTGCCGTCGGCGACGATGACCATCCCTGCGTGGATCGAATTGCCAATCCCGACTCCCCCGCCGTGGTGCACGCTGACCCACGTCGCGCCCGCCGCCACGTTGAGCAGGGCGTTCAGGATCGGCCAGTCGGCGATCGCATCGGAGCCGTCGCGCATGGCTTCCGTCTCGCGGTAGGGCGACGCGACGGACCCGGAGTCGAGGTGGTCCCGCCCGATCACGACCGGTGCCTTGACCTCACCCGAGCGAACGAGCTCGTTGATCGCCAATCCCGCCCGTGCGCGGTCGCCGTACCCGAGCCAGCAGATCCTGGCGGGCAAGCCCTGGAACGCCACGCGATTCGCCGCCAGCTCCAACCACCGTTGCAGGAGCGGATCGTCCGGGAAGAGGTCGCGGAGCACCGCGTCGATCGCCGCGATGTCCGCCGCCTCACCCGAGAGCGCCGCCCACCGGAACGGGCCGACGCCGCGACAGAAGAGCGGCCGGATATAGGCCGGGACGAAGCCCGGGTATGAGAAAGCCTCCGCTACGCCACCTTCACGGGCCTCACCTCTGAGGTTGTTGCCATAATCGAAAACATAGCTGCCGGCCCGGACGAACTCGAGCAACGCTTCGACATGACGCACAATCGACACACGTGCGCGCGAGAGATACTCGTCCGGATCCGATTCACGTAACGCAGCGGCGGCGTCGACGGTGAGACCGACCGGGATGTAACCGGTGAGCGGATCGTGCGCAGCCGTCTGATCTGTGACCAGATCGAAGTGCTCGCCGCGGCGCGCCAGCTCGGGAATCACCTCGGCTGCGTTTCCGAGCAGCCCCACCGAGAGCGCTCGCCCTTCTGCCGACGCGGCGCGGATCCGCGAGAGCGCGTCGTCCAGCGACTCCGTCGCCTCGTCCAGGTAGCGCGTCTCGAGCCGGCGCTGGATCCGAGTCGGGTCGACCTCGACGCAGAGGATTGCGGCGCCCGCCATCGTCCCGGCGAGCGGCTGCGCACCGCCCATCCCGCCAAGCCCGGCCGTGAGGATCGTGCGGCCGGCGAGGTCGGGCGAGCCGAAGTGGGTCTCGCCCGCCGCCGCGAATGTCTGGTACGTGCCTTGCAAAATGCCCTGCGTGCCGATGTAGATCCAGCTCCCCGCGGTCATCTGCCCGTACATCGTCAGTCCGAGGGCCTCCAGCCGGCGGAACTCGTCCCACGTCGCCCAGCGGGGAACGAGCATGGCGTTGGCGATCAGCACGCGCGGCGCGCCGGGGTGCGTCCGGAACACGCCGACCGGCTTGCCGCTCTGCACGAGCAGGCTCTCGTCTTCGCGCAGCTCGAGCAGCGAGCGGACGATCGCCCGCAACGCCTCGGGATTCCGCGCAGCCTTGCCCGACCCGCCGTAGACGACGAGATCTTCGGGCCGCTCAGCGACCTCCGGATCGAGGTTGTTGAGCAGCATCCGCAGCGGTGCTTCCGTCGACCACGCGCGCGCGTGTAACTCTGTACCGCGCGGCGAACGGATGCGGGTCAGATCCCCGCAGAGCTCCTGGACGACAGCGTCGAGTGGGCGCGTGGTGCTCACGCGAGCTCACCCACCTCCGCCTCGACGGCCGAGAGGAACGAACCGTCCTGGATCGCGGCCGCGACCGTCTCGATGTCGTGCGAGAGCGAGCGATCGTCTCCGAGCCGCGGCGAGAGCGAACGGACGAATCCATGTGCAGCGCGCACGCCGTGTCCGGGGTCGAGCGGAGCGAGAAACTCCACGGCCTGGGCTCCCGCGAGCAACTCGATCGCGAGCGCGCGCTCGGAGTTCGCCAGTACCTGCCATGCCTTGAGCGCGGCGGCGTTCCCCATCGACACGTGATCCTCCTGGCCGGCGCTCGTCGGAATCGAGTCGACGCTGGCCGGATGGCAAAGGGACTTGTTCTCGCTCACGAGCGAGGCCGCGACGTACTGGGGGATCATGAAGCCGGAGTTCAGACCGCCGTCCGTCGTCAGGAATGCGGGCAGGCCGCCCGAGAGATTCGGATTGACGAGCCGTTCGACGCGACGCTCGGAGATGTTGGCGAGCTCGGAGCAGGCCATCGCGAGAGCATCGAGCGCGAACGCCAGCGGCTGGCCGTGAAAGTTCCCGTTCGAGACGAGCAGCTCGTCGTCCACGAGCACGAGCGGGTTGTCCGTCGCTGCGTTGAGCTCGACCGCCACGGTCCCTTCGACGTAGTCGAGCAAGTCGCGTGAGGCGCCGTGTACCTGTGGCGCGCAGCGGAGGGAGTACGCGTCTTGCACCTGGTCGCACCACCTGTGTGCCTCGTTGATGGCGGATCCCTCGAGCAGGCGCAGGACGTTCGCCGCCGAATCGGATTGGCCGCGAAGCGGACGGAGGCGGTGGATCTGCGGAAGAAAGCTCGTTCGCGAGCCCTGCAGCGCCTCGAGTGATAGCGAGCACGCGATGTCGGCCGTGCGCGTGAGCCGACGCGCGCGAACGACGCCGAGGGCCCCGTACGCAGCCATGAACTGCGTTCCGTTGATGAGGGACAGCCCCTCCTTCGCTTCGAGCCGAGTCGGCTCGAGCCCGGCGGCGGCGAGTGCATCCGCTCCGGAGACCAGCTCGTCCGCGTAGTACGCCTCGCCCTCTCCGACGAGCGGCAGCGCGAGGTGCGCGAGCGGCGCGAGATCTCCGCTCGCACCGACCGATCCACGACTCGGCACGTAGGGAAGGACGCCGCGGTCGAGGCACTCGAGCAGTAACTCCACGGTCTCGACACGCGCACCGGAGTTCCCCTTCGCGAGCGCGTTCGCGCGCAGGAGCATCGCGGAACGCACGATCGTGGGCGGATAGGGATCCCCGACGCCGCAGGCGTGACTACGGAGCAGGCGGAGCTGGAGCTCGCCGGTCTGCTCCTCCGGAATCGACTGCGAGACGAAACGTCCAAAGCCGGTGTTGATGCCGTAGGTGTGTTCGCGACTGCCGTGCGCTGCGCGCTCGACGAGCTCGCGCGCGGCCCGCATCTTCGTCCGCGCCTCGTCCGTAAGCGCGACCTCGGCGTCGCCAAGAGCGACCGCCCAGACATCACTGACCCGGAGATCGTCCCCGGTCAGGCGGATCGCGGTCGCCTGAGCCATCGTGCGCGAGTCTAGCTCCGGGCCAGCGCAGACTCAGGCGCGGGGCCGTTCGAGCAACCTCAGCTCCAGCACGTGCGAAGAGTTGAACCCGTCGATGCGCAAGATTGCGCCGGCCGCAGCCGCAGCCGCGCCGGCAGGCATGAGGCCGACGAGCTCGGCTCCGACGACGTCGACACCGCGCGCATGGGCCTCCGACTCGACCCGCTCGACGATGTCGTGCAAGGCCGCTGCCTCCCAGTCCTCGACGTTCATGCTCACCTGCGCACGCCCCGCACGCGGAAGCGCCAGACCAAGAGCTCGCACACCCGGAAACCCGCCGCCGGCCTCACGCACGACCGCCGCGATTGAACGCGCGACCTCTGCATCGTCGGTTGCGAGATTGACGTTGAACGCGATCAGCGGGTTGCGTGCCCCGACGATCACACCTCCTGCTCGGTCGTCGAGCGTGCCCGGCCCGAAGTCCGGGCTGACCTCCCCCGCGTCAATTCGTCGCTGCAGCTCCGCGGGTCCTCCGCGCCGGTAGAAGGCCGGGCCGCGGCCGGGCGAGGATTCGGCATAGAGGAAGACCGGCAAGCCGAGCTCGGACCCGATCCTGTCGGCGAGCCGGAGCGCGCAATCCTTCGCGCGCTCGCGGTCGGCGGGATCGAGGAAGACGATCGGGACGACGTCTGCCGCCCCGATCCGTGGGTGTGCCCCTTCGTGATCGCGCAGGTCGATTCGCTCGCGCGCACAAGCGATCCCCGCCAGCAACGCCTCGACGAGCGAGATGTCGTCGCCGACGAGCGTGAACACCGACCGGTGATGGTCCGCGTCCGAGTGCACGTCGAGAAGGTCGGCATGCGCTGCGAGTGCGGCACCGAGAGCGTCGATCGTCGACGCGTCACGGCCTTCCGAGAAGTTCGGCACCGATTCGAGCGGCAAGTCCACGCCGCGTACTCTAGGAAGAGTGAAGACGTACTACGACCGGCGCGCACCCGAGTACGACGACTGGTGGCTCGGACGGGGTCTCTATTCCGACCGGCACCGACCGGGCTGGGAGGAGGAGATCGACGAGCTCGCCGTCGTTATCGCGAGTCTGGAGCCTGTCCGCACCCTCGACGTCGCCTGCGGGACGGGTTTCCTCACTCGCCATCTGCGAGGCGAGGTCGTCGGCCTCGACGCCAGCGAGCGCATGCTCGAAGCTGCGCGTGCCCAGGCGCCGGCTGCGACCTTCGTGCGCGGCGATGCCCTTTCCCTGCCGTTCGAGGACGCCGCGTTCGACCGCGTCTTCACCAGTTACTTCTACTGCCACCTCGGGGAGCAAGAACGACGATGCTTCCTCGCAGAGGCGCGGCGGGTGGCGCCGGAGCTCGTCGTCGTCGCCTCCATCCGCGGTGAGGGTGACGCGGCGGAGCGCTGGGAGGAGCGTCACCTCAAGGACGGCTCGTGCTGGCAGGTGTACAAGCGCGTGTTCGAGGGCAAGGATCTTGCGGAGGAGCTCGGCGGCGAGCTTCTGTTCCAGGGCAGCTGGTTCCTCGTCGCGCGCGCTTGACGCGCCGGCGCTCGTCCTACCGCTCACTCGCCTCGCTGCAACGCGACGTTCGCGCCTGCCGGGCGTGTGTCGAGGCCGGCTATCCGCTCGAGTCCTGGCCTGTCGTGAACGAGTACATCGACCAGCGGGCGTACATGTACGGGCAGGCGCCGGGCATCGTCGAAGGAGCAGAGCGCCGCCCGTGGCGCGGTCGCGCCGGCAAGACTCTGCGCCGCTGGCTCGAGCTGGACGAAGACGACTTCTACCGGACGTTCTACTGCGCCTCGGTGACCCGTTGCTATCCCGGACGCGCGCCGTCCGGTCGCGGAGATCGAACGCCGACGCCCCGCGAGCAGGAGCTTTGCTCCTTCTGGCGCGACTGGGAGCTGAAGTTGATCAGGCCGCAACTGATCGTGCCGGTCGGCGGCCTTGCGATCCGCGCCGTGCTCGGCATTCGGAGCAGCCTCGCCGACTGCATCGGCCGCACGTACGAGCTCGACGGTGCGGTCGCCGTTCCGCTCCCGCACCCTTCCGGCGCGAGCAGCTGGCTGAATTCCCCCGCGAACAGGGAGTTGACGGCGCGCGCCGCCGCGCTCGTCCGTGAGGAAATCGGTCGCCTTTGAGGACAACGCCCCCCGCTAGATTTCAGGGGTGAACGAGCACAGCGAAACGCCGTATCGGAAGACATTTGCCCGTCTACTCGGCTTCCTGCGCCCGTACAAGGTCTCCCTGATCGTCTCGATCGTTCTCGCGGTCGCCTCCCAGGGCGCAGCGATCGCGCTCATCTGGGTCACGAAAAACGTGATCGACGACGCGATCGCCCCTCACGACTCGGCGAAATTGTGGGAGTACATCTGGATCATCGTGGGACTCGGCGTGCTCCGCGCCGTCTTGATGGCCGGGCGTCGTCTGATCTCCGGAAAGCAGGCGCTGGCCGTGGAGATGGATATGCGCCAGGGCCTCTACTCACACCTGGTGCGGCTCTCGTTCGGCTTCTACGACCGTCATCAGACCGGCCAGCTCATGTCACGCGCGACCGTGGATCTCCAGGGCGTTCGCTTCTTCCTCGGCTACGGGCTCATCTTCTTCTTCCAGAACGCCCTGACGGTGCTGTCCGTCACGGTCGTCCTCTTCTTCTTCGAATGGCAGCTGGCCCTGATCGCGCTCGCGATCACCCCCGTGATCGTCGTGCTCGCTTATCGGTACAGCCACATCGCGCACCCGACGCTGCGCGACGTTCAGCAAAAGCTGGCGGACGTCGCGACGGTCGCCGAGGAGAACATCGTCGGCGTCCACGTCGTCAAATCGTTCGCGCAAGAACCGCAGGAGGAGGAGAAGTTCCGCGCGCGCTCGGAGGCGGTGTTCGAGCAGACGGTGCGCGCGAACCGGCAGCGTGCGACCTACGTCCCGCTCATCTCGTGGGTGCCGATGCTCGCGCAGGCCGCGGTTCTGCTCGTCGGCGCGCGCATGGTCTCGAGCGGAGAGCTCACCGTCGGTGGGTTCGTCGCCTTCAACCTCTATCTCGGGATGCTGATCATGCCGCTGCGCTCGCTCGGCATGTGGGTCGGCCAGGCGCAACGCGCGACGGCGTCCGGTGAGCGCATCTTCCAGGTCATGGACGAGCCTGTAGAGATCGCTGACCGGCCGGGAGCCGTGGAGCTTCCGGCGGGCGGCGGGCGACTCAGGTTCGAGAACGTCGGCTTCGAGTACCTCGACGGCCGCGCCGTGCTGCAGGAGATCGAGCTCGAGATCGAGCCGGGAAAGACGATCGCCCTCATCGGCCATACGGGCTCGGGCAAGACGACGCTCACCTCGCTCGTCCCGCGCTTCTACGACGTCACTTCCGGCCGCGTGACGCTCGACGACGTCGACGTCCGTGACGTGAAGCTCGCCTCACTGCGCCGCGAGATCGGCGTCATCTCCCAGGATCCCTTCCTCTTCTCTGCGACCGTCCGGGAGAACATCACGTTCGGCGCTCCGGACCTCGACGACACCCAGGTCGAGCGGATCGCAACCCTTGCGCAGGCGCACGAATTCATCGACAAGCTGCCGGCTGGCTACGACACGGTGATCGGCGAGCGCGGTATCACGCTGTCGGGCGGGCAGCGACAGCGCCTGGCAATCGCACGCGCGCTTGCGCTCGATCCGCGTGTCCTCATCCTCGACGACGCCACGGCGTCGGTGGATGCATCGACGGAGGCGCGAATCCGCGTCGGCCTGCGCGAGGCGATGCGAAACCGTACGACGCTGATCATCGCCCATCGGCTCTCGACGATCGCCCTCGCGAATGAGATTGTCGTGCTCGACGACGGCCGGATCGCCGCACGCGGCACGCACGAGGAGCTCCTCGCGAGGAGTCCGGTGTACCGCGACATCTACGAGCACGGCCTGCTCGAGCGTCAGTTTGCGGACGCGGTTGAGGCGACCGCAGAGACGGACGCCCTGGAGGCTGCCTCATGAGGATCCGAATCGACGCGGGATCGGCACAGACACGTTCGGGTTTTGCCGGTAGCGTCGGCCGTGGGCGGCGGGTGGCAACGTTCCCCTCCCGGGTGGGGCCGCGCGCGCGTGTAACAGGAGAGGGTTGCGAACGATGAGGGTCTGGCAGCCGGGAGGCCACCTGAGCTCGATCAAGAAGGTCGAGGTCGACGACTGGTCCTGGCGCCGGACCCGCCGCCGCATCGCTGCGCTCGCGCGGCTGACCCGGCCCTACCGCGCGCGCACAGCGTTATCGGTCGTCTCGCTCCTCGCTGCGACGGCGACGGCGCTTCTTCCCCCACTCCTCGCGAAGTACGCCGTCGATGACGCCATTGGAAAGAACGACCTCGGCAAACTCTGGTGGATCGTCGGCGCATTCGTGCTCGCCGGACTGCTCAACTGGGCGATGAGCTACGTGCAGACGTACCTCACCGGCTGGGTCGGCGAACGGATCCTGGCCGACCTCCGGATCAGGCTGTTCCGCCACCTCCAGCGGCTGTCCCTCGGCTTCTACGAGCGCACACGCGCCGGCGTGATCATCAGCAGGCTCACGAACGACGTCGAGGCGATCGACCAGCTCGTGACCGACGGGGTCACAAGCCTGGTGCAGAACAGCCTCACGCTCCTCGGCACCGCAATCCTGCTCTTCATCCTCGATTGGCGTCTCGCCCTGGCCACGCTCGCAGTCATCCCGCTGATGAGCATCGCGACGGTGCTCTTCCGCGTCCGCTCGACGCGCGCCTACCGGGCGGTGCGCGAGCGGCTCGGGCTGGTGACGGCGACGCTCGCCGAGGACATCGCCGGCATGCGGGTGGTACAGGCCTTCACGCGTGAGGACGCCACTACGCGGAACTTCAAGGAGGTCACCGAGCGCTACCGCGACTCGAACATGGAGACCGTCGTCCTGAATGGCCTCTACTTCCCGTTCGTCGACCTGCTCTCCTCGATTGCGCTCGCGGTCGTGCTGGGCTACGGCGGCCATCTCTACTTCAACGGAGACGTCACGCTCGGAACGCTCTTCGCCTTCATGCTCTACGTGCAGAACTTCTTCGACCCGGTTCAGCAGTTGTCGCAGCTCTACAACACGTTCCTATCGGCAACGGCGGCGCTCGACAAGATCATGGACGTGATGGAAGAGGAGCCGGAGGTGCTCGACCGCGCCGGCGCACAACCTCTGCCAGAAGTGGAAGGCGACGTGCGGTTCGAGGGCGTCCGTTTCAGCTACTCGAAGGGCGGCGAGGTGCTGCACGGGCTCGACCTGGACGTACCCGCGGGGACAACGGTCGCGCTCGTAGGCCATACCGGTGCGGGCAAATCGACGATCGCCAAACTGCTCGCACGCTTCTACGACCCGACCGAGGGACGCATCACGATCGACGGCAATGATCTCCGCGACGTGACGCAACCCTCGCTGCGCCATCAGCTGGGCATCGTCCCGCAGGAGGGTTTCCTCTTTGCCGGCACGGTGACCGACAACATCAAGTTCGGTCGGCCCGAGGCGACGTCGCAGCAGGTCGTGCAGGCCGCGCAGACGGTCGGCGCGCACGACTTCATTCTTCGCCTCGAGGACGGCTACGAGACACAGCTGCAGGAGCGCGGCTCCCGCCTTTCACTCGGCCAGCGTCAGCTCATCGCGGTCGCGCGTGCCCTGCTGGCCGACCCGCACATCTTGATTCTCGACGAGGCGACCTCGTCGGTCGACATCGGCACCGAGCGGAAAATCGAGCAGGCCCTCAGGATCCTGCTCGCGGGGCGGACCGCCTTCATCATCGCGCACCGCCTGTCGACCATCCGCGATGCGGATCTCATTGTCGTCCTCGAGCACGGTCGGATCATCGAGCAGGGAAGCCACGACGAGCTACTGGCGAAGCGCGGCCTCTACACATCGCTGTATGGAGATTGGGCTGTCGCCTAGGTCATAGGATGCAGGGCAGATGGCTCTCGACAAGGAGACGGAGGAGCGGATCGAACAACCGGTCTCCGCCGAGGCTGAGCGCGAGACCCGGCTGACGCCCGACCAGGCCGTCCGCCAGATGAGGATCAACGTGCCCGTGCGCGGCAACCGCAAGCTGCGCAAGCTGCTCGAGCGGGTGAACAATGATTCTCAGCTCAAGGGTTGGTGGCACGTGGCAAACGTGAACGCCGTCGCCCGCATGCGCATCAACGACCACTCGTGGGTGCACATCCAGATCGTCGCGAACATCGCGCTGAAGCTCCTCCGCCAGTTGACCAAGCACCACATCGAGCCGTCGGTCGTCCGCGACTACGGCTACAGCAACGACGACGCCGAAGTGGTCGTCCTGCTCGCGGCGCTCACGCACTGCATCGGCATGTCGGTTCACCGTGACGGCCACGAGGACTTCAGCCTGTTTCTCGCCGAGCCGAAGCTGCGCGAGCTGCTCGAAGGGCTCTACGAAGAACCGGACGTGACGGTGATCGTCTCGGAAGTGCTGCAGGCGATCACGAGCCACCGCGAGTACGGGAAGCCACTGACCCTCGAAGCCGGCACGGTACGAGTCGCCGACGCGCTCGACATGGAGCAGGGCCGCTCGCGAATCCCGTTCGCCCGCGGCTCGATCTCGATCCACTCGCTGAGCGCCGCGGCGATCGAGGACGTGGCCATCAAGGACGGCGAGCAGCGTCCGGTCCTGATCGAGATCACGATGAACAACTCGTCAGGCATCTACCAGGTCGACAGCCTGTTGAAAGCGAAGCTGCAGGGCTCGGGCCTCGAGCCCTACGTCGAAGTGGTTGCGCGGATCGACACCGAAGCGGAGAAGCGCCTGGTGCCGATCTACCGCCTCGAGATCTAGGGGATGTCCATCCCGTAGAGGCTGTGGTACGCAGACGAGCTCCGAAGGAACCCCGCCGACACCACCACACTTTCAACACGCTGTGGATGCTCTGTGGGCGGCGGCTATTCAGCGACCACGGACACGGCTCAATCTGGCCCGCAGCGTCCGATCCAGGCCTGCTTCGACATGACCGTCCCCGTCGGCCTGATCCGGGTGGCCTTGCTCCTGCGTCGTCTTCGCGGTCCACAGGTCGACGTGCAGACGCTCGATCTCTTCGATCAGCAAGAGAATCGCCTTTCCGGTCGCGCGAAGCTCCTGATCGCCGCCCGCAAAAAGACCCGCGCCCCAGGCGCGGAGTTGCTCGATCTTGCTCTCGTCCAAACGATCGGTCAGAGGTCAGTCCCCCAGGGTCTAGAGCAGTGTACGACGGCTTGATGAAAAACGACACCTAACCCTGCGTGTTCTTGAACAGCCGAATCGCCGCGCGCGCCTTCGCGAGCTTCATCAGGCCCTTGCAGACTTTCCGCTTGAGTTGTGTCTCGAGAGGCGTGCGTCTGCGCACGCCTATGGGAGCGCGTTCTCGTTCGTCGTGGTCGCTACCTCGGCGGAGGCGATGTTTCTAGGATCGGACGATCCGCGCCGGCAACACTCTTGGATCCCAGAACCCTCGCGTGCCTTTATGAGCGCGGGCTGGAACGCCTGCCGGTGCAAACCACAGGCCGCAGTTCGGGCACTCAATGAGTCCGGCGTCGTTCGTGGTGAAGTACGTCAACGCGTGGCCGCAGCCTGTCAACCCCTTGTACTCAACCGGGCAGGTGACGTTCATGCCGCTCGTGCCCTCACTACGGTTTCGCTTCTCCTCATCACGGCCGCTTCGCTTCCTGACGAGCATAAGGCTCGACCATGAGCCTACGCTGTCCGCCTTTACAAATCTTGAAACCATGGCTCTGCCGCTTCTTCTGAGGTACGCACCCGGGTACGCACGCCACGCGCATTCGCGGCACACCTGACACACGTGACCCGCGTAACCATGCGGCAACCGCGTAGCGGAACTCGGGCAGGCAGCCCTGGCGCAACCGTGAACGGCGCTGATAACCCCAAATGGGTCAGGCGGGCATCACGGCCCGGGGCGTTACGACGGGGCGCCGTCAGTGCCCGCTGAGGTGGATCACCCCGACCTCGTCGAGGCCGTCGAGCGCAAGCTGTACCGCGAGGGCTGCGAGGAGGAACCCAAAGACCTTCTCGGTGACGAGCATCCGACTCTCATCGAGATGGTCGCTGACGTGGTTGGCCCAGCGGAACACGACCACGTCGAGCGCGAGCACGATCGCCACCAGTCCGACGGCGAGCGCGAAGTAGCTGACCGATGCGGCCTCCGCGGACACCGTCATGAGCGCAACGATGCCGGCCGGGTTGAGGAGGTACGGGATGGCTAGCGGGTAGACGGCGAGGCTCATCGGGTCCTGCCCCTTAAGCCGGTTGTGGAGCTTCTCGGGATCGCCGGAGCCGAGCACCATGAACATGGCGATGATCACGAGGATCAGGCCGCTGGCGATGGACAGCGAGCCGATAGAGAAGTGCAGCAGGCGCCGCAGCACCTCGCCCAGGACCAGGAGGAGCATCGACACGATGGCGGCGGTCGTGAGCATCTTGCGCGCGACGCGTCCCTTCGTCGCGTCGTCCATGTCGGCGGTGATCTCCAGGAAGGGTACGAGCGCGATCTTGGGGCCGACGCCGATGAGCAGCAGCAGGAACAGGTCAGCGGCGACGGTGAAAGTGATCGACTTGTGGTCCACGGGCAGACCTCCACGGGCAGACCTCCGAGACGGCGCGATTCCAGCTGACCACCGCTTCCGGCGCATCATCCGTTCGAGGTGATTCCGCCGCGCGCCCGGCCCTTCGATAGAACGGCCCCGGAAACGCGGCCGTTTCGCTTCGTGTTTCCGGGACGTTTAGAACACTGCTGGGGCATGGCGGGCGCACCGCGTGATGTGAGGCGCCCGCCGCAAGCGGCGTGTTTGAAGCGGGAACGAGAAGAAGGCCCATACGGGATTCGAACCCGTGCCGCCGCCGTGAGAGGGCGGTGTCCTAGGCCACTAGACGAATGGGCCGATCGAAGGGCCCAGTGTAGCGACGAGCGCGGGCACGGAGAGTGGCTAAATCCCTGAATCCATGCCGCTACAATGCCCCGACCCGTTGCGGGGTCGTCTAATGGTAGGACGCCTGACTCTGGATCAGGTAGTCAAGGTTCGAGTCCTTGCCCCGCAGCCTGACAAAGCCCCCGCTTAGGGGGCTTTCTTGTTTCCGGCCGAGCCACACTCAGTTGCAAGGGGCAACGTAGGGGGCAACAGCGGACTTCATTGCTAGCGTCGCCGGTGTGCAAGAAGACGCAACACAGAGGTTCAACCGCCTAACCACAGCGGGCCATTACGCCGACGTGCAACGAGTCCCCGCACCTCAGCCGGAGATACCGACAAACACCCTGCAGACAGGCCGCTGTGCCGCTCGGAACAAGAAAGGCGACCCCTGTGCCGCCCCAGCTCTGAAAGGGGCGGAGCTTTGCCTGGCTCACTCTGGCCAGACACGGCTCGATTCGGCCAAAGGCGCGCAGCGAAGCGCCGAGGTCAGACGGGCCAAGGCGCAGGCCCGCCGCGAGACGCTCCGCGACAAGCTGGCTCGCAAGCTCGAGGAACACGCGGACGAGGTCGTGGCGGCCTACTTGGCCGGGATTCGATCGGATGACCCGAACCGCGCCTACCGGGCTGCGGACGCCTGGATCTCTCGTGTCCACGGCCGGCCCAAGGAAACGGTCGAGAATGTCACTGCTTTCGATGATCCGCTAGACGTGTCGAAGATGACTCGCGAGGAGAGTGACGCACTCAAGCGACGCCTGGTGGCCGAGAATCCAGACGTAGCTCGCGCAGCTCGGGCTTGTCCGCGAAGACGTGGCGTAATCGAGCATCTACGCAACGCTGCATGTTTGCGCCGTTCGGTGATGGGCTTCCCACCACCCTCCGTACCCCGGCAACGCCGCGCGGCGCGCGGGACCCAGTCCGGGACCTCGTCGCTCGTTTCCAGGATTCAGTCGCACGATGGGGTTGCGTCCCGGCGGTTCCTGACCTGAATAGGAGGGAAGGGCTGCGCCCAGAGGCGGGGAGAGGACAAGCCTTCTGGGCGCAGCCCTAGTTTGACGCGTTACGCAACCTCGAGATAGTCCCGCAGACCCGGCGCGAGCGTTCGGAGTTTGTCGAGTGCCTTCGCCTCAAGCTGGCGAGCCCGCTCACTTGTCACTCCCAGCTCCCTCCCCACCTCGACCAGCGACCGGGGTGATTGCCCCGCGAGACCGAAGCGCAGCCTGAGTACGAGCCGGAGGCGCTCGTCGAGCGAGTTGACGGTTGCCTCAACCTCCTCTCTTCGCTGGCGCTCGGCCAGCGCCGAGCCCGGGTGGGCTGATGTCGGATCCGTGAGCTGCTCACTGCAGGCCTGTTGCCCTTCTTTCGGAGGGGACTCGAGACTCACGGGCTGCTGCTCGTAGCCGAGTAGCTCCCCGACGCGGCGGGATTCGAGTCCTGCTTCGGCAGCGATCTCGCCCAGCAGGGGATCGCGATTCAGGCGCTGCAGGAGAACCTGACGCGCTCTTCGAACGCTTCGAATTTGCCTGCCGACGTAGATTGGAACCGGAACTAGACGGGCATGACGCTCCGCAGCTTGCCCCACCGCCCGCTTGATCGTCAAGGTGGCATAGGTCGAGAGCCTGAAACCCAATCGGTGGTCGAACCTCTCGACCGCCCTCGTGAGTGCCAGATTCCCTTCCTGGATGAGGTCGAGCATCGGAACGTTCTGATGCGCGTACTGTCGGGCGATCCAGATGACCAGACGCAGATTGGCCTCGATCAGAATCCGCTTCGCACGCTCGTCTCCGGCTTCCTTACGACGAAAGAGCTGGCGCTCTTCAGCCGGAGACAGCATCGGCACCCGGCCTACTCCGCGGGCGTACAGCGTTAGTGAGTCCTCGAGCTGGTGGCTCGAGTCAGCTTCGCTTGATGTCCTGTCGTCCGTTCGATCGAACTGGCGGTTCATAAGGTCGATGCTCATTTGGAACCTCCTTTCGCAGTCGAGCTCGTCTCGACACAGGGGGCACCGGAGGCGCCCCGCCGTGCGCGGGTGACCGTTCGTCAGGCCTTAGCCAGGACGGTCGAGCAAGAAGGCGAGAGGCAGTGCGCGCCGGCACAGCTCAATGAGCGTGATTGGACGCGTGCCATCACGTGGGGTGATTTCGAGCACTGCTGCTGTCACACCGAGAGTGGACCCGCCGTGGGGGCCTCCTGAGCTGGCTGATCCGCTCGAGGCCCCCGGTGGGGTTGGCATCTGTGGCTCATGGTCAGGGATGGGTAGGCGGGGAGCTGATGGCCCGCGCGCGCCGGCTGGCCGCCGGTTTTGCGCGCCGTTCGTCCTCACCGCTATGCGTCCCGCCGGCGTCGCCCCGGGTTTGGTGGAGCATGAGGCGAGAGCAAGAGGGCCAGGGGTCGGGTCGCAAACGATCGTGGCGCCGCAGTCGGCACCGCAGCGGGTCACGATGACCGAGAAGATGAGCGTCATGGCCTCGCCGGAGTGGACGGCCGTGGCGAACGGCTGGACAAGGTCGCCGAGGAGACGGCCCGCGTCGGCGTTTTCGTCATTCGACGTGCCGTCGGACAGAGAGTCGCTCGTAGTCGCATGAGTCGGGGCCTGCAAGTTCGAGCCTGGCGGTGAAGCAGGTGGTTCCGCTGCTCCGGAGGAGCCCGAGTTCGAGAGCGATTGCGTGTCCGTGGCGGGCGCAGACCCCGTTGACGTGCCTATCGGGTCGTTCGTGGTGGTGAGGGAGTCGGCAGCCGCATCCGTAGGTTCGACGCCGGAAGCATCGGGAGAACTGGCGGAGGGGTCTGTCGCAGTGAGGCCGTCAGTCGTATCTGTTGGGACTGGCGCCGGCGCACACGAGCCAGTCGTGTCTGCTGCAGCGGCGGAAGTGTCCGTCGTCGTGGCCGAGGTGGCTGTTGCGTCTGGCAACAAGGCACACGTGCTGGTCGTGTCTGGCGCGGCGACGGAGTTATCTGTCGTTGTGTCTGGGATGGCAATCGTCTCTGGTGTCGTCGCTGCCGAGGTGTCAATTGGGTTTGGCGCTGTCGTGGCCGAGGTATCAATTGCGTCTGGCGCCGGAGTCCCCGCGCCGGCTGTGTCTGCCGCAGCGGCGGATCCATCGGCCGTCGTCGCCGGGGTGTCTGTTGCGTCTGGTGTGGGAGCGCGCGAGTCGGTCGTGTCCGCTGTGCCAGAACTGTCCGTCGTCGCCGCGGACGGCTCCGAGGTTTCTGTCGTCATCGCCGAGCCATCCGAGACTGGCGGGAGAGGATTGTCGCCTCGAGCCGGGGCGGTGAATAGGGACGCGCAGAGCACGGCCGCAAATACGGCTACCGTGCAACCGACAAACCCCCGCCCTCGGTTGCGCTTAAAACGAGGTGGCCCCATTCCCGAAACGGCGGCCGAGCTCCCATCCATCAGCGCTTCCTCCCCATGCCTGCGCCCCTTGTCCAGCTTCGAGTATCGCACTTGACATCAGGTGCGCAAGATTGCGACGCCAATCGGAAAGCCGATAGGAACAACGGCCGGCCCCCCTCTTTGGGTGGTCAACCTCAGGTGGAGATTGAGTGTCGTGCTACTCGGTAGCGCGGGTCGCCGACTCCGCGACAAGCTGGCGCGCAAGCTCGAGGAGCACGCCGACGAGGTCGTGGCCGCCTATTTGGCCTTGGACCCCACTACGGGTAGACCCGAGGGTAGATCGAGCTCGCAAGAGGCCCGAAGTCGCGGAACCAACCGCTGAGCGCGCCGGCGGCCACGGGACCCGTTCCGGAGGTACACATGGCGTTAGTGTCCTCCGGGCGCTGATGCTCCTCGGAATCTCGAAGACGTTGCGCGATTACTTGCGCTCCGCGATCTCGGACACGGCTGTGGAGATCGGAATTTTAGGTGCAGGCCCTGTGCCGCCCGCGGCCGAGACAATCCTCGTCTTTCTCTACGCTGTCGAAGAGCTGTACGACCTGAGTACGCCGCCCCCGACGAGCGCCAAACAGGTTCCGCCGGTTCTGAGGCTTCGCTACCTCGTCACGTGCACGTCGGCGAGCGCAATCGACCTGCAAGAGCGACTGTCCCGGGTGCTGGATGCCTTCGACCGCAATCCGGTGTTCCGTGGCCAAGATCTGGACGGGTCGATCTCCGACAAGATCGAGACTGTGACGGTTCAGCTGCGCGCACCGGCGTCGGACGAGCTCATGAACATCTGGACGGCGCTGCGGACGGGAATGGTCCTGTCGCTCTACTACGAGGTGACGGCCGAGCCTTCGCCGCAGTGAAGACCGCCCTCCGTACCCCCGGCGAGCGCGCTCGAGCTCGGGACCCGGAACCCCTCGAGGCGATGGAGGGCGCGGGGCCCAAATGCGGACGGGCCGTGAGGTAAGCGGTCATGGCTGGCGAAGCCAGTTCGTCTCCGCGATGCTGCCGCTAGATCCCTTGGCGCCGGACGGAGGCAGGAGTACGGTCAAAACGTGAGGGACAGAGAGCTCGAGCGGAAGGCCAGGGTCGCGGAGATCCTTCTTGCGGCGGCACGTCAGTTGGCCGAGGGCCTAGAGCCGGAGCGGGTGTATGAGCGGTTTCAGGAACTACTTGCCAGGGTGATTCAGCATGATGGTCTCGTCATTTCGTCCTATGACGAGCTGGACGACCGCATTCGCTGCGATTACGTCTGGAATGAGGGCAACAAAGTCGACCCTTCGACGTTGCCCTCGTTGCCTCTGAACCGTGCTGGCGGGGGTATGCAGAGCCGTGTGATCGTCAGTGGCGAATCGTTTCTTTTCAACGACGTTCCACAGCAGGTCCGTGAACGCGAAGGCGAGTACTACAACGTTGATCCGGACGGGACGCTACGAAAAATCCCGGAGACCGGACCGGCCGCAACGAAAGCGGCGATGATGGTGCCTGTCAAGCTCGAAGGCAAGGTCGCCGGCGTGGTCCAGCTGATGACGGATCAAGGTGTGTACACACAGGAACAGGTCGAGCTTTTCGAAGGGCTCGTGGCACAGATGGCGGCGGCTGTACGAAACGTGCGGCTCCAGAAGGAACGTAGGCGCCTGGAGGCGGCTGAGGCAGCGGCCCGGGCGGTTGCCGCCGAGCGCGAACAAGCCGCACAAGTTCTCGAAGCCGTCGGCGATGGGATCTTTCTGCTCGACGGGGCGGGAGTCGTCCGCTTGTGGAACAGAGCAGCAGAACTGGTCACGGGACTGCGGGGCGAGGCCGTTCGTGACCGGCAGATCAGCGATGCGATTCCTGAGTGGACGGAGCTGGCACGACGTATTCCGGTTGCGTCGGGTCGAGCAAGAGCGGGCGCGGTGACGCTTCCCCTCCGGATTGCTTCCCGCGATCTTTGGCTCTCATTCGTCGCCGTGGACAGCGCTGCTGGGGTGATCTACGCGTTTCGTGATCTGACCAGTGAACACCGACTCGAGGAAGAAAAGAATGACTTGGTAGCGACCA
The DNA here is from genome assembly GCA_963804935.1 of uncultured Actinomycetes bacterium. Lineage (GTDB taxonomy): Bacteria > Actinomycetota > Thermoleophilia > Gaiellales > Gaiellaceae > 3-1-20CM-4-69-9. The sequence continues at coordinate 114,268 of CAWDSD010000026.1, forward strand.
TTTCCCATGAGCTGAGGACTCCGATGACAGCTGTCTATGGTGCCGCTACGACACTGCTTCACCGTGAGGAAGCGCTCAACCAGCAACAACGTCGGCAACTACTGGAGATGATTGAGTCGGAGGCGAGGCGCCTCGCTCGCATCACCGAGAACGTGCTCCTAACGAGTCAACTCGATCGCGAAGATTTGCGGATCAAGCACGAAGCCGTGGATGTCGCCGATCTTGTTCGAATGACAGTGGAAGCCATGGCGACTCGACTTCCTGATCCTGTGCTGATCGAGCTCGATGTCTACACGGAGTTAAGTGCTGCATCAGGCGACCGCGACCGCATTCAGCAGGTGATCACAAATCTACTGGACAATGCGGTCAAGTATGGCGGTGCGAGTGGCATCGCCGTTCGCGTTGGCGCGGAAAACGGCGCCGTCTGCGTCGCGGTCACCGATAAGGGTCCAGGCATCGAGCTCGCCGACCAAGAGCGAATCTTCCAGAAGTTCTACCGCGCGGATCCGCATCTGGCGAAGGCCCCGGCCGGCACGGGACTTGGGCTCTACATCTCTCGTGAACTCGTAGAGCGGATGGGCGGAACGCTGCGGGTGATCTCTGATCCCGGCAAAGGAGCAACGTTTGCGGTCAGGCTGCCGTCGGCTTGACCCAGGAGGGTCAAAACCGAAGCAGCTCAACAGACGCGTCGACGCTGCGACCCGCTTCCCATGCCCGGGCGAGCAAATCGAGGGTCGCCCACGCCTCTTCGATCACGTAGGAACCGAGCAGCGACACCTCGAGCTCGTCGTTACCGACGCGCGCTGTGACCATGTCCGCACGTGACT